>CBDDIZ010000033.1:0-287614 GCA_965229305.1 Bryobacteraceae bacterium | reverse complement strand
CAAATACGGAAGCCCGGCTGGGTTTGGGCTTGGCGTTGGCGGGGCAAGGTCAGGTGGTTGCGGCTGAACCGCATCTTCGCCAGGTCACTAAGGAGCGGCCCGATTCGCTCGCAGCCTGGGTCGGGTTCGGACGGGCTCTCACTTCGCAGAAGAAGGCGCCTGAGGCGCTCGCGGCGATGAAGGACGCCGCCCGTCAGCTACCCCAGGCGGGCGAAGTGACCTTTGAACTGGGGATCGCCCACCAAAACATGAATCAGGTGGATGACGCCGAGCGCAGCTTCGCGGAGGCACTGCGGCAGGGTCTGGATGCCCGCACCGGCGCCATCGCTTATAACAACTTGGGGAGTTACGCGGCACGTCGGGGAGACCTGCCTCAGGCCGAAAAGTTCTTTGAACAGGCCTGGACGCTGGACATCGGCTTCGCCCTCGCGCATCGCAATTATGCGATGACGCTAGTGGCGCAGAAGCAAAAACAGAAAGCCATCAATCACCTGGAGAAGAAGGCGATTTTGTGGACGCGCAACGATCGATTGGTGGGCGAATATCTTTCCGCGCTGATGAACGAAGCATACGCCGAACAGTTCAAGAAGCAACAGGAACGAATGATGCTCGAGCAGGAACTCGAACGGAAGGCACAGGAAGCAAGGCAGAAGAAGTAAGCGCTAATTGCTCTTCTTCCGCCCCTCAATGACGGTGTCGCGAATGACGCGGCCCAGGTCCATGAAACTTCGCAGGTCGGTCGGCTTACAAAAGTAATGATCGGCCCCGAGTTCGAGAGCTCGAGTACGGTCCCGCGACGAGTCCGACGAGGTCAAGACAATAACCGGCGTGTCGTTAAAATTTGGGTTCGCTCGGATTCGTTCCAGCACTTGCCCGCCGCCTAAGCGCGGCAGATTCAGATCCAGAACGAAAATGTCCGGCCGTGTGCCTTCCCGGTACTCGGAGACGATGCGCAGCGCATCTTCTCCGTCCCGTGCCAAGCGCATCTCGTACGGCACGGCGTTTTGATTCAACGCCCGTCGCACCAGAAACACGTCTCCCTCGTTATCTTCCACCAACACGATTCGCATCGGATTGTCACTCATCTCTTTACCGCCCACCCCTTTGTGGGCACCATAGTCCTAGTCTAACCAGTTAGATCGGCCGTCGACCCTGTATCACCCGGATTAATACCACCGCGATGGCCAGGAAGAGCAGGATGTGGATGAATCCATTCATCGTGTAACTGCTCACCAGACCCAGGAACCAAGCGACAGCCAACAGAACAGCAACGGTCCAAAGCATGGGAAACGACTCCTTTCAAGTCACTTCCCTCTGAGCAATCGTTTTGCCAAACGGTAACCCATTTAGAATCAACACAGGGTTGACCGCAGCGGAAACTATTGCCGCCCTCAGACTCCGGGCAGTGTGAAGAAAAAGGTCGTTCCTTCGCCGACTTCGGATTCGGCCCAGATCTTCCCGCCCAGGTTCTCGACGATCCTCTGGCAAATGGCCAAGCCAATCCCGGTGCCCTCGTAATCCTGCCCATGGAGCCGTTTGAAGATCCCGAAAATCTGGTCGAGATACTGCTTCTCCATGCCCAAGCCATTATCTTTCACGCTAAACAGCCAGCGATTGCCCGCCTGCTTTTCAGCGCGTAGCTCAACCTCCGGCGTCACTTCCGGACGGCGGTACTTGAGCGAGTTG
This sequence comes from Bryobacteraceae bacterium, assembly GCA_965229305.1. GTDB lineage: Bacteria > Acidobacteriota > Terriglobia > Bryobacterales > Bryobacteraceae > JALHNI01. Next base: position 285,928 of record CBDDIZ010000033.1, on the reverse strand, counting down.
CCAATCAGGTTCTGAAAGATTTGGGTGAGACGCACGCTGGGGATCCGCACTTCCGGCAGGTCTCCTACGCGGACCACCGCGCCGGTCCGGCTAATCAACGTTTCGAGATTATCGATGGCATCCTTGGCTGCCTCACCAGCCTCCGCGCGACCCTCCGCAGGTGCGGGGGCGGTCACCATGGAAAAGGCCAACAGCGCTTGCAGGAGCGTCTCCATGCGCCGGGCGGCCTTTAACGTCTGGTCGATGTAGTAAAGCGCGGACTCGTCGAGATGCGCGCCGTACTCCTCGGCCAACAGCTGCGTGTAGACCGCCACCATCCGCAGCGGTTCCTGCAAGTCGTGGCTGGCGGCGTAGGCAAATTGCTCCAAATCGCCGTTGCTGCGCCGCAAGGCCTCGTTGGACCGGTTGAGTTCGTCGGCGCGGCGGGCCTGATCGTCGATGTCCGTACAACTGCCAAACCAACGGATCACCTGCCCAGCCTGATTCAACAACGGCACCGTGCGGCAAAGGAACGCCCGATAGGTGCCGTCGCAAGCGCGCTTCAAACGGGCATGGAACTCGAAGGGCTGCTTCGCCTCCATCGCTTTGCGCCATTCGGGAAGTACATCGGTCGCGTCGTCCGGATGCAGCGCGTCTTCCCACACGCCCGTTTCGTTGGCCTCGGTCCCCAGATAGTCGGCCCAAGCCGGGTTGGTGTACTCGAGCTGGCCATCCGGCCGAGCGGACCAGATTACCTGGGGCAGGGAAGTTGCCAAACCGCGGAACCGCACCTCGCTTTCGGTCAACCGCTCCCGCTGCTCTCGCTCATCGGTGATGTCGGCGTGAACCCCGACCCACTCTTGAACCTTCCCTTGCTCATCAAACATGGGGAGCGCACGGACCGAGAACAGCCGATAGACGCCGTCAAAGCGCCGTACACGATGTTCAGTAACGAACTTGCGCCTTTCGGCCACCGCCGCCTTCCATTCCTTCAGCGTGGGCTCGACGTCATCCGGATGCAGCGCACTCGCCCAACCGTATCCCTGATACTCGTCGTAGGTTTGCCCGGTGAAGTTGCCCCCACGCGCGTTGTTCCCCCAACATCTCGCCTTCGGCGGAATTGGTCCAGATCAGGTCGCCCACTACCTCGACCGCGGTCTTGAAGCGTTCCTGAGTCTGGCGGCTGATCCGCTCCGCTAGAGTGCGGGCGGTGATATCCGAGAAGTACCCGGCCCGCAAGGTGGCTCGACCCGCGGCATCGCGGAACGTCGTAATGTCGGTGAGTACCGGGAAGGCGCGCCCGTCGCGGTGGACGTGCATCGCTTCGAACGTCACTTGCCCTTCCTGCAGGTTGGGAATCTGTTCCGTCGACGCGAGCAGCGTCGCGTAGTTTTTGCCGACCAGGTCGGTCTCCTCATAGCCGTGCATGGCGGCGAAGGCCGGGTTGAGATCAAGCAGCGTGTTGTCCTCGGAGTCGATCACAGCCATGCCGAAACCGCCCGCCCGGAAGAGGCGATGCCATTTTTCGATCTGACGTTGCGCTTCCCGGTTTTCGCGAATATCCCGGAAGACGAGGACAGCGCCCACGATCTGTCCACTCGGCGTGCGGATCGGGGAACCGCGATCGGCGATCGCCACCGGCTCACCGCTCTGCGGTAACAGAACGCTCGACACGGGTAAATCCTGCTGCTCGCCTGATTCGAGAACTTTGGTTAGCGGGCTGATTTGTAGCTCACCAGTGGCCTCGTCCGCCACCCGAAAGACTTCCGCCGCTGGACGCCCACTCGCCTCTTCGTAGGTCCAGCCGGTGAGCTTCTCGGCCACGCGGTTCAGGAACGTCACGCGCCCTTGGCGGTCCGTGGCGATCACGCCATCGCCGATGCTGGAAAGCGTGATCTCCAATCGCTGGCTGGTTTCCGCCAACTCGCCGATCGCCGCGTTCCGTTGGGCAATGGCGCTATCGACCGCTCGTTGCAGCAAAATCAGGATCCCCAATGCCAGGGCGCAACCGACGCTGGCGACCAGAAACGCATCAAAGGCGCGGCGTTCGGCAATATTCGCGGTCTGCGCCTGGTCATCGTACTCATCGATAAAGAGCTGAGCGCTTAAGGCGCGCAGCTCTTCCATCTTTTCTCGGCCGCCGGCCGTTTGAATGTAGTTGAACGCGGCGTCCAAACCCCGGCGATACCGGATCTGAATCCCGATCGAAAGAAATCCGACCCTTTCATCGGCTAAGCGCACAATTTTCGCTGCCAAGCCGGACTGATGGGGCAGCACCGCCACTTCGAGCAGCTTCTTCTTCCGCGCCGGCAGCGTTTCGAGCACGGCATAGTAGGGGCCAAGATCGTTGACGTTGCCGCTGAGGACAAAAAGTTGCATCGCCGCTTCGGCATCTTTTACCGCCGCCAGCAGACTGCCATTCGCTTCGAGCACTTGGCGGCTACGTTGCGTGGATGTCACCGCCGTTTCAAACCGCCTCCAGCTCAGAAACGACAGGAATCCGATCACGGCCAACGTTAACATCGCCAACACGCGAAGCAGCTTATCGATGCGGGGCCGGAACCTTTGCAGTTGATGCTTCATTCCTACCTAAAGCTAGATTCGCCACCCTGCGCAATAGTTTCTTGAGATCTGCATTTCTTGCATCCTGCCGGAATCGGTAAGTGATTCAAAATCGGAGGGTTTGAGTATGGCCATCCAGTTGCTTACGGAAACCACGAGACTTCTGCCATCAACCGCAAACTCGTGGCACAAGTTTCCCACAAGGCCGGCTTGACCAACAGCAGGCCGGCCTTGACCGAACGAATGAGAAACAACGAAAGGACTGTCGATCAATGCACGGCTGGATGACCATATTTGGATTGCTCGCGATTAGTAGTGGAGTTTCCGGCTGGGGCTTTGAGGCAGGCAAATTGGCGGGTCTTCTCTTCGGCGTTCTCTTTCTCGCCGCTTGGGTGTCCCGCTTCGCGGGTCGCCGGGCGTGGTAGGAGCCAAGCGCAAAGAACAAGTTTCAGGCCGGATCGTTCTTGCCATCTATGGTTCGGGTTTCGACGAGGCGGAGGCCGCGAGGCTACGGCTCCGTGCCGCGGGCGCGAACCGATGTCAAGTCGTGCGGCCGGCGGAGCCGGGAAAACCCCACCCGGCTTCGTCTTTTTCCGAGTACTCCGCCCTGTTGCTGCCGGGCGAAACGCTTCTATTGGTCCCTACCGGACCGCTGACTACCAAGGACATCGTTGAGGATCTGCGCCAGGATGCACTTCCCGCCGTGTTTGTGCTGCCGGCCACTTGGCCCACACTCGACCCGCACGTCGACATCTATCATCCGCTCAGTGAAGACGATCTTGTTCTTGCCGTGCAGGCACTCGGCGCCGAACATGGTGAGCGCGGTGACTTTACCGCCAAATCGCAGTTGCTGGATCGGCTGGCGTCGATCGAAGAGACGCTCGCCCGGCCGCGCGCCGGACTGTTGGACGCGACACGCCTCGGTCACTCCCTCACGGCTTCGTCCGCGTGGCTGCTCGACAACACGCACGTTTTTGAATCGCACTTTGCGGAAGTGCGCGCGAACCTGCCGAAGGACTACGCGCGCATTTTGCCCGCCCTTCGCCAGCAGCCGCAGAATATCCGCATCTATGAACTGGCGGTAGAGATTGTTCGCCGCACCGGCTGCATCATTACGCAGGAGAAGCTGATCGCTTCGCTGTCGGCTTATCAGGCGACCTATCCGCTGGATATTGCCGAGCTGTGGTCCTTCCCGCTGATGCTGCGCATTGCACTACTCGAAGAACTGGCGCGGCTGGCGGTGGGGGTCGGACATGACCAGGACCTGCGCGAAGCCGCCTACTTGTGGGGCAATCGTCTGGCGGCAGCCGGCCACTACTCTTCGTCCCAGCTTGACCAGTTCCTGAACGAGTTGGCTCGCCAGCCCTATGCGGGTGACCACCATTTCCTGGCCTTCCTCGGCGAGCAACTCATGGGTGAGGACGATGTCCTTGCTCCGGTGCAGCGTTGGGCGGAGGAGCGGGTCGGCGAGTCGCTGGCGGATCTGGTGCGCCGCGAGCAGCATCATGAATCGTCGGATCGCGTGGCTATTGCCAATGACGTTACCAGTCTCCGCGAACTGGGCCGCATCGACTTCAAGCTGGTGTTTGAAGCGGTATCGCCAGTAGAGGCCATTCTTCGTGAGGATCCCTCGGGCCTGCATGCGAAACAGGATTTTCTGACGCGCGATCGTTGCCGGCGAGCGGTGGAGGAGATCGCTCGCCACACCCGGCGCGGACAGTTGGAGGTGGCACGGCAAGCCGTCGAGATGGCCGCCGCCGCGACGATTCCCCTCCAACGACAGACCGCCTATTACTTGCTCGCCGAGGGCCGTCCGGAGTTGGAGCGACGCGGCACCGGTTCTATCCCGTTGAGCATGCAGGTCTTGCGAGCGGTTCGCCGTCATCCCACTCTGACCTATCTCACGTTGGTGATCGGTCTGACGCTCGCGTTCACCGGCTTATCGATGTCGCTCGCTTGGGAGAGCGGCGTGCGCAGCGAAGTGCGCCTGATGATCTTCGCGTTGCTTGCCCTTTTCCCGCTCAGTGAGTTGGCGATTCAGATCGTGAATGCGCTGTTGGTGGCATTGATTCCACCCACCCGCCTCCCGCGTCTGGAGTTTGAAGCTGAGATTCCCGCGGAGCACGCCACGCTGGTTGTCGTGCCGATGATGCTGGCGAATGAAGCCGTAGTGCGGCAGGAGGTGGAAAAGCTGGAAATCCGCTTCCTTGCCAATCCTGAACCGAATGTCTTCTACTCGCTCTTTTCTGACTTCACGGACGCCTCCGAAGAGACGACGCCCAGAGACGAGGCACTGCTCTCGGCTATCCGGGAAGGCATTGCTGACCTGAATGACCGCCACGGCCCCCGCTTCGTCCTCTTTCATCGCCCGCGCACGTGGTCCGAGACCGAGCAGCGATGGATTGGGCGAGAGCGGAAGCGCGGCAAGATTGAAGACCTGAACGACTACCTCTGCGGCGGGGACGACTCCATTGTCTCCGTTGGCGAACTGCCGCTCCCGATTTCTTTTGTCATTACCCTCGACGCCGACACCCAGTTGCCGCCCGGGGCTGCCTGCCGTTTGATCGGGACGATTGCGCACCCCTTGAATCGTGTCGAACTCGCGGCCGATGGACGCCATCGCGCGCGCGGCTACACCATCATCCAGCCCCGCGTGAGCATCTCGCTACCCAATGCCACGGCCACCCGCTTCACGCGCGTCGTGGCCGATGCGCAGGGGACGGATCCTTATTGCCAGGCTGTCAGCGACGTCTATCAGGATCTAGCCGGGGAAGGCATCTTCCACGGCAAGGCGATCTACGATGTGCGGGCGTTTCATGCCATCGTGGGCGATCGGTTTCCTCCCGCCACGTTGCTGAGTCACGACCTGATTGAAGGCGCCCACGTGGGCGTCGCCTTCGCCGGTGACCTCGAGCTGTTCGAAGGCGTGCCGACCGATTATGCCAGCTTCAGTCAGCGCGCCCATCGCTGGATTCGCGGTGACTGGCAGATCGCGCGCTGGGCGTTTCCGCGCGTACCGTCGGCCCACGGAGGCACGGAACCGAACCCATTACCGCTTCTCGACCGCTGGCGCATTTTCGACAATCTGCGTCGCAGCCTGGTGCCGACAGCTTCGATGCTGTTTCTCCTCTTTGGCTGGTTGATCTCGCCGATCCCGGGCGTGTGGAGCCTGATCCTGGCGGTGGCCTTGGGCGTCCCGGCGCTGGCTGCCGTTTCTGATCGCGTCATTCGTCGGATGAGCGGCGAAACCTATGGCTGGAGTGGACTCTCCGAAGAGTTGCTGCGCGCGCTACTGGCCGTCGCCTTCTTACCTCATCAGGCTTGGCTATCCGCCGACGCCATCATCCGCGTCGCCTATCGCAAGCTCATCAGTCATCGCCTGTTGTTGCAATGGCAGACCGCGGAAATGGCCGCGTCGGCCGCGGCCGGGCATGCCAGCCGCACGATGGTCCAACTCTCGATCATCAGTGCGATCTCTTTAGCCTTGATGCTGGTGTTGCTCGTCCGCGGAGCGTTGGGACCGGCATCTCTGTTCCTCGCCCTGTGGGCCGTCAGCCCCTTCATCATGCGCTGGCTCGGCGTGCCCATGGTGGAAGGCCATCAGCGACCACTGAGTGTCGCGCAGACGGGCTTCCTCCGCAGCATGTCCCGCCAGATCTGGCGTTATTTCGACGATCATGTCGGGCCGGCCACCAATTGGCTGCCACCGGACAATTCGCAGCTCGCTTTGCGCATCGAAGTGGCGCAGCGAACTTCGCCGACCAACATCGGGCTTTGGCTCACTTCGAGCCTCGCGGCGGTGGACTTCGGCTACATCACCCCCGACGACTTCCTCACGCGCTGCGCGGCCAGTCTCGACACGCTGGACCGCCTGGAGCGCTACGAGGGTCACTGGCTCAACTGGTACGACACGCAGACGCTGGCCCCGTTGTTGCCGCGCTACGTTTCTACCGTCGACAGCGGCAACCTCCTGGCCGCCTTCTGGGTGCTGGAGAGGGGCCTGCTGGATATGTCTGACATGCAGATCCCCGGCACGGCTTGTCTGCGCGGCTTGTCGGACACGTTGAGTGTGTTGACGGAGCGCAGCGGCGGAGACCCTTCGGTGAAGGCCCCGGCCCGCACGCTGCGGCGTTTGTTCCGCCGTGTGGTGCGCGGCCACGAAATGCTGGGCCGCCTGGGGCAAGCCGCGCCCTCGGTGGCGCAACTGAGTGCCGCCTTCCGTTGGCAGGCGTCGACCGGCGGCGAACATGCCTACTGGGTTGCCAAGCTCGATCAACAATTGGTGGACTGGACGGCTACGGCGACCCGTTATCTCGCCTGGATGGACACTCTCGCTGCGCCGTCCGATGCTTTTTTGCGCAAGATCCACGCGGATGCTGGTGCCGTTCGTCGCCGCGCGCTGCGCACGGTGCCGACCCTGGCTGCGTTGGCGGGCAATGGCGGACACCCGGTCGAAGAGATCCTGGCTATGGCGAACGACCAGTTGCCGGTTCCGCAGTCCGCGTGGTTGCGCCAACTGGCCGCTGAATACGGTCAGTCTCGCGCCGCGGCGCGAGAGACGGTAGGCCGTTGCCAGACGCTCGCCGCCCGCGTGCGCCAGATGGCTGACGGCATTCGTATGGGTTTCCTCTATGATCCGCAGCGGCGCCTGTTTGGCATCGGCTATTCGGTCGGCGGGCCCGTGGAATTCTCGAGTCACTATGACTTGTTGGCCAGCGAATGCCGCATTGCCAGTCTGGCGGCGATCGCCAAAGGCGACGTGCCGGTGGAACATTGGATGGCGCTCGGTCGCTCGTACGTTACCGCGCCGGAAGGTCAGGTGCTGCTCTCGTGGACCGGCACCATGTTCGAGTACCTGATGCCGCTGCTCTTCATGCGGTCTTTCGAGAACTCCCTGCTCGAAGGCGCCTGCCAGAAGGCGGTTCTCCGCCAGATGCAATATGGGCGCGAGCAGAGTGCGCCGTGGGGCATCTCTGAATGCGCCTACAGCGTGGTGGACTCCAATCAGGTCTACCAGTATCACGCCTTCGGTGTGCCTTCCCTCGCGCTGAAGCCCGGAGTGGAAGGCGACCTCGTTGTCTCGCCGTATTCCTCTTTCCTGGCGCTTTCAGTGTTCCCGCGCGAAGCTGTTGAGAACCTGCAGCGCTTGGCGGAGCTGGGTCTTTCCGGCCCCATGGGTCTCTACGAAGCGATCGACTTTTCGCTGGAGAGCGAACGCGGTGGCGGCCGCGGCGTCGTGATCTATACCTACATGGCGCATCACCAGGGGATGAGTCTGCTGGCGATCGACAATGCGTTGCATCGCGGCGTGATGCAGCGGCGTTTCCATGCGAACCCGAGCATTCGGGCAGTGGAGTCACTGCTGTTCGAGCGGATTCCCGCCACGCGCTCCAAGCTCAAGCAATCTTTGCCGGAGCGTCCCACGGAGGAGATCATTGCTGACGGATCGGCCAGTTTCCGTCCCTCGCCGGAAGAGACTGGCGCTCCGCGAACCCAGTTGTTGGGCAACGGCCGTTACTCCGTCATGTTGACGGGGACGGGCGGCGGCTACAGTCAGTGGAATGGTTTTGCGGTGTCGCGCTGGCGTCCGGATACGACGCTGGATGACGCCGGCAGCTACTTCTACATTCGCGACCTCAAATCGAATGCGATCTGGTCGGCCTCGACAAATCCGGTTGCAGGCGAGATCGGTACCTGCAACGTCCGCTTCTCTCCCGACCGCGCGGAGTTCATCCGCCAGGCGCTGGGCATCGAGACGCTAACTGAAGTCTGTGTCTCGCCGCGCGACGATGCGGAGCTTCGACGCATGACCTTCATCAACCGTTCCAGCCGTCAGCGTTCGCTCGAGGTGACCAGCTACGTTGAACTGGCCCTGTTCCCGCCCCGCGCCGATGCCGCGCATCCGGCTTTTAGCAAGCTGTTCGTGCAGACCGAACATCTGCCGGAGTACGGCGCCGTGATCGCCCATCGACGCTTGCGTTCGCCCAAGGATGCGCCGATCTGGAGCGCCCATCTGCTGATCGCGCCCCGGGGCGATCAGCAGTTCGAAACGTCGCGCGCGAAGTTCCTCGGGCGCGGCCGCACCACGGCTGATCCGGCGGCATTGGCCGGCGATTTGAGCGGTTCGCAAGGCACCGTGCTCGACCCCATCTTCAGTCTGCGCACCCGTTTCAACCTCGATCCGCGCGAGCGTCTCGAACTGACGTTTGTGACGCTCACCGCGTCCTCACGCGAAGCGCTAGTCGAGTTGATCCAGAAGTTCCGGCAACGCGACTCCGTGAAGGATGCCTTTGAAATGGCGTGGACCAACGCGCAATTGGAACTTCGCTTCCTGGCCTCGCCTCCGGCGGCCACGGTCGCCTTCCAGGAACTGGCCAGCCATCTCCTGTTTCCTAACGCCCGGCTGCGACCCAGTTCGTCGCGCCTGCAGCGCAACACGCTGGGGCAAGAGGGCTTGTGGTCGCTGGGGATCTCCGGCGATCTGCCGATTCTCACGCTCACGTTAGCCGACGCGCGCAGTTTGGGGCTGGCTCGCGAGACGCTGCTCGCTCACACGTTCTGGCGCCTGCGGGGCTTCCGGGTCGATCTGGTGATCCTGAATCAGGAGACGCCGAGTTACGATCAGCCCTTCCATCAGCAATTGCGCCGCCTCGTGGAATCGCACACCGTCCATACTGGCATCGATACGCCCGGGGGCGTCTTCCTGCGTGACTGGCACTCGTTGTCCGAAGCGCAGCGCACCCTGTTACTGTCCGCTTCCCATGCCACGTTAGCTGGTATTCGCGGCAGCTTGGCGCAGCAACTGGCGCTCTCCCCCGATCCGGTAGCCAGCACCGCTCCGCTGATGCCCTCCGCTCCCGTGGGGCGCGACAAACCCGGCGAACTCCCCTTCCTGGAATTGCCGTACTTCAATGGCCTCGGCGGCTTCACCGGCGATGGCAAAGAGTACGCAATTTACCTTGATCGGGACGCCCGTACTCCGGCGCCCTGGTCCAACGTGATCGCCACCCCCGGCTTCGGGACTTTAGTCACCGAAAGCGGGCTGGGCTTCACCTGGTGCGGCAATAGCCAGGCGAATCGTCTGACGCCTTGGCAGAACGATCCCGTGAGCGACCCGCAGTCCGAAGTCGTGTACCTGCGCGACGAGGAATCCGGCGAGTTCTGGACGCCGACGGCGCTTCCCATTCGGGAAGCTGGCGCCTATCGGGCCCGGCACGGCCAGGGCTACACCTTGTTCGAGCACCATAGTCATGGGCTCCAGCAGGAAATGACGGTTTTCGCTCCCACCGATGCTCCCGTAAAGGTCGTGCAACTGCGTTTGCGCAACGATTCGGGCCGCCCGCGGCGCGTCTCCGTGACGTGGTTCACTGAACTCGTTCTCGGCTCTCGACGTGAAGATAATCAACTGCACGTGCAGCCCACCTACGATCCGGCCACTGGCGCGATCCTGGCCCGCAATCCGTGGAATCAGGTCTATGCAACACGCGTCGCCTTCGCCACCACCACGCCGGCGCCTAACTCCTTCACGGCCGACCGTACCCAGTTCCTGGGCCGGAACGGCTCACGGACGGCTCCGGCCGGCATGTCGCGCGTTGATCTCGGACGTCGCGCCGAGGCCGGCGCCGATCCGGCCTCCGTCGTGCGAACATCGGTTACCATCGCTCCCGGCGAGACCCACGAGGTGCTGTGTCTCTTGGGCCAAGCGGAGAGTCCTGAGGCAGTGCGAATCATCGTGGAGCGCTTCCGGCGCGCCGGTGCGGCCGACGCTGCTCTAGCCGAAGTTCGCAACGCATGGGACCGCCGCCTAGGCACTATCGAAGTGCAAACGCCGGTACTGTCGGTGAACTTCCTGATCAATCGCTGGCTGCTCTATCAGACCTTGAGCTGCCGCTTCTGGGGACGCTCCGGCTTCTACCAGTCCGGTGGCGCGTTCGGTTTCCGCGATCAGTTGCAGGACTCGATGGCCTTGGTGTATTCGTCGCCGCAACTGGCTCGCGAGCATCTGCTCGCCGCCGCGGCTCATCAGTTTCCCGAAGGTGACGTCCAACATTGGTGGCATCCGGACTCCGGTCTCGGTGTGCGCACCCTGTGCTCCGACGATCTGCTCTGGCTACCCTACGTCACCGCTCACTACCTCCGCGTCACGGGCGACCTGGCCGTGCTGAACGAGCGTGTTCCTTTCGTCGATGCGCCGCTCCTGAAGCCGGGCGAGCACGAGAAGCTCTCCATCGCCTCGGCGACGCATGAAACTGCCACCCTGCTCGACCATTGTCAGCGGGCGCTTCGCAAAGCTCTCGCGACCGGTCCGCACGGCTTGCCGCTGTTCGGCAATGGCGATTGGAACGACGGGATGAACCTGGTGGGTGCCGAAGGCCGGGGTGAGAGCACGTGGCTCGCCTGGTTCCTGATCGATGTGATCCATCAGTTCAGTCCCTTTCTCGAGGCTGCATTAGCTCCGGAGTTCCATCAAGCCGCCAAGCGAATTGCCTCGGCGATGGAGTCCGATGGTTGGGACGGGGACTGGTATCTGCGCGGCTATTTCGACGATGGCTCAAAGCTTGGCTCGCACGAGAGCGGGGAAGCGCAGATCGACTCGATTCCCCAATCCTGGGCCGCGATCTCCGGAGCCGGTGACCCGGCTCGCACGAGCCGCGCTTTGCAATCCGCTCTCGATCGTTTGGCCTTCGGGCCGGAACGGATCATTCGTCTCTTCACACCTCCCTTCGATGTGGCCGATCCGCATCCCGGCTACATTCAGGGCTATCCGCCCGGCTTGCGAGAGAACGGTGGCCAGTACACACACGCGGCCATCTGGTTGGCCCTCGCCTTTGCGCACCAGCAAGACGGTGAGACCTGCGCGCGACTGCTTGATCTGCTCAATCCGGTGGAGCAGTCGCGCGATCAACAGATGGCGGCCAAGTATGCCGTGGAGCCCTATGTCATTGCGGCAGACATCTATACTGCGCCCGGACAGGTGGGCCGCGGGGGGTGGAGTTGGTACACCGGCTCGGCCTCCTGGCTCTATCGCGTCTGGGTGGAGCGGGTCCTGGGCTTACGCGTCTCGGGCGACACGTTCACCATCGAACCGTGCGTCCCGAAGCATTGGACCCACTACTCGTTCACCTATCGGCCCGAGGGCGCGTCCTATCATGTGCGCGTCAGCTATGAGGCGACGGTACAGGAGACTGAGGTTTTGCTCGATGGCCGGCCGCTCGAAGGCACGCGGATTCCTCTGCAACTGCATAGCGGCGACCACGAGGTTCAGGTGCGCTTCAGCCAGGTAGCGAAGCCCTCTGAAGCATTCGCCGGCGTCTAGCGGGTTCCGGGTGGTGGATAGTTCTTCGCTGCGTCGTCGAGCACCAGCACCCAGTCCAGGCTCTCGCCCGGATCGGGCGGCATAAATTCGCGTTCACCCTGGGCGGCGAACTCGCCCAGGCGTTGGGCCTGGCCGGTGCGCGGATTGAACCACCAGGCGATCACTTTGCTGCCGGCTACGCTGTTCATCCGGACGGAGAACTTGCGCCCCACCGGGGCGTAGATCATCGCGTAAGTTCGTTCCGCGTCTCGCGTGGCGACAAAGCGTGACCGGCCCGCGCCGGGCATCGCCGTGGCGACGCGTGACGCGACGATTACGCTGTCATCGGGGATGCGTTGCAGAAACGGCCGCGACTCGAGCAGCCAGCGGGCGTACTGCATCTGAGCGCCGCCTGGCGACTCCAGCGCTTCTTTCCACGTCATCAAGGGGTTGTTGATTGGCTTGCGGTCCGCGGCGTACATCTGCCAGATGGAATGATGCCCGTAGGTATGGCCGAAGGCGCCGCCGAACAGATCCCAGTACAAGGGGCGCCGTACGTCCGCCGCAATCGAGTGGCCCTGCTCGCTGGCCCGGAAGCTTACCGGATGATCCTCGTAGATCGGCTCCGCATCGATTACTGGCTTCACCGGAGTGCGGCCATAGTCGTAGAGCGTTTTGTCGTAGCGTCCGGTGTATTCCGCGGCGTGTCCGTTTTGCCGCATGTTGAAACTCAGCCACTCTTCACTGTGCAGCGGCTCGGCGGATCCTGATCCGCCGTTGGGATGGTACGTGATCAGATGCCGGCCGCCGTCGCCCTCGCGCAGCCCCTTCGCCATCGCCCGCAGGATCGCTCGGTGCTGGTCATTCTCTACCGGCCGATCGCCGCCCAGAATCCAGATCACTCCCGCATCGCGATAACGCCGTCCCAGCCATGCACCGTAAACCTCTGCGTTGCGTACCGTGAAGACCTCGGGACGCCCTCCGCGCGTATTCCACTTGTCGCCCCACGTCGGGAGAAAGCCCACATACAAGCCCAGGTCATTCGCCTTCTTCACGACGAAGTCGACGTGATCCCAGTAGTCGTTATTCGGTCCCTGCCGTTCATCCGGACGAGTCGGGTCGAGTCCCACCAGCGGCAGGTGGCCATATGCGTTCGGATCTGTCAGCCCGTCGAGTTCAGCCAGCGCTACGGCTTGAATCGCCGTGTAGCCTTGGCTCGCCCGCTTCTCCAGATACTGCGTCGCCTCTTCGCGATTCAGTCGATGAAACAACTCCCAGGCGGTGTCGCCCAAGTAGAAAAAAGGCTTTCCTGCAACGGTTACCAGAAAGTGCCGATTCTCGCTGACACGGAGCTCTGGCGGGGCGGCAAAAAGTGCGCCCGCCAGAAAGAAGACACAAAAACGCATCTGCCATGTGTATCAAAGACGGTCGGGGCCCGGTGGGATGTCCTCCGGACGCCGACGCAAACGGACCGGCCCCTGATCGGCATCCGGTGCGTTCTCCACGCCGTCAATCAGTTCGGCATCCAGAAACTGTCCGTCTTCCACTAATTCTTCGACACTTTCCGAACTGGCCTCGGCAAGATCGGACAAGCCTTGCGTATCGCCGGATTGCCCGCCAGAGCCAGGGCCGGTGCCGCGGGGCGGTGCGTCGACTTCCTGATACGGATCTTCGTAAGGGTTGTGGCGTTTCATGCCCATATGCCTGCAGGTCGATCGCCATATAGTTTCCTTGACAACTATTGAATAAGGTACTACTATCGGGCATGCCCGTTAGCGACTTGACCGACCATCTTGGCTTTTGGCTGCGCTACGTCTCGAACCATGTTTCGCAGCGTTTTGCCGAACGCCTTGCCGGCACCGGCGTCACCGTGGCCGAGTGGGTGGTGTTGCGGCAGATGTACGATTCCGACGTCACCGCGCCCAGTGCCATCGCCTCCGCCACGGGACTCACGCGTGGGGCGATCTCGAAGCTGATCGAACGCCTCCGCGAGAAAGACCTCGTCACCCGAACGGAGTCCACCGGCGACCGGCGCTTCCAGGACGTCCGCCTCACCCGCACCGGCCGCAAGCTCGTGCCCCAGTTGGCCGCGCTCGCCGATCAGAACGATGACGAGTTCTTTTCCGCCCTGGCCGCCGCCGAACGGCGGCAACTGCGCACCACGCTCGAACAGCTCGTCGCTGCGCATGGCTTACAACGCATCCCCATGGAGTAAACAATGAACACCCAACTACTCAAAGACACGCTGGCCCAATCCCAAGCCGGCCAGATTCCGTTTCCCGAAGTCGTTCGCCGCTTGGTCGGAGAAGGGCTGGAGTCCTATCGCGTCGACCTTGTCCGCGGTGAAGACACGTTCTATCACCCGGAAGGCTCCACGCATGTGGAGCCGATGCACTCCGTCCGCCTGCCCATCGCGGGAGACTTCAGTGCATCGCGCGTGGTGGAAGCGATTCGCGGCAGTCAGACCAAGCAACTGCGCTATCCCGAGTTTCTGGAGCGTTTGGCCGAGGCAGGCTGCACCAACTATGTGGTCTATCTGGCCGGTCAACGCTGCATCTACTTTGGCCGGCGCGGCGACTTTCATGTAGAGTACTTTCCGGGGTCGCGCGATTAGCGACCCAAGGAGAGTGGATGTCCCACGTATTTCATGCCCCGCACGCGATCATCACCGGAGCCGGTTCTCGTCAGCAGTTGCCGGATCAGGTTCAGCAGTTGGGCTTGCGGAGGGTCCTGCTGGTGACCGACGCCTTCCTGGTCCAGTCGGGGACCATTGAACCTTTCGTGGCTCATCTCGGCGAGCGGGGAATTCACGTCAGCGTCTTTGCCGACGTGCAGCCGGACCCTACCGATCTGAACGTCTCCGCGGGTGTGGCCGCCTATCAGGCTTTCGCCGCCGAGGGTGTCGTCGCGATCGGCGGGGGCAGTCCCATCGATACCGCGAAGATGATCGCCGCCTCCGTGGCGAACCCCGGGCCGCTCTCCCGCTTCCAGGGCTACCACTTGATCCCGCACGCCGGGCCGCCCGTGATCGTGATCCCCACCACCGCCGGCACCGGCAGCGAGGCCACCAAAGTCGCCGTCATCATCGACACGGCGCGCGACGTAAAGATGATGATCCTCGACGCGAAACTCATGCCGCGCATCGCCATCATCGACTTTGAGCTCAGCCTCACGATGCCTCCGGCGCTCACCGCTTATGTGGGAGTCGATACGCTCACGCACGGGCTCGAAGCCTTTGTTTCCCGCAAAGCTAACGCGCTCACCGATCCGCTGGCCGCCTCCACCATCGCGCTTTCTGCTCAGCATCTGCGCACGGCCTGGTCCCATCCCGGCGATCGCGCCGCCCGCGAAGCCATGGCCATTGCCGCCTTGCATGGCGGCATGGCGTTCACCAACAGCGGGCTGGGCCTGGTCCATGGGATGAGCCGGCCGCTGGGCGCTGTCTTTCATCTCGCGCACGGACTCTCGAACGCTGTGCTGCTGCCCACCGTGACCCACTTCTCTCTGAGCGGCGCGCCGGCCCGCTACGCGCAGGCGGCTCGACTGATGAACCTGGCCGGCGCCTCGGATTCGGACGACCTCGCCGGAGAACGCCTGGTGGAAGGTCTCGCCCAACTCAATCGCGACCTTCGCATTCCGACTCTCGCCGAATGCCTTGGCAATGACCAGAAACGCTTCCGGACCCATACGCGCAAGATGGCCTCCGATGCGCTAGCCTCGGGCAGCCCTGGCAACAACCCTCGGATTCCGCATGAAGAAGAGATTGTCGCCCTCTACGAAGAAGCTTGGGCTTTCGCTTAAGAAACCTCTATTAATTTTCCGGACGGCGGTCGATAAGCCGTTTGATGAGTGTTCGAGCGCATGGCTCGAAGCCCTCGTCGAGCGCGCTCTGAGATGTCCTTTCTTCTTTCGACTCTGTTGCGTTGGCGGAGCGATTACACCGCGCCTCCCGGGCGTACGGGTGAGTTGTTCCGGTACAACCTCGATGAGTTGCAGTCGCAGACGGATCGGTTGTTTTACTATCTGCTGCTGTTGCAGTACCCCGCGGCCGTTGTTCTGGCCTGGGTCACTTCCCCCTTTACCGGGCTGGAGGACGCGCGCGTCTGGATCGCCGTGGTTTGCGGCGCCCTGTTCACCTCTCCCCCGGTTTATCTGATTCGTGCGCGCCGGGCGGACTGGATGACACGGCAGGTGATTGCCGCCGCACAGATGCTAATGGGCGCGCTCCTGATCCACCTCAGCGGCGGGCGCATTGAATCTCACTTCCACATCTTCGGTTCGCTCGCGTTCCTCGCCTTTTATCGCGACGCTCATCTCCTGTTCACGGCCACGGCGATCGTCATGATTGACCATGCCTTGCGTGGCTGGCTGTTGCCGCTCTCGATCTATGGCGTCGCCTATGCGAGCCACTGGCGCTTTGTCGAACACGCGTTCTGGACGCTGTTTGAAGATGCTTTTCTCCTGCTCGCTTGTGCGCAGAGCCGGGCCCAGATCAGCGCGATGGCGCAGCAGCAGGCCCAACTCGAGCAATTGAATGGACAGGTAGAGGCGGCCGTGCGCATTCGCACGAAGGAACTTTCGCAACGCACCGAGGAGTTGGCCGCCGCGCGCGATGCCGCAATGGAATCCACCCGCTTGAAGAGCCAGTTCCTCGCCAACGTGAGCCACGAGATTCGCACTCCCATGAACGGCGTGCTTGGTATGACGGGCGTGCTCCTCGAAAGTGAACTGAACAGCCAGCAGCGGGAGTGCGCGCTCACCGTGCAGCGTTCCGCGGAGAGCCTGCTCACCATCATCAACGACATCCTCGACTTCTCGAAAATCGAGGCCGGCAAGCTGAACCTTGAACCGATCGATTTCCCGCTCATCGACGAAGTGGAAGACGCGATCGGCTTGCTGGCCGACGCGGCCGAACGCAAAGGTCTCGAACTCATCTGCGACCTGGACCCCGCGCTCCCTCTCCGGCTTCACGCCGATCCCGGCCGCCTGCGCCAAGTGCTAGTCAATCTGATCGCCAACGCCGTCAAGTTCACCGAGCGTGGTGAAGTCTCGCTCGCCGTTCGTCTGCTGCCCACGCGCCGTCTGCGTTTTGAGGTTCACGATTCGGGTATCGGCATCCCGGCCGAAGCCGGTGCCCGCCTGTTTGCTTCCTTCGTCCAAGTCGATGGCACCCTGACGCGCCGCTACGAAGGAACCGGGCTGGGGCTGGCCATTTCCAAGCAACTGGTGGAGCTAATGGGGGGCGAGATCGGCTTTAGCTCCGTGCTGGGCTCCGGATCGACCTTCTGGTTCGAGCTACCTTATATGCCCGCTGCCCCGGTGGACAGCGGGGAGGAGCCGGACCGGGAGGCGCTGACCGGCTTGCGCGTGCGCATCGTCGTGGAGAACGACACCTCACGGCTCATGCTGCAGCGGCTGCTCGACTCTTGGGGCGTCATCCTGGACGAACGAGAGTTTGACCTGGTGCTGACGGACCAATCGCTCGCCACCGCCGAAGCTCGCTATCCCGTCGTCCGCTGTCCTATCGTCCGTCTTGTGCCGATGGGTCAACGCTCGGGACCGTTTACCGTCGGCAAGCCCGTGCGGCGTCTGCAACTCTTCACCATGCTGGCGCAGGCCGCCGGCCGCGCCACCGTGGGACGCGTGACCACGACGCCACGCCAAGGGCCCCTGTCGCATTCGATGTCCGTGCTGGTCGCCGAAGACAATGCCGTCAACCAGCGCGTCCTGGTTCGCATGCTCGAGCGTCTGGGGCAGACCTGCGACGTCGTTACCGACGGCGAACAGGCCGTGGCGGCCGTTCGCTCCAAGCTCTATGATGTCGTGCTGATGGATTGCCAGATGCCGCGCTTGGATGGCTACGAAGCCGCCGCCGCCATCCGCCGTTTGCCCGGTCCGGCGGGACGTGTGCCAATTATTGCGGTCACCGCCAACGCGCTCCACTCCACCCGGGAACGCTGCCTGGCCGCTGGGATGTCGAGCCATATCTCGAAGCCCTTGCGCTTTAGCGAACTGGTGGAGGCCCTGTCCGCCGTGCTGCCCCAAGGTGAGCCAGCGGGCCCTCAATCCACGCGACGATAGATCACCAGCGTGGCCGTACGTCCAGCCTCGCGGTAGCTGCGACGCCAGACCTCGAGCGCTGCCACCCGGTCGATGCCCAACGCTGGATTGAGCGGCCCCAGGCCATCCACCACCCAACGCGGGCGGCTGCGCGCGAGCTTGAGGAGATGCGGTTGCACCTCGCCGCCGCTCCCGCGTGTACTGGTCAAGTGCCGGTCCGCGAAGACTCCCGTCAACGGCTGGCTCTCGAGGTACGGGGCGCCCAGCGGGGCGCGCGTCAGCACGAACAATTCAGGCCGGTATCCCCAGACGAACAACGATTCGCCAGGAGCGACCATGGCCGCCGCCCGGCGATCGTCCTCGAACAAGGCCAGGTCAGGCGTCGCCTGGCCATTCGCCAGACGAACGTAGCCGGGGCCGAAGCGGACCAGCGGAATGAGTAAGAGCAGCCAAGCGAGGCGCGTTCTGCCCGTGGTCAGGCTGCGCGCCGCGAGCACCGCCAGCGGAGGCACCAATACCAGATAGTATCGAGGGAAGAAGCGCAAACCGAGCGCGACCGATGCGAGCGAGAGCGCCAGCCACGCGCCGCGGCGCCAACTCTCTCTCCGCAGCGTCACCCCGGCAGCCACCACCATCGCTGCGGCGAAGCCCAGCCAGTTGACGGTCCGGCGCCAACCCTCTCCCCAGGGCGTATCGAGAAATGTGTCGCGCGCATAGACGCGGCCCCAGTCGATGACTTGAATCCAAAAGTCGCCGAGAGCGCCGAGGCTGATGAGCCCCAACGTGAGCCCGCCGACGGGCACTGCCCAGCCCACCAGCAACGATGGCCAAGCTGCCGGCGCGAGGAAAAGCGCGGCGGCCATCAGGACCAACAGGCCCTTCACGTGCGCCCAACATGCGAACCCGGCGCATACGCCCGCCGCCAGAGCCCGTCCCCGCCAAGCGAAGCCGATGGCCAACAGATGCGGGAGCACCAGGATGAGATCGGGCGCGATGGCCATCACCGCCGCTGGCACGCCGAACGTCAAGAAGAACGTGGTTAGCCACGCTGCGGCCACCGCTTGTTCGCGGGTCCAGCGGCTGCGTACGCACCACCAGGCCGCCCAGGCGCACGCGAAGATGAAGGTCGAAGCCAGCAGACGCAGCGGCCATCCCTCGTGCGCTCCGCAGAGCAAATAGAACAGCAGCGCGAGGGGTGGTTTGTCATACCAGAAGTCGCGATACGGAACCAGACCATGCAGCACGGTGAGCGCGCCCGACATCGGATAGGCCTCCTCTACCCACAGGACGCGCACATGCGCGAACCTCGTGGCGAGGATCAGGGCGAGCAGGCCGAGGGAATGGCGAGCGGGCATGCCGCTCAGTAGTGTAACGAGAGGTTCGGGGTCAGCAATTCCCCTTGCGGCGCTCCCGGGATCGCTCCCGCCGCCTGCAGCGCTTTCACCAGTGGACGCCAGCGTTCGAGCGTCACCCGGTAGGTTTCCGCACTGACGTCGGCGTCGTCCGAGTTGTCCCCGTGCTCGCCCCCGGAGAGCCGCGCGGCCAACGCCTCCAGCGCCGACTTCCGCTTCGGGAACTGCTTCAGTTCCACCGAGTCGGTTTCCTTCAACTTGATGGCCTTCTTCACGGCCCGCAAGGCTGTATTGAAGCCGCCCAGTTCGTCCACCAACCCCAGAGGCAGGGCGTCTTCTCCGCTCCACACGCGGCCCTTCGCCACTTGCAGGACCCGCTCCTTGGGCAGCTTGCGGCCCGCGGCGACGCGCGACGTGAACGTCTCGTAGATCCGGTCAAGCGAGGCCCGGAACCGTTCTAACTCGCTGGGTGAAAAGTCCTGACCCGAATCGTAGATGCTCGAGTTCTGTCCGTATTTCACCGCGTCGAACGACAGACCAAGCTTCTCGAAGAGGCCCGCCATGATGAACTTGCCCGACACGACGCCGATCGAACCGGTAATCGTCGCCGGCTGGGCCACAATGCGGTCTGCGTCCATCGAAACCCAGTAGCCGCCCGAGCCCGCCACGCCGCCCATCGATACGATCACCGGCTTGCCGGCCTGCTTGGCCCGCTGTACCTCGCGTCCGATCACATCCGAGGCAATCGCGCTGCCCCCGGGCGAATTTACCCGGAACAGAATCGCCTTCACACCCTTGTCCGCCACCGCCTGACGAAAGGCGGCTGACACCGTGTCCGACCCCATCGTCGTGTCGCCCATGAGCGGATCCGTTGAACTACGGCCCGAAACGATCGCCCCCTCGCCATAGATCAACGCCACGCCCGGGCCGCTGTCATTCACCTTTTTCGCGCTCGCGTGATACTTGCTCAGGTAAAGGAGCTTGGCGCCGGCGCCAGCCTTCTTCTTCGCCGCATCATACGCCTGATCACGGTAGCCCAGTTCATCCACCAGATGATTGCTCACCGATTCCGGCGCGAAGTGCGGCGCGTGGTCGATCAGGTCCTGCAGCCGTTCCGTCGTGAGTCCGCGATCATTGGCGATCCCCTTCACCAACTGGTGATAGATGCTGCCGACGAGTTTGTCCGTGGCTTCCCGATGCGCGGGCGTGAACTTCTTCTCCATGTAGTAGTCGCGCGCATTCTTGTATTCGTACCGGCCTTCGAAGTGCGGCTGCACGCCCAGCTTGTCGAGCGTGCCGCGAATGAACTGCTGATCCGCAAAGATGCCCGTAATGGCCACTTCGCCCGACGGCAGCAGAAAAATGCGATCGAAACTGGTGGCTAGGTAATAGTTGCCCAGTCCGCCGAAGCTTTCCGAAAAGCCGTAAACGAATTTCTTCTTCGCGCGGAACTTGGCAATCGCTTCACGCAGATCCTGCATGGTGGCCATCGCCACTGGCGCACTGCCCAACGTGATCATCAGCCCCTTGACGTTGGGATCATCGCCCGCTGCCTCCAGCGTTTCCAGGTAGTCGCGCAACCCCAGAGTCGCGCCGCCCCCGGTGAGTGCGCGGAAGGGATCTTCGCTGGCTTCATCAGGAATAGGACCCAGCGCCCACTCGAGCACCACCGGTCCGCCCAAGGACCTGGCTCCCCGGAAATAACGGCCTACCAACGCCGCCACCACCAACAGCAGCACCAGAATGATCAGGATGCCACGGACACCCTTGAATAACTTACGCATGCGGCAATACTCCTGCGTTCAGGATAGCTTCATGCGGTTGCCGCGGCGAGCAGGGAGAACTCCCCGAACTCCTCTTCTTCCTCTTCTGCTTCATTTTCGGCGGCCCGGTAGGCCCGGACGAACGTGCGGTTCATCGGCAGGCATGCCTGGTCCGGATAGATCTTAAAGAAAGAATCGCGCAGCGACTCCACCGTCAGACTCGGACAGATGCGCGCCAGATTGGCGGCCGCATGCTGCACGCACCCGCGACATTCGAGACCGGCCATGCGGCAGGACTCAGGCTTGGGCAGTTCGTTCGGTTCATCGCCCGATGACAAACACTCCGGCGCTCTATTTTCCATGGCTTTTCCCCCGCTCATCCGACGTACAGATCGAACCTCAATCTAACGCAGTTTCCATCGGTAGATTAGACCTTACATGGGGGCTTGAGGCCCCTTTTTTGCGGGGGTCCACGCTCTTTGTTCGTTTCGCAACAGATTGATGTTTCACCTTGAAACGCAGCCGGTGGGCCCCCGCCAAAGTCACCAGCAGTATTACCCAAAGTAATAGCGGGAATCGCGCGAATGGGTAATCCACCAAGGCGTGGACTCCAGCCACCGGTACGCCGGCCAGCCACGGTACCGCTCTTGTCCACCGCACGGCGGCCACCCATCCGGCCAGCATCAGCGCTACGAAGGGCAACCCACCCTCCGCCCCCCATTCCAGCCAATCGTTGTGCGCGTGGTCCACCGTCTCGCCGGTATCGAACGTCGCCACTGACGGATATGCCTTCTCGAAGGTGCCCAGGCCAGATCCTGTCGCCGGACGCTCTCGCCAAAGTGTCCAGGCCGAGTGCCAGATCTGGTCGCGATAGAGCAAAGGCTCCGGATCGCGCAGTTTGCGAGCCAGATCTTCCCCGGCCATCACCCCAGCCAACGCCACTACCGCCGCCAAGCCCAGGCCCAGCCGTGCCGCCGGCAGCCGCCGCCGACCGATCAGCCACCACAAAAGAATCAACTCGACCGGAATCAGACCCAAGGCCGCCCGCGAGCCACTCGCGGCGCCCCCCACGGCCAGGATCGCCGCCGCCAATCCAAACGCCGGGGTCTCCAACGCGAGCCACACCGCCGGCGCCAGCAGCATTTCGCACCAGACTGCCAGATGGTTGCGGTTCACCCAGGGACCCAGTCCGTCGCCTCCCATCAGCCACCGCCAGCCGAAGGAGCCGACGACGACCATGGCCGCCCCGGCCACCGCCACCTCCAGCCACCGCGACCGCGCGTTGCCTAATTCCTCCCGTACCACCCAGCACCACGCGGCCAGCGACAGCCACTTCACCGTGGCCAACGCCGTCGACCAGTTCGAGATCGTGAGCCCGCCCGCAATTTGCCCGACTCCTAACAGCGCGACGGCCGCCAAGGCAACCGCGACCTTCACCGGCAACGAACGCCCGGCGCGTCCCGTTCGTGTCCCGCCGCTCGACGCTGCGGCGGAGCCCGGACTCTGCCAACTGCGGAACATCAGGCCGAGCCCCGCCAGCGCGAAGATCAGCCCTTGCAGGAATAGCTCCCAGGCTGCATCGCGACGGAAGGCACCGAACGTCGCCAGCCAAAGCAGCACCATCGTCACCCCGGCACCCGCCGTCAATCGTGCCTCCACTTCACTTGGCGAATGATCAACGGCTCTCTCCACGGCGGTTGTCCCGCCGGCCGGCGATACTCGAGGCGCAAGCGGCCGATTCCGGGTGTCTCCTCGGTCACGGTCGCCGCAATCCAGGCGGCCCCATTGGCGGTGACCATCACGTCGCGGGCGCGGCCCGGGCCGCGTTGGGCCAGCAACACCCGTTGCTCCAACAGCGGCACCCGCTCCGGCGGGCGCGCTCCCAAGTCCACGGCAAAGCCGTCCTGCGTGCGTCGCATCTCCACTCCGGATGTTGCCGCCACCCGCCAGTCGAAGCCACGGCCCAGCGGCTCGCTCTCGAATCGCGCATTGACGATTTCCTGCGCCGTCCCCTTCGCCTGGACCAATCGTCGCTCCTGCATCAACGCCCACAAGGCCGCTGCCGGCTCGGCGCCGCGCCGGTCCAAATGCAAGTCCGTGAGGTCGAGCCCCAAATGAGCGCGCTCGACCGCCGTCGCCACCACGCCGGCATTGGAGCGGCTCTCCGAAACATAAGGGAGCGCCGCCAAGCGTCCAAACGCTTCTCGCGCTGCGCCGAGTTCGCCCTGCTCCATCAGGAATAGCGTGGTGTAGTAAAGCACGGCCGGCACGTCGGGAATGATGCGGCTCAGCAGAAATCGGCCATCCGGACGCAACTCCCACAGCGCCTCAATCAGCGCGCGCCGGTCCCCGTAGCTCATCTGCAAACAACGACTCGCCGTCTGCCAGACGTCATCGTTCTCCGGATGCCGCCGTTCGAAATCGAGACGCGCCCATTGTGTGCGATAGCGCCGGTCGTCCCGCGCCGCCTGCCGCACCAGTTCTCTCGCGTGCGCCACATCTCCCCGCCACTCCACCAGCGTCGCCAGGCGCACCCGCGCCTCCGCGTCGCGAGGTTCGAGCTTCACCAGCCGCTCGAGCCACCTCTCCGCCTGCGCTGGATCAGAGTCCGCCGCTTCACGCATCGCTTCCGGTCGATAAGTAGAAAGCCACTGGCTCTCCGGTGAGTAAGTCCATTTGTAAGACGTTGTCCAACACAAACCGGCCAAGCTGAGGCTCAGCAGTGCTCCGCCCACTCGCGCGTAAACCCGCATCGCTTAATCCTTCGGACACCTGCCGGCGCTCCAGTAGCGCCCTCTTTACCTACTCCGTTCCATTCGCACTTACTCCCTCTTACCTGTCAGAATCCCGCCGAAAAACCCTTTGGGGAGTCTTCCCCAGCGAAAAGAGTGAGGTAAGGACGACAGAAGAATGGAACTCAAAAATCTAAGTCAGGTAACGGCGCTGGGCATGGCGCTCACCCTGGTGGCGGCGCAGGCTGCTCCACCGGTCGCGCTGCCTGCGGCTCGTGTCATCGGCACGGCCGTCAGCGCGGGTAATTTCTCGATGAACGAACGTATGGTGCCGGGTAGCGGCAGTGTCGCGGAAGGGGCTTCGTTGGCGACCAATGCCGCGCCCTCCACGCTGCATCTCACCGGTGGCGTGCGCTTGGAGATGGCCCCGCACTCCCGCGGCCGCGTCTATCAGGATCGCCTGATGCTCGAAGCCGGCGAAGCGTCTCTCGAAGGCCGCTACCGAGTCGACTCGGCGGGCCTGCAGGTGCAGCCGACCGACGGCGCGCGTTCGGCTGTCGCCTATGAAACCGATGGCCGTCTCCGGGTGGCCGCGGTCAACGGTCCGGTGCGCGTCAGCCGCGAAGGTCTCCTGCTGGCTCAGGTCCTCCCGGGCAAGGCGATTCTGCTTTCGCCCAAGGCCGGACCTGGCGCGCCGAACACCATGTCGCTGGTCGGTACGATCGAAAAGCGCGACAACGGTTTGTACCTCACCGACGAGACGGCCGGCATCACCGTCAAGCTTCAGGGCGGAGAACTCGACAAGTACGTCGGTAAGAAGGTTCGCGTCGCCGGCCGCACCGACGATGCGGCGCCTCGGGTCGCCGGCATTGCGGCCACCGTTAAAGTCGACCGCGTCCAGCCGGTCGGCAGCGCGGGTAAGAGAACTGCCGCCGCCGGGGCCGCCGGTGGCGCGGCTGCCGCTGGCGCTGGCCTCTCCACCACGGCCATTGTCGTGGGTGGCATCGCCGTCGCCGGCGCGGTTACGGGCACCACCGTGGCGGTCAACCGCAGCGGTCGGTCCTCGGACGGCGTGTTCCGGCCCACCACCATCAGCCAGTAGCGCTCGCTTCGGCGAGCGCGACCACCACAAAACCGCAACCCACGGAGGGGGATCTGCCAAGATCCCCCTTTTTTGCTTTTCGCTCCTCTTCGCTTTTCCATCGCCCAGTACCCCAGTTTGCGGAGGGTAGTGGTAAGATGGGGGCGGTGAGAGCTTGTCTGTCTGAAGCTGCCACCTGATCGATCTGCCGGGACTTTTCCCCCTACGGTTATTGTTCGACCGTTTGGTTCTGGCTCCGAAGGGGACCGAATATGATGAACAAGCTGGTTCGAAAGTCAGTTCTTGTGGCCGGGCTATTTGGTTTTGCTGCCTCGGCCGTGCCGGTGAACCAGGATGCGACGCGGGAGCCGATTCCGGACTCGCGCCTTCCCAAACTGCGCCGGTTTTTTATTGTGCGATCGACTCCGATCTCGCACTTGGCGGAAGACTTCCTCGCTGTGGCGGATCGCCATGGCCTGGATTGGCGTCTGCTGCCTAGCATCGCGATCGTCGAGTCGAGCGGCGGGAAGTATCACGCCAACAACAACATCTTTGGTTGGGGCAACGGTGCTACCCGCTTCGCCTCCATCCACCGCAGCATCGATTCGATTGCCTCCCAAATTGCTCAGATGAAGAGCTATAAGGGCAAGGACCTGAACGGCTTCCTGCGCACCTACAACCCCGTCGGCGACTATCCCAGCCGGGTCAAAAAGGTCATGCGCGCGCTCGATCCTCAGTTCCGGGACTCTCGCCGTATCCTCCTGCCCGCCCAGGCGATCTAGCTCGGCTGACGGTTCTAGGCCTTTCGGTTGGCGTGGGCAATCAGCTCTTTCACGAGCGGGTTCGGAAACGTGCGGCTCGGCGTAATCGCAAAGAACCGCTCCTGGATCGAACTCAGCCGGTGGCGCTCCACCAGCGTGCCGGCGCGCAACTCGTCCTGCACCACCACGCGCGGCACCAGTGCCACCGCTTTGCTCCGTAGCGCCATCACTCGTAGCATGGCCATGTCGTCCACCTCTGCCGCGATCACCGGTCGAATGCCCGCCTGATGCAGGATCAGATCGAAGCCGGCCCGAATGTCGCTCTCGAGACTCGGCAGGATCACGGGTGTCTTCTGAAAGTCCTCCGGAAACCGAAACGCCGTCTGCCCGGTCACCGGCCGCCCGACGATACTCACCGCCTGCTCCGCGAGCAGATGGCTATAGTGCGGCGTCTCCGCATCGCGCCGCAGCGCATGGTTCGACAGCACAACGTCCACTTCGTGATTCCGCAACTGGGCCACCAGATCACGTAACACTCCCGAACGCAGCACCAGTTCCACGTCCCGCCGGTTCCGCAGTGGCTTCACAAACTCCCATTGAAAATTGCGCGAGAGCGTCGCCACCGCCCCGACGCGGAGCACCTGCCGCGCTTTTCGCGAACGATGCTGTAGTGTATCCACCAGTTCCTCGCCTGCGCGAAAAATCGAGTCGGCATAGCGTAGCGCCATCTGACCAGCCTCGGTGAGCACCAGTTGCCGATTCTTTCTCACGAAAAGCGGATGCCCCAAGGTCTCTTCCAAATGACGAAGCTGAATACTTAGGGCTGATTGCGCCACGTTCATTTTGTTGGCGGCTTTGGTCAAACTGCCCTCGTGCGCGATCGCCCAGAAATACCGGAGATGGTGATAGTTCAGAAACATACGCTCGTTATCAGATATATCAAAACGAACGATTCGATATAACACATCTATTAGACAGAAGTCGACGGCATTCCGTATCCTGCCACCATATGTACGCCCTCCACTCTCCGATTGCCCGGGCGGGTCGCCGGGCTGCCCGCTGGGCTCAGTTCTACGCTGGCCTCTGTGTGGCCGCGGCCTGCGTGTCCACCCGCTTTCTGGATCCGCTCACCAGCGTTCTTCTCCTGCTCAGCACCTTTCTTTTCGCCTTAGTCTGCCGCTACTCATATCGCTATCTGCTGGGCGATCCGGGCCAACCCCGCTTCATGTTCTGGCTTTGTCTCACAGGCTCCCTGGTCTTCGCCCTCGTACTCTCTCGCAACCTGCTCTGGTTCGCCCTCGCGTGGTGCGGACTCAGTCTCAGCCTCCACCAACTGCTGCAGTTCTATCGGGATCGTCCGGCCGCCCTGGCCGCCGCCCGCAAGAAGTTCCTCATCAGCCGGCTCGGCGACCTCGCCCTCCTGGCCGCGCTCGTCCTCACCCATCGTCAATTCGGCACCTTCGACTTCTCCAGTCTTTTCCTCGCCGCGGACCGGCTGCGGGCGGCGGGCCTTGAGAACGTTCCGCCGGCGGTCACCGGGCTTTGTGCTTGCCTCGTCTTTGCCGCCCTTCTCAAGTCCGCCCAATTTCCCTTCCACACTTGGCTACCCGACACGATGGAAACGCCGACCCCCGTCTCAGCGCTGATGCACGCCGGTATCATCAACGCCGGCGGCATCCTGATCCTGCGCTTGAGTCCTCTGATCTCGCTTTCCCCCGCCGGCCA
This sequence comes from Bryobacteraceae bacterium, assembly GCA_965229305.1. GTDB lineage: Bacteria > Acidobacteriota > Terriglobia > Bryobacterales > Bryobacteraceae > JALHNI01. The sequence continues at coordinate 258,618 of CBDDIZ010000033.1, read as the reverse complement.
TGCTCACGCTTTGCCTGGTTGGAACCATCACCGCAGTGGTCGCTTCGCTCGTGATGCTGACTCAGGCCAGCGTCAAGCGCTGCCTCGCCTTCTCCACGGTGGCGCAGATGGGCTTCATGATGCTCGAATGCGGCCTCGGGGCCTTCCACTTGGCCCTGCTTCACTTGGTCGGCCATTCTCTTTATAAGGCTTACGCCTTCCTCTCCACCGGCAGCGCTGTCGCCGCAGCTCAGCCGCGTCCGCCTCGCCCGGGCCTCCTCACCATCCTCGCCGGCCTGGCCGTCGGCGCTCTCATCAGCTCGGCCGTCGCCCTGGCGATCGGCGTCGCCCCGCAAGACCAGATCGCGCTCCACGGAATTTTCGCCCTCGCCTTGGCCCAAATGCTTTGGAGCCTCTGGGCTCAAAGCCCCGCCCCTCAGCGCATCGTCGGAACCTTGGCCGCCTCGGCCCTTCTCAGCTCGGTTTATTTCGCCCTCCACCGCCTGATGGAGCCGATCGTCAAGCCGTCGCCCGGCCCGGCTGCTTGGCTCAGCCTCATGATCCTCGCGCTCTTCCTGCTCCTGGCGCTGGTCCAATCCCAACTGGCTCTCATCACCCGCACCGCGTGGGGCCAACAGATCTACGTCCACGCACGCAATGGCTTCTACCTCAACACGCTGGCCAATCGCCTCACCCACGCGCTCTGGCCCGCCAGACTGTCGACCGAAGGAATCTAAACATGGCACTCACCCTCCCCTCCACTGCGGCGCCGCCCGACTGCCGCCTGGCCATCGCCGAGGCTTGCCGGCGCCTTGCGCCTCTCTGGCCGCTCCAGAACTTTGTCGCCGTCAATCCCTTCCTGGGCTTGAGCGACCTCCCGTTCGCCGAAGCCGCCCAACTCCTCGAAGCCGTTGCCCACCGCGCTCCCTTCATGGACGCGGACTACTACCTCGCCCGGCTCGACGATGGCTCAATCTCCGTCGACGACATACGAGCTGCCCTCGAACAGTCTGCCTTTCAGACCTTGCCGGACCAGCCGCTGGCGTGGCTACGGGTACAACTGCAGAAGCCAGTCACGACGTCGCAGTGGCTCACCGTGGCTGATTGGCTGGATCAGGCGCAAGGCACCGCTTGGTCTCCCTTTGTCATCGACGAGATCACCAAGTGGTGCTCATCCTACTTCGACCGGGGCCAATCGCCCTGGGCGATGCCCTGGCAGGAACTGCCCCTTTACGAAGCCTGGAAACGCGCGGCCCAGATGGATGCCAATCCGGAAGTTCGCGGTCTGCCCGGCTTTCGACAACACGTCCAGCAACTGCCGGACTCGGCTTCCCAAGCCATCGACGTCGCCCTCGATCTCCTCGACCTGCCGTCCGACCAAATCACTGACTTCCTCCATCGCCAATTGCTGAGCGTCAGCGGCTGGAGCGCTTATGCCGCTTATCATGACCGCCTCCGGCCGGACGCGGCGACTGCCCCGCAGTTGCTCGCCATCCGACTTGCCTACGACACCGCTCTGTTGCCGCTTGCGCCCGATTGGTGCCCGAAGATCAGTCGCCGTGCGTCGACCACCGGCTCTGTGACGGCCAAGTACGTCGCGCAACTGGCGCTCGAGCACGCGTTCCGCTCGCGGCTGGCCGCCCAGTTGACCGCTCCGCCGCCTTCGGCTCAGGTCACCGGTCGGGCGGCTCTACAGGCCGTCTTTTGCATCGACGTACGCTCCGAAGTCTATCGCCGCGCTCTTGAGGCACAGTCGCCGAGCATCGCGACCGCGGGCTTCGCCGGCTTCTTTGGAATGCCGATTGAGTACGCCTCCACTGCTCGCTGCCGTCGTCCTCCTCACGCCGCGCCATCACGTTCACGCGGCGACGGGCTCGGCCGCCGCTCGACCCTGGCTGAAACGGGTCTCGGACACTTGGCAGGCCCTCCGGAACTCGGCTTCGGCTAGCTTCTCCCGCCGTGGAAGTCGCCGGCCCCCTGGTTCGGCTTGGGCCTGCTCCAGCGGCTGCGCAGTCTGCCGGAGCCGCCGCCCGCGGCGCCCAAACTCAACTGGCTGATTCCTCTGGCCGACCGCGTCGACCTCGCCGCCGGGGCACTGAAGAACATGAGCCTCAATCCTCGGCAACTCGCGCCCGTCGTGCTTCTCTGCGGTCATGGCAGCCGCACCGAAAACAATCCCTACGCCTCCAGCCTCGATTGCGGAGCCTGCGGCGGACATCCCGGCGAGATCAATGCGCGCTTTGCCGCTGCACTCTTCAATGACCCCCGCCGTTCGGCAAGGACTCCAATCTCGCGGGCTCGCTCTGCCTGCGGACACCACCTTCGTCGCCGGGCTGCATATCACCACGACCGATGAAGTCATTCTCTACGACGCCGAACTGCTGCTCACCCCCGCTCAACGCAGTCAGCTTGAGGATTGGCTTCAGGGGGCCTCGCGGCAAGCGCGCCGTGAGCGCAGCGCGGCGCATCTTCCCGCGTCATCCACTGCCACCTCGTGCGAGTTAGCCCGCGAGTTTGAACGTCGCAGCGCCGACTGGTCCGAAGTCCGCCCCGAGTGGGGCCTCGCCCGCAACGCCGCCTTCATCGCTGCGCCCCGCGCCCCGCACCCAGGCGCTGGACTTCGCCGGACGAGTCTTCCTTCACGAGTACGACTCCGCGGCCGATGAGGACTGCTCCGTCCTCACCCTGATCCTCACCGCCCCCGTGATCGTGGCCAGTTGGATCAACCCTCCAATACTATGGCTCCACCGTCGACAACCGGCTCTATGGCAGCGGCAACAAGGTGCTGCACAACGTCGTCGGCACCTTCGGGGTCTGGGAAGGCAATGGCGGCGATCTGCGCACGGGCCTTCCCCTGCAGTCTCTGCATCAGGGCGACGCTTGGGTGCACGAGCCGTTGCGGCTGCACGTCGTCATCGACGCGCCTCGCCAACGTCTGGATCGGGTTCTCGAAGCCCAACCCAGCCTGCGACAGCTCGTCGAGCATCAATGGATCCATCTGCTGGCTCTGGAAGGCATCAGCCTTTATGCTTGCCGCAGACTCTCCGACTGGGAGTCCGTCGACGCGGCCCAAGACCGCTGAAGAGGTTGAATCGCCCATCAACCTGTCGGGGGCTCACCCACCTCCGACAGGCATCTTGAAATCCTTCAGCGGCCTCGGCACGCCGAAGATCTCTCCCTGGTCGCCCATCCCCTTCATCCACGCGTCCACCTTGCGGCGCAGTTCCTCGAGGACCTTGGCTTGCGCCGGATCTCCGGCCAGGTTCTTCGTCTCATGCGGATCCTGCTGCACGTCATAAAGCTCCTCAGCTGGTCGCTGATGGTAGCGCCGCACAATCTCCGCCGCTTGCGGATCGCTCTGCGCCTTGCGGACCCACGAGTCCCAGGCATCCCGGCCGTCTCGCCCCAACGCCCGATCGATGTGCGTCTGGTAAGAGAACTCCGGATGCAGGTTCCGGATGTACTTATAGCGTTCGGTGCGCACCGCGCGCATTGGATAGCAGTTCATCTGCCCGTTATTGTCGGCCGTGTGAGACGCGAAGATCTCCGCCCGGTGACGCTTCGCTTTCCCCCGCAACACCGCCGCAAAAGACCGCCCGTCCAGTGATGCGGGCTGCTTCCCGCCCGCCAGGTCGATGAACGTCGGTAGGATATCCGTGAAGCTGATCATCGCCTCGGTGCGCTTGCCCCGCGGACTCACCCCTGGCCACACCCCAATCATCGGCAGCCGGATGCCTCCGTCATAGAGTGTCCATTTGCCAAAGGGCCATTGGGCGCCGTTATCCGACGTATACAGAAACAACGTGTTCGCCCCGAGGTGCTTCTCCACTGACGCCCTCACCTCACCCAACTGCGTGTCCATCTTTGTGATGTCGGTGTAGTAATTCACCCGCGCCGTCCGCGTCTCCGGCGTGTCCACGAAACTCGGCGGCAGTTCCACCTTCGCCGGATCATAGTCGACGTTCTTGTCCCAGATCACGTGCGGACTGTGGCTGCACACGATCAGGCACAGCGGCCTCGGATCCGCGGCACTGCGTTCACTCAGCCATCGGTCGAACGCGGCGGTATCGAGGTCATTGTTCAGCGGCCCTGGCCCGATCGTCTCACTCCGCACCGCTTCCCAGTCCTGGTAGTTCGCCGCCGGCAGAAAATGCGACTTGCCGAAGTGCGCCACCCGGTAGCCCAGCTCGGAGAGATACGTCGGCAGCGTCTTGATCCCCTTCTTCATCTCGCGCCCATTGGCGATTGCCCCATTGCGATGCGAGCAAAGCCCGCTGGCAATGATCGCGCGCGACGGAATGCAGATCGCCGCCCCCGAGAAGGTATTGGTGAACGTCAGTCCGGCGGCGGCCAGCTTCTCCAGGTTGGGCGTGCGCACCACCCGGCTGCCATAGACGGAGGAATCCCAATAGCCGTGATCGTCCGCCAGAAACAGCACCAGATTGGGCTTGCTCGCCGCGGCCAGCGGCATCGCCGCTGCCCCGGCTAGAAAGTGACGTCGGGAAATCATTCGTTATGTCCTCTGCCCATCTTAGAAGTACCGCTTCAGCCCAACCCGACCAAGGGAGAAATGCTTCGGAGAACTCGGGTCGCGAGCCTACAGCGCCGTCTCCCCTCGATCGCCATTCCGAATCCGGATCGCCTCGGCGACCTCCTCCACAAAGATCTTGCCATCGCCGATCTTCCCCGTCCGCGCATGCTCCACCAGCGTCCGCGCCACCTCCTGCAAGGCTGCGTCCGCCACCACCATTTCGATCTTCACCTTCGGAATCAGATCCACCGTGTACTCCCTCCCCCGATAAACCTCCCGATGCCCCTTCTGCCGGCCGTGGCCCCGAACTTCGGAGACCGTCATCCCGTCGATGCCCAAGCGCTTCAACGCCTGCCGCACATCGTCGAGCTTGAACGGTTGGATGATGGCTTCAATCTTCTTCATAGCTCTTCCTCACCTGGAGCAATTACGCCTCCAGGTTGTACCCCTCTTCGCCATGAATCACCAGATCCATGCCGGACGTCTCTTCATGTGGTTCGAGGCGCAGTGGCGTCAGCAGTCCGGTCACCTTCACCGCCACCACTGTACCCACCACCGCCAGCAGCACGCCCACTCCCGCGCCCGCCAGCTGATTCAGCACCTGCATCGCGTTCCCATCCACCCAGCCCAGCGCCGCGGCGCTCCCGTCGGCATTTTTCAGCGCGTCATTTACCTGGTTAGTAGCGAACACTCCCGTCAGCACGCAGCCCAGCAAGCCGCCCACGCCGTGCACCCCGAACGCATCCAGTGAATCGTCGTAACCCCAACGATTCTTCGCCACGGTCACCATCCAAAAACAGATCAGGCCGCCCGCCAGCCCATAGACGAAGCCCGCCATCGGCGTCGCGTACCCGGCTCCCTGCGTCACCGTCGCCAGCCCCGCCACCGCGCCGGAAATGCCGCCCAGCGCGCTCGGACGCCCCATGCGCCACTTCTCCGCCACCAGCCAGCCGATCGCCCCCGCCGCTCCGGCAAAGTGCGTTGTCGCAAAGGCGCTGGTCGCCAGGGCCGAGGAAGAAAGCGCGCTGCCCGCATTGAAGCCGAACCAGCCCACCCACAGCAGGCAGGCGCCAATGAAACTCAACACCAGCGAGTGCGGCTTCATCGCCTCTTCCGGATAGCCGCGGCGTTTGCCGATCATCAGCGCCATCACCAGCGCCGAAGTGCCGGTCGAGACGTGCACTACGATGCCCCCCGCGAAGTCGAACACCGGAATCCGTCCGCCCAGGAAAGGGTTGAACAGGCCCCCCTTGCCCCAGATCATGTGCGCCAGCGGGAAGTACACCAACAGGCACCACAGAATGCTGAACACCACCAGGGCGCGGAACCGCACCCGCTCCGCAATCGCTCCCGTGATCAGCGCCGGCGAGATGATGGCAAACATCATCTGGTAGAGCATGAAGGTCTGGTGCGGAATCGTCGGCGCATAATCCGCATTCGGCGTCGCACCCACGCCCCGCAAAAACGCATAATCGAGTCCGCCCAGCCAGGTATTGCCTTCTGAGAAACACAGCGAGTAGCCGCAAACCGCCCACAGGACGGTGATCACCGGCATCATCGCGAAGCTCTGCATTAAGGTGCCCAGCACGTTCTTGCGCCGCACCAGGCCCGCATAGAACAGCGCCAGGCCGGGCCCGGTCATCATCAACACCAGAGCCGCGGACATCAGCATCCAGGCGTTGTCACCGGCGGAGATGGCTGCCGGCGCAGCCATGTCGGCCGCGAGTACAGGGAGGCGAACAAGGGCCTCGGCAAATGACGTCATGGTCACTGACTCCTTCGGTTGCCGGACGAGGGCAACCCGAATACGGTGTCACAGGTCGGGTAGCGCTGTCCACCTTTTCACCGCCGCCCCCGGGCATGGCGCGAAACGGCCCGGTTGCCCCGCTATACTGAAGCCCATCCCCAGGAAGCTTCATGAAATCGGCCTCTCTTCTCCTCCTCCTCACCGCGAGCCTGTTCGCCCAACCCGATCGCGAACTGCAGTTCCTGCTGGACCACACCGACTATCCCCGCCTGCGGAACCAACTGGCCGACCGCGAGCGCCGGCGCGCCGAAGCCCTGCTCGACGCTCGCGAAGCCAAAGTCCGCTCCTGGTCCGCCGCCGACGCCCGCGCCCGCCGCGCCCAAGTCCGTGAGCGCCTCCTCCGCTCCCTCGGCGGCTTCCCCGCGCGCACTCCCCTCAACGCCCAGGTCACCGGCGTCATCACTGCCGACGGCTATCGTATCGAGAAGATCGTCTTTGAAAGTCAGCCTCGCTTCTACGTCACCGCCAATCTCTATGTCCCCACGCGCGGCGCCGGCCCCTTCCCGGCGATCCTCTTCCCGCTGGGGCACGAGGAGGGCGCCAAGGCTCACTCGGCCTGGCAACAGGTCCTCGTCACCCTGGCGCGCAAAGGCTACGTCTGCCTCGCTTGGGATACCCTCGGTCAGGGCGAACGCATCCAGCTCTACGACGAAGACTTCGCCGGCTCCAAAGTCGTCCGCAGCACCACCGAGCACACGCTCCTCGGCACCCAGACCCTCCTCAGTGGCGACACCCTCGCCCGCTACACCATCTGGGACGGATTGCGCGCCCTCGACTATCTGGTCTCGCGGCCCGAAGTCGACGCCCAGCGCATCGGCTGCACCGGCAACTCCGGCGGCGGCACCCACACCGCTTACCTCTCTGCCTTGGATGACCGTATCCAGGTCGCCGCGCCCTCCTGCTTCATCACCTCCTGGCGGCGCATCCTTGGCACCATCGGCCCTCAAGACGCCGAGCAGTGCCTCCCGCCCGGTCTCGCCGACGGGCTCGATCACGCCGACTTCATCCACGCCTTTGCCCCCAAGCCCTATCTGATCCTCTCCGCGGTCCGTGACTTCTTCTCCATCACCGGCGCGCGTGAAACCTACGCCGAAGCTCAACGCATCTACGGCCTGCTCGGCGAACCCGCGAAGATCGGGATGACCGAAGCCGACGACGGCCATGGTTACAGCCATCCGCGCCGCGTCGCCGCCTACCGCTGGTTCGACCGTTGGCTCAAAGGCGTCGACGAGCCCACCGCCGATGAGCCCACCGCCGATGACCCTGTCACCCCGCGCCTCGAAGAAGACCTCTACGCCACCCGGACCGGCCAAGTCCAGACCGCCTTCGGTGGCGAGACCGTTCACTCGCTCAACCTGGCCCGCGTGCGCTCTTTCCGCCGCGGCACCCCCACCCCGGATTTGGTGAAACGCCTCATCGGCTACCAGCCCGCCGCTGGCCGGCCCACGGTCAAGACCTTCGGCGTTCTGTCGCGCCCCGGCTACCGCCTCGAGAAGCTCACCTTCGCCAGCGACACCGATCTCGAGATTCCCGCCGTCCTCTACCTTCCCCCAAGCGACGCGAACTCACCCGCGCGCCGCGCAGCCGTCGTCTATGTCGATGGCCGCGGCAAGGCCGCCTCCAGCGCCGACGCCGAGTCGCTCGTCCAACAAGGCCTGATCGTCCTCTCGCTCGACGTGCGCGGCCTGGGCGAAACCCGCGCCACCCGCGTCGACAACGGCTCGGACTGGCCCCGCTACTTCGGCGACTACGAAGCCGCCATGACGGCCCTCCTCACCGGCACCACCCTCACCGGCGGCCGCGTGCGCGACATCCTCCGCGCCGTGGACCTGCTCGCCGCCCGTCCTGACGTCGACCCCGCCCGCCTCTACGCCGCGGCGCGCGAAACGGCCGGCTCCGCCCTCCTCCACGCCGCCGCCCTCGACTCGCGCCTGAGCCGCGTCGTCCTCGAGCGTTCCCTCGAAAGCTACGTCTCGGTGGCCGAGCATCGGCTTCACCGCCAGGTCTTCGAGCAAGTGGTCCCCGGCGTCCTCCGCCACTACGATCTGCCCGACCTCGCCCGCCTCCTCGGCACCCGCTCTCTCACGCTGGTCGACCCCGTCGATCCCCTGGGCCTGCCTGTCCGCCTCGAAGCCCTGCGCCCGGCCTACCCGAGCGCCCGCCTTGTACGCCGCACCTCTGCCGATACCGCCGCTACTCTGTACGGCTTCGTGGCGCCGTAGGATCGCCGGAGCGCCGCCCCTCGCTGAGCCGCCCTCTACTTCCGCGTCGAGTTCGACGTGGCTGGCGTCGGCGGCCCTCCCGGCACCTGATAGTTCGGATACGCCGGCCGCTTCGGAGCCGCCAGCGGCTTCTTGGCCAAATCCGCCATCACCAGTTCAATCGCCTTCTCCAACTGCGGATCGCGCCCCTGCCGCCACGCTTCCGGATCCTTCTCCACCTCCACATCCGGCTCCACGCCCGTATTCTCCGAGATCCACTTCGACGTCGCCGGATCCCACACCGCCGCACTCGGCGCCGTCACGAAACCGCCATCCATCAATGCCGGCGCGCCCGCCCGTCCCACCAGGCCTCCCCAGGTCCGCTTCCCCACCAGCTTGCCCACGCCCGCGCGCCGGAAGTACCACGGCATGGCATCGCCCCCGGACCCGGCCCACTCGTTGATGATCATCGCCTTCGGCCCGTAGATCGCCCCCTGCGGCTGCAACTCATCCTCCCCATCGCGCGTCGCCACCCGGCTCAGCGGTTTGCGCGACAACACCTCCGCGATGTCCGTCGCTAACGCCCCGCCCGCGTTATACCGTTCATCGATCAGCGCGCCCTCCTTGCCCACCTGCGCATAGAAGTAGCGCGTAAAGTTGGTATAACCACCCAGCGACGTATCCGGCATATACACATACGCCACCCGCCCGTTGGTTGCCTGATCCACCTTGCGCCGGTTGCCTTCGATCCACGCCAGATTCCGCAGCCGCCCTTCGGATGGAATCGGCACCACCGTCACCTCGCGCGCCCCGGACCCGTCCGCCTGCGGACCCACCCGCAGCGTCACCTGCTTCTCGGACTTCCCCTCGAAAAACCCGTACACGCTCTCCTTCGCCGTCACGTCCCGGCCATCCACCGCCAGCAGATAGTCGCCCGCCTTCACATTCACGCCCGGCTGCGTCAACGGCGCCATCAACCCGGGATTCCAATTCTCGCCGCTGTAGATCCGCTTGAACCGGTAACGTCCGTTGTCCACCTCATAATCGGCCCCCAGCAGACCCGTGGACACCACCTTCGCGTCCGGCTGGTCGCCGCCCCCCACGCTCAGATGCCCCACGCTCACTTCGCCCATCATGTCCTGCATCAGATAGTTCAAATCCCGCCGCGACGACAGGCCCGGCAGAAACCGCAGATACTTCGCCTGAAAGTCGCTGACGTTCACGCCATGCAGACCAGGGTCATAGAACAGCTCCCGCTGCATGCGCCACGCGTCGCGGTACATCTGCGCCCACTCGGCCCGCGGACTCACCCGCACCTCGATATCCGCCGTCTTCAGCGGCGTCGGTGGCGGCCCGGCCGGTGGCGCCGGCGGCGCATTCCGCGGCGGCAGCGGACGAATCGCGCCAATGATCCAGTTCTGGCCCTGCCGATACAACGCCTTTTCGCCATTCGCCGAAATCTGGAACGCTTGCACCCCGTTGAACGGCACATCGCCGCGTCGCTCCTTCAGGTCGTAGCGATGCACCGTCAACCCCGCCGGCCCCGCCAGGCCGCTCACCGGTCCTGTCAGGCCGCTCACCGGCGCCTCCACGGCCAACAGATTCCCCGCCTTTCCCGCGTGCAACGCCACATACCGCCGCGGCGGCATCGGCAGCGACAGCACCCGCTGCAGGATATCGTCGAGATCGACCTTGACCTCTACCGTCTTCGCCGGCGGCACTGTCTTTGTGGCTTCCGGCTTGGGCGCCTCGGGACTCGGCGCTTGCGCCGGCCGCTCCACCGCCACCTTCTCCTCATCGCTCTCCGGCGCCAGCGGCGAGGGCTCCGTCTTCGAGAGCACAATGAGATACAAACTGCCCGTCACCGTCCGCGCTCCGGACTGAATATCGGGCTGGATCGCCGGCCCCGAATCCGTCGATGCCGTGAAGTACAAATACTTCCCTTCGCGATCCCACACCGGGTTCCGCGCATCGCTCATGCCGTCGGTCACCTGCGTGCTTTTGCCCTCCGCCAGCTGGTGCACGAAAATGGCGCCCATATGATTCCGCAGGCTCTTGGTGTACGCCACCCACTTCGAGTCCGGCGACCAACTCGGCGCGGCCGGCCGCGGCATGATCCGGTCCTTGTCGATCTTCGTGCTCTTGCCGCTGGCGAGATCCGTGATCCAGAAATTGAGATGGACGTCCGTGAACGCGATCTTCTTGCTATCCGGCGACCACACCGGCTGCCCGTAGAACGTCGGCTTCTCCTCAATGCGGATCCGCTTCACTTCGCCGCGTCCATCCTGCGGCGCAATGTGCAAATCGTACTCGCCGGCCGCATCCGAGAAGTACGCGATCGAACGGCCATCGGGCGACCAGGCCGGAAACCGCTCCATCGACCCCGAACTGCTCGTCAGATTGCGGACATCGCCCTTCTCCGCCGGCACCGTCAGAATATCCCCTCGCCCCTCGAAGGCCGCCCGCATCCCCGTGGGTGAAATCGTCGGCCACCCGAGCCGCTGCCCGATCTTCTCCCACCGGTCCCGCACGGCGGCCACATCGCCCGACACGCTCACCTTCAGCGGACTCAGCTTCCCGGACTTCAAGTCGTAAAGCTGCAACGAGCCCAATTGCTCCACGACGATCGCATCCTCCGCCGCGGAGGCCGACTTAAAGTCGAGCCCCTTGTTCTCCACCGCCCGCGTCACTTTCTTGCTCTGCGGGTCATAGCTGAACAGCGACACCGCGCCTTCGCGATCCGAGAGGAACCACACCTTGCCGCCCGTCCACATCGGGCAATAGTCGTTCGAGTTATCGCGCGGTACCTTCACGACCTTCGAGGTCTCGAGCTCCGCAAGCCACACCGGCGTCGTCGTGCCGCCGCGATACCGCTTCCAGGCCGTAAAGGCGCGCCACATCGGGACGTAAGCCAGTTGCTTCCCGTCGGGCGAGTAAGCCGCTTCGTAGCCCACCGGCAGCGGCAGTTGGGTCTCCGGCCCGCCCTCCGCGGAGATCGTGAACAGCCGTGGATACGACGGAGCGTTCGAGAACCGGTTTGAAGCAAACACCACCCGCTGTGAATCCGGTGTCCACGCCACGGCGACCTCGGCGCCCGGATGCCGCGTCAACCGCTGCGGCACCCCACCCGCCGCCGGCACCACAAACACATCCACACTGCCGTCGTATTGTCCCGTGAACGCGATCTTCTTCCCATCCGGCGAGAAAATCGGATTCGTCTCGGCGCCCATCCCGTTCGTCAGCGGCACCCCCACGCCTCCCGCCCGCGGCGCAATCCACAGATCGTTGGCATACTCAAATACCACCTGCGTCTTACTTATGGACGGGTTACGAAGAAAGACCGGCGCGTCGGTCTCCGACGTCTGAGCCACGAGGGCGAAGGGCAGCAGGAACAGGCAGGTAAGGCGCATCGATCCTCCTCCGCCAGTATAGGCGGGACTGCGCGCAGCATTAGAGGAGCACTGAGCGCGCGACCGCCCATCTCTTCCTTCCTGCCGAGTAAGTGACTCGCCAACTCTCACCGCCGACTTGCGTATCCCGTCACAACGCCGAGCGCCTCGATGCCTTCGACGCCTCACCCGCGAGGCCGCGCTGCAAATCCGTGCTCGGTGCAGAGCGGTGTTTCTCACCAGGGAAGGGAGTCCGCAGGCGCCAGCTACACCGTCCCCTTTTAGCCAGCACGCCTGGCGATACAATCGAGGCCGGCGGTCAATGCTTTATCCTCTGCTCATCACGCTCGCCGGTATCGTTCTCGCCTCAGAGACCCTGCAGGAAGGAGAGTCGCCGAATCTGATTTCGAAAGGACTCGTTAGTTTCGACGTGCCCGAGGTCCTGAACCGGCTCAAGCGAGGTCCTTTAGATGGGCGGGGGCGAGCCCCGACCCGTTCAGTATTCTGCAAGAGGCCAGTAGCCGTGAGGAACTTGAGAGCTACCTAGCGGAACCGCAGCGTTGGAACAAGTACGCATATTCGCTCAACAATCCTCTGGCCTATGTTGATCCAGACGGTAGGAATCCCATGTTGATGCAGCGTCTAAGTCCCTATGCGGACAAGGCTGCGACGGCTGTGCAACGGTGGGGTGGACAGGCCAGTCAAGCGGCATCACGCTATGGTCAGCAAGCCTACGTTTGGGTTACACAATTCTTCAATTCACCCACGGGCCAAGAAGTAACTGCCGCAGCGGCCGAGATGGCCACGGGTTCTAAATTGCCATACGGATTTACGAGTTCCGGGCAGTTCCAGCCGTTTGGCAAGGCTGTCTCAAGCGGACTGCGGGAGGTAGCAGGAGACGGAGTTCAGGCGTTCCTTGGAGGCAGTACGACTACGGGGAAGAGCTTCTCCACTGGTGCTGCATTCGATCTCGGGAGGACAAGTGATTTCGACATTGCTGTCGTCGGTACTACGAGGCAAGGGGAGTCGTACCGGACTGTTAGGAGCCGAGGCATTGAAAGCCCTCGGTTAGAAAAGCTGGTTCAACGGCTATCTCAGCAAGCTGGCAGACCTGTGAACTTCATGATTTACGAATCTGAAGAGGCGCTACGTCAGAGGGGCGCTCCGTATCAGGGGTTGCAGTGATGTTGAAGTACGGCTTGCGATACCCGAGTCTCGAACTCGCCGCTGAACAGGTGAGCAAACTACTTAGCATTGCTTTTCGACCGCATTCAAGCTCGTACCGTGGTGGCGACTACTTCCGGACGGAAGTTCCCGAAGGAGTCGTCTATTTGCAACGGAACTTCGACGTTCTGGACGATGAGGTTTTCGAGTCATCCTGGCCATCTGACCAGTTTCTTTTGGTTTTCGATGGTCTTGACGACGAGAAGTGGATGCCGTACACGAGACTACTGGCTACGATCGAGGCTGATGGAACGGCTCTCTTCCTGAAACGAGCAATTTCGTGAATCCCAACGACTAACCACACAACTGCCGCTACCGTGTCCGACGCTGGACTTTGAGCTTTGAACCGCGCCGGGAATGGTGGAGGCTCAATATCTCGAGAAGGAGGAGCCATGAGCAGAGGAGTAGGCCATGTCCGGCACCCGGAAGGACTGAGTAGGCCATGTCCGGCACCAGATGAGTAGGCATGTCCGGTAGTAGGCGGTAGTCGGCCATGTCCAGCACCAGGGTCCTGTCAATGAAAATGTGTAAACCGCCGTTCGCCAGACGATCGGCGCAGGCCGATCGAAACCAGGGTGCAAACCGGCTTCGAGCCCGGCCTTCGAACTCTTCATGGAATCCGTAGGCAGGCGGGGGGCGCGGTCCAGGCCGAGCGCAGCGAGCCCGCGGAGCGGGTTGCCTTGACGGCGGTCCCCGCCTGCCTGACTGACGCTCTGCAGTTCGAAGGCCCCACGATCACGTGCCCAGCGCGGCGGCGATCCGTTCGCCGTGCAGAATCTGGAAGCGATTCATGGCCGCCTTCCAGCCTTGCACCGACTCCCAACGCGCGATCAGATTCTGCAAGGTCAGATAGATCAACTTCAACGCCGCTTCATCGCTCGGAAATGATCCCCGCGTCTTGAGCGTCTTGCGCAGGGTGCTATTGAGCGATTCAATGGCATTGGTCGTGTAGATGATCTTCCGGATCTCGTCGGGGTAAGCGAAGAACGGCGACAGCCGCTCCCAATTCGTTCGCCATAAGTTGACGATCGGCTGATACTTACTCCCCCACTCGGTCGCGAACGCCTCGAGCGCCTGCTGGCCTTGCTCGGCAGTGGCAGCCCGATAGATCGGTCGCAGTGCGGCGGCTACTGCTTTGCGCTCCTTCCAATTCACATAGTTCAAACTCGCGCGCACCGCGTGCACAATGCAATGCTGCACCTCCGCCTGCGGAAACACGTTTTCAATCGCCTCCGGAAATCCGCGCAGGCCATCCACGCAGAAGATCAGCACGTCTTTCACGCCGCGATTCTTCAGCTCCGTCAGCACCGCTAACCAGAACTTCGCTCCTTCGTTCGCCGTGACCCAGATGCCCAGCACGTCTTTCTGGCCACTCCAATCGACGCCAATCGCCAGGAAAAACGCCCGATTATCCACGCGCCCGTTGTGCCGCACTTTCACCACCAACGCATCGAGATACACGATGGCATAGAGCGATTCGAGCGGCCGGTTCTGCCACGTCTTGACGTCTTCCATCACTGCGTCAGTCACTTCGGACACCAACGCCGCACTGACTTCGACGCCGTAGATCTCCTGCAAATGGGCTTGAATATCTCGCGTGGTCAAGCCCCGCGCATAGAGCGCCACGATCTTGGCATCCAAGCCGGCCAGGCGCGTCTGGTGCTTCCCGATCAACTGCGGCTCGAACTCGCCGTTGCGGTCGCGCGGTACCTCGACGACCACCTCTCCCAACTCGCCCTTCAGCGTCTTGGCGCTCGTCCCATTCCGCGAGTTCCCGCTCCCGCGTCCCGCCGCCGCGTACTTCTCGTAGCCCAGATGGTGCGTCAGTTCCCCTTGCAACGCCCGCTCCATCCCCCGCTTCAGCATCTGTTGCAGCAGTCCCGTCAGCGTCGTTTCGTCCACCCCTCCTCGGTGCTCTTTCACCGCTTCGTCATACAACTCGTCGAACTTCTCGATATTCAGCTTCATCTCGTTCTCCTTCATTTTCTCGAAGAACGGCGTTTACACACTCTGTTTTACAGGCTCAGCACCAGGAAAGAAGCGCCAATGCGGGGACCGCCGACGCAAACGAGGGCACCGACCGCCCCCACGGCCCACCTGCCGCCAAATGTCCACCGACCGCAACCCTAGCTCGCCATCACCGCATCCACCTGGCCACGCCTCCAGAGCCTAAGACCCCAAACTCAGCCCACGGCCCGCCCCGTCACCTCCTTAACCACAAACAACATCCACCCCGGCCGATTCCACACCGACCCCGACCGCACCCGTTCCCAAGCCGCCGCCACCTTCTCCGCCTCGATCGGCGCCCGCAAAAACGCCCCCCAATCCAACATCTCCTTCCTCCAGTGAGTCCTGCCCACCTCCAGGACACTACCAGTTCTTTCGCGTCGCTCACTCGAACGGCCCGCCCACCGCTCCGCCGACCCCACGGCCACCCCTTACGGCTTCACCCAGGCGTAGCCGCCGTCACTGGGTCACCCGGACCGTAAATGTGGTCAAGGGCGAGCCCGGATGGCCCGGCGCCGCCATGCGCACTGTTGCTGCCCCCACGGCCAGCCCTTCGATCGTGAACGTCTGCGAATCTCTGGCTGGGCCGAAGGCGAGCGATGCCGGGTCGATCTTGACGATGCCCGCCGGCTCAACTGTCAACGTCACAGGCAACTGCAACCCTGCGCGCGGTGTAAGCGTTCCGTAGGGAGGCGTGAGTTGCAACGCCAGCGTCCGCGAAGTCCGGCTACCCCGCGCAATTGTGAAGCTGGATGGGGCGGACGAGAAACCTTCGAGCGCTACATAGGTCGGCCGATGCACCACGGCAAACCGCGTCTCGGCGTAGCCCGGAGCGTTGAGGATCAGTTCCGTGGTTCCCACCGCGGCCAGCCCCTGCAACACAAACGAGTTGCGCCCTGGCGTGACCTCCGCTCGCCCCGGTTGCCCCGTATCGGTGCTCACCAGGACTTTCGTGGGATCCTCGGATCGGACGGTGAGTCCCGAAACTCCGGAGAAAAAGCACTCCCGTTGCGTGTCATGTCCCAGCACGCCGCCACAGTCAACGTTTATGCGCCCCGGACTCGTCGCCGCCACCACCACGCGGCTGAACCGGCTGGGCGACGTGGCGTCGAACAGCGGCGTACCATCCACTCCCAGAATCACTTCGCCATTCGCCGCTCCCGTGATGGTGAATGTCGCCCGCCCGTCTGCCCCCAACTGCCCGCTCGCCGGTAAGCCCGTCACCACTCCGTCCCGATCCGCTCGCAGTCCGAAGCTCACCGTGCCCAATCCGGGCCGCAAATTGCCGGCGACATCGCCCCCAGCCGCTTCGTAGGCGGCCTCCACCGTCAGCGTCGCCCGTTCGCCGGGCGTCAGCGTGACACCGGAGCGCGAAAGGCGCAGCCAGGACGGCCGTAGGATCACCGTGATCACCGTCTCCGCATAACCCGGTAAGCTCACCCGCAGCGGTACCTCGCCGCTCCCCTCGAGCGCTTGCAGAAAGATCGTCTCCACCCGGCCATCCTGGACGTTCACCGTTGCGGACGCCGCCCCTGGCGTGAGCGACGACCGGGAGATCACCAGTCGCGCGGGGTCCCCACTGGTCACTTGCGCTGTTCCGGTCGAACTGCGCTGTTCGGCCGTGAGGCTCAAGGCCACCTGGATGTTCCGCCCTACCGATACCTCTCCATTGGAAAGTCCGCTTCCGGAAAGCGCCGGTTTCCGAACCACCACCGGCGTCCGACCCGACGCCAACTCCACCCCCTCGGGCGCTTCGGTCAATACTTCCGTCACTCCGCTGGCCCCGGCCTTGAGCGTCACCGATGTCTCCGCTTGGCCTTCCCGGATTTCGAGTGTCGAAGCGGCCACCGTCAGAATCTCCGGATTCGCGGACCGTATGGCAAATCGGAGCGCCGGCTCGCCTTTCGCTACCCAAACCGGTGTCACTGTTCCCCCCGTGGGTCCCGCGGACAGATACAGGCGATACAGACCTTCCTGGCCTTCGATCAGGCTGCCGTTCGTCGAGCGTTCCGCTCGTCTCGGATAAACCATCACGTTGGTCTCGAGCGTCGCCGAGGATGGTCCTTCCACCCGGATGCTGCCGAGCGCTCCCGCCCGAAGACCCTGCAGGTAAAACCGGCCGCCCGCCGCGAGACGAATCGATTCGGATCCGGGCTCATTCAGACTTGCGCTCACCAGGAGCACCTCCGGCGTCAGCGAAGTCACCTTCAGGGGCCAGGTCACCCCGGAGAACGTCGACACATCGAACGCCGTAATGCCCGGATACGCCGCCACCGGACTCCCACTCGGGGCCGCCAGATTCAACGCCGGTCCGCCCGCCAACGTCACGCGGGAAACGCGCGGTGACGTCGTAAAACCCGGTGCCTCAATGATCACTTCCGACGGCGCGGCCGAAGCCTTGTAAGCCACCGAAACCAGGCTCGTCTGGTGATCCAGTGTCAAGCTCGCCGGGGTGAGCGTCAGCGGCGCTCCTTCCACTCGCAGGCTCACCTGCGCCTTCACCCCCGGTCGCAGTCCCTGAAATGCTAAAGCCGCTCCTGTCCGGTCCTCTAGCGGCACCGGCGCGATATCGAACTTCTCCAACGCTGTCTGCCGGTTGATCATACCGATCGCTGAGGGGGCGAGAATCACCCGTATGACCTGCTCCGGCTCGTTCCCCAACCGCACCCGCACCCGGGTTTCGCCGCGCTCTTGTAAGCCCTGAATCCAGAAGGCATACTCATCGGCCGGCCGCACCGGCACGTCCGCCTGCTGGCTTCCCGGCGCCGTCCCACTCGCGCTCACCACGGCTACGGTAGGATCGTCCACCGTGATTCGCGCCACCGGCTGATCCGCTGGCCGGTAGTAGCGAAATTGCACGGCAGTCTGCAAATCCTTCCCCACCACCAACTCCTTCGGCAGCGTCGGCGCCACCGGCGTCGTCACCTTCTCCTCCACCGTCACCCGCAGTTCTCGGGGCTCCGCCGTCACGTTGCTCCCCCCGGACAGTTTCAGCAGACTCGTGCCCGCTTTGAGTCCGGTTACCGTGTAATTCTCAGAGGACGGAATGGTCACCGTGAGCCGATTCAGCTCGAGCACTCCGGGATCGGAACTCTCGAGCTTCACCACGATCGGCGGCGCGCCCGGCGCGAGCCTCATCGACCTGTTCTGAGCTGAACTGGTGGTCATCGCGAACGAAAGATTCGCTGTCTGCTCCACTTTCAGCTTCCCCTCACCTTCCGGGCTGTAGAGACTGAAGCGGACCATTGCTGGCTCCAACCGTACCTGCAACAATCGTTCCCCCGTGAACTCCGTCGAGGTTACGATCAATTGCACCGTCCCGCTACTCGCCAGGCCGTGCAGATACAACGGGATCTGGTTGGCCAGGGGCAGTGTCACCGCCTCGCGTCCCCACTCTCCGTCGGACGAAACCCTCAGACGGGTGGTGTCTTCGCTCCGGTAGGTAATGGTCCCCCGGTTGGGGAAGGCCACGTTGCCCTGGAGTTGAAACGCTGGCGTAAAGGTGGTCACCAGGTTCTCGCCGACGATCGCTTCGAGTGGGAACAGCTCCGGCGCCACCACCGTCATCTCCCACGGTTCGCTGCGCAGCGACGCTACCTCGTAGGCGATGGTCGTGCTGCCCTCCCGGCGCACTTGCGCCGTCACGCCCGTGGGCGGCAGATCGGTCACGCTGATCACGCTCGCGTCGGAACTGCTCCAGCGGACCGGCTGGTTTGCTAAGCCGCTGCGCAAAACTGCGGACGGTCCCACCACGCGTCCGGTTGCCGGATCCACGGCGCGCAGCAGCGGGAACCAGTTCGTCACCGTGCCCGCCCAGCGAGACACCCGCGCCACCGCTCCGCCCACTTGCAGCACGCTCGGATACAGCCGCACCCGGATCCGCTTCTCGGGAAAGCCGGTCGCCGTCGCAATCAACTCCGCCTCTCCCTCGCCGGCCAGCGCCTCCAACTGCACATTGCTGTCCACCATCGCCGTCACCTGTTCAGCCCCCGCGCCCACTCGCAAGCGGGTCGGGTCGCTCGACCGGTACGTCACCAGCACACTCGGCGCCGTCGCGCTGCGCAGGCTCAGCGTAATCGCTCCGTCCCGCGGCAAAATCACCTCGTCGGGGCCAATCAGATAGGCCGTTCCCAGTTCGGCAATAAAACCTTCCTGTCCGGCGCCGCGGACCTGCCCGCCTTTCGTCTCCGGCAGATTCGTGGAGCTCGTTCCGCCCACGATCTGTGCCAGGTTCGTTCGCCCCACTTGCACGCCATTCACCCGATCGTCCCCCGCGCCTCCGAAGTAGGTCGATTGACGAACCGAGCCGTTCCGCTCCAGCAGCACCAGAAAACCGTCCTCGCCTCCTCCGGGCCGCCCCTGGAAGGCGTCCGTCGTCGGGAAGTCTTCGCTCCGGGTCGATCCCACCACCCACAAGTCGCCCGCCCAGTTCATCGCGATCCCGCGTGCCGTCTCATCTCCGGACCCGCCCCAATACGTCAGCGAAAGCACCCGCCGCGTCTGCCAATCCAACGTCCCGATGAACACGTCGCGGCCTCCCGCATAGGTGGCCCGGGTCGGATTCACGAGCGCTAAATCCGGTGATGTCGTGGTTCCGGTGAACGCACACGGCGGAGCCGTCAGCCGTATCGGGGCCGGGAGACTCTGGGTCGCCGTGGGCGCCGTACACACCAACGCCTCGATGCGATCCTCCCCCTGGCCCCCGAAATACCATGTCGTGAAGGTCGTCGCGCCATTGCCGTTGGCCTCGACGCTCCGCGTCACCAAGGCGAAAAAGCCATTCGAGCCGCTGCCGGGGTCGGCGGTATTCTCGGCCCGCGCTGGCAGGTCTCCGGAACTTGTCTCGCCTCCCAGCAGCACCTGCGACACGCCGAGCCAGGTCACGGTGTTCGCGCTCTCGCCCCCCGAGCCGCCCAGATACCCATACTTCGGCTGACGATTGTCGGAAATCACGTAAAAGGCATCGCGTCCTCCGGCCAAGCTCGTCTGCTGGGCGCCGGTCGTCGGCAAGTCCGGGCTGTCCGTCACGCCCACCGCCGCGTACTCCCGAAAATCGGAAACCGCCACGGCCTTCAGCCGATCCTCACCGGACCCGCCCACAAATACATACTCCGAAAGCACCACGCCGCGATCGGTAAACGTCACCGTCGCCACGAAGCCGTCGCTCGCGCCGCCGTGGTAGCCCTCCTCCGGTGCCGTGCGCCGCGTCGTACCCACCACCTGAATCGATGCTGCCCGCAGATCCAGCAGCGCCGCTCCCCCCACCTCATCATCGTCAACGCCGCCGAAAATCAGTGTCCCCACCAACACCCGCGCATTCGCGACCGTCGAGACGGCGCCCGTCCCCCGCACGAACACGTCCCGGCTCCGCCGCCGCTCCACTGGTGCCGTCGGGAAGAGAATCGAACTCGTATTCCCCACCACATAGCCCGGACCCACCGCGATCACTTCATCGTCGCTCTCTCCGCCCACGTAAGTGAACATCTCGAGCACCGGATCGATCACCAGCGGGCGAGTCGCGTCGAATCGTCCCAGCGCCAACCGAAACTCGCCGGCGCGCTCCGTCGGGACGAATCGCCCCTCGATTGCCTTCCGTTCGCCCGCCGCCGTGGTCTGATAGACCTCCGGCCGATGCTGTTGTAGCAAGCCCGCCACAATCGTCTCGCTCGCCTGCTTCGCCTCGGACCAAGCCAAACGCACGCGAGCCACGTCCGCCCCTGGTGCCACCACCAGGTCATATTCCAGTTGCCTGTTCTTTTCGTAGAACACGGCATCGACTCCCGGATACAAGTCGCGGCACACGATGCGCCGGTACACGGGTGCGTTTCTCACCCACCGGGAAGCATCGCTCCCCACAAAGTAACTCACCGTTTCCTGCTCCCGCTCCATGGGCTGCCAGGTCATCTGGCCGGCCGCACCCGGAAAACGTAGGCTCACGGCCTCTCGGCCCGGCGCCGTGAAGATCACGTCCCCCGCCGTAAAGAATACTTGTCCGCCAGGAATCCGCGCCAGATACTGTACGGACGCCGGTGCCTGCCCTTGATTCTTCTCGAACGAGAGAAACATCGGCGGCTCAGCAGCCTGTAAAGTCAGGAGGAAAAAGAAGTAGGACGTACAACGAAGAAAAAACAAACCACAAACTCCTAAGACGGCCGGTGCTCGCATCTCACCCGGGACCTGCCCACAGTCTCCCATCGGCCGGACTCTCCCGCTCCGCTAGACTCTAACACGCCGAATTGGATCCCTGAGTCGACACTTAGGCCGGGAAATGTTTGGAGAAAACGAAAAGCGAGGAATCTACCCGCCTGAAACCAACGAGCTGTCTTCATTTCTTCCTCGATCTTCAACCGAAGCGCTTAACAACCCCTTCCCGCGTTGACTGCGCCAGGCCCCTGCTGGTTCTACTCGTACTCCGCTCCTGCCACGGCTCATCCATCTTTTTCTTCATCACAGCCGAACAGAATCCGTACCGCCAACACGGTCGAAGGTAAACCTGAGAACCTAAGAGGAAGAATCGTCACTGAGTGCGGCCCACATCCTGGGATACTTGAAGAGGCGTTCGGGAGCGCGACGTACAATGATCGCGGACAGATGACCGGGATACAAGTTGTCAACCGACTGGGATCCTGATGGAGTTAGGCTTCACCGATCCGGCGGTGAATGATGGCTGGAATGCGATATTATGGCTTCGAGGCTGGTGCCGTGCCCACCCTAGTCCAATACGCTTGCTTTGCCTGCCGCAAAGTGTTCAAGAAGCCGTGGCCAGAGTCATCGGGAGTTGCCTATCTCTGCCCAGAATGTATCCGGCCACTCAGCGTGATGGGGATTGCCTTTCGGGCACCGAGGCGTGCGGATTTATCGCAATGGCGCAAAGTGGAGGAGTTGGTTCGCGCGGGCGTCTTGTTTTATCGGAATGGCGGGCCGCGGCCACGAAGACTCAATGAGGTGCAGGCATTTCTGCAGGCAGAGGCACAAGTAAAACAAAACCCCGGCGAGCGAGTGCTTGGACGCATAGGTAAGTCCGCGCAACGCACGTCCCGGCGCAGCCAAGGTCGGCTTAAGCGCCTATATACCGAAGGTAAGCCAGAGTTTGAACTGGACGGGCGACAGCTTTGCAATTGGACGAGAGTGCAGGTGCACGATGGGGATGAATGGCTCGAAGGCACCTTCCGAATTACCGGCGATGGAGGCAAAGTGGTCGAGCCTCACGTTTCGGTCCGACGTAATCGGAAGATATTCATCGAGCCGCAAACGGCGCTGCGTTGGCCGGAGTAAGTTGTGGATCAAAAAGGAATTCTTTCGCCCAATCCGCATGGTGGGGAGCATAGGCCTTGGCGTTCGGAACTCACCTATAATCCAGACGCGAACAACGGCAACATCTCCGGGCAAACCATATCCGGCACTCATGGCTTGAATGCGTTCGCCTATAGCCAAACCTATACCTACGACAACCTGAACCGGCTTGAGACAGTACTGGACTCCGGTGTTGGCGTCGCCGTCGACGGACGCTCCCAGATCTTCGTTTACGATCGCTACGGCAACCGTGCCCTCAAACAAAACTCATTCAAGCAGAACGGCGCGGTGGAGGTCCCAACTCCCACCGCCGTCGCCGTCGAGGCCGTCTTCCCTGGCAATCGCCTCAATAATTGTTGCAACGCTGCTGGCGATGCGACCGCGCTCAACGGCAAGACAATTGCCTACGACGGCGAGCACCGCGTCACCAGTGTTGCCTACACCGACGTCAGTTCAGTCAATATTTTGCTGGAATACTTCTACGACGCCGACGGCCGCCGTATTCGCGCCACCAAAAAGTCGAATGGCACGCTGACTTCGTCCACCGTCTTCGTCTACGACTCAGCCGGTCAACTCATGGCCGAGTACACGACCCCAAGTCCCGCCAGTGAAGGTCGTCAATATCTCACCCAGGATCACCTCGGTAGCACCCGCCTCGTGACCAAAGCCACTGGCACAGACCTCGTATTCTCTCGCCACGACTTCATGCCCTTCGGAGAAGAACTCGCCCGCGGTGCGAACGGCTACGGCCCCTCGGCACTCGCGATGAAATTTACCGGCAAAGAAAGAGATGCCGAAAGTGGTCTCGACTACTTCGGCGCTCGGTACATGTCCGCCGCTCAGGGGCGGTTTACCAGCCCCGACCCACTGTACATCGAAGCCAAGCGGCTACTCGATCCTCAGTCGTTGAATCTCTACGCCTACGTTCGTAACAACCCGCTGAAGTTCGTGGACCCGGACGGCATGGACTTCGTTCTCAATTGCAATGGAAGCCAGGAGAACTGTCAGCAGACGGTGAACGACATCAACAATCGGAAAGGCGGTCAATTCAAAGTCGAGATTGGGAAGAACAACAAACTCCAGGTCGTGAAAGGCTCAGTCGCCAAGAACTTGAGTGGCAACGAAAGCGCTCTGCTCGGTGCCGTCAATGACACCAACACCACTGCCACAATCAATGTTCTCGGTAAGGATTCCAGCTTCAACTTCGAAAAGTACGACAGCAATGGACAGAACTCGATTGATCGAGCCGACTTGAACGTGTTGGGTGGAGCCAATAAGGAACTGCCCGGAGAAATCATCTCACACGCCATGATGGAGTCCTATAGCAGTGCTCAAAACGAGTCCGGCTATCTACCAGCCCACCAGTTCGCAAACCGCTTTTACGGTCGAATTCTGATTGATACCGACAGCGTGTATCCCATTCCGAGTGGCGCTGCGATGGTGACCGGAATCGACACGGCCTATCGATTCAGCCGGAACGGTATGGATGCCAGCGTTATTCGAACCTTCGATACACCGATTCCTCTGGCGACGCTACGGCAAAGGCGCACTCCGCCGCCAGGACAAGTGACTGGAGTGACGGTGACGCCAATCAGGTGACGGCCATGCTTAGAACGTTTCTACCATTGGCTGTCTTGTTGATGAATGCCGTTCTGCTTGCCGCAGACTTCAAGGTGCGTGGAGCCGTCCTTGCCGTCGGAAGTAGTGAAGGTTCCGTTCGGCTATTCGAAGGCGGCGGACCTGCCGACGCTGTTGAGCGGTGGTTGGTTAGGCTTGATCGTTTGCCGAACGGAGTCAGGACGAGGACTATCATGGTGGCCTACACCCACTCAGACACACTCATCGACCCCAAAGAACTCGGTCGGGGATCGTGGCTATTCATACTTCGTGAGCCATCAGGCAGTGAGGGGAAATTATGTGTAGCTTCCCCAAGGCGGAAGTTTCAGTGGATGGCTGTCGGCCCACACACACTCAGCAAACCTCCAGACCCGCTACCTTGCTTTGTTATGGAGCGACGTCCAGAGCGCCAGTAGAATTTATTCTGCTGTAGGAGGCAACTTCAGTACTACGCCCCGTCTCTGGCATTCGAGCTTCACTGCATAGAAGGCAGCTTGCAGGAGATGGATGGGGCCTCGGTTGCCAGCGATAGGCGTAGGCCATGTCCGGCACCGTAGGCCATGTCCGGCGTAGGCCATGTCCGGCACCAGAGGGGCGTAGGCCATGTCCGGGGGCGTAGGCCATGTCCGGGGCGTAGGCCATGTCCGGGGGCGTAGGCCATGTCCGGCACCAGAAAACACCACGACTTCATGCCCTTCGGAGAAGAACTCGCCCGCGGTGCGAACGGCTACGGCCCCTCGGCACTCGCGATGAAATTTTCCGGCAAGGAAAGAGATGCGGAAACGGGGCTGGACTTCTTTGAAGCTCGATACATGAGTTCAGCGCAAGGCCGCTTTACTTCCACCGATCCAGTCATCATGGGACCGCACAAGGTGAGCAACCCGCAGAACTGGAATCTGTATTCATACGCAAGGAACAACCCGCTTCGTTTTACCGACCCAACGGGTGAGATCATCGTCGAGGACATTGCGGACGAGTACAAGAAGCGCTACGAGAAGTGGAAGACAGAATTGCTGAGTACCAAGGCTGGTCAAGCGCTCTGGGACAAGTATCAAAACGATCAGAATTTCACGCTGACGCTGAAGTTCGGAGCCAACGCTGGAGGTCAGCAAGGAGCGGAGACAACCGGGTATCACTGGTCGAATGGCAAGCTGGATGCGGCCACCATTTTGTTGGGTTCCAAGATGGACAGTGGTTATCCGAGCGGCGACAATTATCCGGTGACAAGTTCGCTTCGTCCGGGAAGTGGACAGTCTGATCTTCCTGGACAGACCATCGCCGCCACCAAACTGGCTCACGAGTTTGGTCACGTCGAAGCAACCGCAGGCACAAACGCCAATTTGTATGGACTTCAGAACATGCTGATGGGCGTCTGGAACAACGTCTTTTTCAAAACGGGTCAGACCAGTCAGCCGGACATCGAGAGGTTGATGGGAGGAACCCCCGTAGGGATCAACATGATGCGAGAGAACGCCGCAGAGCGCCAGGGTGCTGTGCCGTTTCTGCGTGACCGATTCCCCGGAAAACCCGGAGAGAACATGCCCAAGAGAATCCAGCAAGCGATTCAGAATTTTGAGAAGGGCAAATGAAGTTTATCCTCCTGGCTGCTTTGCTCGTCGAGTTCGCACGAGGTCAAGGTGTGTGCGTGCTCGACCCAATAGCGACAGGCGTGTCAGGTGGATACGTTCTGTTTCACTACCAGGGCCAATACCGGGTTTTGAGCAAAGGAACGGTGACCATTCGTGATTCCGGGCACATCGATCAGCAGGTGATGGCTGTGGAGATTGGACCCGATGGCACTTTCCAACTGAAGGGCATAAAACCCGGCAAGTACGTTCTTGAGGCTCGATCTCCCTCGTTGATCTCCGTGGCGGTAGACTACCGAGTGTCCTTGGGCAAGAAGTCGAAATCGCCATCCGGCCTTTTGATTTTGCTTGGGGCTGATGCGTCCAAACCGTGCGGAGGCGGTTCCGTTACAGTCGTTCCGTTGACGAAGATCGATCAACTTGTAGCGGCAGCGAAGAAGCCATAGAAGGGCTGGAATGCGGCACGGTGTCGGCCAAACGTCGAATTACGAGTCCACTGCAACGCCCCGCCGCTGCGCTTCGAGCTTGACGGCGTAGAAGGCTGCTTGCATCAGGTGAAGGTTGCCTCGGTTGCCAGCGATGACGAGCTTTCCATCGGACCACTCGGAATTTTCGTGAGCGCCGATGAGGAGCGCCAGGGCGAACTGTTCGAGCACGGCGTCATCAAAAGTTTGAAGTTCGTGATCGGAAAGAGAGCCGAGGACGGCGCTTGGTTCGGTGATGTCTTGGACGAGGAGTTCGTCAGCGAGTTTGTGGGCGTGACCTGTACCGGGAAAACGGTCCACCGTAAACTGGAAACCTTGAAGGAGAAGGAGGACAGAGACGGTGAAGAAGAGTCGGTTCAGCGAGGAGCAAATCGTCGCGATCTTGAGGCAAGCTGAGGGTGGTCGGAAGACGGAAGATCTGTGCCGGGAGCAGGGGATCAGCCCGGCGACGTTCTACGCCTGGCGATCGAAGTACGGCGGGCTGGAAGTGAGTGATGCGAAGCGCTTGAAGGCGCTGGAGGAGGAGAACCAGAAGCTGAAGGTGCTGGTGGCGGAGCTGTCGCTCGACAATCGCATCCTGAAGGACGTGGTCTCAAAAAAGTGGTGAAGCCTGCGGAGCAGAGAGCGGCCGTGACGTATGTGCTGGACGAGTATGCAACCAGCGAACGTCACGCCTGCAGGCTGATGGTGGTGCCGCGAGCCACGTATCGTTATCAGCGCCGACCCGATCGGAGCAAGCCGCTGCGCCTGCGCATCCGCGCCTTGGCGCAGGAGCATCCGCGTTGGGGCCTGCGTCGTATTTGGGAGTTACTCAAAGCCGAGAAACACTTAGTCGGCCGACATCGCGTGAGCCGGATCTGGCGCGAGGAGCGCCTGCAGGTGAAGCGGCGCTTACGCAAGCGACTGGTGCGGCCGAAACTCGCCGCAACGTGTATCCATCGGCCCAATCAACGCTGGGCCATGGACTTTGTGGCTGATCGATTGAATGATGGCCGGCCGTTTCGCGTACTGGTGATCATCGACGTATTTACGCGCGAATGTTTGTCGCTGGAGATCGATCTTAGTTTGTCGGGTGAACGGGTAAAGCGCGCGCTGGCGCGCTTGGTCGAGCAACGAGGCGAGCGTCCCGAGGAAGTGATCTGTGACAACGGGCCCGAGTTCGTTTCGCGGGCGTTGACGAAGTGGTGTCAGGAGCAGCAGATTCGGCTGCTTTATATCCAGCCGGGTCGACCGATGCAGAACGGGCACGTCGAGAGCTTCAATGGGCGATTGCGCGATGAATGTCTGAACTTACATGCTTTCTCGAGGATGAGCCAGGCCCGGCTGATCATCGGTGAGTGGCGGCGGCATTACAACGTCGAGCGGCCGCATAGCGCGCTCGGCAACCTCGCGCCCCGCGACTTTATCGCGAGGCTGTCCTTCGCCCCCAAACAGACTGATACCGCGGAATCCCCAACGACTCAAGGCAACCCTGCGGGCGCGCTTCCGCGCGGCCTTGACTCGCCGGCGATTCCGCAGCCCGAAGCTGAAATATAGGGCGAAGGACAGGCAGGAAGGTTTTGTTGGAAACTCTAGTTTAGGTGGACGGATTTTCCGGACAGGTCAGGCGTAGGCCATGTCCGGGGGCGTAGGCCATGTCCCGTAGGCCATGTCCGGCGTAGGCGGCGTAGGCCATGTCCGGGGCGTAGGCCATGTCCGGCGACGTAGGCCATGTCCGGGACGTAGGCCATGTCCGGCACCGACGTAGGCCATGTCCGGCACCAGAAAACAGCACCAGAAAACAGACGCCAATGCGGGGACCGTCGACGCAAGCGAGGGCACCGACCGCCCCCACGGCCCACCTGCCGCCAATTGTCCACCGACCGCAACCCTAGCTCGCCACCGCCACATCCACCCGGCCACGCCTCCAGAGCTAAGACCCCAAACTCAGCCCACGGCCCGCCCGACGACCTCCTTCGCGACCTCCAGCATCCACGCCGGCCGATTCCACACCGACCCCGACCGCACCCGTTCCCAAGCCGCCGCCACCTTCTCCGCCTCGATCGGCGCCCGCAAAAACGCCCCCCAATCCAACGATCACCGCGTAAACTGCTCAAAACACAACACACCCGTCGGATCCACACCCTCCACATGCGCCCGCGCGCTCGACCAAGCCCAACGCTCCGCCGACCCCACCAACTTCGCCCGCACCGGATTCAGTTCCACGTACCGCAAAAACGACTTAAACCCCAAGTCGCTCAACAACTGCGCATCGAACCGCGGCGACCAGTTCGTCGGCCCCGCGCGCAAGTAGCGCGTCCACCCCCGTTTGCGCCGCCGCGATCCCCCCAGCGACCCAAACAACAACCACGGCGCCCCCCGATACTTCTGGTTCAGATACCGAGAAAACTGACCCTGCATATCCCGCATCGCATTCGAAATCGACTCCGCATCGGAAGCCTCAAAAATCCAATGCCCATGATTGTGTAAGAGACACCACCCATGCACCTTGACGCCATACCGCGCCGTTGACTTCCGCATCAGTTCGAACGACCGCCCGAAGTCCTCCGCATCCCGGCAAACCCACTGGCCCTTATTCCCCCGCTGAGTAATCCCATACAACCGTCCCGGCTGAAAATTACGCAAACCACGCATACCAACTAGTGGTTTCCCGCCCCCAAAAATCTCAACTCTTTTGCGGGCACCACCCCGTCCCCGATGCGGGGCCCCAACTCTGATCACAACCAATTCAATCCCCGTAACTCTAACCAAACAAAACGCAACCACCCAAAACTCGCCCAGAAAACATAACCACCCCTGCTACTCTCATGCCAGGAGGACTCTGTGATGACTGCTTACACCGACATCGATTACTACTCAATCCCCGTGCCCAACCACCACGCCGGCCGAAACTGGACCCAGCTTCCCGCCGCCCAATGGAAAGCCCTTTGCGACGCCCGCCGCCGCGCCGACGAAGAAGAGCTCAAACAAAAGCACCCCGACCACCGCCTCATCCTGGTCAAAAGCCACCCGACTTTCTCCCCGCCCCAGGACCATCTCTGGCCCCTCATCAACGACGCCATCATCCGCGTCCTCGAACATCACGAAGACGTCTTCGACGAGGTCTCCCAAGCCGTCACCGACACCGTCAACGCCCACCGCGGCTGGCGCAATCCCCACCCCGCCGACCTCGACACCCCCGACCACCTCGTCGACCCCGCCTTCAAAAAGAAATATAAAAATTAAAAACAAACCCGGCGATCTCGCTCAAAACAAACGATCTCGCCTCTCAGGTTCCCGGGTAACCCGAGCATTTCCTCGGACCTTCGCGGCGCCGTCCGCCCCGTGGTTGCCTGATAAACCTCATCCTTCTTCGTAGCGCGTAGCGGCCGTCTCGACCTGGGTCTGTTCAGCCCGCTCCGCCGGATCTTTTAAAATCGAAAGTCAGTTAGTCCGAGGGCGCCTCTCCGTTCGGGCTCCGGCGATCCTGCCTTCCGCTCCCCTTTGTCATCCCCCTGGGCGAGCCAATCGCCTCATGCCCGTTTTCAAAACTGAAAGCAAGTCTCGGTCGCCCGCCCGCTCAGTTCATCGGGCGACGTACACCGTCACCGGAGCACTGCTCTCCCCGCCGGCGAGCACGTAAACCGACTGCGGGCCGCTGGTCGCCGGCAGGCGGAGGTTGATCTGGAAAACGCCCGCGGGCAGTCCCGGCGCGGCGCCAGCGAAGAGAGTCGCCCCACTCGGCGTCAAGCTGTTGACGGACGCCTCGAGTGGCAGCAAAATCAGGCGATCCGTCGGATTCGCCGTTCCCTCGCGACTGCCGGCGGGCCAGTTCGGGGCGCCGGTGCCCCAAATGGATACGACACTACCCGCCTCGGCCGGATGATTTTCAGAATTGACGGTGCCATCCTGATTGAGCGCCGCGGCCGAGCCGGTGGCTGTCCGGAAGACTTCGGGCAGCGCCGGGGTCAACGCCACCACGGCGCGTGCCACTTCGTTACCGGCCCGCCGGACGGTGAGGACCGCTCGCTCTCGCGCACCCGTCGCGAACGGCACCACCGCATTGATCTGCGTGGCCGACGCGTAAAGCACCGGCATCGGCAATTCATCGAGAAACACCTGCTCGCCGAGACTCCAGCCGTAAATCGAGATCAACTCGCCCGGCGCGATCCGCCCGTTGATCGGGCCACCTGCGGCGTTGGCGACGCCCGCCATTCCGGAGGGGGGAGTGGACTGCTCGATGTTCGTCACGATTCCGAGCGGACCGGCCGCATGCAGCACGCCTTTCGCATCGACGACGATCCCCGCCCCGCGGGCCCCCAGGGGATAGGTGACGTCGGAAACCACCGCGGTGCCTGCCGTGTTTAGCGTCGTGAGGAAGTCCTCCGTCCCGCCGACCGTCGCGATGCCGACATTGTTCACGGTAATCGCCGTCGCTGTACCGAAGGGGTGGCCAAGAAAGGTGGAGTACATCAGGGCCGTGCCCGTGGAGTTGATCTTGGCCGCGTAGGGGATCGGCCGTCCCGAGCCGTTGTAAGTCGACTGGTAGGCGCCCGGCGTGGTCTTCCAGTTTCCGCGGGCATTGCCTGTTACGTAAACGCCGCCGTCCGGCCCCACGAACAGCCCGGTAAGCGTGTCGGAGGGGAAGGCAATCGTCCCGACCCCCTCGCGACTGTTGCTCAGGTACGTTGACCAGAGCAGCGTGCCGTTAGGCGAGAACTTGCGAAGATATGGTCCGTAGCCCGTCGGGAGGTACGCGCCCGTCGTGGTGGGGAAGTCTGTTGTGTTGGTGTTGCCGCCGGCGTAAACGTTCCCCACCGCATCGAGCGCGATGCGCGTGTCGCTGCCTCGCGCCGAGAGAAAGCAACTGCTTCCGCCGGAGCAAGCCACTTGGGTCCCGGTGAAGCGCTGCTCCCAAACCACGCGGCCCGCGGTCACCTCGATCTTGGCGGCAAAGGCCGTTTGCAACGCCGAGGGACCATTGGTTGTCGTCGATCCGCCGACCACGAGCGTGCCATCGGACGCTGCTGCCACCGAGGTCAGCCCGGTGGAAGTCGCACCGTAGTAGCTGGTCCACAATACCTCGCCGTTCGCCGCGAGCTGACTGAGGAACCCTCCGCCCGGTGTCGCCTGCAGCGGACTGCGCAACGCGAGATTGGTCGAAGTCGTGGACCCTGCCAAATACACGTTGCCGTCGCGGTCCGCCGCCACCGCCGTGCCGGCGCCCGAGCCGTTTCCCGGAAAGTATCGAATCCAGAGGCGATTGTTGGCCGGGTCGAGCTTGGCGACGAAGGGCTCGGCCGTCGCCATGTTCACGACGCGGGAGCCGGCAACGTAAGTGTTTCCCGAAGTGTCAGTCGCCACCGCTTGGATGCGATGCTCGCTGCGGTCGCCCACATACACCGTGGGTCCTTCGGAAGCCCGGGCGGCCAGCGTGAGAAGGATGAGAAGCGCGGTCCGAACCATCATGTGTACCTCGTGCAGAAAGTCGGACGCGTCTGCGCCTTGATTCTAGCATCGGCGTGCTCCACCAGACCCCGCGCAAGGTCGCACCATGTAACACGGACCGCCAAACTCGCCAACGTATACTGGGCTCGTGGATTGGGCGAAACGCTCGCTTGGCCTTCTCTGTCTGGTCCTGTCGGCTCCCGCCGGCCTGGCCCATCCCGCAGTGACTCCGGCGCCGGCCGGACCCTATCGCGTCGCCGGACCCCGCCTCCTCAACCGCCAGGACCGCCCCTACCTGCTCCGTGGCACGCGCTTTCCCCCGTTGCCCTTCACCCCCACCCCGGCCCCCGGTGAGTTCGGCCCCTTCTCCGGGACCACTCTCGTTACCCTCCGTCAGCGGCTCAACCTCAACGCTGCCCGGCTTCCGCTTCACGCGCCCCTCTACGAAGCCAGCGCCGCTTACCGCCAACTCGTTCACGACACCGTCGCCCGCCTCCATACCTTCGAACTGCTGGCCATCCTCGAGCCGGCCGAGCCTCACGTGCCTCTCTCCTTCTGGACCCGCTGCGCCACCGACTTCCGCGCCGATCCTGATGTCTTCTTCGCCCTCGGCTCCCAGTCTGCCGCCCTCCCGTCCGTCCGCCAAGCCGGCGCCACGCAGCCCGTCCTCCTCTCGCCCGACGCGCCGCCCGTACCGGACACTCAACTGCTCTACGAGTTCCGGCCCTCTTACACCACACTCGACGCCGACCGAACCCGCCTCACCGCCCTCGCCGCTCAGCGCCCCGTCCTGGTCGATGGCCTCGATCCGGACTTCGCCCATCCCGGGCCCGAGTGCGCCGCCTTCCCTTCCGATCCCGAACCAGCCGCTGACCTTCTTCACCAGCTTCTCCGCTTCTTCGACGACCACCGCCTCTCCTGGACCATCTCCACGCTCGATCGCGGCTTCCTCATCGATCACTTCGGCGGCTACAACTGGTCGAAGCTCGATCCCGGCTGGACCTGTGGCCAACCCGCTGCCAACTCCGGCATCGGCCTCAGTCTCCTCTCCCATCTCTGGGACGCCAACCCCCTTGGCATCTTCACCGTCAATCAGCCCGGCGGCGGCTTAGTGATTGCTCGCGGCGCCAACTTCAGCACCTACGGCCGCATCCTCGCCGACCAGGAACTCACCGCTCGCGGCACTCCCCGGCCCACTCGCCTCGGCAACATCTCCCTCCGCGTAACGGACTCTCGCGGTGTCGCCCGCCTCGCCCCCCTCTTCTGGACCGGCGCCGGCTGGGCCAGCGTCAACGGCCTCATCCCCTCGGCTTCTGCCCCCGGACCAGCCGAAGTCGCCGTCCTTCGCTCCGACGGCTCTCTCAGTCGCAGCCGCATCATCATCGCCGACGTGGCTCCCGCCCTCTGGACCTTGCCCGCCGACGGTCGTGGCCCCGCCATCGCCCAGATCCATCAACGCTTCTCTGATGGCCATACCGCGCGTCTCGCGGCCGGTGCCTGCACCAAGACTGGTTGCCGCACCAATCCCATTCCGCTGACCCCTCAAGCCGTCACCACCCTTCGGCTGGAAGGCTCCGGCTTCCGCTTCACCAGTGCGAAATCAGCGCTCCGCGTGACCGTCGATGGCCTCCCTGTCCCTGTCGATAGCTACGGCCCTATGTCCCAGGATGGCCGGGATCAGATCACCGTCCGCCTGCCCGACGCGCTGATTGGGCGGGGCGAAGTGGAAGTCTTTCTCACTGCGGACGGCGCCCTGTCCAATGTCGTGCAGATCCACTGCGGGCGTCATGACTAAGCTCCTCGTCCTTTCCGCCGCTCTGCTCGCTGCCTCTCCTCTCCCCCGTCCCTTGCCTCCACCCGGACCGCCCCCGAACGAAGCTCTCGTCCAACTCGGCCGCCACCTGTTCTACGACCAGCGCCTCTCCCTCAACGGCACCACCTCCTGCGCCACCTGCCACCGTCAGGAACTTGCCTTTACCGACGGTCGCGCTCAGGCCCGGGGTGCCACCGGCCAGTCGCATCCCCGCAGTTCGATGAGCCTGGTCAACCTCGCCTACAACAGCGCCTTCAACTGGGCCGATCCCACCGTTCATTCGCTCGAAGAGCAGGCCCTCAAGCCCCTCCTGTCCACCCACCCGGTCGAACTCGGCTTCGCCTCCGTGCAGGTCGCCTTTCTTCGCTTGCTCCGCACCGATCCCACCTACCGCCCCCTGGTCCTCCGCGCCTTCCCTGGCGATCCTCACCCCTTCACCCTCGCGCACCTCACCCGCGCCCTCGCTGCCTTCGAGCGCACCCTCCTCTCCGCGAACTCTCCGTACGACCGCTTCCACTATCAGGGTGACGAAACGGCCATCTCCGCCTCGGCCAAGCGCGGCGAGATCCTCTTCTTCCTCGATGGCGGCCCCTCCTGTTTTCGCTGCCACGGTGGCTTCAATTTCAGCGACGCCACTGCCTCGGTCGCCAGTCGCCCCCTACCCGCCTTTCACAACACCGGTCTGTATAACCTTATCCCCGGACCCTCGTACCCGGCCCCCAACCGCGGCCTCTACGAATACACCCGTCGCCCCGCGGACCTCGGCAAATTCCGCGCTCCCACCCTCCGGAACATTGCCGTCACCGCCCCCTACATGCACGATGGCAGCGTCGCCACCCTCGAAGACGTCATTGACCACTACGCCGCCGGCGGCCGCACCATTCCCACCGGTCCCTTTGCTGGCATCGGCCGCCTGCATCCCGCGAAAGACCCTCTGGTCCGAGGCTTCCCCCTCACCCCCCAGAACCGCGCCGACCTCGTCGCGTTTCTCCGCAGCCTCACGGACGAAGCCTTCCTTCAGGACCCCCGCTTCGCCAACCCCTGGCCCGTTCACCCGGGCGGCGGCTCACTTAGTCGTACTTCTCGCTGATGATCTGCTTCCGGTCGAATCCGCGAGCCTTCAGCAAGGTCCGCACCTCGTCCACCATCACCTTCATCCCGCAGATGTAGACGTCGAGATCGAGCCGGTCTCCCACGGCCTGGATCACCAGCGCCTGCACCCGGCCTGTGCGGCCCTGCCACTCCTCGCCCGGCCGCGTCAGCGTCGGCCAGAACCGGAAATTCCGATGCTGCTCTGCCAAGGCCCGGAACTCGTCCGCATACACCAGCCCCGCCTCGTAGCGCGCGCCGAAGATCAGGGTGAACTGACGCTCCGGATGCCGGTCCAAGGCCTCCGCCAGGATGCCCCGCATCGGCGCGATCCCCGTCCCGGTCGCCACCAGAATGGTGTCCCGCACCGGTTCCCGCAGCACAAAGGTCCCCAGCGGACCCTTCATCGGCACTTCGCCCTTCGGCTCGAGCGCGAACAGGTAGGGAGAGAAATAGCCGTCCGCCACCAGATTCAGGCAAAGCTCGAACCGATTTCCCGCCGGCGTCGACGCGATTGAGTACGCCCGCGTCACCTCTTTCCCCCGGATCTGCTCGGTAAACGAGACGAACTGCCCCGGCTGGAACTCCAACTGCTCCACCTCGGGGACTTCAAAAACGAAATGCTTGATCTCCGGCGCCAGCCAACGCGACTCCACCAGTCGTGCCGTCCGGGTTGCATAGGTGTCCATCTCCTTCCAGTTTCCGACATAAGCTGGAAGAGAATGCAAGTGCGCGAAGTATTGGCCGTCAGCGGACGCGCCTTGGCCGCCAACAAGCTGCGCTCCATCCTCACGGCCCTGGGCCTGGTGATCGGCAACGCCAGCGTCATCCTGGTTGTCACCATCTCCCTCACCAGTACCGAATTGATCCTCGAGCAGATCCGGGGCATCGGTTCGAACGTCATTTGGGCGTATTATGAGGCCGGTTCGCGCGACTCAGACCAGGTCCAAAACGATTTCGTCAATTTGAACGACGTCGAGGCCCTCCGCACCCAGCTCTCGGACCGGATTGTCGCCGCTACCGCGGTCATGTCCTCGAATGATTTCCTGTCCCTCAACGGCAAACCGCAGGAACTCGCCGTCCAGGGCTCGGACGAATACTACCCGCAGGTGCGCAATCTCGCCATCCTGAGCGGCCGCTTCATGGACGCGAACGAAGTCTCCGGGCGCGCCAAAGTCGCCATGCTCACCGAAAAACTGGCCCGCGACCTCTACGGTAGCCAAGCCGCCGCCGTCGGGCAGGTCCTCAAGCTGAAGGGCTTCCAGTTCACCGTCATCGGCACCTTCAAAGAGCGCACGCCCACCTTCGGCTTAAGCGAACTGGGCGAACGCACCGTCATCATTCCCATCACCGTCCTCAAATACTACGTCCGGGTAGAGCGCATTGATCCCGTGTACATTCAGGCCCGCCATGCCCAGGACGTAGCCCCCCTCACGTTCGAGGTCCGTCGCATTCTGGAGAGCCGCCATCGGCCTGGAGCGCGCTATTTTGTGGACAATCTTGGCCCGATTCTCGATACGGCGCAGCAGATCGGCACCCTGCTCACGGCCGTCCTCATCCTGGTCTCGCTGATCGCGCTGGTGATCTCGGGCATCGGCATTATGAACATCATGCTGGTCACCGTCACGGAGCGCACGCGCGAGGTCGGTTTGCGCATGGCGATCGGCGCGTCGCGCCGCGAGGTGATGTTGCAGTTCCTGGCCGAGGCCACCATCCTGAGCGTCTCCGGCGGTCTGATCGGCATGCTGATCGGCCTGGCTGTCCCCCTAATCGGACGCCACTTTGCCGACGGCCTTGCCATTCAGATTTCCTGGATCTCGGTGGCCGTCGCCTTTCTGGTTTCCTTTGTCGTGGGCATTACGTTCGGCTATCTCCCCGCCCAACGCGCCGCCTCACTCAGCCCCACCGAAGCCCTTCGCTACGAATAGCAACGAGGAATTTTTGGACGCCTTCCTGGCCAAAATAGCAATTTGGTCAAGATTCGAGGTCGTTTATTTTATTCCACTGCGGCCACTTCGGGGTCGCCATCGTATGGACCTTATTTAATTAATGAATTGGATTGAGTCCAACGGCCCAAGGTAACCTCACCTCAGTTAAGCCGCTCATCCGGTTACGCGTTTCTCACCTGGGGCCCCGTCTCTCCCCAAAACGCCACGGACCGGAAATACCAGGGAGACACCTCTTGCGTTTATCACTCATTCAGATCTTTTCGTCGGTTCTACTTGGAGCCACCCTCTGGGCCCAGACGCCCGCCCCGGCTGCCGATGCCCAGACCCCTGCCGCCAAGCCGGCTGATGCTCCTCAGGAAAAGGACCCCTGGGCCGCCGGGCCCGTCAAGTTTGGTTTTGTCTTCGACGGCTACTTGTCGGGCAACACCAACAAGCCGCTCTTCAAGCGCAATTACGGCCGCGCCTTCGACGTTCGCTCCGGGGCTCCGGACCTGAACCTGGCTCTCGCCTCCGTCGAGATGGCCCCCGCGCCCATTGGCTTCCGCGTCGACTTCGGCGTCGGTACCACCATCAAGTCGTTCTATGTTTCCTCGCCCGCCATCAAGCGCACCGGCGATGGCCTCGCCAACCTGCTCCAGGCCTATGTCAGCTTGAAGCCCAAAAAGGACCATGGCTTCCAGGTCGACTTCGGTAAGTTCTACACCGCCGCCGGCGCCGAAGTTACCGAAACCCACCTCAACTGGAATTACTCGCGCGCTTACCTCTACAACAACGGCCCCTTCTATCACTTCGGTGTTCGCGCCTCGACCCCGATTGGCAAGCACTTCACCGCCGGCGCCCAGTTGGTCAACGGTTGGAATAATGAGAAGGACAACAACAGCGCTAAGACCGTCGGCCTGACCGGTAGCTTCGCTTTCGACAAAATCACCTGGTCGAACGCTTACTACATCGGCGCCGAAAATGACGATACCTCGAAGGGCAAGCGCAGCTTCTACGACACGGTCGTCCTGATCAATCCCAGCTCGAAGGCGAACTTCTACATCAACATGGACATTGGTTCGAACGGCCGTCCCACCGGTGGCTCCGATAAGTTCGGCGGCATCGGCTTCGCTGGCAAGTTCGTCCTCGCTGAGAAGTTCTTCGTGAGCCCCCGCTTCGAGTACTACAAGGATGCCGACGGCTTCATCTCCGGCATCGCTCAGAACCTCAAGGAATTCACCTTCACGGGCGACTACCGGGTTCACAAGAACATCTTCATCCGGCCTGAGTTCCGCCGCGATTGGTCCGACAAGGGCTTCTTCGATGGTGGCTCCGGCTTCGGCACCGCCAAGGCCCAGAATACGTTCTCGATCGGTCTGATCATCTGCCTCGGCGTTCGCTGCCCGGCGTAGCTCTTTTGTCTCGTCTCTTCGTTTAGGTCACTTGGACGGGCCGGTGAGGTTTCCTCACCGGCCCTTTTTCTTTCGCGATCCTGGATAATGGGGTAGGTATGAAAAAGACTGTTGCGGCCGCTCTTTGCGCGCTCCTGCTTCCCGCTCAACAACCGCCGCTCGATCCGAGCCGCATCACGGTCGAAGTGTTTCGGGCCAACTTCCTGATGACCGTCACCGACAAGAAAGGCCGCTTCGTCACAGACCTCAAGCAGCCGGACTTCGAAGTGGTGGAGAACAAGCGCAAGCAGGACATCCTCGAGTTCGTCGCCGAAAACAACCTGCCGCTACGGCTCGCCATCGTCGTCGACACCAGCAACTCGATCCGCGACCGCTTCAAGTTCCAGCAGGAAGCCGCCTCCGAATTCATCAAAAGCGTCATTCGCCCCAAGACCGACCGCGCCATCATCGTCGGCTTCGACAACTCGGCCCAACTGCTTTCAGACCTCACCGACGACGTCGCCAAGCTCGAAAAAGCCATCCGCGACATGCGACCCGGGGGCGGTACCGCCCTCTATGACGCCATCTACTTCGCCTGCCGCGACAAGCTGATGCAGGATCAGCCTATGTACAAGTTCCGCCGCGCCCTGGTGCTGCTGAGCGATGGCGACGATAACGCCAGCCGTTATACGCGCGACCAAGCCCTCGAGATGGCCCAGAAGGCTGACGTGGTGTTGTACACGATCTCCACCAACATCACACGCATCCCCACCGACGGCGACAAAGTGCTGAAGTACCTGTCGGCCGAAACTGGCGGTACGACCTTTTTCCCCTTCAAGGCCACGGACCTTTCGCAGTCCTTTGAGAACATCGCCAACGAACTGCGCTCGCAATATGCGATTCTTTATCGCCCCGAGCCCCTCAAACTCGACGGCCTGTACCATCCCGTCGAGATTAAGATCAAGGGCCGGAAGGACCTCATCGTCCGCACGCGCAAAGGCTATTTCGCTCCACGCTCCTAGCGTCTAGTCGAAAACCCGAACCAGGACGGCCACCGAGGGCTGAGCTCCGGTCCGCGCCATGCTCCACACCGCGGCCAGGTCGGCAATCGTGAGGGGCAACAGTTCCATCCGCAAGTGCTGATCCGGACCCGGGTGGCGCTGCACCATTTCGATCGCCCAGCTCAGCAGCATCTGCTGGCGCAGCGGGTCGGGACTCCAGGCCGTCATCAGGTACGACCCGTAGAGCGTGCGCTGCCGCTGATCCGGCGTCACGTCCACCTTGAACAGGTAGAGCGAGATGCCTTCTTCCATCGGACTGGTGAAATCGTCCGCCTGATAGGCATGAAACGTTGCGTACGGAAAATGTTCGCGCGGGCAGTTCTGCTCCAGCACCTCCAGCAGCGCCGCGGTCGCCTGGGCCACCGTGTTCACTGCGTGGCCTCCCGCGTCAGCATCAGCTTGCGGATCAGCGCGAGCGGCAACCCTCCCTGCCGCGCCAGGGTGTCGTGAAACGATTTCAAGGTGTAACTTGCGCCGCGTTCCCGGCGGAAGTCTTCCCGCAGTTGATAAACCATCAATTTCCCCATGGTGTAGTACAGATAAGTTGGATTATATGTTCCCCGGCGGGCTTCTTCATCACCGTTCGCCGGTGTTTGTCCGCCCTTGGTCACAAAGAGCTTGGCCGCCTGCTCCACGCTCCAACCCTCGGTGTGTAGCTTGATGCCCGCCACGAAGCGGCAGTCGCGCAACAGTGCTTCGCTCAGTTGCGCCAGTTCGTAGCGCGGATCGCCGCCGCCGTAGCCTTCTTCGAGCATCATCTGCTCGGCGTAGTGCGCCCAGCCCTCCACTGTGGAGCCAGTATCGGCAAACTTCCGAGTCTTGGTCGGGAAGCGCTCGGCATAAAGGAAGTGCGCAAAGTGGCCAGGAAACGCCTCATGCACGGTGATCATGTCGAGCACTGGACGATTGAACAAGCGCAAGTGGGCCCGCCGCCGGGACGCATTCCATTCCCGCTCGGGCGGCGTGATGTAGTAGTACGCTTCCGCGGGCTTGTTCTCATAGGCACCCGGTGAATCCATCGTCGCGAGTGACCCTCGCCGCGCAAACGACGGCGTCTCCATGACGCGCGGCCGCAGGGCGCTCGGCAGCGTCATCAGATCTTTGCGGATCAGAAACTCACGGGTGCGCTCCACGCTTTGCCGCGCCGCGTGCAGTAACTCGCCGTCGCGGGGGAAGTCCTCCGCCAGCAGACTCATCACCTGGGCGAAAGTAGCGCCGGGCGCGTAGCGGGCCGCCACCTTCTGAAAACGGGCCCGGTCGCGGGCGAGCGCCGCCTCGCCCGTGGCGCGTAACTCGGCGAGGGGCCGGTCGATCATCTCTTCCAGGCGCAGCTTCTTCAAGAAGCGCTTTTCGCCGAGCGCATAACTGCCTTTCGAGACCGGGAGTAAGTCGCGCTGCAGCCAGCGGGCGGCATCTTCCATGGCCATCTGGGCCGTGAGCGCTGCCTTCTCCACCCGCTCGCGTTCTTCCACTCCGGCGAAGGCTGCCCAACGCGGGACGGTCTCGCCAAAGTATTGTACGGCGCCTTGCGCCATCCGCAGGGCCAACTCGGTGAACTCGCGTGGCGGTTGCTGCACGTTGGCCTTCATGGCCGCCACCAGATGCGGCACGCCTTGCAGACGCGCGATCAGCGACGGGATCCGCTCGCGCCCCGGAGCGAAGTCGCGGCGTAGCAGCGAGTCGATGGCTTCGGCCGGCTGCCCGGCGTAGATCATCGGATTGGTTTCCCAACTGCGCTCTTCGGTCAGGTTGAATAGCTCCGCCTCCAGGCGATTCTGCAGGGCCTCGGCATCGATCGCCTGTTCGAACGGCAGCGGCTGGCTGCGCAAGGCGGCCAAGCGGCCCGCCTGCAGCCGCAACTCCTCGATTCGGCCCTCAATCCGCTCGCGGGTGAGGTTTTCCAGTAGCCCATCGTACTGATGGAGACCGTTTAACGTACCTAAGGTCGGCTGGAACTCCAGGAGCGCGTTAAAATAGTCTTCTTCGAAGATGAGAAAGTCGTCCGTTGGTTTTTGCTGGCAGCCGCCGAGGATGATTAACAAGAACAGCAGTGCCGCCGGCCGCATCTGATTCATCTTAACGACTTGATCGACCTTCATACTCACACGAATTACTCAGACGGCACCGACGCGCCGGCCGACTTGGTGCGCCGGGCGCGCGAAGCCGGCTTGCGGGCCATCGCCATTACCGACCACGACACCTTCGAGGGCTATCACGCCGCGGTGGAACCCGCGCGTGAGCTCGGCTTCGAGTTGCTGTGCGGGGTCGAGCTCTCCACCCGCCTGGCCGAAAAGCCCAACCGGCCCACTCATCTGCTGGCCTACTTTCTGCACGAGCCACCTTCGCCCGAGTTCGTCGCCTGGCTGGCGGCGCTGCAACAAGCCCGCCGCGAACGCAACGAGCGCCTGGCCGCCCGGCTGCGCGAACTGAACTTCGACATCCGCCTCGCTGACGCCGAAGCCCTGGGCCGCTCGATTACCGGTCGGGTGCACTTTGCGCGCCTGCTGCGCGACCAGGGCCACGTCGCGTCGATCGATGAAGCCTTTGACCGTTACCTCGGCGACGAAGCTCCCGCCTTCGTCCAGATGCAGGAGCCGCCCATCGAAGAGGCGATCCGCCTGGTGCGCGCTTCGGGGGGCGTACCCGTGATTGCCCATCCGGTCCGCTTGGGATTGAACCCGAACATGGAGGAGGCCCTCTTTGCCCGTCTGAAGGACGCCGGGCTGATGGGGCTCGAAGTCTACCACTCGGACCATGACCCGGCTGCCTCCGCCCGTTACCTGGGCTTGGCGCGGACGCTGCAATTGGCGGTCACCGGCGGGTCCGACTATCACGGCTCCATCAAGCCCCAGATCGTGCTCGGGAGCGGCCGCGGCAACGTCCAGGTGCCGTACGCCATCCTGAACGGCCTGCGCGCGTTAGGACAGCATCATTTGTCGGCTGCATCGCCGGCCACTTGAACGGCCGTGCCGTCGGCGAGCCGCAACTCGCGTTTCTCGAACGCCACACTGACGTAGCCCAGCCCCACCAAGCCCCAGCGCGGTGAGAGGACCGCCGAGGTCAGCAAGCCGGCCTTGGCGTCCCCCGCGAACAACTCGCCCGGCGCCGGCACGGTGTCGCCCGCGATCTTCAGCCGCCGCAAATGCTTGTGGACGGCGCCGCGCGAACGCACGCGCTCTACGATCTCCTGTCCCAGGTAACAGCCCTTGTTGAAGCTCACCGAGCCCATCTGGCCGGTCTCCTGCACCAGATGCGTTTCGAGAATGTCCACGCCATAGCGCGGATGGCCGTTCTCCAGCCGCACGATTTCCAGATCTTCGGCTGTCGCCAGCGGCAGGTCCGACGTGGGGCCGCTTCCGTAACCGCGCCAACCCTGGCCGCCGGTGGCCGAAATCGGCAGGGCTCCGGGCCAAGCCTCGGCCAGCGGACCCTCCGCGGCATTGATAGCCATTTGGCCCGAGACGTCTTCGAGCGTCACATCGTCGGCAATGATGTATTTGTCGAGATGGGCCAGCAGCTTCTCGCGCATCTCCGGCTCGGTGTCGAGCAGCAACGCGTCCGGCTGGCAGATGATCCAGGCGTCGGCGAGGATGCGGCCCTGGGCGTTCAGAAAGAAGGCATGGCAGTACTGTCCCGGCGTGAGCCCCTGGACGTGGTTGGTGCACATGGCGTGGATCAGGCGCGCGCGATCCTCGCCGGTCACTCGAATGAGC
The DNA here is from genome assembly GCA_965229305.1 of Bryobacteraceae bacterium. Taxonomy (GTDB): domain Bacteria; phylum Acidobacteriota; class Terriglobia; order Bryobacterales; family Bryobacteraceae; genus JALHNI01. The sequence goes on along the minus strand of CBDDIZ010000033.1, from coordinate 216,077 downwards.
CCGCGACCGGTTAAGTCAACGCGGGCCGCCGCGGTGGTAAGCGACTCGTAGCCGTTCATCACTGATTGGATGCGAGCGGCGGTCTACTTGATCTTGTCGTCTTTTTCGATCTTGCCGTCGCGAATGTAGATGACGCGATGGGCATGCATGGCGATGTCATGTTCGTGCGTCACCAGGATGATGGTGTTGCCCTGCTGATGCAGGCGCTCGAACAGACCCATGATTTCGACGCCCGTGGCCGAGTCCAGGGCGCCCGTCGGTTCGTCGGCGAGCAGAATGGACGGATTGTTCACCAGCGCGCGCGCAATCGCGACACGCTGCCGCTGGCCGCCCGAGAGTTCGTTCGGCTTGTGGTGCATGCGCTTGGCCAGATCCACCTGGCGCAACCGCTCCATGGCCATCTCATGCCGCTGTTCGGCGGAGATGCCGGCGTAGATCAACGGCAGTTCCACGTTGTGCAGCGCTGTGGCGCGCGCCAACAGGTTGAACGTCTGGAAGACGAAGCCGATTTCCTTGTTCCGGATGCGGGCCAGATCGTCGTCGGACATGGCCGAAGCCAGATTGCCGTTGATGTAGTACTGGCCGTCCGAAGGCGAATCCAGGCAGCCGATCAGGTTCATCAACGTCGATTTACCCGAGCCCGACGGACCCATGATGGCCACATACTCACCGCGGCGAATCGTCATGTCGACGCCGGAGACCGCGTTGATGGTCTGTTCGCCCATCACATAGGTCTTCCAGAGCCCGTAGCACTGGATAACGATGCCTTGCCGCTTGAGTTCTTCGCCGCGCGCCTGCAGTTCTGCCGTGTTCGCCGTGGTTGCCATGAATTCCGTTCTACCGATTATGACTCGGTTTTGACGGGCGCCTTATTGTCTACCTTCACCTTGGCCTGATTGCGCAGCGTTCGGATGACCTTGTAGCTTCCCGTGATGATTTCTTCGCCGTCGCCAATTCCGCTTAAGACTTCGATTTCCGTGGCGCCGGTAATCCCCGTTTTCACTTCGCGGAACTGAGCCACTTCACCTTTGACGACGAAAACGCCCTGCAGTTCCTTCTTCGCCTCTTTGTCGACGGGAGACGGGGCGCCATCTTTCTTCTCCGGCTCCAAATCGCCCTTTTGACGGACGGTCAGCGCCTGGATCGGAATAGTGATGGCGTTCTGACGGGTCGCTGTGGTTACACGTGCCGTGCAACTCAGGCCCGGGCGGATTTCGTCGGGCGGATTGTCGAGCGCGATCACCACCTTGAAGTCCTTGGCTTCCTGGCTCGACACCGCGCTTTGCGAGGCCGCCAAGCCGGAGGACCGGAGAATCGCCGTGTTGCCGATCTCGATCACCTTGCCCGTAAACTGCTGATTAGGCATTGCGTCGATGGTCACTTCGGCTTTCTGGCCCAGCGTAATATTGACGATGTCGGTTTCGTCCACCTTCACTTCCGCCGTAATCACCGACATATCGGCGATCGTCATGATCAGGCTGGCCGAGGAGTTCTGCAAGCCGGGCACCACGGTTTCGCCCACGCGTACTGGGAGATTGGTGACTACGCCATCGAGCGGCGATACGGACTGGGTGCGGGCGAGCACGTCCGCCGCCCGGCGGAGATTTGCCTGAGCGAGCGTGATGCGGCGCTGCGTGGCGGAGAGATTCGCCATCGCCTGTGCGCGCTGGGCGCGAAACTGGCCGATGCGGGCTTCCGACTCCCGCACCGCCGCTACCGCCGAATCCACCGCGATGCGGCGCTGGTCATACTCTTGCCGCGCGATCAGTTTCTCGTCCCAAAGCTTCGACGTCCGGTCGAAGTCGATCCTCGCGCGTTCGAGATCGGTTTTGGCGCGGTCCAGTGCGGCCTGCAACGTCTTGATGTTCTCGTCCGCGGAACGGACGGCCGCTTCGGAGGCGGCTGAGTCGGCTTCGGTGGAACTAACGTTGGCTCGCTGCGCGGCTAAGTCCGCTTCCGGCTGCACACTCTCCAATTTGGCGAGTAACTGGCCCCGCTTTACCCGCTGGCCCTCCACCACCAGAATGTCGGTGATTCTCGATGGCACGTTCGCGTTGGTGCCGATGTTGACATAGTTCCGGGGCTTGATCTCACCCGATGCCGTGACAATCTGCGCCAGGTCCTGACGTGTCGACTTACCCGTCTGTACTTTGATAATCGCAGCCTGATTGTACCGGTAGCTGGCGAAGGCCGCGATTGCGGCACCCAGCACCACCACCAGGCCAATGATAATCTTCCATTTCCTCTTCACGGAATCCTCGAATTCTGGTTGAACTTGCGTTAACGCTCACTGGGGGAGAACGCAACCGATGCGGCGGGAGTTCGCACAATCTATCGTAACATCGCCTTTTTTCAGTACGTTTGACCGCACGATTTATTGCAGGCGGCGACGGGCCAGCGCAAAAACGTCGTGCAACATGGCCGCCGTCAGGCGTCCGGTCTGCGTATTCTGCTGGCTGGGGTGGTAACTCGAGATGAGCCGGTAGGGTCCGGCCTGCCCTTCACCCCCATGAGCGAATTGGATGCCGGGCGCGGGAAAAAGTGCCAGGAAATTGTCGAAAGCCAAACGGCCCAGCGCCACCACCACCCGTACGCGCTCCAGGAGCTCGAACTCCCGCTCCAAATACGGCCGGCACTGACGGACTTCGGCGGGCGTGGGCTTGTTGTCGGGCGGGGCGCAGCGCGCCGAGGCCGTGATGTAGCAGTCGTGCAGGCGCAGGCCATCGTCGCGGCTGACGCTTTCCGCCTGCGACGCAAAACCAGTCTCGTGGAGCGCGCGAAACAGGAACTCGCCGGAACGGTCGCCGGTGAACATGCGCCCGGTGCGATTGGCCCCGTGCGCGCCCGGCGCAAGGCCCAGGATCAGCAGGCGTGCTTGCGGGTCGCCGAAGCCGGGCACCGGATGCCCCCAGTACTCCTGATCGCGATACGCGCGGCGCTTCACGCGAGCCACTTCGCGACAATGCTCGCGCAGGCGCGGGCAGCGCTCGCAAGCGATGACGTCCGCGGCCAGTTGCTCCAAGGGGCTCACCTCGCAAGTTTACCGCTCTAGTACGCCTTTTGGGCCGTTGGTTTGGGTCCTAAGAAGCTTTCCCAATTGGGGATTTGCCACCGCTGCCCTACTATCTCACTAGGACAGTTAAGCATGACCATGACGACGCCCATCGCCGCCAACAAGCCGCCCAAGCCCCACTACACCGCGGAAGAGGCCGCTGCCTCCCTGGGGGTTTCGGTGGATGAACTCCATGCCCTGATCCGCCAGCATCTGGCGGTGGAGGACGGCGAGATGTCGAACGTCGTGCAGACCCAATTCCAGGCATCCGACGTTCTTCTCCTCCGCTTCCTCGCCCAAAAATAGCTTGTTCCCGCGCCAGCCCGGCGCGCATTGTTAGTACAATTTCTCCTTTGGCCCCTTCTCGGGATTCATAGGAGATATTGCATGGCGAAACTCGGCTTTCTCGGACTCGGCATTATGGGACTTCCCATGGCCCGCCACCTGATGCGGGCCGGCCACGAGGTGGCCGTCTGGTCGCACACCGGCTCGAAAGCGACCGACCTGGCCGCCGCGGAGAAGGGCATTGCCTGCGCCACGCCGAAGGAAGTGGGCGCGCACGCTGACTGCATCTTCCTCTGCGTCGGCGATACGGACATGTCCGAGGAAGTGATCCTTGGGCCGAACGGCATTGCCGAAGGCGCCAAGCCGGGGACGGTAATTGTGGATGCCTCCACGGTCTCGCCGGACGAAAGCCGCAAGATTTCCGCCAAGCTGGCTGCCAAGGGCCTCCACTTCCTCGATGCGCCCTGCACCGGCTCCCGGCCTGGCGCCGAGGGCGGCACGCTCACCTTTATGGTCGGCGGCGATCAGGCGGTTTTCGAAAAGGTGAAGCCCTACTTCGAGCCGATGGGCAAGAACCTTTACTATTGCGGCGGCTCCGGCATGGGGCTCCACGCCAAGCTCACCCAGAATCTGATCCTCTCGAACATTCTCCAGGCGTTCAACGAAGGCCTCGTGCTTTCCACCAAGGCCGGCGTGGACCCGGAACTGATGCTCACCATCCTCGAGAACTCGGCTGCCAAATCCGGCCTGATCTCCTTCAAGGCCCCGTACGTGTTTCGCCGCGACTTCGCCACGAACTTCTCCGTCCGCTGGATGCATAAGGACATCGGCCTCATGCTCGACTCCGCGAATCAACTAAACGTCCCGCTGCCGCTCACCGCCGTCACCCAGCAGCAATTCCGGGCGGCGATCGCCACCGGGCACGCCGAGGAAGACATCTGCTCCACCATTAAAGTCCTGGAGGGGTTAGTTGGCGTTGAGGTGAAGAAACGTTAAGCGGTCTTCTAAAATTCGGAAAATAGTTCTTGCATTTCCGAAAACCGTATTCTAAGATTGGAATCAAGGCGGAGAGGTTTTACTCCCACCAAAGCGAGACTAACCTCATTAAGACCCCTGAAGCACCCTCTCCGCCGCCTAACTCCTTTCTTTTCCTCCCCGTGATATAATCTTCCTGACAGGTTCCACCCGTCTCAGGTCCCCCCACATGAAGCAAGTTACCGTCCTGGGCTCCACCGGGTCCATCGGCGTCAATACTCTCAATGTTTTGCGCACGATGCCGGAACGCTATTCGGTGTTCGCTCTCGCCGCGGGAAACAATTTTGAGCTCCTCGCCTCCCAAATTCGGGAATTCCGCCCCCAAGTCGTCGTTGTCGGCTCGGAAGCAGTACGAAAGTCCCTTATCCAGTTTTTGGAAGATCAGCCGGTACCGGTTTCCGTACCAGACATATTCCATGAACCGGAGGCCCTGGTTTCCATTTCTACGGATTCTGCGGTGGATTTCGTCATGTCGGCCATCGTCGGCGTCACCGGCCTCGAGGCGACTTACCAAGCCGTCAAACTTGGCAAGAGTGTCGGATTAGCCAACAAGGAAGTCCTGGTCGCTAGCGGTGAATTGGTGATGGCTGCTGCCTCCCAGTCCGGCACGGAGCTCCTGCCGGTGGATTCCGAACACAACGGCGCCCATCAATGTCTTCGGGCCGGACGGCGCGCCGAGGTCACCCGGCTGATTCTCACTGCGTCAGGCGGTCCCTTTCGAACCTTTACAAAAGAAGACATGTCTTCCGTGACGCCGGCGCAGGCGCTACGTCATCCAACTTGGAAGATGGGGAATCGCATTACGATCGATTCCGCCACGATGATGAATAAAGGCTTTGAAGTCATCGAGGCGGGTTGGCTCTTCGGCTTTACGCCCCGGGAGATTGGCGTGGTGGTTCATCCCCAATCGACGGTGCATGCTTTGGTGGAATTTAACGACGGTTCGGTCATCGCCCAGGTCTGTACGACCGACATGCGAATGCCGATTCAATATGCGTTGACCTATCCTGACCGCGAGGCGGCGCCGGTGCCGCGCTACGACTTCACCAAACCCCAGCAATGGGACTTCACTCCGCCGGACCTGGATCGTTTTCCCTGTCTTCGCCTTGCTTATGAGGCGTTTGAAACCGGCGGCTCGGCCACCTGCGTCTTGAATGCAGCGGACGAAATCGCCGTCGAAGCGTTTTTGAAAGAAGAAATCTCGTTCCCGCAATTGGCGGCCACCGTCGAAGAGACTTTGGCCCGCGTCCCTCGCCGGACACCCCGATCCGTCGGCGAAGTGCTCGAGATCGATGCTGAAGCGCGCCGCGTGGCGCGCGACCGGATTGCCCGTCAACCGGTGACCGCATAGGAGAATTGAATGGCCTTCGTGGAAAGCGTTTGGTGGATGCTCATCCTCATCGGGATCATGATCGTGATCCACGAACTGGGCCACTACTGGGCGGGCCGCTACTTTGACGTGAAGATCGATGCGTTCGCCATCGGCTTTGGTCCGCGCCTGTTCGGCGTGCGGCGAGGAGAGACCGATTGGAAGGTCTGCGCCATCCCGTTTGGCGGCTACGTGAAGTTTGCGGGTTCCGAGCATGAAGAACGCGACGGTGACCCGCGCAGTTTCATGAACAAGCCCCGCTGGCAGCGGATGATCATCGCGCTGGCCGGTCCGGTGATGAACATTCTGCTCGCGCTGGTTCTGATGGCCGGCCTCTTCAGTATCGAATTCCCCAAGCCGCTCTTTATGGACCAGCCGGCCAAGGTCGGCAACGTCGTGCCGGACTCGGCCGCGGCCAAGGCCGGCGTGCTGGCCGGCGACACCATCGTCCGCATTGAAGATCAGGCCAACCCGACTTGGACCGACGTGAACCTCGCCTCGCTCGAGAACATCAACCGCTCGGTGAGCATTGTGATGCAGCGCAACGGCGAGACGGTCCCCCTGCAGATCACGCCGAAGCACACCGATGCCACCGGCCTCGAAGCCTTGGGCTGGCAGCCGGATTCCGACGTCGTGATCGCGAGGGTGGAGCCGGACTTGGACGCCGCCAAGCAAGGTCTCAAAGCCGGTGACCAAATCGTCTCGATTAACGGAGACGCCGTGCGCGCGCCCTACACGCTGGTGGACAAGGTGCGCCACAGCGAGGGCGAGCCGCTCACGATCGTTTATCGCCGCGGCGGCAAAGAGTACACGGCCGTCGTGAAGCCGATGTCGAAGAAGATGCCCGAGGCGCAGAAGCCCGTGTACATGATCGGCGTGCTGGCGACGCCCATGACTCGGAATGTGCAGTTGTCGCCGATCGAGGCGATCAAGGAGTCGGCGAACTTCAACTACAAGAATGCCGGCTTGATCTATAGCGTGATTCGGAGCATCTTTGAAGCGCGCCTGTCGCCCAAGACGATTGAGGGCCCGGTCCGGATGGCGCAGATGTCGCGCCAAGCGGCGAAGGAAGGCTTTGACTCCTACATCCAACTGATGTCCGGCGTGAGTCTGAACCTGGCGATCTTCAACCTGTTGCCGATTCCCATCCTCGATGGCGGCGTGATCCTGATGCTGTTGATTGAAATGATCGCCCGGCGCGACCTCAGTCTGCGGCTGAAGGAAATGGTCTTCACCGTCTCCTTCGTCTTCCTGATCAGCCTGGTGGCGTTCGTTCTCTACAACGACATTCAGAAGGTGCTGAAAAGCTAAAAAGCCTGCTCAGCCGGCCGCGATGGAGCGAATCGCGGCCGGCTGAGCAGGCAGGGCCCTAGGCGCAGAGCGCCACCCGAGGCTTCGGAACCGCGTGCAGCGACTCGATTCCGGCGAGCGTGAGCACGCCTCGCAGGTCGCCGCCCAAACCATACTCGGCGGCGTCCCGCACGGCAGCCGCTTTCGGTTCGAAAGCGACACCCAAGCCCGCGGCGGACAGCATACAGATATCGTTCATGCCATCGCCGACGGCGATCACGTCTTCCCGGCGCATTTGCAGACGATCCAGCAGATGCATCAGTGCGTTGTACTTGCACATCGTGTGGACGGGGCAGCCGTGGTCGTGCGCGAAGAGAGGGCACGGCGTCAACTCGCCGGAGCAGATGCCGCTCCGAAAGCGAACCAGGTTCGCCACAGAGAAGTCCGCAAAAACCCGTCGCCGCACCATCTCCGCCGCTACGCTATAGCTGTCGGTGACAATGCCCACGCGATAGCCGGCTTTGCGCAGCGCCACCACCGTGTCGGCCGCGCCGGGCGTGAGTTCAAGCTCCATCGCGGTTTTGACGAATACGTCTTTCGGCACTCCCTGGAACGCCTGCGCAATCTGCCGCGCACGTTCGCAGTCGGTGACGCTGTAGTTGTCGAGCCAGGGTTCGAGCAAATGCTCGCGCTCGGTGCGCAGAGCTAACTCGCGGATAAAGCGGCTGCGCAGCAGGGTGCCGTCCATATCGAACAGCGCCAGGCGCTGCGGCTTCCCTAGATGATGGAAGTTCAGCGCCATTTCGGCGTGCATATGCCGCTCCACTTCCTCGACTTCGCGTACATGTTCGCCGGCCAGACGACCATACTTTTCGGCGCGCATCAGCAGCGTGCGGACCACCTGCTTGGCCATATTGCCCAGCGCCTCGAGCGTTTGGCTATCGTGTTCCAGATGGCCGATGTCCACTTCGACGATCCGGGCGCCGGCTTCGTGGGCGTCGATCAACAGGCCCAAGTCGACGCCATAGTCGGTTTCGAAGCGCAGGTCTTCGAGTACGTCGCGCCGCGCGGCCATGATGCCGCCCAGCGGCTGTTTGAATTTCGCCAGTTCGGGAAAGAAGACCTGCAACAGGGGGCGGGCGGTGAGCACCGTCACGCGTCCGGCGGAACGGCTGAAGCTGGCCTTGGTGAAGTCCGCGCGATTGTTCATCAGCGGCTCGGTCATCAATTCGACCAGATCGGGCCGGAGTCCGGCGAGATCTCCATCAAGGTAGAGAATGACGTCTTCGGTGGCCGCGTGCAGGCCGTCACTCATCGAGGAGCCTTTGCCCAGCAACGTACTAGTGATCACCTCCGCTCCGGCCGCTCGGGCAATATGGGGCGTGTCGTCGACAGACCCGTCATCCACCACGATCACCTGTTTGACTAACGGTGAACTGGCAGCTAACTCAATCACACTGCGAATGCGGACCGCTTCATTCAAAGCGGGGATGACAACAGTAACCACGGGCAGGTACTCCTTTTTTGTTTATGGTGGCGTCATTAACGTCCTTTAAGGATACGCCAAATGGGAACGAAAAGCCAGTCACAATCAGTTTTGTGCCCAGAATTAACTGATAACAATGGCGTTACAATTTTTCATAGGGCCGGTCGCCCAGAGGAGTATGCAAGAATGATGCCAGAGCGGACTGCGTCACTCAAATTAAAGAAAATAAAGAAAGAAGCTAGGAATTGGGTTCGCTCCGGAACGCCTGTAGAGCGGTAACTATTGCCACCGTATAGATATCTTCTGCACTGCAGCCGCGGGAGAGATCATTGGCAGGCTTCGCCAGGCCTTGGAGAAACGGACCAAACGCGGCGGCGCCGCCCAGCCGCTCCACTAGTTTGACGGCAATGTTGCCGGCGTCGAGATCCGGGAAGATGAGGGTGTTGGCCCGGCCGGCGACCGGCGAGCCCGGCGCCTTCGACTGTCCGATACTGGCCACCAATGCGGCGTCGCCCTGCAACTCGCCATCGGCGTCCAGTTCGGGCGCGCGAGCCTTCAGCACCCGCAGCGCCTCGACCACTTTGTCGGCGTGGGCATGCTTACCGCTGCCGCGCGTCGAAAACGAAAGCAGCGCCACTTCCGGCTTGGCGCCCAGCAGCGTGCGGGTCGAGTGAGCCGTGGCGATGGCGATGTCGGCGAGTTGGGTGGAGGAGGGGTCGACGACGATGGCGCAGTCGGCAAAGGCCAGCAGGCCGTTCACGCCGTAGGACCGGTCCTGCACCGCGACCAGAAAGACGCTCGAAACTGTTTTGACGTTCGGCTGCGGTCCGATGCAATGCAGGGCGGCGCGGACGGTTTCGGCCGTGGTGTTCGCTGCTCCTCCCACAAAGCCTTCGGCATCGCCGGCGGCGACCATCAACGCGGCGAAGTATAGCGGCTGGCGGGCGGCCGCCGCGGCTTCTACCTGGGTGAGGCCCTTGGCCCGGCGTCGCTCGTAGTAAAGCGCCTCGTACCTGGGGAGCTTGGGACAACTGGCCGGGTCGCCCTGCCGAATCAGGATGGGCGTGAGCAGTTCTTCCCGCTTCAGGCGGTCGGCGGCCGCCTGGACACGCGGATCGTCGCCTTCGGGGAAGACGATGCGGGGACGCGGCGAGATGCGGCGCAAACGCTCAATGCGTTCGGCGATGAAGGCGCTGGCGGATTCGGGAATGGCCATGACGAACCCACTATCGTAGCGCGGTGATAAACTGATGGGTTCGGTTTGGACTCCTCCGAAGAATCTCGATCTATAAGGAAATTATGCGGAAGAAGGTAACGGTTGTCGGCGCCGGAAATGTCGGCGCCACGTGCGCAATGCGGATTGCCGACAAGGAATTGGCGGACGTTGTGCTCGTTGATGTGGTGGAGGGCGTGCCCCAGGGCAAAGCGCTCGACCTGATGCAGTCCGGCCCGGTGGAAGGCTACGATGTCACGCTCACGGGCGCGAATAACTACGAGCCGACGGCGAATTCCGACGTGGTGGTGATCACGGCGGGCCTGCCGCGTAAGCCCGGGATGTCGCGTGACGACCTCCTCCTGGCGAACTACGAAATCATGCGCAATGCCGCTGAGCAGGCGGCCAAGTATAGCCCGAACGCGATCCTGGTGATCGTTTCGAACCCGCTCGACGCCATGTGCTGGACGGCTCTGCAGGTTTCGAAGTTCTCGAAGAACCGCGTGGTCGGCATGGCGGGCGTCCTCGATACGGCCCGTTTCCGGACCTTCATCGCCCAGGAACTGAACGTCTCGATGGAAAACGTGACGGCCATGGTGCTGGGCGGCCACGGCGACACGATGGTGCCGCTTACCCGCTTGTCGAGCGTGTCTGGCATTCCGCTGACGGAACTGATGGACGCCGAGACGCTCGAGAAGATCGTGAAGCGCACGGCCAACGGCGGCGCCGAGATCGTCAGCTACCTGAAGACGGGCAGCGCGTACTATGCGCCGGCCGCGGCGACGGTGGAGATGGTCGAGTCGATTCTGAAGGACAAGAAGAAGGTGCTTCCCTGCGCGGCGCTGCTCGAAGGCGAGTACGGCGTGAAGGGCCTCTTTGTGGGCGTGCCGGTGAAGCTGGGCGCACGTGGCATCGAGAAGATCTACGAACTCAACTTGACGGCCGAAGAAACCGCGGCGCTCAAGAAGAGTGCGGCGGCGGTGGAAGAACTGGTCGGCATCATCAAGCAGAAGATGGGCTAACCACGGCGCGTCCGTGAAAATACGTGAAGAGAGGGCCAAAGATCTTGTCTTTGGCCCCTTCTTTTTGTAGTCTGAATGTTCAACGTCCGAACCGAGGGAGGCAGTCACGATGGACTCCGAAACGATGGTCAAGGTAGTTTGCGGTGGACTGGCTGTCCTCTGCGTCGTCATCATCATCATGCGACGCAAGGGTGCGAAAAAGCCGGTCGATAACGACGACTTTTAAAAACACTGTCCGCGAATGAAATCTGCCAAAGCCGCTGTCGCCCGTGAGCCGGATGCCCCCGTTCTGAATCCGAAGTACTGCGCCTATAAGCTCAGCATTCGGCCTTCCAAGATCCATCGCTGGGGTCTATTCGCCGAGGAAAACATCCCCATCCGGCGCAAGATCATTGAGTACACCGGGGAACGGATCAGCCGTCGCGAAACCAAGCGGCGCGCCGACGAACGCCCGCTGCACTACATCTTCACCCTCGACAATTACTGGAATCTCGACGGCGCGGTGGGCGGCAGTGGCGCCGAGTACATCAACCACTCGTGCGAGCCGAACGTCTGGACCCTGATCACCAAGGGCCACATCCTCTACATGGCCAAGCGGAACATCAAGAAGGGCGAAGAGCTCTTTGTCGATTACCACTTCGGCGCCGATGTGGAGCGGGTGCCTTGTAATTGCGGTGCCAAGAACTGCCGCGGCACCATCAACGACTTGCCCGAGTAAGTTTTGCGATATGAGTATGAAGTGCTTTCCACACTTCTGCTCTCCGCGCTGTTTGCCCAAGCCGGGGAAGTCCGCCTGATCGTCCAGGGTGACGACATGGGCGCCGCCCACGCCGTGAACGAAGGAACCATCAAAGCCTACCAAGAGGGCGTGATGCGCACGACGAACATCATCGTGCCGTCGCCGTGGCTGCTGGAAGCGGCCAAGCTGCTGGCCGAGAATCCGGGACTTGAAGTGGGGATTCATCTGGCGCTCACCAGCGAGTGGAGTCTGGTGAAGTGGCGCCCGCTGACGCCTTGCCCCAGCCTCACCGATGCCAACGGCTACTTCTATCCGATGGTGCGCCCGAATTCGCGCTTCCCCGCCGGGCAGAGCATGGTGGAGGCGAAGCCGAAACTCGATGAGGTGGAACGCGAGTTGCGCGCGCAAATCGAAATGGGCAAGCGACTGGTGCCGCGAGTCTCCTACATGACCACGCACATGGGTTTCGCTTCACCTTTTCCGGAGATGCAGGAGCTACTGAAGAAGCTCGCTGACGAGTACAAGCTCAAGCTGCCGGGCGCCGGTTTAAGCCGGATGGGCAAGATCTACGAACAGACGGACTCCGGCGAAGTGCGCGCGGCGAAGATCGCGGCCAAGCTCGAGACGCTGACCCCGGGAACGTACCTGCTGCTCGATCACGCCGCGCTCGACACGCCCGAGATGCGCGCCATTCATCACCCCGGCTACGAGAACGTCGCGCAGGACCGCGCCGCGGTGACCGAAAGCTGGACCAGCGAGAAAGTGAAAGAGGTCATCCGCCGAAAGGGTATTAAGCTGGTGGGCAATGTTCAATAGGTGGATGCTGGCGTTGGCCAGCTACTCGCTCTGGGCGCAGCCGACGGTTCCGGCAACTTACACCAGGCTTTGCGCGGCTTGCCACGGGGATCGCGCGACCGGTACCGATCGCGGACCCAACCTGATCAACTCCCGCTCATTGCGGTCCCGCTCCACGGAGAGCATCGCGAGCCTGATTCGCGAAGGCACCAAAGGCGGCATGCCCGCTTTCCCTTTGCCCGCCGGGCAATTGCGGGAACTAGCCGCCGCGGTGCGCTCGTGGAATGCGTCCGCCTATGATGCGCAGCCGGCCGGCGATCTGGCGGCCGGACAGAAGATCTTCGAGAGCCGCTGCCTCAGTTGCCACATGGCGCGAGGGCGCGGAGGCTCCAATGGTCCGGACCTTTCCGGCATCGGCCAGGAACTGACGGTCGCCGAACTCGAGCAGACGTTAGCCAATCCGAGTTCTCGCAAGGGGCAGAAGAGCGGCGCTTCGTGCCCGAGTTGGGCGTTTTGTCCGGACGATCCGTGGGGCGTGGTGAAGGTGTCGCTCAAGAGCGGCCAGCAGTTGCGCGGCTTCGCCCGCAGCCGTGGTCAACATGACTTGCAGTTGCAGACATTCGATGGCCGTCTGCATTCGCTCACTGACCACGCGAAGGTGGAGGCGGAGCCGGCTTCGTTTATGCCGGCGTTTCAGGGAACGGCGGACGAGCGCCGGAATCTGATCAGCTATCTGGCGCGCTTGAACGGTTTGCCGACGGGTCCGCTGCAAGGCACGCCGGCGCCGGTGACCGCCGCGCAGATGCAGGCCGTGCAGCAACCGGCGGCCGGCGAGTGGCCCGGCTATCACGGGCTGCCGAGCGGCAATCGGCACAGTCCGCTCAAAGAGATCAATGCCGCCAATACGACGCGGCTGGTGCCGGCTTGGAGTTACTCGCTGCCGCATCTGGGCTTGCAGACCACGCCGCTGGTGAGCGACGGCATGATGTACGTCACGGGCCCGAATCAGGTGTGTGCTCTGGCCGCCGACACGGGGCGCGAGGTGTGGTGCTACGTGCGGACGCGCGGCGATGCCACCAAGATCTCAGGCGATGCCGCCAAGGGCGCTCAGCGCGGCGCGGCCCTGTTGGGCGACCGCATCTTCTTTGCGACCGATGACGCGCACCTGATCGCGCTGAACCGCCTGACTGGTGCGTTGATGTGGCAGGTGTTCATGCCGGAATCAGCGGGCGCCTTTGGGGCTACGGCGGCACCGCTGGTGGTGGGCGATCTGGTGGTGGCCGGGATCGGCGGCGGAGACGCGCCGTTGCGCGGCTTTTTGGCGGCTTATAAGGCGACGACCGGCGAGCAGGTCTGGCGCTTCTGGACGATTCCGAAGCGCGGTGAGAAGGGCTCGGAGACGTGGGTGGGCAACGCGCTCGAAACCGGCGGCGGCGCAACCTGGCTGACGGGGTCCTACGATCCCAGCTCGGACACGCTGTATTGGCCCGTGGGCAATCCGTATCCCGACACCGATGGCACGGAGCGGAAGGGCGACAACCTCTACACCGATAGTGTGGTGGCGCTCGAAGCGAAGACGGGAAAGCTGAAATGGCACTTCCAGTTCACGCCGCATGACCTGTGGGATTGGGACGCCACCGAGCCGCTGGTGCTGGTGGATACGAAGTTTCAAGGACGTGATCGTAAGCTGCTGTTGCAGGCGAATCGCAACGGCTACTTCTATGTGCTCGACCGGACGAATGGCGAGTTCCTGTTGGGGGCGCCGTTCGTGAAGCGGCTGACGTGGGCCACCGGCCTCGACGCGAAGGGCCGTCCGCTGGTGAATGAGAAGGCCAAGCCGACCATGGGCGGGACGGTGACGTGCCCCGCCGTGCGCGGAGCGACCAACTGGTATGCCACCGCGTTCAATCCCAGCACGCGGCTCTTCTATGTGATGGCGGTGGAGGATTGCAATCTGTATCGGCAGGCGGGCAGTTGGTTTGTGCCTTACAACGATCCGGCGAACCCGCCGGTGAAGGTGCTGCGGGCCATCAACATTGAGACTGGCAAAATCGCTTGGGAAGTGCCGCAGACGGGGGCCCCGGAAGCGAACTACTCGGGCGTGTTGTCGACGGCGGGTGGTCTGCTGTTCTACGGCGAGTCCGGCGGCACGTTTGCGGCGGCGGATGCGGCCACCGGCAAGACGTTGTGGCACTTCAACACCGGGCAGGTGTGGAAGGCCTCACCGATGACTTACACGGCCAAGGGCCGGCAGTATGTGGCGATCGCGGCCGGGGGCAACATCCTGGCCTTCACTCTGGGACGGTAGCCGGATATAGTAATTGGCGAGGTTTTTCGCCATTTTCCGCCGGTTTTCTGTTCTGATGTTTGGTTGCCTGCTGGCTGCGCAGGACGACCGCTCGCGCGCGATGCAGTTTCTCGAGAAGAACTGCCAGAAGTGTCACCAGAACTTCGGCAATCCCAGTGTCGAGCTGTGGGACAAGGTGCTGGATAAGCTGTCGACGGGGCGCATGCCGCCGCCGGGCGCGCCGCAACCGGCCAAGGCCGACGTGGCTGCCGTGACGGCGTGGATCGAGCGATTGCCGGGGCGTCCGAGCGTATCGTCGGATCCGGGGCGGGTAGTGTCGCGGCGCTTGAACCGGGCTGAGTATAACCAGACGGTGCGGGACCTGCTGGGCGTATCCTTGCGGCCGGCCGATGAGTTTCCGCTCGACGATGCGGGCTACGGGTTCGACAACATCGGCGACGTGCTGTCGGTCTCGTCGTTGCTGATGGAGAAGTATCTGGCCGCGGCGCGGCGGCTTTCTACCGTGGCGGTGTATGGGGCGAGCGCGCCCGCCAAACCGACGAAGCTGGTGCGCTTCATGACGAAGAAGTCCCAGGACGATCCCACGCCGAATGCGTTGCCCTACTCTTATCGCGGCGCGATCTGGGGGACGTTCGACTTCCCGGTCGCTGGTGAGTACGAGTTCCGCATGCGCGTGGGCAACTATCGGCCGCGCGGCAGCGGCAAGCGCATGATGGAGCTCTTCCGCAAACGCACGCTGACCGCCGTCGAGCAGAAAGAGATGCTGGAACTCGCGCGTCAGGAGTATCCGCCGACGCGGATGGTGATGACCTTGGACGGCGCGCCGATTCTGACGGAAGACGTCGAGGGCAACATCGACTATCAGTATGCGCATGGCGAGTCGATTGCGCGGGTGAAGGTGAAAGCAGGCGAGCATGCATTCCGCGCGTCGTTTCCGGAGTTCGCCGCTCTGGCGAATCCGCGCGAGAACGTCAATACAGACGGACGCCGGAAGCTGTTCATCGACTACGTCGATATCGTCGGTCCGTTCACGACGCAGGGGGATGTCACCGAGAGCCGGAAGCGCCTGTTTGTTTGTGCGGAGAAGACGGCAGCCTGCGCGCAGAGGATTCTGGGCACGGTCGCGCGGCGCGCTTATCGGCGGCCGGTGACGCCGGCAGAGGTGAACGGGCTGACTCGTTTGGCGGCGATGGTACGCGACTCGGGCGATTCGTTCGATGAGAGCATTCGCGTGGGCTTGCAGGCGATCCTGGTGTCCCCGAATTTCCTCTTCCGTGTCGAGCCCGCGACGACGTCGGCGATGCCGATCAGCGAGCATGATCTGGCGTCGCGGCTTTCTTACTTCTTGTGGAGCAGCATGCCCGATGAGGAACTGCTGCAGGCCGCCGAAGCCGGGCGCTTGCGGGCGTCGCTGGCGAGCCAGGTGGCTCGCATGTTGCGCGACGAGCGCAGCGATCAGTTCGTAGAGAACTTTGTAGGCCAGTGGTTGGGCTGGCGCCTGATGGAGAAGCGTCGGCCGGATCCGGCGAAGTTCCCCATCGTGGATGATGAACTGCTCGAGGCGATGCGGCGCGAGACGTTTCTCTTCTCGCGCGCTGTCATGCGCGAGGATCGCAGCGTGCTCGATTTTCTCGATGGCGCGTTCACCTATCTGAATGGGCCGCTCGCGCTGTTCTACGGCGTGCCCGGAGTGCGCGGGGAAGCGTTTGAGCGAGTGGAATGGAAAGATCCGCGGCGGGGCGGAGTGATGACGCAGGGTTCGGTGCTGACGCTCTCCTCCTATGCCACGCGGACCTCGCCCGTGCTGCGCGGACGGTGGGTGCTGGAGACATTGCTGGGAACGCCGCCCCCGCCGGCGCCGCCCGATATTCCGGCGTTACAGGAAGCAAACTTGGGCACGGCGGCTTCGCTGCGCCAACGGTTGGAAGCGCATCGGGCTAACGCGCGTTGCGCGGTGTGCCATGACCAGATGGACCCCATTGGCTTCGGCCTGGAGAACTTCGACGCGTCGGGCGCGTGGCGCGAGAAGGACGGGCAGTTTGCGATCGATAGCTCGGGCCGGTTCTCGAATGGCGAGTCCTTTCAGGGACCGGCGGAGTTGCGGCGCGTGCTGAAAGGGCAGTCGGCGCTGTTTGTCAGGAACTTGAGTGAGAAGCTGTTGACCTATGCGTTGGGGCGCGGTGTGGAGCCAAGCGACCGGGTGCTGCTGGATCGGATGGTGAAACAGGCGTCCGAGAACGGCTATCGTTTCTCGACGATGGTGAGCGAAGTGGTGGCGAGCCCCGCGTTTCAGATGCGCGGGCGCAGCGAGGGAGGGAAGCTTGCGACAAGGTAGTTCATTGGACCGGCGGACGTTGCTGCGTGGCATGCTGGGCCTGCCCATGCTGGAGGCCATGCGCCCAGCGTTTGCGGCAGAGGCGAAGGCGCCCTGCCGCATGGCGTTTCTCTATGTGCCCAACGGCATCATGATGGATCAGTGGATGCCGAAGGCGCCGGCGGGTTCCTCGGCGTTGGGCACGCTACCACGCGTGTCCGCGGCGCTCGAGCCCTTTAAGAATGACGTGCTGCTGCTAGGCGGCTTGACGCAGAATAACGGGCGGGCGCTGGGCGATGGTCCGGGAGACCATGGCCGCGCGGGCGCGAACTATCTGACGTGTGCGCATCCGAAGAAGACCAACGGCCGCGATCTGTACGCGGGCGTCTCGGTGGATCAAGTGGCGGCGCGCCATCTCGAAGGCAAGACGAAGCTGGCCTCGCTCGAACTGGGTTGCGAAGAAGGGGTGCAGGGCGGCAGTTGCGACAACGGCTATAGCTGCGCCTACAGCAACAGCATCTCCTGGCGCACGCCATCGATGCCCAACCCGGTGGAGATTCGTCCGCGAGCGGTGTTTGAGCGGTTGTTCGGCTCGGCGGACCGTGAGCGCGACCCAGTGAAGCGGGCTCGTCAGGCGCGTTATGACCAGAGCGTGCTGGATCTGGCGTTGGGTGAGGCGAAGAGTTTGTCGGCGAAGCTGGGCGGCACGGATCGCCGCAAGCTCGATGAGTATCTGACGTCGTTGCGCGAGGTGGAGAAGCGTATTCAGGATGCCGAGCGGAACCCGACGCCGATGCCGAACGTGCCGGCGCCGGATCGCAGCGTGCCGACAGACTTTGGCGAGCATGCGCGGATCATGATGGACCTGATGACGCTAGCTTTCCAGACGGATCAGACGCGCGTGGTGACGCTGTTGCTGGCGCTCGAGCAGAGTCCGCGGGCGTATCCGGAGATCGGAATTCCGGAGGCGCATCATGGGTTGACGCATCATCAGGGCGATCCGGACAAGATCAAGAAGGTGATCGAGATCAACTGCTTCCACATGAAGCAATTTGCGTATTTGCTGGGCAAATTGAAGGCGACGCCGGACGGCGACGGGACGCTGCTGGATCACGTCATGGTGACCTACGGCAGCGGCTTGAGCGACGGCAACGCGCATGATCATGCCGACCTGCCTTTGGTATTGGCGGGGCGGGGAAGCGGGTCGCTGAAGCCCGGGCGCGTGGTGCGGCATCCGAAGGAAACGCCGATGGCGAACCTGTTCGTCTCGATGTTGGATCGCATGGGTGTGCCGGCAGAGAAGCTGGGCGACAGCAACGGGCGCCTGAACGAACTGTCGGATCTGTAAAGGGTATCCTGGAGGCCGGATGACGATCGTCGATCATTTGGCCTGTTCTTATACCGGAACCCGCTACGAAGCGGGCAAACTGCACAATCTGAGCGCGGAGGGTTGGCCGCTGCTGGTGCGCTACGACCTGGCGAAGGCGCGCGAGAGTTGGAACCGCGAGTGGATTGCCGATGGTCCGCGGAGCATGTGGCGCTACGCGCCGGTGCTGCCGGTGCGCAATCCGGCGAACATCGTGTCATTGGGCGAAGGCTGGTCGCCGCTGGTGCGGACGCCGCGGCTGGCGCAGGCGGTAGGCTGCGATCAACTGTGGGTGAAGGACGAAGGCATCAACCCAACGGGGAGCTTCAAGGCGCGGGGCCTTTCGGCCGCCATTTCCATGTGCAAGGAATTGGGCGTGCGCAAGGTGGCGATTCCGTCGGCGGGCAATGCGGCGAGCGCGATGGCTGCTTACGCAGCCGCGGCTGGCGTGGAAGCGCACATCTTCATGCCGCAGGACGTGCCGCAATCGAACTACATCGAGTGCAAGAGTTTTGGCGCGCACGTGACCCTGGTGAACGGGCTGATCAGCGACTGCGCGCGAATTGTGGCCGAACGCAAAGATCGCGAAGGCTGGTTCGAAGTGAGCACGCTGAAGGAGCCGTATCGAATCGAAGGCAAGAAGACGATGGGGTACGAACTGGCTGAGCAGATGGGTTGGGAATTGCCGGACGTGATCTTCTATCCGACCGGCGGCGGCGTGGGCATGATCGGGATGTGGAAGGCGTTCGATGAGATGGAGGAGATGGGCTGGATTGGGTCGCGGCGGCCGAAGATGATTGCCGTGCAGGCGACTGGCTGCCAGCCGATCGTGCGGGCCTTCGAGCAGGGAACCGAGCGCAGCGAGTTCTGGCAGAATGCCACGACGGTGTCGAGCGGATTGCGCGTGCCGAAGCCGCTGGGCGACTTTCTGGTGTTGCAGGCGGTCCGCCAGAGCAAGGGCACTGCGATCGCGGTGACGGACGAAGAGTCGCTGGACGGAGGCGTGGAATTGGCGAAACTTGAGGGGATGTTTGTGGCCCCGGAGGGCGCGGCGTGCGTGGCGGCGTGCCGCAATTTGTTAAATTCGGGCTTTCTGAAGCCGTCCGAGCGGATCGTGATCTACAACACGGGGGCCGGGCTCAAGTACTTAGAAGCTTACGCGACGCGTTTTCCGCGTTCGGCCGGGGCGGGCGATTCGCTTTCCATGATCGCGCCCCGCTAGAATGGAGAGAGAAGTGCTCCCGCTTCAGTGTTAAACCGTCTATGCTCAAAACCGTCCTCCTTTTAATGGCTGTCGCTTTGTGTGCGATGGCGCAGAATTCCGTGAAGTTTGGCTCGTATTTGGGCACGGACCTCTACGACACGATCACCGCTTCGGCGGTGGATAAAAACGGCAACATCTGGGTCACAGGCTACACAACCTCCGACCAGTTTCCGCTCGCTGGCGACGCCTTCAGGAATACGTCGGGTGGGTTGCGGGAAATCTTTCTGGCTCGCATCGATCCGACCAAGAGCGGCAACGACGCGTTGACGTATTCGAGCTATATCGGCGGCGATGGCCTGGACGAACCGCTGGCGCTAGCGGTGGACGGCGACTACGTCTACATGTGTGGCGTGACGACGTCGACGAATTTTCCGATTGCGGGAAATGCATTTCAGGGCGCGCCCGGCGGCGATCGCGACGCGTTTGTGCTGAAGCTCGATCCGCGCGTGGGCGGCGATCCGGGCATGGTGTATTCGACGCATTTGGGCGGCACGCGAGCGGATGCCTGCAATACCCTGGCGGTACGCAATGGTCTGGTTTATGTGGGCGGCTACACGGCGTCCGAGAAGTTTCCGACGACGGCCGGCGCCTTCCAGGGTTCGCAGATCGGTGGTTGGGATGCGTGGGTGGCGGTGCTGAACATGAACGCCACGAGCGCGACGGATTCGATGGTGTACGCCACGCGACTGGGCGGCGAGAGCACGGACACGACGACGGCGGTGACGGCGGATGCACAGGGCGTGGTTTATGTGGCGGGCTATACGTCGTCACAGGGCTTCCCCGTGAGTCCGAGTGCGCCGCAGCGAGCTTTCCGCGGCGTTAGCGACTTGTTCCTGGTGCGGGTGGATCCCAAGCAGGGCGATTCGGTGTATTCGACGTTGTGGGGCGGTAGCGACGCGGACGTCCCCTTGGCCATTGCGCTCGATTCGACGGGCGCGGCGATTGTGGCTGGTTACTCGCTTTCGAACAACTTCCCGACGACCTCGGGCTCGGCGCAGGCTGCGCCGGCTGGTCGCGGGGACGCCTTCGTGATGCGCGTGCGGCTGGATCCGAGCACGGCGGAGCCGATTCTCTATTCCACGCTGCTGGGCGGCGCGGCGGGCGATGTGGCGCAGTCGGTCGCCGTGAATGCGCAGAACGAAGTGTTTGTGGCGGGCTACACGCTCTCGACGGACTTGCCGCTGCGCGGAGACAGCTTCCAGCGGCAGAATAACGGCGTGGTCGACGGCTTCATCGCGAAGGTGCTGCCGACGGCGCCGGCGGGTACGGCGATCGCTTATACGACTTATCTCGGCGGCGGCGGTCAGGACTCGATTAGCGGGTTGACGGTGACGAATTCCTGCGAGGTGACGGTGAGCGGGTTCACGTCGAGCTCGAACATCGCGCTATCGGGGAATGCTTATCAGACCGAGCTGAAGGGTTACGCCGACGGCTTTGTGCAGCAGCTCAACCTTTGCCCGCGGTAGTCGCGGCGCGAACGTAGTTCAGCACTTCGTCAACCGATTTCTCAATGCTTTGATTGCCGGGCAGGATCAGGTCGGCATGTGCGGCCGTCGGCCAGACGTGCTCGTAAGCCATGGGCCGGACGGTGTCGTGATATTGCTGGGTCACCGATTCGGCAGAGCGTTCGCGCTCGACGACGTCGCGCTTGAGACGGCGGTCGAAGCACAAGCCATCGGGTGTTTCGACGAAGACTTTTAGCTGGCTGAGTGCGCGGATCTCCGGGAAGTGCAGCGCGAAGATGCCTTCGAGGATCACGAACGGGGGCGGGTCGAAGTGCTCGGTGTGGGGCGCCCGCGAATGGGTTTCGAAACGATAGACCGGGCGTTCGACGGACTGGCCGCGGGAGATCGCGGTGAGTTGCTCGATGAGCAAAGGACGATCGAGGGCGTCCGGGTGGTCGTAGTTGAAGGCACAGCGTGCGTCGAACGAAAGATCGGTCAGCTCGCGATAGTACGAGTCAAGGGAAACGACGGCGGCGGGGGCGGGAAGCCGATCGGCAAGGTGATGCGCAAGGTAGCTTTTCCCGGCGCCTGAAGGGCCAGCGATGGCAATCAGGTAAGGCTGCAACCTGATCAGTGTAGCTTAGGTTTCGGCCAGCGCGGCACGAACGTCCGCGGCAAAACGGCGAAACGTAGCTACTTCTTCCGGCGTGGCTTGCTGGCGCTGGTCCTTGAGCGTGAAGTAGGCCTGCGCGCCATTCCAGGTGACGACGGCGAAGCCCTGCTCGGTGAGTTTGCAGACGGAACCGATCGGTCCGAAACCGGGAGGCTCCGTTCGGCTACGCTCCACTAGGCAGACGTAGCCGTCGCGCGTGAGGACGAAGTAGCTGGACAGGTCCGCGGGAACGAATTCGATCCGCGCCTCCAGCAGGCGCTGCAGTTGGCGTTCGAGCAAGCGGCCCTACATCTTGTAGCGGCCGAAGTCTTCGTCGTTCAACTGCTCAAGCCACCGGCGCAGCTCTTCATTGTTGTTCTTGTCGCTGGCCGTGGTGACCATCTTCGACGTCTTCAAGACCTGATCGTCGACGTAAATCGGACAATCGAGCCGGAGGGCGAGTGCCAACGCGTCGCTCGGCCGGGCATCCACCGAGACGGACTCGCCGCCTTTGTCCATCCAGATCAGCGCGTAGAAGGTGTCGTCCTTTAACTCGTTGACGACAACCTTCTGAACGGTGACGTCGAGCCCCGTAACGATGGTCTTAATCAGATCATGGGTCATCGGGCGCGGCGTGGAGACCTTCTCAATCTCGAGCGCAATGGCGTTCGCCTCATACACTCCTACCCAGATGGGCAGAATCGTATCGCCGGCCACGTCGCGAAGAATCACGATGGGCATTTGAGTGACGGGATCCATCATCAGAGTCCGAATTTTCATTTCGACTTCCATCGGGATTTCCTTTCACTTCCAATTAGAGCATCTTTAACGGCTGAGAGTTACCGTGAGATCCCGCCCCGGCGTGCCGACATCGGACGACGGAACGTTCATGATATCGACCGTGAGTCGCTCGCCCGATTCGAGCGGCGGTAGACCGAAACCGCTCATAGGGCCGGACTGGGTCATGCCGGCGGCAATCGTGACCTCGGCGTACGGCACGCCGCCGCGTAACACGCGCACGACAATTTCGTCGCCGACGGGCGCGTCGGCCACCACCGCTGTAATGTCGCGAATGGCTTGGCGCCGCTCGACAAATAAAATCGGCGCGATACTCGACCCAATGGCCAACGGACCTTCGGACTGAATGGTGAGTTGGCCACCCGAGAGCGTTCGGAGCCACAAGATCGGCGCTGAGTGTCAAATTGCGTTTCGTGATGTCGGAGGTGCCGTATACGTTCGTGACGGTCAACTCGGCCGGCGGCGACGCGAACGTCGGGCCAGTACAAGGGATGCGTATAGCGTCCGCTCGCCGGACTGCCGAAGAAGTCGCGCACGAACGGCCAGACCGAACCCGGTCTCCATCGCCTGCGGCTCTCCTACTATCCCCGTTTTCATCCCCTTTTGTGACCAGCCTTTGGGTGGGCCATACGCCATTCATAACCATTCGGTATCCACACTGCGAAGCCGCACAGTGCCTTAGCCAAGGGATCACGTAACCGCGCTTCCACCTTAGCCATGCCTCTTCGGCCGTGTAAGTCAGCTCATCCAATCCGAACCACGCGAGGTTTGTACCTCGCAGGCGCTCATATTCTTCCATGGACCGGAACAGAATCTTTGAGCGACATTCCTCAATCACCACATAGTTCTGTGAGCGGTTCAGTTCATAGGGCAACTCGTTCCGCTCCAGCATTTCGACCAGCGCATGCTGAGTAGCATCCCGCAGCATCGCGTAGGTCGGCGCGCCAAGTAGGCCTTGCCTGCCGGGATTCTGATATGCCCGGCGAATCGCTTCCTGGCACAGGGCCGCGCTCTTTCCCGAGCCCACCGGCCCGGAGAATCCCTTGAACCGGGTCCTCAATCGATGAAAGCGCGCCTGGGACGGTAAGGGGGTGTATCCAATGTCGCGCCATCGTGTCGCCTTTCTTTTGGAGTTATTCATCCGGTGTGTTGGGCTGCTTTCCTCTTCACCCGACTTGAGACTACCCAATCGACCTCCTCCCACCTGGTCGCAAAAAATGATCAAGTTGAACAAAAGGAAGGACTTAAAATCTTCGAAAACGTAGTGAACGCCTTTTGGCCTTTAACGTGGTCGCCTGCCGGGGCGCGCTAAGTAGAAGAAAATGGGACGGTTAGAATGCCGGTACAATAGAAGCGTAATGCCCTTTGCCTCGATTCCTGAAGCCTTGGATGATTTCCGACGGGGGCGCATGCTCGTGGTCGTGGATGACGAGGATCGTGAGAACGAGGGCGACCTCACCGTTGCCGCTGAGTTCGTCACTCCCGACATCATCAACTTCATGGCTGTTCATGGCCGTGGTCTGATTTGCCTGGCGCTCAGTCCCGAACGATGCGACGCCCTCGGGCTGCCGCTAATGTCGCCGAAGAACACTTCGAACTTTGGTACCGCGTTCACCGAGTCGATTGATGCCCGAGAAGGCGTCTCCACCGGGATCTCAGCGGCGGATCGCTCTCACACCATCCGCCTCTGTATGCAAGCCTCAACTCGCGCTGAAGACTTAGCACGACCCGGGCACGTCTTTCCGCTACGCGCCCGGGAGGGCGGTGTCCTGGTTCGCGCTGGACAAACCGAAGCGGCCGTTGATCTCGCGCGCCTCGCCGGACTTTCCGCCGGTGGAGTAATCTGCGAAATCATGAACGACGATGGCTCGATGTCCAGGCTGCCGGACCTCGTGAGCTTTTGCCAGAAGCACCAACTGAAGCTCATCACTGTGGCGGATCTGATTCGCTATCGCATGCAGCATGAGCGCTTCAATCCAGCGCCGCGCCGTGGGCTCCGTCAGCACCAGTTACGGCGAGTTTCGCACGCTCAGCTATTCGAGTTCGATGAGTGGCGAGCGTCATCTTGCCCTGGTCTACGGCGAACCACAACATCGCCCCCGCGGCGCTCGTCCGCATGCACTCACACTGTATTTACGGCGATGTTTTCGGCTCTCGCCGTTGCCGTTGCCGCGAGGTACTCGATCAGTCGCTAGCGATCATCGCCCGGGAAGGCGCTGGCGTAGTCGTCTACCTGCACCAAAGTGGACTAGGGCTTCGCACTGATGGCGATCGCATCCTCACGCATGGCGATGATTTCCAACGCTTCACCCCCTCCGATCCGCACAACGAGACGCAGCACGAGGCCGGAATCGGTGCGCAGATCCTCGCCGATTTGGGCCTGAAACAGATTCGGCTGTTGACGAACCATCCCCGCAAAGTGCCCGGCTTGGAAGGCTTCGGCGTGGAGATTGTCGATCAAGTTCCTGTGACCTTGCATTCGGCGGAACCCATCTCTACCGACGCGCGTTCCACCTTGTAGCCTCATGCTCACACGCCGACACTTCGCGCTTCTTGCCCCTCTCGCCGCCCTTGGCACCGAAGTGTCGCCGATAGAGATGCTTCCGGCCGGAGCCACTTCGTTGACTGGAATCCACCTGGGTCGCGTCATGGCTTCGCCCGTGGGAGCCGAACTTCTGGCGAGCGTTCGATCGGAAGAACCGCAGTTCGCCCAACTGCTCGACCTGTCTGGGCTAGACCCTCGTCGCGAGCTTCGCGAAATCCTCATCGCAAGCTACGGAAACACCCGTAGCCTCGTCATTGCTCAGGGCCTGTTCGACTCGGCCCGACTTCGCGGCCACATGTTGAAAAATGGTTCTTCCACCGAGCTAGCCTCGCCCGATCTATTGCGCACTTCCGATGACGGGCTGATCGCGTTTCCGGCGAAGGGTTTAGCCTTCGCGGGCGATGCTGCCAGTGTGCGCGGAGCGCTAACTTTGCACGGCGCCGGCGGGGCTCGTCTTGCGGCCTCGCTCTTGCAACGCGCCCAGCAGCTAAGTGCTCGCCATGACCTTTGGTTGCTGACCAATCAGCCGAGGGCCACGATGGTCAGTCGAATCGACGACGCCCTCGTTGACCTCGCTACGAAGTACGCGCCGTTTTTCAGCAACGTCGTTGAGGTCAGCGGAGGCGTCAAGCTCGACGAGTCGGTGCTGCTTGCCGGAGAAGCGGTCATGGGCTCCGAACGTGATGCCTCCGGCGCGGCGGATATGGTGCGCCTGCTCGGAAATCTGGTCAAAATGGCTCCCGATAAGTTGGCAAGCCCTGATTTAATGGCCTTGCTTGAGCGCCTCCAAGTTGGCTCAGAGGCGAAGTCTCTCTTACTGTCTACCGTTCTTTCTCCCGCTCAGGCCCTGCGTTTATTCGATACGAAGCGGGTTCAAGCCTGAGTTCTCTTCAGGAAGAAGCGATTCGGTAGTAGCCACGTCACAAGACCAGCCGCCACAGGATGCACGATCCCCGCCGCTAGGAAGATCGGCCAGTAAGAGAACTGCTGCACGAGATACCCGGTTCCCAGGTTGGCGAGCATGCCGCCCACCGCGCCACCCGTACCTGTCAGCCCACTCGCCGTCCCCACCTCATGATCCTCAAAGAGATCGGTTGGGATCGCGAGTAGATTGGAGATCCATAGTGCGTGCCCGAATAAGGCGCAGCACGTCACCGCGATGGCCATCCACGCTTCTGGCAGCCATGGCGCTGCCATGGCTGGCGGCATGCACGCTGCGCCCATCCATAGAATCGTCTTGCGCGACCGCGGCAGGTCCCAACCGCGGTCGATCAGCTTGCCACCCAACCAACCGCCGAGTAGGTAACCGACGTCGCCAAAGATAAATGGCACCCACGCGTACTGAGCGACCATCGATAAGTCAAAGCCGCGTTCCCGTCGTAGATACTCCGGTAGCCAGAAGCTCACAAAGTAAACCACGGGGTCAGTCAGGAAGCGAGCTAGGATTAGTGTCCAACATCCGCGGCTCCTAATGACCCGCCGCCAGTCCGGCTTGCACAACGCCACCGGCTTCGCCAGGGGACCAGTCCGATAAGTCCAGAGCCAAGCGGCCACCCACACGAGGCCCAACGCGCCGGTTACCACGAAGGCGTATCGCCAGCCCGCCCAGATCGCCAAGCCCGCCACCAGCGGCTGCGCCAGTGCTGATCCCAGCGACGAGCCGGAGTTAAAGATGCCGATTCCCAGCGACCGGCGTTCCGAGGGAAACCACTCTTTCACCGCCTTCGCCGCGGCTGGCCAGTTTCCGGGTTCCGCTAGCCCCAGGGCGAACCGGCACGCGGCGAGGCTCCACTTTCCGACGGCCAGTCCATGAAGCATCTGCGCAGCCGACCAAGCGATGACGAACACCGCGAAGCCCTTTCGCGTTCCCAGACGATCCACAATGTAACCGGAGCCTGCGTACATGATTGCGTATGCCAACATGAACACCGCGACAATGAGTCCATAATCGCTCTCATCCAGGCGAAACTCCCGCCTGATATCAACCGAGACCACGCCCAGGGCCAGCCGATCCATGTAATTCAGCATCGTGGCCAAGCAAAGTAACAATGAGATGGCGATCTTCATGGGGTCGTCCTTACATCTCGAACCGCCAACGTCAGACTGCGTGGGTCTCCCGCCGGCCTAACCGCCGGCCATGCGATCAACTCCAACGCTTTCGGACCTTGCATCGACGGAATCGCCCACTTCAAGGTCTGCTCACCATGACTGGCGAGACGCAGCTTGCCGAGTGATCGACTGTCCACCCGTGCCTCCGCTTCGTCAGCCTGTGCAGCGGCCAAGTCCACGACGAGCGTTGTGTCCTGAGCCCTCGTCTCAATGGTGATGGTTCCGTGTTGCCCCATCCATCGATACGCGCCTTCCCACTCATGCCAGTCGCCGGCCAACTCTCCCGCGAACGGACGAATCTCGACGAACTCACCTTTCGGGCCGCCGCTTGACCAGCGCACCACGGACTCTCCCACCTCAAGCGTACGTAGGTCAAACCGACGTAGCTTCAAACTCAAGTTGCCGCTGCACAAACGAATCGCTCCTTCGACACCCCAAACATTTAATCCAACCGGCCCCCCTTCATAGACGGCTTGGTCAAGTCGGGGTTGGCCCGTGAACGCCTTGCACGTCGCGGTGACGAAACTTCTCGTCGTGGTCGCTTGTGCCAGCTCAACGCGGCGGAAGGCTCGCAGTTCCTTCAATCCGATGGCCAGGAAAAACAGAGCACCTACTGTAAGCACGACCGTGCCGCAGCGTGCCAGAACCGCGCCCATTGCAATACTGCCAAAGAGTAATGGCACGAATAAGTAGACTGCGAAGAGTCTACCGGGGAGGAACAGCAGTGGCCCAAGAAGTAACGCCGCCGCCGTAACGCCGAGTATCATCCACCGACGTGAGTCCTGCGCCCATCTCCATCCCGCCAAGCTGATCCAAGGAATGCCCCAGGACTGCAGTAGGTAATATCGCGCGCAGGTAGCGATAGCCGCCGCTGTGAACGCCAGTGTATAAGGCGAAGGCGGACGGGCGTGATTGGCCGTCAATGCTTGTATGCCTAATGTTCCCGAAAGCAAGAAGAAAGGAATAACACGCATCCACTTGCGCTGGTTAAGGAGTTCCTCGATCATGAGCACGACAGGAAAGAGAACCGCGATTTCTTTTGCCTTGTAGCCGCACCAGAACAATGCCAGTGCCAAGATCCACCAGCCTCGTCGGTAGCTCAAGTACGCCAGCAGTAGGGCGAATCCGCAAAGGACATCGAAAAGGTACATCGGCTTCCAATGCGCCGCGATGAGGGCTGGATGGAATGCGAATAGGAATGTCGCAATCGCCGCGCCACGTTGCCCGATCAACGGTGAAGTCGTTCGATAGAGCAAGAGAACGGTGACGAAGAAGAGCGCCTGCATCAGTGCGACATAAGGCCAGAACGTCAGGCCCACCGTCTGCGCCATCCAGCGATACACCAAATGTCCGACCGGGCGAAAGTTGTACTGATCGTAGGTCAACGAGAAAAAGCTACGTACAAAAGCATCTAGCCCGTAAAGCTGTGTGTTGACGAGGTTGTCGAGATCGTCGTCCGAAAAGTATCCTTGGTACGCTGAGCGATTTGCGGCCAGAAAGAGCGCGAAGAATGCGAAGGCTAGCGCGATCGGAGGAAATCGAAATCGCATCCTAGATTCGCCTGCTCCACATGATCCAAGAAAAGCTTTCCGTAGCCCCTTTGGTAGACCGGTGAGGGCTGTTGCCACTGCTCGCGTCGCTTAGCCAACTCCTCCTCTGGTACCAGTAGGTCCACTCGCCGTCCAGCGACGTCCAGCGAGATTTCGTCACCGGTCTGGACCAAGGCCAGGGGGCCACCGGCCGCGCTCTCGGGCGTAACATGAAGGACCACTGTTCCAAAGCTCGTGCCGCTCATCCTTGCATCGGAGATCCGCACCATGTCTTTCACGCCCTGCCGAAGCAGTTTCTTGGGCAAGGGTATTTGGCCCCATTCCGGCATGCCGGGTGCTCCTTTCGGACCACCATTCTTCATTACCAGGACCGTACTTTCGTCGACGGGCAAATCCTCGGTATCGATTCGCGCTAGTAACTCATCGCGCGACTCGAAGGCCAAGGCTCGTCCACGATGTTGAAGCAACTGCGGTGACGCTGCCGTGGGTTTGATAACCGCTCCATCCGGCGCTAAATTGCCATAAAGAATGGCCGTTCCCCCTTCGACTGCCAGGCTCCGACTTCGCTCTCGAATCACCTCGCGGTTGTAACAAGCTGCTTGACTAACCGCTTCCCCGATCGTCCCGCCGCCAACGGTCAGCGCCTCCGTATCTAGCTGATCAAGTAACTCCCGCATCACCGCTGGCACCCCGCCCGCCGAGAAGAAATCCTCCATCAGATATTCGCCGGAGGGCTTCAAGTTCACCAGCCAGGGCGTCTCGCGTGAGATCTGGTCGAAGTCGTCGAGCGTTAGCTTCACTCCCACTCGCCCCGCGATCGCCAAAAGATGAACCACGGCATTCGTCGATCCGCCAATCGCCATCTGGACCCGCAGCGCATTCTCAAACGCAGCGCGCGTCAAAATCTTCGAGGGTCGTAGATCTTCGCGCGCTAACTGGACGACTCTCCGTCCGGCCTCTTCCGCCATCGCTAACCTTCGGGCGTCTGGTGCCGGGATCGCGGCACTGCCCGTCGGGGACATCCCCAGCGCCTCGCTCAGAATCGCCATTGTTGAGGCGGTACCCATCACCGTGCACGTCCCGGCTGATCGTCCCAGTGCGCACTCCACCTCGCCCATTTCCCGCTCACTCAACTCGCCTGCCCGATAGAGATCGAACAGCTTGCGACCGTCTGTGCCGGCCCCGAGTTTTCGTCCGTGCCAATCCCCGGCCAGCATCGGACCACTCGTCACCAGCATGGCCGGGATGTCGGCACTGGCTGCTCCCATCAGCATCGCCGGTGTGGTCTTGTCGCACCCAGCCAACAGCATCACCGCGTCCAGTGGGTGCGCGCGAATGCTTTCCTCCACCTCCATCGACATCAGATTCCGGAAGAGCATCGCCGTGGGCTTCATCAGCATCTCGGCCAGCGACATCACCGGAAACTCCAGAGGAAATCCGCCCGCCATCCAAACGCCCCGCTTCACCGCCTCGGCGATGGGCCGCAGGCTGACATTGCAGTTCGTCAGTTCGCTCCACGTATTAGCAATCCCGATGATCGGCTTCCCATCGAAGACCGCACTCGAGAACCCCTCGCTGCGCAGCCAGGCGCGTCGCGAGAATCCGTAGTACTCGGGAGTATCAAACCAAGCTCGGCTGCGCATGAGCTTCAAATGTATCGCGAAGACTGCCTGCGCTCAACAAATCAATGTGATAGTCTGCCGCGGTGAAGTTCTCGTCCCCGGCTGCTGCCCTCGCCGTCTTGACACGCATCAATATCCTCAACTTCTACGATCGCCAGATCCTCGGTGCGCTGGCTGAGCCGATTCGGCATGAGTTCAATCTCAATGACGCTCAGCTCGGTTGGTTAGGCACGGCGTTCATTTGGCTCTATGCCCTCGTCGGGGTACCTTTAGGCAAGATCGCTGATACTCGTCCGCGCAAGCCGCTGCTCGTCTGGGCGATCGCCGCGTGGAGTTTGCTCACCGCGCTGGCTGGCGTAGCCTCCAGCTACTCCATGCTGCTGGCCTCCCGCCTCGGCTTTGCCGTCGGTGAAGCCGCGGTGGCTCCTGCCGCCACCAGTTGGTTGGGCGATCTCTTCCCGCCCCATCAACGAGCACGCGCGCTGGGCATTTTCATGCTGGGCGTGCCGATTGGCGGTGCGCTCAGCTTCTTCATCAGTGGCCCGCTGGCCCAACTCTACGGATGGCGTTTTGCGATGATGACCGCCGCTGCGCCAGCCCTGGTGGCCATACTGGCGCTGCTGCGGCTGCCGGAGCCTGTCCGTGGCGCGGCAGAACCGCTACGACACGACCGCGCCGAGTCGCGCTCCATGCTGGAGCTTCTTCGGATTCCGACCTTCGTCTGGATCATTGCTTCTGGTGCTCTGCTCAACTTCAATATGTACGCCATCGCCACCTTCACGCCCGCCTTTATGGTGCGCACCCATCACCTCTCCGTCGCGCAGGCTGGCATGCTGTCTGGGCTGGCCCTCGGGCTCGGAGGTCTGGCTGGCGGACTCATCTCGGGGGCTCTCGGCGATCGCGTGAACGTCCACCGCAAGGACGGGCGCCTTCGCTGGGCTGCACTTCTGGCCACCCTCGGCGTTCCCCTGGCCATTGTCGGAATTTTGGCTCCCAGCGTCGCCTTCTGCGTCGTCCTGCTGGGGCTCTTCTACTCCATGCTCAACACCTATTACGGCTTGGTTTACTCGTCAATTCAGGATGTGGTCGCCCCGAAAATGCGCGGCTCTGCCATGGCCTTATACTTCCTGGCCATGTATTTTTGCGGCGCGTCCTTCGGTCCCTTGCTCACTGGTAAGGTCAGCGACCTTCTCGCGCGCCGCGCGGCCGACGCTGGCGGCTCCGCCGTGGTCACCGAAGTCTTTCGCGCTGTTGGCTTGCAGCAGGCGATGCTGGTGATGCCGCTTCTTTCGCTCTTTCTCGCCGGTGTCCTCTATTGCGCGTCCCGCACCATTCAGCGCGACATGATTCGGCGCGACGCTGCGCTTCAATCAGCCGCTTAGTCCAAAAGGAAAAGGCCCCGCCCGTTGCCGGGAAGGGCCTTTCCAAACCGCAGAATTAGAACTGCAGCTTCAACGACAACTGCACGAACCGCGGCAGGTTGGATTGATCCAACGCGCCGGAGATGCGTCCGAAGTTTCCGTTGTTCACGTCGAGAATCGGCCCGTTGTAGAACTGCGGCGTGTTGGTCGCGTTCATCGCCTCAGCGCGGAACGTCAAAGTCACACGCTCGGTGATCGGCGTACGCTTCATCACCGCGAGGTCGAGGTTCCGGATGCCCGGCACGCGAACCGAGGTGATTCGC
The DNA here is from genome assembly GCA_965229305.1 of Bryobacteraceae bacterium. Classification (GTDB taxonomy): domain Bacteria; phylum Acidobacteriota; class Terriglobia; order Bryobacterales; family Bryobacteraceae; genus JALHNI01. The sequence goes on along the minus strand of CBDDIZ010000033.1, from coordinate 184,134 downwards.
GAGGACCAAGTCTGCAGTACGAACGCCTGGCGGATTGTCCACACAGGCGTTTCACTGCCGATGCAGCCCCGTGTCTGACCGTTTGCCAGTAGTGTGCAGGTGTTGAAATAACGATCGAGATTCTGGCCATCGTACTTCGGGCTCACACCCGTGGGGACCGCGTTGGTCGGGAAGTTCATCGGCATGCCGCTCTGCAGGCGGGCCACGCCACTCACTTCCCAGCCGCTGATCGCGTGACGCACGCCGCGTGGCGCGCCCGATCCGAAAGAGCGACCCGTGCCGAACGGCAGTTCATACACGCCGTTCAACTGCAGGCTCTGCGGTACGTCCCAAGCCGCCGCCACCTTTTCCTTGGCGGTGTCCTGCGCATTGCGATAGGTCACTTGTTCCAAGGTCTTCGAGTACGTGTACGACAAGCTTGCCGACACGCCGCGAGAAAAACGCTTGGCCAACAGGAACTGGAAGCCGTCGTAGCGCGATTGGCCTTCGGACCGATTCAGCTGATTGATTCCCAGGAACTGCGGATAGGGCCGCAGCAACTGCTGCCGCTGCACCGTCGATCCGTTGATCGAAGTGCCGGGAACCAGACCGGCCATCGGATTCGTCACGCTCGCCGTCAGCGCCGCCGAACCGAGGTTGAACGATTCCAGCGAAACCTCGTTGAAAGGCTTCGTGACCGAGAGACCGCGGATACGGCTGCCGACATAGCCCGCCGTCAACAGCACCTTGCCTGGCAGCTCTCGCTGAATTTCGAGCGAGAATTGATGGGTCCAAGGCACAACGCGCGTGGGATCCGAGAAGTTGAAGCCCTGTCCCAGGAAAGTAGCCAGGCCCTGCGAATTCCCTACCGGACGAAGGATGCCGCCCGGGAACGGATTCGTCAAGGTGCTCGACGGAACACCCGTCACGGTCGACGCCACCATCGCCGTCCGCTGGCTGTACCCCGGCGCACCGCCCGGATCGTCGAAGGTCTGGGCGTACATCAGTCCGTAACCACCACGAATGACCGTCTTATCGTTCCAGCGATAAGAGAAGCCGGCACGCGGAGCAAAGTTGTTTAAGTCACGATCGTAGATGCCGCGCGGAACGCTACCGTTCCCTGCAAACAACAAGCCGCCCTTGAGGCTCAAACCGGGCGCTTGCAATGGGCTTGCGCTCGTCGTGTCGAAACCGCGGGTCAGCGCGTTAAAACGATCGGTCAGCGGACCGAGGTAGTCCCAGCGCAATCCAAGATTCAGCTTCAACCGATCGGTCAGGCGGAAGTCGTCATGGATGTAGGTGGAGAAAAGCCGCTGCTGTCGAGCAGGTTGGCTGTTCACATCGATAAAGCCCGAATCTGCGGTTCCCAGCAGGAAGCTGGCGATCGCGTTGCCGCTGCTGGGCTCCACGGCCGTAGCGATTCGACCCGTGAACTTTTGGTCGAACGTGAAGTTACCCGCGATGAAACCCGGGGTCTGCGAATAGGACCGCTGCAGACGAAACTCTGCGCCGGTTTTCAAGGAGTGTCGGCCCACCGTCTTATAAATCGAGCCTTGGATCGAATTGGTCTGCGCGGTGGGGTCGATCTGCACCGGGTTGGAGCCGGCACCTTCGTAGTTCGCCCAACTAAAGCGCGGGAAGTACCGCGCCGCTTGCGTCTGGTAGAGCTGAGAGAAGCCAAGGCCACCGAGATCGTAGTCGGCGCCCGGGGCGTAGCCGCTCTGCGAGCGGAAACGCATCAAACCGAGGCGGAAGTCGAACACCGTCGTCGGATTGATCGTGTGCGTCAACTGAATGGTGGCGCTGTGGTTCTCGCGGGTAAATGGGCTATTGCCCGTCGTATCGGCGACGTTGAAAGCGTCGTTGGTCGAGTACTTGAAGCCGCGCGCTTCCGACAGAGCGTTGCGCGAGTACCGTACAAACATGCGCGTGTCCTGCGAAATCGAATAGTCCACGCGTCCCGTGTACTCGGGGAAGAAATCAGTGAACTTTCGCGAGGAGCCGTTCGTCGCAAAATTGTTCAACTCCGTGATCGAGTTCCCTGGCGTATTTCCTAGAGGAATGAGGCTCAGAACTTTCACCGCAATGGGATTCAGGCGAGAAGCCGGAATCACATTTCCCGGAAAAACGGTACGGCCCGCTCCACTTCCATCGGTCCGCGTCGTCAGCGGATCGTAAATGTCCTGCACCAAGCCATTGGCATAAAACGTCTTCGAGAAGTCGCCCGAACGCTGCAGCGCGGTCGGTACCGACGTCACAAAAGGATCCGGAATCACTTGGCGGATGTTTTCGTAGCTGCCGAAAAAGAAGAGCTTGTTCTTCTTGATCGCGCCGCCCAGCGCCCCGCCGAACGTGTTGATGTGCGAGGACTGCCGGCGCACGCCATTGCGATTGTTGTTGAACGTATTGGCATTCAGCTTCGTGTTCTGCAGAAACTCGAACAACGAACCGTGCCACTCGTTGCCGCCGCCCTTGGTGATAATGTTCACCACACCGCCGGTCGTCCAACCATACTGCGCGTCGTAGTTGGTGGTTTGCACGCGGAATTCGTCAGTCGCCTCCACCGGCGGCACATAAGCCACCGAAGAGGCGCGCGAAAGGTTCGAAACGCCGTCGATCAGCACTTCGTTCGTGGAGGGGCGCGAGCCATTCACGGAGATGCCGGACGAACCGGCGATGTCGAACGGACGCAAGCGCGTCACTGCGCCGGTCACCGCCACGCCCGGCGTGGTCCACGCCAGCGCGAAGATGTTGCGGCCTTGCAGCGGCGTCGCTTCCACGCGGCGGCTCTCCACCGTCAGACCGCGGTCGGCGGATTCGAGTTCCACCACGCCCGCATTGGCCTCGACGGTCATGCTTTGGGTTACTTCGCCCACCGCTAACTTCAGATCCAGCGTGGCGCGTTCTGCCACCTGCAGCTTCAACCCCTGCTGCACACTCTTCTGGAAGCCCTGTTTCTCGGCGGTCAAAGTGTACTCGCCCGGATTCAGGAACAGGACCTGATAACGGCCTTCATCATCGGTGGTGGTCGGCGTTTCCACCCCTGTGGCTACGGAACGAACCGTGATCGCGACGCCTGCAATCGACGCGCCTCCCGGGTCGGTTACGCGTCCGGCAACGGACGCTCGGAATTCTTGTGCTGCCAGCCAGCTACTGGCTAGGAACAGCGGAAGGAAGACAAACTTGGTAATCATTCGCATGACGAAACTCTCCTCAAGCTGGGTGCAATTGTATCGCATTCGACAGGGTGTCCACACCCCCGCTATGATGGACTCTCATGGGGAACAAGGAATGCTCTGCGCGCCAGCGTGCCTACGAGTTCATTCAAAGTAAGATTCAGTCCGGCGATTGGCCCGGCGGCACTGTCGTCTCCGAGCTCGCCCTCTCCCGCGAACTCGGCAGCAGTCGCACTCCGGTCCGCGAAGCCGTTCGCCAATTGGCCGGCGAAGGCTTCCTTGAACAGGCGCCCAATCGCACCATGGCCGTCGCCCGTCTCACCCGTGCTGACATCGCCGAAATCTACGAGCTCCGCGAAGCCATCGAGGTTTACGCCGTTGGAAAGGCCGCTCGCTTCACTCTCGGTCCTGCCGTCGTGGAACGCTTACGCAGCTTCCTGCATCAGAGTGACAATCTTCGTTCCGAGTTGGAGAAGAGCGGGCAGCCCCGCCTCAACGACGAACAGATGAGCCGTTTCATCCAAGCCGACCTCGGCTTTCACACGCTGCTCCTCCACGCCGCCGCGAACCATCGCATGCTGAAGCTCGTCTCGGAAACCCGCCTGTTGATCCGTATCTTCTCAATTCGCCGCGATGGCCACAGCGCCGCGCAATTGCGCGCCATCCAGCAGCAGCACGAAGCGATCTTAAATGCCGTCGAAAATGGACGCGGCGAGGAGGCTAAAGCCATCCTCGCCGAGCACATCATCGCCAGTGGTCTGGAACGAATGGAAGCTTACGACCACTGGGAGCGCGAACGGGCTCTCAACAACTGGTCGCGATGATTGGCTAAAACTGCAGCCGCAGCGATACCTGCCCGGTGCGCCCGCCGCCGAAGTCGACGCCGCGTGAGCCGGTGATACGCCCGAAGCTGCTGTCGGCGATGTTCAGCACCGGATCACCCAGGTTCGTCCAGTTCGGCAGATTGGTGAAGCTGCCCTCCAACCGAAGGAACACCCGCTCGGTGATGGCGAACTTCTTGCTCAATGCCGCATTCAGTCCGAAAGTACCCGGTCCCACATTGATGCCGACCCCGGAATTGCCGAAGCGACCGATCGGCGGCGCCGTACCCACCACTACGCCCACGGCGCAGTTGAACTGGTTCGGCCCCACGTCCCGTCCCGGACAAACGAAGGCGCTCCGATCGAGCCAGCCATCGCGGGTGGGCTCGCTCAGCGTACCCGATCCGACACGATCCGGACGTTGCGTTCCGCGGCTGGCCGCGTTCGTTCCCGAGGGGTCTCCGCCGGCAAACGTTGGCGTCAGGAACGGACCCGACTGCAGCGTGAAGATCGTCGAGAACTGCCAACCGCCGAACACCATATCCGCGGGACGTTTGGCTTGGTTGAAGTAACGCCGTCCCTTGCCGAACGGCAATTCATACACCATCGTGTTCACGAAGCGATGCCGCCGGGTCGCGTAGACGTCACCGCGATCGCCTTTCCGGTTCAGTGAATTCGTCACGCGGCCACCGCCGGTCTCACCGGCAAAGCTGCTCGGGTTGGGGCCGGCATTGTCCGCCAGATTCTTTGCAAGCGTGTAGGCGGACGTGAAGGTCAATCCGCCCGAGAAGCGCCGATTCAACTCCACCTGCAAGGAGTTGTAGAGCGCATTGGCTCCCGCGTCGCGGCTGAAGATCAAACCCCAGTTTGGGAACGGGCGATCCGTATTCGGGCGTTGCGAGAAGTAGCTCGTCGAGGGAGCCATCTGATTGACGTCCGGGGCCCAAGGCAACTGGCTGGAAGTATTCCCGATATAGGAGACGCGCAGACCCAGCGTGCTGGCCAACTGACGATCGATGGAGAATGACCACTGGGCCATCTGTGGCGGCTTAAAGTCGATCTGATTCGCCGTCCGGAACTCGAATGTCCCCACTGCACCCGAACGAATGCCGCTGCCCGGCGTCCGCGTGTCCGGCAGCGCGAAGATCGGCCGCCCGTCGCTCCCCACGTTGTTGAAGTTGCGCACGTCGCTCTGGACCGTGCCCGTCAGCGAGAAGAAGATCGAGCCCAGCAGGATCATGTTGTAGAGCCCGACACTGCTGCGGATTGTCGTTTTATCGTTCAATCGATAAGCGAATCCGAGTCGCGGAAGGAACTGCGTCTTGTAGGTCTTGCGCAGCGCTTCCGGCAAACCCGCATCTTTCGCCGTCACGATCGGCGTACAAGGCACGCCGTTGATAGCCGCCGCTGGGCACGCATTGATCGAGGTCAGCGCTCCGGGGGCCACCAGGTCGCGGGCTCGAGGATCGCTCATCAAGACGACCTGTCCCGTCCGCGGAATCGTCCGATCGAAGTTCGCGATGTTCAGGCCCGCGTCCGAGTATCCGGGATGCAACTCGTAGCGCAGACCCACGTCGACGGTCAGCTTCTTCGTCACGCGGATCGTGTCCTGGATATAAGTCTTGTAGTGCATCGCCCGACCGTCGTTGTCGCTCGAGAGGACGGCGATCGAACTCGAGAGCGGCGTCCCTAGCAGGAAGTCGGCAAACGGATCGCCGGAGAAGTTACCCGAAAAGCTGAAATCGCCGTAGTTATTGCCCGTCGTGAAGCCCAGCGATGATTGACCCACCAGCCGGCGAATATCGATGCCGGTCTTGATCGTATGCCGGCCCTTGATCCAAGTCAGATTGTCAATAAATTGCGTGTTCGAAGACACCGAGAACCCCGGCCGGCCTTTGCTCACGCCTGTGTAGTTGGTGATTGCAAAGTTCGGCAGACCGTTGAAGAAGATGTCCCGCTGAATGTCTTTCAAGTTCAGAGCGTTCGTGAACGCCCGCCCGTCGAAGTTGAAGATGCTCGAGCTGTCGGCGATCACTTTGCCGAAGCGAAATTCGTTCAGCAGAGTCGGACGAATAGTGTAGGTCCAGGACGCGGTGCCTTGATAGTTTTTTTCGATCGTCGTGTCGCTCGGCAAAAGCAGCGAGTTCGTCGAGGACGATGGATTCCGCTTTGTGTTGAAGCGCCCGAACATGGTGTGCTTCGCGTTGAAGGTATGGTCGACGCGTGCTTCGTATTGATCGGAGTTCACGTCGGTCGGCACGTTGGTCCGATAGTTGTTCGCCGTGCGGCGGTCCGTTGTGCCGAAGTTGATGTCCGGATACAAAGTCATCACGGCCTTGGAGACGGCGTTGATGCGGCTCGCCGGAATGACGTTGCCGGGGAAGGGAACGCGCGTGTACGGATCGACAATGCTCACCCCCTCGCGGCTGAAATCACCATTCTTCACGAACGTCGTCGGCACCGTGTTCTGGATGGTCCCCTGTCGCGGATAGCGCATGGACTCCCAGGTGAAATAGAAGAAGGTCTTGTTGTGGCCGTCGTAGATCTTCGGCAACACCACCGGGCCGCCGATCGTCCCACCAAACGTGTTTCCGATCTTCGCCGGTAGCGTGCTCTGGCCGTAGGACCGGGCATCGAGGGCCTTGTTCTGGTGATACCAAAACAGCGCCCCGTGCGGCGTATTCGACCCGCTCTTCGACGTCACCGTGATGTCGCCCGGCTGCCCGTACTCCGCCGTGTTCCCCACGCCCTGCACTTTGATCTCGGAGATCGACTCCACTGAAAGGAACTGATTGCGGTTCGGACTGTTGCCCGTCAACTGCGTCACCGAGATTCCATCAATGCTTGACTCCGACTGTGCCGGCAACCCGCCCTGAATCGAGTACCCGCCTCCGTTATCGCCCTGCACCCCCGGTAGCGTCTGGAGCAAGCCGTAAGGCGTCGTGCTCCCCGCTCCGCGCACGTTGGACGGCAAGTTCAGCACACTCTCCGGCGTCAGATTCGAACTGATCGCCGGGTTATCCGTCGCGATCACGCCGGCGCTCGAAGTGACTTCCACCGTCTGTGTCGCCTCGCCCACTTGCAGACTCACGTCCACGCGCAGCGTCTGACGCGCCACCAGCATCAGATCGGAGACTTTGAAGGCCCGGAAGCCCGCAAACGTCACGCTGACCTCATATGGACCGGCTTTAACGTTCTGAAACTCGTACACCCCGTTCGCATCCGACAAGGCTTCGCGCTTCGAATTTTCGGCGGTATTCCTTAACTCGACTTTCGCGCCCCGAACCACCCCACCTGACGAATCGCGCACATCCCCCAGCACGACGCCGAACGTCGATTGTGCATTCGCGATACCCCAAAATGCTGACCCTAATGTTGCAAATATGTACAGGAACACCTTACGTGTCGTGTGCGTCATGACTGAAGAGAATAGCACCCACACGTTTGCAAATCATGACAACTTGTTCACAATTTTGGTGGCGGCAGCAGGTGCTTCTGAATCTTCCCTAAAGCAGTCCGTGGTAAGTTCTCCACGCCAACGAACGCGCGAGGTATCTTGAACGATGCTAGGTGCTGACGGCACGCGGCTTCGAGTGCTTGTGCCTCGAACTCACCCACCACATAGGCAATCGGAACCTCGCCCCGCCGCGGGTCGGCCACGCCAGTCACCGCCACCTCTCTCACGCCGGGCTGCTCGGCTAGAAACTCCTCGATCTCGCGCGGATAGATATTGAAGCCCCCAGAGATGATCAAATCGCTCCGGCGTCCCTGCAACGTGTAATAGCCGTCCGCCGAGCGCATCGCCAAGTCACCGGTGCGAAACCACCCGTCTCGATAAGCCGCTTCCGTCGCCTCCGGCCGCCGCCAGTAACCCGCAAAAAGATTCGGCCCGCGCAAGTGCAACTCGCCGGTTTCGCCATCGGCCACCGCCTCGCCGTTCGGGTTAAGATTCCGCACCTGTATTCCGGGCAGAGCCATGCCCACCGACCCTGGCCGCCGCTCACCGATATACGGATTCGAGAGATTCATCAGCGTCTCGCTCATCCCATAACGCTCAAGAATCGTATGCCCGTAACGTCTCGCGAATTCCTCCAACACCGTCGCTGGCAACGGTGCCGACCCCGAAACGAATAACCGCATTCCTGTCCCGATCTCCGCCGCCGTTGCGTCGTCCCACTCCAACATCCTGCCGTACATGGTCGGCACGCCGAAGAATACGGTGGGGCGGAACTCCTTCATCCATCCGGCGGCTTGATCGTGCACAAACCGCTCGGCCAGCCGCATCCGGCAGCCGCTGGCGAGCCAACAATGGACGCCGTTTCCCAAGCCGTGGACATGGAACAAGGGCAGCGTCAGCAGCAGGCGGTCTGCCTCGCTGAACTGCCACGCCGTCAACAGACTCACCGCGTTCACCACGAAATTCTGCTGCGTCAGGATCGCGCCCTTGGCGACGCCGGTCGTGCCCGAGGTATAGACGATCGCGGCGGGCGCCTCCGCGTCGAGCACCTGCACCACGCGCTCCTCACTCTGCCACACCGCTTCGTCTCGCAGTTGCTCCACCAGCCATACCGCCACGCCATCGCCGGCAAACTCTTGCAACGTATCGTTGGTGACGATCGCTGCCGGTTCTGCGTCGCGCAGAATATGGCTGATCTCGCGCCCGCGGTAGAGAACGTTCACCGGGACGAAGATCACTCCCAGGCGCGTCGCCGCCAGGAAGATCTCGATGAACTCGAGACAGTTGGGCAGGTAGACGGCGAGCCGATCGCCTGGCTTCAATCCTCGCGCCAGCAGCACCTGGGCCATTCGGCTGACTCGCCGGTCCAGTTCCCCAAACGTATACTCGCGATCCCATTCGAGGGCGACCGCGTCGCGTCGCCCTACCAGAGACAGATCAAACAGTGCGGTGAGCGTCATTTACCAGTTCGTGTACGAGCCATCCGGCCGGCGAATCATCGGAATCGCCGTGTAGCGCTCCTTGTACTCTCCGATCATTTGCAGTTTGGTCGTGTCCACCTCCACACCGATGCCTGGCCGTTCATTCGGCCATAGCTTTCCGTTCTTAAGGTCGTAGTGGTGGTTCAGATAAGGCCACGGCCGCGTCCCGCCCATCACCATCTCCATCAGCACCGGTCCCGGGAAGGCCACCGAACAGTGCACCATCGCCGCTTCCGAGATAGGCCCGGTAAAATGCGGCACCACACCGGTGTAATGCGTCTCGCACAGTGCGGCGATCTTCTGGAACTCGGTGATGCCACCCACGTTCGGAATCGTCGCGCGGGCATAGTCGATCAGGTGCTGCTGGATCAGTTCATTCCACTCCCACTTCGGTCCGAACTGCTCTCCCACCGCGATCGGCACCTTCACTTGTTGCCGCAATTGCCGGTACACGCCCGGATTCTCGCTCCGGACCAGATCCTCGACGAAATAGGGCCGCAACGGCTCGATCTCGTTGGCCAGTGTAATGGCGTCGGGCATATCCAGCTCCGTGTGGAAGTCGATGCACCACCCACCATCCTTGCCCACGCCTTCGCGCACTTGCCGGCACAGCTCCGCGACGCGCTTCACATTCTCAAACCGATCCACCACCGGTCCGCGGCCGTCCGTCGAGATGCGATACGCCCGGAATCCGGCGTCGGCGCAAGCCCGAGCCACTTCCTTCGGTGTGCCTTGCGCTGGATAGCCGGTCGAATAGCACTCCACATACTCGCGGGACTGCCCACCGAGCAATTGGTACACCGGCACGCCCAATGCTTTACCCTTTAGATCCCAGAGCGCCACGTCCAATGCGCCCAAGGCGTGCACCTTCTCCCGTCCCGCCGGATAGAAGTAGCCGCGGTACATCATCTGCCACATCCGGTCCGTTCGGAACGGATCTTCGCCGACCAGCATCGAGGCGCACTGCTCCATCGTGTCGCCTGATCCGCCCTCGCCAACGCCCACCAATCCAGAATCGGTTTCTACCAGCACCACATTGGTGCTCTGGTTGAACGTAGGCTGCTTCGTATTTGGCCGCCCCGCGGCATCGGTCGGCGTCCGGAAATAACGGACTCGTGTGATCTTCGTCTTTGGCAACCCTAGCGCGTTCGCTTCGTCCGCCATCGCCATGGCGCCGGCCGCCGCTCCGCAACTCTTCAAAAATGCTCGTCGATTCATCGCTCAGCTATCCTATCGCTAAACCGTTCAAACTCAGACTCAGCCTCCGCACGCATCCGCTAGGCCTCTCAGGACTCCCCCGAAATCCTCACGACTTGCACAGGTCCCTCGGAGTCTGGTAACTTAAAAACTGTCCGATTCCTCAGATTTGGGAGATCCTCCAAGCTGCGTGCGTTCGCACAACGCCTCAAAGGGTCGCTTGGACCAGTCAATATATGGCAAATAAACCCGGTAAGAAGTACACTGCTGCGGCCAAACAGGTCGAGGCGCGCCTCTACGCCCTCGCTGAAGCCGTTCCGCTCATTCAAAAAATCAAGTTCTCGAAGTTTAACGAGACGGTGGAAGTCCACATGCGCCTTGGCGTCGACCCGAAACAGGCCGATCAAATGGTTCGTGGCACCATCGTTTTGCCGAACGGCTTGGGTAAATCCGTCCGCGTCCTGGTGATCGCCTCCGGCGACAAAATCAAGGCTGCGGAAGATGCCGGAGCTGACTTCTTCGGCGGCGACGAGATGATCGAAAAGATCCTCAAGGAAAACTGGCTCGACTACGACGTGATCGTGGCCACCCCCGATATGATGCGCGGCATGGCGCGTCTTGGTAAGTTGCTCGGCCCGCGTGGTTTGATGCCGAATCCGAAGACCGGCACGGTCACCACCGACGTCGCGACGGCGGTGAAGGAAGCCAAGGCGGGTAAGGTCGAGTTCCGTGTTGACAAGACGGGTGTGATTCATGCCCCGGTCGGCAAAACGGGCTTCGATACGGCGAAACTCCTGGAGAATGCCGAAACCTTGATCAATGCCGTGGTTCGTGCGAAGCCCGCGGCGGCCAAGGGCAAGTACGTCAAGTCGATCACGGTGTGTTCGACGATGGGCCCTGGTGTGCCCCTTGATCCGGCGCCCTTTGCAGTTGCGCTGAAGGCGTAGTCCGGAATTAGGAGCAGGTAATGAAAGACAAGAATCAAAAGAAGCAGGAACTGGACGCGCTGCGTGCTGAGCTCGAAGCCACGCGCAATCTGTTTGTCACCAGTTTCAGTAGGCTCACCGTTGCTCAGGATTTCGCGCTCCGCAAGGTGATCAAGGAAGTGGGCGGCGACTATCAGGTCGTTAAGAACACGATCGCCGAAAAGGCCAGCGAAGGGCTGGATCATGCTCCCGCTCTCAAGGGTCTGGTGGGCATGAATTCGGTTGCCTGGACGCAGGGCGATGTTGTCGCTCTCGCCAAGGTGCTCACGAAGTACGCCAAGGACAATCCGGCCTTTACCTTTAAGGCTGGCGTAGTGGAGGGTCGGGTCATTGACGTCAAAGCGGTCAATGAGTTGGCCAACCTGCCGTCCAAGGAAGAAATCTATGCCAAGCTGCTGTGGCTCATTCAGGCCCCGGCGCAACGCTTGGTCACGGTCACCAATGCCGTCTCCCGCAATCTCGCGGTGGTCGTCGATCAGGGTGTCAAGGAAAACAAGTTTCAGGCTTAAGTTGGGCTCGCCCGAACTGAAGCGATAAAGATTACGAAGGAAGGTATAGGGAAATGGCGGACATCAACGCGATTGCAGAAAGTATCCAGGGCCTGACGCTGCTCGAGGCGTCCCAGCTCGTTAAGTTGCTCGAAGAGAAGTTGGGCGTGTCGGCGGCGGCGGCCGTGGCGGCGGCTCCGGCGGCCGGTGCGGCGGCGGCTGCGGCTCCCGCGGCGGAAGAAAAGACCGAATTCACGGTCATTCTCGCCTCGGCTGGCGCCAACAAGATCAATGTCATCAAAGTGGTGCGCGAAGTCACCAGCCTCGGCCTCAAGGAAGCCAAGGACCTGGTGGACGGCGCTCCCAAGCCCATCAAGGAAGGCGTCAGCAAAGAAGAAGCTGCCACCATCCAGAAGAAGTTCGTCGACGCCGGTGCGACGGTCGAGGTTAAGTAGCTTCGCCGTCTCCCATTAGCCGGTCGTTTCAGATTCGGCGGCGGGCCAGTTGCTCTGCTTCCCCCGGGACCCCGGGGCGAGGTTGATAAACTGGCCCGCCTTCTGCTGTTTTGAGGATTTTTCCGCCGTTTGACGCGGCTGTGAGTCTTCTGTTAACCTTCAGTTGATAATGGCGCGGTGTGTCCCCTATCGGGCGACTTTGTTGTCTGCTTCCTTGCCGTCAGTTGCGAAACGAACCCATATTGTCGATCTCTCCTATCTTGATCGGTCGAAGCCGTGTGCCGGTGTCCCCGATTCAGGTCTTCCGGGAGTCGTGTCCCCCTGTGTTTGTTTATTTTTCAAGTGAAGCCGCCTGCATTGTTCCCGGCCGCCGTCAGTCTATTTGAGCGCGCGTTCGAGCAGCCATCGAGCTGATAAGTGAGGAGCAAGAAAAATGCCTGAGTCGCCTACACCGGTTTTGCGGGAGCGAGTCGATTTTTCGAAGATTCATACCACGGTACCCATCCCGAACCTGATTGAGGTCCAAAAGCGTTCCTATGAGCGCTTCCTGCAGATGGACCTCTTGCCGGACGAACGGGATGATATCGGTCTCCAGAGCGTTTTTCGCTCTGTCTTCCCTATTACGGATTTCCGTGGTCTCAGCGAACTGGCGTTCGTTGACTATTCCATCGGTAATTGGGAGTGCAAGTGTGGTTCTCTCAAGGGATTGAACCACTTGCGGACGGTTTGCCGTCATTGCGGCGCGACGATCCGCACCAATCCGTTCCATGCGGGCGATGTGCTTTGCGAACAGTGCGGCACCTTTAACAAGAACATTGTTACCTTCTGTAATCGTTGCGGCGACCCCGTCGGCCTGCAGTTGAAGTACGACGTGCCGGAGTGCGAAGAGCGTGGCATGACCTACGCTGCGCCTCTCAAAGTCACGATCCGTCTCACGGTTTTCGACAAGGATGAATCGGGCAACAAAACCGTCCGTGACATCAAGGAGCAGGAAGTTTTCTTCGGTGAAATTCCGCTCATGACCGAGAATGGTACCTTCATCATCAATGGTACCGAGCGGGTCATCGTCAGCCAGCTGCATCGCTCGCCGGGCGTGTTTTTTGAGCGCGTCGCGGCTCAGGGCTACTTCCTTGGCAAGATCATCCCCTACCGCGGCAGTTGGGTTGAATTCGAATACGACAATAAGAATCTGCTTCACGTTCGTATCGACCGGAAGCGTAAATTCTACGGCACGGTTTTCCTTCGCGCGCTCGGCCTGAAGACCGACGAGCAGATCATTAAGGCCTTCTACGGCCAGACGCTCAGCCGCATCCACATCAAAGATGAGGCCAAGATCTTCTGGGAAATGGGGACTGGCCTCAAGGGCATGAAGCTTTCCTATGCGATCGCCAAGGGCGGCACCACCATTGTGCCCCAGGGTCGCAAGGTCACCGAATCGCTCTATCGCGAACTGGTGAAGAACAAAGTCGATCAGGTTGAAGTTGCCGTCAACGATCTCGACGGCGCCTACTTCGCCGCAGACGTCATTGACATGGAGACCGGCGAAGTCCTCGCCGACGCCAACCACGAAGCCTCGGCTACCGCCATCCAGCGCGTCATCGAAGCCGGCATCAAGACCTTTGAAGTCTTCTTCCCCGAGCGTGACGACGCGGGCATGGTCATTGCCATGACTTTGAAGAAGGATCCGGTCAAGGCGCAAAACGATGCCCTGCTCGAGATCTATCGCAAGCTCCGTCCGGGCGATCCGCCCACCGTGGACACCGCCACCCAGTTGTTCCATGGCATGTTCTTCGACGATCGCAAGTACGACTTCTCGCGCGTCGGCCGCATGAAGTTCAACATCAAGATCTACGAGCAGGCTGAGTACGCTCCGGAAGTCTGGAAAGCGGAGAACCCGGCCAAGAATCCGCTCGATCGCCGTGTGCTCGATCACCAGGACTTCACCGATACGATCAGCTACCTGCTCAAGCTCCGCAAGGGCGTTGGCGCCGTCGACGACATCGATCACCTTGGCAACCGCCGCGTCCGCGCTGTCGGCGAACTGCTCGAAAACCAGTTCCGCATCGGCCTCGTGCGCATGGAACGCGCCATCAAGGAAAAAATGTCCGTCTACCAGGAGCTCTCCACGGCCATGCCGCACGACTTGGTCAACGCCAAGCCCGTGATGGCCGCCATTCGCGAGTTCTTCGGTTCCTCTCAGTTGTCGCAGTTCATGGATCAGACCAATCCGCTCTCCGAAATCACGCACAAACGGCGTCTTTCGGCTCTCGGACCCGGCGGCCTCTCCCGTGAACGCGCCGGCTTCGAAGTTCGCGACGTCCACCCGACCCATTACGGCCGCATCTGCCCGATTGAGACGCCGGAAGGTCCGAACATCGGTCTGATTTCGTCGCTTTCCTGTTTTGCCCGCATCAACGAATACGGCTTCATTGAGTCGCCGTATCGAAAGGTGGATAACGGCAATATCGTCGACCAGGTGAAGGTCCTCAACCCCGGAGATACACCGACCAAGGTAGGTGACATTCTGTTGCGGGCCGACATGGACTCGGCCAACGCGAAGGTCCCCAAGGGGAAGCAGATTGCCGAGTTCGAACCCTACTGCGACTACCTCTCGGCCTGGGAGGAAGACAAGTACACCATTGCGCAGGCGAACGTCCCGATCAGTGAGAACGGCAAGATTGACGCCGAACTGATCAACGCGCGCCGGCAGGGTAACTTCGTGCTGATCCGCTCCGACGAAGTCCAGTACATGGACGTCAGCCCCAAGCAGCTCGTGTCGGTCGCCGCCAGTCTCATTCCGTTCCTCGAGAACGACGACGCCAACCGCGCGCTCATGGGCTCGAACATGCAACGTCAGGCCGTGCCCCTGCTCCGCGCCGATTCCCCCTACGTGGGCACCGGCATGGAAAAGGTCACCGCGCGTGACTCCGGCGCGGTGGTCATCTGCCGCCGTACCGGCATCGTCGATTCGGTCGACTCCGAACGCATCATCGTCCGCGTCGAAGGTGCTTCGCAGGAAGGTCAGATGTCCCGCGAAGTCGGCGCCGATATCTACCAGCTCACCAAGTTCAAGCGCTCTAACCAGAACACCTGTATCAATCAAAAGCCGATCGTCCAGGTCGGTCAGCGGATTAAGAAGGGCGGCGTGCTCGCTGACGGTCCTTGCACGGATCTGGGCGAACTCGCTCTCGGCCGCAACGTGCTGGTCGCCTTCATGCCTTGGCGCGGCTATAACTTCGAAGACGCGATCGTCGTCTCCGAAAAGCTGGTCAAGGAAGACTACTACACCTCGATCCACATCGAAGAGTTTGAAATCGAGGCCCGCGACACGAAGCTCGGGCCCGAAGAAATCACTCGTGACATCCCGAACATCGCCGAAGGCTTCCTCCGGAACCTCGACGAATCGGGCATCATCCGCACCGGCGCCTCGGTGAAGCCTGGCGATATCCTCGTCGGTAAGGTCACCCCCAAGGGCGAAACGCAGCTCACCCCGGAAGAAAAGCTCCTCCGCGCGATCTTCGGCGAAAAGGCCGGCGACGTGAAGGACGCTTCCCTCTACTGCCCGCCCGGCATCGAGGGCATTGTCGTCGACGCCAAGGTCTTCTCGCGCAAGGGCGCGGACCTCGACGAACGCTCCAAGCAGATTCTCGAAGCGCAGGTGGAACGCCTCCACCGCAATCTCGAAGACGAAAAGCGCATCCTCGGCGACGAGCGAGCCAAGCGTCTGGCCAACCACCTGGAAGGCAAGAAGGTCCTGGCCGATCTGCACGACGAGAAGACGAACCGCAAGCTCATCTCGAAGGATGCCGACATCACCCGCGACTTCCTCGATAAGTCGAAGGCTCGCGACCTCAAGCGCATCAAGATCGCCAACCGCGATCCCCGCTTGAACGAAGTCATCGACGAAATCGAAGAAATGACCTCGCGGCAGATCACCGTCCTCGAAAAGATCACCGAGGACAAGATTGCGAAGCTCCGCAAGGGCGACGAACTGCCTCCCGGCGTGATCAAGCTGGTGAAGTGCTACATCGCCATGAAGCGTAAGCTCTCCGTCGGCGATAAGATGGCCGGCCGTCACGGTAACAAGGGTGTGATCGCCCGGATCGTTCCTGAGGAAGACATGCCCACGCTGCCCGACGGCACGCCGGTGGAAATTGTTCTCAATCCGCTCGGCGTTCCTTCCCGTATGAACGTCGGTCAGATCCTCGAAACGCACTTGGGCTGGGCTGCCAAGGCCCTCGGTGTCAAGTTCGCCACGCCAGTCTTCGACGGCGCGACCGAGCACGACATCAAGGCCATGCTGTCCAAAGCCGAACTGCCCGGTTCCGGCAAGATCAAACTCCGCGACGGCATGACCGGGAACGAGTTCGAACAGCCGGTCACGGTCGGCTACATCTACATGCTCAAGCTGTCCCACTTGGTGGACGACAAGATCCACGCCCGTTCCATCGGGCCGTACTCGCTCATTACGCAGCAGCCGCTGGGTGGCAAGGCCCAGTTCGGCGGCCAGCGTTTCGGCGAAATGGAAGTCTGGGCGCTCGAAGCTTACGGCGCCGCTTACATTCTGCAGGAACTGCTCACCGCGAAATCTGACGACGTCTACGGGCGCGCCAAGATTTACGAAGCCATCGTCAAGGGCGAAGCCGCCGCCGAACCCGGCGTTCCGGAATCGTTCAACGTACTCATTCGTGAGTTGCAGTCGCTTTGTCTCGACGTCGAACTCATGAAAAAGCCCAAGGATTCCGTCGATACGGCCTTGGCGGCCGACTAACTTCGATCTGAGGAGGAGAACTAATGTACCGATCATCCCCGTACGACCGCGCAAATTTGATTGCCGACTTCGACTCAATTCGAATCTCGCTCGCCAGCCCTGAGAAGATCCGCTCCTGGAGTCACGGCGAGGTCACCAAGCCCGAAACCATCAACTACCGGACCTTCAAGCCGGAACGCGATGGCCTGTTCTGTGCGCGCATCTTTGGCCCCATTGCCGATTGGGAGTGCTTGTGCGGCAAGTACAAGCGCATGAAGCACCGCGGCGTGATCTGCGACAAGTGCGGCGTGGAAGTCACCCTTTCCCGTGTCCGTCGCGAACGTCTCGGCCACATTGAGCTCGCCAGCCCCTGCTCGCATGTCTGGTTCTTCAAGGGCCTCCCTTCGCGCATCGGCTATTTGCTCGACATCACCTTGCGTGAACTCGAGCGCGTGCTTTACTTCGAAGCCTACGTGATCGTCGATCCCGGTGAAGTCGCCGAGCTCAGCCTCGCCGAAGTCATCACCGACGAACGCAAGCGCCAGTTGGATCAGGAGTTCCCCGGTAAGTTCGTCGCCATGATGGGCGCCGAAGGCATCAAGGAATTGCTGAAGAAGGTGGACGTCGAGTCGCTCTCAGTTGAGATTCGCGACAAGATGAAGACCGAGACCAGCGCGCAGAAAAAGCTGAAGTTTGCCAAGCGCCTGCGCGTCACCGAGAGCTTCCGCAAGTCGGGCAACAAGCCCGAGTGGATGATCCTGGACGTGCTGCCGGTCATCCCGCCGGAGCTTCGTCCGCTGGTTCCGCTCGATGGCGGACGCTTCGCCACCTCCGATCTCAACGATCTGTATCGGCGCGTGATCAACCGCAACAACCGTCTCAAGAAGCTGATGGAGTTGCACGCCCCGGACGTCATCGTGCGCAACGAAAAGCGCATGCTTCAGGAAGCGGTTGACGCCCTGTTCGACAACGGCCGTCGCGGTCGCGTCCTGCGGGGCGCCAACAACCGTCCGCTCAAGTCGCTCTCGGACACCCTCAAGGGCAAGCAGGGACGCTTCCGTCAGAACCTCCTCGGTAAGCGCGTCGACTACTCCGGCCGTTCGGTCATCGTTGTCGGCCCCGAACTGAAGCTCCACCAGTGCGGTCTGCCCAAGAAGATGGCCCTGGAGCTCTTCAAGCCCTTCATCTATCACCGCCTCGAACAACGCGGCCATTGCACCACCATTAAGCAGGCCAAGGAACTCGTCGAGCAGCAGGATCCCGTCGTTTGGGACATCCTCGAAGAAGTCATCCGCGACCATCCGGTCCTCCTGAATCGCGCTCCCACGTTGCACCGTCTCGGCATTCAAGCCTTTGAACCGGTGTTGGTGGAAGGCAAAGCCATCAAGGTCCATCCGCTGGTTTGTACGGCCTTCAACGCCGACTTCGACGGCGACCAGATGGCCATCCACATTCCGCTCTCGCCCGAAGCGCAGATCGAAGCGTCGACGCTCATGCTCGCCGCCAACAACATTCTGTCGCCCGCGCACGGCGCGCCGATCGCGGTGCCCACCCAGGACATGGTGCTCGGGCTGTACTACCTCACCAAGTCCCGTCCCGGGACCAAGGGTGAAGGCCGTACCTTCGCCTCGATCGAAGACGTTCTGATCGCCCTCGAGATGGGCGAAGTCGAAACGCTCTCGCCGATCAAGCTTCGCTACACCGGTCGCGTGCTCGACTTGGTCAAGGCCTACGACTCGCAGAACCTGCTGCACGCCGAGCCCATCGAATACGAAAAGCAGTACATGGACACCACCGTCGGCCGCGTCATTCTCAATGACGTGCTACCGGAGGAGATGCCCTTCGTCAACGGTCTGCTCAAGAAGAAGGGCCTTTCGCAGATGGTGCAGTATTGCTACCTGAAGCACGGTCTGCAGATCACCGTCGGCATGTTGGACCGTGTGAAGGAACTTGGCTTCACCTACGCCACGCGTGCCGGTATCTCCATCGGCATCGACGACATGGTCGTGCCGGCTTCGAAGAAGCAACTCGTCGGAGATGCCGAAAAGCAGGTCATCGAAGTTCAGAGCCAGTACCAGGAAGGCGCTATCACCCAGGGTGAGCGCTACAACAAGATCATCGAAATCTGGTCGAAGGTCACCGAGAAGGTCTCCGAAGAGATGTTTAAGGTGATGGAAGAAGACGACCGCACGGGCCGCAACCTGAACCCCATTTACATCATGGCGGACTCCGGTGCTCGTGGTTCCAAACAGCAGATTCGCCAGCTCTCCGGTATGCGCGGCCTAATGGCCAAGCCCTCGGGCGAAATTATCGAAACGCCCATCACGGCCAACTTCCGTGAAGGACTCAACGTGCTGCAGTACTTCATCTCGACGCACGGTGCGCGTAAGGGTCTGGCCGATACGGCGCTTAAAACCGCTGACTCCGGCTACCTCACCCGCCGCCTTTGCGACGTGGCGCAGGACGTCATCATCTCCGAACTCGATTGCGGGACCAGCGATGGCATCCACGTCGAGCCCATCATCGAATCGGGCGAAATCATCGAGCCGCTCCGTGACCGCATCGTCGGCCGCGTGGCTCTCGAAGATCAGCGCGACTTCGAAGGTAAGGTCATCGTCGGCGCCAACGAAGAGATCGACGAAGATCGTGCGGCCGCCATCCAGGCTGCTGGTATCGAGCGCGTCAAGATTCGTTCCGTGCTCACCTGCGAATCCCGCCGCGGTGTTTGCCAGCTCTGCTACGGTCGCAATTTGGCCACCGGCCGCATGGTCGAACGTGGCGAAGCTGTCGGCATCATCTCCGCGCAGTCCATTGGCGAACCTGGCACGCAGCTCACCATGCGTACGTTCCACGTCGGTGGTACGGCGACTGGCTCTGCTGAACAGTCCAAGCAGGACGCTAAGACCAACGGTGCGGTGAAGTACCTGGGCATCACCACGGTGCGCAATGCCAAGGGCGAAATCATCTCGATGAACCGCTCCGGTATCGTTGCTGTGCTCGATGACAAGGGCCGCGAGAAAGAACGCTATCCCGTGGTCTACGGCGCCCGCATCCTCGTCGAGGACGGCGCGCCGGTGAAGGAAAACCAGGATCTGCTCGAATGGGATCCCTACACCTTCTCGATTCTTTCGGAAATCTCGGGTGTCGTTCACTTCAAGGACATGATCGATGGTGTGACGATGAAGGAGCAGGTCGACGAAGTCACCGGCCTCTCGCAATCGGTCATCGTCGATTCGCCCGACGAAAAGAAGATCCCGATCATGATCATCCGGCCGGTGGGCGGCGGGAAAGCGGACGAAAAACGCTACCTCATGCCGACCCATGCCCACTTGATGGTCCGTCACGAAGAAACCATCCACGCTGGTGACGTGCTCGCGAAGATCCCGCGAGCCACCACCAAGACCAAGGACATCACCGGTGGTCTGCCGCGCGTCGTCGAATTGTTCGAAGCGCGTAAGCCCCGCGATCCCGCGGTCATCGCCGAAGTCAGCGGCATCATCAAGTACGGTGAAGTCGCTAAGGGCATGCGCAAGATCTCGATCACGGCTGACGATGGCACGGTGAAAGAGTACTCGCTCCCGCGCGGCGTTCATATCAACGCGCAGGACAACGAACGCGTCACGGTCGGCGACCCCCTCCAGGACGGTCCCATGAACCCGCACGACATTCTCGCCGTTCTCGGCGAGAAGGAACTGCAGAAGTACATGGTCAACGAAGTTCAGGAAGTCTATCGCCTGCAGGGTGTGAACATCAACGATAAGCACCTCGAAGTTATCGTTCGTCAGATGATGCGCTGGGTGAAGATCGACAAGATCGGCGACACCGAGTTCCTCCCTGAGGAAGTGGTCGACCGGTTCAAGTTCAAGGAAGAGAACACTCGCGTGATTGAAGCGGGTGGCCAGCCGGCCGAAGGCCGCGCCGTGCTGCTCGGCATCACCAAGGCGTCGCTCTCCACGGACTCGTTTATCTCTGCCGCCTCCTTCCAGGAAACCACCCGCGTTCTCACCGAAGCCGCCATCAACGGCAAGGTCGATTACCTCCGTGGCCTCAAGGAGAACGTCATCATGGGCCGGCTCATCCCCGCCGGGACGGGCCTCTCCTACTACCGGCGTGTCAAGATCGCCGGCGAGGACATCGTGGAAGAGGAGCCCATCCAGGAGCCCGATCCGCTCATGGAAGGCATCCCCGGCTACGACGAAGAGGCTCGCACGCTCTACGCTGGTGGCCTCAGCGAAGACACCAGCGCTGCTGGTGGCTCCGAGGACATGGCCGAAGTCGAGTAATCGGCTTCCCGCTCGTAACTTCAAGCCCGCGTCGCAAGACGCGGGCTTTTCCTTTTCGTCATACTAGAGACAGTGCTGGCCGTACTTCTTTTCAGTCTTCTCGCCCAGGACCCCGCCGCCGCCGGCCTCAAGGCGCTCGAGGCCGAAAAGTACACCGAAGCGGCCGACCTCCTCGAAAAGGCTATCGCCGCCGACCCCCAGGACCTCGCCTCCCACTTCAATCTCGCTCTCGCCCGCACCTTCCTCAACCAGGACGCTGCCGCGATCGCCGCCTATCGCCAAACCCTCCGATTGAAGCCCGGCCTCTACGAAGCGTCCCTCAATCTCGGCATGGTGCTCCTCCGCGCCAAACAACCTGCTGAAGCCATCGCTCCGCTCACCGATGCCGCAGCGGCCAAGCCCCAGGAGTTCCGCCCCAAACTCTACCTTGCCGACGCTCTTGCCGAGTCCGGGGCGGAACCCGGAAACGTCGAGTCCAAGTACCGCGACGCCTTGGCGGTCGATGCCAAGTCCGCCTCAGCTCAGCTCGGCCTCGGCCGCGCGCTCGCCCGGCAAACCAAGTGGGACGACGCGATCGCCGCTTACCGGCAAGCGGCTACTCTCGATCCTCAATACAAAGCCTTCGCCGGCGAACTTGCCCAACAACTCGAAGCCGCCGGCCAAAAGCGTCAGGCCATCGACCTCTACAAGGCACTCGACAGCCCCGCCGCCCGAGAACGCGTCGCGGTGCTCCAACTCGAAGCCAACGACCTCGCCGCCGCCATCGCCTCCCTCGAACCCACCGTCCAAGCCTCTCCCACCGTTGCCAATCGCCTCGCCCTCGCCACCGCCTACCTTCGGAACAAACAGCCCGAGAAAAGCATCCCGCTGGTGGAAACTGCCTTGGCGCAAGAGCCCAATAACCTTGAACTCCGCATGATGTATGGCCGCCTTCAGCGCGACCTCCGCAAGTTCGAAGGTGCCGCCCAGCAGTTCTACTTTGTTACCAAGCAACAGCCCACCAACGTTCAGGCTTGGCGTGAGCTCTCCGCCATGCTGATTTCCTTGAACCAGGATCAGAACGCGCTCAACTGCTTTGCCAAGCTCAAAGAACTCGGCGACGACGCCCCCGCCCATGACTTCTTTCGCGCCGTCATTCTCGACCGCAACAGACAGTACCAGCCCGCCCTGGACGCCTACCGTCGCTTCCTCGCCCGTTCGGAAGGCAAGTTCCCCGAGGAGGAGTTTAAATCCCGCCAGCGAGCGCGTATCATCGAGAAGGAACTCAGCAAGCGTTAACGCCATGTTTAGCCTCTTGCTTCTCACCGCCTTGGCTCTCGACTTTGACGCCGTCAAAGCCGAACCCGCGCTCGATAAACGCGCTCAGCGCGCGCTCGACTTCGCGCAGGAGCGTCTCACCGAAGCCCGTAAGCATCACGACGCGGCGGACTTCGCTTCCTTCGCCACCCATCTGGCGCAAACCGCGCAAGGCGTTGAGTACTGTCTCACGTCACTCGAAGAAATGGGCAAGCATCCGTCGCGCAACACCCGTCATTACAAGGCCGCCGAACTCCGGGTGCGCGACATTCTCCGCCGCATGACCACCCTCCGCAACGACGTTGGTCTCGACCTGCGTTCGCAGGTTGAAGAATGCGAACGGCGCGTGAATGCCGTTCACGAGAAACTCCTGGATGGCGTCATGTCGAGGAAGCCACGCACATGAAACTCGCCGCCCTCGCCCTACTTTGCTCTGCTCTGCTCTTCGCGCAGAAGGACTTCCTCACCCCCGACGAAGTCGAGCGGATCCGTGAAGCGCAGGAGCCGAACCTCCGCTTGGTTCTCTACACCAACTACGCCAAGCAGCGGCTGGATTTGCTCAAGCAACTCTTTGCGAAAGAGAAGGCCGGCCGTTCCGTTCTGATTCACGACCAGTTGGATCAGTACACCAAGATCATCGAAGCCATCGACACGGTCGCTGACGACGCCCTCCGCCGCAAGCTCGATCTCACCGCCGGTATCTCGGAAGTCGCCAAGGCCGAAGAAAAGATGCTGGCCGAACTCCAGAAGTTCGCCGCGCTGGAACCCTCCGATCTTTCGCGCTACGAGTTCGTCCTTAAAAGTGCCATTGAAGTGACCCAGGATTCCCTCGAGATCTCGCAGCAGGATCTTCAGGCGCGCACCCAGAAGGTCGTCGACCGCGAAGCCGCGCAGCGCAAGGAGCGCGACGCTCTCCTCACCGCCGACGACAAGAAAGAGAAAGCTGCGGCGGAGAAGAAGTCGGGAGAGGCCGAGGTCAAAGGCCGCAAGCCGCCCACCCTTCGCCGCAAAGGCGAAAAGCCCCCTCCCGAGCAGTAAGTTACTCCTGCCGTGCGAACTGGTAGCGAAGTCCCAACCTCCACATTCGCCCATAATCCGGACGATCGAAAGTTGGTGTCGGCCAGCGCAGTTTCGCATCGCGGCTATTGTTGAGGTTATCCACCGCCGCGAACGCCCGCGCCCCTCGATAGACTTCTTTCGAGAAATAGGCATCCCAGATCTGATACGGCAATCCGCGCGTCGTGTTGCTCAACTGCCAATGACTGTAGAACGTTCCGCGCACGTTGGCGTCCAGTTTCCACCGCGCGTGAAAATAGTCCAGTTTGGCGTATCCCTGATGCCGATGTCGTTGGAGGAGCGCGAGTTGGGTTACCGCGTCAATCGCGTGCAAGTAGGTATACGCGCCCGCCAGCCTCAGCCTCCGGTTGAGTGCGTATTCTCCGTCTAACTCGAAGCCCTCGGTCTTGATCCGCGAAAGATTCCGGTACACAAAAGTCTGCCGGCCGAGGAAGGGCGAGAAGTTACTCGGAATGCCATATACGACCAGCACTTCTTGTAACTCCGCCGCGGTTCTTGGCGTCCCTGCCAGATAGCTATCGATCAGGTCGCGAATCTGGTTCCGGTAGACGGTAAACCCGCCGCGAAACCGGCTGGCTCGAAAGGCCACCCCGGCCTGATAGCTGCTTCCATGCTCGGGGCGTAGGTTGGGATTGCCGATCACCTGATAGAAGCTGGCTGGATTGGCGAACCGGAAGTAAAGCTGGCCCAGGTCGGGTGCGCGAAAAGCTTGTCCCCACGCGGCCCGGGCCACCCAATGATCGGACAGCCGGTAAACCACCCCCACCTTGGGGACGGCCGCGTTGCCGTACAAAGAATGATGAGTCACGCGTCCGCCGGCGTTCAGTGTCACACGGCCGATCTGCCCGCGGTCTTGTACCCAATAGTCATTGGTCGTCACCTGCTGGCCGGCATTGTCTCCCACCAGGCGATTCGCGCCCATATAGACGTTCTGCGTCCATTCCATGCCCCCTTGCAGGAAATTCGCCTGTCCGAACTGATGCGAGAGTGTGCTGTCTAGCCTGCGTAACCGCTCATTTAAATTCGCCGTCGCCGCGGTGCCCCCCGCCAACGGAGTGGTCCGGCTGTTCTCGTCATAACGGGCCAGATATCCTCTCGTCTGCCACAGTGTCCGGCTGGAAAGCGTGTAATCGACAACGCCGGTATAGTTCTGCTGCGAGTCGTTGGCATCTCCGCTTACATAGCCGGTCTCACTGAGACTGCGGCCTAACTCATGATTGTGATAAGCGTTCGCAGTGAAACCTAGCGCGAGCTTGGCCGTTGCCTGCAGCCGAGTCTTATAGAGTAAGTCATTTCGACGATACTGCGGCCCCACCGTGACCGGATTCGCCGCGATCAGCCCGTAGGCATCCTGCCGATGTGCTTCCAGATTGAGAAACTGACTCCACCCTTTGTACCGACCGCCGATATCCCCTCGAAAGTCGACCGCGCCCAGGCTTCCGCCCGATAGGCTCAGCCCGCCTTCCACTGGCTGCCGCGGCTCGCGAGTAATCATGTTGATCACCCCACCAATCGCATCGCTTCCATAGAGCGGCGAACCGGCACCCTTAGCCACTTCCACTCTTTCCAGCCGCCCCACGCTCTGGCGATTCAGATTCAGTGCTCCGCTCTTGATGCCTCTCGCGCCGACAACCGGTAGGCCGTCCTGCAGCACTAAGACCTGCCGCGAGTCGATGCCTTGTACTTGCTCGCCTCCCACTGACGCCGAAGCCGAGCGGCGCGTCACGATTCCGGGCATCTCGGCCAGCACGTCTGTTACGCGTTCATACCCCGTGGATTGCATCTGCTGCCGAGTAACAACCTCAACCTTGCTGGGTGATTCTTCCTGTAACTCCTCAAGGCGGGAGCCCGAAACCACGGTCACGGCGGACTGCACGCTCGCCACCCGTAGCTTAAGTTCGATGCTCACGCTGCCTTCCTCCCGCAATGAGATGCGCGAGGTCGTATCTGTCATTCCGTCGCGAGTCGCCGACACCTGGTAGTCACCCGCTACGCTCGCCGCAATCCTGCAGCGGCCCTCTGCATCGGTCCGGCAGGTCTGTCGGGCTCCGGATACCGTCCTTCGTGCGGTCACCAATGTGTCGGGGACCGCCCGTCCCCCTTCGTCCGTCACTTTCACGTCGATTTGTCTGGCCATGGCGATTCCCGCCCACGCCAGCGCGCACAGCATCATTCGTCTCATAGACGCATAGCTCTCCTTCGGTACGAGGTTGCCGGCGTAGAGGGAAGTTCCTATGATGGAGGAACCACCAGCCGGAACCGGTTGGTGATCGTCAGGCCTTCGCGCTGCCCGGCCAAGAGCTTTGCGCGAAGGCCTTCGTTTTTGGCTCATCGAGTTCCCACAAGTGAGCCACTAAGCCAAATTACGACCGAAAAGGTCTGTGTGTCAACAGGATGATGCAAGTGAATTGCAATATTTCTGTCGCAGCAGAGACTGCCGTCGCCCGGCTGCCAGGAAATAGAAAGGCCGCCCGGCAACCGCCGGACGGCCTAACTCGCTACAAAATAAACGTCGAACTAGCCTTGCGGCACCTTTGTGGCTTCCAGATTCTCCAGGTAGCGCTGCCGGCATTCCATGATGGTCTTTCGTGCTTCCATCGGTCCGCCCCAGCCATCCAGTTGCATGACGGCTCCTTGAAGCTCTTTATAGATCGAGAAGAAGTGTTCCAACTCCCGCAGCACGTGGGACCCCACCTGGTCCATCGTGTGGATTTGGTCATAGCGTGGATTCTTTGTCGGCACCGCCAGGACCTTCTCGTCGCCTTCGCGTTCATCGCGCAGCCGGAGAATTCCTACCGGCCGCACCTCGATCAAGCACCCCGTAAAACTCGGATCTTGAACTAAACAAAGGACGTCGAGCGGGTCATTGTCTTCCGCCAGAGTGCCAGGAATAAAGCCATAATCTCCTGGATAGTGCATGGGCGAATACAACGCCCTGTCCAGGCGAAACATATCCAGATCGCCGTCGTATTCGTATTTGTTGCTGGATCCCATCGGGATCTCCACGATCATCCGGCAAATCTCCGGGCAATAGGCGCCGGGATCCAAGTCGTACAATTTCATAGCTCTTCTTCAGCCTAACAACAAACTGGCGAGATCCTATATACCACCTGCATGTGGGGCTCGCGAATACCCGCAAATGTAGGGTGTTCGTCATGGAAACTTCACCGCCATTCGCTAAAATGGAAACAGTCTCATGCTTCTCACCCTAGGTAGAGTCCTTCTCACCCTCTCTCTCTTCACTTTTGCCGCGTACTCACAATCCGTTGCCGGAATGGGCAGCATCACTGGCGTTGTTCGCGACGCTACCGGTGCGGCGGTGCCTTCTGCGAAGGTTCTCGTCCAGAATGCCTCCAAAGGCATTCGTCGCGACCTTGTTTCGAACGACGCTGGCGTTTTCACTGCTCCTGCCTTAGTCCCCGCTGATGGCTATGCCGTCGAGGTTGAAGCCAATGGCTTCTCCAAGTACGAAGTCAAAAACATCACGCTCAACGTCGGCCAACAGGTCGATCTCGCCGTGAAACTGGAAATCGCCGGGGCCAACACCAGCGTTTCCGTAGTCTCGGAAGCGCCCATTATTGAAAGCCAAAAGGCCGGCGTTTCGCAGGTCGTCGACAGCAAGCAGATTCGCGACCTTCCGATCAACGGTCGCCGCGTCGATAGCTTTGTTCTTCTGTCGCCGGGTGTCGTGGCTGATGGCGCCTTCGGCCTGGTGAGCTTCCGTGGCATCGCCGGCGGTAACGCGTTCCTCACCGATGGCAACGACACCACCAACCAGTTCTACAACGAGAATGCCGGCCGCACCCGCATCTCGTCTCAGATTTCGCAGGACGCGGTTCAGGAATTCCAGGTGCTCACCAGCGGCTACTCCGCCGAGTTTGGTCGGGCTTCCGGCGGCGTCATCAATACCGTCACGCGCTCCGGCGGCAACGACGTGCACGGCACCGGCTACTGGTTTTTCCGCAATCGCACGCTCAATGCTCGTGATCGCTATGCGTCGATCAATCCTCCCGAGTGGCGGCATCAGTTTGGCGGCTCCATAGGCGGCGCCATCAAGAAGGACAAGCTGTTTTACTTCTTCAATACTGAGTTCACGCGCCGCAACTTCCCGGCGCTCAATCGCCTGATCACCGCCGGTCTCACCGACGGCAGCGGTAACTTCAACGCTACGTGTACCGCTACGGCGGCTCAGTGCAACGCAGCCCGCGATTATATGCTTCGCAACAACGGCATCCTGATCTCGCGCACTGCCAACACCGAACTGGGCTTCGGCAAGATCGACTACGTCGTCAATGCGCGCAACACGCTTAGCTTTAGCCTGAATTATCTCCGCTGGATCTCGCCCCACGGTATTCAGACCCAAGCCGTGCTCACGAATAACAACGCGGCTTCCAACAACGCCGATTCCACCGTCCGCACTCGTTATGGCCGGGCGGTCTGGACTTCGATTCCGTCCAATACGTTCGTCAACGAGGCCCGCTTCGGCTGGTTCAAAGATCGTCTCGCGGACGACATGTCGAACGACCTCATCCCGGCGAGCACCGGTCGGCTGGGGATTACCGTGGCCGGCGCCCCTCTCGGCGCGGCGATCGACTATCCGCGAATCAATCCCTCCGAGCAGCGCTTCCAGTTCGCCGACACCGGTACCTGGACCAAGGGCGCCCATACCCTCAAGCTTGGCTTCGACGTGGTCAACACGCAAGACTACCTGAACCTCCTTCGCAATCAGTACGGTAGCTATTCCTATGCGAATTTCAACGCGTTTGCCCTCGACTTCACTGGCAACACCGTCGCGGGGCGCAACTACCAGACCTTCAGTCAGGCCTTCGGTAACCCCATCCTCGACTTCACCACGCGTGACTACAGCTTCTTCATCCAGGACCAATGGCGTGCCACCAAGAAGCTGACCGTGAATGCTGGCATTCGCTATGAATACTCGCAATTGCCTCAACCCTCGCAGGTCAATCCCGACTATCCCCAAACTGGCCGCATCAACTCGCCCAAGAACAATTGGGGACCGCGCCTTGGCCTCGCTTATTCGATCAACGACAAGACCGTGATCCGCGCCGGCGCCGGAATGTTTTATGCCCGCTTCCAGGGTGCATTGTTGCAGTCGGCCTTCCTTTCGAATGGCCTCTATCAGCCGTCCATTAGCGTGCTTCCCGGCGCGGCGGGAGCACCGGTGTTCCCGGCCACTGTTGCCTCCCTCACCGGCTTCCCCCAAGGCTCCGCCAACATCGTGATCACCGGCGACGACTTCCGCAATCCCTACACGATTCAAAGCGACTTTGCCATCGAGCGCCAAATCGCTCGCGACATGAGCCTCACGGTCTCCTATGTCTACTCGCGCGGGGTCCAGATCACTACGGCTCGCGACCTCAATGTTGGCGCCCCCGGCCCCAACTTCACCTATCGCATCAACGACGCTTCCGGCAATCAGGTCGGCAGCTACTCCACGCCTACCTATCTGCTCGCCAATCGCATTGATCGCCGCTATCAGCGCATCACGCAGATCGAAAACGGCGGTCAGTCCTGGTACAACGGCTTGGTCACGCAGTTCAACAAGCGCTTCTCGAAGGGTTACCAGTTTTCGGTTGCCCATACCTGGTCTCACGCCATCGACACTGCGAATCAGGGTGGTGGCAGCAACGCGCTCTTCTTCGACTCGATTCGTAGCACGTTCAACGGTGATTACAGCGCCGACAAGGGGTCTTCGGGCCTCGACCAGCGGCACCGGGTCGCGATCAGCTCGGTGATGAACCCCACGTTCACCAAGCGCGACACCTGGGCGGCTCGCTGGCTGATCAACGGCTGGCAGCTCTCCCAGATCACGACGTTCGCTTCGGCGCAGCCGTTCACCTCGACCATCCGCGTGTCCGGATCGCCCTTTGCCGGAGCGGCCTACAACACCAGCCTCAACGGTCTGGGCGGCAGCCCCCGCGTGCCGTTCCTGCCGTTCTCCAACCTCGATGTCGACCAGGTCTACCGCGTCGACGCTCGCATCGCTCGGGAACTGCCGTTCACGGAGCGTGTGAAGGCCTGGCTGCAGTTCGAGGTCTTCAACGCCACGAATACGGCGACCAACACCAACGCCATTACCGAGCGCTATTCGGCGACCAACGGCATCCTGACACCGACCCCCACTTACGGCTCGCCCACCGCCTCGCAGGGCTTCCCCGACGGTACCAACAACCGTCGTGCCCAGGTGAGCGTCCGGGTGACCTTCTAAACCGAAGCTCGTCCCCCCTACAAGAGCCCCGCCGTTCGCCGGTGGGGCTTTTTTCTTTTTGCCGTACTGCCGCATGCCAAAATAAAGAATTCGGCATGCGAATTCCCTTTACGAAGGCCCACGGGGCCAAGAACGACTTCCTCCTGACGTGGGAAGCGGAAGCGCCCGCGGAACATCTTTCCCAGATTGCCGAAGCCATCTGCGATCGGCACGCTGGAGTGGGCGCCGACGGCTGGCTCCTGGTGCGCCCGGGCTCCGACGGAGCCCACGGCGGCATTCGCCTATTCAACCCCGATGGTGGCGAAGTGGAGATTTCCGGCAACGGCACCCGTTGCGCAGCGGCATTTCTGATCGAGTGCGGCTTTGCCACTGATGCGGTTCGCATAGCCACCGGCGCCGGTCCCAAGCATCTCCAATTGCTCTCACGCGAAGGTAAGAAGTTCATCTTCGAAATGAACATGGGGCTTCCCACCGTCGCTGAGGGCGACTTATACTTCTCCCTCCCCTTGGGTGAGGGCTACACCCCCGTCGCCATCCTCGATGTAGGCAACCCCCAATGCGCCGTTTTTGTCGACCACTTCGACTTCGACTGGCGCACCATGGGCCGCGCCATTGAGTGGCATCCCCATTTCCCCAAGCGCACCAACGTCTCCTTCATCAAAGTGCTTGACCGCCAGACCCTCGACGTCCGCTTCTTTGAGCGCGGCGCCGGCGAAACTTTTTCGTCCGGCACCGGCTCCACCGGTGCTTTCGCCGCGGCAAAGCTCCGCGGCCTCGTGGATGATCAAGTAACCGTACGAACTCCTGCCGGCCCCCTCCAGTTAAATTGGAAAGAGTCGATCTTCCTGGTGGGGCCGGCGGAATTGATCGCTCACGGCGAGTTCCTTTTCGAAACGTAACCCCCCTACCACCCTATGCTCGAACAATTGCAGAAGAAGTTCCAAGATCGGTCCGTTAAGGCCGGCGTCGTCGGCCTCGGCTATGTGGGCCTGCCCTTGGCCGTTGAATTTGCCAAAGAAGGCATTCACGTCACTGGAATCGATCTGGACTCCCGCAAGACGGACTCCATCAATCAGGGCCAGTCTTATATTCAGGACGTTGCGACGGATTCCCTGGCGCCGCTGGTCGCCTCCGGCCACCTCCGTGCCACCACCGATTTTTCGATCATCCGCGAACTCGATACCATCAACATCTGCGTTCCGACCCCCTTGCGCAAAACCAAGGATCCGGACATGAGCTTCATCGATGCCGCCTCGCGCGAGATCGGCCGCCATCTCCACCCGGGGATGCTGATCATTCTCGAATCCACCACCTATCCCGGAACCACCGATGAGATGATGGTGCCAATTCTGGAGGAAGCCTCCGGCCTCAAGGTCGGCCGTGACTTCTTCGTCTGCTTCTCCCCGGAACGCGTCGATCCCGGTAACCCGAACTACCATACGAAGAATATTCCCAAGGTTGTCGGCGGCATCACCGCAGCTTGCACGGAAGCCGGCGCGGCCTTCTATCGCATGGCTCTTGAGACAGTGGTGCCGGTCGGTTCCACCCGCGTCGCCGAAATGGTCAAGCTCCTGGAGAACACCTTCCGCATGATCAACATCGGCCTGGTGAACGAACTGGCCATCATGTGCGATCGCATGGGCATGAACGTCTGGGAAGTGATCGAGGCCGCCAAAACGAAGCCCTTCGGCTTCATGGCGTTTTATCCGGGTCCGGGGCTCGGTGGCCATTGCATTCCGGTCGATCCTTACTACCTCTCCTGGAAGACGAAGCAGGCGGGCATTGAAGCGCGCTTCATCGAACTCGCCGGCTACATCAACGGCCAGATGCCGCACTTCGTCGTCGACAAGATTCAGAACTCGCTCAACGACCACACCAAGCCTCTGCGCGGCTCGCACGTGCATATTCTCGGGGTGGCCTATAAGCGCGACATCGACGACGTCCGTGAGTCCCCCGCGCTCGACATCATCCACCTGCTCCAGGCTCGTGGCGCGCGCGTTACCTACTCGGATCCCTTCGTCAAAACGTGCCGCATTGAAGGGACCGGCGAACTCACGGCTCAGGACTCGCTCGAAATGGCGGCCACCGCTGACTGCGTCGTCTGCGTGACCGACCACGCTGATTTCGACTATGCGGCCGTGCTCGACAAAGCCCGTCTGATCGTCGACACCCGCAACGCCTTCAAGCGCTTCGAGTCCGACAAGATCGTCACGCTCTAAGTCGCACGCTAGCTTTCCTGGTAGAGAGCGCACACCGCGCCCGCCGGGTCCTCAATTACGGCGTAGTGACCGCCGCTCGAACTGCGCGTTTGCGCGAGCACTTTGCCGCCCAGCTCCTGCACGCGAGCCAAACTTGCGGCGATGTCGGCCACCGTCAGGTAAACCAGCCACACCGGCGGCAAGTCCGCGTTCTGACCCCGTCGATGGCAAATCCCCGCCACCGGCTGGCTTTCGGCCTGCAAGCCCTTCGGCGGACCCATGCAGAAGTCGGAATACTCGCCCATGCTGATCGCCTGCGGTACCCAGCCCACCACGGCGGAATAAAAGTCCCGCGCTGACGCGGCATCTTCCACCGTCAGGTCCATCCAGCCAATCGTTCCAATTTTCTGCGGCACTTGTCCGATCATAAGCCCGGGCGCGTGTGGGCTTCAAGTTGGGTCAGGCCAATTAACGCAGCCTCGGCGGAATCCCGGCACATCTCTGAGCTTGGCCGCAAGGACTGGCAGACGCTCGGACGCCTCGGGTCGCCGAACAAGGCGCATCGGTCGTCGTCGGTCAGTTGCACGCAACGCACGCCGGCGGGCTTACCCTCCGGCATTCCCGGGATCGGCGAACTGATCGACGGTGCAATGCAACACGCCCCGCAACCGGCCCGGCACTCCATCGCTATTTCGGGCTGGTGAGCCGTGTCTCAATCGAGATCAGCACCAACAGGAGGAACACGGTCAGCGTGCCCAGCAAGGGCAGCACCATCACCGCACTGATGCCGAACCAATCCGTCAGATAGCCCACCGAAAAAGGTGCCAGAATCGCCCCCGCGCTCGCAAAGGAAAAGATCCCGTTGTAGAAGCCCGGATGATAGTACTGAAATCGGTTGCCGATTTTCTCCGTCACCAGCGGATAGATCATCGCAAAGCCTGACCCCACGAAGAACACCGCCATCACCGCGCCAAAGACGCTCACCGTAGTCGCCAGAATCATGCAGCCCACGATCGCCGCCAGGACGCTCGCCAGCAACAACCGGGGATGGCTCACCCGTGGCAGCAATGCTTGCGCCACGCCTCTCCCCACCACCAGGAAGAACCAATACTCCGCCAGGATCCACAGCGCCGTCGAGGGACTCACGCCCAAGCGCTGCACCAGCAGCAAAGGCAGCCAACCAGCCAGCGCCCCTTCGTTGCCGAACTGGAAAAACAGCAGGAGTCCGAACAGCATTGCCCCCGGTGACTGGAAATCTCGCGCCACGCTTTGCAACGAGCGCCGTTCTTCGGACCGCAACTGATCCAATGCCGGCGTCTTGGGGAACTTCCCCCGCCGGAAGTAGTAGCCCAGTAGCACCGCGATCGCCGCAATCCAGTACAGGATGCTGCCCGGCGTGTACACGTAATAGGTCGCCGCCACCAACAGCGAGCAGGCCAGACAGCCCGAGCCGTAGAGCATGCCCGAAAGGTTCAGGGTTCCGGCGGGGTCCTGACGATACACGGGCGTGATCGCATGGAAGACCGTGGTGCTCAGCAGGCCCGCGGCGGCGCCGATGGTGACCAGCCCTCCGATCCGCCAGGGGAACGGCGCGGGCGGCGCGTAGAGCCCCAGAAGCGTCAGACCGATCGCCGCAATCAGGCTGCTCAGAATCAGAATGCTCTGCACGCTCAGGCGATTGAGCAAATGTCGCGAAACCCGCAGTCCGATCAACTGCCCGCCGCCCAGGGCCAGAAAGTAAAATCCCACCAGCTTGAACTGGCTCAGCAGGTGATAGCCCCAAGCTGGCAAAATCATCCCGAGGAAGGACAACAGGACGCCGCACAGAAAGAAACCGGAGAGCGATCGCCGTCCCGCGGACGTCGTCAAAATCTCCAGCTCCACCGCGCGCGAAGACGCCATCGGAGCGGGTTGCGGACTCACCCTTAGAGTTTAGCCCGCCTCGCCTCTGTGAAACATCCGTTCGCCCCTTTCATTCGCTGTTGACTTTTTTCGGGAGCAGATTTAGGATCAAGGCATCACTGAGAAAGGAGGTGGTTCAAACAGAATGAGTACTGATAGTAAACGTTCCAATCAACCTATGCGTGAGGTGGTCGACTGTTGAAGTCGATGCCCTAACGTTCAGGTCTCGTTCAGTGCCGGGACCGCTGTTCCTGTGGACCGGCCACCTCACGCGAGACGAACTTGAGTCCGCACTTCGGTGCGTGCCTGAGTTCCGGTAGTTTGAACGTAGTTTAAAAAATGCCCCTGACGTGGGAGGCCTATCCGGGCTCCTCGTCAGGGGCATTTTCCGTTTAGGGAGATCTGTTCTCCCGCCCCCGCAGCCAAAGAAAAACGCCCCACATCCCGGGAGGGACATGGGGCGTTGAGCGAGACAAACCGCTCAGTTCGGCTTAGAAGCTGTACTTCAAGCTGAACTGAATGTTGCGAGGCGAGTTGATCTGGCCCGTGATCTGGCCGAAGGTTGCCGGAGTCGTGATGTCACGGCCCGGGGCGCCCCAGCTCACGTAGTTGAGCACGTTAAACATCTCGGCGCGGAACTGCAGACGATGCCGCTCCGTGATGTTGAAGTACTTGCCGATCGACGTGTCCATGTTGAAGAAGCCCGGCGCGCGCTCGGTGCCGACACCGGCGTTGCCGAACTCACCCAGAGCCGGCACGCCGTAGGCGCACGTGCCGTTGTTCACGCCAGCCGCACAGAAGTCGGCGGCCGTAAACGCCTTACCGAACCAGGTGTCCACCGTCCGCGTCGACGGCTCGGCCAGGTTCGTATAGCGATTGGCGCGGGCGTTGCCACGGGGCGAGCGGCCCGAGTTCGTGTTCTGCGTCGAAGCGAAGATCGTGACAGGGAAGCCGCCACGAACAGCCAGGTTGTAGTTGATGTTCCAACCACCCAGCACCAGGTCCACGATGCGCGGCGAGCTCGAGCCATACTTCTGACCCTTGCCGAACGGCACGTTGAACACCCCGGCCGTCGTCAGGTTGTGACGCACGTCGAAGCAGGCCGGGCCATAGTTGCCACGGCGGTTGTAGGCATCCTGCCAGTAGGCGCCTTCCGCGTTCACGCCGCCGCAACCGTAGTAGCCGAGGCCGTCGGTGTTGGTCTTGGAGTACGTGTACTGGAACATCATTTCGAGCCCGCCCGTCATGCGGCGGCGGCCGCTCACCTGCAGCGCGTTGTACCAGCTGGTACCGCTCGACTCGGTGAGGGCGATATTGCCGACGTTCGGCAGCACAGAGGCCAGCGGACGACGGTCATTGATCGGCGCCCACGTGGAGTAGGGTCCCGTACCCGGCAGCGGGTTGTTGGCTTCGTGCGGGATCACCAGGTGCGTACCGCGCTGGCCGACATAAGCGATATTGATGCTCGTCGCCTGGTCCAACTGACGCTCGATGGCGAAGTTGAACTGGTTGGTCATCTGCGGGCGCAGGTTCAAGTCCCACGCGCGGCCCTGATAGAAGGGAGCGGCGGTCGGGCTCGAACGCGGGCTGGTCAGATCACCACGCGCGATCAGGTCGGAGAACCCAACGGCCATGCGGCCCGGCGCGGTGCTGTCATAGGTCACGTTCGATTCCGTGAAGTAAGGGGGATTGAGCGGCAGACGGAGGTTGGCACCCGTGCCTTCCAGGAAGTTCGACAAGCGATACGCCGCGCGCACCACCGTCTTCGAGTTCACGCTCCAGGCGATGCCCAGGTTCGGGTTGAACTGCTTCTTGTAGGCCTTGTAGAGCGCCCGGCCGTATTCGGTCTTGCCCGGGTAGATCAGCGCACCCGTGAAGGTGTTGATGTTCACCTGGCGATCGTCGCGTTCGTAGATGGGCGAGGTGTATTCCCAGCTCAGGCCGAAGTTGAACGTCACCGAACGGGTCACCTTCCAGCTGTCCTGCACGAAGAAGATGTTGCGCCAGCCGATGTGATTCCACGGATCGGCGACCGCGCCACGGCCCTTGCTGGCCAGCGAGTCGAGCAGGAAGTCACCGATGTCGACGCCCGAGTAGGCACCGTTGTAGGTGAACGAGCCGAGGGCGCCGTTGTTGCCGGCGTAGTAGCGCGTCTGGATGTTCTTCAGCAGGTTGATGCCGAACTTCAACAGGTGAGCGCCGGTCTGATACGTGTTGTTCGACTGGAACTGATACTTCTTGTCACGGGTCGAAGCGATCGTGGCCGCGTTGCCGCCGCCGGTGAGACCACCGCCGATGATGAACGACGACAAGCCGGGAATGGCCTGGCCGCCGGGGATACCGAACTTGCTGTTGCCGTCGGCGCCCAACTGGCCGGACCAGTCAACGACGCGATCGTCAATGCCCACGTTGCTGTAGGAGAAGCGGCTGTCGGTCACGAGCTTCGCATTCCACGTCCGCGTCCAGTTGCCCACCGTTGACCACGTCGGACCCTGATTGCCGCCCGTCATCTGAATCGGGAGGGCCGCCTGCGAACCGAACGTGTCGTAGTAAGCGCGCGAATAGCGCCACATCAGGTTGTCCTTATCGGAGAGGCGATGGTCCACCTTCGCGTCGCCCTGCTTGTTCGACAGGAAGTTGCGCGTCGCGCCGATGTAGTTGTTCGTGATGCCCAGCGCGCCCGTGCCGGTGTTGTTCGGCAGCGGATACAGCGAGGGGTTGCTGAACAGGAAACGAGCCGTCGGGCTGAAGCGCGACACCGGAATCTGATTGTTCGGGAACGGCGTGCGCGCCGCCAGCGTCGTGCCGGTCGCCGGGTCACGGATGATCTGGTTGTTCACCGTCAGGAACTGGCTCAGGTCGCCATTGCGCCATGCGGCCGGGGCCACACTGGCCGTCGCCGGACCCGCGATACGCCGCTCGGTCTGTTCATAGTCCACGAAGAAGAACGTGCGGTTGCGGATGATCGGGCCACCGAAGGTGCCGCCGAAGATGTTCTGGCGCAGCGCCTGGCGCTTCGTGTTCGCACGGTTGTTGAAGAAACCGTTCGCATCGAGCTTCTCGTTGCGCAGGAACTCGAACAGGTTGCCATGGAATTCGTTGGTCCCGCTCTTGAGCGACATCACGACGCTCGCACCGCCGACGTTGCCGAATTCGGCGCCGGCATTACCCGTCACCACCTTCACTTCTTCCAGCGCGTCGACGTTGGGCTGATAACCGATCTGGTTGTCCACCGACTGGTTGATGTCCACGCCGTCCAGAATGAAGTTGTTCGTCTGTTCACGGTTGCCGTTCACCTGCGGACGCGAACCGGAGCCCTGGAAGCGGGCGGCGGTGTTCATCGCGTTCGGCGCGGTCGAAACCGCACCCGGGATCAGCAGCGTCAGCGACGCGAAGTTGCGGCCATTCAGCGGAATGTTCGTCAGCTTCGTCGACGAGAGCGTGTCTCCGGTCGCCTGGGTTTCGGTCTGCAGCAGCGGGCCGACGTC
The DNA here is from genome assembly GCA_965229305.1 of Bryobacteraceae bacterium. Lineage (GTDB taxonomy): Bacteria > Acidobacteriota > Terriglobia > Bryobacterales > Bryobacteraceae > JALHNI01. The sequence goes on along the minus strand of CBDDIZ010000033.1, from coordinate 146,871 downwards.
GGAGACTTCCACGGTTTGCGTGATGTCACCGATCTCGAGCTTCACGTCGATGCGGGCGATCTGGTTGGCTTCCACCTTGAAGGGACCAATCACCGACTTCTTGAAGCCCTTGGTTTCCACCGTCACCGAGTAATTGCCGACGCGCAGGAACGGGAAGGTATAGAGCCCTTCACCATTCACGGTGGCCGTCGTCTTCACGTTGGTGTCGGTGTTGGTGGCCGTCACGGTGCCACCGGGGATCGCCGCCCCGGAGGGGTCGGTCACTGCGCCGGTAATCGAAGCCGTAATGGTTTGTCCGGGCAGACTGAGAGCAAGCGACAGAACGAGCAATAGCGTCACTGTCAAACGATTCATTAAGGTCTCCATAAATTTCTGGCTCTTCGCAAGAGAACGGCAGGCATGTTCTCTGGTGAAGACTTGTTCATTTTGTTAGAGGCTTTTTGGGCCTTACTGAACATTTTGCAAGTCGAGGGCCAAATCTGAAGCTCTTTCATTTCAATAGCTTGAGATTTACGCACACGATAACATTTACGGATTCATGAATCGGATATCCGGGTTTTGGGATTCTCCATTGATTTCGCTCAATCCCCGGGACTTTCGCGTTCCAAAACGAACCGCTGAAGCAGCGTTCCTTGCGCCGCTTCCTGTCGCCGCACGATCACCAATTGCCTGCGATTCGCCGATAAATTCCACGTATCCTGAACAATGCGTTGCTGCCCGTTGTGCTCCCAACTGGTCTCCACCACCAGCCCCTGTCCCTCCCACCGGGCCCGCAATTGCCGCGTTTTCCCCGCCACCTCCAGCGACACCGGCACATCGTCCGTCTTGCAGCGCCGCACCGTCGAGTTGGCCCCACCCGCGTCGATCTGCAGCGTGGTCACCGCCAGCGAGGGCTCCGCATGAACCACCGAGTCCACGCGCAGTCGTGGCGCCTTCAGATTCGCGAAGTCGCTCAACTCCGCATTCAGTTTGTAGGTGCCGGAGAAATCGGGCCGCGTCATCGCCTCTAAGCTTCGATCTTCGCCGCCGGATAACAGCCCAGCACCCGGATCAGGTCCGAAAGCTCACCTAGATGCGCCAGTGCATGCCGCACGTTCGCATCATCCACATGCCCGTAGAAATCGAGGTAGAACAAATACTCCCAAGGCCGACCTCGCATCGGCCGGGATTCGATCTTCGCCAAGGAAATATCCCGCAGGGCCAACGCCGCCAGCGCCCGGAACAGGCTCCCCGGCGAGTTCTTCGTCGTGAACACCAGCGTCACCTTCGAGTCGGCTGACCGTTTCGGCGACGGATAGTCTGGACGCCGTAGCAGAAAGAACCGCGTAAAGTTCTTCCGGTCGTCTTCGATCGAGCCTTTCAGGATCTCGCCCCCATAGCGCTCCGCCGCCAGCGTCGAAGCAATCGCCGCCGCCCCCGCCGGCCGCTCCGCCATCACCATCTTCACGCTGCCTGCTGTGTCGTAGTAGGTCGTCTTCTCCAGTCGCGGATGCGCCGCGAAGAACTTCAGGCATTGGTTCAACGCCACCGGATGCGAATACACCCGCTTCAGCTCCGAGAACTTCGTCCCCGGCGGCACAATTAGGTTGTGCACGATGCGGACGCTGGTCTCAGCTACAATCTTCAGATCGAAGTGCAGCAGGTGATCGTAATTCTCGTGCACGGACCCGTGTAGCGTGTTCTCGATCGGCACCACCGCGGCATCGGACACTCCGTCCGCCAGCGCGCGAAACATCTGCTCGAACCGCTCACAAGGCAGCAACTCAATCCGCGGCCCCAGCAACTGTACCGCGGCCAATTCCGAGAACGCGCCTCGTTCGCCCTGAAATGCGACGATCGTTTTTTTCTTCATGCCTGCTGTTTTTGAGGATCCCATCGTTTTGCGTCCGCGGCTGGCAAATCAAGTAAGTCCAACACGCGATCCACACAATGATCCACCAAGTCGAGGACTGTTTGCGGACGCTGATAGAAACCGGGCACCGGCGGGGCCACAATTGCCCCCATCTCCGCCAGCGCCGTCATCGTCCTCAGGTGCCCCAGGTGAAAAGGCATCTCCCGCACCATCAGGACCAGCCGCCGCCGTTCCTTGAGCTGAACGTCGGCCGCCCGCGTGATGAGATTATCGGTGATCCCCGTCGCGATCGCCGACATCGTGTGAACGGAGCACGGCGCCACCACCATCCCGTCGGTCCGAAACGACCCGCTCGCCAGCCGGCACCCGATGTCCTCCATCGGATAAGCGTAGTGCGCCAGTTCCTTGAAGTCGGCGGCCTTCTTCCCCATCTCCAGGTATGCCGTGCGCTCCCCGGACCGGCTTAGGATCAGGTGCGTTTCCACCTGCGCCACCCCGCGCAGCTTTTCCAGAATTCGCCACCCATAGATCGCCCCGCTAGCGCCGGAAACCCCCACAATCACGCGCCGCGGTCCGCCGGAATCACCCACCGAATATCTCTACTTTCTGTATGCTGTTCCGGAAACGGAACAAAAAGAAAAAACAGGACTTGCTGTCAAATGTCTACCCTTTATATAATCCAAATGGTAGATGGTCTGTTCGCCACGCTTCGCGTTAACGACTCAATTCCCTGGCTGTCTTCATTAGAGGAAAGGAGTATAAGATTGCCAACTGACGGGCCTCCCGTTGGCATGACTATAGCATGGAAGAAGCTGGCCAGAGACTGAAACGAGTCCGCGAACGACTGAATCTCCGCTACCGCGATGTGGAAGAGGCCAGCCAACGGATCGCCGAACGTCAAAAGAGTGACGAGTTCACTATCGCCCTCAGCCGCCTCGCGGATATTGAGAATAAAGGCACCGTCCCCAGCGTCTTCCGCCTCTATAGCCTTTGCACGATCTATCGCCTCGACCTGACCGAAGTCCTTGGCTGGTATGGCGTTCCTCTCGGCCAAATGGCCGCCGACTCGATGGCCGTTCTCGACGTCCCCGCCACCCACCCTCTTCGCCTCCGCCTCGACTCGAACGTCGAAGTCCCCGTGCCTCTCAGTCTCGATCCGTCTGTCGACTTTCGCCGCACCACTTACCTCAGCCGCATCATCCAGCGCTGGGGACGCCTGCCCTTGATGCTACTGGGCGGCAACGAGCCCAAGGGACAACGTTACGCGATGCTCGGTTCCGACGAATGGTCGATGTATCCGTTTCTCGCCCCCGGCGCCCTCCTCCTGATCGATGAGAGCAAGCGCAAGATCGTCTCCGACGGCTGGCGCGACGAGTATGAACGCCCCATCTACTTCGTCGAGCACCGGCAAGGCCATCTCTGCGGCTGGTGCAATTTGATCGAAGGACGCCTGATGATGCAGTTTGCCCCCGGCGCCAAAACTCCGCCGCGGCTATTCGCCGAAAACGAAGCCGACATCGTCGGTCAGGTCGTTGGCGTTGCGAGCCGTCTCGACACTTGGCGTCGCCGCCCCATTCATTCCTGATCGCCCGTCAGTCCCGCCATACCGGCTTCCGCTTCTCCAGAAACGCCCCGATTCCCTCTTGCGCATCCGGTGCCATCGCGTTCGAAGCCATCACTTCTCGCATCTCCTCGTAGGCTGCCGCGGCGTCCATCTCGGCCTGCGCATAATAAGCCTGTTTGCCGACACTCACCGTGTAGCGCGCCGCGGTGGCGATTTGCTCGGCTAGTTCCAGAGTCGCCGGGCGCAGCATCTTGAACGGCACCACCCGATTGATCAAGCCCCACTCCGCCGCCTCGGCCGCCGACACCTCGCGGCCGGTGAGCAACATCTCGAGCGCCCGCTTGCGGCCCACGCTTCGCGTCAGTTCCACCATCGGCGTCGAGCAAAACAAGCCGATCTTCACCCCCGGCGTCGCAAACGTCGCCGTGTCCGCCGCAATCGCCAGATCGCACGCCGCCACCAACTGACAACCCGCCGCCGTGGCGATGCCCTGCACCTCGGCAATCACCGGTTGGGGAATCGCCTGCACCGTCTGCATCAGATTGGTACAGACTTCAAACAACTCCTCATATTCCTCTCGCGCGCCGCCGCGCATCTCCCGCAGATCATGGCCCGAGCAAAACACCCCGCCCTGCGCCGCCAGAATCACCGCCCGCGTCACAGCCGGCAAGCTCTCCAGCGCCGCCTTCAGTTCACTCATCATCTCCAGCGAGAGCGCATTGCGTCTCGCCGGATGGTTCAACGTGAGAATGGCGGTCGCGCCCACCCGCATTTGTTCCACCAGCATGGCTGGATTTTACCGCGTTCATTTGAAATTGGCTGCATCGCCCGGCCTCGGCACTGCATCTTTCACGCTGATGAAAGTCTTAACCACGCTCATCCTGGCTGCGGTTTCCGCTATGGCTGCTGACAATATCTACGAATTCACCATGCAATCGATTGACGGACAGCCGACGCCGCTGTCCAAGTACAAGGGAAAGGTAGTCCTGGCCGTCAACGTTGCCAGCCAATGCGGCTACACCCCGCAATACGCGGGCCTCGAAGCCCTCTATCAGAAATACAAGGGCAAAGGCTTGGTCATCGTGGGGTTCCCCGCCAACAACTTTGGCGCTCAGGAACCCGGCACCAACGACGAGATCAAGGCTTTCTGCGATCGGAAGTATCACGTCACCTTCCCGATGTTCTCGAAGATCTCCGTGAAGGGCTCGGATCAGGCGCCGCTCTATCAGTACCTCACTCAGAAGGGCGGGGAAGTGAAGTGGAACTTCGCCAAGTTCCTGGTCGGCAAGAACGGCCAGGTCATCAAGAAGTTCGATTCTGCTGTGGAGCCGAACTCCGAGGAACTCACCAAGGCCATCGAATCCGCTCTCTAACCTGCTAGCTCAAATCCAAAGGCCCGAGACTGTACGCAGTCACCGGGCCTTTTCTCTTTCTCGCGCCTTATTCGGCCTTAGTGGCTGGCCGCCAGATAACCCAGGTACACCGAGATCAGCACCACCGCGATCGCTGAAGCGCCCACGCCCTTCAACAGCCGCGCCCGCTTCTCCGGCGTATGCTTCGGCCCGGACACAATCACCACCATCGAAAGAATGTGCAGCGCCAGCAGGAACTTGATGCCGAACCACATGTGATAACCCTTTGGCACGCCCGTTCCCATCCGCGCGATGAAATTATTCGCCCCAGTCACCAGCAGCAGGGCGATCCCGATCATCGCCGTTTTGCGCGGCAGCACCGAAATCGTCGCGCCTCCGCTGAACAGAGCCGCCAGACCACCTCCCGCGATCAGCATGGCCATCGCGATATGGATTCCGAGAATGAGGGACGCCGGTAATGACATGTCCCTTCAGTTTTACACTGAAGAATGCCTTCCGGCGCTTCTCTTCGGCACGATTATTTTCCTCTGGGTCCTTTTCAGTGCAACTGCTCGATTCTGAGCCGTGACGGTCGCGCCGTCATCATCGATCCCGGCGCCGAACTCCCTCGGCTGCTGACCCTCCTGGAGACCCTCGGCCTGGTCCCCGAGCAGATCCTCCTTACACACGCCCACATCGACCACGTCGGCGCCGTGGCCGGTCTCCAGCGCCAATTCCAGATTCCTGTCTCGCTCCACCCCGCCGACCAACCCACCTACGACCTCCTCCCCCAGCAAGCCCAGTGGACCGGCATGCCCTCCCCCGAGCCCTTCACCATTGACCGTCCCTTCGTCACCGGCGAAGTCCTCGATTGCCTCGGACGCGAAATGCACGTCCTCTTCACGCCGGGCCACTCCCCCGGCAGCGTCAGCCTCTACCTCCCTGAAGAAAACAAAGTCATCGCCGGCGATACCCTCTTTCGCGGGTCCATCGGCCGCACCGATCTCCCCGGCGGCGACTATGAGCAACTCATTGCCTCCATCGAGTCGCAACTCCTCACCCTCCCGCCCTCTACCGAGGTCTTTCCCGGCCACGGCGGCCCCTCCACCATCGATCACGAAGCCCGCACCAACCCCTTTCTTGCGGGACGTTAATTAGTAAACTTTCGTACCCTCTAGTCAAAACTCCGCCGCTGGGAGTCGGCCGGCACGGCTCGCCCCGTCCTTCCATAAACGACGAGAAAATAAGCGTTTATCGAGAGATACCCCTCTCCCTGCAGATTCTTACTCCCTCGTCAACGGGACTCCCGTACCTCGCCCATTGGATGGGTACTACTGAATTATTGAACCGGCCGATCTATTTGTCTCCTAGAACTCCGCCGATACACTCCAGGTACTGGTATGGATCTCGTAACCGGGCTTGACACACAAATCTTCGTGATGTTCCTCGGCGTCGTTGTGGCGCTAGGATGCACGCTCGTCGCCTTCTTGGTCGACTATCTGAAGGGAAAGAACGAACGTCTTCGGGAACAAGTCCTCGAAATGACGGTTCGTCAGGAGGAGCGCGCCCGCCTGCCGCAGGCCCATATGGAATCGGCGGCGGTGGCGAATGCCATCGCTCAAGTCGGTCGGAATCTCGAACTGGTGGTCCGCGCGGCGGTGGCTCCTCACACGGCCTACGAAGCGCCTGCCTATTCCACCGGCCCGGTCTATCTCACCCGCCCCTCGGCGACCGAGACCCCGGCCCCTTTTGAAGTGCCAATTCCCGTCGAAGTGCCGCAACCCGTCGCCGAAGTGCCCGTGGTGGAAGAGCCCGTGGCTCTCGTCGCTGACGTTGCCGTGGCAGACGAGCCGGTCGCCGAAGTACCTGTTGCGGACCTGCATTTCGAGCCCACGCCGGCCGCTGAGGAAGCCCTTCCCGAAGTCTCCGAGCCCGTGCATGCTGAACTCGCCAGCGCCGATGTCTTTGGCGAAGAGTTTCCCCGGGCCGAAGAAGCCCCGGTGGCCGAAGCCGTCGCCGACGAGCCCGTGGCGACGCAGCCGGTGGTGGAACAACCCATGTCCCACGAACCTGACTGGCACCGTGCTACCTGGCATCAGGAGACGGTCGCCGCCGTCCAGGCTCAAGCCGACGTCGCCCCCGAGGTTGAAGCTGAGCCGGCTGTCGCTGAAGAACCTATCCACGAGTCACTCCGCAGCCTGTTTGAATCGCCCTCGACGATCGCCCGGGCCGCCCAGGAAGAGTTCCAGACTCGCCTCGACGAACCGATGCCCGAAGCCGGTCCGGTCGAAGAAGAGCCCGTCGTTCGGATCCGCGTGCTGAGCAGCGAAGCCGCTGTTCCCGCTTCCGAACCCCAGTTCGAAGAGCAGCCCGCGCCGCTTGAGGAACAGCCTGAACCGGTCGCCCACCTGGAAGAACCCGTGCAAGAAGAACTCTCCGTGCCCCCGCCGGCCGATTTCCTCACGCCCGCCGAAGTCGGCGACGTGCCGGAGCCCGCGCCTCTTGAATCTTTCGACAGCCTCATGGCTGCCGTTCACGCCGAGCCCACCGCCGAACCGGAGCCTGAACCCGAGCCGTTGGCTGTCGCTCCCGTCGAACCGGCCCCCGCGGCTCCGCTCGCCTTGCCCAGCGGCATGAACGATCGCGCCACGCTCGACTTCCTGAAGCGCGACACCGCGCTCTTCACCGGCCTGGTGGTCTCCATCGGCATTAACGACTACGCCCGTTTGCAGGACACCTCCGGCCGCCCGGCTGCCGAAGAGCTGGTCAAGTCGGTCAGCCAACTCGTCAAGTCGCTCATCACGGCGCCCAACGGCAGCGAATTCTTCGGCTGCCGCGCTTCGGACGACGAATTCATCCTCGTCTTCGCCGACGAAAACGGCTCCGTCGCCCAGCGCCGCTTGAACGCCCTTTCCGAACGCCTCTGGGACTTCCAGTTGCGCTCACTCGGCAACTTCTCGGTGATGTTCAGCTGGGGTGCCACCGAAGCGAACGGCGAGACCTTCGCCGACGCCGTCGAGGCGGCCAGCGAACGCATGCGCGAAACTCGCCAGAACCGCCGTACGATCTCGATGGAAAAGACGCGGCTGAAGAAAGTCGGCTAAGCCGACTCCTTCGCCGCGAGCTTCGCCAGCGACTCGGTGAACGGCGGATACGCCACACCGCGCTCGGTGATGATCGCCGTCACATACTTCGCCGGCGTCACGTCGAACGCGGGGTTCTCCACCTCCATGCCCTCGGGTGCCACCGGCACACCGAACACGTGGGTCACCTCCAGCGACGGTCGCTGCTCAATGGGGATCTGCGTCCCGGACGTCAGCGTCAGATCGAGCGTCGAGATCGGCGCCGCCACATAGAACGGCACGCCGTTCTCCTTCGCCAGCACCGCCACCGAATAGGTCCCGATCTTGTTCGCCACGTCGCCGTTCCCGGCGATACGATCCGCGCCCACCACCACGCAACCGATTCGCCCATCTTTCAGGAAATGGCCGGCCATGTTGTCCGTGATCACCTTCGTCGGAATATTGTCCTGCTGCAGTTCCCAGGCCGTCAGCCGCGCACCTTGCAGAAACGGCCGCGTCTCGTCGGCATAGACGTCGATCTTTTTGCCGCTCGCATGCGCGGCGCGGATCACGCCGAGCGCCGTGCCATAGCCGGCCGTCGCCAGCGCGCCGGCATTGCAATGCGTCAACACCGACTTGCCATCCGGCACCAGCGGACCACCGTTGGCCCCGATCGCCTCGTTGATCGCGATGTCCTCCGCATACACCGTCAGCGCTTCTTGCACCAACCGTGCCCGCACGTCGCTCAATGCCTGCCCCGCCACACTCGCGCGGACGCGCTTCATCCGCTCGATGCCCCAGAACAGGTTCACCGCCGTCGGCCGCGTCGCGCCTAGCGTCGCACAGATCTTCTCAAACTCCGCGTCGAAGCCCTCATCGGGCGCCGCCAGCGCTCCCAGGGCCACGCCCATCGCCGCCGCCACGCCGATCGCCGGCGCGCCGCGAATGATCATGTCCTTGATCGCCGTCGCCACGTCCTGATACGTGCGGCAAGTCACAAACTCCACCGTCCGCGGCAACCGCGTCTGATCAATCATTACGACGCCTTCGGGCGTCCATTCCAACGTCTTTACCAAAGCTGCTCTCTTATCTGCTCGCCAGAAACCCCACGAGCTGGGTTAGGTTATAGGTGCTGTGCATGATGGTCGACGCGACAGTCGATGCCGTGCGATAGCGAATCCATCCAAACACGCTGCCCGCCAAAGTCAGCAGCAGCAGATGCTGCCAACTCCAATGCACCTGCGGGCCATGGATCAGCGCAAAAGGGAGCGCCGTCCCCACAATTCCCAGAAAAGCTCCCGCCGCCCGCACAAACAGCGGCTGCAGGAACCCGCGAAAGGCGACCTCTTCAAAGAGCGGCGCCAGCATCGTCGCAAACACCGCGGTCAGGATCAAGGACGTCCGGTCTGCCGACAGCCAAGTCCGGATCTGGTTCTCCACCTCCGGCGTCTTCATCAGCACCCCGAATACCGTCACCACGATCGCCAGCACCGGACCACCGAACAGGCTCAAACCGATCCCCGTCTTCGGCAGGCGCCATGCCAGGCTATCCCGCAAGCTTCCCTCGCCCGTCACGCGGAGAATCGCAAACAGGCCCAGGAACCAGAGGCAATAGCCGATCAGCAGTGGCACCAGGCTCTGCGCTGCCAAGCCGGGTACTTTCCAGGGCAGGGAACGAAAAATTAGGCCGGCCAAGGCGAAGGCGGGTAGGTATGCGCCAAGAAAGAGGGCAACTTCCCTCCAGGTCCAAAACGGCGCAGGCGAACGGCTCACTTTACCTATGATCGCAGCAGATCGCGCAGCGCGGGACCCAGCTCTGTAAATCGAAAATCGAAGCCCGCCTTTTCCGCCGCCACCGGCATCGCTCGCTGGCTCGCCTCCAGCACCGCTCCCGGCATCTCCCCGAACAACAGCCGCAGCAGAAACATCGGGGCCGGGAAGATCGCCGGCCGGCGTAATTCCTGCGCCAAAGTCTGCGTAAACTCCGTGTTCCGCACCGGCCCCGGCGCCGACGCATTCACCGCTCCGTTCAACGACTCGTTCGCCAGCGCAAACTGAATCAGCGACACCAGATCCTGCAAATGAATCCAGGACACCCACTGCTCGCCCGATCCGAGCCGCCCGCCCACGCCGGCCCGAAACGCCGGTAACATGCGCGCCAGCGCCCCACCTTCGCGATCCAGCACCATCGATGTTCGCAACCGCACCACTCGCATGTTCAGCGCCAGCGCCAGATTCGCCGCCGCTTCCCATTCCTCGCAGACATCCGCCAGGAACCCCGTCCCTACCTTTGAGGCCTCGGTCAGCACCTCATCGCCACGCGACCCGTAATAGCCCACCGCCGACCCCGCAATCAACACGCGCGGAAACCGGCTCATCTGCGACATCGCCGACACCAGCCGTTGCGTCCCGCCCACGCGGCTGGACCGAATTCTGCGCTTCGTCCCTTCGGTCCACCGTTGACCAATCGGCTCCCCGGCCAAATGAATCACGGCTTCGGCCCCTTCCAGGGCCGACACCGGCGGGTCGTTCTGCTCCGCGTCCCAAATCGAATAAGAAATCTGCGGCGGCAGTCCGGTTCGCGGCTTCCGGATCAGAATGTGTACGTCATGACCTTCGCTGGCCAAACGCCGCACCAGGCTTTGGCCAATGAAGCCAGTCGCGCCAGTAACGACGATCCGCATCGGTTCTGGCTATTGTAAGCGAAACGGGTCCTTGCTTGTCCGTTCCAGCATCAGGATTTCCTTGATGTAACCATCCGCATTCGTCTTGCGGCGCATGCCGTCGTAGGACATCCACCGGATCGTGCCAAACACCGGTCGCTCGGTCCATGGCCGATCGTGTAAACCGAAGCACCACAAGATGTTCGTATAGGTCAGCGGGTCGCGCCCGTCGAGCGCGTAACGATCGTGAATTTCCACCATCGTCCGTAAAGCCTCTTCGTAGCTTGGCGACCACTCAATAATCTTCTTGCCCCAGTACATGCGGTAGTAGCCGTGGATCTTACCCCGCAGCCGCATCTCCCGCTGCGTCGCATTCCAGATCGGATCGTGGGTCTCGGCCTCTTCGAACTCTTCCCGCGTATAAATCGGATCCCGCTCATCGCGCCGATGTTTCTCGAGCGTCCCTTGCACCCAATCCGGCAGGTTCGCCAGCGTGTCCGGCTGGTCCACAAAGCGCGTAAAGTTGAAGGCCAACTCCCGCCGCACGATCAGCTCTTCCAGATATTCGTCGGCGCCAATCTCCTGCTCGAGCGCGCTATCCCGCGCCCGCAATGCCACTTCCAGCGCACTGATCTGCCCGAAGTGCAGGTACGGGCTCATGTTGCTGGTGGCGTGCGCTGCGGGCTGATTGCGCTCCTCGCCGTAGCGCTTCAGATTCTGCGTGAGGAAGTGCTCGAGATGCCGGTCCGCCGCCGCCGGGCCACCCGGAAACGTCAACGACGGCGCCACCGTATGGTCGATCTCGCAACTGGCCACCAGCTCCGCAATCGACTCGCGCGTCACCTCCACGTGTACGTCCTGCCCCGCCTTCAGCGTCCATTTCCGCTTCGGCTTCGGCATCTGCCACGGACGCAGATACTGGCCCAGCAACCGGTGCAGCTTCGGCCGGATCGTGTACGCGGCGTACTCTCGCTTCTCCATCCGGTTCATCGGCACAATGCAACTGGAATCCACCACGAAGTACGGCACGTCCAGCTTCGTCGGCACGCTCGCGTTGTGCTGTCGCGCGATGAACGTCGGATAATCATCGGTCACCACGCACGCGGCCTGCTTCGCCAACTCATACAGCACATCGTTGCGATCGCTGCGCCGCCGCCGCGGATAGAAGACATACCCCGCGCCCAGTTCCCGGGCCCCCGCTGCCATATCCGGCACACCTTCCAGGATGAAGGTATGCAGCCGGTCATTCGCCGACGGATACGTACACGTCAGCCCCTCGTAGATCAGCACCGGCAGGTCCTGCGCATTCGCCAATTCGATCGCATAGGCCAGCGCATGGTTGTACTTCGTCCGCCGGTTCATCTGCGCCCAGTACAAAACATAGGCGGCACCGGCGCGCATCGGCCGCTCGTTCAGCCGCCGGACCCGCTCTTCCAACTCACGCAACTCCATCGTTCACTTGATGCCCCCAGGGACCAACTCGCTACAATTAAATGAACGCATGCGCATCCTGAACCGGGCCAAGCTGCTCGCCGGCTACCTGCTGGGCCGCCACGACCTCGGCTCCGCCTTGCCCGTCGAGTACATCGTCGAAACCACGGCCAAGTGCAATCTCTATTGCCCCATGTGTCCGCGTGAAACGCACAAGCAGCCCAAAGAAGACATGACCGACGATGTCTTCACCCGCCTCGTTCACGAAACCCAGCGCTCCGCCGAACACGTCATGCTCATCGGCCTCGGCGAACCCTTCCTGGATCGCGCCATTTTCGACCGCATCGAGTACTGCGAGCGCCACAACATCGCCACGCTCCTTTCCTCCAACGGAACCTTCCTCGACGAAAAGACCTGCGCCCGCCTGCTCGATACGCCCCTCAAACACATCACCCTCTCCATGGACGGCGCCCGCAAGGAGAGCTTCGAATATTACCGCAAAGGTGCCCGCTTTGAGAAAGTCCGCGACAACTTCGTCCGCCTTTGCCGCATGAAGCACGAACGGGGTTCGAAGCTTCAGATCGTCGTCCAGATGATCCGCATGGAGAAAAACGAAGCCGAAGTCGACGAGTTCATGCAGTTCTGGCGCGCCGTCCCCGGCGTCGACCTCATCCGCATTAAGGCCGACGAAACCGACCTGCTCCGGCCCGACGCCGGTCACGCCCCCGAGGACTGGAAGCATCCCTGCCACTACCTCTGGCGCGGTGCCATGTACGTCAAACACAACGGCGACGTCTACCCCTGCTGCCAAAGCTACATGCTCGATGGCGCCCCCGTCGGCAACGTCGGCCAACAGTCGATGCCCGCCATCTTCAATGGCCCGCGCATGCAGGACCTTCGCCGTCAACACGCCGCCGGCCAAGCCGGCCAGATCGAGATGTGCTCGCGCTGCCGCACCACCATTCCGCATCCCTTGCTCGTTGCCGGCAGCCTGATCTTCCACGGCGAAACCGTCCGCAAGCTGCTCCCCTTGGTGGAGCGCCTCACCTACTTCTCCAAACTCCCGCGCCGCCTCCTCACGCCCCAGCGTCAGGTCGCGGCCTCCTCCACGCCCGCCAAGGATGAGTTGGTGCAAATCAAATGAAGCGCGCCGTCTGCCTCTTGAGTGGAGGCCTCGATTCCTCCACCTGCCTCGCCTACGCTCACCACCACGGCTACGAATGCTACGCCCTCTCGTTCGACTATGGCCAGCGCCATCGTCGTGAACTCCAGGCCGCCGCTCGCGTCGCCGCTGCCTTCCACGCCGTCCACCGGACCGTCCAGTTCGACCTTCGCCAGTTCGGCGGTTCCGCCCTCACCGACTCCATTGACGTCCCCAAGCATCGCTCCGTCTCCGAGATGGACGCCGGCATCCCCGTCACCTATGTCCCCGCCCGCAACACGATCTTCCTATCGTTTGCTCTCGCCTGGGCCGAAACGCTCCAGGCTCAGGACATTTTCATCGGTGTCAATGCCCTTGATTACTCTGGCTATCCCGATTGCCGCCCCGAGTTCATCGCCGCCTTCACCCGCATGGCGAACCTGTCCACCAAGGCCGGCGTCGAAGGCGCTGAACTCACCATCCACGCGCCGCTGATCCATCTCTCGAAAGCCGAAATCGTCACCCTCGGCCACTCGCTCGGCCTCGACTTCTCCCTCACCCTCAGTTGCTACGACCCCGCTCCCGACGGCCGCCCCTGCGGTGCCTGCGATTCCTGCCTCCTTCGCCGCAAAGGCTTCGCCGAAGCCGGCTTTACGGACCCGCTGGTGTACCCGTGAAGATCTCCGAGCGCTTCTACTCGCTTCAGGGCGAAGGCTCCCTCCTCGGGGTCCCCAGCTACTTCATTCGCACCACCGGCTGCAATCTCCGTTGCACCTGGTGCGATACGCCCTACACCTCCTGGGCACCCATCGGCGACGACTTCTCCGTCGAAGAACTGGTACGCGAAGCTTTGGCCCATCCCGGACGGCATGCCGTCGTCACGGGTGGCGAAACGCTCATCGCTCCGCAAATCGGCGAACTCACCGCCCAACTCCGCCGCGGCCGGCTTTCACATCACCATCGAGACCGCCGGCACCGTCGGCTCCGCCCGTCGCCTGCGATCTGATGAGCATCTCCCCCAAGCTCGCCAACTCCACGCCTTGGGAGCGCGAAGGCGGACGCTATGCCGCCCAGCACGAGCGTCTCCGCCACCAGCCTGAGATCCTCCGCCACCTGATCGCCACCTACGACTATCAACTCAAGTTCGTCGTCATGCAGCCTGCGGACCTCGACGAAATCCGCCGCCTTCTCGCCGACGTTGGCGCTTCCCCCGCTCGCACTATCCTGATGCCCGAAGGCACTCAGCTCGACGTCCTCCGCGAGCGCGCTCCCTGGATCGCCGAAGTCTGCAAGCAGGAAGGCTATCGCTACAGCCCCCGCCTCCACATCGACCTCTGCGGCAATCGCCGCGGCACCTAGCTTACGGGCGCGCCTGCTTCGCGAAGAAGTCCATGATCACCGGCATATTCGGCACGGCGATGTCCACGTGATTGCCGCCCCGCACCTCGATGTACTCGATCGTCGCGCCCGCCTTCTTCCCCGCTTCCACCATCGCCCGCGACTGCATCACCGGCACCGTCTTGTCGCTGTCCCCATGCACCACGATCTGCGGAATGTCCTTGATCTTTTCCATCCCTTGCGGATTGCCTCCCCCGGCAATTGGCCCCAGCGCCGCAAACTTGCCCGGGTACGCCATCGCCAGGCTCCACGTGCCATAGCCGCCCATCGAATGCCCCATCAGATAAATGCGCTTCGCATCGATCCGATACGCCTTCTCCACTTCCGCCAGCACATCCATCACATCTTTCTCCGCCGTGCCCCGATACATCGACGCCGGCTCTCGCCCCTTCGGCGTCACCAGAAAGAAACCCAGCCGCTCCGCCTCCCGCTTCATCGTCCCCGCGTAGCCTTCCATCATCGACGACTCATCGCCCCCCATCCCGTGCAGCGCAATCCAACCAACGGCAGCGACTTGCCTTCGTACTTCGCCGGTACAAATAAGCGATACGGCTGCAGCGTCTGGTCCACCGCCGACCGGTACGCCAGCCGCAACTCGCCCTTGCGGCCCTCGAACGGATTCTTGCCCGTCGCCGCCGCATCGAGCAGTTGATTCGCCTCGGCGAACATCTGCGTGAACTCGAACCGGTGTGGATTCGCCTGGCCCGCCTCCGCTTTCCGATACAGCGCCAGGACGTACTCCGCCGCCGGCAACGACTGCTTCTTCACCCGCGCCGCGAGCTTCATCGCCTCGCCTTCCAGTGGCTCCACGCGCAGCGGCACCGTCTTTTTCAACACGCCCGCGTCAGCCACCAGCACGTAGTTTCCCGGCGCATCGGCCGGCAACTTCACCGCGATTTTCATGGGCAGTTCGCTCGCCTTCACTTCCGCCGGCGCCTCAATCGGCATGTCCACGCCATTCGGTAAAGCGCGCAACGAAAGATGAAACAGCGTCTTCGCCATCGCCTCTGCAGGAAACAACGTCTCCAGCGTCAGTTGCACCGTCTGTCCTGGATCGGCGATCGCATCATCGAGCTTTGCCTCCAGCGCCGAGGCCAACTCCACCGCCGGCGTCCACGGGATGCCGCGCATTACGGCAAAGCCGTGGCTGTACTCGTGCATGGCCTGCTTAAAGTTCCCGCTCCCGCGCTGCGGCTTGAGCAGTCGCGGCCAACTGACCGGCTTCGTCCTGCTGCGCCTCGCTCAAGGTCAGCGTCGCCCGCTGCGTGTTGTAACTTACGGCCGTCCGTAGCACCAGATCGGCATCCTGCGCGCAGAGCGACGCGGCCATCAGCAGGAAAATTCGCAATGCAGGCAGTGTATCGCTAGCGCAGGCAAGCCCGGCACGGCGCGCCGTCCGCGCCCACGATGTTCAGCGGCAGGCAGATCAGCTCATAGCGCCCCGCCGCTACCTCACCCAGATACAAGCCCTCGATCACCCAGATCCCCCGCGCCCAGCAGCGTCCAATGCGTCTCTGCCGTGTCGTGCCGATACCCGCCCACCGACAGATAATCGATCCCCACCGTGCGCACTCCGCGCTCCACGAGATACTGGGCCGCCTCATCGGCGATATAGACGAAGTCCTCGTCGAAAGGAAAGTCCGGCCAATACCGCGCGGAATTCCGCGTCTTGAATAACACCCGCTCGCCAGCCTCGAACCCGTATGCCTCGAGCTCCGCCCGGCGGATCGCTGCTGCGTCGCGGATCTCCACCACGCGGCACGGCCCCACTGTCGCCTCCAGCGGCATGGCGTCCATCGCCACACCCTCGCGGATAAAGTGCCGCGGCGCATCCATGTGCGTCCCCGTATGCACCGCATGATCCAGCGTCGTCAGGTTGTAGAGCGATCCAGCCTCTATGCTGGCCGTCTGCCGGATGTTCACGTCCGGATCGCCCGGCCAATGCACCATCCCGTGCACCATCGGCACCGAAATATCGATCAGCATTAGCGATGAATCAACGGCCGCAACGGCCTCCAATAGAGATTACGAAACGCCACCGGACCATGATCGCCCTGCAGCATCAGCGGATTCTGCGGTGCTTCTGCCAGATTCATGCGTGCTCGCGTCGGCCCTTCGCACTCCACGTCTTCCTGCACCAGCAAACCGTTATGCAGCACGCGAAGGAACTTCGCATTGGTAATCTTCTTCCCCGCGCTATCGAATCGCGGCGCCTGGAACCAAGCCTGATAGCTCTGCCACTCGCCCGGCCGCCGCGCCGCATTGCGCATCGGTGCCGATCCACCCACGCCTTGCTCATTGATCCACCGATGATAGATGCCGCCCGCGTCCGACGACTGCAACGGCTCGCTCGACCCGTAAGAATCGAAAATCTGGATCTCGTACAATCCCTGCAAATAAACGCCTGAATTCGACCCCTTCGACACCAGGAACTCCAGATACAGCTCAATATCCCCGTGCTTCGCCGCCGTCACCAGGTTTGCCGTCCGCCCCGTCGGCCCGTTGATCATCACGCCGGATTCGCCTGCTTGACCCGCCAGCCGCGTCGGTCCCAACAGCCGCTCCCAGCGCACAAACTTCGTCGTGAACCATTCGCTCGGTTTGCCGTCTTGCGGCCCCCAGCCGCTCAGGTCGCGCCCGTTCAACAGCGGCGTCCAACCCGCCTCCTGCATGTACGGCGGATCGCCATGCGCCTCCCCGTCCTGTATATGCGACGGCGACTGTGCCGCTAGCGGTGCGGCAGCCAAGGCAAGAAATCGGCGACGGTCCATGGCCGTCATCTTAACGCTGGTCGATGGGCCGCGTCGTATCGATCGTCAGCCATGCCACCATTGCCACGGCGTACATCGCCGCCGACACGTAGAACGTCATGTCCCACTTGATCGCGTCGAGCCCGTTGTTCGTGCACCAGGACAGAATGAACGGAATCGCAATCGGCAGCAGTGCGCCACCCAGGTTGCCCATCATGTTCATCGAGCCCGACAGCGTCCCGGCATACCGGCCGCCCAGGCTCATGCAAGTCCCCCAGCTCGCCGGCATCTGCAGATCGTTCGCAAAGCTCGCAAAGCTGATGGTTACCAGCGCGATGATCGGGTCGTTCAACTTGGTGGAAAGGATCAACAGGATCCCGGCCATAAAGCAGCCCGCCGCGCTCACATAGCGCCGGGCCTTGTTCTCATTGTTGAAGATCCGCGTCAGCCACGGAATCAGCACAAAGCCCGCCAGCAGACAGCCTAGGCCACCCAGAAACAGCGGCAGACCCGAATAGATCGCGCTCTTCTTGAAGTCCATCCCGCGTTCGCGCTGCAGATACGTCGGCAGCCACGTGATGTAGAAATACCAGCCGTAGGACACGCAGAAGTATTGCAGCCACAACAGCCACACCGTGCCCGAAGAAAACAGCTTGGCCCACGGCACATGACCATGCCCTGCCGCATTCTTCGCCGATTCCTCCAGCAGCTTCAACTCCGCCGCGTTCACCTTCGGATTGTCCTTCGGGTTATCGCGGAACCAGCCGTAGAAGAACACCGCCCACACCACGCCCAACGCGCCAAAAATCAGGAACGCCATGCGCCAGTCGAGCGCCCCCATGATCACGCCCAACAGCGGCGGCGTAAACGCTCCGCCCCATCGCGCGCTCATCCACGTGATGCCCTGCGCGCGCACGCGCTCTTCGGCCGGTAGCCAGGTCGTATAAGCCTTCGTGATATTCGGAAAGCAGCCCGCTTCGCCCGCGCCGAACAGGAAGCGGATCACCCACAGGGAAACCGCGTTCCACGCAAACGCCGTCGCCGCCGTAAAGAAGCTCCACCAGATCACGATGCGCATCAACACGCTGCGCGCGCCCAGTTTGTCGCCCAGCCATCCACCCGGAATCTCGAACGCCGCATAAGCGATGGCGAACGCCGAAAGCGCCCAGCCCATCTCCTTATCCGTCAGGTTCAGGTCTTTCGTAATCGCCGGCGCGGCCAGTGAAATGCACACGCGATCGATATAGGTGATCACGCTCAGCGTAATCGCAAACACGATCACCCAATAACGCACTTTGGTCGCCGTAGCACTCATCGTGGGTATGCTCATGGACCGAGGAATCATATCAGGAATCCGCCCCAGCCGTCTTGAACAACGCGGTCTAGTGGCTCCGGTACCTCTCGCCAAACTTCTTGTAAAAACGCTGCTTTTGCCGAATAAAACCCTACCCGCCGCGCGCTCGGACTATGTATAAAATAGAAAAACGATGTTCTCCCCCGACACTGCCACTCTCCGCAAGCTTGGGCTGACCACCGCCGCCCTCGCTGGCTTGGCTTTTGTTGGTTTGTTCTTCTTCGGTCCGCAAGGTTTGCCTGCCTTCCAGCGCAAATGGTCCAACGTTCAAGCCAGTGAAAAGGCCAACGCCGACCTCCGCAAAGAGATCGAAGAAATGAAAGCCCGCAACCATCGACTCCGTACGGACCAGGAAGAAATCAAGGTCGCCATTCGCGAAGAGCTGGGCAAGCAGGGCAAGGGCGAAGTCACCCTCAAACTCGGCGATCGCCCTAAGAAGTAACTAAGCCAAAATATCTTTCACCACGTGCCCATGCACGTCCGTCAGCCGGAAGTCGCGTCCAGCGTAACGGAACGTCAGCCTCTCGTGGTTAAAGCCCATGATGTGCAGAATCGTCGCGTGGAAGTCGTGCACGTGCACCGGATTCTCCGCCACCTTGTTGGCGATGTCGTCCGTCGCCCCGTAGACGATTCCTTGCTTCACCCCGCCGCCCGCCAGCCACACCGAGAACGCATCGCGATGATGATTGCGGCTCGCCGTTCCCTTGCCGCCTTGCGCCCACGGCGTGCGGCCGAACTCCGTGCAGAACACCAGCAGCGTGTCTTCGAATAAGCCCCGTTGCTTCAGATCGCGTACTAGCGCCGCAATCGGCTGGTCCACCCGCTTGGCATACTTGGCATGTTCCCCCACGTCGCGATGTGCCGAGTCCCAGTTGTCGCGGCAGGCGCCCACCGAGTCGATAATCTCGATGAACCTCACGCCGCGCTCCACCAGCCGCCGCGCCATGATGCACTGCGCCGCATAGCTAGTCTGGTCGCCCCGTTCGCAACCGTACGCCTTCAGAATGTGCTCGGGCTCGCTCTTCAGGTCCAGCGCTTCGGGCGCCGCCTCCTGTAAACCCTTGGCTGCGCCGAACGTCCCCGCCCTTCCGGCCAATGCCGCATCATGCGGATGCATTTCCAGGTGCGCCCCGTTCAGTCCCGCCAAAAAGTCGAGCTTCAAGTCACGCAACGCCGCCGGGTCCTGCGACTTCAAATTCGGCAGCGGATCCGCCCCCGGCATCACTCTCGTCCCCCGATGCGTCGCCGGCAAAAAGCTCGACCCCCAGGGCTGCGCGCCGCCGTACGGAATAAACTCCGAGATCACCATGTGCGCCGGCAGCTTCCCCGCCTGCGGACCCAGCCCATAGCTCAGCCACGCTCCCAAACTCGGCATCGGAATCGTCGTCGATCCCGTATGCAACTGCAGCGTCGCCTCGCCATGGTCGTTGTGATCGCAATGCATCGAACGGATCAACGTCGCCGAGTCCATCACCTCGCGGATGTGCGGAAACAGGTCGCTGACCTCTGTCCCACACCGCGAATTCGGCTTGAACGCCCACAGCGGCGCCTTCAGGAACTTTTCCTTCTCCGGCGCCGACGTCGGTGCGTTCGGATCGCCCTTGCCGATACTCACGTCATGATCCCGCGTCAGCCGCGGCTTCGGATCGAACGTATCCACGTGCGAATACGCGCCGGACATATAGAGAAAGATCACGTGCTTAGCGAGCGGCTTGTGATGCGGCCCCACCACGCCGGCGGGGCTCGTCGCGCCGAACGCGGTCGTCGCCAGCGTCCCTGCAAACAGTTCCCGGCGCGTCAGCAATGGCGTTCTGAAACGTGTTTTCATCGTCGCTCCCTAATGCACAAAGAAGAATTCGTTGACGCTCATCACGGACCACGCCAGCGCCCGCCAAGCCGCCTCATCATCCGCCGCCGCGCGATACTTCGCCAGAAACTCGCGGCTTGCTTTCAGCTCGCTCGGGCGCGGCTGCCGTGCATAGGCCAGCTCGAACGCTAGCCCAATCCGCTCCGTCTCGTCCGTCGACGCCGCCTGCAAGCGCTTGGCGAACGCCGTCGAGCGCTCCGCCACGAATGGCGAGTTCATCAGATACAACGCCTGCGTCGCCATCTGCGAGCGATCCCGCAACGGCGTCGTTTGGTTGGTATCCGGACCGTCGAATAGCTCGTAGAAAGGATGCGGAAACAGCCGCTGCGTCATCAGGTACACGCTCCGCCGCCGATGGTCGAACACCTCTTTGAACGGCGAGTTCAGGTTCCACTTCTTCTCCCACCAGTTCGCAAACGGATGCGGCCCGGCCTCCGATAAATCCAGTTCCCCGCTTACCGCCAACATCGCGTCGCGAATCGGCTCCGCCTCCAAGCGCCGCGCCGGATACCGCCACAAGTACACCGCCGTCGGGTCCTTGTCGCCATTCGCGGTCACCCAATTACTCGAGAGCTGATACGTGTGGCTCAACAGAATCCGTCGATGCAGCGCCTTGGTGGACCAGCCATCCTGAGCCAGCGCACTCGCCAGATAGTCCAGCAACTCTGGATGCGTCGGCCGCTCGCCGCGATGCCCGAAGTTGTCCGGCGTCGCCACCAGGCCCCGCCCGAAAGTCCAATACCAAACGCGATTCACCCACACCCGCCGCACCAGCGGATGCGCAGGGTCTGCCAGCCAATCCGCCAACTGCAACCGCCCGGAAGACTTCTCCTCGATCGCATGCGTCGACCCGTTCCACGCCACCTCGACGAACTGCCGTGGCACCAGCTTGCCGAGCCGCTCCGGATCGCCGCCGCGCTGGATCGCCACATCCTTCGGCTCGCCCTCCGTCACCGCAAAAGCCTCGGGGCAGGGAGCCGGTTCCTTCGCCAAGCGATTCCGCTCCGCCGTCAGTTTCTCCGGCCCCATCAGCAGCCAATCGCGGAACTTCGCATGCTTCTTCAGCAACTCCTGTTGCTCGCGCTCGGCGGCCTCCACGTCCTTGCCTTCCTTGATCTGCTTCGTCAAGGCGGCGAACCGATCCCGGTCCGGCTTGGGCACATACTTGATGTCGTTCAACTGCCGCACCCAGTCGGCCAGTTGCTTGAACCGCTTCTCCGCCGCCGCCCGTACCTGCGCGTCCGGCGACAGGAATACCAGATCCGACGGGAAGGACGAGTCCGAAGCTCCGGCCCACGGATAGCGCGTGCTCGCGAAAATGCCGTACATGCCGTAGTAGTCCCGCACGCTCATCGGATCGAACTTATGATCGTGGCAACGCGCGCACCGCAGCGTCAGCCCCATCACGCCGCGCCCCACCGTATCGATCGTGTCTTCGATGGTCAAATGCAGATCGCGCTTGTTGTTGCCGAACCGTCGCGAAAGCGCAATAAAGCCGGTCGCCACCGTCTTGTCCGCGTACCTCGCAGGATCGTTCTCCGCCTTGGCCAGCAGATCCCCCGCCAACTGATAGCGCAGAAACTCATTGAACGGCAGATCCTGATTGAACGCGCGAATCACCCAGTCCCGGTAACGATACGCTTGCGGAATCGGATAGTCAGCCGTATCGCCGGACGTATCCGCATAGCGCGCCACATCGAGCCAATGCCGCGCCCAGCGTTCGCCATAACGCGGCGAAGCGAGCAACCGGTCGACTAACTTCGCATAAGCCTCCGGGCTCGTATCGGCCATGAACGCCCGCGTCTCTTCCGGCGTCGGTGGCAGCCCCGTCAGGTCGAAGTACACCCGCCGCAGCAGCGTGCGCCGATCCGCATCGGGCGCCGGCTGCAGACCCTCGGACTCGAGCTTCGCCAGAACAAACTCGTCGATCTCATTGCGCACCCAGGCCCGGTTTCGCACCGCCGGACGCGCCGGCTCCTTCACCGGTTGGAAGGACCAGAAGTCGCGCGCCTTGTCCACGGCCTTCGCTTGCGTTGCCGGCGCCGGCCAGAACGCTCCGTCCGCCAGCCACTTCGTCAGCACCTGCGCTTCGGTTTCGGGCAGCTTCGCGCCCATCGGCATCTTCACAAACGGTTTGGTGCCTTCCAGCGCCTTGCGGATCGCCTCCGCCGTCGCCACCCCGGAACTGCCGCCCGTCCGGAACCCGTTCGCTGAATCAAGCGCCAGACCGCCGCTCGCCGTCTTCGCGTTATGGCAACCCACGCACCGCTTGGCCACCACCGGCCGGACTTCGGTCTCGAAGGTCGCCTCCGGATCGGCTGCCGCCACCGGCGCGATCAGCAGGATGGAATAGAGCCAGGGGGCACAGAAAAATCGGGCGTACATCGCGGACGCACTTCCTTGTGAAAAGCTTAGCTAAGCGCTTCGTTAAGCCTATTTCAAGCTTTTCTCAGTGTCAAGGCTGCTGTTAAGCGCTCCGCTGCGTCGCCGCAAAAATCGCCGCGGACTCCCGCATCGGGCCCCCAAACGGCCGCAGCGACTTCATCATGAAGATCTCGTCCTGATACCCCGTATGCAACGCCGGCCGTTCCCCCCGCTGCGCCCGCACCAGCAATTCCAGAAAATTCGCCCCCGCCAGATGCGACACCGGATACCCGCCCCCAAACCGCATATTGAACTCGATCAGGTACAACTCCCCGTCCCGCTCAATCAAGTCCACGTCACACGGACCCACAATCGCCGCTCGCTCCCCCAGCATCACCGCGCAATCGATCAGATCCTGTCGCCGCATGGTCACCGCCAGTTCCGTCTCGCCATTGCGCGACACCAGCTTCTTCCACGCCGACACCCCCATCGGACAACCGGTCAGATCCCCACAGATCTCGACGTTCACTTCCTGCCCCGCGATCAGTTCCTGGTAGATGTACTCCGTCCGATCGTGCTCGGCCGGCAGCAACTCCCGCGCCTCTGTCACCACCGTCACCCCCACACTCGCCGACCCGAACCGCGGCTTACGGATCAGTGGCAGCCCCACGGTGTCGAGTGCCTCCTGCCCATCGGCGAACGTCCGCGGCGTCTTCACGCCTGCCGACTCCGCCCATTCCGCCGTTCGCAGTTTGTCATAGCCCATCATCGCTAGCGGCCGTCCCGGGAAGAAGCAACTGATGCCCTGCGCCGCCAGCTCATCGCGAATCGTCGACAGCGCCGCCACGTCCGGATCCGTAAAGCTCAAAATCGCGTCGATCTCGTAATCCACCACCAACGCCCGTACCGCGTCCAGATAGCTGTCCGCTTTGATCTCCGGCATCAAGACCGATTCATCGCACCCCGTGAATCCCGCCGTGAAACGCGTCACGCCGGACCCCACGATATGCACGTCCGGATCCGCCTCGCGCAAATACTCCGCAATGTAATCGCGCTTTCCGATCGTCGAAAACAGCCATTTCGTCTTCATCGGCCCGCCCCCACGTAGCTCCCCGCTTCCCGCCGTTCGCGAACCAATTCCCCCGAGTCCACCGCGTACACTGCCGCCGGCGGCACAATGAATTCCGGCGCCAGGCACGCCGAGTACGCGCCCACATTGCTCACCACCACGCGATCGCCCACCCGCGGCCGCGCGCTCAATGTCCCCACGCAGTCGATCTCCATGCACGTCCCGCCGTAGAGCTTCGTTTCTTCGCTCACCCGGTCCTCCGCCAGCAGCCGGCACGGCGGCGGAATCGACGATCGCAGCGGATTCACATCGAACATGGACCCGTCGCACACCGCCAACCCCGGCTTCACCGACACCACCGACGTCACATAGTTCATCGACTCCGCCAGCACCCCAATCCCCGGCTCCACGATCAGCTTCGGTCCCCCCGCCCCCAACTTCTGCTGCGCATAGCGGCCCACATACTCCGCCCACTCTTCCTGCGTATCGATCGGATAGCTCATCCGCGCGGCCACTTCCGGCGGCGGCGCACTCGCAATCCCGCCCCCAATATCCAAATACTCGGGCGTGAGTTCTAACTGCTCCGCCACCTCCACCAACCGATCCAGCCGATCGCCATAGGACCGCGCATCCCTTCGCGACGAATGGTGCAGATGCAGCCCCACCACTCGCACCCCTGGGCCCGCGGTCCTCACGCGTTCCACCTGCGCCGGATCCTCAAAGTTGATGCCGAAGCGACTGAGCGTTCCGTTGCTGAGCCGTGCCGCCACGCGCAGCCCCACTGCGAACGGACGCTCCGGCGTCCCGATCTCCCCGGCCAACGTCAACTCATCCAGCGAATCGAGATTGACGCTCACGCCCTGTTGGTAGCAGTCCCGCAGATCCGCCAACGACTTCACCGGCCCGTTCAAGAGAAGTTGCCGCGGCCCGGCGCCCGCCCGCTTCGCGAGTTCCCACTCATGCCGCGAAACCACTTCCAGTCGATAGCCGGCCTGCAGCACCTTGCGCAGGATCGCTGCCAGGTAGTTCGTCTTCACCGAGTAAGTGACCTCGGCCGCTGAGTAATGACGCGCCAATCCCCTCCGCAGTCCCTCCATCGCGCTCACCACCCGCGAGGTGTCCAGCAGATACAACGGCGTCCCATATCTGGCCGCCAACGTGGCGGCCTCATCCGGCCTGATCAGCAAGCCTGATCTCACTTTCGGTCCGACCCGAATTCACCCTTCCGACTTCTTAACATTCTCTAACATTTGGCCCGGATTCGGGCGAAAAAGTTAGACAGCCGGTACCATACGTTTCTGTGACACAATCGCCCTGACATGACCTCTGACGGTTCCACGCCCTATCGCTTCATTGACTTCCGTGAGGTACCAGGTACTCCCTGTCCCTGCGGAACCGCGCACCGCGCCTTCCATGATTTTCCCGAGTTCCCGGGCACCGTTCACGTCACCGATATCTCAATCGACGCCAAGCTTCACTACCACCAGCGCCTCACCGAAACTTACTACTTCCTCGAGTGCGAACCCGGCGCCCGCCTGCAACTCAACGACGATTTCCTCGACGTCACGCCCGGCTGCTGCGTCGTTATCCCCCCGGGCGTGCGTCATCGCGCCCTCGGACGCATGAAAGTCCTGATTTTTGTCCTGCCGAAGTTCGATCCTGCCGACGAATGGCTCGTCGATTAGCTACCGCATCTGCCGGATCATGATCTCTACCGCCGCCGCGGAAATCATGTGCCGCGGCGCCGTTTCGTCGATCTCCAGCCGAAACTCGCCCT
This sequence comes from Bryobacteraceae bacterium, assembly GCA_965229305.1. Taxonomy (GTDB): domain Bacteria; phylum Acidobacteriota; class Terriglobia; order Bryobacterales; family Bryobacteraceae; genus JALHNI01. The sequence continues at coordinate 121,227 of CBDDIZ010000033.1, read as the reverse complement.
GCGTTCCCAGCGCCTCCCGCACGGTTTTCTCATACTCGCGATACGCCGCTTCATACTCCGCGCCGCTTCGCCGCGCATCGTGCTGACGCTCGCCGAAACAGCAATCGTCGCGACGGTTCAGAATCTGCACCTGCTTGCGTCCCCACGCGCCCAGCGCATAAAGATCGCCGTAGCCGGCCATCGTGTAGAACGGCGCCAGGAACTGCTCCTTGTCGCCCACCGAATCTCCCGTCCGCAGATACAGCGGAATGCTCCCCGCCACCGGATAGCTCGTCGCAATCGTCGGATCCACCGCCGCATACAGCGTCGTCGTCCACCCCCCGCCCGAAAGCCCCGCCATGTGGACCTTCTTATAGCGCGGTCGCAGCGCGTTCAAACTCACCGCCACCGGCTCCAAAAAGAACTTCAACCCGTTCCCCGCACTCACCTTCAAGCGAAACATCTCCGCATGCGGCATCGTCCGGCAATCGCCCGGACGCATGTGCGGCATATACGCGGCCAACACGCCGTAACCCTCGCCCAGTAGCCGATCCACCACGTGCGCCATGCCATAGGTCTTCGGATCATCCCCATCGTCGAACGTACAGCCATGCCCATGCTGCACCACCACCAACTGCCCATTCGGCTTCCGCGGAATGAAGTGATGCGTCGTGTTCTCCTGCCCCGCTTCCATCCGGATCGTCAGCGTCTCCACTTCCTTCGCGTTCTTCACCGACCGCACCGGATTCGCCGACTGCTTTTCCACCGCCGCTGGCATCGCCTTCGGCATCCCCGCCGGCCCCCAGATAAACTCGATCACCTGCCGCCGCTTCTTCTGCGCCCTCTCGGCTGACGTCACCGTCACCGCGCGATCGTCCACCAGCTTCGGCGGCGCCAGGTTCAGCACCTCGGCCACCGTCGGCGCCAGTGCATCGGCCATCCACTGAAAGCCCAAATCGTTCGGATGCACCCCGTCCACCAGCCCGTCCAACTGGTTTTCCCCCAATAAAGACAGGCCCTCCACCAAGGTCAGCCGTCCATCCCCCGCGGCGATGCGCGCCTTCACCACTTGGCGAATATGCTCGCGCATCAGCGGAATCCGCTCCTGCTGCTTCGACATCGCGATTGGCGTAATGGCGATGATCGGCGTCTGCGGATGCTTCTTCCGCAGCAGATCGAGAAACGGCGCATACACCTCCCGCAGGCTCTCGATCGTCGGATTGTTTTGCGACCAGTCCAGCACGAACACCGAAGCATCGAGCTCGGCCACCATCTCCGCCACCGCCGGCTCGCCCTTGCCATTGCCCGAGAATCCCAGGTTCACGAAATCGAGATTCAGTTGTCGCCCCAGGATCGCCTGATAGCTCAAGCCCGCGCGGCTCGCGCAACCGCCCTGCGTAATCGAAGTGCCGTAGTACACCACCGGCTTCGCCGTCGCGAAGCGCCGGGCCGCCGACAGCTTCGCGCCTTCGTCCACACCCACTGCCTTCACCGTCACCGGCTTGTACAGCGACAAATACAACGTAATCTCACGTTCCTGTTTGGGCCAGTTCTCGAAGTACACCTGCTCCACGATCTTGCCCGCCGCCGCATCCTTCGGCGCGATCGCCGTCGAGTGATACACGCCGTCTACGTAGAGGTCCACGCCCGTCTGACCGAAGGCGTGCATATTGTTCATATTCGGCGGCGACGGATACTCCAGCTTCACCGCCAGCCGCGTCGAATCGGTCCGAAACCGAATTCGCCCCCCACTCGGCGATAGCCCCAGATTCCACACCGCCGGCGGCAATTGGTCCTTCAACCGCTTCGGGAGTCGGATCTGCTCGCCCTGATTCTCCGCATACCAGGGCAACCCAAACACCGGCAGCCGCGGGTCCGGCGGCGCGATCCAATCCATGCTCAAAGCAGCCAGGGCCATTACCAGGTACATGGCTGCCATGATAAACCGGCTTATTTCTTTTTGACGAGGTTCGTCACGGCGCGCTTGCTCTCTTCGCCATCCACGATCAGCCGATCGTTGTTGGCGAACCACACCATGCTCTTGCCTTCGGTCGTCCGCTGCGGCACCCCGGCGAGCAGATCCACCATCCGCGGACGCGTGCCTTCCAGCACCAGCCGCGCCTCACCCACGTAATACTCCGCGTGATCGCCCCAGCCTTGCCGGCTCTTCGTGTCGCGCGTCTCCACGATCTCCACCTTGCCGTCGGCAAACGCCTTTTCCAGGCCTCCGTTCGGCGCTTCCCAGTTCGATTCCGAGTTCTCGTTCGACGACAGGTACGCCCGCAGTTCCTGCCCCTTCACCTGCAAGCCCGGCCGCGTCATCAGCGCCCCGCCGCGATAGTGCGCGAACTGATCCTTGTCCGAATAGGTCAACTCCGGCGCCCGTACCAGCGTGAACACCTGCGTCCCTTGCGTACTCGCCTTCTGATCCAGAATCTGACTCACCACTTGCCCGTTGGCCTTCAGAATCTGTTTCGGCCGGTCAATGTCGATGCGATCCGCGCTCAGGCGGTTCGCGCCTTGCCACATCACGGCGCGTCCTTCGTACCGCACCTGCGTATTGTTCGCTTTGCTCGACATCTGGTTCGCCGTCGCCCGCACCGGCTCGCCACCCGTCATCAAACCGCCCGCCGCCTGCTTCCGCTCCCCCTCGCGCACACTCCGAACCTGCCCCTCCGCCGTAAAGTCCCCCGACTTCTGATCCAGCTGAATCCGGTCCGCATCCGTCGACCCCGTCGGGTCCCACACCCGCGCCTTGCCCGTCAGCCGGATTTCGTTCTTCGCCTGTTCCAGCGACGCCCGCTCCGCCGTCGCCTGCTTCGCCCCCTGTTGATACTTGAAGTTCGTCCATTGCTCCAGCCGTGCCAACTCCCCGTTCACCGGCGAGAAGAACGCCTCCAGATCCTGCGACGACGTCACCATCGGCAGCGCCGGCGGTTTCTGCACCGGCTCCGCCGCCGGCTCTGTCCGCGTCGTCGACTTCACGCTGCGCAACCGCTCCAGCATGTTGTTCTTGCCGTAAAGCATGTGGATGCGCTCGCCTTCCAGCCGCCGCTTCCGCTGCGTCGGCAGATTCGGCAGCAACTCGATCACGCCCGGATCATGCGTCTCCAGCCGCTCGATCTCTTCGCCGCCCGGCCGCATCTTCATCTCGATCGAATCGCTGGCCAGCACCTTCGTCTCCACCGGCGCCACCTTCGACCGCGGCATCGGCTTGGCTTCCACGCGCGCCTCGCCCTGCGCAAACGCCCGCTCCAGCGTGCTGTCCTTTTGCGTCGCCGCGAAGTTCAACTCCACGCGCCGCGCATTCATCACCGTCCGTTCGCGATCGTTCGTCGAAGCCAATCGCGCTGTGCCGTTGCCTTCCACCTTCTCCGCTTGCCCCTTGGCGTTGAACATCAGCCGCAGACTATCCGCCCCGAATTCGAGCGACCGCCCCTTCTGCTGGTCCGTCCCCACGGCCCTGGTCGCGTCCACCTGCCGCACGATGCCTTTCTCCAGCATCACAATCGAATCCTGCGCATTCAGTACCAGCGACTCGCGCGTCAACTTCGCCCACGGCTTCAGATAAACCTTGCTCTCGAGTTCTTTATAAAGCGCCTCGCCCGCCTGCACCTGCATCGTCTTGGCGCCGTGCCAGGTCAACTCCACCGCGCTTCGCAGATTCAGCTCCCGCAAGTTCGGATCGTAGTCGGCCCCAATCGACTTCCCCTCGCCTTGTCCGAACCGGAACCACACCGGTTTGTCGGTCGTGGCCTTGTTCGTCGCCAGTTCGAAGCGCACCGCTGAACTCTTGATCTCGAGCACGCGATTCGGCTTCGGCCCGTCCTCGGGAATCCCCATCGTGATCCGCACTTCGCCTTCGGAGAACAGCACGCGATCGCCCTTGGTGAACCGTGCCGACGGACTCTCCACCAGGTCATACTTGGTGCCCGTTTGGTCGTACAGCAGCAGTTCCAGCCCTTCGAGCTCCGTCGAAGGCGGGTCTTTGATTTCGCGGAAGCCGGATGCCCGGATCAGCGACTTCACCTTATCGCCTTGATTGTTCGCCCATTCCCACTTGCCCGTCTTGGCCGAAAGGCCCATCGGCAATGGCGCTGGCTTCTTGGGGGCGTTTTGCTCGGCGATTAACTTCTGTCGCAGGTAGGAGTTGCCCACAGCGAGAACGATTCCCAGAATCGCAATCACCAGCAACCACGCGAACCGCCGCATTCACCTACTACCCTAGCAGAGTTCGCTTCCCAGGGCGAAACTAAACAAACATAAGTACTTTACCCACCTTCCGCGCGCCCGCTGTCCGTTTTGCGCTATACTCAAAGGGTTTGTTTCTTCTCGCCTTCGGGCGGCAGGAGCGGATCGGTCACATGGGTTTGGAACAGGGTTCTATGTTTTTCAAGATCAGGGACCTGGAGTTAAAGCCAAATCGCTTTGATGTGGTCTTTCCGCCGGGAGAAATCGACCTTCTGGATCCCGAGCTAGTTCAAGCTGGGCCGCTGGCTGCGCAAGGAGTTGCTGAATTCCTTGACTCGGTCAGTGAGATCCACGTTCGCGGCGAGTTTAACGTCCGCGTGACGTCGCCCTGCGACCGGTGCCTGGAGCCGGCTGGCCTGGAGATTCGGCGGCAGTTCGACCTTTACTATCGTCCTCAGGAGGAACTTGAGGGCGGCGTCGAGGTAGGGCTGAAGGAGGCGGACAGCGATGTCGGCTTCTATGAGGGCGAAGGAATTTCCCTCAACGAGATTTTGCGGGAGCAGATCCTGCTGGCCCTGCCCGTGCAACGGCTGTGCCGGCCGGATTGCCAAGGCCTGTGTCCCCTCTGTGGGCTCAGCCTGAACGAGCAGAGTTGTTCTTGTGTCGCTCCGGCGGTCGAAGGCCGCTGGGAGGCTTTGAAGAGTTTTAAGCCCAGCAAAGCGCTGGGTAAATAAGAATAAGAGAAGTACGGACCCATGCCTAATCCAAAACGACGTCACTCCAAGCGCCGCACCTCCACCCGCCGCGCTCACGACGCCCTGCGCGTCCCTGGCCTCACCGATTGCCCCCATTGCTTCGAGCCGAAGTTGCCCCATCGTGTTTGCCCCAAGTGCGGTAAGTACGGCAAGGCCGGTCGCGAAGTCATCGAAGTCGCCGAAGCTTAATCCGCGGGGTTCATGCTGACCATCGCCGTCGACGCCATGGGCGGGGACCACGCTCCCAAGCCCGAGGTGGAAGGCTCCATCCAAGCGGTCATTGAGCACAATGTGCGTGTCATTCTCGTCGGTCAGGAAGACGTCCTCCGGCGCGAACTCGCACATCATCAGTCCGATTGGCAGTCCCTTCCCATCGTGATCCAGCACGCCAGTGAGGTGATCACCATGGAAGACAGTGCCGCCAAGGCGATGCGTGCCAAAAAGGACTCCTCCATCCGGGTCGCTTCCCGTCTCGTCCGCGAGGGCGAAGCCCAGGGACTCGTCTCCGCCGGCAACACCGGCGCCGTCATGGTCACCGCCAAAACCGTGCAAGGCATGGTCTCCGGCGTCGATCGCCCCGCTCTGGCCGCCGTCTTTCCCACCGCCAAATCCAAGCCCTGCGTCATGGTCGACGTTGGCGCCAACGTCGATTCGTCCCCCGAAATGCTCGCCCAGTTCGCCGTCATGGGCGAACTCTATTCCCGCGTCATCTTCCACGTGAAGAACCCCCGCGTCGGCCTCCTCTCCATCGGCGAAGAGGACCACAAGGGCAACGAACTCGTCCACAAGACGCAGCCCCTCCTCAAAAAGCTCCCCATCAACTACATCGGCAACGTCGAAGGCCGCGACCTCTACAACGGTCACGCCGACGTCATCGTCTGCGACGGCTTCATCGGCAACGTCGCCCTCAAAGTCAGTGAAGGCCTGGTCGAAGTCATTCGCCACAAGCTCAAGGATTCCCTCTCGAGCACCATCACCCGCCAAATCGGCTCGGTGCTCGCCCGCAACGGCTTCAACGAATTCCGCAAAGGCTTCGACTATTCGGAATACGGCGGGGCGCCCCTGTTAGGCGTCAAAGGCGTGTGCATCATCTGCCATGGCCGCTCCAACGCCAACGCCATCAAGAACGGCATCCGCGTGGCTGCCGAGTACGCTCGCGGCCGGATTAATGAGCGAATCGAAACCGAGCTGTCGGCGTCTAAGCACTAACGGAATAAACTCGGGCCCTCGCTCGATAGAATTGTTACAGATGCTGCTGCGCCTTTCTGCCTTTTTGCTGTTGGCCTGGGCTTTGCCTGCCCAAAAGCTCGATCCCGTCCAATGGAAAGCCGAGGCGATGCCCGCCGCCGCTGCACCTGGCGGCTCCGTTCTGATCAAAGTCACCGCCACCATCGAACCCGGCTGGCACCTCTACTCGCTCACCACCCCCCGCCCCTCCATCCCCACGACGCTCAAGCTCGCCGACAACCCGGTCTTCGCCTCCGCCGAACCCTACCAACTCAAGCCCGACGTCAAAACTGACCCCAACGGCACCCCCGCCGAACAGTACTCCGGCGAAGCCGTCTTCTACCTTCTGGCCGCCCTCAAGCCCGATGTACCCGCTGGCGAAGCCAAAGTCGACGTCCAGGTCCGCTACGCCGCCTGCGACGACAAACAATGCCTTCCCCCCAAACGCAAAACGGCCGAAGTCGCCCTCAACGTCAACCCCGCCATCAAAGCGATGCCGCCGCAGATTCCCGCCGGCTTCACCCCCGGCACTGGCCGCACCGAAGCCGCCGCCGCTCCCACCCCCGCGGCTCCCGCCCTCGACAAGGACTCTGCCGCTCAACCCCCTCCCGATAGCCTCGGCCAATTCCTCCTCGTCGCCTTCGGCTTCGGCCTCGCCACCATCTTCACCCCCTGCGTCTTCCCGATGATCCCCATCACGATGTCCTTCTTCCTGAACCAGCCGCAATCCACGCGCGCCGGTCAGATCCGTCAGGCCGTCACCTTCTGCCTCGGCATCATCGTCCTGTTCACCGCCCTCGGCTTCGGCCTCACCGCCTTGCTCGGCTCCGCCGGCGTCCTCCAAGTCGCCTCTAACCCCTGGATCAATGGCTTCATCAGCCTCATCTTCCTCGCCCTCGGACTCTCCCTCCTCGGCGCCTTCGAGCTCACCCTCCCCAGCGGACTCCTCACCAAACTCAACGCCGCCAGTTCCGGCGGCGGCACCCTCAGCACTCTCCTCATGGGCCTCACCTTCGCCCTCACTTCCTTCGCCTGCGTCGGACCCTTCATGGGCGCCATCCTCGCCGCCTCCGTCTCCGGCGACAAACTCCAACCCACACTCGGCATGGCCAGCTTCGCCTCCGGCCTCGCCCTCCCCTTCTTCCTGATCGCCCTGTTCCCCAGCGTCCTCTCCAAGATGCCCCGCGCCGGCGCCTGGATGATGCGCATCAAGATCGTCTTCGGCTTCGTCGTCCTCGCCCTGATGTTCAAATACCTCTCGAACATCGACGTCGTCCTCCAACTCAACCTCCTGCCGCGCGAACGCTTCCTCGCCCTCTGGATCGTCCTGTTCGCCCTCCCCGGCCTTTATTTGCTGGGCTTCCTTCGCCTCGAAGGCATCAACAAAGATGAAGAGGTCAGCATCCCGCGCCTCCTGTGCGGCATCGCCTTCCTCGCCTTCAGCTTCAACCTGCTCCCCGGCATGTTCGGCGCGAACCTCGGCGACCTCGAAGCCTACATCCCCCTCGCGAAGGAATCCTCGATCGGCGGCAACGCCACCACCGGCGGCCTCACCTGGATGAAGAACGACCTCCCCGGCGCGCTCGCCAAAGCCAAAGCCGAAAACAAAGCCGTTTTCGTCAACTTTACTGGCTACGCCTGCACCAACTGCCACTGGATGAAGGCCAACATGTTCACCCGCCCCGAGGTCAACGCCAAGATGCAAGAGATGGTCCTGGTCGAGCTCTACACCGACGGCACCACTCCCACCGACGAAGCCAATCAGAAACTCCAGGAATCGAAGTTTCAAACCGTCGCCATCCCCTTCTACGTCATCATGAACTCCGACGAAAAGGTCCTCGCTACCTCCGTCGGCCAAACCAAGGACCCCGCCACCTGGCTCAAGTTCCTTTCCGCCGCCACCCTCTAGCGCCCCCTCGGCCCGCGGCATATCATTGCTGCTGACATGCCGACCCGTCTTTTGCTGGCTCTCGCTGCCCCCGCTCTCCTCGCTCAGGGCCTTTTCGAAAACCACACCGACGTCGGCCGCGTCGCGCACGCCGGCGCCGCCCGCCACCAGGATGGCGTCTACACCCTCACCGGTTCCGGCGAAAACATGTGGGGCAACTCCGATGCCTTTCACTACCTCTGGAAAAAGACCACCGGCGACGTCACCCTCGAAGCCTCCATCCGCTTCTCCACCAAAACCGGCAACGCCCACAAAAAAGCCGTTCTCATGATCCGCCAGTCCCTCGACCCGGACTCCGCCTACGTCGACGCCGCCCTCCACCTCGACGGGCTCACCTCGCTCCAATCCCGCCGCGAAAAAGGCGGCCGCACCCACGAGATCGGCCTCACCTCAACCACCGCCGATCGTCTGCGTCTCGAAAAGCGTGGCGCTTACTTCTACCTCTTCCTCGCCTCTCCCAACGAAGACTTCCGCCTCGCCGGCGGCTCCCTGCGCCTCCCCCTCACCGGCGACTTCTACGTCGGCCTGGGCGTCTGCGCCCACGACCAGGACGCCGTCGAACAAGCCGTCTTCACCAACGTCCGCCTCGGCACACCCACTCCCGCCCCGGCCACGCCCCGCCTCTTCAGCACCCTTGAAACCATCACCGTCTCCTCCACGGACCGCCGTGTCGTCCGCGTCTTCCCCGGCAAAATCGAAGCCCCCAATTGGACTCCCGACGGTGGCTCGCTCATCTACAACGGCGACGGCCGCCTCCATCGCATCCCCGTGGCCGGCGGCGCGCCCCAGACCATCGACACCGGCTTCGCCAGCCGCATCAACAACGATCACGGCCTCTCGCCTGACGGACAAACCCTGGCCATCAGCGACAGCACCCAAGCAGGCAAGTCCACCATCTACACGCTCCCGGTCACTGGCGGAGAGCCCCGCAGAGTTACGCCGAACGTCCCCTCGTACTGGCATGGCTGGTCCCCCGATGGCCGCACTCTCACGTATTGCGGCCAGCGCGATGGCAAGTTCGATATCTACACCATCCCCGTCACGGGCGGCGACGAAACCCGTCTGACTCACGGCGAAGGCCACAACGATGGTCCCGAATATTCCCCCGACGGCCAGTTCATCTACTTCAACTCCAGCCGCTCCGGCACCATGCAGATCTGGCGCATGAAGCCCGACGGCTCGTCCCTGGAACAACTCACCTCCGGCGAAGCCAACAACTGGTTCCCCCATCTCTCGCCCGATGGCCGCACCATGGTCTACCTCTCCTACGGGCCCGGCGTCACGGGCCATCCCGCTAACCACGACGTCACGCTTTACCTCATGACTCTCGCCGATCGGCAGGTAAAAGTCCTCGCCCATCTCTTCGGTGGCCAAGGTACCATCAACGTTCCTTCCTGGTCCCCCGATAGCCATCGCCTCGCGTTTGTAAGTTATCAGTTACTTCCCTAAAACCTACCTTTTTCACTTACACGAAAGTTACAACACCCTCCAACCCTCCATGTAACTTCCTTAACGCGCTGAAGAATCAAACGGGCTCCAGTACGCCCAGTACTTACATCTGAAATCAACTTCTGAAAAGATTTGATTTCTCTCACGTTAAGCCGCTGTCAGAAAGCTTCTAACTTGCTCACTCGAGAGCGAATAAGTACTATGCCCGCTCACGACATTCTTTATTGACACTCCGCGCTGATCCCGCGACACTAATGTAAACGGCACTACCCCCAAAATCGGTCTTCACCTCCCCGCGTCTGTGGGGAGAATGTGGACTGAAAGGGCGGGAGCCTATCTTCTGGCCTTCATGACCACCCTTCAAGATGAGAATCGCTGGTACGCCATTCGCGTCCGCTCCCGCTGTGAAAAGCTCGCTGCCGCGGGCCTAGCCTCCCGGAATTTCGAAGTCATGCCCGCCCTCGCTCCCCAGCGTCGTGTGTGGGTCGATCGTGTCCGCACCGTGGAAATGCCTCTCTTCCCGGGCTACGTCTTTGCCCGCTTCGCCTCTCCTCGCCGCGCCGAAGTGGAGCGCATCAGCGGCATCGCCTCCGTCGTCCGCTTCGGCGATCAATGCTCGCCCGTCGACGATCACGAGATTGACGCCGTCCGTCTGATCCTCGGCTCCGGCCTTGAGATCCACCGCGCGCCTTTCCTGCACGTCGGCAAGCAAGTCGCCGTCAAGCATGGCCCGCTCGCCGGTGCCCGCGGCATCGTCCTCGAGATCAAGAACCGTTACCGTCTCGTCGTTTCCGTCAGTCTTCTGCAACGTTCCGTCGGTGTTGAAATCGACGAGGCCATGGTGGAGCCTCTTTGGACTCCCGCCAAATCTGGTGACCTCGTCCTTCCCCCGCTCGCGCAGGCCGTCTAGCATCACATGCCTCCTGTTGATCCACTGCCCGTTGTTCGCTCCCGAGCTTCCCGCCCTGTCGCGCCCTCGTCCGCCGCACTCACGCTCCCGCTCGTCATTCCCGCGCAATCCGTCAAGTCGGATTCCGACGACGCCTCCTCCCAGCTCATCGCCTTCCTCTTTGGACATTGGCGCCTGCTCGCCTTGGGCCTCTTCACCGGCGCCCTTCTCGGCTCGCTCTTCACCAACAGCCAAACGCCGATCTACCGCGCCACCGCTGTTCTCGAAATTCAGAACCAAAACGATGGCCTCGCCAACCTGCGCGACAACGCCGGTGCCGACCGTCCCGTACTCTCCGAAGCCGACCTGCCCACCCAAATCCGCCTCCTCCAAAGCGCCTCGCTGCTTTCACGTGTCGTCGCTCATCTGGCCCCAGAAAAAGTCCCCGCCCCTCGCGGTCTCGCCACCTTCCTGCCCGCTCCCAAAACGGCCCCCACTCCGGAGAGCCGTCTCGAAGCCGCCGCTCAGAATCTTCAGGTGCGTGATAGCCGGCAAACGCGCATCGTCGATCTCGCCTTCGAAAGTCCCGACCCGCAATACGCCGCCGCCTTCCTGAATCAGCTCGCCAGCGAATACATCAGCCAAAGTATCGAGTCGCGCCTCGAGATCTCCAAAGGCACCAGCGAATGGCTCGATCGTCAGATGCGCGAACTGCGCACCCAACTGGCCGACTCTGAGAATCGCCTCCAGACCTACGCGCGCAGCTCCGGCCTCATCGTCACCCACGAAGACCGCCGGCCCGAAGAAGAAAAGCTTCGCCAACTGCAGGAAAACCTCTCGAAAGCCCAGGAAAACCGCGCCATTCGTCAGGCCCGCATGGAGACCGCCGTCTCCGCTCCGCTCGAGTCGCTCGAAACTCCCCTCGGCAGCGCTCTCAACGATCACCAGGCTAAGCTTGCCGAACTCCGCCGCCAGCGTGCCGACCTCGCCACCATTTACACGCCCAACTTCGACGGCATCAAACGCCTCGACGCCCAGATCGCCGCTCTTGAGAACGCCCGCCGCAACGCTTCTGCCTCGCTTCTCCAAGGCCTCAAGAACGACTATGAAGACGCGGTTCGCCGCGAACGTCTCCTCGAGAACAGCTATCAGAATCAAGTCGGCCAGGTCAGCCACCTCAGCTCCGTCGCCATTCAGTACGGCATCCTCAAGCGCGAAGTCGACACCAACCGGCAGCTCTATAACATCCTGATGCAGCGCGCCGCCGAGTCGAAGATCGCCTCCGCCCTGCGCGCCAGCCACGCGCGCCTCGTGGACTCCGCCAAACTCCCCACCCGCCCCGTTCGTCCCGTTCGCCTCATGAACATCGTCTGGGGAGCCTCGGTTGGCTTACTGCTCGCCCTGGTCCTCATCACCGCGCGCGACCGTGCCGATCGCCGCATCCGCCTTCCGCGCGACCTCGCCTTCCATCTGCCTGTCCCCCACCTCGGCGCCATCCCGCGCTTCCGACCTTTGCTGTTGGCCTCTGACGAACGCCTCGGCGCCGAAGCCGGTCTCGTCCGCATCGCCAACCCCGCCGACACCTTGCCCCAGGTCGCCCTCGCCACCTGGCACCATCGCACCTCCGCCGAAGCCGAATCCTACCGCGCCGTTCTCACCTCCATCCTTTTCTCGCAGGTCTCCGGCCGCACGCCGCAAGTCATCGTCGTCACCAGCGCCCAACCCGGCGATGGCAAAACGACGCTCGTCACCAACCTCGCCGCCGCCCTCGCCCAGATGAAGCGCACCGTCCTGCTCGTCGACGCTGCCCGCGAACGCGGCCTCCACCAGGTCTTCGGCCTCACCGACAACTACGGCCTCAGCGACGTCCTCGACCTCCCGGAAATCTCGCGCTCCGTTCTCGCTTACGTTACGCACTCCACCACCTTGCCCGGCGTCTCGCTCGTCGCCACCGGGCCCCGCGAAACCAGCGCCCTCGAACTCCTCTACGCCATGTCGCCCCTGCTCGGCGAGTTGCGCTCTGCCTACGACATCCTCCTGATCGACGCGCCCTCCATTTCCGAACTGCCCGACGCCCGCGTCTTCGGCCGCATGGCCGATGGCGCCATCCTGGTAGTGCGCGCCGGCGAAACCACGCTCGATACCGCTGCACAGGCCGCTGCTCGTCTGCAGGACGACGGCACCACCGTCCTCGGCACCGTCCTCAATCAGTCCAACTGATCCACCACCTTGACCGTTCAAGACTCGTTACCTTCGCCCGCTTCCTGGCTGCGTTCCCTCGTCGCCGGTAAGCCCTTTGCGGCCCTCGCCGGCTGGTCGTTCCTCTCGGCCGTCGTTGCCCGCGGGGCGAACCTCGCCGCTCTGGTGATCTGCGCCCGTCTTCTCCCGCAGGACCAATTCGGCCAAATCGCCATCGTCCAAAGCACCGTCGGCATGTTCGCCCCCCTCGCCGGACTCGGCCTCGCCATGACCGTCACCAAATTCATGGCCGAGTATCGTGACGTCGACCCCGCCCGCGCCGGACGCATCCTCGCCGTCTCTCTCTGCGCCGCCGCCGTCGCCGGACTCTTGCTCACCGGCGGCCTCATCCTCCTCGCTCCCACCCTCGCCGCCCGCGGCTTCGCCCATCCCGGCCTCTCTACGCAACTCATCCAGTCCTCCGGCCTGCTCGCCTTCGGCGTTTTTGAAGCTGTTCAGACCGGCGCGCTCACTGGCCTCGAAGCCTTTGCCCGCATCGCCCGCCTCAGCCTTTTTAGCGGCCTTCTCACCGTCCCCTGCGTCGCCTTCCTCACCTACGCCTTCGGTGTCCCCGGCGCCATCGCCGGGCTGACTCTCGCCGTCGCGCTCTCCTGCCTCCTCAACACGATTGCCCTGCGCGCCGAGTGCCGCCGCTGGGGCATTGTCCCCTCGCTCAGCGACATCACCGCCGAGCGACGCATGCTCTTCCACTTCAGCCTGCCGTCCTACCTCTCGGGCATCGCCGTCGCGCCGGTCACCTGGCTTAGCAGCGCCTTCCTCGTGCAGCAAAATCAGGGCCTGCAGGAGATGGCTCTCTTCACCGCCGCCGACCGCTTCCGCTTCCTCCTCATCTTCATGCCCCTCGCCGTCTCGCGGATCGCCGTTCCCGCCCTCTCGCGCTTCCGCTCCGCGTCAAACCATCAGGGGTATCGCGAAGCCTTCCGCTGGAACCTCGGCTTCGGCCTCCTCGCGACGCTCCCGCCCGCCATTCTCTGCGTCGTTTTCGCTCAACCTCTCATGGGCCTCTTCGGTGACTCCTTCCGTCGCGGTTGGCCCATCCTTGCCATCCTCGCCTTCTCCGCCGTCCCCACCGTGCTCAACACCCAACTCGGCGCCGCCCTCCTCAGCAACGGCCGCGCCTGGGTCCGCGCCTCCGTTGACCTCGCCCTCGCCGCCGCCTTCCTGCTCTCCGCCTGGCTGCTTATCCCTTACTGGAGCGCCGCCGGACTCGCCCTCGCCTTCGCCATCTCTTACTCGCTCGCCTCTCTCATGCTCGCCCTCCTCCTGCGGCAGGACTCATGAACAGTCCCACCGTTCATCCCGGCTGGACCCTCACGCTTCCCGTGCTCGTCCTCTCCACGCTCATGAGCTGTCTGCCCGAGCGCCGCCTCTGGGCCGCCATCCCCGCCGCCCTCGTCTATGCCGCGATGCAATGGCTCTTCCCCAAGTGCCGCCTTCGTCGCGACCATTACTTTTGCCCCGTCAACATCGCTCTCGTCCTTCTCCTCCTCAAAATCGTCATCGTCCCGATGCTCATCATGCTCACCGGGCCTGAATCGGCAGTGCTCTCCTCGCTGCCTTCCTACTCCTCCATGGAAACCGCCCTGCTGATCGACACCCTCTCGTACCTCGCCTTCTGCGTCGGTCTAGCTCTCGCCCCCACCGGACCCATCCAGCTCAAACCCTCCTTCCTCACCGACGCCCTCTCCAACACCCCCGGCGTCAAGATGAACTTGCTCTTCGTCGGCCTCGGCCTCATCGGCTTCGCCTCCGCCTTCGGCACTCTTCCGCGCTTAGTCTTCTACTTCACCAATCCCGAAGAAATGAACGCCATCCAAGCCGAACTCGACGGCACCTGGACCGGCCTCATCGGCACCCTCCTTCGTCCCTTCATGGCCTTCGCCGCCGTCGCCTGGTGGTGCCGTACCCTGGACTCTTCCGTCGCCCGCAACTCTTGGCGCCCCGCCGTCTACGGTCTCCTCGCTGCCGTTGGCGTCACCTTCGCCAACCTCACCTTCAGCTTCAATCGCGCCGCGTTTGTCTTCCCGCTCTTGTGCATGGTCGCCGTCTACAATGCGCGCGTCCGCCGCATCCCCCTCGGCATGACCGTCACCGCCGCCGCCATCTTCCTCCCCATCCTCATCCTCGTGGGCAACTACCGCTCCACCATCGAGAACGGTCACAAGAAAGAAGAAGCCACCTTCGCCACCGCGCTCAACGCCACCTCGGAGAATCTCCAGGCCTACACCACCGGCCCGCAATACACGGCTCTCTTCTACGACTACACCGGTTGGGGCGAGCACCCCTACGGAGGCTCCACGCTCCTCGCCTCCGTCATGTCCCCCGTCCCCATCCTGGGCAAATCCTTCCGCACCAATAGCGGCCCCGCGATCTTCAACTTCGCCATCTACCGCATCTCCGGCATCGAAGACCAGATCATCCCCTTCGCCACCGAACTCTTTGCGAACTTCCATGCGCCTGGCCTCATCTGCGGCATGATCGGCCTGGGCCTCCTTCTCTGCCAAACCGAACGCTGGTTCGCCGCGGCCCACTCCACCTTCGCCGCCTTCGCCATCCAATACGTCTCCCTCTGGGGCGCTCTGCTCACCGTCTGGAGCGCCGCGATTTACTCGCAAATCCTCATCTACTTCTTCATTCCGGTTTACGTCTATCCCGCGTTGCTGCTGGCGCGCAACTGGCTGCGCAAGTTCCAACCGCCCGTTCCCCACGCCCTCGGAGTCACCCGATGAAGATCTGCTTGATTGGTGGCATCTACGGGAAAGGCGGACAGCGCTCCGAGTACGTCCACATCACTCCGGAAACGACTCTCGAAACCGGTCTGCGCGCCGCCGGCCACGAAGTCACCACGCTCAGCCATTACGACGACATCGACTTCTCACCCTTCGACCTCGTTCACGTCCACCATCTCAGCTACGGCGCCGCGCGCCTCGCGGCGGACCCCTCCCGCACCCCCTTCGTCTACACCAATCACGACGCCAGCCAAATGTGCGGCGCCCGCCTTAGCCTGCCCCGTCGCCTCGCCCTCCAATACACGCTCTCTCGCGCGGACGCCGTCGTCGCCCTCTCGGAGTCCGAAGCCAGCTTCCAGCGCCGTACCTACGACCTCGAGGGCGCCCGCCACGTCGTCATCCCCAACGGCAGCAACGCCGATCGCTACGCTTACTCCCGCCGCAACCACGCCGGTCAGTCCCATCCCTGGCACTTACTCCTCGTTGGCCAATTGATTCCTCTCAAAGGTCACGACTTACTCTTCCGCGCGATGGCCGGCCTTTCGCACCCGGTCGAGTTACACCTCGCCTACCAGAACGACACCCTGGAGTCCGAGCTTCGCGATCTCGCCCGCCAACTCCACATCGCTCCCCGTGTTCACTTCCACGGCAAACGCGAGCCCCACCAATTGGCCGAACTCTACGCCCAAAGCGACCTCCTCGTGCTCCCCAGCGAGACCGAAGCCTTGCCCTCCGTCATCACCGAAGCCATGCTTACCGGCCTCCCCTTCATCGCCAGCGCCGTCGGCGGCATCGTCGATCAGGCTCACGGCTACGGCTTCCTCGTCACCCAGCGCACCGTCGAATCCTGGCGGCTTCATCTCTCTTACGTCCTCGACCGCTATAGCCACTTCGCCGCGCAATCCCGCTCCATGAGCGACTATGCGCGCCGTACCTTCGCCATCCCGGCCATGATCCAATCGCACCTCGACCTTTACTCCGCGGTCGCCGGCCAACCCGCGCGCCGCAGCGCCAAACAAACTTCCGGCGTCGATGCCTTCGCCCGCCACGCTGTTCGCCAGTGGGGCCGGCGCGGTCATCCCGCACTTACGAACCAACCCGTTACAGCCACTGAAAGACTATGACCATCGTCCACATCGGCCCGCCGCATCTGCCGATCCTCTACCAACTTGGCGGAGCCACCGAACGCCGCATCCGCGAGATCGCCGCGCGCCAAGCCCAGTCCGGCTCGCGCGTCATCGTGTACTCGGCGGACTCCGCCAATAAGTCCGAGGACTATCATGGCGTCGAAGTCCGCTCGCTCGCTTGCACGCGCACTGGCTTACTCCGCGCCGCTGAGTTTCTCATCAAGAGCCTGCGCGATGTCCGCGCCCTCCGCCCGGACATCATCCACTTCCACGCTCTCCCCGAAGGCGCCGCCTTCGCCAAGATCTTTGCCCGCGGACTCTCCGCCAAAACGATCCTCTCGTTCGATTACTTCGTCTTCCGCCGCGGCAAGCAAAACCCCTTCTTCCCCTGGTACCGCCGCGCGCTGGAGTCCTTTTCCTCGCTTCTCCCCGTCTCGGACTACTGCCGTCGCGAATCCGCCACTTACTGGTCCATCCCCCAGGACCGCATGCGCGTCCTCTACAACGGCGTCAGCCTCCAGCAGTTCACGCCGGACCCCCGTTCTGCCGCTGACCGCCGCGCTGCCCTCGGGCTCGAACCCCATCACTTTGTCCTCCTCTACGTCGGTCGCGTCTGCGAACAAAAAGGTACCGACTTACTCGTTGATGCCTACGCCAAGTTACGCGCTGAAGGCCGTCCCGTACGCTTGGTCGTCGCCGGGCCCATCGGTCAATTCGGCCACGATGGTTCGGACGCCATCACTGCCAAACTTCAAGCCAACGATGGCCTCTATCTCGGCCCCGTTGACGAAGCCGTCCTCCCCTCCGTCTACAACATGGCCGACGTCTTCGTTCTCCCCACGCGCAACAGCGAGATGTTCGGCATGGCCGCCATCGAAGCCCAAGCCTGCGGACGTCCCGTGCTGTGCAGCAATCACGGCGGTCTGCCCGAAGTCGTCAACCCTTCCAGCGGCCTCCTCTTCCGCTCTGGCGATGTCGACGACCTTGCCCAGCAACTTCGTCTCCTCATGGACGACCCTTCCCTGCGCGAACGCTTCGCCGCCGCTGCCGTCGACAACGCCCGCCGCTTCGCCTGGGAAACCATCACCTCTGACCTGCAAACCGTTTACTCGTCATGAACCAGCCTCTCGTCAGCGTCATCCTGCCTTTCCTGAATGGCGGACCCGCCTTCGCGCCGGCTCTCCGTTCCATCCTTCAGCAGACTTACTCCCATTGGGAGTTACTCCTCTGTGACGATGGCTCGCGCGATGGCAGCTTGGAACTCGCCCAGTCGCTCACTGACCCGCGCATCCGCGTCTGGTCCGATGGCCGCACGAAAGGGCTCGCCGCCCGTCTCAACGAGTGCATTGACGTCGCCCGCGGCGAACTGATCGCCCGCATGGACGCCGACGACATCAGTTATCCCCACCGTCTCCAGCAGCAAGTTAGTTACCTTCAGGCGAATCCGGACGTCGACGTCGTCGGCTGCCGCATGTTGATCTGCGGCGAAGATAACTCCGCCCTCGGCAAGCGTCCTTGCGCCCTTGAGCACGAACAGATCGTGCGTCAGCCCGCCAGCGGCTTTGACCTCGCGCATCCTACCTGGATGGCTCGTGCCGCCTGGTACCGCGCCCATCACTACGACCCGCAGGCTCTGCGCTTCGAAGACGTCGAGTTGCTTTATCGCTCCTACCGCACCAGCCGCTTCGCGAACCTTCCTCAGATCCTGTACGGCTATCGCGAACTGCGCGGCGGCTTCCGGAAGCGCCTCAAGACCCGCGTCGGCCGTGTTCGCTATCTGCGCGCCCGCCGCGCCGAAACCGGCGATGGCCTCTTCTACAAAGCCGCCGTCTTCGAATCCATCAAAGTCGCCGCCGATGCGGCGCTCGCCGCCACGCGCACCCGTTACGCCATGTTGCGCTCGCGGGAAGAAGCTCTCGCTCCGCATGAACTCGCGGAGTGGCAAAACCTCCTCCTCCATCTCGATCCGGGAACCCTGACTGCATGAAGCCCCTCCGTATCGTCGTTATGACCACCGTGCCGCAAACGCTTGCGGCATTCTTTCCGCGCCAAATGCGCGCACTGGCCGAAGCCGGCTTCGAGGTCCACGTCGTCTCCTCCCCCGGGGCCGACCTCGATGCCTTTAATCAGATCCCCGGCGTCACTGCACATGCCGTCGCCATGGAGCGGCAGCCTCATCCGCTGCGCGATCTGCAATCGCTGTTCCGCCTTTTGTGGCTCTTCCGTCGCCTGCGTCCGCAGATCGTGCACGCCCACACGCCCAAAGCCGGACTGCTCGGCATGTTGGCTGCCCGCATCAGCGGCGTCCCCACACGCCTTTACACCATCCATGGCTTGCCACTGGAGACGCGCACCGGCCACTACCGTAGCCTTCTGGAAGCCGCCGAACGCGCCAGTTGCCGCTTCGCGACGTCCTGTTACACCATCAGCCGCTCGCTGCAGAAAGTCGTTACCGACTTACAACTCTGCCCGCCCGAAAAAGTCACCACCCTCGGCGATGGCTCCTGCGCCGGCGTCAATGTTGACCGCTTCGATATCATCCCGAATGACATTCGTCCCCTGCTCGGCCTCGCGCCCGATGATTTCGTCGTCTCCTTCGTCGGCCGGGTTGCCCAGGACAAAGGCATCGGCATCCTCGCCAAGGCTTGGCCCATCATCGCCGCGAACTTACCTCACGCCCACTTACTGCTTGCTGGAGAGCCCGATCTCACCGATCCCGTTCCCGGGCCTCTCTTTGAAGCCCTCGCCGGCCATCCCCGCGTCCACTTGCTGGGCCCCGTCAAGAACACCGAAGTCCCCGCCATCTACGCTGCCTCGGATCTCTTCGTGCTCCCCAGCTTCCGCGAAGGTCTTTCGCAGGTCGCCCTCGAGGCCGGCGCCATGGGGCTGCCCATCGTGGCGTCCGATGTAACTGGCCTCAAAGACGCCGTGCGCCAGAATGTAACTGGCTTGTTGGTTCCGCCGCGCCGGGCGGCTCCTTTGGCCGCGGCAGTACTGGAACTCGCTTGGAACGCGCCGCGCCGTCAAGCACTTGGCGTCGCCGCCCGCCAGTACATTCGCGAATCTTTTTCCGATCGCCGCGTCAACCAGCTCTGGATGGCCGAGTATCGTCGTCTGGCACCGCAACTTTCTTCTCTGAATACCGTTACCAATGCGGTTGATTCTCCAGCTGTTTAACGGATCTACTCTCCGCGGGCGTCTTGGCCTGAGCGGGCTGTGGTGCGTCTTGGCCTTCGGCCATTGCGCGTTGCGCCCGGCCGTGACGCATGCCGAAGAGCCACCGTCGAACGCCTTCTATCACGAGTTCTTCGGCCGCCGCGGCTACTCTGATCCGCAGGTCGAACAGAACCTTCGCCTCGGCATGATGAACGGCCTCACCTTCTCCCCGCCCGTCGAAGACGGTGTCGCCCGCGCGGTCAGTCCCTACGGCGCCGGACTCATGCTCCGCCTCGCCGGCGCCGCTGGCCCGGCCGGTACCTCAGAGTCCTCGATCGAACAACAGCGCGTCGAATTCAATCGCCTCTCGGCTAACACCACCGCCTCCTGGAATCTCATGCCCGAATGGGATCAGTCCGGTGGTTCCTGGGTGCCGAACGGCCGTCCGCATTACACGGGCCTCTCCCGCCGGGACGCCGACGCCCGTTTCTTTACTTACTACCAGACGGCCTTCCCCTCAATGATGCGCTATCTACGCCAACCGGCGGAACAGCGCAATTACTTACTTGCCTCGGTCACCGATCACGCCCCCAGCGTCTACCACGCCTACGAACTGGGCGTCGAAATGCAGTATCTCGAGCGCGGCATTGACGAACTTGGCGACCTCTCCACCGGCCTCGCTTTCATTCGCGGCGCCGCCCGTCAGTACAACCGCCAATGGGGTATCGATTTCTCCAGTTGGCGTACCTCGAACAACAGCGCCACCAACTACAGTGACAATGGCGTTCTCCTCGGTGGGTGGTCCGCCAGCTATTTCCGGCGTAATTACTACGCCGCGTTTGCCAGCGGCGCCCGGAACATCATGAATGAGGCGGCCACCTATCGCTATTCCAATGGCCAACTGAATCCCTTCGGCGACGTCAATCGTGAGTTCGCTAATTTCGCCCTCCGCGATCACGCCGACCTCGCCCAGCCTGTCGTCCACACGGCCATCCTGATCGACCATCATGCGGGCTTTGATCCAAAGCACGGCATCTACAATCAGGACAACGCCGTCTGGTATCAGGACATTCCTTATAACTCGGGCGATTACATGCTGGATAACTTCTTCCGGCTTGCCTACCCCAACCACCAACAGCACGGCCGCGCGCCCGGCGCTCCCTTTGCCGACGCCGCCGGTGTCCCCAACGAAAGCCGCTTCCGCACCTTCCTGGCAGCCGGCGGTGATGTTCGTCCTTATGAGCCGATGCCCACCACTCGTTGGGGCGATAACCTCGACGTGCTCACCAACGAGGCTCCGCTCGAGGCGCTGAATCACTATCGCGTTCTCATCCTCATGGGGACGGTCGAACTGACTCCTCGCCTCCGCGCCGACCTGCGCGACTGGGTCGATCGCGGCGGCGTCCTGGTCATGAACGCTGCGCAGGCGGAAAGCGTAGACGAGGAATTACTTGGGGTGACGTTACTCGGTCAGTCTCGCGCCGGCTCCACCTCACGCTGGCTGCCCGCTACGGCTGGAACGACTGAACCGGCCTACGACTACGCCTTCGTCCGCCCCGTCACTGCGGAAGTGCTCGCTACCAGTGAGTCGGGCGATGCTCTCGTCACTCGGCGCCGCTTGGGCGCCGGCGAAGTCTATCTCACCACGCCCGCTTATTTGCAGTCGCGCACGCGCCAGCAACTGCTGCAGGTCGGCACGCAACTCCTTGACTCGCTCTTCAACCGATTCAGTCCCGCGCGCCTCAGTGGCCCGCCGATCGAGTACGTCGTCGGCGCCACCCAGGACAAAGTCGTCGTCACGCTGATCAACAACTCCGGCGTCGAATGGGCCGGCAATGTCTTGATCGATCGTCCGCGCGGCTTCAACCGGGTCATGGAGTACATCAAGGAACAGCCCCTGCCGTATCGCCTCGCCCGCCGCGAAGTCACCATCCCCTTGCGGGTACCCCCTTACGAGGTGCGCGTGGTCGCCCTCGAACATTCCGAACCCGTCGCTGCATCCTTTGCGCCGGTTGTTCTCAAGAGCAGTGGAACGGAACCCTAGTGCAGTCAGTCATCGTGTTCGGAGCCTCAGGCCATGCCAAAGTTGTTCTCGATATTCTCCGCCGTCAAGGCGGCTGCGACATTATCGGACTGCTCGATAACTACAAACCCCTGGGCGAAGAATGCGGTGGCTCTTCGGTTTGTGGCCGGCTGATCGATCTACCGGCCATGGCTGCTCGTCATCCGGGGCTCGCGTTGGTGGTCGCCATCGGCGACAACTGGGTCCGGGCCCGCATCGTGAATCAAGCTCGGGAATTGTGCCCCCGCCTTCGGTTTATTCGCGCCATCCATCCCTCGGCGCAAATTGGCAGTGACGTGACGATCGGGGATGGCACTGTGATCATGGCTGGAGCCGTCGTCAATCCCGGCGCTCGCATCGGCGAGTTCTGCATCGTGAACACCCGAGCCTCGCTTGATCACGATTCCACGATGGACCATTTCTCGAGCCTCGGCCCGGCGGCCGCTACCGGCGGCGGTATTCGCCTCGGGAGTTACTCGAACATCGGCTTGGGCGCGATGGTCATCCAGGAAATTACGATCGGCAAACACACCATCATCGGCGCCGGCGCGGTGGTCTTTCGTTCCATCCCCGATCAGGTCGTCGCCTACGGCACGCCCGCCCGCGTCATTCGTCCTCGTAATATCGGCGAACGCTATTTAGGCGATATTGCCTCCGGAAGTAAGCATGCTATACAGCGTTAGTAAACGCCTTCTCGACTTGGTTGTCGCCGGGGTCGCGCTCCTTGTCTTTGCTCCCCTTATCGCGCTGACCGCCCTGCTGGTCCGCATTTATATGGGCAGCCCGGTGATCTTTCGCCATCCACGGCCCGGCCTGAACGAGGTGGTCTTTACCTGCCTCAAGTTCCGCACGATGACCAACAAACGCGACGCCAACGGCGAGTTACTCCCTGACTTACAGCGCCTCACCGCGTTCGGCCGTTTCTTGCGCCGCACGAGTCTCGATGAGCTGCCCCAGTTGTGGAGCGTTCTCAAGGGCGAGATGAGTCTCGTCGGACCGCGTCCACTTGAGGTTCGCTACCTTGATCGCTACACGCCCGAACAGCGGCGTCGTCAGTTGGCGAAGCCCGGCATTACCGGTTGGGCGCAGGTGAACGGGCGTAACGCCCTCGACTGGGACGAACGGCTCGCCCTCGACGTCTGGTACGTCGATCATTGCCATCTGGCCCTCGACATCAAGATCCTTTTCATGACGGTCGGTAAAGTCCTCTCCGGCAGCGACGTCGCCCGTCCCGGCCAAGCCTCGTGCGACGAGTTCTGGGGGACGGCTCAACCGAACCGCCAATAACCACGAACCTCCTTCTTCTTCTTTTTTCTCATGTCTAATTCAATTCCTCTCTCCTCGCCTGACGTGTCGGCGGATGACCGCCAACGTGTGCTCGATGTGCTGAGCGGTGCCACCCTCAGCCTGGGACCCATGCTGCCTGCCTTTGAAGAGGCCCTGGCCGGCGCGGCCGGCACCCGCTATGCGGTGGCCGTTAACTCCGGCACCAGTGCGCTCCACCTCTGCGTCAAAGCGGCTGGCTTTGGGGAAGGCGATGAGGTCATCACCTCGCCCTTCAGTTTCGTGGCCTCCTCGAACTGCCTGCTCTTTGAGAACGTCACCCCCCGCTTTGTCGACATCGACCCGGTCACGTTCAACCTCAACCCGTCGGCCATTAGTGCGGCCATCAATAGCCGCACGCGCGGCGTGTTGCCCGTCCATGTCTTCGGCCGCCCCTGCGATATGACCTCGCTGTCGGCACTCGCCTCCTCCAAGAACCTCACGGTGATTGAAGACTCTTGCGAAGCGATTGGCGCCACAGTGGATGGGCAACTCGTCGGCAGCTTCGGGCAAAGCGGCTGCTTCGCGTTCTATCCCAACAAGCAAATCACCACCGGCGAAGGCGGAGCCATCGTTACCAACGACGAACGCGTCGCTCGCCTCGGGCGCAGTTGGCGGAATCAGGGACGCGGAGACGGCGGCGCTTGGCTCCAGCATGAACGCCTCGGCTACAACTATCGCCTGTCGGATATCAACTGCGCGCTCGGTATCGGGCAGGTGTCGCGCTTGTCGGAGATTCTCGCCATGCGCGCCAACGTGGCCCAAGAATACACGGAGCGGCTGGCGAGCGTGCCTGGGGTGATCACGCCGGCTCCGGCTTCTCCTGGAACCACCATCAGCTGGTTTGTCTACGTGATTCGCCTGGGGGATGAGTTCACGCGGGAAGACCGCGACGGCATCCTGGCGGACCTGCGCCAGGACGGCATCGGCTGCAACAACTACTTTGCTCCGATTCATCTGCAGGAGTTTTATCAGCAACAGTTCGGATACCGTCGCGGGGACTTCCCCGTGACGGAGCATGTGGCCGATCGCACGATCGCGCTGCCTTTCTTCAATCACTTATCTTCCAGCCAAATCGAGACTGTCACTTCTTCGTTGGCACGCGCGATCGGACGAATTGCGCGGCCCGCGGTTGTGGTTCCGGAGTTGGCGGCCGCGGCTGGACGATAGATCTTTTCTTCGGAGGGAGAAAACCTTGAGAGATCGCTTTAGCAGAATCGAGTCATCTCTGCACTTATTCAGCCTGGCGGCCTTGATCGCCGCCGCGGGCGCTAGCGCCTTTCTTTTACGCTTCGAGTTTGAGGTGCCGGCTCTTTACCTGCCGCATCTGCGGCTGGCCTTGGCGGTGTGGGTCATCGTCAAGCTCATTGTCTTCGGTTTCTATCGTCTGCACCGCCGCGCCTGGCGGTTCTTTTCCGTGGAGGACGTGGTGGAGTTGGTGCGGGCCAACGCCGTCGGTTCGCTCGCGAGCCTGGCGGTGTTGTATGCCGTGGCCCCGCGTGGGTTCCCCCGTTCGATTCCCATTCTTGATCTCATTCTCTGCTCGCTCTTTCTGGGTATCCGCTTCCTCAGCGGCCGTCTGATCTTTGAAGCTCGCAAGCGCGACAGCCATACTCCGGCCGCCGCATTCTGATCTATGGAGCAGGACGCGCCGGCGTGGCGTTGCTGGCCGAGCTGCGTTTGAACCCGGCTCTGGGGTACCGCGTGCAGGGCTTTATCGACGACAATCCGCGGCTGGTGAACCTCTATGTGCACGGCGCCAAGGTGCTGGGACGCGGCAGGGATCTGGCGGCGGTGGCGGCCAGTGCCGGAGTTACCGAGGTGTTGATTGCGTTGCCGTCGGCGACCCCCGAACAGATGGAGCGCATCCTGCAGCATTGCCAACAAGCTCAGGTGGGGTTCCGGCGCGTGGCGGCGATCAGCGAGGCGGTGGAAGGCAAGGCGATCGTGGCCCAGATTCGCGAAGTGGACGTGCAGGACTTGCTGTCGCGGGAACCGGTGGAGCTCGATCACGGTCTGGTGCGGCAAAGCCTGGCCGGCAAGGTCGTGATGGTGACCGGCGCGGCCGGCTCCATTGGGTCAGAGCTGTGCCGGCAGATCTCGCGCTACGAACCGGCGATGCTGGTGGCGTTCGATGTCGCCGAGACGCCGCTGTTTCATCTCGAGCGCGAGATTCGCGCGGAGTTTCCGAACGTCACGTTTCATGGCGAGATCGGCAGCATTCAGAACGCGCGGCGCGTTCGCAGTTTGATTGCGGCTTACGGGCCGGCGGTGATCTACCATGCGGCGGCTTATAAGCACGTGCCGATCATGGAGTCGAGCGTGCTCGAAGCCGTGGCGAACAACGTCCAAGGGACGCGCAACGTGGCTCAGGCCGCGGCCGACTACGGCGTGGGCGAGTTCGTGCTGATCTCCTCGGACAAGGCGGTGCGGCCCACCAGTGTGATGGGCGCCACCAAGCGCCTTTGCGAACTGCTGATCCGCGCGATGCCCGCTTGCCGGACGCGCTTTGTGGCCGTACGGTTCGGCAACGTGCTGGGCAGCAACGGCAGCGTGATCCCGCTGTTCAAGCAGCAGATTGCGGCCGGCGGTCCGGTGACGGTGACGCATCCGGAGATGCGCCGGTACTTCATGACCATCCCGGAGGCTTCGCAACTGGTGCTGCAGGCGTCGGCGATGGGCCGCGGCGGCGAGATCTTCGTCCTCGATATGGGGCAGCAGATCAAGATCGTGGACGTGGCGCGCAAGCTGATCCTGTTGTCAGGCCGAGTGCCGGACACCGATATCGAAATCTCGTTCACCGGAACCCGGCCGGGCGAGAAGCTCTATGAGGAGCTGAACCTGGATGACGAAGCGACGATCCCGACGGGGCATCGCAAGATCAAAATTTTCGTGGGCTCCGACCTGTCGGCGGCGAGCCTGGAGCAGCGGCTGCAGCAACTCACTGACCTTTGCGCGTCACGGGATCAAGGCGAAGCGATCGGATTGATCCGGCGGCTGGTGCCCGAGTACAGCCCGAGTGAGCTGGTACTGAGCATGGCCGCCGAAGCGGAAGACGTATTGCCGTTCACCCATGTAGCGGCGGCAGGAGACTAACGATGGCACTTACAGCGGCGGAGATCGCTTTCTATCAGGAGCACGGTTGGCTGATTACCGACCGGGTGCTGGGCGACGAAGAAATTGACGGCACCCTGCGGGGCCTGGAACAGCACTGGGCTGGACACCGGGACCGGCGCATCGAAGGTGCGGGGCAACACTGCGCGGACTGGATGCCGGGCGACGGCGACGGGACGCGGAACAACGAATACATCTCGCTGCAGAACGACCTGGTGAGCCGCCTGGCTTGGTCGCCCGTGGTGGGGCGCATCGCGGCCGAGGCGGCCGGCGCCAACGAGATCCGGCTGTTCGACGATCAGATTGTCTACAAGCCGGGCGGCCAGGCGGAGGCCGTAGTCGGCTGGCACGTGGACGGCGACTACTGGGGCACGTGCTCGTCGCAGCGGATGCTGACGGCGTGGATTCCGCTGCATGACTGCCCGGCGGAGTTGGGGCCGTTGGTGGTGCTCGACGGCAGCCACAAGTGGTCGCATCTGCTCGAACGGTCCGCGCTCTCCTTCCATCGGAAGGACATGGAAGGGCTGAAGCGGGCGGTGAACGAGCTGGGCTTCGAATTCAAACCGGTGACGATCGAACTGAAGCGCGGGCAGTTCAGCCTGCATCATTGCCGGGCGATCCACGGCAGTTACCCGAACCGGTCCGGGCAGCCGCGCATCGCGCTGGCGGTGCACTTACAGGACGGGGACAACGCCTACCGGCCGGCGACGCGTCCGGACGGGCGGCCGATCGAACTCTACAATGACCGGCTTTGCCGGCGGCTGCCGGATGGCCAGCCGGATTATGGCGACCCACAGGTGTTTCCCACCTTGTGGCGTCAGTAAGCGAACTACAATTGAAGTTGATTCGCACAAGAGAACAAGTTCTCACCGCGACGGATCCGGACTGGGCGACCTATCTGGAACCGACGCGGCATGATGTGTACCACACAGCGGCCTATCATCGGGCGCCGGGGTTGGGACAAGGGGGCGACGCCTTCCTATTTGTTTACGAAGAAGACGGAGGCGTCTTCTTATGGCCGTACTTGCGTACGGAGATCGAGGGTGCTCCCGGCTGCTATGACGCCACGTCGGTTTACGGCTACGCCGGACCGGTATGGAACGACGAAGCGCACGTGGCGCGGGGCTGGGAAGCCCTGGGCGCGCATTGGCGCGACAGCGGCGTGGTTTCCGCCTTCACGCGGTTTCATCCGCTGGTGGCCAATGCCGGGCCTTTCGCGGAGAACGGCCGGCACCTGCGTGGTTCGACCGTGGCGGTGGAACTGACGACGCCGTCACGCTATCCGAAGATCCTGCGGCAGGACATTCGCAAAATTCGCGAGCGGGGTTTTGTGACCACCGAAGATACCGAGTGGGCGCACGCCGACGACTTTGTGCGGCACTATCGGGCAACGATGATGCGCTGCGACAGCCGGCCGGAGTATCTGATCGACGGCGCGTGGGTGGCGGCGTTCCGCCGCGAGCTGGGTTCGCATGCGCGGCTGTTTGTCACCAAGCAGGACGGCGTGGTGACGGCGGCCTTACTCACGATGGGCTATGGCCCGTATCTGCATGCGCACCTGACCGGGATCAATCCCGATTACCTGGTGCATTCGCCGCTGAAGATTCTGCTGGACGATGTGAAGGAGTGGGGCACGGCGAACGGCTTCGAGACCTTCCATCTGGGCGGCGGGCTGGGCGGACGCGAAGACTCGCTGTTCCGCTTTAAACATCGTTTCTCGCCGGTGACGAAGGAGTTCTACACCGGCAGTTGGATCCTGAATGAAGAACGCTATCAGGAACTGGCGGCCGAGCATCAGCGTAAGTTTGCCGGCCAGCAGTTAGACCCCGGTTACTTCCCGAGTTATCGCTACCGGCCGGAGTTTGTGGCCGGCGCCGATGATACGGGCAGTTACTCAGCGGAATAACAGCGGGGCGAACTCGTTCAGATACTGACGCCACACGGTGTAGGTGTGGGCGCCTGGCGTGGCGCGGAAGGTGTGCTGGATGCCGTGCTTGGTGAAGAGGGCATCGAGATCGGCGGAGCGCTGATAGAGCGAGTCCTCTTTGCCGCAGGCGAACCAGAGGGTGGTGGCCTTCTGCTTCTTAAGGTCGGCGAAGTTGGCTTCGAGGCCCTGGGGGACGCCGGCGCTGAAGGCCCCGATGGCGCTGAAGAGGTCCAGGTGGTGGAAGCCAATGGCCAGCGAATGGCCGCCGCCCATGGATAGGCCCGCAATGGCGCGGTGCGGGCGATCCTTGAACACGCGGTACTTCGTTTCGACGAACGGCAGCACTTCGCCAATCACGTACTTCTCGTAGACGGCGGTGTTGGTCTGCTGGATGTCGCGCGGAGCAGTGAAGGGGACGGCGTGACCGAACGGCATCACGACGATCATGGGGACGGCCTGCTTGTCCGCAATCAAGTTATCCAGGATGTAATTCGCCTGACCGGCGAGGACCCAGCCGCCGGCGGTGTCGTTGGAGCCGTGGAAGAGATACAGCACGGGGTAGCGTTGCTTCGAGGCGGCCGAGTAACCGGGCGGCGTGTAGACCCAGAAGGAACGCGTTTCGCCATTCAGAACGGACGACTTCTGGTAATTGATCTCGACGGAGCCATGGGGGACGTCGCGGGCGTCGTAGAAGGCTCGGGTGTGGCCGGGAACTTCGAGTAAGCTGGCCGAGGTGCGGGCGCGTAACTTCATCCGGGGGTTAATGGGGTCGGCGAGATTGAGGCCGTCCAGATTGAAGTTGTAGATATAAATTCCCGGCTCGAGGGGGCCGACGGTGAGCGACCAGACACCGTCGGCCCCCTTGGTCATTTTCTGAAGGGTTCCGACGGGCATCCAGTCTCCATAGAAGGAGGCATCCGTGGCTTTGGGGGCCTGGAGACGGAAGGTGACGCGACGGTCGGCGTGGACTTCGGGGGAGAGGAGCGGTGGGGGTTGTTGCGCAGCGAGCCCGCAAGCGAGGGCGAGGCCGAGGAGGAGGGTGGAGTGGGACATGGCGAGTCCTGTTCATCATACATTTCCGGTCCGAGCGACGCAGAGGGTTCCGGAGCGAAGCCAATTTCGGGGTGGGCGGGGTGAAGTGAGGGAGTTAGGAGCTTGGCCCGTTCGAGGGCGCGCAGGGCGCGCTGGTATTCGTTTTCGATCTGCGCGCGATAGCGGAAGAAGTTTTTGTGGAGGAGGTCGTGGGGATCGCTCGGGCGGGACTCGAGCATGGTGAGGGCGAGGCCTTCGTAGGGGTCGAGCGCGGGTTTGGGTTGGTGGGCACCAGCGACGCCTTCGAGACGGCGGTCCTCGTAGAGGAGATTGAGCCAAGCGGTTTCGGTGTTGGCGAGGCGTTGGATGAGCCACTGCTTCTGGGCAAAGCGTTTGACCAGGAGGACGTGGGCGAGGTTTTGCGGTTGTAGCTCGGCGAGCAGAGACTGTTCGAGGTGGTCGTAGTCGGCTTGGGACTCGAACGGAAGTACATTAAGCCGCGCGGCGAGGCCGTGTTTGAGGGAATTCAGACGGGTGATGAGTTTGCCGGCGGGCGTGGCGGGGCCGGTGGAACGTTGCGC
This sequence comes from Bryobacteraceae bacterium, assembly GCA_965229305.1. GTDB lineage: Bacteria > Acidobacteriota > Terriglobia > Bryobacterales > Bryobacteraceae > JALHNI01. Next base: position 91,479 of record CBDDIZ010000033.1, on the reverse strand, counting down.
GTTGCGGCGATTGGCGGCGATTTGTTTTTCGGTGGCCATGGAATCCTCCTGATTCAGGGTCGCAGGGCGGGAGAAATTTTCGGGGTTCAGGAAGGGTGGGTGGGGCGGGGAAGTGGTTGGTGGGGATGGGGTTGGGGGAAATTTTGAAGTGGTGTGACTGCAACGGAGTGGACCCGATAGAACGAAGGTTCTGGCCGGATAGTGGATTGTGGCGGGGGGAGGGGGCGGGTAGAGTGGTGGTATGCGGTATCTTGCGTTGTTTCTCGGTTTGCTCGGTGGTTTGGCGGCGGCGGAGCCCACGATGACGGTGTACAAGACCGCGACTTGCGGATGCTGCGGCAAGTGGGTGGAGCATTTGCGGGCGAATGGTTTCACCGTGGATGTGAAGGAAGTGGAAGAGACGCAGAGCATCCGGAAGAAGTTCGGGGTGCCGGAGCGATTGGCGTCGTGCCATACGGGCGTGGTGGGTGGCTACGCGGTGGAAGGACATGTGCCGGCGGCGGAAGTGAAGCGGATGCTGAAGGAGAAGCCGAAGGGCAAGGGGATCGCGGTGCCGGGGATGCCGTTGGGGTCGCCGGGGATGGAGCAGGGTCCGCGGAAGGACACTTACTTCGTGCTGTTGTTCGACGAAACGGGACAGACGAAGGAATACCAGCGCTACCCGCTGCAATAGCGGCGAGTTAACTTTTCGACGCGCGCGTTGATCCCCCCGCGCGGGGGCCCGTATAGTGGGGGTTCATGCGCGCGTTAACACTCCTGACCTTTTTCGTTACGGTTCAACTCTGGGCGCAGGCGCCGTCTCCGTACTATTCGATCTCGACACTGGCGGGATCGCGGCCCACGGGGGACGGTGGGGCGGCGACGAATGCGTTGCTGCTGAATCCGGAGTTCCTGCTGACGGATGCGAACGGCAATCACTATCTGACCGATAGCGGGCAGCACCGGGTGCGGCGGTTCACGACCGGCGGGACGATCACGACGGTGGCGGGGACGGGGCTGGCGGGGTATTCAGGGGACGGCGGACCGGGGACGGCCGCGCAATTGAACAATCCGACGACGCTGGCGCTGGATGCGGCGGCGGGGGTGCTCTACATTGTCGATGCGGGCAATCATGCGATTCGCGCGCTGACGTTGAGCACGGGCGTGATCCGGACGGTGGCGGGCGGCACGGCGGGCTTTGCCGATGGTCCGGCGGGGCAGGCGCGGTTCAGTTCGCCGTACGGGATTGTGCTCGACGGAAGCAGCAATCTGATCGTGACCGATACGGGCAATAACCGGTTGCGGAAGATCGCGGGCGGGCAGGTGACGACGATTGGCGGCACGGGGGCGGGCGGCTTCTTCGGGGATGAGACGAGCGCGCTGGTGGCGCGCATGGGCGCCCCCAAGGCGATCGCATTTGGCGTGGACAATGCGATCTACTTCACCGATACGGGCAATCGGCTGATCCGACGGATTCTGCCGAACGGCACGATTCAGACGTATGCGGGCAAGGGCGCCGAAGTGAACGTAGGCAACGGCGACGGCGGGCCGGCGTTGACGTCGCTGGTGGATGCGGCGGGCTTGGCGATCGACCCGAATGGCGATCTGCTGATTGCCGATGGCGAGGGACATCGCTTGCGGCGGATTGCGTCGCGGACGGGCATCATTTCCACGATCGTGGGCACGGGCGAGATCGGCTTTGCGGGCGATGGTCAGGCGGCGGTGCTGGGACGTCTGCAGTCGCCGACGTCGCTGAACATCGATGCGCGGGGCAATTTGAACTTTGTGGATCGCGGCAATCAGCGGGTGCGGCGGGTGATCGGAAGTTCGGATGCGACCGGCGGAAGGCTGGAGACGATTGCGGGGCGTGGCTACGCGAGCGGCGATGGGGGACCGGCGGTGAGCGCGCAACTGCTGTTTCCGGAAGCGGCGATCGGCGGGCCGGGCAATGCGGTCTTTATCGCGGATACGGGCAATCATTGCGTGCGGCGCGTGGGGACCGATGGGGTGATCACGACGTTCGCGGGGCGGTGCGGCTTGCCGGGCAATACGGGCGATAACGGCCTGGCCACCGCGGCACTGCTGAATCAACCGGCGGGCTTGGTGTTCGACGGCGAAGGTAGCTTGTATATTGCCGATCGCGGGAATGATCGGATTCGGCGCGTGCAGGCGAATGGCGTGATCACGACGATGGCGGGAGCGAATAACAATATCCGGCGGCCGCAGGGCATGGCGTGGGATCCGGCGCTGCTGCGCTACATCTACTTCACGAATGAGTATGGCGGGACGCGCGTGTCGCGGTTGGACATTGTGCGGCAGGAAGTGGCGACGGTGGTGGGGGGGACGAATGATCAGTCGGGGTCGACGGGCGATGGGGGGCCGGCGGGGACGGCGTTGTTGAACGGACCGTCGGATGTGGCGACCGATGCGGTGGGCAACCTCTATATTGCCGATCGGGGCAATGGGCGTTTGCGGATGGTGAACGCGGCGACGGGCGTGATCGATACGGTGCAGGTGTTGCCGTCGGTGGCGCGGGTGGCGGTGACGGCGAGCGGGTCGCAGAGGCTGGTGACGCAGAGCGGGCCGGAGCAGAGTCGCTTGGCGCGGGTGGGCGGGGTGACGCTCGCCGGCGGGGCGACGACGGGTTTTGCGGGCGATGACGGCTTTGCGGGCTTCGGCGTGTTCGACGGTCCGGCGGGCGTGAGCGTGCTGGCGGATGGGCGCATTCTGGTAGCGGACCGGCAGAATCATCGGGTGCGGGTGCTGACGCCGCGGGCTTTGCAGCGGTTGGAACTGGTGAGCGGGAATAACCAGGCGGGTCAGCCGGGAACGTTGTTGCCGCAGGAGTTGGTGACGCGCGTGGTGATGGAGGGCGGGTCGCCGGTGCCATCGGTGGGCGTGCAGTATGCGGTGCAGTCGGGAGCGGCGACGTTGTCGAACACGTCGCGGTTGACGGCGAACGACGGGACGGCATCGGTGATGGTGACGCTCGGTCCGGTGGCGGGTCCGGTGGTGGTGACGGCGACGGTGACGGGCTTGGAGCCGGTACGGTTCACGTTGACGGCGACCGGAGCGGCGGGTGCGACGCGGCCGGCGATCAACGCGGGTGGCATTGCGGGGGTGGGCTTGAGCGTGCCGCGCGTGGCGGCGGTGAGTCCGAATGCGCTGGTAAGTCTGTTTGGGACGGGCTTTCTGCTGTCGGGTTCCGGGCGGCGCGTGAGCGGCGAGGAACTGGTGGGCGGGCGTTTGCCGAGCGAATTGTTGGGCGTCTGCGTGACGTTCAACGGAGTGCGCGCGGGGATGCTGGATGTGTTTCCGGCGCAGTTGACGGTGCAGGTGCCGCAGATGGTGACGGCGGCGGCCGTAGTGGAGGTCCGGGTGCGAACGTCGTGTGGAACGGCGAACGAACTGGTGTCCGAGGCGGAGACGGTGCCCTATGCGGTGGCGTCGCCGGAGTTCCTGTTCTTTGTGACGAACGCGAACGGGGTGAATCCGGTGGCAGCGGTGGATGGGGTGACGGGGGCGTTGGTGGGTCCGCTGGATATGCTGGGCGGAGCGTTGACGCCGGCGCGGCCGGGCGATGTGGTGACGGTGTATATGTCGGGCCTGGGGCCGACGAATCCGCGGTTGGAGGTGGGTGAGATTCCGCGCGGGGCGGCGCCGGTGACGAGTGCCGTTTCGGTGAAGCTGGGGGACCTGACGCTGGCGGCCAGCGACATTCTGTATGCGGGCGCGGCGCCGCTGCAGGTGATCTATCAGATCAATCTGCGGATTCCGGCGAATGCGCCGGCGGGCAATCTGCCGTTGGCGGTGACGGTGGGTGGAGTGTCGACGCCGGTAGGTGGTTATCTGGCGGTGCGGAGGTTCTAAGAATGGCGACGGCGAAGGGCGAGTTTCACGTGAAGTTGACGCCGCAAACGGACGAAGGGCGGGAGCCGGTGCCGGGGCGGATGCTGATCGATAAGACGTTCGAGGGCGAGTTGGCGGGCGTGAGTCAGGGACAGATGCTGGCGGCGCACGGGACGGTGAAAGGGTCGGCGGGCTATGTCGCGATCGAGCGGGTGACGGGGTCGCTGGCGGGGAAGCAGGGGAGTTTCTGCCTGCAGCACTGCGGATTGATGGAGCGGGGGAAGCCGACGCTCGAGGTAGTGGTGGTGCCGGATTCGGGGACGGACGAACTCGCGGGGCTGACCGGCAAGATGAGGATCATCATCGAGGGCGGTCAGCACCGGTATGAGTTCGATTACGAGTTGAGTTAGGCGAAGGCCATTTCCGGGACGAGTTCGGCGATGGACTCGACGACGCGGCCCGGACGGAACGGATAGTGACGGAGCGACTCGCGGGAGGTGGACCCGGTGAGCACGAGGATGCTCTGGAAGCCGAGGTCGGTGGCGCCGCGGATGTCGGTCTCCATGGTGTCGCCGATCATGATGACGTCGTCGGTGCTGAGGCCGATGCGTTTGCGGGCGGCGCGCATCATGAAGGGGTTGGGCTTACCGACGTGGTAAGCGGTGCGTCCGGTGGCCGATTCGAGCAGAGCGGCGATGGCGCCGCAGCCGGGGCGAGGGCCAGAGTCGGTGGGGCACCAGGTATCGGAATTGGTGGAGATGAGGCCGGCGCCATTGGCAATGGCGCGATGAGCGTCTTCCATCATTTCGAAGTTCATGACGCGGCCTTCGCCGACGATGACGTAGTCGGGGTTCTTACGGCTGGTGGCATAGCCGACGTCGCTGAGAGCGGTGAGTAAGCCACCTTCGCCGATGACGAGGGCGGTGCCGCCGGGCTTCTGGCGATGGACAAATTCGGCCGTGGCGAGAGCAGCGGTGTAAATTTCGTTCACCGACACGTCGATGTCGAAGTTACGCAGTTTAGCAACTACGTCGATCGGCGTGTACGCGGAGTTATTGGTCAGAAAGAGAAAAGGAGTACGAGTCTCCTGAAGGAAGCGGATGAATTCGGCAGCGCCCGGAATGGGAGCCGAGCCGCGATACACCACGCCATCCATATCGATGAGATAGCCTTGTTTCATAATTTTGGGACACATCCTCAGTTCCGCGAACGGATGATCTTCATTTTCGGCGACGGGGATGAATTGCTGATGACGGAACCGGCTTGGTTCCGTGTCATGGGCAGGGGAGAGAACGAAACTCTCTACTGATCATTCTACCGCGTTCGTCAAGCTTTTGCCCATGCGGGAAAGGCCTGAGTTCACAACCGGGTTAACGGGCCCAGGGTTGGGCGGCGATGATTTCACGCAAGTTACGGCGATCGGCGGTGGATAAACGCGAATATTTCGGATCGTCGTGATCGAGGATCCAGTTGAGGCGCCGGTGCACGTGGGCGAGCGCAATGGGCGGCAAGGCGCGGAAGGCTTCGCTTTCGATCATGTAACTGAGGGGATAACGGAAGAGGCGGGTTTGTAAGTCGAGTTGATGTAAGCGGCCTTGCTTGGCGAAGGTCTCGGCGAACTTGGTGGAGCCGCGGACGGGTTCAGTGAGCGGAGCTTCTTCGACGAACAGAAGATAGTCCACCATCTCTTCGCAAGCGGAACGGATGCGGCGCTCGGTGCTTTCGCTGCGGGTGTCGGCGGGCTCCTTGAGCAAGCGGTTCATCATGTCCTGCGAGTGCATGGCCATGCGCGTTTCAAAGCCGACGCGGGTGATGAGATTGGTCATGTGCGTCTGGTGTTCGAGCACCATGAGGGCAATCAGGTCCGAGTGGCCGGTGAGGAAGGCGCCGGTATCGAAGCGGCCTTTGAGGTCCATGACGTTTTGCGTGTCTTCGGTATCGAGCTGGTTGGGCCGATCGCGATCGCGGGCAAAGGCGTTGCCCATGTGATGCTGCTGGCCGTGCTGGCCGGTGACGTACCAGCCACCCCAGCGCTGCTTGAGCGGGCTGCGGTGATCGGTGACGAAGCCGCCGGCCTGGAAGAGAGGCATGCCGGAGGGCTCGGGATAGACGGAGCGGACGACGAGTCCGGGGACGCCGAGGGTGGCGCCGGTGGCGTGGCACTGGAGGCAATCGTCGCGACGTTTGAGGCGGGGCTTGGTGACTTCGACCTGGTCGAGGGTGTAGAAGATGACGCCTTGCCGCGGGTCCTGCGCGGCAATCTCGACGACTTCGCCGGTGGGGACCCAGCCGACCGTGACGGCGTCGTTGAAGTAGATGGCGCGTGGATTGCGGGGGCTGATGCGCGGGGCCTGCAGACTGGTTTTGGTGAAGACGACGACCTGAGATTCGCGCGAGACGTGGAGGGCATCGAGCAGGGCGGGGAGGTAGCCCCAGTCCTGGTCAAAGCGGAGCTTCACTTCACCGCGCTCGAGCTTGGCTTCGAGCCGGGCGGCCGGGTCGGCGACGGGCAGCTTGTCGTACTGAATCGCTTCATGATCGAGCGGGAGCACGTAAGAGCCGCTGAGGCCCGCCAACAGGACAGCGGTGGCGGTGAGGGCGACAGGAATCAGGCGCGACATGGGGCCTCCTCAGGGCAGGTGAACAGGACCGGCTCGATGCAGAGAGGACGGCCGGCGACGGGGCCGGTGAGCAGGTCCGCCAGCAGGGTGGTGCGGAAGGCGTCCTCGGTGTGGGCGAGGGCATCGTCCATCTTGCGATGGAGCGGGCAGAGTTTTTCGCCGTGGAGATTGAGCGGGCAGGTCTTGATGCGGCGGATGGGGTCGACGGCGTTGACGATCTCGAGAATGTTGATGGTGTGTGGATCGCGGGTGAGAGCGTGGCCCCCATTCTTGCCGCGTTGGGAGGCGACGAGGCCGGAGCGGGCGAGGGCTTGAAGAACTTTGATGAGGTAGTCCGGCGGGACCTGGGAGCCGGCGGCGATGCGCTGGGTGGTGACGGGGAGTTGGGGGCGGGCGGCGAGGACGACCATCGCGCGGAGAGCGTATTCCACGGTTTGCGAGAACACGAGACCAATATACGATATGTGGATACGAATGTCCACAATATCATGATGAATCCACTTCTTGGACCGTGGCGTAAGGGAGAGACATGAACCGGATCGATTCGTTGGATTCGTTGCGCGGGTTTTCGTTGTTGGGGATTCTGCTGTTGAACATTGTGTCGTTCGGACTGCCGTTTGCGGCCTATATGAATCCGGCGGTGGCGGGCGGGGCGGAGGGCATCAACCTGGCGACGTGGCTGACGGCGATGACGCTGTGGGATGGCAAGATGCGCTGCATTTTTTCGATGTTGTTTGGCGCGAGCGCGTGGCTGCTGGTGTCCCGCGCGGAAGAGCGTGGCGAGGGCATCCGCGCGGCTGATCTCTACTATCGGCGGACGATGTGGCTGATCCTTTTCGGGCTGCTGCACGCGCATCTGATCTGGGCGGGCGACATTCTGTATGGCTACGGCGTGATCGGGCTGCTGCTGTTTCCGCTGCGGACGCTGAAGCCGAAGACACTGATCACGACGGGGCTGGTGCTGATTACGATTCACTCGCTGCAAGGCGTGGGCGCGGGCGTGGGGATTGCGGAGATGATGCAGACGGCGAAGGCGGCGGAGGGCAAGGCGAATCCGAGCGCGGAGGAGAAAAAGGCGCAGACGGAGTGGAAGGCGATTCAGGAGATGTTTGCGCCGTCAGCGGAGGAAGTGAAGAAAGAGATCGCCGAGCATCGCGGCGGGTGGGTGTCGAACTTCAAGCGGCGCACGGCGGAGGCGGTGACGCTGGAGTTCACGATGTTCTTCCAGTTCATGTTTCTGGATGTGCTGGCGATGCAGATTCTGGGGATGGGGCTGGCGAAAGCCGGTGTGTTCAGCGCGCAGTTCAGCTATGGGTTCTACGCGCGGATGGCGGCCATCGGCTTGGCGGTGGGCGTGCCATTGAACTATTGGGCGGCGCAGCAGTGGCGCGCGTCCGGCTTTGCGATTCCGGAGTTCTTCAAATACATCGGAACGACGGCGGACCCGGGCCGGTTGCTGGTGGCGCTGGCTTATGTGGGGTTGATCATGATGGCGTGCAAGGCGGGCTGGACCTGGCTGACCGGGCCACTGGCGGCGGTGGGGCGGACGGCGCTTTCGAACTACCTGTTGACTTCAGTGCTGATGACGCTGTTCTTCAACGGCTATGGCCTGGGGAACTTCGGAAAGCTGGAGCGGCATGAGCTGTATGCGGTGGTGCTGGGGATGTGGGCGATTAACTTAGTGGCGAGTCCGCTGTGGTTGCGGCACTATCGCTATGGGCCGGCGGAGTGGTTGTGGCGTTCGCTGACACAGTGGGAGAAGCAGCCGATGCGGGTGGGGAGTACTCAGGCGGAGATCGCGGCGACGTAGCGGTGGGGGGCGTTCGGTCAATCTTTATCGGGCTTCCGATATCTGTTGATACACTCGGGCGGTGCGCAGCAGCGAGAACGAAGAACGCAGCGCGGAGCGGTAAGGAGTTAGGCCCAAGCACGTGCTAAATAGACTGACGGCTTTTGCGCTTTTAACGGTGAGCGGCGTGGCGGGACAGGTGCTCGATCTGTCGCCCGAGGCGGAGCGGCGTTACGAGATCGCGGTGATGGAGAAGATTGCGGATCTGGCCCTGATTCCGCCGAAGCTGAATACGTCGCCGCTGCCGCAGTATGACTACGATCAACTCGACTACGGGATGACGATCGGGATTGCGCGCACGCCGAAGGGCCGATTATGGGCGGCGTGGGTGGCGGGGGAGGATGGACCGAAGGCATTCTTCGTGATCGCGAGCAGTGACGATGACGGGGTGACGTGGAGCAAGCCGCGGCTGGTGATCGATGGGCAATCGAAGCGGCTGCCGATGTACCGGAGCGTGCTGGTGGGTAACTTGTGGACGGATCCGCAGGGCGCGCTGTGGGTGTTCTTCAACCAGTCGATGATGCAGTTCGATGGGCGGTCCGGCTCGTGGGCGGCGAAGTGCGAGAATCCGGATGCGGAGGAGCCGGGGTGGTCGGCGCCGAAGCGGATCTGGCACGGGTTTACTTTGAACAAGCCGACGGTGTTGGCGAACGGCGATTGGCTGCTGCCGGTGTCGCTGAATCCGAAGGGCTTTGGGCCGTTCGAAGGGGCGTTTCGCGAGTTGGATGAGTATCGGGGCGCGAACCTGTTTGCCTCGAGCGATCAGGGCGCGACATGGTCGCGGCGCGGGCACGTGCAGTATCCGAATGCGACGTGGGACGAGCACATGACCGTGGAGCGGAAGGACGGCAGCTTGTGGATGCTGGCGCGGACGACGACGGGCTTGATGCAGAGCACGTCGACCGATGGGGGCCGTACGTGGGCGGTGCCCAGTAAGCCGGCGATCGAGCATCCGGTGGCGCGCTTCCATTTGCGGCGGCTCGCCTCGGGCCGGATTCTGCTGGTGAAGCATGGGGAGACGATCGATGCACATGAGGGTCGCAGCAAGCTGACGGCGTGGCTGTCCGAAGACGAAGGCGCGACGTGGAAGGGCGGCCTGATGTTGGATGAGCGGACGGGCATTTCTTATCCCGACGGGTTTCAGGCGCCGGACGGGGCGATCTACATTTCCTATGATCGGAACCGGGCGAAGGATGGCGAGATTCTGCTGGCGAAGTTCACGGAGGAAGACATCCTGGCGCGGCGGCTGGTGAGTGCGGGGGCGAGGCTGAAGGGCCTGATCAGCCGGCCGCTGAAGAACCGGCCATGACGTGGTGGCTGCTCGCTTGGTGGGCGACGCAAGGCGATTGGGCCGTGGGGGATCGCCCGTACCGGATGTCCGTGGAGGTGCGAACGACGGAGGCGAACTCGCCGGTGGCGGCGGAGTTTGCGCCGGGCGTCGCCTTTCAGCCGGATTCGATTCGCGTGATGCGCGAGGGGCGGGAGGTGCCATCGCAAGTTTCCGAGGCGGTGGAAGCCGGGGAGGCCGGGAAGGTGATGTGGCTGGTGGAACGCGCGGGCACTGGCCGCTACGACATTTACTTCGACTTAGTGGGGAAGCGGCGGTGGCCCACGCGGGACCGTCGCGAGCCGATTGGCGGCGGGGATGCGTTCTTTCACAATCGTCCGCAGGGCTTCGATCAACTAGGCGTGGGGATGAAGAACGATCAGCCCATGGTGGGCGATTGGGATGGGGACGGACGGATTGACTTACTGACTCGTAATATTTACTCGTCGACTTATGGCGAGCCGTGGTGGGGTGTTTATTTCTGGCGGAATATCGGGAGCAACGAGCGGCCGAGGTTTGACCGCTATCGGCGATTGAGGGCGGACGGAAAGTGGATCGATGACTTTTACGGGACCTATCAGTGGCGCGGCGAGGAGTTGTTGGTGGGCGTGGGGGGTGGTCCGCGGCGGGGGGAGTTGAAGTCGTATCGGCGAACGGGGGGACCGGATTCGCTTGGTTGGCCGGTGCTGAGCGAGACGACATGGCGGCATCGTCCGGGAGGCGGTGGGCTCGATTACGGGCTGCGTCTGCTCGATTGGCTGGGCCAAGGCGTGCTTGACTTGTTCACGGTGCGGGCGACGGTGGAGTACTTTCCGCGGCAGGTGGTGGATTACTCGCTGTATCGGCATCCGGGGGTGACCGGTGCGCCGGAAGTGGTGCCGTTGGCGGGACAGACGACTTACTCCGAATGGCCGGCGGACTTATTCGATGTCAACGGCGACGGCAAGCGCGACTTACTCGGGTCGACACGCGGGTTGAATGAGCAGTCGCTGAAGACTTGTGTGGTGACCTGGGAGAATACCGGCACCGCGGCGACTCCGGCGTTCGCCGAGCCGGCGCGCTGCGTCTACGACACGTCGCCGGAGGGGTTTGCGATACCGACGGTGGCCAAGCCGTGGCCGGGGTTGCTGGTGAGCCGTGGTTCGTGGCTCGATCAGGTGGACTTCGTGCGCGGGGCGTTCGTTTCGCGGGGACCGCTGCTGGCGCGTGGTCTGCCGGTCTCTTTTGGCGGCTACAGCAGCGTCGACGTGATGGATTGGGACGGCGATGGCGATCTTGATCTGGTGGGCGGTAACGAGACGGGCTTTATTCAGCTCGTGGAGAACACGAGCGCCAGAGGACGCACGATGTTTCAAACGGCGCGCAAGATTGCGTTGACCAACGGCCAGGCGATGTATGCGGGACGCTGGCAGTTTATTCAGGATGCGGATCCGGAGAGGCCGTTTGGACAGTCGAAGCCGGCGCTGGTGGATTGGGATGGCGATGGCGATCTGGATGTGATCGCGGGCAATAACAGCAATCGGCTGGCGTATTTCGAAAACGTGGGAACGCGGCGGGCACCGCGCTATGCGCCGTTGCGTAAGTTGCTGCACGACGGCGGCGAGCACTTCTCGTTTCGGGCGCAGCCAGCGCCGGTGGATTGGAATGGCGACGGTCTGCCGGACTTGGTGGCGGGGTCATCGGCGGGGCGGGATCGCAACGACGGGCGCGAGATTGCGGTGTGTTTGTATGTCCGTTACCGGGCGGCGGACGGCAGTTGGCGGTTGCGAGCGGGAGTGCCGTTTCGCTTGGCGAACGGCGTGGAGTTGCGCACGCCGATCCCGTATCATCATGGTTTCGCGGTGGCGGATTGGGATGGCGATGGACGGCTCGATTTGTTCTCGAATGAGCGGTCGCACGTGGTGTGGTATCGCAATGTCGGGACGATGGCGGAGCCGCGGTTTGAACGGCAGATGATGCGTTACTACGGAACGCCGCTGACGGTGAGCCACCACGAGACCAGCGTGCGGGCGGTGGATTGGGATGGCGATGGGCGATTGGATCTGGTGCTGGGCGGGGAGAGTGGTTGGGTGTACTTTTTCCGGCGGGCGGGTCTGATGGCGACGGCGGGTCCGGTGGTGAAGATGGGGGGCGTGGAGCGGTGACATGCCTCCCGAAAACTCTACCAGGTAAAACTAGAGGAGCTCCCCCCACGAAAGGAGCCAGTAGAGATGAAGAAGAGCCGATACACGGAAGAGCAAGTGATCACGACGGTGAAGCAGATGGAGGCCGGGCGGAAGGCCAAGGAGCTATCGCGCGAACTGGGCGTGAGCGAAGCGACGCTATACGCCTGGAAGTCGAAGTATGGCGGCATGGAAGTGAACGAAGCCAAACGGCTGCGTGAACTCGAACAGGAGAACGCGCGACTGAAGAAGCTGGTGGCCGACCTGTCGCTGGACAAAGACGCGCTGCAGACGGTGATCCGAAAAAACGGGTGGAGCTTGTAGGGCAACGGCGCGATGTGGCGCTCGTGATGGCCGAACACGGACTGAGCGAGCGCCAAGCCTGCAAGCTTTTGGAAGTGGATCGCACCTCCTATCGTTACGAATCGCAACCGGAGCGGAATGCCGAACTGCGGCAAGCGCTGATCGAGTTGGCCCGGCAGAAGCCGCGGTTCGGATACCGGCGCCTGGGAGCCCTCCTGATCAAGCGTGGTTGGAAAGCCAACATGAAGCGGATCTACCGGCTGTACCGCGAAGAGCATCTGACGGTGCGCCGACTGAAACGCAAGCGTCTGTCAAGAGTCACACCACCAGTTTCCGCGCTAACCGCGGCCAATCAGGAATGGGCCATCGACTTCGTGACCGATGCGCTGGCCACCGGCCGCAGCTTCCGTGCGTTGACGATCGTGGACAGCTTCACGCGCGAATGCCCAGCCATTGAGGTCGACAGTTGCTTGTCGGGACATCGTGTGACGCGGGTGCTCGATCGCGTGATCGAGCAGCGAGGCACGCCGGCCGCCATCCGTTGCGACAACGGCCCGGAGTTCACCTCGCGGCACTTTTTGAGTTGGTGCGAAGAACGGAAGATCCAGTTGATCTTCATTCCGCCGGGACGGCCCATGCAGAACGGCCACATCGAAAGCTTCAACGGGAGACTCCGCGACGAATGCTTGAACGCCAACTGGTTCACGACTCTCGCCGACGCCAAAAGCAAGATCGAGGCGTGGCGGGAGGACTACAACACCGAGCGTCCCCATTCGGCGCTGGGCTATCTCTCGCCCGAGGAGTTCGCCGCACGATGGCCATCGCGCGGGGACACTACATTGCTGGGGTGGAGAAAGGGGGCTCAAGCGCCGCCCCCTTCCCCCACACCCCCATCCCCGCTGCCCGAGACGGCAGCTCGACGAGGTAAGCTGATCCAGCTTCTCTAGTTACGTTTGGTAGGAAGTTTGGGGGCAGGTCAGGACGAGGCTCGGGACCTCGCCCGCGAGACGGCTCAACTCCCTTTCCATCACCCGCTTCTCGCGTTCGAGTGCCTCCCGCTGGGTGCTCTGCTGTTCACCCAGTTGCCGGACCACCTCGTCGACCACGGACGGATTCGCGGCAATCCCGCGGATCTGGTCGACGACGGCCTGCTCGATCTGTGGCGCCGACACTGACCGCGTTTGGCACTGGTCGTATCCTCGCTGATGGGCGTTGACGCAGACGTAGTAGCGGTAGAGCTTGTTCGGCGCCTTCTGTGTATAAGTGTGCGCCATGCCGGCCTCGCAACTGCCGCAACGGAGGATGCCTTTCAGGACCGCCCCATACTTGTTCCGAACTTGGCGGCCGCCGGTACGCCCATTGAACCGCAGCCGATCCTGCACACGCTGCCAGACCTCCGGATCGAGGATGCCCTCGTGCTCGCCGTCATAAATCTGACCGCCGTGCTCGATCTTGCCGATGTAGACGATGTTCGTCAGCAGGTTGTAGAGCCGGTTCTTGATGAACGGCTTTCCGCCAGAGAGCGTCCCCTTGCGGGTCGTCCATTCTTTCATGCGCCAGTTGCGGCGATTCAGTTCCTGCACCACCGGGATCAGCGAGCCGTGCTCGAGGTAGAGGTCGAAGATGGCCCGGACGCGAGCGGCCTCGTCCTCGTTCACCACGAGGCGGGCGCCGCGATCGCTCAGGTCATACCCGAGCATCGGGATGCCGCCGACCCATCGTCCCTTGCGCCGGGCGGCCGACATCTTGTCTCGCGTGCGCTCGGCGATCATCTCGCGTTCGAACTGCGCGAAGGAGAGGAGGATGTTCAACGTGAGTCGGCCCAGCGATCCGGTCGTATTGAACTGCTGGGTCACCGAAACGAAGCTGACGCCATGCTTGTCGAGCACCTCCATAATCCGCGCGAAGTCGAGCAGGGATCGGGTCAGCCGGTCGACCTTGTAGACCATCACGCAGTCGACCAAGCCATCGCGGACGTCCTGCAGCAGCTTCTTCAGCGCTGGGCGCTCCATGTTGGCGCCGGTGTAGCCGCCATCGTCGTAGCGATCGGGCAGGGCCACCCAGCCATCCTCTCGCTGGCTGCGGATGTAGGCCTCGGCGGAGTCCCGCTGCGCATCGAGCGTGTTGAACTCCTGCTCCAGTCCCTCCTCGGTTGATTTACGGGTGTAGATGGCGCAGCGCATGCCGCGGCGCGCCGCCAGTCCAAACATGCTGCCGTTATTTCCGGCCATTCGTCTTCTCCTTGGTCAGGCCGAAAAAGAGGTAGCCATTCCACTTGGTTCGCGTGATCTCGAACGCGACGGCGCTCAGCGATGGAAACAGGCAGCCCTCGTATTCGAAGCCGTTGTCACGCACGGTCACGACATACGTGTTGCCCCGGTACTGCTTGACGATCAGCCCTCCTGGCAGCGGAGTGCGCGTATCGTGCGCCGGCTCGATAGTGGTCGTCGATGAGTTGTCCATCGGCATGCCTGCCTGCCGCCGGTCCGCATTCGCCAGCACCCGGGCGCGTAGCGGCGTGTCTCGTGCGATGCTCCGCGCCAGTTCAATCGCCGACTCTGGCAGCCCGCCTTCAGCCTTGGCCTGGAGGTGCCAGGCCAACTTCCGGAACAGGAACTGCCGGTGTGCGCAGGCGGTCTCCTTGCCGAAGAACTCCAGGTGGCGGGTCTGCAGCGCGGCGACGTCCATCGCGGCCAGTTCGTCGATCTGTTGTCGGAGGGTCTTCTTCACGCGTCAACCTCATGACTATGAAGGCTCTCCGGGCGCGCGTTATCAAGTTCTCCGTTGACGGTTTCTCCGCCATCCGGACGGGTGCGTTCGATGCGCCGAACGCGCCGATAGCGCTCGTAGGCTTGGGCGAGAAGAGTGGCGATCTGGGCGACGGCCTCGGCCGTGGTGCGGTCGCGGAGTTCCATGTGTTGCCGGTCCTTTGGGTATCCGGCCCACAACGGCTTCCGCTGGGCGGCCTGGCGCGTCGTCTGGCTCTGTCAATAGATACTCACGCGAGTTCGAAACTGTCTAATCGGTCCCCCTCTCTCAAACGGAGTGTCAACAAACGAGGTCGCTCTCGACCGCATCCCGAATGGGTCCCAAGCAACGACGTCTTCGCAGTGCTCGGCCCGAAGATGAAAGTGCTATCGTCTGTTGATATGCAGGTGATCCTCATCATCATGGCCTCGTCGGCCCTGGGAATGGCTTGTCTGGCGCAGATCGTCGAGGTGCCTCGCGAGGACGCCGAAATCCGCAAGACATTCGACCAGTTCTTTGCGGCGCGGCTGAAGGGCGACGGGGCTAAGGCGCTAAGTTTCCTTGAGCCGGATGCCGGGTTATATGCCGGCGGCGGGTTTGCGGGTCCGCTCGTGGATCGAGTGAAAGGTACGCTGCGGCTCCCCATGGCCGAGATGGTCCGAGAAATCAAACTACTAACTCCGGACTCGGCCGTAGCGATGAGCACTTACCGCGTACCCAGGAATGGCCCTCCGCTGGATGCCGGCGCACGGGACATCTTTTTGGTGCGGAGAGAGGGAGGCTGGCGAATCGCCGGGTGGCGTAATATGCCGCTGGATTCTGTGAAGGCCACGGTGGTGGCCCCGGAACCGAATCCCAGTACAGGCGCAGGGGATGGGGGCTGGAAACCGCTCTTCGATGGCCGCACGATGGACGGTTGGGTGACGATGGCGGGGGAAGCTCAACTTCCGAGTTCGTGGAGAATTGAGGCGGGTTGCTTTGTGACGGTTCCGGGGAACCACGGCATGTCTTTGCGGACCCGGCGAGAATTCGAGACATTTGAATCGTCGTTCGAGTGGGCGGTGGCCAAAGGCGCCAATTCCGGCGTGAAGTACCGGCTATTCTCGACATCCCTTTGGAACGAGGGGCGAAATGGCGATGGAATCGGCTACGAATATCAAATCGCCGACGACGAAGGAGATCAGGGTGCCCGCCGCGACCGCCGGCAAAAGAGCGGAGCTCTCTACGGAGTCGTACCGGTAGCCCAGTCGGCCTCTCGGGCGGCAGGAGAGTGGAATCAGTCAACGATCCGGCTGACGAAAGACCACGTTGAACATTGGCTCAACGGTAGCAAGGTCGCTGAGTATGGCATCGATTTGCCGTTTGCCAGCCCGATCGTCCTGCAGCACCACCGCTCGGAGGTTCGGTTCCGGAAGATACGGATTAGAGAATAGGCCGAGTCCGAACCATTCCAGCGCTGTGATGTTTGGATGGGTTCCGGCTGTCGTCCCGCAAGCCGTTGCACTGTGTCTGCGAATCGACCCGTCACTATTGAGGTATCACGCGAGTTCGAAACTGTCTAATCGGTCCCCCTCTCTCAAACGGAGTGTCAACAAACGCGAAGGTGTCAACAGAGAAACCCGAGAGTTCGAGCGGTTGAGGGAGGCCAATGAACTCAACCACCATGGTTGAGTTCGCACCCCCGACGCGCACGTCTCGAACTGGAGAACCGCGCCGAAACGCAAATACTGGCGAATGTTTGGGATACGGGCGGGAGGTCAGACCGGGAGGCTGTCAACGAAGTCGGGCGGTGGAAAGTTCGCGTTTGAGGGTTTGGCTCCCCGACATGGATTCGAACCACGATTCACGGCGTCAAAGACCGCTGTCCTACCGTTAGACGATCGGGGAGTACTGTTCTTCAGTTTACCAAAGGCTCGGCCGCCGGGTACTCCCAATAGTTCAAATTCACTTCGGTGAGGGTGGCTTGGGCAAGGGTGACGACTTCGAAGCGGAAGCGGCTTTGGCGATCGTTGGCCAGAAGGGAACGGCGGCCTTCGCCTTCGCTTTCGCCAAGAATCTCGAGATCGTTGTGGCGGGCGACGCGGCGGTAGAAGTCGAGGACGGCTTCCATGGGGGCGTCAGTCTTGACGTGGAGGTCGACGTAGCGGGCGTGGGTGACGGGCATCAGACCGCGGCGAATGGTGGGGCGCTCACCGGGGTAGGCGGGGAGCCATTCCGGGAGGCGGATGGAGGTGGCGAGTTCGGCGCCGATGGCGCTGGTTTCGTCCTGCGAGCAAAGTTCGATCAGGTAGCGCGAGAGGGCGAAGTACTGATTGTCGGCCGGGTGGTGAAGGTAAAGGATCTCGCACTCCTCGTCGTAGTGGTCGATGTGGAGGTCGAGCAGGGGCGGCGGCTCGTAATGATAATGGCCGGCGGTGAAGACGGTGTAGCGCGAGTGAATCAGCGTGGTGGGGCCGAAGTTGTTGACGAAGATCTCGAACTGCTCGGTGTGGTCTGCGGACTCGGCGACGAGGCGATGGGTTTGGTCCGGATGATGGAGCCAGCCGTCTTCGGTGATGTGCAAGCCGAGGTGAGGCATGCGGTCGCGGTAGTGGCTGATGACGTTGAAGACGGCGTCGGGCGTGGTGTGGTCGAACTCAAGCCAAGCGGAGGCTTCGGTGCCGGAAGTCGGCTGCAAGCCGCGGGTGCGCGCGCCGATGAGGCGAGAGCATGGGTAAGGGCGCATGCATTCGGGCTCGACGGGCGGCGGAGCGAGCCAAGTGCGCTGGCGGCGGTCCGCATGGGGGTTCGAGCCGTCGGGGCGGGGAATGGGTTCGATGAGGGCCTGGAGCGCGGCGCCGTGGAGGTCCGCGAGGTAGATGCGGTGACGCACTTCATCCCGCAGTTCGATCCATTTCGACTGCAGTGGCGAGCGCAACTCCCCGGAGGCTCCCGTCATGAGGTTGTGTTTAGTGGCCGCCGGAGCCGGCGTTGGCCTGGGAATCGTAAGCGAGCGAGGTCTGGCCGGTGGGCGGGGCTTCGAGCATCTTCTCCTTGCGATAGATCAGCGTGGAGGTGTCGTAGCTGGCGACTTCGAAGTTGTGGCCGTGGGTGATGGCATCGGTGGGGCAGGCCTCGACGCAATAGCCGCAGAAGATGCAGCGGTTGTAATCGATGTTGTATACCTGAGCGAAGCGTTCGCCACCGGAGATGCGGAGTTTATCGGTGTTCTCGGCGGCTTCGATATAGATGCAATCCGAGGGGCAGGCGGCGGCGCAAAGGAAACAGGCGACGCACTTTTCGAGGCCGTTCTCATCGCGCTTCAAGACGTGGGCGCCGCGGTAACGTTCCTGCAACTGCGGCGGACCGTCAGGATAGGGCTCCGTCAGCGCCGGCTGCAGCATTTCCCCGAAGGTAATGCCCATGCCCTTGGTGATGGCTTTCGCCGCGCTCAGAATTTCCGTCAGATTTGCCATTCTTTTCTATTATTCACGGTTTAGGACCCGGCGCGAGCATTAGTTGTTCGAGCCGCAACCGGGACGCCATTCGGGGACGGCGTCGTTGGCGGTGAACAGGTCCGGACCGCCGAGGGCGGCGAAGTCGGCTTTGACGAAGCCGCTGGTGGCGGCTTCGACGACGTCTTCATCGTTGACCAGAAAGAGAGAGGGCACAATGTCAATGCCAAAGGCGTTCGAGACGGGGTAGCCGGCGGCTTCGTCGTCAATCAGGGTGGGGGCGTGGACGTCGAACTGGCGAAGGAAGTAGGGGGTGAGTTCGGCGTCGTCCTGCGAGATCAGCACAACGGGCAAACCGCGGGCAGCCAGGCGATTCAGGAAGGGTTGAGCGAGTTGGCAGACGGGGCAACTGATCTTGAAAAAGACCAACAGCCGGCGACCGGCCGGGGTGACGGGCGTGCCTTGCACGTCGGGCAGGGTGAAGACGGGAGCGGAGTCGCCGGGGCCGAGCACGCTAGGACTTCCGTGCGATGACGATGAGCGAGAGGCCGTTCCAGGGGAGGACGGGATCCAGCAGGCGCCAGAGCCAGACTGTCTTGTCGAAGAGCTTGAGGAAGACTTTGCCCAAGCGCTCGAGCCGCAGCACCTTGCCGGCGACCCACCAGAAGAAGGTGCCCATCTTGTTCAGTTGCACGACGCGTTCGATGGTGAAACCGGCCTGGCGAGCTTGCTGCTCGATGCCGGCGCGAGTGAAGCGTTGGCGGACGCCGAGCGTGCGATCGAGCGAGCCGCTGAGGCCGGGGCCCTGCGGCACCAACAGGATGAGCTTGCCTTGCGGCACCAGGCAATCGTGCAGACGGCGGAGGACGAGGTCGGGGTTTTCCTGGGTCTCCAGGACGTTGACGCAGAGCACGGACTCAAAGCCATTGCGGAGGTCTTCGAACTCGTGAGGCTTGGCCGGGTCGAGCTTCATGACTTCGACGTTCGGCGTGCGCAAGAAGCGATTCCAGAGAGCGTGGAGGTAGAGCGGCTCGTTCTCGCCGACGACGTAGCGTTTGCGCTTGCCCATCAACTGCCCGGCTAGCGCGCCGATACCGGCGCCCACTTCGAGGACGGTGTCGCCGAGTTCGGGCCGGATGACGCGGGTGAGCCAGTTCAGATACTGGGGCGTGCCAGCGAGGTTGTTGAGGAACATGCGGCCGTAGGGCTGCTGATAGAGGTCGTCGATGATCCAGAACTTGAAGATCACCAGCAGAGCCTTTACGCCGTCCTTCCAGCCGATCTTCTTGCCTTCTTCGAAGGTACGGCCGTGATAGGAGATCGGGACTTCGTAGATGCGCAGGCGCCGCTTGGCGCACTTCATGGTGATTTCGGGCTCGAAGCCGAAGCGGTCCGAGCGCACGGGGATCGATTTGAGCAGATCGGTGCGGAAGACCTTGTAGCAGGTCTCCATGTCGGTGAGGTTCAGGTTCGAGAACATGTTCGAGATCAACGTGAGGTACTTGTTGATCCGCGAGTGCCAGAAGGGCAGGACGCGCGTTTGATCGCCGACCAGGTAGCGGGAGCCGAAGACGGCGTCGGCGTGGCCGGAGAGGAGGGGGCGCAGAAGGATGGGGTATTCGTTGGGGTCGTATTCGAGGTCGGCATCCTGGACGATGCAGAAGTCGCCGGTGGCTTGCTCGATGGCGGAGCGGACGGCGGCGCCTTTGCCGCGATTGACGGCGTGGCGGAAGAGGCGGATGCGCGGGTCATCGGCGGCGAGACGTTCGAGGATGGCGGAAGTGCCGTCAGTGGAGCAGTCGTCCACGATGATCAACTCCCGATCCATATTCTCCGGCAGGGGAGCGGCTAAAACTTGTCGTAAACTGCGCTCCGCCACCGCCCGTTCGTTGTAAACGGGTATCAGAATCGAAAGCTTCATTGGTCCCCATCAGTATAGTAGGATTCGGTTTGAAAACCCGTAAAGGAGTTTACATGTCCTCACCGACCGACCGCCGCCAGTTCCTGAGCCGGAGCACCGCCGGGGCGTTTACGATCATGGCACCGCACCTGGTGCGCGGCAGCCAAGCCAACTCTGCTTTGTCCGTGGGACTGATTGGCTGCGGCAATCGCGGCATGTATGTGAGCGGTTATTTCGCGAAGAACGAGTTCGCGAAAGTCACCGCGTTGTGCGACATCTACGAGGATCGGCTGGCGGTGGGGGAGAAGCAGTATGCGGGGGCGCGCAAGTTCAAGGCGCACCAGGATCTGCTGGCCAGCGACGTGGATGCCGTCTACATTGCGACGCCGATCGTGTTTCATCCGGAGCATTTTGAAGCGGCGGTGAAGGCGCGCAAGCACATCTTTATGGAGAAGGCCGCGGCGGTGGATGTGAAGGGCTGCAACCGCGTGCTGGCGGCGGCGCGCAAGGCGGATCCGAACAAGCGCATCAGCATGGACTTTCAGCAGCGTTATGGAACCGAGTATCGGCGGGCGCACCAGATGGTGACGTCGGGCGAGTTGGGGCCGCTGCGGATGGTGCGGGCGGCGTGGCTGGGGACGGGGGCGCCGGTGAAGTCCGGGCACGCGGCGAGCGAAGAGAAGATTCGCAATTGGTTTTTCTACAAGGAAATGTCCGGTGACATGTTGATTGAGCAGAACTGTCACAACGTGGATGTGATTCATTGGTTCACGAATATGAAGCCGGTGAAGGCGTGTGGCTATGGCAGCCGTTGGCGGACTGACCTGGGCGACATCCTCGATAACCTCGCCTTCACGTTGCAGTATGCCAATGGGCTGGTGGTGAGCTTCAGTGCGAATCAGTTCGGCCGCGGAACCGGTTGGAGCGAAGTGGGCGAGACGTTCATTTGCCAGAACGGGACGGTGCATGTGTCGCGTCAGGGGTATCGGCTGCATTTGCCCGGCAAGCCGGTGGAAGAAGTGAAGACGACTTACGACATCACCAAGGACGCGGTGGATCAGTTCATTGACGGGGCGCGCACGGGCAAGATGGAGAACGCCGCCATCTGGGGCGCCGAGAGCACGCTGATGGCGATTCTGGCACGCGAAGCCATTTACTCAGGCAAAGAAATGACCTGGGAGAAGTTGCTGAAGGGCTAGTCATGGCGGTGCACTTCGAGATCAGCCAGCCGATTCTGCGTGTGGAGGACATGGCGCGAGCCGTCGCCTTCTACGTGGAGAAGCTGGGATTCGTGAACGCGCCGTGGGGCGACGATGAGTTCACGAGCGTGAATCGCGATGAAGCCGGAATTTATCTCTCGCATGGCGATCAGGGCGAGGGGAAGGCTTGGCTGTGGATTGGCGTGGAGGATGTGGCCAAGCTGCACGAGGAGTATGTCGCGCTGGGGGTGGCCATCCGGATGCCGCCGACGAATTATCCGTGGGCGCTCGAGATGCACGTGGAGGATCCGGACGGAAACGTGATCCGCTTTGGGTCGGAACCAATATAGGCCGGGCCCGTATAATAGCCGCGATGACCCGTCGTAGCTTCGCTCGCACGGCCGCCTTTACGGCGGCCTCCTATCAACGCATTCTGGGCGCCAATAATCGCATTCGGTTGGGCGCGATCGGCACCGGCGGACGCGGACAACTGCTGATGCGGATGGCGAATCAGGCGGGCGAGAACGACATCGTCGCCGTGTGCGACGTCTATCCGCTGCATCGCACCAAGGCGAAGACGACGCTGGCCCCGGGGGCGCGCGAAGAGGCGGACTTCCGGCGGGTGCTGGACGATCGCAACATCGATGCGGTGCTGATCGGCTCGCCGGATCATTGGCATGTGCCGATGCTGTTGGCGACGGTGGCGGCGGGCAAAGACACTTACATCGAAAAGCCGCTGACGCATGCGGTGGAAGAAGGCGCGGCGGCGATCGAGGCAGTGAAGAAGTCCGCGCGGGTGGTGCAGGTGGGCTATCAGCAGCGCAGCTATCCACACATCATCGAGGCGCGCGAGATGATGCGGCGCGGCGAGTTAGGACATGTGCCGCTGGTGCAATCGTATTGGTATCAGAACTACAACCGGCCGCTGCACGCGACCGAGTCCGGGTTAGAGGGCATCGACTGGAAGGCGTGGCTGGGGACGGCGACACCGCGCGAACCGGATGAACTGCGCTATCGGCGCTGGCGCTGGTTCTGGGATTACGGCAACGGTACGCTGACGGACCTTTACTCGCATTGGGTGGATACGATCCATTGGCTGATGGACGACGAGGAGCCGGTGACGGCGCAGGCGACGGGGAGCAACACGCACTTCAAGGCGTGGGAGTGTCCGGATACGCTGACAGCGTCCTACCGGTATCGGAAGGGCTTTGTGAGTACGTATGACAGCACGCTGGTGCAGTCGTATGAGGATGGCGGGATGGTGTTTCGCGGCGATCAGGCGACGCTGCGGCTGGACCGGTCCGGGTTCGCGCTCTACAGCGAAGAGGACATCCGTCAGCAAAAGACGGTGCGGCCGGCGCCGAAGCGCGAGATGAAAGCGACGGGCGACGGTACGCTCGAGCACATGAAGAACTTTCTGGCCTGCGTGAGGAGTCGGCAGACGCCGAACTCGGATGTGGGGTCGGCGGTGGCGGCGGCGAATGCGGCGCACCTGGGCAATCTGGCTTACAAGACCGGCGAAACAGTGCGGGCGGCGGCCAAGCCAGGCGAGTGGCAGCCGTTCTGGAACGGGCGCGATCTGTCGGACTTTATCGTTGACACGGCGTCCTGCTGGAGCGCGAGCAACGGCGTGATTACGGGCCGGCACGAGGGGCAAAAGTACAACGACTTTCTGCGCACCAAGCGTCATTACGACGACTTTGAGTTGAAGCTCGAGTTCCGGCTGCGGAATGGCGAGGGCAACTCGGGCATTCAATTCCGGAGCGTGCCGGTGCCGGACTCGCACGAAGTGTCGGGATACCAGGCTGATATTGGGCAGCAGTATTGGGGCGCGCTTTATGACGAGTCCCGGCGGAAGAAAGTGTTGATGGCGCCGCCCGCGCTGGTGCTGGCCGCGCTCGATAAGAACGGCTGGAATCGTTATGTGGTGAGGGCGCAGGGCAACTTCATCGCGCTTTATCTGAATGGCGTGCGGACGGTGCATTACGTGGAGCCGGAGGAAGGTCTGCTGCGGCGCGGCTTCATCGCGCTGCAGGTGCATTCGGGGCCGCCGATTCAGGTGGAATTTCGCGATCTGATGATTCGCGAGCTATAAATGAAGCAGTGAAGCTGACGTTTTCCTTCCTTCTGGCCGTGGCGGCCTGGGCCGCGGATCCTTTTCTGCAGCCGCCGTATTTGCAGTTGGGCCTCGACGCGACGGACCCGACGAAGATGAGTCTGATGTGGCACGCGCCGGACGTGCCCGCGAAGTTTGCCGTGCGGGTGAAGCCGGTGGGGACCGACGCCTGGGTGCCGCACGCGAGCCTGACCGAGCGGCGGATCGCCGTGCGAACGATTGAGCCGCATAAGGTCTACACGGCGCAGTTGCACGGTCTGAAGCCGGGCGTGGAGTTCGATTACGAAGTGCTGCTGGACGGACAGGCTGTCTTTGCCGCCCGCGGCCTGGCTCGCAAGAACCAGACGCAGGCCTACAAGTTCGTGGTGTTCGGGGATTGCGGACAGAACAATACGCCGCAGAAGATGATTGCGGCACAGGTGCAGAAGCTGGCGCCGGACTTTATCCAGGTGACGGGGGACATTGTTTATTCGCGCGGACGTATCAGCGAGTATCGCGAGAAGTTTTATCCGATCTACAACACAGATCAGTTGCCGATGCTGCGGACGCGACCGATGATCGGCGTGCCGGGCAATCACGACACGTCGACCACGGACCTGACCAAGTATCCGGATGCGCAGGCTTATTACTACTACTGGAATCAGCCGTTGAATGGTCCGAATGTGGAGGCGATGGGGCAGGGACGGAAGTTCGAGGGCGACCCGGCCGACATCAAGGCGGTGCTCTCCAGCGCGGGCGACGTGATGAAGCAGATGGGCTCGTATTCGTTTGCTTATGGCAATTCCTACTGGATCGCGATCGATTCGAGTACGTATCTCGATTGGACGCAGGCCAACATGCGCGCGTGGGTGGAGCAGGAACTGAAGAAGAGCCAGGACTACACCTGGCGCTTTGTGACGATGCACCATCCGGCGTTCAACTCGTCGCGCGCGCACTTCAAGGAGCAGCATATCCGTTGGATGGCTGATTTGTTCGAGAAGTACAAGGTGGATCTGGTGCTGGCCGGGCACGTCCACAACTATCAGCGGACGTATCCCCTGAGCTTCAAGATGGCGGCGAATCAGCCGCGGCGCGGGTTAGTGGACGGCAAGTTCGAATATGACAAAGAGTTTGACGGCGTGAAGAAGACGAAGCCGAAGTGGCCGCTCTACCTGGTGACCGGCGCCGGCGGGGCGGGCTTATATGATGGCGATCAGGAAGATTCGCAGGCCAGTTGGCAGCGCTTTACGTTGAAGTTCGTGGCGAAGGTGAATTCCTTCTCCTACTTTGAGGTGGATGGCAAGACGCTGAAGTTCAAGCAGATTGACGGACGGGGGCGGGAGATTGATGCGCTGACGCTCACCAAGTAGCTATTGGGCGAGCGTGCGCTTGTACTGGCCGACAATCTTGTCGACGTAAAGCTGGGTTTCGCGATAAGGCGGAACGCCGTTGTACTTGGCGACCGCGCCGGGGCCGGCATTGTAGGCGGCCAGGGCGCGGCGGAGTTGATCCGGCTGGTCCTGATACTGCAGCAGCAATTCTTTCAGCAGGCGAGCTCCGGCTTCGGCGTTCTGCTCGGCGTCGCGCGGGTCGACGTTGAGCGAGGCGGCGGTCTGCGGCATGAGTTGCATCAGGCCGATGGCGCCTTTGGGCGAAATCGCTTTGGGATTGAAGCCGGATTCCGCGCGGGCGACGAGCTTGACGAAGTCCGCGGGCAGGCCGTGCTTTTCGGCGGCGCGTTCCACGAGTTGCTGCGGTGTGGCGGGCGGCAGCGGGGCGTTGGCCACCAGGGGAGTCACTGGCGCGGGCGGCGGGGCCGGCGCGGGCGGCGCGGCGATCGGTTCGAACTCCACCACGTGCGAGGCGGGCAGGCGGGTGACCCCGCCGGCGGCGTAAAGCACCACTTCGTCGCCCGCGCGCTCATGACGGTCGACACGGAGCGTGAGGCCGTTCGCGAGAACAGCGAGTTCGGCTC
Source organism: Bryobacteraceae bacterium (assembly GCA_965229305.1). Classification (GTDB taxonomy): domain Bacteria; phylum Acidobacteriota; class Terriglobia; order Bryobacterales; family Bryobacteraceae; genus JALHNI01. The sequence continues at coordinate 66,038 of CBDDIZ010000033.1, read as the reverse complement.
CGGCGGCGGTTCCGGCCAAAAGAAGGCAGGCGGCGAAAAGACGCATTCGAAGTTTATAGACGTTGAGAGTCACGTTTCCGTTGAGCCTAACGGCTCACTTTCCGGCGGCCGGCGTCTAAGTGATTGAAATTTAAGAGCGCGTTGAAGAGCAGGAAGAAGCTGCCCTGGGTCTGGTGGCGCCACATCGGGTTGTTGGCGAAGAGCAGAAAATGGCCCTTGCCGCTAGGGACGTCGACCACCGCCGGTTTCAACGCGAGCTCGCGGCCGCCGGTGAGCATGCCCGAAATCAGCAGGTTGGGCTCCTCGGCGAAGCGGAGGATCGTGCGGGGGCGCTGGTTCTCGGGCAGGATGTAGGCGCGGTAGAGTTCGGCCTGTTCGGCGGAAAGCGGCGCCTCTTCTCCCGGCCTTACCGGGACCGAAGGCTGCGGGGCGATGTACAGACGGCCTTGGGGAATGTCCGGGTCGGTGGCAGAGCCGCGCCCCGAGGGACGTGGCGCGGCCGGGGCGGAGTCCGTGGCGAAGCCGATGGAGCGAACATCGAAGACGGGAGCCTGATTGAAGTAGACGGGCAGCGTGCGGCTGTAGCCGTAGGCGATGGGGCTCAGCTCGTCGGTTACCTGGGAACGCAGCACGCTGCCGCGGGCGTTCAGTTCACGGGTGGCCTGAATGGCGACGCCGTCGATCAGTCCGTAGTCAATGGCGAGCGAGGCGTTGCCGCCAATGGTGATAAACAGGCCGCCTTCTTCCACGAAGCGAGCAATGTTCTGGACGCCTTCGAGGCCCATACCGCCGCGGATGTCGTCGGTTTGGTCCGGGCCGGTGGCGAAGTTCGGGGTGAGCGCGGAGGCCTTCCACGGGATTGGCTCGGGGTCGCGTTTGGGAATGCCGTTGACGAGGCGCTGGGCGGTGGCTCCGACGGGTCCGAGGATGATGACGTCCCACTTGGCGCGGAGGTTGGGCGTGCGCAGGGCATGGTCCGAGACGTAGTCGTAGGGGATGCCCAGGCGGTCGAACTCCATCCGGTACCAGCCTTCGCTTTGGGTGTTGATCCAGGTGTGGACGAGGGCGACGCGGGGCACGCCGAGGTCGTGGGCGGGGGCGGCGGGAAGTTCGGTGAGGGCGTAGACGGTGAGGCCGAGGTCGCGGGCTTCGCGCTCCACGCGAGCGCGCAGGTCGGCCGGATTGCCGCGCGCGGGGATGAGGAAGGCGCCGGGGGCGAACTCGCGGCCATCGAGCTTGAAGCGTTCTTCGATGGCTTGCATGCGGATGTCTTTGAGGCGCACGCGGAACTGCATCAGTTCGAGGTCGGCGTTGTGGGCCAGGAGAAAGCCGGCGGGGGCGGCGTCGCCGACCATTTTGTACGGAGGCTTGGGAGCATCGCCGACCAGCGTCATCTGGGCCTTGAGGATGGCCGGATCGGTGATGCGCTTGGTGGTGAGGTTGCGCAGCGCGCCGAGGGTCCAACCGGTGTCGTCGTAGGGGCGCGGGTCGTTGGTGCTGTAATACTGCGTGTCGAGCAGCATGTCAGCTTGCCGGCTATAGGGCTGGTCCATGCGGATGACATAGCTGCCCTCCACATGACCGCCGCTGGCGGCCGTCAGCCGGTGGACTTCGACGCCCTGGGCGCGGAGCTGATTCACCAGCCCGGCTACTTGTCCGGGGCGCGGGTCATCGCCGGGGATTACCCAGGCCGCGGGGCCCTCCTTGACGGCTTTCTGCACACTGCGTTTGCTCTTGAGGTAGAAGTTTTCGAGGAAGGTGGCTTTGTTGTTGGCCACGTAATTCATGGCGATCAGCAGACCGCTTTGCTGCAGATTGACGTTGTTGCGAATGGACCAGCGGACCTTCTCAAACGGCGGATTGGGCCGGAACCAGGTGCGCGAGGTGCTGGAGGCGGGCAGCGTGCGGTCCTTCGTGTCCGCGCCGCCGTTGCCGAACGTTTCGTAGAAGCGGCCGATGGAATTGTGGCCCTGGGCGGCCATGAACATGTAGTTGGCAGCCCAGCCATCGTAGAAGCCGTGCGTCCAGACGCCGGGCACGCCGCGCTTGGTGAGCTCTTCGATTTCGGTATAGGCAAGCTTCTGCCATTCGTTCACGACGATGGGGTCGATCCAGGCGTTGTAGGGACCCATGCCGGTGGAGACGTAGAGATAAGGCACGGACTCATGCAGGTCATGCATGACCTGCGGATGGTATTCGAGGAACGTCGCCATCACCATGCGGCTGAGGTTCAGCGAGAGTGCCATGCCGTCGCGGTTGTTGTCGTGCGCGACGTACTTGCCCCAATAAAGCAGCGGCGGCGCGGTGCGGTTGGGATTGGCCTTGCGCCAGCGATAGAGGTCCACCATGCGCTCGCGGCCGTCCACTTCGGTGACGGGCGTCATCATGATGACGGAGTTGCGGCGGATGTTGCGCACGAGCGGCGAGTCCTCCACGGCAAGCCGGTAGACGAGTTCCATCAGCATTTCCGGCGAGCCGGTCTCCGGAGAGTGCAGGCTGCCGGTGCACCAATAGAGGGGCAGGCCTTCGGCGATGAGGGTTTGCGCTTCGGCATCGGTGAGCTGGCGCGGGTCAGCCAGCTTGGCGGTGATGTCTTTCAGGCGGTCCAAACGGTTGAGGTTGGCTTCGTCGGAGATGAGGGCGAGGATGGTCTCGCGGCCTTCTTCGCTTTTGCCGAGCGAGATGACGCGGACGCGCGGAGTGGCTTGGGCAACGGCGCGGAAATAACGATGGACGTCCGCGGCGTAAGTCAGTCGATCCGGCGTGCCGGCGATGTAGCCGAGAAATTTCTCGGGCGTGGGGACGGTGGAGGAGGCCGGGAGATGATCCACCAACTCCGTGAGGAACTGCGGGTCCGTGGTGTATTGCTTGATCTTGGCGGAGTAACCGGGATCGAGCGGCTGAGCCTGGAGCAAAAGGGGAAGTGCGACGGCGAGCCATTTCATGGGTTACAGGATAGCGCTGCCGCCTTGGCTTCGGTGCTATTCTCGCCGAATGACGACCAGCGAGGAGTACCGCCGACGTGGCTTTCTGGCACGCGCGCTGCCGCTCGCACACGCCGCGGCCGTACCGGAGTTAGTGGCCGACGAGCCGGCGTTTACCGCGGAGTTAGCCCGGCTGAAAGCTGCGGGCATTGCCGGGGTGCCTTATCTGGTGACCGAGGCCGTCCGCCGGGTGAGCCACGATCCGGCAGTTTTGCAGGCCGTGGAAGAGATTCTGGGCACACGCGAATGGGTGATGTGGGGCGCCAACATCCGGCGCGCCACTCCCAATCAGGCGCACCAATGGCATGTGGATTTAGAGAGTCTGCTGTGGCCTTCGATTACCGTGGCGATCGGGCTGGCCGGTTGCACGCCGGACTCGGCAACCTGGGTGATCCCCGGCACTCATCTGGTGCCGCGATATCCGCCCGCGGCCAGCGACGCGGTGTTGGCCGAAGGGACGCCCGAGCAGATCACCGACTTTGGCGATGGACGCTTCTATGTCTTCGATGCGCGCTTGTGGCATCGCGGGAATCCGGAGACGTCGCGCGAGCGCCTGGTGCTGTTTCTGCACTATCAGCGAGCGGATGAGCCGCGCGTACCGCACATGTTGGATTATCAGCGGCACGTGTGGCTGCGGGCGCCGGCGCCGTTCTATGCGCCGGCGCGAGCGAACGGCAAACTGGCTCGATTCCCGTGGCGATATCAGGTGAGCCAGTTGGTGCGCCGGGCGAGACGCCTGGGCCGCGCATGAGCCGAACGCCGTTGGTGAGTTGTCTGATGCCGGCCTATAACGCCGCGTCGACGCTGCCGGCCGCCATTCGGTCCGTGCTGGAGCAGACCCTCGGCGACCTGGAACTGATCGTGGTGGATGACGGGTCGACGGACGAGACGCCGGAGGTGCTCGAGGCGTTGACCGATGCGCGGGTGTTGCGTTTGCGTCAGCCGCGAGCGGGTCCTTCGGTGGCGCGCAATCGGGCGCTGGCGGCCGCGCGAGGGACTTGGGTGGCTTGCATCGACGCCGATGACGTGTGGTTGCCGCAGAAACTGGCTTGGCAGACATCGGCGATGGCACGCGATCCGGCAGCGGCGGTGGCCTATGGGTGGACCGATCTGGTGGACGGTGAGTTGCGTCCGCTGGCCGGGGACGGCCGCGTGCGGTTCGAAGGCGAAGTGCTGGTCGAGTTACTGCGGCAGAACTTCATCTGCTGCGGCTCGAATACGCTGCTGCGGCGAGCGGCGCTGGTGGAGACCGGAGGCTTCGACGAGTCGCTGGAAGCCGCGGAGGATTGGGAACTGCATGTGCGTTTGGCGGCGCGCTATCGCTTTGTGTGTGTGCCGGAAGTGGTGGTGTGGTATCGACGGACGGCGACGTCGTTAAGCACCGATACCCAGCTGGTGGAGCGCGCATTTTTGGCCGCTCGGCGAAAGGTCTTCGCGGACGTGCCGAAGCCGCTGCACGTGCTGCAGGCGCCGGCGACGGGCTCCTTCTATCGCTACTTATGCCGGCATGCATGGCGTTCGGATTCCTGGACGTCGGTTCCGCGCTACGCGGCGCTGGCACTGTGGCACGATCCGCTGTGGTTCCGGCGAAGGACTTGGCCGGGGCCAGAGTAGAATGTACTGACCATGGAGCTCGCTGTACGCGCTTTCCCGGCCCGCATCGCGGAGCTGGGGTTCTCGGCGCAATTGCCTTCCGATTGGAAGGCGCACGAATTACCCAAAGAAGACGTCGATTTCTCGAATCCAGCGCGCTGCCTGGCGCTCGCGATTGTTACGGCGCCGCATGCGGCCATTGTTTATTCGTTCGCCGCACGGCCGGCTTATGAAGACGGCACGCTGCAGGATTGGGCGTGGTTTCTCTTGAACCAGCACGAGATCAAGCCGCGGGCACTGGGTGCGGGTGAGGTGGCGGGAGTGCCGGCGGTGGTGGGCGAGGCGGCGCAGGAGTCCGACCTGGGTCCAATGGTGGTCTACTTTGCGTTTCTCGAAGACGGCGGAAGGCTGATCAATCTGACGTTATCGACGCCGGAGATGTTTGCGGACACGATGCGGCAGCCATGGTTCGCCCTGCTTGAGTCGTTCACGCTCGAGAAGCCGATGGGGTCGCGTTTTTCGGCGGAGGCCGCGAGTGAGGCTCCGACGGCAGGGGCCGCGGAAGCCGCGTCGCCTGAGGCGTCCGCCATCGAGGAGGCGGAGCGCGTCTGCACGTTCGCCGAGTTTGCGCTGGCCGACTCACCGGCGACGCTCGATCCCGAGCATCCGATCAACGCCAATTGGCGCGACCGCGGCATCGGGCTGGTGCCGAAAGTTATCCGCACCGATGACGCGGAGAAGCGCGCCACCCTCGCCGCCGGGGCGATTGAAGCCGAGGTTGACGTCCCCTATGGCTGGCACGTGATTGACGATGGCCAGCGGACTTTGCTGCTTGATCCGAGCGGTGAGGTGCAGATCAATCTGAGCCTGCTGCCGCTCGAAGGTCGCGATACGGACGGCGTCCTTGACGATCTCGAAGCGCAGATGCGCCAGGATTATCCGCATCCGGAATTCCTCCGGCTCGCGCGAGGCGGCATCCACGCCCTCGGCGCGCGCAACCTTGCCGACGGCGGGCAGCCCATTGAGCAGTATCACTTGTTGTATCCCTCGCGACGGCCGACCATGGTGCTGCGCGCCCGGGTGACGGCGACGCCCGCGCGCGCCATCGGCGCGCTGAATCTCGCCGAGATCCTGCTGGGCAGTTGCCGCTTCGAGCCGTCGTCGCGCGAGGAGCCTCCGCCGAGCGACGAACCCTGGTGGTGGCAGCAGGCCCTCGAGTTCGAACGTCAGGACCGCTTGGAGGATGCCGAGCGAGTGATCCGCGAGGGCGTGCCGCATCTTGCTTTTGCGAGCATGATCGCGGAGCTTTATCTGCTGCGGATGTTGCGCTTGAAGGAGGCGGGCGACGAGGAAGGGGCCCTGGCCGCCTTCCGAAAGTCGAACGACTTTATCTACTTCTACGCCAGCATGGCTACCAGCGGCGGCGAAGGCGCGGCGCTCTCCTTGGCACGTGACAGGTTCCGCACCCGCTTGGTGGCAGCTTACGGGAGTGACCCCGAATGATGAAGCTGCTGACCGTCGCGGCGATGGTGGGCACGCTGCTCACGACGCTGACGATGATCGTCTTCTGCTTGGGGATGGGCGCCAATGCTTCTCCCGCTGAGATTCGGACCCTGAAGCTGTGGATGGTTGGATTTGCTTTGCTGGGTACCGCGGGCATGGTGGCGGCGATCGTCTTGATGCGCGCCGGGCAAACGGGCTGGGCCGCCGGAGCCGCCATCGCGCCAGCCGGAGTGATGGCGATCGTCGCGTTGGTGGCGTTGTTGCAGTGAGGCCTGACGAGCGTCGGATCATTGCCGAGGCTTTGTTCGAACGGGTACGGGCCCGCTTTGGCAATCTTTGTTCGCTCCTGAGCGACACGCCCATCCCGCAGATCGACCTTGAACTGCAGTTCGACGCCCAACCGGAGCTAATCTTTCCGGTCGCCGCGACGCTGCAAGGGGACGCAATATGCTTGTCGGTCGGCGGCACGTTTTGGGGTGAGTGGTTCCCTTGCACGAGACCCCAGGTGGTCGCTGAATTTGAAGCTTGCCTTTCCGGCGTCTTGGCCGGCAGCGTCCGTCTGGTCGAATTCTCGCGAAACGGCAAGATCTGGAAGTCGCAGTTGCAAGAATGTCCCCGCGGGGTATGGGAGCCCGCAGCCACGTGGACCACTTTGCGGTGGCCCTCCCTCCGTCGGTTGGACGTTCAGGTGCGGCGGAATCGCCCGTTGAGCTTGCGAGAAGGGGTGGCGATCGATCAAGCCCTGCTGGCGGATCTGCGTGACAGAAGCGGCGATCCGACGGTGTCGGCCGGCGCCTGCGTTGCGATTCGTCAAGAAGCGAAGTCCAGAGATGTCCCTTGGTTGCGATCACTGCTGGCGGACCGTTCGCCGCTGGTGCGCGGGGCCGTGGCGGCTTCCATTGCTGATCTGGAGGGCTTGCCCGCGCTTCGCGATCTCCTGTTGGCCTATGGCAGAGTTTTGGACATGAACGAGGAGCCGGATCGCTTGAAGGCCGTGCTGATCGAACTTGTGGCGGACGGATCTGACGAGGCCAGAAGTCTGCTGGAGTTGCTGACCGAGGACGCGGACCGGCAGGTTCGGTGCAATGCACGATGGCTTCTCAAATACGGGCTTCGTCACTAGTGGAACGGCGGTGCGCGAAGCTCGGGATGGGAAGATGAGGGCATGCGTTTGCTCGTCTTCTCCTTGATGTGCCTGCCGTTGTTGGGGCAGAGTCCGCTGACGTTTCGTGCAGAGATCGACGGGAAGGAATGGCGGCCCGCGCTCAGCGAGCGGATGCGGCTGGGCGATCTCGAAGTCACCCGGCGGGTGACGCAGGAAAGCGGCGCTTGGCGGACGTCGGCGGTGCTGCGCAATTCCGGTTCGCAGCCCTTGCGACTGGGGCGCGTGACGCTCGCGGAAAGGACGGTAGCCGCGGGCACACGTCTGTTGGCGATGACTGGCTGGCAGATTGCCTCGCGTGTGCGCACCGTGGAGCGCGGCACGGCGGGCAAGCCCGGACTGGTGGTCTCGAAAGTCGTTACTGAGTTTCGCGAGCCCGAGGGACGGCATACGGTGGCGGGCTTCGTGACCTTCGATCGCATCGCGACCCAGCATGAACTGGTCTGGACGGCGGAGGCGGCGCAGCCGTCAGTGCGTTCGTTGTGTGACTTCGAGGGCTGGTCACTGAGGCCTGGTCAGAGTGTGGAGTCCGAGGAGTTGTGGCTGGCCGACGGCGCGCGCCTCGACGAGTGGACGGATTTGGCCGCGGACAAGCTGAAGCCTCGCTTCCCGGACCGCGCACCCGCCGGTTGGGTGGGGTGGAGTTGGGTGGATCCGTTCAACGTCGAGCGTTATGAAGACGTGGTGCTGCGCAATGCGCAGGCGGTCCGCGACCGCTTGCCAGGCACCGGCATCGACACGCTCTGGGTGAGCCTGGGCAACCTGAAGGACCGCCGGCCGGGCGACTGGCTTTCCTGGAATGAGCAGAGCTTTCCCAGCGGTCCGCAGGGATTGGTGGCGAAGCTGAACGCGCTCGACTTCAAGTTCGGCCTGTGGTGCGGCGCGTTCTGGCTGAACAGCGCGCTCAAAGAAGATGTGGCACGTCTGCGTCCGGCTCTGCTGCAGAAAGACGGCAAGTTGCTGGCCGTGCCGCATCGCGATCTGGGGGAAATGTACATTCTGGACCCCACGCATCCGCTGACGCAGGAGCGCCTGCGCCAGGTGTTTCGCACCTATCGGGAATGGGGCGTGCGTTACTACATGATCGACTTCCTCGATTCGGTGAGTGGTTCCACGCCCGGGACGTATCGTCCGTCGGGCTATGCGGATCGCGGCGTGATTCCCGGGCCGGCGCCGCTGCGGCAAGGGCTGAAGGCGATTCGCGAGGCGGCGGGTGAAGATACGTTTCTGCTGGCCAGCACGGGGCCGTCGTTCTGGTCTGCCGGACTGTTGCAGGGGGCCCGGGCGGGGTCGGACTATGGCGAAGGCCGGCCGCTCGATGGATTGGGCAAGGGCTTCTGGCCTGGCACCTTCATGCTCAATAATCCGCAGCACTGGACGTCGCACCGCGTGGCGACCGACGGCTTGGCGTCGCACGCGCCGTTTCATCGCAAGCTCTTCTGGGCCGATACGGCGAATGTGCTGACGGTGGGTGCGCCGTTACCGCTCGCGGACGCGCAGATCAGCACGACCATCTTCGGCTTGAACGGCGGCCAGATCATGCTGGGTGATGACGTGGCGCGATTGACCGAAGAGCGCGTGCGATTGCTGCGCATGGTGTTTCCGCGCCTGCCCGAAGCGGCGAGGTCGCTGGACCTGTTCGATACGCCCGAGCCGGACTATCCGAAGTTCTTCCACTTGCCGGTGAAGACGGCGTGGGACCAATGGGATCTTTACGCGGTGTTCAATTACGGCCGGGAGCCGCTCACGCAGACGATTCCCCTGGTGCGGCCCTCCATCGCCTGGGACTTCTGGAACGAACGCGACTTGGGCGCAGTGTCCGGCGCGTGGCCGGTCACGGTGCCCGCCGGCAGTGTCCGGCTGCTGCGAGTGAGCGCGTTTCGGCCGCATCCGTGGCTTGCGGGGACGAACTTGCATGTGCGGCAGGGTCAGAGCGAGGTGGACGAAGTGCGTTGGGATGCCGCGGCCAATCGTCTGACGGTGCGCTACCACGCGCTGCCGAAGCAGGAAGGGTCGCTCTTTCTTCATGCTCCCGCTGGTTGGAGCGTCCGCACGCCGGCCGGCCTCGGGATCGGTAAGGATGCGAATGACGGCGCCCTGATCATCGCGATCCCCGTGCGGGGCGATGCGCGGACGGTGACGGTGGACTTTGCGCCGCCGGCGAGCGCGCCCGTCAAATAGAGAGAATGGTGGATATGAATCCTGGTCAGAAGTTTTTAGAGGACAACGCGAAGAAGGAAGGCGTGCAAACCACCGCGTCCGGCTTGCAGTATGAAGTGCTGCGAGAGGGAGCGGGGGCCAAGCCGGGTCCGACGAGTACGGTGGAAGTGCATTATGAAGGCCGGTTGATTGACGGCAAAGTCTTCGACTCGAGCTATCAGCGCAAGCAAACCATCTCGTTTCCGTTGAACCGCGTGATCGCCGGGTGGACCGAAGGTCTCCAACTGATGCCCACCGGCGCGAAGTATCGTCTGTATATTCCCTCGGAGTTAGGCTATGGCGCCCGCGGCGCCGGCGCGGATATCCCGCCGCATGCGGCGCTGATTTTCGACGTGGAATTGATTTCGATTCGTTAGTGACACCAGCGGGCGGCTTGCGTAAGTGAGTCGCCCGTTGCTTCTTGGCACCACCCGAGTAGGTCGCCCAGTACTGTCCGGATTCTGGTTTGGTAAGCCGGCAGAGTATGCTGATCAGTGATGTTATTTGATCGGAAATTCTCCGGTATTTTGGCCGTCATTTTCCTGTTAGTGGCTCCGCTGTGGGCGCAGGACGGGCCAATCACGATTCCCGAGCCCTTCGCGGCCACCCCCTCCCAATTACTCCAACTGGCGGACAAGTTCACCGTGCCGGCGCAGACCGGCGTGAAGGTGTTGTTCGACGATAGTAGCTACACCTTCGATGCCGAAGGCCGGGCGACTTATCGCTGGCGGCGCGTGTTTCAAATTCTCCAGCCTGACCAAGTGGATGACTGGTCGACGCTCAGTTCGGACTGGTCTCCCTGGCACCAAGCGCGGCCAGAAATGCAGGCGCGCGTGATCACTCGGGACGGCCGCGAACATACGTTGGACCCGAAGACGATTACGCAGGCGCCGGCGCGCGAGCACGGCAGCAATATCTTCAGCGATGCGATGACGCTCCGTGCGCCGTTACCGGCGGTTGCGGTCGGCGCCGTGGTGGAACAGTTGGTGGTGATCAAGGACACCGCGCCTTACTTTAGTGCCGGACTTGCTTATCGGCTGAACTTATCGATCGGGGTGCCGCTGGCCCGGACGCGGATGACGATCTCGGCGGCGGCTCCGCAGCGATTACGAGTGAAGGCGCCGCTTGCTCCGGTGCAGGCTGTGCGCGAGACGCAGGAGGCCGGACGGCAGGTGGTCACCATCGATTACGGCCCGGTGGACTTAGGGAATAAGCTTCATCCGCTGTTGCCGCCCGATGTGCCCCGTTGGTCGACGGTAGAGTTCTCGGTGGGTGGCACGTGGCAACAGGTAGCCGCGGCTTACAGCCGTCAGGTGGACGCTCAACTGGCGAAGGCCGATCTGAAGGAACTGCTGGCCGACCTTCCCGCCAAAGGCACGCGGGAGCAGGTGATCGCGCAGGCGCTCGCGAAATTGCATCGGGAAGTGCGCTACACGGGCATGGAGTTAGGAGAAGCTTCCTTGATTCCGCACGCGCCATCGGAGGTACTCAAGCGGCACTACGGAGACTGCAAAGACAAAGCGACGGTGCTGGTGGGAATGTTGCGCGCGAAAGGGCTTGCCGCGCACGTCGCATTACTCAATACCGGCCCCAGCCGGGATATCGATCCCGAACTGCCGGGGAATGGGCCGTTTCGATCACGCCATCGTTTATGTGCCGGGGACGCCGAGTTACTGGATCGATACGACCGATGAGTACGCCGCCCTTGGCACGCTGGCGTCGGCGGATCGTGGCCGCTGGATCCTGGTCGCGGGCGCCGAAACCACCGAGCTGAAGAAGACGCCAGAACTGCAACCCGGGGAAGCACTGTCGACTGAGTTCCGGGAGATTCGTCTGGCCAAGCGAGGGCCGGCGAGCATCGTAGAGGTAACTGAGCCCGGGCTCCAGCGCGCCGCGGAACTGCGCGGGCACTATGCCGGCACCGACAAGAAGCAGTTGCAGAAGGATCTGGACGGGTACGTGAAGCGCACTTATCTCACTGAAAAGCCGGTGACGTACGAAGTGACGCCGCCGAACGATCTGACGCAGCCCTTCAAGCTGCGGCTGTCCGTCACCGCTGCTTTGCGCGGCTATACCGATGCCAACTCCGCCGTGGCCGCGATCCCTCTCGGGCCGATCGCCGAAGATCTGCCCGAGCACTTACGCGCTCCTCTCGCCGATGAGGGTGAGGACAAGTTGCCGCCCCGCACGGCGGACGTCTATTTCAGTGAGCCTTTCGTCAACGAGTGGCGCTATCGGATCATCCCGCCGGAGGGATTTCGGGCGCGCGACTTACCGCGGCCGTCGAAGGTGAATTACGGTCCGGCGTCGCTCAGTCAAGAGTATGCGGAGCAGCCGGATGGCGTGGTTTGCTGGCGACGTTTCGCTTCGATTCCGGCCCCGGGCGGATCACGCCGGCCCAGGCGGAGGAGATGCGCCGCGGGCTGATTGAGCTGGGCAAAGCGCCGGCGACGATGGTGAACTTCGACCAGGTGGGAGAACTGCTGCTCTCGAAGGGCAAGGTGAAGGACGCCGTGGCTTACTTCCAGGCGGAGATTGCGAAGAGTCCAAAGGACCCGATGCCGCGCATGCGTTTGTCGCAAGCCCTGCTGCGAAGCGGCCTGGGCGAGGCGGCGCGCGATGAGGCGCGCCTGGCGGTGGAGGCAGAGCCGAAGTCCGTGGATGCCTGGCGAAATCTGGGTTGGATTCGTGAGCACGATGCGGTGGGCCGTCTTCGCCATCTCGGCTACGATCGCGCGGGTGCGCTGGCCGCCTATCGGCAAGCCAAGGCTCTGCCGCAGGAAGAGTGGACTCCCATCGGCGACTTAGCCATTCTGCTCGAGCACAATGTGGCCGGCGACCGCTATGCGCCGGATGCCGACCTGGACGGGGCCATCGCCGAATATCGCGCGATCGGCAGCGAGAAGCTTGCCAAGGTTAGTCTGAACAACAATCTGAATTACGCGCTTTTCTACGCCGGCCGCCTGGAGGATTTGCGCAAGTCGGTTGCGGAGCGCAAGGACAGCACCGCGCGCATGTTCGCCGTCGCTTTGGCCGCAGTGGACGGGGGCGCTCCGGCGGCTGTCAAGGAAGCGGGCACGATTCAGGACGCCAACGAACGGCGACAGGCCTTACTCACGGCCGGCAACGTTCTGATGCGCGATCGCCGCTACGCGTTGGCCGCCGAAGTACTGACGGCGGGCTCGCAAGGCGCACCGAACGCGGCGCGGACGATCGGACTGGCGAACGCGCTGCGCAATACCAAGCGTCTCGATCAGATGGAGATGCCCGCCTCGCAACCCACCAGCGCGGTGCTTCGGCTCTTTGCGCTCAACTTCGGAGCGCGCGAGCCGGCGGAAGACGAGTTCTGGAGCCTGTTCGCTTCCTTCGCGAGAGCCAAGCCCGCCAAAGGCCCGGAAGAAGTGACGCCGGAGACGGCCGCGGTCCGGAACGCCCGGCGTCAGGTGCGGGCCCAAGCCGCGACGTCGGGTCTGCCCTTGCCGGTGCTCGGTGACGTCGGGCTGGCGATGGCGCAACTGTCGACCGAAGGGGACGACCGGGCGGGCTATCGCGTGCGAGTGCGCATCCCGTCGCCGAACGGGCAGCCGGTGACCGAAACCTACCTGGTGATTCGCGAGAACGATCGCTATGTACTGGTGGGGTCCAATCATGGGTTGGCCGATACGGGCACGGAGGTGCTGCGTCGCGCCGCGGCCGGCGATCTTCCCAACGCCCGCAAGCTCCTGGACTGGATGCGCGAGCTGATCGAGCGCACCAATGGCGAGGATCCGTATGCCGGTCTCGCGTTTGCCTATCTTTGGGAGCGCGGCGAGGCGGGCGATCTGGAGCGGGTGCGGACCGCCGTGGCGAGCTTGCGTGTCCGCGACGCGGAGAGTCTGAAGGTGCTGCAGGCGGCGCGAGCCAAGGTGGAGAATGCGGCGCAGGGCGCGCCGCTCGATCATGCACTCGGCCAGGCTGGCCTGGCGCAGCGTCTGCCTGAAGTGGTGCTGCTGGCCGGCCAACGGCTGGCGAAGCAGAGTCCGAACTCAGCCACAGCCTTCACTTGGCAACTGATGGGGCTGGCCCAGTTGCGGCGGGAAGCGGAATTCGACGCGCTCGTGGCCGACCGGTTGAGCCGCTTGCCGAACGATGCCGTGGCGATGCGTTTGGCCGCCGGCGAGGCGATGCGGCGAGGCCAGTGGAAGTCGCTGAATGAATGGACGGAACGCCTGGAGAAAGCGGGCTTGGCCGACGCGCAGGACTACAACAATCTCGCTTGGGCCCAACTGGTGGAGAAAGGTGGCTCCGAGCAAGCGCTCGAACTCGTCAATCGCGGGCTCAACCAGGCGAAGAGCAGCTTCCCGATTCTGCATACCGCCGCGGCGCTGTACGCCGAGATGGGGCGGCTGGCCGAAGCGCGGGAGTATCTGCTGCAAGGCATGGAAGCGGCGCAGTTGGATGAGCCGAACTCGGCGTGCGCCTTTGTGCAGGGCCAGATCGCCGAACAACTCGGGCTGAAGGCGGTGGCCCGGCAGTTCTATGAGCGCGCCAGCGCGGCCGGCGAACGGGCCGATCCGGCAGGCACCTCCACTGCCGCTCTGGCGAAGAAACGGCTCGCCCGCCTGCGTTAGCCGGCATCCGAAAACGAAAAGACCGGCGTCGAGTGACGCCGGTCTGGAGTGGTTCGCGTATCGGTTAACGTAAGTCGAAGCGGTCGAGGTTCATCACCTTGGTCCAGGCCTTGGCGAAGTCCTGGACGAACTTCTCTTTGCTGTCGGCCGAGGCGTAGACCTCGGTGACGGCGCGGAGTTCGGAGTTCGAGCCGATGACCAAGTCGACGGGAGTGGCGGTCCACTTGGCGGCACCGGTCTTGCGGTCCACGCCCTGGTACAAGCCTTCCTCGCTAGACTTCGTCCACTTGGTGGACATGTCGAGCAGGTTCGCAAAAACGCTGTTGTCGAGCATCCCCGGGCGAGCCGTGAAGACGCCCGCCGTGGAGCCGCCGGCGTTCGCATTGAGCGCTCGCAAGCCACCCACCAGCACCGTCATTTCCGGCACCGTGAGGTTCAGCATCTTGGCGCGGTCCACCAGCATTTCGGCGGGCGAAAGCTTCTGGCCGGGCTTGTAGTAGTTGCGGAAACCGTCAGCCGCCGGCTCAAGCGCGGCGAACGACGCGGCGTCCGTCTGGTCCTGCGTGGCATCCACGCGACCGGCGGCAAACGCCACCGATACCGTGTAGCCGGCGTCCTTCGCCGCCTTCTCCACCGCGGCCGTCCCGCCGAGCACGATCACGTCAGCGAGCGACACTTTCTTCGCGCCCGACTTGGCGTTGAACTCGGTCTGAATCGCCTCCAGGCGAGGCAGCACTTTGGCGAGCTCGGCCGGATTGTTCACGGTCCAATCCTTCTGCGGGGCCAGGCGCAGACGAGCGCCGTTCGCGCCGCCACGCATGTCGGTGCCGCGGAAGGAGGCGGCCGAGGCCCAAGCGGTGCGGACCAGTTCAGGAACGGTGAGGCCGGAAGCGAGGATTTTCGCCTTCAGCGTCGCCACGTCCTTCGCGTCGATCGGCTTGTAGTTCGCCTTCGGCAGCGGATCCTGCCAGATCTGGTCTTCGCCGGGCACTTCCGAGCCGATGTAGCGGGCGCGCGGGCCCATGTCGCGATGGGTGAGCTTGAACCAGGCCTTGGCGAAAGCGAGCCGGAACTCTTCGGGGTGCTCGCGGAAGCGCATGGCGATCCGGCGATAGCTGGGGTCCTCTTTGAGGGCGAGGTCCGTGGTGAACATGATCGGCGCGTGGCGCTGCGCCGGGTCGTGGGCGTCGGGCACGAGGTTTGCGCCCTTGTTATCGGCCGGCACCCACTGGGTGGCGCCCGCGGGGCTCTTGGTCTTCACCCATTCGTAGGCGAACAGATTGTCGAGATAGTTGGAGGACCACTTGGTGGGCGTGACGGTCCAGGCGCCTTCGAGGCCGGAGGTCACGGTATCTTTGCCGTTGCCTTTGCCGCAGTTGTTCTCCCAACCAAGGCCCTGCTTCTCCACGCCCGTGGCGGCCGGCTCGTTGCCGACGCAGCGATTCGGCGCGTGCGCGCCATGCGCCTTGCCGAAGGTGTGGCCGCCGGCGATTAGCGCCAGCGTTTCTTCGTCATTCATGGCCATGCGGCCAAACGTCTCGCGGATGTCCTTGGCGGCGGCCAGCGGATCCGGGTTGCCGTTGGGGCCTTCGGGGTTCACGTAGATCAGGCCCATCTGGACGGCGGCCAACGGCTTCGCCAAGCTGCGATTGCCGCTATAGCGCTGGTCGTCGAGCATCTTTTTCTCGGGGCCCCAGTAGACGAGCTCGGGTTCCCAATCATCAGCGCGCCCGCCCGCAAAGCCGAACGTCTTGAAGCCCATGTTCTCGAGCGCCACGTTGCCGGCCAGCACCATCAGGTCACCCCAGGAGAGCTTCTGACCGTACTTCTGCTTCACCGGCCACAACAGGCGGCGGGCTTTATCGAGATTCGCGTTGTCGGGCCAGCTGTTGAGCGGGTCAAACCGCTGCTGACCGCCATCGGCGCCGCCGCGGCCATCGAGCGTCCGATAGGTGCCGGCGCTATGCCACGCCATGCGGATGAAGAACGGGCCGTAGTTGCCGTAGTCGGCCGGCCACCAATCCTGCGACGTCGTCAGCACGCGATTGATGTCCTGCTTCACCGCCTTCAGGTCGAGCGTCGCGAAGGCTTTGGCGTAGTTGAAATCCTTGCCCAGTGGATTTGACTCCACTGAATTCTGGCGCAGCGGCGTCAGATCGAGCTTTTCCGGCCACCAAAACTTGTCAGACTGGGGCGCTTGGGCCAGAGCGCTGCCGGTTTGGATCACGGCGGCGACCGCCGCCAGGAGGGGAAGTCGGAGTCTTAAGGACGCTTTCATGTTCCTGAGTGTAAGGACGAGTCCCACATAGGTCAACGCGATTGTGGCTATCCCCTGCATCGGGATTACCTATGAGGAAGCATCGGGCGCAAGCTTCCGTCAGCAGGCTGCGCGATCATGGGACGGAAGCACCTATGGATAAAGTGGCCGCGCTGGGGCGCACCCAACTCTTCGGAGCTCTCGACGGAACCGCCCTCGGCGAATTGGCGGAGGTGAGCCATCGGCGGCAGTTGGGCCGCGGCGAGATCCTCTTCCTGGCCGGCGAAGAGGCGGCCGGCCTGTTCGTCGTCTGCGCGGGCGAGATTCGCGCCTATCGCGTGAACGCGCAAGGCCGGGAGCAGACGATCCATGTGGAGCGCGCCGGAGCCACCCTGGCCGAAGTGCCGCTGTTTGACGACGGCCCGTATCCGGCGACGGCCGTCGCCGAGTCGCCCGCGACCGTGCTGTTTCTCGCCAAGGCGGACTTTCGCCAGTTTCTCCTGCGGCATCCGGCCGTGGCGCTGGTCGCGCTGCGCCTGATGGCCAAACGGCTACGCGGCCATGCCGAACTGGTCGACTCGCTCGCGCTCCAACAGGTGGGCCAGCGCGTGGCGCGTTTTCTGCTTGCCGAAGCCGCCGGACGCGACTGCGCCGAGTTCACCGCCTCGAACGAAGAGCTCGCCAAGCGCCTCGGCACGGTGCGGGAAGTCGTCTCCCGGACGCTTTCGCGGCTCGAAGCCGATGGCCTGATCAGTCAGCAACCCGCGCACGCCGGCCAGCCGCGTCGTATTCTGCTGTGCGACCCGGAGCGGCTGGCCACCTACGGCGACTCGGCTTAAGCCTTCAGCGCCCGCGGAAACAGGACATTGTTCTCGAGATGGATGTGCTGGTGCAAGTCCTTCTCGAGTTCCGCTAAGCCGTAGTACAGCGCCCGATACGTCGGGCAAGCCCACGCGGGCGCTTCGAAGTTGTTCGACAGCGTCCGGATGCGGGCCAACTGTTCGCCGGCGTCATCGTGCTCGCTCGCCATTTGCGCAATCGGCGCCTGAATCGCGGCCACCTCGCTGCTCGCCGCAGCTTCCAGCCGTTCGATGAGCGGAAAGAGCACGCGCTCTTCTTTCAGCATGTGCAGCGCGAGCTCATTGGTCAGCGCGGTGAAGATGTCGCGGATCTCCACCACCTCCGGCCGATCGTGCCCGTGCTTGGTGACCACTCGCTCCATCCGCCGCTCAATCTCCGGCGTCACGCGCCGCACCAATGCATGATGCTCATTCACGATGTGCCGGCAGAGTGCCGTCAGCGGCTGTCGCGTCCAATCCACGCCGGCGGGCGCGGTTCCAGTCGTCGCTTCCTGCAGACGCTGGGCCAGATTCTCCCAGGGCACGTTCGCCCGTTCGCAGGCGGCGCCGAGGGTCCGCGCGCCGCCGCAACAGTAGTCGATCCCCAGGGCTTCAAACACCGCGACCGACTGGGGGTAACGCAAGGCTATGTCGCGGGTGGCTTGTTCCGGGCTTAAGGTCATCTGATTTTTCCTCTGGTTCCAACCTACCGGCCGCCGCCGGCCGCGGCTGTGACTTGAGTCACGCCGGCTCGATTAAGATGGGCGTTGATGACTGGTCAGCTGGCGTATGTCTCGGGACGGGTCCAAGGTGTCGGCTTTCGCAACTTCGTCCAGCGGGAAGCGCGGCGGCTTGGCGTGCAGGGCTTTGCGCGTAACTTGGCCGATGGGCGCGTGGAGGTGCAGGCCTTTGGCGACGAGGCTGCCGTGCGGGAACTGATGGGCCTGGTCGCCATCGGACCCCGCTGGGCCGAGGTCCGCGGACTCGAGACCCGCGAGACCCCGATGCTAAACTGTGAGGGTTTTGACATCCGCTGACATGAACGACCTGAAAGCCCTCATCCGCGAAGTCCCCGACTTCCCCAAGCCTGGCATTAACTTCTACGACATCACCACGCTGATGAAGGATGGCCCGGGTCTGCGGAAGGTGTTCGATGGCCTCGCCGCGCGGTATCGCGATCAGAAAATCGATGCCATCATCGGCATCGAAGCCCGTGGATATTTCTTTGCGCCAGCCTTGGCTTATGCCTTGGGTGTGGGCTTTATCCCCGTTCGCAAGCCCGGTAAGCTGCCGTCGAAGACGGTCAACATCGAGTACGCGCTCGAGTACGGTACCGACAAGCTCGAAATGCACGCGGACTCCGTCGCGCCCGGGGCGCGCATTCTGATCGTCGACGACGTGCTCGCCACCGGTGGCACAGCCGCCGCCGTTGCTCAGTTGGTGGAGCGCCAGGGCGGCGTCGTCGCCGGGCTCGGCTTCGTCATCGAGCTCGACTTCCTCTCCGGCCGCAACAAGCTGCCTAACTACGACATCTACTCGTTGCTCCACTACTAAGATGGCCACGGCCGTCCAACTCGCCGTCCGGGCGTTCGCCAAGATCAACGTCGGGGTGAAGGTCCTTTACCGCCGCCCCGACCAGTATCACGAGCTGCGCACCGTCTTTCAGACGATCTCCCTGGGCGACGACATCACTCTGGAGTGGCGGCGTGGCCGGACTTCGTCGGTGCAACTCGACGATCCCCTGGCCATTGCTGACAATCTGATGGTGCGCGCCGCCCGACTGGTGCTCGAGGAAACCGGACGCACCGGCGCCGTCACCATGACTTTGCGTAAGCGCATCCCGATGGGTGGCGGCTTGGGGGGCGGGTCCACGGATGCCGCCGCTGTACTGCTCGGCCTGCCCGCTTTGATCGGCAAGCCCATCCCGCCCGCGCGCCTCGCCGAACTCGCCCTGCAGTTGGGGGCCGACGTCCCGTTCTTCCTGTTGGGTGGTACTGCCCTCGGTTTTGGCCGTGGCGAAGAACTCTACAGTCTGCCCGATCTGCCTCAAACCAAAGGCCTTTTAATCTGTCCTGCGGTCCATGTCTCCACGGCGGAAGCCTTCCGGAGCCTGGCTCGGCCGCCCTACGCTGAATTGACTTCGCCCGAAGGGTCTCGTATCCTAGAAAGGTTTCAGGTTCTCGCCCGGAGTGTGGCCGCTCGCCGGTCTGCTGGAGAGTGGGCAACCCTCTGCGAGAATGACTTTGAGCCAGCCGTATTCCGCCAGCATCCTAATCTCCAGCAGATCAAGAGGAAGTTGGTTCGGTTGGGTGCCAAGCCGGCCATTATGACCGGAAGCGGAGCAGCCCTGTATGGGTTCTTCGACACCCGCCGGGCTGCGGAAGAAGCGCGCCAATCGTTCTCAACTGAGCGAGCCGAGCTGTTTACGCTGGTCAGTCGCCGGCGTTATGCGGAACACTGGCGCCGGGCTTTTCTGGCGGCGGGTGTGACGGGAGCCGGGACGAAGTAATGGCCGCGCCGAAACCACAGCGGGGAAGCCGGCCACAGAGAGCCATGCGTTTCGATCGTCTGAAGATCATTACGGGTAACGCCAACCGCGCGTTGGCGGCGGAAATCGCCGATCGGCTGTTTGTCGATCTGGGCGACGCACGCGTGTCGAATTTTTCGGACGGCGAAAGCTATATCCAGATTAAAGAGAATGTCCGCGGCGCGGACGTTTTCGTTATTCAGTCCACGTCGAATCCGGTGAACCATCACGTGATGGAACTGCTGTTGATCATCGACGCCCTCCGCCGCAGTTCCGCCGATCGCATCACTGCCGTGCTGCCGTACTTCGGCTATGCCCGTCAGGACCGGAAAGACCGGCCGCGCGTGCCGATTTCGGCTCGGTTGATGGCCAGCCTCCTCGAACGCGCCGGAGCCGACCGTATCCTCGCCCTCGACCTTCATGCGGCCCAGATCCAGGGCTTTTTCGATATTCCCGTCGACCATCTCTTCGCCACCCCCGTGTTGCTCGAGTACTTCCGCAACCAGAACCTCGACGAATTGACGGTGGTCTCGCCCGACGCCGGCGGTGTGGAGCGCGCTCGCGCTTTCGCCAAACGGCTCAATGCCCCCCTCGCCATCATCGACAAGCGCCGCGAAGAGGCCAATGTCGCCGAGATCATGAACATCATCGGCGATGTGCGCGGCCGCAAGTGCATCATGCTCGATGACCTCATCGACACCGCCGGTACGCTCGTCAAGGGCGCCGAGGCGTTGTTCGCCGCCGGAGCGGAAAGTGTTTCGGCTTGCGCCACCCATGCGGTGTTGTCAGGCCCCGCCATTGAACGAATTGAAGCGTCTCGCCTTAGCGAGCTCGTAATTACCAACTCCATTCCCCTGCGGCCCGAGGCCGCGGCCTGTAGCCGGATCAAAGTGTTGAGCGTGGCGCCGTTGTTGGCCCGCGCGATTCAGTCCATCCACGGGGAAACCTCCATCAGCGTGCTGTTTGAGTAGGCTGATGCCAGGGAACGACTTTTAGGAAAGAGGGTCAGCAGATATGCGCAAAGACATTACGGTGGCCGCTGAGCCGCGTGCCGCCCGTGGCAAGAACGAAATGAACCGCCTCCGGGCGAAGGGCCTCAACCCGGCCGTGATCTATGGCGCGGGCAAAGATGCCGTGGCCATCGCCCTCAATCCGAAGGACCTGCACAAGATTCTGCACTCCGCGAGCGGCCACAATACGATCTTCGACATCGCCGTCAACGGGGGTGAAACCACCCCGGTGATGATGATCGACTGGCAGTTCGATCCCATCAAGGACACGTTGCTGCATGCCGACCTGCTGCGCATCGACCTCACCAAGCGCATCAAGGTGAAGGTGCCGATCCACACCACTGGCGAACCCGTGGGCGTGAAGATCCAGGGCGGCCAGTTCGACATCGTGAATCGCGAAGTGGAAATCCGCTGCCTCCCGGACGACGTGCCCGAGTCCTACACCATGAACGCGGCCAACCTGAAAATCGGTGAAGCCATCCGCGCCTCCGACGTGCCGTTGAAGGAAGGCATCGAGCTGGTTTCCGATCCGCGCCTGGTCCTCTCGCACGTGGTCGCCACGCGTACCTCGGAAGCTGCCGCCGCTGAAGCCGGCGCCGCCGAGCCCGAAGTGATCAAGAAGGGCAAGAAGGAAGAAGCCGGCAAGGCTGACGCCAAGGCTCCGGCCCCGGCTGCCAAGAAGAAGTAAGGTTCGATGGCTTGGTTGGTGGCCGGTCTCGGCAATCCGGGGCCTGAGTATGAGCGCACGCCGCACAATCTCGGGTTTCTCGCCGTGGACCGGTTCGCTGAACGCAACGGGATCCGCCTCACGCGGCCCGAAGCCCAGGCCTGGGTCGGTTTGGGCAAGGTGGGTTCCACGGACGTCGTGGTCGCCAAGCCGCAAACCTTTATGAATTTGAGTGGCGGCAGCGTCAAGGTTCTGCTTGAGAAGTATCAGCTGCCGCTCACGAATTTGCTGCTCGTCTATGATGAGCTCGCATTGCCGTTCGGCCAGTTGCGGATTCGCCCCAAGGGTTCCGCGGCAGGTCACAATGGGGTCAGTAGCGTGATCCGGTCGGTGGGTTCGGAAGAATTCTGCCGGTTGCGTATTGGTTGCTCTCCGGGCCACAAGGGTGGCAAGGAGTATCTGCTTTCGCCGATGCGGCGGGAGCAAATGAAGGAACTGGATTCGGTATTGGACCAAGCGTCCGATGCCATCGAAGCCATTACCGTGAAGGGCGCCGAACAGGCCATGGCGATTTTTAATCGTCGCGCCCCGAACGAACCGGAACTAAACGGATGAATCGAATCTACGAAGAAATGTTCATCGTCCGCCCCGATGCGACGGACGAAGTGATCGATCCGCTGGTGGAACTCATCAGCAAAGAAGTCACCTCCAAGGGAGGGACGGTCGACAAGATTGAGAAGATGGGCAAGCGCCGCCTGGCTTATAAGGTGGAAAAGCTGGACCATGGCTTCTACGTGCTGGTGCAGTTTGCCTGCCCGGCGGCGACCGTGAAGGAAATCGAACGCCGCCTGCGGGTGCAGGACGCCGTGTTGAAGTTCATGACCGTGCGCATTGACGAGCGGCTGAAAGTCGCCGACAAGCGCAAGAAGAAGGCGGAGAAGCGCGCGGCGCGGAAACCCCCGCCGGCTCCGGCCCCGGCCGCCGCGCCCGTGGTGCCTGGTGCTGCTCCTGCCGCGCCCGCGCCCGGTGCTCCGGCTCCCGCCGCCCCCGCTCCCGCGGCTCCTGCTCCGGCGGCTCCCGAAGCTGCTGCTCCCGAGTCCAATAGCTAGAAACCGAGAAGAAAGGAAACAACACCATGGCTGAAACACCCAAAGGCGGACGTCCGATCTCGGCTTCGATGCGGCCCACCGGCACCGACAAAGCCGTCATCACTGGCCGCAAGCAGTATCTGCGCCGCAAGCGCGTGGCGCGTATCTCCGACAAGCGCATTGGCGAAGTGGATTACAAGAACGTCGATCTGCTTCGCACTTTCCTCACCGAGCGCGGCAAGATCATTCCTCGCCGCATTACCAACGTTTCGGCGCGCGTGCAACGCCGCATCACCGAAGAAATCAAGCGGGCGCGCAACATCGCGCTGCTGCCGTTTGCGGGCAACCCGCATCAGCAGTACTAAGGAGCCACCATGCAAATCATTCTTCGCGAAGATATCGATAAGCTCGGCCAACGTGGCGAAGTGGTGAAGGTGAAGGACGGCTACGCCCGAAACTTCCTCCTGCCCCGCCGGCTCGCTGTGGCCGCCACCGAAAGCAACAAGAAAATCGTCGAGCAGGAGCGCCAGGCGCACCTGCGCAAGGAAGCGACGCTCCAGGGCGAAGCCGAGGAACTCGGCAAGCTCATGGCGAATGTCTCGATCGTCATCAAGCAGAAGGCCGGTGAAAACGATCACCTCTTCGGCTCGGTGACCGCTCAGGACATCGCCAACGCGCTCGAAGCCCAGAAGTTCACGATCGACCGCAAGAAGATCGTGCTCGACGAACCCATCAAACAACTCGGCGACTACAAGGTCACCGTCAAGCTGCATCGGAATGTCTCAGTTGAGGTTCCGGTGAGCGTGACGAAAGACGAGTAGGCGCCTTTCGCGACAAACTCAGACGGCCGGATATTCCCAGGGATGTCCGGCCTTTGCTATTTTTGAACGGACTGCTTGGAACGGAACTGCCATGAGCTATTTTTCTTTGACCGGTCAGACGGCGATTATTACGGGAGCGGCCACGGGTATCGGTGAGGCCATCGCCCACCGCCTGGCCAAGGCGGGCGCGCGCGTCGTCATCGCCGACATCAATTTGGCCGGCGCCGAAGCGGTGGCCGCCACCATCCCGGGCGCCCTCGCCGTCCAGGTGGACATCACCAACCTCGCCTCCACGGAAGCCTGCGCGGCCAAGGTGCTGGCCGAAACCGGCCGCATCGACATTCTGGTGAACAACGCCGGCATCGGCGGTAAGGCCGCTCCCATCTGGGAACAGACGCCTGAGGATTGGCAGGCCTGCGTGGCCGTCAATCTCACCAGCATCTTCAACTTCTGTAAGTCGGTCGTCCCGTCGATGCGCGAACGTAAGTACGGCCGCATCGTCAACATCGCCTCGATTGCCGGTAAGGAAGGCAATCCGAACATGATTCCTTATTCGGCTACCAAGGCCGGGGTCATCGGCCTCACCAAAGCGCTGGCGAAGGAAGTCGCCACCGAAGGCATTACGGTCAACGCCGTTACGCCCGCCGTGGTCCGCACCAAGATTCTCGAACAACTCACGCCGCAGCAGGTGGAGTATATGACGAGTAAGATCCCCATGCGCCGCACCGGCGAACCCGAAGAGATCGCCGCCGTGGTGCACTATCTGGCCAGCCCCGACTCGAGCTTCGTCACCGGACAAGTCGCCGACGCCAGCGGCGGCCGGGCCACTTACTAAGATGCTCTCTCCTGCGCAGTACTCCGCCACGCCCGTTTACACGTTACTCGAGGAGGCGGCTCAGGGCCGCCTCGGCATCGATCAGCGCTGGCTGCGCGCGATCCTCGACCGCGGTCCCGCCGCCGTCGAGGATCTGACGCGCTTCGGCATGACGCCGCCCACCGACTATCGCCTCGACCTCACCGACGACATCGTCGCCATGCTGCGGTACCTTGGCGACCCGCGAGCGCTCGACTATCTGCTCGAAGTCGTCCGCCGCAATCCTTCCGACATTCCCGACGACATCAACTTCGCGATCCCCGCTTTCGGCGCCCCAGCCGTGGAGCCCTTGATCGCGCTGGTGAACGAACTCGAAGAGGATGAAGCTGGCGAAGTCGTGTTCCTGTTGGCCGCCCTGGGGCAGAAAGGCCTGCGCGATCCGCGCATCCTCGCCCTGCTCCTGGACCGTCTCGAATACGACATGCGCGACGGCGCGCTCGGCCTCGGCCTCTACGGCGACCCCGCCGGCATTCCCGCCATCGAGAAACTGCTCGTCGAGATGCCCAACGACAATCAGCTCCTGTTTGCCCTGGGCGAACTGCGCGACCCCAGCCGCGTGCAGGACGAACCGTTCGATATTTGGGCGTCTTATCCCGAAATATCCACCCCGGATTTTAGCGTCTTGGACGAAGTTGCCCGCCTCGAAATCTTACGCGACGGCTCCGATGCGGTGGACCGCGCCGCGGCCGCCCACAGCTTCTTTACCGAAGACATGTCCGAGATTGCCATCGCCGCACTGCATGTCGCCGCGCGCAACGATGCCGACCCCGAAGTCCGGGCCCGCGCCTGGGAAGCCTTAGCGTCGCACGAAGACGACGAAGAGCTGGTGCGCGAGCTCACGCGCCGTAGTCAGGACGCCGCGGTGCCGCTTGCCGAACGCGCCGGCTGCCTGGTCGGCCTCGCCATGATGGACGAGCCCATCTACGAAACGGCCGTCGCTCTCTACGAACACGCTGAAGTGCGCGCCAAGGTCCTCGAGGCCATGTGGCGTTCTGTCGACCGCCGTTTCGGCAAATACTTTGTCGCTCATCTGGACGATCCGCACGTCGATACGCAGCGCATCGCCATTCGTGGTGTAGGCTATCTGCAGATGCGCGGAGAACTCGCCCGTCTCAAGGCGCTGTGGCGTGAAGAGGAGCTGCGCGAGGATGCCTTGTATGCGTTCGCGATGGCCGCTCCCGCCGATCCCACTCCCGCTAGTTTGCGTAGTTTGTTGAAGAAGATCCAGAACGATGCCCAACTCACGGAAGATGAGGCCGAACTAGTCATGCTAGCCCTCGATGAGCGGTTGCGTATGGCTGGAAAGAAACCTGTTTTCCTGCTTCTCGAAGATAACGAGGACGAAGATTGAGGTTTTTTGCGTCAAATGCATCCATTGCCCGCAATGGTATGTAATCCTAGCAACAAAAAGGGGGAGAAAGCGCTTCCCCTTAACCTAGTAATGATGTTACACTCCTGAACAAAAACAAGATAAGGTCAATGGGCCGGAGGGTGAACGATGTACGAAGCAACCGCGGTCGGCTTACAGCCGATTCCTTCGAAGGGCAAGATTCTCATTCTGGGAAGAGGAGAA
This sequence comes from Bryobacteraceae bacterium, assembly GCA_965229305.1. GTDB lineage: Bacteria > Acidobacteriota > Terriglobia > Bryobacterales > Bryobacteraceae > JALHNI01. The sequence continues at coordinate 40,331 of CBDDIZ010000033.1, read as the reverse complement.
GGATTAGGGCATGCGTTACGCGGCCGCTACTTTCAAGTTACCCAGATGGACGATGCCGAAAACGCAGCGATGGCCGTCCCGGGCCAAAGCTATGATCTGGTATTAATTGAAGACGACCTGCCGGCGCGCCCCGAAGTCCGCCACCGTCTTGAAGCCGCCCTCCCGGGCGTTCCCGTCGTTCGGCTCGCTCCCCCGCCTCCTTCCGAAAATTCCGACCTCACCATCGATACCCTGGAAAGTCAGCATATCGCCCGCGTCCTTAGTTTGACGCACGGTAACTATGCCAAGACGGCCCGCCTGCTCGGCATTGACCGCACCACCTTGTATAACAAGGTCAAGCGCTACGGTCTCTCTCGCTAGTCCCCCCAGTACCTTAAAGTCGATAACGTTCCGTTACCCGGTCGGCCAGTTGATGGCCCAGACCGGGGCGGTCCGTTACGGCTAGTGATCCTAGTTTGATCTCTTCGGGTGGCGTGAGTAACTCGCCTCGCCACGGCACCTCGCCCCACTGCAATTCCAGAATCTCGAAGTTGGCGAGCGTCGCGCACAGCTGTCCGGACGCCGCCGTCGATACCGGACCGGCCGGGTTATGCGGCGCCACCCGGACTTGCTCAGCCCGCGCCATCGCCGCAATATGGGTCATCTCCCGAATTCCGCCGCAGTGCTTCACATCCGGCATGATCACTTCCACCGCTCGATGGCGGCACAGCGGCACGAAACCATCCACCCCGAACAGCACTTCGCCGCCCGCCATCGTCTGGCGGATCCGCCGGCGAATCGCTACCGTCTCTTCAACCCGCTTCGGATCCACGGGCTCTTCGTACCAGCTCAGTTGCAGGGGCTCCAGGCGCTTGGCCACCGCCACGGCTCGCTCAACATCGAAGAAGCTATGGCAATCCACCATGATTTTCACGCGCGCGCCCACCGCCTCTCGCATCGCCTCCAGGCAGGCAATGCCCAGGTCCGTCGCCTGGGCGCGCGCGGCCTCGCCTGCCTCGGGCTTGGGGAAGCCATCGAAGGGTGCGGCCTTCAGCGCGCCGAAGCCCTCGGCGACGGCTCGCTTGGCGGTCGCCGCAAAGCCCTCGGGCGTCCGCGGCTTCGTCGTGCGGTTGATGTTCGCATAGAGGGGCAGGGAACGCCGCACTGCCCCGCCCAGCAACTCATGCACGGGTAAGTCGAGCGCCTGTCCCGCCAGATCCCACAGCGCCTGCTCGATCGCACTGTAGGCCGTTGCCGCCACCAGCCCTCCGGCCCGCGCCCGGGCCTCACCCCTTTGCCGATAGCTCTCCAGGTCGAGCGGCGATCGGCCTTCCACCAGCGAAAAGAACGCGCGCAACTCGTCTTCCATCTGCTGCGCGTTGGCCCGGCTCGTATTCGAGAAGCCAAAGCCGTCCGACGCCTCTCCCAGACCCGTCAGTCCCCGATCGGTGCGCAGCCGCACAAAAAGCCACACGGTCCGCTCCGTGGCGCGGACCGGAATCAGTTCCAAACGTGTGACTTTTACTTGCGGCCGCGCGAACGCATAGGCCAGGAGAGAGCGGCGACTCAGCACGCCTTTACTGTAACGCTACTGATTCGCCGGCCGGATCTCGGCCACCTCGATCGTCACCATGGCCCGGTAACGCCCGCCGCCCGCCGTCGTCAGGAAGCCTTCCAGCTTGTAAGTGCCTCCCGGCAGCACTCGGCCGTCGGCGCCGCGCAGCGGAATCCGCAGCGGCCAGTTATGTTCCTTGGCAATCGTCAAGGTATGCGTCGCCTGGATGAACGTCGCCGTCGAACTGAACTGATAGATCACCTTGCCGGTGCTGTCGCTCAAAATGTAGTCGAACTCCTGCCCGCTCGAAAACTGCAGCGTCAACGGATCGGTGCTGTCGGAATGCCGCAGCGTCAGGTTCGCCGACATCACCGGAATCTCGCTGGTTGTATTGAGATAGGCGGCCTTGTCCGTCGACAGGCTGAAGCTCGTCTCGCCCGCCGAAATCATCACCGTGCCGTTGATGCGTGCATAGATCAGGTCGTAAACGCGGGCGCCCGCCAAGGTCGTCTCTGCGCGGCGCAGCAGGCCGATGTACGGCAGGTAATAGTCCGCGGTCAGACCGGCATCGGCGCAAGTGTTGCCGGTGTAGCGAACCTGCAGGACGTTGCCGAACTCACCGAGCGGAAAGCTGCCCTTGTAACTCTTGTCCTGGATCTCGGCCGTCGTGTGGCAAGGATGCCCGGACGTTGGCAACGTCCTGCCAACGGGCGTCGTGAAGTCCAGATACGGACGCTCGGTGCGCGTCTCCCGGTCATAATTCACCAGCACGCCGTCGCTCGCGTAGCGCAGCCAGGGCTCCTGCCCGCTCAAACCCGTCAGCACGAAGTAGGTTCGTCCGCCCACCGTCTCCTGCCGCGGAATGGACAGCACCTCATTCGAGGCGAGCGAAGCATTCGGCCCCGTGGTCCCTTTGTAGATCCACTGATTGCCCACCTGCAGCGGCAGATACTCCGGTACCTGCGCGAATGCGCCCACCGCGGTGGCCAGGATCATCGCCCAAGATTTCATAAGCTGTAAGACTCCCTGAATGAATTGCGCCGGACCCGCGAGTTGACGTTCCGGCAACATGAATGCTCATTCATAGACGCGGGGGAAACTGTCTCGTCGGCTCATGTCACCATTTGTTTACAACTCCCGCCCGCTTTTGCGTTCAAATAGAGCAGAGGAGAGTGTCTTGCCGAGCGTCGGGTTCCTGCTGTTTCTGCTTTTGAGTCAAGGGCGTACGATGACGGACGCCGAGATCAAACAATACCTGCCGCGTCTGATTGAGCCGGGCCAAACCGAAGCCAACGTCAGCGCCGCCGACGGTCAGTATCTCCACGACCTCGTCGTCAGAACCAAAGCCAAGCGCGTCCTCGAAATCGGTACCGCGCGCGGCTATTCGGCCATCTGGCTGGCCATGGGCCTTCGCAAAACCGGCGGCCAACTCATCACGCTCGAGATCCATGAAACCCACCAGGCCATGGCTCGGGAACATCTGGAAATCACCGGCTTGAACACCATCGTCGAGGCTCGCCTGGCCGACGCGCTCGAGGCCGTGCCCGGCATCGAAGGGCCCTTTGACCTCGTCTTTATCGACGCCATCAAGTCGGACTATCCGCGCTACCTCGAACTCGTGCTGCCGAAGGTCCGCAAAGGCGGCGCGATCGTCGCGCACAACGTGGTCTCGAACGCCACCGAAATGCCGGACTTCCTCAAGCGCATCAAGACTGACCCCGGCCTGCGCACCGAGTTCTTCGCCGGCAGTTCCCGCGGCCTTTCCGTCAGTTACAAGAAGTGACTTACAACGGCTTTGCCGAACCCAGATAGATCGCGTTGAGCAGCATCTTGAACGTGCCGTGCGATTGTGCGCGGAACTGCGGCCGGAAGCCGAACAATACCACGCGCCCCTGACCCAGCCGGCTCTCCACCGCCACGGACTTACCCAGCACCGCCCGCTCGCCGGAAATCCAACCACTCGCCAACAGATTCTTGTCGGCATACTTCGCAAAGCTCTTCACCGTGCGGTCACCCTGGTTGAACTCCGGCAGCAACGAAATCTCAAACGCCTGCCCGCCCGTCGACATCGCAAACACCTCGCGCGGCATGCCGAACGCCAGCGGATGCGTATTGTCCACCTCAATCCGCAGCAGCGACCCTGGGCAGTAGTAACCGTTCGCCGAGCCCTCCTCGCCCCCTTCGGACGCCCGCAGCAAGCCCCGCACGCCCACCGGCATAAACTGCAGCGGCAACTCCGTCGCGTTGTCCAGCGCCACTAACGTCCCGCCGTTGCGCACAAACTCCTCGAGATTCGCGAGGCCCCGTAACGCAATCCCGCCGGTGAACTCCGGCCGCTGCAGCATCGGCAACTCTCCGCCGGTGCCTCGCCGCGTCGCCTCGCCCTGCTTGATGCCATGCAGAATCGAATCCGCCCGCTGCTGCGCGAAGATGATGGTGTCAAAGCGCTGCCGCAGGTCATTGCGCTTAAAGTCCTCGTTGCGCAGCACCGTGTGCGGCACCTTGAACTCATCCAGCATCCATTGCGTCCAGCCGGCGTCCATATTCTCCGGGTACGGCTGATAGAGCCCTACGCGCGGCGTCCGCAGTTCGTAAGCCGCCTGTCCAAAGCCTTCATCGGAGGGCCGCAAGATCTTGCCGTCGCTCCCCCACCGTACCGGCTGATCGCGCTTCAGTAACTCCGCCGTCGCCACGAACGACCCGTTGTCGCGATGGTCCAGCGATGGCTGCGGCGTCTCCACCGCCGGCACTAGGTCCAACTCCGCCGTAAACTGATCCTGCACACGGTCCACCTGCACCCCCATCTGATAGCTCAGCGTCCAACCCGCCACATCATAAGGCCGCTTCGTCGGCCCCGTCTGGCCGGACCGCAACTCAGGGTACTTCTGCGGCTCCAGTAAGTCGACTAAGTAGCCGCGAAACGGCTGGCCCGCCAGCAGTACGTGCGTACCCGCCGGATAGGACTTATTGCCCGCCGTGAACGGCGCCTTCGCCTTCCTCACTTCCAGCCCGCCCAGCCGCAGCCGCTCCAGCATGCCCGCGGCGCTGGTCGAGTCCCACTGTTCCACCGGCACCACGTACGCATATGGCGTCTGCTTCGTCCCCGCCTCCATGTTGGCGCGCGCCAGATCATAGCTCTTCGTCAGGAAGTGCACGGACCGGGCCGCCGCCAGCTCCAGAATCGCGAAGTCGCAAGTCAGCATGTAATCCACCTGATCGCGAAACGTCCACGTGCCTCCCAGCCACGGACGCTCATAGAAGACGGTGGCGTCCTTGGTCGGAATGCCGTTCGGAAACCGCTCCGGCAACTCCTTCAGGTTGTAAGTGCGCGGCGCCGCCCAGGAGTTACTTGCCGTCTCCGTCAAAATGCCATGCATGTTATGAAACGCCGGCACGGACCTTAGGCCGCCGTTCCACCAGGCATCGAAGCCGTAGTAAGAGATAGCCCCCGTCTTGCCCTCGCGCGACAGCCGCTCCTTCATCGCCGAGCCCAGCAGATTGATGCCTTCCATCACCGGCCCCGGAATGTTCGGATTCAGCGGTTCCGAGTACGGCGGAATGAAGATGCGTGCCGGAAATGGCGCCGACTGGTGCTGGTTATAGACGATCTGCGGAAACCACTCGTGGAACAGCATCTTCGATACGGCCCGCGTCTCCACCAGATTCATCATGAACCAGTCGCGATTGTTATCGTGGCCCGCGTACTTCTGATACAGCGTCGGATTGCCCGCGCGTTCGAACTCTGTCCCCACGTTGCGCGCATACCAGTGCGCCACCGTATCCAGCCCATCCGGATTGATCACGGGAATCTGCAGCAGGATCACGTGGTCGCGAATCTTGCGCACCTCTTCGCTCTCCTCGGTCACCATGCGATAGGCCAGTTCGGGCGAATGTTGCGCCGGCGCGATCTCGGTGGCATGCAAACCGGAATCGATCCACACGATCGCCTTGCCCTCGCGGGCCAGCTCTTTCGCTTCTTCGGGCGTCGCCTGCCCCAGGGCCAGCCGCCGGTTGATGCGCTTGTAGTGATCCAGCTTCTTCAGGTTCTCGGCCGAAGAAATGTACGCCACAAACATGGGCCGCCCTTCGGCGCTACGCCCGAACTCCTCCAGCTTGATGCGATCGCTCGCCGCGGCCAGCTTCTGGAAGTAGGTGTGGATTGCCGCAAAGTCGGCGACCTTGTAGTCGGCCCCCGCTTCGTGGCCCAGATGTTCCTTCGGCGTGGGGACGGCCCCGGAGAGCAGCAGGGCGAAAAACAGGGAGGCGAACAGGCGCATGGCAAGTCCTTTCAAGGGCAATCGTTCGCAAACAGGGCGGGTTAAGAGACAATGATACAAAATGAGCAACCCGAAGCCCTTTCGCATCGGTCTTGTGCAGATGTCCTGTTCGCTGGACCCGCGCGAGAACCAGGAAAAAGCGGAGCAGAAAATCATTGAAGCCGCCCGCGTCGGCGCGCAGGTCATTTGCCTCCCGGAACTCTACCGCTCGCAGTACTTCTGCCGCGAGGAAAAGGCCGAACTCTTTGACCTTGCCGAGCCCGTCCCCGGCGCCACCACGCAAGCGCTCGCTAAGATTGCCCGCGAGCATCGCGTCGTCATCATTGCCTCGCTCTTTGAGCGCCGTTCGGCCGGCCTCTATCACAACACCGCCGCCGTCCTCGGCTCCGACGGCGAGATGCTGGGCGTCTACCGCAAAATGCACATCCCGGATGACCCGCTCTTCTTCGAGAAGTTCTACTTCACGCCAGGCGACCTCGGCTTCAAGAACTTCGACACCGAGTTCGGCCGCCTGGGGCTGCTCGTCTGCTGGGACCAGTGGTACCCGGAAGCCGCCCGCCTCACGGCCATGCAGGGCGCGCACATCCTCTTCTATCCCACCGCCATCGGCTGGCACCCGGCCGAGAAGGCGCAGTACGGGCCCGGCCAACTCGATGCCTGGCGCACCATCCAGCGCTCCCACGCCATCGCCAACGGCCTCTACGTCGCCGCCGTGAACCGCGTCGGCTACGAAGGACCCCGCCCCGTCAACCCCGAAGACCCCAACGAGAAAAGTGGCCTCGAGTTCTGGGGCAACAGCTTCCTCGCCGACCCCTTCGGCAAGCTCCTCGTCGAAGGCTCCAACTGCAGCGAGGAAATCCTCGTGCACGAAGTGAATCCCGCGCAAAACGAAGAAGTGCGCCGCAACTGGCCCTTCTTCCGCGATCGCCGCATCGACCATTACGACGGGCTCACCAAGCGCTGGGGCGCCTAAACGATGGCCCAAGTCGATACGCCGCGCCGGCGCGGCTTCCGCATGCCGGCCGAATGGGAACCCCATTTCGCCACTTGGCTCGCCTGGCCCCACGAACGTTCCGATTGGCCCGGCAAGTTTGAACCCATCGCCTGGGTCTATGGCGACTTCGTCCGCCACCTCTCACGCGTCGAACGCGTCTGCATCCTGGTCGAGTCCGAAGCGATCGAGGAGAAGGCCCGCCGCGTCTGCCAGCGCTCCGGCGTCATCATGGAGCAGGTCGACTTCATCCGCCAAAAGACCAACCGCAGTTGGACCCGGGACTCCTGCCCCATCTTCGTCAAAAGCACTAACGGCGAAGTCGGCATCACGGACTGGCACTTCAACGGCTGGGCCAAATACGACAACTGGAAGGCTGACGACAAGCTGCCCTCCGTCCTCGCCCGCCGCTTGGGCCTCCGCCACTGGACCGCCGAACTCGACGGCAGGCGCATCGTGCTCGAAGGCGGCTCCATCGACGTCAACGGCCGCGGCTCGCTCCTCACCACCGAAGAGTGCCTCCTCAGCCCGATCCAGGCTCGCAACCCCGGCCTTTCGCGCGCCGCCATCGAACGCGTGCTGCGCAATTACCTCGCCGCTACCAACGTCCTCTGGCTGCGCAACGGCATCGCCGGCGACGACACGCATGGCCACGTCGACGACCTCGCTCGCTTCGTCAATCCCACCACCATCGTAGTGGCGAGCGAAGACGACAAGTCCGACGCCAATTACGAGCCGCTCAAAGAGAACTACCAGATCCTCAAGCTCATGGCCGACGAACGCGAGCGCCCGCTCAACATCGTCAAGCTGCCCATGCCGCGTCCGATCGAGTTCCAAGGCCAGCGCCTGCCCGCTTCCTACGCGAACTTCTACATCGCCAATCGCCTGGTCCTGGTGCCCACCTTCAACGACCCGGCCGATCGCCTCGCGCTCAACACGCTCGCCCGCCTCTTCCCGGATCGCGAAGTCCGCGGCATCCATTGCCTGGACCTCGTTCTCGGCCTCGGCACCCTTCACTGCATGACGCAGCAGCAACCCGCATGAGGTGGCTGCTCCTCTTGCTGGCCGCTACCGTCCAGGCCGCGCCCGTCGTGGTCCTCATCTCGGCCAACGCCGAATGGCGCGAAGTGAAGAAGCGCTGGCCGGACGCAAAGTACGAACCCACGCCTTACGGCGAAACGTTTGAACGCCAAGTCGCCGGCCAAACGGTCCGCTTCTTTCACGGCGGATGGGGCAAGGTGGCCGCCGCCGGCTCCACCCAGTACGCCCTCACTCGCTGGAAGCCGCGCGTTGTCCTGAACCTCGGCACCTGCGGCGGGATGCTCGGCCGCGTCGAACGCTTCGCCATCCTCGCCGTCGAGCGGACCCTCGTCTACGACATCGTCGAAATGATGGGCGACTCCCAGGAAGCCATCGACCACTACACCACCCAGCTCGAACTGCCCGCCACGCTGCCCGCCGGCGTGCGGCGCGCCCTCCTGCTCTCCGCCGACCGCGACCTCGCCCCGGACCAGATCCCCCAGCTCATCAAGCGCTACAACGCCATCGCCGTCGATTGGGAAACCGCCGCCATCGCCTACGTTGCCCGCCGCAACGGCGTCCGCCTGATCGCCGTGCGCGGCGTCAGCGATCTCGTCAGTGAGCAGGGCGGGGAAGCCTACGGCAACACCGGCGCCTTCGAAAGCGGCACCGCCCGCGTCATGCACCTCCTTCTCGAGCAACTACCGGCCTGGATTCGCGCCGTCGTACGATAAACGAGTGTCCTCGTATCCGCGCGTAGCTTCGCTCAAAACCGTTGCCGATTTCCGTTCCCGCCTCACTACCCTAGGCATCAAAGTCGGTTGCGACGACGCCATTCAAGCCGCGCCGGATTCGCCCCTGAGCCAGCCGCTCGACGTCGACGGCTTTCGCGTCGGCAACCGCTGGGTGATCCATCCCATGGAAGGCTGGGATGCCGAAACCAACGGCCTGCCCTCGGAACTCGTCTATCGCCGCTGGCGCAACTTCGGCCGCTCCGGCGCCAAGTGGATCTGGGGCGGGGAAGCCATGGCCGTGGTGCCCGAAGCCCGCGCCAATCCCAATCAGCTCATCATTCAGGACTCCACGCGCGACGCCCTCGCTCGCCTGCTCGAGGATTGCGTCGAGACCCATCGCACCGAAGTCGGCTCCGCCGACGACCTCCTGATCGGCTTCCAGCTCACCCACTCCGGCCGCTTCTCGAAGCCCGAAAGCAAGACGCAGATGGCCCCGCGCATCCTTTACCGCCATCCCGTCCTCGACAAGAAATACCGCCTCGCCGACGACTATCCCGTCATGACCGACGACTACATCGCCGCTCTGATCGATCGCTTCGTCTCCGCCGCCAAAATTGCCGAAAGCTGCGGCGCCCGCTTCGTCGACGTCAAACACTGCCACGGCTATCTTGGCCACGAGTTCCTCAGCGCCCACACGCGCCCCGGCCCCTACGGCGGGTCCTTCGAAAACCGCACCCGGTTCCTACGCGAAATCGTCGCCGGCATCCGCGCGGCCACCAAGCTCAAAATTGGCGTCCGCTGGTCCGCCTTTGACTTCGTACCCTTCAAGCCGAATCCGGAACTCAGCAAGCCCAACCAACTCGGCCCCGGCATCCCCGAGTCCGCCGAACTGCCCTACCGCTGGGGCTTCGCTGTCGACGTCAACCAGCCCACCGCCTACAACCTGGCGGAAGCCGAACAGTTCCTCGAACTGCTCCAAAGCCTCGGCATCACGATGGTCAACGTCACCGCCGGCAGCCCGTATTACAACCCGCACATTCAGCGCCCAGCCCTGTTCCCGCCCTCCGATGGCTACCAGCCGCCCGAGGACCCGCTCGTCGGATGCGGGCGCCAGATCGAAGCCACTGCCGCGCTCAAAGCCAAGTTCCCCGGCCTCACGCTCGTCGGCAGCGCCTACACCTACTTCCAGGATTATCTGCCCCACGTCGCCCAATGGGCCGTCCGCCATGGCTGGACCGACACTGTCGGCCTCGGTCGCATGGTCCTCAGCTATCCCACCCTCCCGCAGGACACCCTCCGCAACGGCCAGATGCAGAAGAAACTCATCTGCCGCACCTTCTCCGACTGCACCACCGCCCCACGCAACGGCATCATTTCCGGCTGCTATCCGCTCGACCCCTACTACAAGGGCCTACCCGAAGCGCAACAACTCGCCCAGATCAAAAAGGCCTGAGCGGCGCGTGAATTTTGCAGTTAACATTTGGCCCTACAGCCAGTTAGGGCGTCTATAATAGCGTGGTGGAGTTCGAATGGACGGATGCTGAATCGGCGCAGAACTTCGCCCGCCATGGCGTGCGATTTTCCGAAGCCGTCCACGCCTTTCTCGACCCCAAAGCCGTCGAGTTTGCCGACGAACGCCGCCAGATCTTCAGCCTCACCGGCCACACCGTTCAGGGCCTTCTCTACGTCGTCTTCTCGGAAACGCCCGAAGGACGCCTGAACATCCGCCACGCCCGTTACGCTGACCGCAGCGAGCCCGTACCCCTCGAATTCGACTTCGACCCCCGCCGCATGAAACGCATCCGCCGTCCGGACCGTCACCACGCCACCCCGGCCGACGTCTCCCCGCGCCGCTGCCGCGTCCACCTCGACCTTGCCGTTGACGCCGAACTGGCCGCCGCCTACCGCAACCGTCCCGGCCGCGTCACCGAACTCCTCCGCGAAGGGCTCGAAGGCAAATCCCTCGAACGCCTCCGTGCCCAGGTCAACGACCGCCCCGTCCTTACCCCCCTCCGCAACCGCACCCACTAATTTTTGCCTCCCGCCCCTCGATCGGGAAAAAGTGCGAACTCACTACCTAGCATTGCCGTATACTAAGCATCGTGGAGTACTCGGACGAGGACAAAGACCGACGCATCACCCAGTTGCGCAAGGGTATTCTCGAACTCGCCGTCCTCGGCGTGCTCAACCATCAGCGCCATTACGCTTACTCGCTGGTCCGCGTGCTCGCCGAGTCGGCTTCCATCTCGCTCAAAGAAGGCACCGTCTATCCGATCCTGGCCCGCCTCGATCGCGATGGCCTGGTGCAGTCCGAATGGGTCGAATCCGCCCAGGGACCTCCGCGCAAATACTACGCCATCACCCCCGCCGGCCGTCAGCTCTTCGCTGACCTCAGCCGCGAATTCGAAGTCTTAGCCGCTCTGGTGCGCAAATCGTGGTCCTCCCCGGTCGCACCCCAGGGCCCGCCGATTCTCGTCAGCAAGGAGCAGGCCTCATGAATCCCTATCCCGAAACCGTCGCCAAGATCGTCGACGACTACCTGTGGCGCTTGGAGCGGCATCTGAATGTCTGCTCGCTCGACGACCTCGCCCGCGACCGGGCCGCCCGCCGCGACCTTGTCCTCGAAGTCCGTTCCCACATCTTCGAGGCCTACCAGGCCGCACCCGGCGAGGACGACGTCGCCCGCATTCTCGGCGTCCTGCGTAAGCTCGGCGAGCCCGCGGAAGTCGTCTCCGAACGCTGGCCCGACAGCATGGTCCGCGCGGGCTCCCAGCGCCGCCGGCCGCTCTACCTCGTCGCCGGCATTCTGGCCGCGCTCTGCGGCATCCCGCTCGGCTTTGGCGGGCTGGCTCTGTTGACCGGTGTGCTCGTCGGGCTCGTTGCGCTGGTCGCCGCTTACTACGCGGCCGTCGCCGGACTGTTCGCCGCGAGCGCCGCGCTCATGCTCGTGGGAGTCCTGCGCCTCCACACCACGGCCCTCATGGATCGCCTCGTCAAACTAGGGATGCTGCAGATGGATCACGACGTTGCGCTGTGGCTCGATCAACTCACGCCCGACGCTCAAGGCTACCTGTTGATCGCTATGGCCTGTGGCTTGGCCGCGGCCGGCGTGGCCTTCGCCTGGTTGGGCCGGTATCTGGTGCGTGGTTTGCGCGTCCTGCTGCGGATGGCCGTCCAAGGCGGTCGCCAAGCGGCCGTCCGCTTGCGGCGTCGCTTTTCGGGCAAGCCGGCGGCCCCGGCTCCCGAATTCTCCTACGCCACGCGCTAGCTTACTGCTGACGCTGCACGGTGACCACGATCGGGTCGCTTGCCTGCGCCGTCGCCAGCGAACGGATCTGCACCACGTTCGTCCCGGCGCGCACCGTCTCCGGAATCTGCGCCGCAATCTGATTCGGCCCCGTGGTGAACAGCGGCAGCGCCACGTCATTAAACACCACACAGCTTCCGCCCAGCACCGTCGGCAGCGGCACCTGCTCAGCCTTGGCCGCCGCACCCAAATTCGCGCCCGAGATCGTGATGAAGCTGCCGGGACGAATGTTCGTCGTGCCGTCGGTTGCGTTCACGATGGAGCGCACACCGTTCGGCAGCCGGGGTTGCGTTGAGCCAGAGGTCTGCACCAGCGGCGTCACCGTCAGTCCGGAGATGTTGATCGAATACGCCGTCGACCCGGTCGAATCCACCACCAACTGTCGCGACGGCACGTTGGCCCGCTGCGTCGCAAATACGCTCACCTGCGGATTCTCCGGCAGCACGCCCGCCACCGTCTCGGACTGCGTCCGGATGTCCACCACCTCCAGCACCGTCCGCGGATCGTCCCGCGTCGTCGCTGTGATGTTCTGTCGCACCGGTGTACTCGCCCGGATGAACGTCGTCTCCGACAGCGGGAACACGGCGGCGATATTTCGCTGACCCGCCGAAACCACCGTCTGCGTCGGCGGCTGACCCGGTTGCGTCGGCGCCGTCGTCTGCGTCACGCCCGGGCGCTCCGCGCCGCCGATCGGCGTCAGCGACGGGCTCAGAATCTGTCCGCCGGCCAGGTAGTAAGACGAGTTCGACGCCGCCGCCAGCGGCCCAAAGTAAGAGAGCGGCGGCTGCGTGTTGTAGATCGTCCGCGTCGAAGTGAAGTTGTCGATCAGCCCGTCATACAGATAGCCGATGCCCGTGCCGCCCAGCACAATCAACTGCCGTCCGTCGGGCGACGCGGCCATGTACTGCGGTGCCGGGATCGTCGCCGGCGTCACCGAGTTGGCCTGCCGTGGCACGGCGTCCGAACCGGTCACGCGCCAGAACCCGCCATTCGACATGATGAACTGCAGCCCCGAAATCGACATCGCCAGGGCCACCGGCCGGATCACCGTCTGATTGCCCGCCCGCGGAATCGCCGGGAAAATCACGGACTCCACCACGCGGCTCGAATCGAGGTCGATAATCTGAATCGATTCGCCGCCCGTGTTGCCCACATACAACTGCGCCCCGTCCAGCGACATCGCCATCATGTGCGGCAGTTGTCCCACTTCGATCGGCGCCAGGAACTTCTGGTTGCGCGTATCGAACACCTCGATCCGGTTGTAGCCGGAGTTTGAGAGATACAGCTTCCCGCGTGCCTCATCCAGCACCATGTCGTACAAACCCTCGGTCGTGCTGTTCGGAGATTGCGGCACCGGATACACCACGCCCCGCTGATCGGAGTTCCGGAAGTTCATGTACACGCGAATCGTGTTCGGCACGTTCACCGCCTGCAGCGACGACAGAATCACGTTCACCGGACTGCCCGTATTGCTCGCCGTCCCCGTGTACAAATTCGTACCCGCCTGCCGCACCACGCCCGCGCGGCCCGGCTCCATGATGAAGGTGATGTCGGCCGGCGCCACGCCCGTCGATACCTGCGTCACCAGCGCCGCGCCCGTGTTCGGCACGCTGAACGTCAGCTTGCCCTTGCCCAGGTTCGCGATCCGCACCGCCGCCTTCGACACGCCTTTGTTGCATTCATCGATCGCCAGAAACACCTGCGTCGTCTCCGGCTGCAGAATCGGATAGTCGAACAACGTCGCAATCGGAATCCGCGTCAGGCCCGATTCGGAAATGGCAAAGATCTCCGCGCCATCGCTGGTGATCACCATTCGCCCCGTCACGGACTCGGGCAGCTTAATCCCCAGGCTCGTTCCCAGATTCCGCGGATTCGACACCAACAATGTCGCCGCCGTCGTGCGCTGGCCGGTGGTCGCGTTATTGAACGCGCCAAACACCGTCGCGCCGTCGCCCGAGAACGAACTGCCGCCGTAGTTCGCCTGCGCGTTGAAGTTATTATTCGGATTCACCGGCAGTTGAAATGGCAGATTGGCCGTCGTCGATTGCGCAATCACATTCAGGTTGGCCGTGTCATACAGCGTCGACCCCGCCATGAAATAAGCGCCGTCCGGAGAAATCGAAAGCACCGTCGATTGCCCGGTCACCGTGCGATTGCGCAGCACCGTCGCCGAGGCCACTTCGTACACGAACAACGTCGTCGAAGCCGTATTCGCCGTCTGGTTGATCGCCACCATGCCCACGATGAAGTTGCCGTCGGGGGTCGTGATCAGGCGTCCCGGAAACGGCGTCGCCGGACGTCCCACAAAGACTGCCGGCAACGGGTTCGGCGTCGTGATCGTCGGCGGCGACGGCACCGACGAAATCTGCAGCCCGTTTTCCTGCCGCGGATCGTACAGCAGCAGCGTGCTGGTGGCGTTATTGGTGCCCGTGCCCTGCGTCGTAATCAGCACGCGTCCATCGGAACCCACCGCCACGCCCTCTGGCCGTGCCGGCAAACTCACAATGCCCATCACGCGATCCGTACCCAGCTCGATCTGCGTCAGCGACGAACTCGAAACGTTGGCGACATACAAATAGGCGTTGTCCCGCGACATCGCCGCGGAGTTCGGAAACGTCCCCACCGGAATGTTGCCCGTGACTCGGCCCTGCCGGTAATCGTAGATATCGATCCGGTTGGCATTGGCGTTGACGAGATAGAGACGGCCCCGTAATTCGTCAATCACAATGTCGCGAGGCTCTCCCCCCAGGTTCACCACGGTGCCGAATGTGGCCCCCGTGTTCACCGTTTGCGCCATAGCCAAGGCCGCTACAAAACTTAACGCAAAGCCCGTTTTCATTGCGTGCCAGAAGCAGGTGCGAAATTGCATTTCCGTTGTTAACTAAGATACCCTAAACCCTAAATCAAACGCCAAGTTTCGCGTCGGGGAAGGGATAATCCGTTGGGTCGCGCAACAAATTCACATCCGGTGGGTTTCCGTTGCAGTCCCGGTGAACTATGCGCCGGATCATTGTTAGGAATTTGACGAAAGCGACGACTCTGGCCGATCGGGCCGGCGTCGCCAACACCCCGGAGACTCGCAACCGCGGATTGCTCAAGCGTACGTCGCTCGAAAAAGGCGACGGCTTATGGATCGCGCCCACGCAAGCCGTGCACATGTTCTTTATGAAGTTCGCCCTCGACTTGGTCTACCTCGATCGCCAGAAGCGCGTCGTCAAGGTCCGGCAAAACGTCAAGCCGTGGCGCATCAGCGCGGCCCTGAAAGCCCATTCCGTACTGGAACTCCCCGTCGGTACCATCGCCGACTCGCGCACCGAGCCCGGCGACCAAATGGAGTTCAGCGACGCCGCATGACCGTCTCGCCTCTTCCCGGTGTTCGGACGCTCGTGGTGCCGCTGGCTGCGCTCTTCCTCGGCGCCTGCCATCACACCGCCGCTTCCAAACTCCCGCCGGCGAAGACGCCCGTCGCTTCCGCGTCCACTCCGCCGGCCGTCATGAAGCGCCAGATCCTCAACGCCGTCGACGCCGGTGACGGCGACCTCACCGTCCGTGACCTCCGCGACGCCATCGCCCGCGAGCCGGACCGTCTCGATCTTCGCCTCGCCCTCGTCGACCACTTCGCCAAAGTCGGCGAAGCCGAACTCGTCGCCGAACATCTGCGCTTGCTCATGGAGCGCTTCCCCGCCGACGCCGAGTTGGGCCTCCGCCTCGCCCGGCAACTCCGCGCCAACGGCTCCCGCCACGAGGCCTTACGAATCTTAAGGAACTTGACCGCCCGTCAGGCAGTAGACTCACCCTCTGTGTGGTCCCTCGCCGGCATCCTCCTCGATGAACTCGACCGGCTCATGGAAGGTGAGGCCGAACATCGCCGCGCCCTCGCCCTCGCGCAGGATCGCCAGGAGAACGTCGACATCTACGAAAACAACCTCGGCTTCAACCTGCTCGCCCAGGGCCGCCGCGACGAAGCCGTCGCCTTGTTTCAAGCCGCGCTCGCCAGGCGTCCCCGCTCGGAAGTCGCGCGCAACAACCTCGCCACCGCGCTGGCCGCCCGCCGCGAAGGCGACATCGACAAGCCCGCCGTTCTCGCCCATTGGATGAGCGTCACCGACGCCGCTTCGGCCCATAACAACTTGGCCGCCGTCCTGATTGAGCAAGGGCGTTACGACGAAGCCCGCGGCGAACTCGAGCAAAGCCTCCAACTGCGCTTTGACCTTCCCGAAGCCTGGAAGAATCTACAATTGTTGAGCGAACTGGATGGCAAACCGGTCAGCGTGGCGCGTCCCGCGCCTCCCGCCGCTACCGCCTCTGGTTGGCAAAAAGTTTGGCGAGGCGTGCGCAGCACCTTCGTCGCCGAAGAGCCGGTACTAAAACCGGACCGGTCGACGCGGACGGCGTCTCGATAGAAGATAGTGTGACTGACAGTAGGTAAGAAGGAGCACAAGATGAACCGCTTGAAGCAACTGATGATGCGCCTGTGGCGCGAAGAAGAGGGCCAGGACCTCGTCGAATATGCCTTGATCGTGGCCGCCGTCGGCTTGGCGCTGATCACCACCGTGAATCAGCTCACCACCGCCGTCGTGAGCTTGTACTCGAGCATCACGCAAGGCCTCGCCTCCATCGGCGCTTCCGGTCAGTAAAGTCCCGGTACGCGGATAGCTCTCACGGTGGATTCCTCAGCCGCCACGCTCGACGTGCGCCCGGAGGCGCCCTTGCCAACCGACCCCGGCCGGACCTGGGTTCGTGTCTGGCTGGCGCCGGACCTCGCCATGGTGCTGGCGGCTGGCACCCTCTTCTACGTCCTCGTCCTGTTCGGCGGCGCCCAGCAACTCTTCCGCGATTCTGACGCCGGCTGGCACATCCGCCTCGGCGAACGCCTCCTCGCCGGCCAGGGCCTTCCCACCACCGATCCGTTTTCCTTCAGCCGCGCTGGCGCCCCCTGGTATGCCTGGGAATGGGGTGCCGACCTCCTCATGGGCCTCGCCCATCGCATCGCCGGCTTGGCCGGCGTCGCCTGGTTTTATAGCCTCCTGATCGCCGCGTGCACCTGGCTTTGGGTTCGCCTCAATTGGGCGGCGGGTGGCAACTTCCTGCTCACCTGCGCGCTCGCCCTTCCCATGCTTTCCACGGCCAATCTCCATTGGCTCGCCCGCCCGCACATCCTGAGTTGGGTCCTGCTCCTCGCTTGCCTTCTCCATCTCGAGCGCCGCCGCGATTGGCAACTTACCCCCCTCGCGCTCACCGGCGCCTTCCTCACCGGCGTCCTCTGGGCCAACATCCATGGCAGCTTCGTCCTGGCGATCGCCGGCGCTTGGCTCATCGCCGCAGGCACCTTTTTGCGCGGCGTCATCTGGCCCGTCGACTTCGGCGTCGCCCGCGTGCGCTGGCTGCTCGCGACCTCCGTCGTTCTCTTCGCCGGCACCCTCGTCAATCCTTACGGCTGGCAACTGCACGCCCACATCGCCCACTACCTGACCGATACGGCCCTGCTCGCCCGCATCGGCGAATTCCAAAGCTTCAACTTCCATGCCGATGGCGCTGGCTGGATTCTGCTCTCCGTCATGCTCGCTGGCCTCGGCGGCGCCCTCGCCATCGGCGAGCGCCGTCTCGATGTCGCCCTGCTCACCGCGCTCATCTTCGTCGCCGCGCTCCGCTCCGCTCGTCTCTTGCCGCTTCTGGCTTTGCTCCTGTTACCCTATGCCAACGCCATGCTCACCGCGAGCCTCTGGCGGGCCGATGTCCGCCGCCGTGTGCGCCGCTGGCTCACCGCCGCGCTCACCTACGGCGCGAACCTTCGCCGCTTCGACTCTCGCTTCGGCGGCTACGCCTTCGTTCCCGTCCTGCTGCTGCTCGCCGCCCTGTGGCTGCCGCTCGCCCGGCCCGGCTTTCCCGCTCACCAGTTTCCCGTCGCCGCCGCCGCCCAACTTCCCTCCGGCGGTCGGCTCCTCGCCCCGGACCTCTACGGCGGCTATCTCATCTATCGCTTCGCCGGCCAGCGCCCCGTCTTCTTCGATGGCCGTAGCGACTTCTACGGCGTCGACTTCATGCGCCGCTACATCGACCTCGTCGAAGTGCGCCCCGGCTGGACCGCTCAACTCGACCACTGGCAGTTCACCCACGCCCTCTTACCGAATCGCTATTCGCTCATCCCCGCTCTCGAAGCCCGCGGCTGGCGCAAGCTCTACTCGGATCGCACCGCCACGATCCTCGAAAGGAATAACTAGCGGATGGACCGACAGAAACTCCTCATCATCTTCGGCGGCTCCTGGCTGCTCGCCGGCCTGCTCGCCTGGTTTCTCTACTCCACGGCCAGCGGCGCCAAGCTCACAAAATTGAAGCCCCTCCTGGCCGCCGCGCGCGACTTACCCGCCGGAACGCGGTTGAAGAAGGGTGACATCAAGAAGGTCAACGTGCCGGATCGCGACTCTCCCGCCAACGTCTACCTCTCGGAGACCGAGCTCGTGAACCGCGCCCTGCTGTTCCCCATGTCGGCCAACGAAGTCTTCACCGCGTCCAAGATCGCTTCGATCGCCGGCGTCGAGGGCGTGCCCTCCATCATCCCCGCCGGCTATCGCGCCGTCTCCGTCCTGGTCTCGGACGCCTCCGGCGCCGCCGGGCTCATCCTGCCCCGCGCCAAAGTCGACGTCATCTGCTCCCGCACCGGCAGCTTGAATGAAGCCGTCTCGAACCTCATCCTGCAGGACGTGCAAGTCTTGAGCGTCGGCCGTGTCACCGAACTTCAACTCGCGGCGCCCGACGCCAAAACCGCCGCACCCGTCGTCAGCAGCTCCACGGGCACGCAGCGCGCCGTCACGCTCTTAGTGACTCCCGAAGACGCCTCCAAGCTGGAGATGGCCAAAAACAACGGCAAGATCTCGCTCGCCCTGCGCAATCCCAGTGACTCCGGCCGCGTCGAGAATCCCACGCCCACCACTGGCGAAGTCATTGACCCGCTCATGGGCGATCGCCGAGCCAAGATCGCGCAAATGCGCGCCCGCTACGGCCCTGGCCGCCCCACGCAAGGCGCCGACCTCGACGATAAAGCCTGGGCTCGCCTCGTCAATGGCGATGAAGCCCTCCCCACTCGCGTCACCCCGCGCCCTGCGAAACAAGAACCCCCCGCTAAGCCGAAGCGCGTCGTGGACGTATATCGCGGCGACAAACACGTCCAGGAGATTTTCCAACCCGAATGACCCGCCGCGCCACCTGTCTCATCACCCTCCTCGCCCTCTCGGTGGTCGCTCAACCGGCCATCGAAAAGGAAATCACGCTCGTCCTCGGCAAAGGCGAACTGATTCAGTACAAAACGGACGTCAACCGCGTCGTCATTGCCGAACCCAAAATTGCGGACGCCCTTGTAGTCTCTCCCACCGAAGTCATGGTCAACGCCAAAGGCGTCGGCCACACCACGCTCGTCGTTTGGGAGAACGACACCGCGCCCGTCAAATACAACATCAACGTCATCGCGGACCGCGCCCCCATCGATAACTTCCAAAACGAACTCGCCGCCGAAATGAAAGCCGTCGTTCCCGATGGCGGCGTCAACTTCAATGGCAACGCGGAACTCATTGTCCTCACCGGTAAAGTCGCCGACGGTGAAGCCTCGAAGAAGGCTGAAGCCCTTGCGGCCACGCGCACCAAGAAGGTCATCAACCTCCTCGAAGTGCCTGCCCTCCCGGACCCCCGCCAGATTCTCCTCCAAGTGAAATTCGCCTCCGTCGATCGCGTCGGTCTCAGCGAACTTGGCTTCAACTTCTTCAGCCGCAACGACAACACGCTCGGCTCGCTGGGCACCCAGCAGTTCCAGGCGCCGCGCTTCTCCCAGTTACAGTTTCAGAACCAGGAATTCTCGAATTCCACCATCAACTTCGCTGACTTACTCAACCTCTTCGTCTTCCGGCCGGACCTGAACATCGGCGCCACCATTCGTGCCATGCAAGCCAAGAACCTCCTTCAGGTTCTCGCCGAACCCAACCTCATTACCCTCGAAGGCAAGGAAGCGGCCTTCGTCGCCGGCGGCGAGTTTCCGTTCCCCATCCTCACCGCCACCACCACCGGCGGTGCCATCTCGCCCGTCCTCACCGTGCAGTTCAAGCCCTTCGGCGTTCAGTTGAAGTTCACGCCCACCATCACCTCCAGCGGCACCATCAACCTCAAGGTCCGCCCCGAAGTCAGCGCGCTGGACTATTCGAACTCCGTCACCGTGCAAGGCGTCCTCATCCCGGCCATTTCCACGCGGCGCGCCGAAACCGAAGTCATCCTCAAGGACGGTGAGAGCTTTGCCATCGCCGGCCTCATTGACAACCGCGTTGTCCAGACCCTCTCTCGCGTGCGCGGCTTGGGCGACCTCCCCATCATCGGCAACTTATTCCGCAGCCGCTCCACGCGTAAGTCCACTGACGAGTTACTCGTCGTGGTGACTCCGCGCTTCGTTCGTCCCCTCGGTCCCGACGAACATCCCAAGCTCCCCGAAACCTCGGAAGCCTGGCTGCCCACGCTCAAGGAACAGCGCGAGGCGAAAGGCAAGATCAAAACCAAAACCAAGCAGCCTGAGTTCGTCGGTCAGCGCGGCTATGAGGAGGCGGCTCCCTCCGGCACCAAGAAGAAGTGACCTGCTTAGCCCAGCAACGACGGCGTGGCGCCATCACCATCCAGATGCTTGTCATCCTGGCGCCGGTCCTGCTCGTCCTGATGGGCTTCGCGATTGACCTCGGACAGATGTACATCGTCCGCGCCGAGCTGAAGCAAGCCGCCAACGCCATGGCCCTCGCCTCCGCGCAACGCCTCATCGGCACCGACAACGCCCTCGAAAGCGCCGCGCTGGCCCGCCAGGCCGCGATCTCCAACTCCGGCGCCATCGGCAATAAGTTCAACTTCGGCTCTCTCGTCATCGGCGATTCGGGCGGCTTTCTCGCCTCGGCCGTTCAGGAACCCGAATACTATGAGACCGCTGCGACGGCCACCGGCGAAGGCGAAAGCGCCAGCACCGGCGCCGCCGGCGGCACCACCGCGAAGTACGTGCGCGTCTCTCTCACCGCCGATGCTCCGCTCACCTTCTTTGCCTTACTCTCGCTCGGGCAGGACCGCAAGGCGCAGATGGCCGCCAGCGCCATCGCTGGCCAAAGCGCCCCCCTCTGCGAGGCCTGCGCCATCGAGAACCTCGCCGTTGCGGCGCTGGACGCCTCCGACTTAGTCGACTTCGGCTTCGTCAAAAACACCCGCTACACCTTCAGCCACAGTTGCACCGGCTTTCCTCCGCCCCAACCTTTGGGCAACACCACCGCGCGCATCGACTACCTGATGCTCGACCGCCAGGACACCGCGGCCACCCTCTTCGCCGACCCCAGCCAACAGCTCTTCCGCATCGGCCAGTCCGGCATCCCCGGCAATCGTTCCGCCACCACTGGCTGTTTCCGCATCAATGGCGCTGAGAATGTTTGGGAGAACGCCACGCCTCTGCAATGCTCGTTCAATCAGTTGCCCGGCCCCGTACAAGCCTTTCTCTGCGGAATCGCCGCGCGCTTCGATGGCACCTCGCTGCCGGCCCAATGCCAGATCGTGAGTGAGCTCGACACCATCGTCGCCACCAATATTCCGGACACCGATCTCACGGACCTTGATGACTACGCCGCTTATACCGGCAACGGCCGCCGCGTGATCACCATCCCCATCGTCGACCAGTTACTTCCTGGTGGCGGCATGACGGTCCTCGCCTTCCGCCAGTTCCTCGTCCAGCCCCTCACCGGCCAAACGGCCTTCAACCCCGCTGACCCCGCCGGCCGCTTCACCGTCAGTTACCTGGGCAGCGTGATGCCCTTGCGCCAAGGCCGCTTCGATGGCAACTGCGGCATCACCACCGGACCGGGAAAGGTGGTGCTCTTCCGATGAACCACCGCCGATTCGCCCATCGCCGCAGCGGTAGCGCGCTCATTGAAGCCGCCATGATGTTCCCTCTGTTGATGTTGCTTTTCCTTGGCTTGGTCGAGTTCGCCCGCGTTGGTTGGACTTACTTCACCGCGCAGAAGATGCTCTACACCCTCGCCCGGTACGTCAGCACGCAGCAAGGCGTGAACCTTTGCGACGCCGCTGACCTTAGCGTCACCCAAGCCAAGAACCTCGCCCTTACCGGCACCACCGATAACTCCGCTGACCCGGTCATCACCGGGCTCACCGCCGATAGCTTCACCCTGCGTGCCGAGCGTCTCGATCCCGACAGCGGTGAAATCACCGAATGCGATTGCTCCGCCACCGGCTGCGACGCCGGCCAGGGTGGCCGCGCGCCGGACTTCATCTCCGCGCGCTTCGCCAGCGGCGTCTCTATTCAGCTACGCATTCCGCTGCTGCCTTCGGACCCCATCATTCTCCGTCCTCAAGTGAGGGTGCCTTATGGCGGCACTTAGACGGCGCAATGCTCGCGGCGGCCAGGCTCTGGTTGAGTTTGCTCTGGCTTACTCGGCCATCATCCTGCCACTCACCTGCATGGTCATCTTCACCGCCCACATGATGTGGGTCTGGAACAGCGTCATCGAATGGACGCGCAACGGCGCGCGTTACGCTGCCACTCACTGCGCGCAGGGCGGCGGCTCCAACGTCATCGAGTTCATGCGTAATAACGTGCCGCTCACCTTCGACTACGAACAGTTCCGCAGCGGCCCTGCCGAAGTCCAGGTCGAGTACTTCTCGCGCGACCCCGAAAGCGGTGAGTTAGTCACTTTCACCTGTGGCAGCGATTGCTCGCTGGAATGCATCCCGGATGTCGTCCGCGTGCGCGTCACCAATTACGAGTTCCGCGCCTTCCAGAGTTATCTCGGCCTTCCGCCCATCCCGATCCCCGAGTTTGCCACCACCGTCCCCGTGGAAAGCGCCGGCTGTGATCCGGAGACTGGGAGCTGTTTGCCGTAAGGAATAAGATCATATGCCTGTCTCTCTCTTGCTGGCTTCCAACGACGAATCCTTCCGCGAAATGATCCGGGAGCAATTGCTCAATATCCCGGAGGCGCGCGTCGTCGGCGAATTTCCCGAAGTCAATCAGAACTTATACATCCGCGTCCTGCAGGAAGTCGAACGCCACCCCGAAGTCGCCCTCGTCCTCGACTTAGCCGGCGACCCCGACTCGAGCCTCCGCGCCCTCCAGAAAGTCAAACAGGCGATCCCCGACCTCTACGTTATCGCCTCCAGTTACACCGCCGACGGCGAGCACGTCATCATGACCGTCCGCGCCGGCGCCAACGACTTCCTCGTCCAACCCGTCAAGCGCCTCGACTTCCGTGACGCCATGGACCGTCTCGAACGCACCCCGCGCCGCGTCTCGGCCGGCGCCAGCCGCCTCGGCAAGGTCTACACCTTCCTCGGCACCAAGGGCGGCGTCGGCACCACCACTCTCGCCGTGAACTTCGCCGGCGTCCTCGCCCAGCGCAAGCAGCAAACCGTCCTCATCGACCTCGATTGGACCGGCAACGATTGCGCCATGCAAGTCGGTGCCCAGCCGCAGTACACGCTGCAGGAAGTCGGCGAGAACCTGGACCGCATGGACCAAGCCCTCTTCGAAGGCTTCGTCACGCGCGACCCGCTCGGCTTCTACTTAGTTGGCCCTCCGGACTCGCTCGAAAACGCTGGTTACTTTTCCGAGTCCATGTTCCGTGAGTTCACCACCTTCCTCGTCGAGAAGTACGGCTCCATCGTCGTCGATGCCGGCCGCCTGATTAACACCGAGTTAGTCTTGGGCGCGCTCCAGGTCTCCAACCAGATCTTCGTCGTCACCACGCAGGAGTACCCCACCATTCGCAACGCCCAGCGCTATCTGAGCTTCCTCATGCGCATGGGCTTCAATCAGGATCAGATCAAGGTCGTCGTCAACGAATACTCGAAGAAAGCCGGCCCTGGCCTCGCCTCGCTGGACCAGATTCGTCAAACCCTCAATCAGCCGGTCTTCTACGGTATCCCGCAGTCACCCGCCGTCTTGAGCTCGATCAATAAGGCCCGCCCGTTCGTCGCCAATCGCGAGGAGGCCGGCGAGCTCGATCGTGCCTTCCGCGCCTTCGTCGACAAAGCCACCGGCCGTAAGAAGGAGGCCGCGGCCTAACACATGGGCAGCCGCTCCATCCCGCGCCCCGCCACCAACGTCGACCGTTGGTTCGCCCTCAAGACGCAGGTGCACACGCGCCTGCTCAACACCATGACTGCCGACCAGCTCCGCGGCCTCCGCAAGGACGGCATGCGCGACCAGATCGGCAACCTCGTCGAGCGCCTCGTCGGCGAGGCCAACACGCCCATGACCATCAGCGAGCGCGAACGTCTCATCGAAGAGATCCTCGATGAAGTCTTCGGCTTGGGCCCGCTGGAGACCTTATTCAAGGACGCCTCCGTTAACGACATCCTCGTCAACGGCTTTGACTCCGTGTACGTCGAACGCAACGGCATCATGCAGGAAACCAGCGTGCGCTTCAAGGATCAGGCCCACGTTCGCCTCATCATTGACCGCATCGTCTCGAACATCGGCCGCCGCATCGACGAGTCCTCACCCATCGTCGACGCCCGCTTGGGAGACGGCTCCCGCGTCTGCGCCGTCATTCCGCCCATCTCGCTCATCGGACCGGTGATGTCCATCCGCCGCTTCGGCAAGCGCCTGCTCACCACCGACGACCTCATCAAGAACGACACTTTCACCCAGGGCATGCTCGACTTCCTCTCCGGCTGCGTGCAGGCCCGCCTCAACGTCGTCATCTCCGGCGGCTCCGGTTCCGGCAAAACGACCCTGCTCAACACGCTCTCGCGCTTCATCCCGGAAGAGGAGCGTGTGGTCACCATCGAAGATACTGCCGAGTTACAACTGCAGCAATCGCACTTAGTCCGCCTCGAAACGCGGCCCATGAACATCGAAGGCGCGGGTGAGATCTCGCAGCGCGACCTCGTCATCAACGCCCTGCGTATGCGTCCCGACCGTATCGTCATCGGCGAGTGCCGCGGGCCCGAAGCCATGGACATGATGCAGGCCATGAACACCGGCCACGACGGCTCCATGACCACCTGCCACGCCAACACCGCCCGCGACGCCTTCTCGCGTCTCGAAACCATGGTCATGATGGCGTCCTCCTCGATTCCCGATCGCGTCATCCGCCAGATGCTCGCCTCCGCCGTGCAAATCGTCATCCAGGCGGCGCGCCTCACCGACGGTAGCCGCAAGATTCTTTCCATCAGCGAAGTCATTGGCGTCGACGACGACCAGGTCATCATGGAAGACATCTTCCTCTTCGATCGTTCCGGCATCGGTAAAACCGGCAAAGCACTCGGTACCTTCCGTGCGACCGGCCACATCCCGCAAGTGCTCGGCCGCCTCAAAGCCTATGGTGTCCAGGTGCCCCGCTCCATCTTCAGCGAAGTCCACGGGGTCAAAGAACGCTAGATGCTCTGGACCTTCCTCCTCTGCGGCGTCCTTCTCTCCATCGCCGGATGGACCGCCGGTCATTATGTCTGGCGCATTCCTCGCCGCGAAGAAGAAGAGCGCCTCCATGCGCGCATGCGCGAGTTGCGCGCCCGCAACGCCTCCACTCAGCGCCAGCGTCTCGGCGGCGACCTGCTCCGTCAGGAAAGCAAAGGCACCTTCGCCATGGTCGGCACCTTCCTGAACTGGATCAAGCCGCTCAAGCGCCTTCAGCAAACCATCGATCAGGCCAATCTCAAATACCGCGCCACAGACGTCTTCACCGTCTCGCTCATCCTCTTCGCTCTCGTCATCGGCGCCACCGGACTCTTCATCAGTTACTGGCCCATCAAGCTGGCCTTCGCCGCCGTTGTCGCCTCCTTGCCCACGCTCTACATCATGTGGAAACGCTCCCAGCGTCTCGGTAAGTTCGAGCACATGCTGCCCGACACCATCGACTTATTCAATCGCTCGATGAAGGCCGGCCATAACATCCAGGGCGGCCTCGAAACCATCGCCAGCGAAACGTCGGACCCCGTGCAAATGGAGTTCAAGAAAGTCATGGAAGAGCTCGCCTTGGGCGCCCCCACCGAAGAAGCACTCCATCACCTGGGCGACCGTGTCCCGCTCATCGACCTCAAGTTCTTCATCACCGGCCTGATTCTGCAGCGTCAAACCGGCGCCAACATGGTCGAGATGCTCGAGAACCTCGCCATGCTCATCCGCGAGCGGCTGAATCTCGCCGAGAAACTCCGCGCCGGCACCGCCTCTCAGCGCTTTTCGGCCGGCCTGGTCTGCTCCATCCCCTTAGTCATCTTCATCATTTACTGGTTTCAGAAGCCCGAGTATGTCGCCTTGTTACTCGAAGACGAAACCGGCAACATGATCCTCACTTATGCCATCGTCTCGGAACTGATCGGCATTCTGGTCATCCGCAAGATTGCGAGCCCGAAGTTCTAACATGCTGACTTCGATTCTCTTCTTCCTCGCCTTCGGAGCCGCCGCCAGCGCCATCGTCTGGTCGGCGATGCAGTTGTTCACCGTCCAGGAAGATCCCCTCGAAGAGCGCATGACCCAACTCCGCGCCTTCAACGCCACCGGACCCGCCCAAACGCTCGGCCAACGTCGCCGCAGCAGTGGCGGCGGCTTCTGGAACAACCTGCTCTATCTTGTCTCTCGCTTCGGCGGCGAAGAATGGATCCGCGAAGTGGAGCGCGACCTGCGCGCCGCCGGCCTCCGCAAACCCGAATCAGCCGCCTATTACATCTTCGGTCACTCGCTCTTTTTCGTCCTCTGCATGGGCGGCATGTTATTCGCGCAGCGCGATAACCCCCTCTCGAATGCTTTCGGCGGACTCATCGCCGCCTTCATCATCGGCTGGCTCGTCCCCAAGCAGGTCCTCGGCCGTCTCGCCAAACGTTACAAGGCCAAGTTACAGGAAGCCCTGCCCGATACCATCGACTTACTCGGCATCGTTCTCGGTACCGGCCTCGCCCTGGACCAGGCCATGGTCCGCGTCTCCGAAGAGATGCAGTTCATCTATCCGGAACTCGCCAACGAGTTCTACACCGTCGTCATGCAGGTGAAGGCCGGGCAGGACCGTTCCAAAGCCTTCAACCAACTCGTCCGCCGCACCGGCATCGACGACATCAAGTCTCTTGCCGCCATGATCATCCAAAGCGAACGCTTCGGTACGTCGCTTTCCCAAGCCCTCAAAGTCTACGCCGACGCCCTTCGCATGCGCCGCCGCCTCCGCGCCGAAGCCGCCATTGCCAAAGCCGGCATCAAGATGCTGTTCCCCATCATCATCTTCATCCTGCCCGTCCTGTTCGCCATCACGCTCGGCCCCGCCATGATCACTGTGCTCCGCTCGCTCTCCGGCGGCATCGGCCAGCGTTAGTCATGGAATAATCATTTCCATGCGTTGTTGTGCCTTGCTTCTCTTGGCTGCCGGACTGCCGCTGGCCGCTCAGACCTATGACCTCCTCCTCAAAGGCGGCCATGTCATCGACCCGAAGAACAACCTGAACACCGTCCTCGACGTCGCCATCACCGACGGCAAGATCGCCCGCGTGGCCGCCAACATCCCCGCCGCCGAAGCCAAGTCCGTCGCCGATGTCAAAGGCCTCTACGTCACTCCCGGCCTCGTCGACATCCACGTCCATGTCTATGCCGGCACCGGCATGCCGCGCACCTACACCGGTGACCTCAGCGTCTATCCCGATCCGCTCTCCTTCCGCTCCGGCGTCACCACCATGGTCGACGCGGGCACCTCCGGCTGGAAGAACTTCCCCGACTTCCGCGCCCGCATCATTGACCGCGCCAAGACCCGCGTCCTCGCCTTCCTCAACATCGTCGGCAATGGCATGAGCCCCGTCGGCGAAAGCGACCCCCTCAATATGGATCCCGAAGAGACTGCTCGCGTCGCCCACGCCAATCGCGACGTCATCGTCGGCTTCAAAACTGCCCACTACGCCGGCGAAGGCTGGCCCGCCGTCGATGGCGCCACCAAAGCCGGCCGCACCGAGAACCTGCCCGTCATGGTCGACTTCGGCACCCTTAAAGCGCCGCGCAATCTCGAAACCCTGATGAACAGCAAGCTCCGTAAGGGCGACATTTATACCCACTGCTACGCCGGCCTGCGCGACGAAGTCGTGGATGGCAAGCTCAACCCCGCCATGAAGCAGGGCCGCGAACGCGGCATCTACTTCGACGTCGGCCACGGCGGAGGCAGCTTCTTCTGGAACATTGCCGTCCCCGCCACCGAGCAAGGCTTCATGCCGGACTCCATCTCCTCGGACCTCCACATGGGCAGCGTCAATTCCGGCTTCAAAGACATGCCCAATCTCATGGCCAAGATGATGAGCCTCGGCATGACCCTCGAACAAGTCGTCCGCGCCTCCACCTGGAACCCCGCCGTCGAAATCGGACGTCCGGAACTCGGCAACCTCAGCGTCGGCACCGAAGCCGACGTCACCGTCCTCAAAATGGACACCGGCAACTTCGGCTTCCTCGATTCGGCCCTCGCCCGCCGCGAAGGCAAGAACTTCCTCTCCGCCCAGATGACCGTCCGCAAGGGCGTCGTCGTTTGGGACGTCGGTGGCCGCGCCTCCAAGGACTGGAAGACCTTCCCCTACAAGAAGCGCGTACCGCCGCCGCCCGCGAAGTAAAATGGCAGGTTGATGCCCCGACTTTACGAGACCCTCGCCCCTGAATCGATTCTGGAATCGGGGGCCGAAGGCCTCTATGACGTACGCAGCAAGGTCCCCGGACCCGCCGGCGAACTTCCCCTCACCGCCGAAATGCTCCTCGAGCGCCCCTCTGGCGATCTCTTCGGCTGGACCCAAAACGCCGGTATGGGCTGGAACCCGGCCAAGCTCGGCGGCCCGGAAATCCTGTTGCTCTCCACCCACGGCGGGCTCCGCGCCCCCAACGGCGAGGCCATCGCCCTCGGCTACCACACCGGCCATTGGGAAGTCGGCCTTCTGATGGAAGCTGCCGCTCAGGAGCTCAAGTCCCTCGACGCGGTCCCTTTCGCCGGCGCCTGCACGGACCCCTGCGACGGCCGCACCCAAGGCACCATCGGCATGTTCGACTCGTTGCCCTACCGCAACGACGCGTCGATGATCTTCCGCCGCCTCATCCGCTCCTTGCCCACGCGAAAAGGCGTCATCGGCGTTGCCACCTGCGACAAAGGCCTCCCCGCCATGATGATGGCCCTAGCCGCGATGCATAATCTGCCCTGCGTGCTCGTTCCCGGCGGCGTCACGCTCGTCGCCGAAGACGGGGAAGATGCCGGCAAAGTCCAAACCATCGGCGCCCGCTTCTCCCACAACATCATCACTCTCCGCGAAGCCGCGGAGATGGGCTGCCGTGCCTGCGCCTCGCCCGGCGGCGGCTGCCAGTTCCTCGGCACGGCCGGCACCTCACAGGTGATCGCCGAAGCGCTTGGTATGTCTCTGACCCACGCTGCCCTGGCTCCCTCCGGCCATCCCATCTGGCTCGACATGGCCCGCCGCTCCGGCCGCGCCGTCCTCCACATGATTCAGCGCGGCATCACGATGAAGGACATCATCACGGACGCCGCCATTCGCAACGCGCTCGTGGTCCACGCGGCCTTCGGCGGTTCCACGAACCTCATCATGCACTTGAGCGCGGTCGCCTACCACGCGGGCGTGAAGCGCCCCAGCGTCGACGATTGGTCCCGCGTCAATCAGCAAGTGCCCCGACTGGTGGACGCTCTCCCCAACGGACCCAAGTATCACCCCACCGTCCAGGTCTTCCTCGCCGGCGGCGTCCCGGAAGTGATGCTGCACCTGCGCCGCGCTGGCTTACTTGAAACCGGCGTTCTCACCGCCACCGGCAAAACCCTCGGCGAGATGCTCGATTGGTGGGAAAAGAGCGAACGCCGCACGGCGCTTCGCGAAGTGCTCCGTCAGCGCGACGGCGTCGACCCCGACGACGTCATCATGTCGCCTGAATCGGCCGCCCAGCGCGGCCTCACCTCTACGGTCTGCTTCCCTCTCGGCAACCTCGCCCCTGGCGGCAGCGTCATCAAAAGCACCGCCATCGATCCTTCCGTCGTCGGGGAGAATCAGATCTATCGCAAAGTCGGCCCCGCCCGCGTCTTCACCACGGAGCCGGACGTCATCAAAGCCATCAAGACTGGCGCCATCAAGGCCGGCGATATCATCGTCCTGTGTGCCCGCGGTCCGCTGGGCTCCGGCATGGAAGAGACCTATCAGGTCACCTCGGCGCTCAAGATGTTGCCCTTCGGGAAGCACGTCGCCGTCATCACCGATGCCCGCTTCAGCGGCGTCTCCACCGGCGCCTGCATCGGCCATGTCACTCCGGAAGCGCTCGCCGGCGGACCCATCGGCAAGCTCCTCGATGGCGACATGATTGAGATCGTCGTCGATCAGCGCCGCATGGTGGGTACGGTGAATTTGCTCGGCGCCGATGGCACCATCGAGTCCGGCAGCCGTCTGCTGGCTCTGCGCCATCCCCGTCCGGACCTGCAGCCCGACCCGCAGTTGCCCGCCGACTCGCGTCTCTGGGCGGCCCTACAGGATGTCAGTGGCGGCAGTTGGGGTGGTTCCGTCTACGACGTCGAAAAGATTCTCGAAGTGCTCGCGGCGGGTAAAAAAGCCCTCGGCGTCAGCTAGCTCGAAGTCCGCGAGAACAGGCTCAGCAAGCCGCCCCAGGACGACGAGGACGTCTTCTTCGCCGGCTCGGGATCCTTCTGTTCCAGCTTCTCGCCCAGTTGCACCATCGCTTTGCCCAGCGCGCTGCCCACCGGAATCGGCTTGCCGTCGATCAGCGCCCGCTGCACCGAATCGTAATCGCTCGGCAGTACGTGGAACACCTCTTCGTGCAGCGCCGTTTCGATCACTTCTTTGCTCAGGCCCACGTCGCGGTTGTAGCGGTTGACGATCAGCCGGATCTTCGACCGGTCCACCCGGTTCTGGTCGAGATACGACAACGCCCGTTGCGACGCCTGCAGGGCAGGGAGCTCGTTGGTCGTCACCAGCAGCAGCTCGTCGCAAGTTTTGGCGAGCGTCAGGTTCCACTGGCCGTACACGCCGGCCGTGTCGAGCACCACCAAGTCGTACATCGTCCGGATAAAGTCGATAATCAGCGTCGGATCCTGCTGGTCGCTTCCCGACGCGTCCGCCGAATTCTCCGGACTCATCAGCACGTCGAGCCCGCTCGTCTGCGTCACCAGCGACTTCCACATCGCCGGATCCAGTTCACGCGCATGATGCAACGCATCCGTAAAGCTGTAGTTCGGCTTCAGCTTGAGGATGAAGGAAAGCGTGCCGGTGAACTGGTCCAGGTCCGCCAGCAGCAGCCGCTTCGACGTCTGCCGCTTGAACTGGAACGCCAGATTCGTCGCCACCGTCGTCGCGCCGCACGCACCCTTGGCCGGCATCAGGCAATACAACCGCCCTTGCGACCCATCCCCCTTGCCCACCGAAATCTTCTTCTGCACCCGCTCCACCATCTGGCGGAACTGGTCTTCGGTAAACGGCTGAATCAGAAATTCGCTGGCGCCTTGCCGCACACAGCGCAGAATGGCTTCGGGATCATTGCCGGGCAGCAGTGCCACCAACGGAAGCTTCGGATTCGCCGCCAGCAGTTCCACCATCGTGCCCATGGCCCGATCGGTTTCCGAGCCCACGTCGATAAAACAGACCGTCGGTGTATGGGTTGCCAGCATCTCCGCCAGCGCGTGGCCCGGCGGATACGACGGAACCTGCAGCGCCGCGCCCTGCGGCAGTCCACGTCCCAGCGCTTCCACCAGCGCTCCGGACATGACCTGATTCGGGCAGATGATCAGTGATTTCCAATTGGCCCCGGCAATCATCAAGTTCCTAATTTCTCCACATGCACTTTCAGAAACCATCGGCACGGAGGCGTGGGAACTTAATACAGTACGCACGTCGGCCTTGGGCTAAAGTTCGAGCTTCAGCCGCCGATATACCTCACGTGGGGGACATACCCCGCCAGCGCAGGTGAGAAATACCCTCAAACGCGACGCTACGCGACCGAGTGGCCAGGACAATCTTATTGCTGTGCTAATTGGATCGGCTATTCATCGCGGGCGCTGTAGACCGAAATAAAACAAAAAAGCGACACACGTAACATGAACACGAACTGGACCACCCCCAACCACTCTCCGCTGGACTTACACGCCGCTCCGGTTATCCACGCCTCCGCTTCCACCTTCGTCGGCGACTCGCTCGCCCGCCTGTCGAGCACCTCGCCGGAAACCGCCGAGCTTCTGGTCTGCGACTCCCAGCCCGTCACCGCCGCCGGCGTGCGCGCGCTGTTGGCCGATGTGCCGCAAATCTCAGTTCTCCCCAATTGCGAATCCCTCGCCGGCGCCCGCACCGCCGTTCGCGAACGCAACCCCAAAATCGTCATGCTCGATAAGGCGCTCGGCATGCAAGCTGTCCTCGAGTGGATCTCGGACCTCCGCCTTACCTTCTCGCGCGACCTGAACCGCCCCGCTCCCGCCGTCGTCGTCTGGGGCGTCTCGATGACAGAAGCTGAAGCTCTCCGTTTCCTGCAGGCTGGCGCGCGCGGCATCGTCCGCAAGACGGCCTCTCCGGAGATCCTCATCGCCTGTCTCGAAGCCGTCGCCCAGGGCCGCAGTTGGATGGAAGATACGGTCTTCCGCAATACGCCCACGCCTGAGCGCTATCACCGCTCCGAACTCACCCCGCGCGAAACGCAGGTCATGGAACTGGTCGAACAGGGCCTCAAGAATCGCGAGATCGCCCGCGAACTCGGCATCCGTCCCGGTACTGTGAAGATCCACCTTAAGCACATCTTCGAGAAGACCGGCGTGCGCGGCCGCTATGGTCTGGCCCTCTCCGGCATGCGGGAAAAAGGCATTCTCGCCGTTGACTCTCAAGACGACGAATAAGGGCGGGTCGCCGGGGCGCCATGCTATTCTGAGGCCGTGCGAACATCCTTGTCCGCGCTGGCCCGCCTTGCGCCCTGGTCCCTGGTTACGTTCGGGCTGACGCTTGGTGCTCCCGCGCAGAATAGCCCTTCGGCGACGCCGCTCGTCGGCATTCTCGCCAGTGAACTCGAAAGAAATTTCACCACGCTGAAGGCCAAGGCCGACCCGCCTCCTTACTTCATCTCTTACGCCGTCACCGAGCAGGAAGCCGAGAGCATCTCCGCCAGCCTCGGCTCCCTGAACTCGCGCAATCATAACCATCGCCGCGTGCTCGACGTCAGCGTCCGGGTGGGCTCGCCGCAACTCGATAACTATCGCCGCGTCCGCGGGGACCTGCCGCAGTTTACTGCCGGCGCTTCGGTCACCTTGGACGACGCCCCCGACGCCATCCGCCGCCGCGTCTGGTCGGAAACCGACCGGGTTTACCGCCTCGCCTCGCAGCGCTATCTGAACGTCAAGACCAACCAGCAGGTCCAGGTCGAAGTCAAAGACGACGCCGGCGACTTCAGCCCCGCCGAGAAAGCGGTCTCGTCTTCTTCTGTCCCCCCGCTTCGCTTCAAGGGTGACGACTGGCTGCCCAAGCTCCGCAAATGGTCCGCGGAGTTCGGCAATAAGCCCGGCATTCTTTCTTCCGCCATCACCGTGGTCGCGCAACGCGAAGCCAAGACCTTCGTCAACACCGAAGGCACGCAACTCCAGCACGGTCGCAGCTTCGCTCGCCTCATCATCAGCGCGCAAGCGAAAGCCGCCGACGGCATGGATCTGGCGACCAGCGAAATTCTCGACGCCGAAGCGGCTGACCGGCTTCCCGACGAAAAAGCCGTCCGCGCCACCATGGCCAAAGTCGAGCGCGACCTCATCTCTCTGCTTCAGGCTCCCGTCGTCGACCCCTTCGTCGGCCCCGCCGTTCTCTCCGGCCGAGCCTCCGGCGTCTTCTTCCACGAAATCTTCGGCCACCGCATCGAAGGACATCGCCAGAAAGACGAAAGCGAAGGCCAGACCTTTGCCAAAAGCGTCGGCACCAAGATCCTCCCCGAGTTCCTCTCCGTCACGCTCGATCCCACCAAGCGCGCCATCGACGGCACCGACTTGAATGGCTGGTACGAGTTCGACGACGAAGGCGTCAAAGCCCGCCCGGTCACCGTCGTCGACCAGGGCATCCTTCGGAACTTTCTGCTGTCTCGCTCTCCGCTGACGGGCTTCCCCGGCTCGAATGGACACGGCCGCCGCCAGGCCGGACGCGAAGTCGTCCCCCGGCAATCCAACCTCATCGTGACCTCTGGCAAGAAAGTCACCAACGACCAGCTTCGCGCTCTCCTACTCGCCGAAGTGAAAAAGCAAGGCAAGCCCTACGGCCTCTACTTCGAGAAAGTCGATTCCGGCTACACCACCACCGGACGCCGTGGCCTGCAAGCCTTCACGGTCATTCCCCAGGTCGTCTATCGCGTCTACGCCGATGGCCGCCCCGACGAACTCGTCCGCGGCGCCGACATCGTCGGCACTCCGCTCGCGGCCTTTGCCAAAATCGCCGCCACCTCCGATAAAACAGAAATCTTCAACGGCGTTTGCGGCGCCGAGTCCGGCAACGTCCCCGTCTCCGCCTCGTCTCCCGCCATCTTCGTCAGCGAAGTCGAAATCCAGAAAAAGGAGCGCTCGCAGGATCGGCCGCCCATCCTGCCCGCCCCCACTGCTCAAGGAGGACGCTCGTGAAGCCTCTCTTCGCCCTCCTGTTCACCGCCAGCCTCTTCGCTCAGCCGGTCGATCCCATCCTCCGTGTTCTCAAAGAAGAGATGGAACGCTCCCGCGGCCTCCGCATCGCCGGCGGCAGCGACCTTCCCTATTTCTTCGAATACAGCGTCGACGACGTCCGCGGCTACACCGTCACCGCCACCCTCGGCGGCCTGATCGACGAAACCCACAATCGCAATCGCGTGCCCCAGGTCCGCGTGCGCGTCGGCGACTACGCCTTCGACAATTCGAACTACGTCCTCTCGGACGCCAACTTCAGCGCCCGGTATGACGCCGGACTCCTGCCGCAGGACGACAACCCCGCCGCCCTCCGCCAGCAGCTCTGGCTGATGACCGACCGCGCCTTTAAGAACGCCCTCGAAAGCATCGGCCGCAAGCGCTCTGCCATGCGCAGCGTCAATGCCGCCGCCGAACCCATCCCCGATTTCTGGAAGGCCCCGCCCGTCAAGCTCAACACGGCCTCCACCGTCCGTGCCCTCGACGAAGCCACTTGGAAGAAGCGTGTCATCGCCGCCTCGGCCCGCTTCGGTGCTTTTCCGGCCGTCCTTACCTCCTCGGTCGAACTTGAAAGCCTCGTCAATACCTCTTACCTGGTGAACTCCGAAGGCTCCGAACTCCGCTATCCCGATAACGTCAACTACCTCCGCATCCGCGCCTCGGGCCTCGCGCCCGATGGCACCACCGTGCGCGACCATTACGTCTTCCACGCGGTCGACCCCAACCAGCTCCCCAGCGAAACCGACCTCAACCGCGCCGTCGACACTGTCGGCCGCAACGTCACCGCTCTCGCCGCCGCCGCCAAAGGCGAATCCTTCTCCGGCCCGGTCCTCTTCGAAGGCACGGCCGGTGCGCAGGTCTTCGCCGAGGTGCTGGCCACCCAACTCAGCCTTCCCCGCCGCCCCGTTGCCAACCAGGGCCAGCCTTCGCGCTTTACCCCCTCGGAACTCGAAGGCCGCCTCGGCTCGCGCATCCTGCCGACCACGTTCACCGTTGTCGACGATGCCACCCAAACCGAATTCCGCGGCCAACCGCTCTTCGGCTCGTACCCTGTCGATGGCGAAGCCGTCGTCCCTCAGCCGGTCACCGTCATCGAGAACGGCATCTTCAAAACGCCTCTGCTCTCGCGCCAGCCCATCGCTGGCTTCACTGCTTCGAACGGTCATGGCCGTCTCCCTGGCAGCTATCAGCAGCGCCTGGCGACGCTCAGCAACCTCTTCGTGAAGTCTTCCGAAACCGTCGCCGCCGCTGACCTCAAAAAGCAGTTCCTCGGCATGATCAAGCAGCGCGGCAAACCCTACGGCCTCATCGTCCGTGCGATGGACTACCCGTCGTCCGCCAGCGCCGACGAACTTCGCCGCCTCGCCGTCAGTCTCGGCAATAGCGCCTCCGGCGTCGTCCTCAGTTCGCCCTTGCTCGTTTATAAAGTCGACGCCGAGGGCAAAGAGGAACTCGTCCGCGGGCTTCGCTTCCGCGGCCTCAATCTCCGCGCGCTCAAAGACATCACCACCGCCTCCACCGAGCTCTACCAGTTCGACTTCCTCGGCAATCGCGCTCCGTTCGCTTTGATGGGCGTCGGTGGCTACATTTATCCCGCCAGCGTCGTGTCGCCGGCTCTGCTGTTTGAGGACCTCGAACTCGAGCAACCGCAAATCGAGGTTCCGCGGCCGCCCATCGTCCCGCCGCCGCCACTCACTCGCTAAAACGAACGAACGCCCTTGAGCATCATTAGCCGCGCCGTCTTCCGCGAAGTTGCCACCAGCGCTCTGCTGGGAACGGTGCTCTTTACCTTCATCCTCTTTTTGCGCAGCCTCAGCCGGCTCGCCGAACAGCTCGTTCGCGGCGCCGCTGAACCCGGCACCGTCGCGTACCTGTCTGGCCTGGTCTTCGTTCCCACGCTCACCTTTGCCGTTCCCGTCGGCGTCCTGGTCGGCATCCTGATCGGCTTAAGCCGCCAGGCCAGCGACAACGAAGTCACCGCCCTGCGCGCCTCTGGTGTTCCCGCCCGCCGGCTCCTCTGGCCCGTCATGACCTTCGCCTTCCTCGGCTTCCTGGTCGCCGGATCCGCCAGCCTTTGGCTCACCCCCTGGTCGATCCGCGAAACCGGCCGCATCGTCAACGAAATCGCCGCCGTCCAACTCACCGCCGAAATTCAGGAACGCGTCTTCGACGAACAGTTCCCCAACATGATCCTCTACGTCGGCGGTGTCCGACCCCGGCCCCGTCGTCCGCTGGCGCAACGTCTTCATGGCCGACACCACCCCGGCCGACCAGCGCGCCGGCGGCATCAACGAGCAATCCCAAGGCCCCCGCGTCACCTTCGCCGAAGAAGCCATCGCCGTCGCCGACCCCAAAGGCAACCGCATCCAGCTCTCCCTCCGCAACGCCCGTTCCCACGAACTCGGCAAGGACCCCACCGACGACATCAACTCCGCCTTCCCCTCCGGCGACCAGGCTCTCGAAGCCAAAAAGCCCGCCGAACGCGTCGTCCGCCCCTATCCCGAAATGGACTCGCTGCCCCTCGCTCGCCTCGCCTACCAACCCGGCCCGCGCAACACCGACGCCCTCATCGAGCTCCACCAGCGCCTCGCCCTGCCGCTCGCCTGCTTCCTCCTCGCCATGGTCGGTCTCCCTCTCGGCATCTCGCAGCGTAAAGCCGGCAAAAGCGTCTCCTTCGTCCTCACCGTTCTACTCGCCTTCCTCTACTACATGAGCTTCATCAGCCTCGTCGGCCTCGCCCGCCAAGGCACCCTGCCAGTCGAAGTCGCCGTCTGGCTGCCGAACGTCCTCTTCGGCCTCACCGGACTCATTCTCCTCGTTCGCCTCGAGCGCCCCGGCGACTTTGACCTCGTCGGCCTCGTCTCCGCCCGCCTCCGCGAAGCCTTCACCTCGCTCGCCAATCGCTTCGAGAACCGCGTCGAGCGCCGTGCCGGCCGCCGCTGGGCCGTCCTCCCTCAAATCATCGACACCTACGTTCTCAATACCTTCCTCTTCTACTTCGCGCTCCTCTTGCTCACCTGCGTCCTGCTCACCGAAGTCTTCACCTTCTTCGAACTCCTGGGCGACATCGTCAAGAACCACATCCCGATGGCGCGCGTGCTCACCTACCTCTACTTCCTGATCCCGAAGTTCGTCTACGACTTCACGCCCGTCAGCGTCCTGGTCTCCGTCCTGGTCACCTTCGGCGTCCTCTCGAAAAACAACGAAGTCACTGCCTTCAAGGCTTGCGGCGTCAGCCTCTTCCGCCTCGTTACTCCCGTGCTGGTCGCCAGTATGTTCTTGAGTGGCGCCTTGTTCGCCTTCGACTATTACTACGTCCCGGACGCCAACCGGAAGCAGGACGCTATCCGCAACGAGATCAAGGGTCACGCCCCCCAAAGCTTCCTCCGTCCCGATCGCAAATACATCTACGGCCAGGGCTCGCGCATTTACTACTACCGCTACTTCGAGCCCGCCGACGCCGTCATGCTCGACGTCAACGTCTACGAAATCGATCCCAAGCACTTCCGCCTCGAACACGTCATCACCGCTGAGCGCGCCCGCTGGGAACCGTCGCTCAAAACTTGGGTCTTCCAGAACGGCTACCGCCGCACCTTCGATGGTGTCCGCGTCCGCAAGTTCGATGACTTCCGCGGTCAGGTCGCCAGCTTCCCCCACCTCACTGAGCCGCCCAGCTACTTCCTCAAAGAGGTCAAGCTCTCCAGCCAGATGAACTTCCACGAACTTAAGAAGTACATGGGCGAGCTCCAGCAAAGCGGTTTCGACACCACGCGCCTCCAGGTCCAATACCACAGCAAGTTCTCGGTGCCCTTATTCGCGCTCATCATGGCCTTGCTCGCCGCCCCGTTCGGCTTCCTCGCCGGCAACCGCGGCGCCATGACCGGTATCGGCGTCAGCCTAGGCATCGGCATCGCCTACCTCACCGTCAACAAGCTCTTCGAGCAGGTCGGCAACCTCAACCAGCTCCCCGCTCAGGTCGCCGCCTGGTCCCCCGACGTCGTCTTCTCTCTCGCCGGCCTCTACCTGCTCGCCCGCATGCGGACCTAGCCCCTCACTCCTCCCGCAACGACGTCATCGGGTCCACCAGCGACGCCCGCCGCGCCGGCACCAGGCACGCCAGTAAAGCGATCGCCGCCAGTAGCACCGGCACCGTCACGTACGCGCCCACATCGAACGTCTGGATCTTGAAGAACGAAGAAGCCGTCACCTTCGACACCGCCAGGCACACCGGCAGCCCCACCGCCACCCCGCCCGCCACGCACCACGCCGCCTCGGCCAGCATCCGCCGCATCACCTGCGCCGGTGTCGCCCCCAGCGCCATATGCACGCCGATCTCCCGCCGCCGCTGCACCACCGTATAGCTCGCCACGCCATATAAACCCACCGCCGTCAGCAACAGCGCGATCGCCCCCAGAGTCATTGCCACGGCCGCCGCGGCGCGAAACGGAAACCGCTGCCACCCGGCCATCTCCCGCAAACTACTCGGCACGCACCCGCCGTAAGGCAGGCACTCCTCGCGCAGCTTCTCCACCGCCGTCACCATCTCGCCGGTCAAACGCACCACCACCGAGTTAGCCTTCGCGCCCGCCGACGCCGGCACGTACACCATCGTCGGCTCGGTGCCGGCAAACAGCCAGGAGTTAATCACGTCCGGCACCACGCCGATCACCGTATACGCCCCTGCGGGCCGCTCCTCACGCTTGTCTCGCAGCGGATCGAGCTCGAGGGTTTGCCCCACCGCCCGGCCCCCTGGCCAATACCGCTTGGCCGTCGCCGCGCTCACCACGGCCACCCGCGCCGACTGGATCGCTTCGCTCTCCGTAAAGTTGCGACCTTCCACCGCCAACCCCATCGTCGGCAAATACCGATGGTCCACCCACCCAAAAAACACCGTGGTCCGTTCCTTCCCTCGTGTCACCGGCGCGGTCGGGAAGCGACCCGAAAGCGGCACCCTCTCCGTCGCCGCCACGCTCACCACCCCCGGCACCCGCTCCATCGTCCGCAGTACTTCCGGCGTCGCCGCCAGCTGCTTCAAGTCATACAAGTGATCGAGGTCATACCCCGGATGCCGCCCGTTCAACTGCTGCACATTGCGGATCAGCACTCCCGCCAGAATCAGCAACACCAGGCTCGCCGCCACTTGGCCGCCGATCAGCACGTTCCTCATCCGCCGCGGCCTCACCCGCCCGCCGAACGACGCTGCCTCGCGCCGTGTGGCCACCGCCGCTCCCGCCGCTGTCACCTCGAGCGCCGGCAACAAGCCGAATAGGATTCCCGCGACCACCCCCAACCCGGCCGAGAACACCGCCACCCGCCAGTCGAGCGACACGTCCACCATCGCAATTCCGAAGTCCGCCGCAATCGAAAACAAGAAGTCATGCGACACCCGCACGCCCCACACCGCCAGCGCCAATCCCAACCCCGCGCCCAGCGTTCCCGTCAGCGCGCTCTCGGTCAGCAACTGCCGCACGATCCGCCCCCGCGACGCACCCAGCGACAGCCGCGTCCCGATCTCATGCGTCCGCGCCGCCGCTCGTCCCAAATACAAGTTCGCCAGGTTGGCGCACGCAATCAGCAGCACCAGCAGAAACGCCGTAAACACGAACGCGCTCGCCAAGTCGATTTCCGGTCCGTTGCCCATCAGCGTCGTCTGCTTTTGCACTTTCACCATCCCCATCCGCTCGGATGCGGGTCTTGCGAATCGCTTGGCCACCGCCGTGAAAGCCGCTCCCGCCCGCTCGATGCTCACTCCCTTCGCCAACACCGCGTAGCACATGAAGCGTGGCTCCTCCGGTGCGGCGCCCTCCCGCGGCCACAACGCAGACCGTTGATCC
>CBDDIZ010000032.1:0-251458 GCA_965229305.1 Bryobacteraceae bacterium | reverse complement strand
ATGGAAATGGGCGCCTACCGCGGTCTGCGCCATCGCCGGAGTCTTCCGGCCCGTGGCCAGCGCACGCACACCAACGCTCGCACCCGCAAGGGTCCGCGCAAGGGCACCGTCGCCGGCAAGAAGAAGTTGACCAAGTAAGAAGGATCACCGGACATGGCGAAAGCAGCGGCTAAGACCACTAAGAAAAAGCAGTTTAAGAAAAAAGAGCGGAAGAACGTACCGTACGGCGTCGTCAACGTCCAGGCCTCTTTCAACAACACGATCGTCACGATCACCGACACCACCGGGAACACGGTTTCCTGGTCCAGCGCCGGTTCGCTCGGCTTCCGCGGTTCCCGCAAGGGCACCCCATTTGCCGCGCAGCAAGCCTCGCTCACCGCGGCCACCAAGGCCAAGGAAGCCGGCATGCGCTCGGTGGAAGTGCGCGTCTCCGGCCCCGGTGCCGGCCGCGAGTCGGCCGTGCGTGCTCTTTCGACTGTCGGAATTGAGGTAAAATCAATTCGGGACTTCACGCCGATTCCGCACAACGGCTGCCGTCCGCCCAAGCGCCGTCGCGTTTGATCCCCAGTTTTTGTTTTTGCTAGGCAAGCAGGAAGAAGCACCGCCCCTCCCTGGGCTGGTTGTGTAAACTGCACCTTCAATCACCGCGCGCTCTTCGCCTGTCGAATCGCGCTTGAGATGAATAGTTGAGGAAGGTTCTCCATGGCTCGTTATAATGGCCCCGCCTGCCGGCAATGCCGGCGCGAGGCGATGAAGTTGTTTCTGAAGGGTGAGCGCTGCTACACCGAAAAGTGCGCGATCGAAAAGCGCAACTTCCCGCCCGGCCAGCACGGCAAGGCCCGTAAGCCCAAGATCGTCGGCTTCGGTCTCCAACTCCGCGAAAAGCAGAAGGCCAAGCGCTACTACGGCGTGCTCGAAGGTCAGTTCCGCAACACGTTCCACAAGGCGTCTCTCGCCAAGGGCGTCACCGGTGACAACCTGATCAACATGCTCGAGCGCCGCCTCGACAACGTGCTCTATCGCCTCGGCTTCGGCACCAGCCGCAACCAGGCCCGCCAGATCGTCCGTCACGGCCACATCCTGGTCAACGGCCGTAAGTGCAATATTCCTTCGTTTATCGTTCGTCCGAACGACGTCATCGAAGTGGCCGAAAAGAGCCGGAAGAATCCTACGATCGTCAACGCGCGCGATACCACCGCGCATGCGCCGAGCCCCAACTGGCTCGAAGTCGATCGCGAGAACTTCAAGGCCAAGGTCCTCTCCGTGCCCCGTCGCGATGAACTCGTGCAGATCCAACTCAACGAACAGTTGATCGTCGAACTGTACTCCAAGTAGTCCAGGAAAGGAGAGCCCATGTTTAAAGGTTTTCAGAAGCCCAAGCGCCTGGTGGCCAACACCGAAACGCTGACGGAACGGTATGGCAGCTTCAACGCCCAGCCGTTCGAACGCGGATTCGGCACCACCATCGGCAATAGCTTGCGCCGCATCCTGCTGAGCTCAATCGAAGGCGCGGCCATCACGGCTGTGCGCATCGAGGGCGTGGCACACGAATTTTCTCCGATCCCCGGCGTCGTCGAAGACGCAACCGACATCATTCTCAACCTGAAGCAGATCCCGTTCAAGATGATGGGCGAGGGCACCAAAACTGTGCGCTTGAACGTCTCTGGCGCCGGTGAAGTGCTCTCCAGCCAGATCGAAGTCGACCACGACATCGAAGTGCTTGATCGCACCATGCACATCGCCACCGTCGGCGAAGGCGGCAAGCTGCAGATCGAAATGCGCCTCCGCATGGGCCGCGGTTACGTCTCGGCGGACCGCAACTTCGACGAAGACCTCCCGCTCGGCTATATCCCGATCGACTCGGTCCACTCGCCGGTTCGCAAGGTCAACTACGCCGTCGAATCCGCTCGCCTCGGGCAGATGACCGACTACGATAAGCTCACCCTCGAAGTCTGGACCAACGGTGCGATTTCCCCGCAGGACGCCATCGGTCAGGCTTCCAAGCTGCTCAAAGATCACATGTCGATCTTCATCAACTTCGAGGAAACCCCCGAAGTCGTCGAAGAGCAAGCCGAACGCGGCTCGACGCAGATGAACGAAGTGCTCAACCGTTCGGTCGAAGAACTTGAACTCTCGGTGCGCTCCTACAACTGCCTCAAGAACGCTAACATTCAGACCATCGGTGACCTGGTTCAGCGGAGCGAAGCCGAAATGTTGCGCACCAAGAACTTCGGCCGCAAGAGCCTGAATGAAATTAAGGAAA
This sequence comes from Bryobacteraceae bacterium, assembly GCA_965229305.1. Lineage (GTDB taxonomy): Bacteria > Acidobacteriota > Terriglobia > Bryobacterales > Bryobacteraceae > JALHNI01. The sequence continues at coordinate 249,195 of CBDDIZ010000032.1, read as the reverse complement.
TCCTGCAGAGCCTGAACTTGGGCTTCGGCATGAAGCCCGACTCGACGGGCCGTCTGATCCTCCCTCCCGGCGGATCGTCATCGGGAGACAGTTTCTAGGAATTTCATATGCGTCATCGATACGGTGGATCCAAACTCAAGCGCAAAACTGGCGCTCGCAAAATGCTCCTGCGCAATCTGGTCACGAGCGTGATCAACGAAGAGCGCATTGTCACGACCGTTACCAAGGCCAAGGCCGCCAAGCCGCTCGTCGAGAAGATGATCACGCTGGCTAAGGAAGGCACCCTGCACTCGCGCCGCCGCGCCGCTGGTTATCTGCTCACGCCCGACACGGTGAAGAAGCTGTTCGACAAGCTCGGACCGCGCTTCGGTCAGCGTAACGGTGGCTATACCCGCGTCACGCTCCTCGGACCCCGCAAGGGTGACGGCGCCGAGCTCGGCATGCTCGAGCTGGTGGGTAGCGAACTCGTCAAGCGCGCCGCCGAGCGCGCCCAGCGTAAGGAAGAGCGCCTCAAGCAGCAACAGGAAGAAGGCGGCGGCGAAGCGCAAAGCTAAGTCGCTTCCGAAGCAACGTGAAGCCGCTCCTTCGGGAGCGGCTTTTCTTATTTCCATCCTCAATCTGATAATCTGATTCTATGATTACTCTTACCGCCACCGACGCGGCGCGCAACTTCTCGGACCTGTTGAACCGTGTCCGTTACCAGCGCGAGGAGTTCATCATCGAACGCGCCGGCGAGCCCATCTGTCAGATCACTCCCGTCGCTGCCCAGCCGAGAATCAGCATTGCCGACCTAATCGCGCAATTGTCCACCCTACCCCGCCTCGACGACGATTTCGCCGCCGACGTCGAATCGGCTCTTCGCGAACAGCCTTCGGCCGAGGGGCTTGAGTGGTCCTGATTGACTCGAATGTGTGGATTGCTGCCGAACGTGGTGACCTCGACTTAGTCCAGGTGCTTTCCGCGCAAGAGTCGCCCGCGATTTCGGCCATCACGCTTTCTGAGTTACTTCACGGAGTTCACCGTGCCAATAAGTCCGCCCGCCGGGCCGTGAGAGAACGCTTCGTGGAACACCTCGCAAATGCCGTCCCGATTCTCCCGGTTGACCGCGAAGTGGCTCGCATCCATGCGCGTATTGGCGCTACCCTGCAGACGCAAGGCGTCGTGGTGGGGGCCCACGACCTGCTCATCGGCTGCACCGCTTTGGCTCATGACATCCCGATCGTTACCCGGGATCTCCGCAGCTTCCCGCGAATCCCCGGTCTGGTCATCAAAGCCTGCTAGCTGAACAGCCCCTCGAGTTCCCGGCTCGCACTCGGAAACGACTTCAACCCCGCCCCAAACCCTCGGTTGGCCACCGCCAGGTACAAGTCGCCGATCGTCCCGGTGTGCCGCGTATGCCGCCCTGTGGCCAGACCCCCCGCATGCCCGGCGACAATCACGGACAAGCCATTGTTCTTGTGATCGTTCGCTTCGGCGTGCTCATGCACGAACACCAGGCTGGTGTTGTCGAGCAGATTGCCGTCGCCTTCGGGCGTCGCCTTCAGCTTCCCCAAGAGGTAGGCAAACTCCTCCACGTGCCAACGGCAGATGTCCCGCATGATGCGCTGACCGTCGGCGCCGCCGGGCGCCTTGCCGTCCTGGTGCGTGTAGTCATGATGCCGCGCCGCCGTATAGCCCAGCCACGGGAACCGCGTGAGCCCCTGACACTTCGTCAACATGTACGACGCCACGCGTGTCTGGCCGGAAGCCAGCGCGTGCACCAGCAGATCGCTCTGCAGCTTCGCAATCCGCGGCCAATCCTTCATATCCCCGTCGAACTGCGGCTCCTCCACCTTGCGGTAATTCGGCGGCAAGCTCGCAATCGCCCGTTCGACATCCCGGACCGACGCCAAATGCTCATCCACCCGCAGTGAATCTTCCTTGCCCAACGACTGCTTTAGCGACGCCGCGTCCGCCTGCACCGCATCCAGCACACTCCGCTTACGCGACACCCAGCCCGCATCGCGCGCGCCAAACAGACGATCGAACAGCTTGTGCGGCAGCATCTCCGGCGGCAGAGCCCGGTCATGGCCGGCCCAACTCATGTTGCGCTGAATGCTCTCGCCAAAACTCTCCTGCGACACGCCAATCTGCAGCGATCGGAACCGCGTATCGCCCGCGATCTTCGCCGCAATCACCTGATCGGCTGACGGACCACCGGCCCCCCGCCCCGTAAATGACGTCCCCGTCATCAGCGCGCTCATCGAGCGGTGATGGTCATTGCCAGGGCCCGGTAGCCGCGCCGCCGGATTGTCCAGTCCCGTTACGATATGGAGATCGTCGCGAAACGAAGCCAATGGCGCCAGGCACGGCGTCATCGTGTAGTCGCGGCCTGTCTCCGTCGGAATCCAGTACCGCTCCACCACGCCGTTGCCGTTGAACCACAGGACAAACCGTTTGGGCGGCGTCGCCGCCTGCGCCGGCGCGGCCGCGTAAGCCGTCCCCAGAGAATTGAACATCGCCGCTAGCGGTGGCAAGCCTACCGTCACCGGCGTTCCCAGCGCCGAAAGCCCACGCAGCAACAAGCGCCGCGAAACCGACCGATCCCGAGTGTGTACAGCCGCCATTAGTTCCTCGTCATCGCCGCCGGGGGCGGGTAAGTGGTCCACTTCACGAGCGACACCAGCAGTTCCTGAAACTGGAACCCGGACGCTCGAAATTCCTGCGCTGCCCGTTCGATCGCAAAGTGATCGGCCGCACTCTCATGCCGGCCCATCAGGTAGCGAAACACCTGCTTCACCACGCACTCCTGGCACTGGGCGCTGCTGGCTAAAATTTTACCGAGTTCGCGCGGCGATTGGAAGGCAGCCGAATTGCCTTCGGTACCAACCAGTCCCGCCACCCAACCCGATGTATCGAGATCAAGATCGAAGCTCACCGCTTGTTCCTTGCTTTGCCGCTCCGGCTGCACCACCACGTGCAGCTTCTCTCTCCGCGCGCCGATCGCATCGAACTTCTCCATGCCAAACCCAATCGGGTCGATCAACGAATGACAGCTCGCACAACTCGGGCTCGACAAGTGAATCTTCAAACGTTCGCGGGTCGTCACCGGCTTCTCTTTGCTCACCGGCGGCAGATTCGTACTCACTCCCGGCGGCGGCTGTGGCACTTCCTGACACAGGAACTGCTCTCGCACAAACAAGCCCCGCGCCGTGGGCGACGTCTCCGCCGGCTTGCTCGTAGCCGTCAGAAAACTCGCATGCCCCAGAATGCCCGCCCGCTCGGTATTCGCCGGTAACTCCACGCGGACATACTCGGACGCCGAACTGTTCACGCCGTACAACCGCGCCAGATCGCTGTTCAGATAGCTGTAATTCGCGGAGAAGAACTCCATAAAGTTGCCGCGCTTCCAGATCAGCGCCTCCGCCAGCCGGCGGCTCTCTTCGGCCATCGCCAGCGTCAGCTCCGGCGTAAACAGCGGATAGGACCGCCGCTCCCGGATCGTCCCGTTCAGCCGATCCAGCCGCAGCCAATCCGTCAAAAACTCGCGCACCGAATCCTGCGCCTTCTCCGACGACAGCAACCGCCGCGTCTCCCGCTCCACGCCCGCCGGCGTCGCCAATTCGCCCTTCGCCGCCGCGTTCAGCAGCGCCTCATCCGGCGTCGAATTCCAGATCGCGTACGCAATCTTCGACGCCACCTCGTAGCCTTGCAAACTCGCATCCCGGCCATGCTCCACGCGCATCAGGAACGCCGGCGATTGCAGCATCGCTTCCAGCGCCAACTGCGCACCGCCGTAGAACGTCTTCTCGCTCGCGAACAACTTCTGATAGCGCGCCAGTTCCCCGGCCGTCAGAGGCCGCCGAAACGCGCGCCGCCCAAACTCCTTCAGGAACCGGTCGCGGCACGCGACGTCGGCCACGGCCGTTGGTTTGCAGGGCACCAGACCTCGCGAATCGCCCGTCCGGAACGCCTGCCGCGCCAACTTCTCCGCCGCCACACTATAGGACTCCGTCAACATCGGCGAAGCATTCTGCCCCGGATACTGATTGCGGAAGCCGCCAATGAAGTCCTCTGGCGGAAACGAATCCGCCAGCCGGCTCGAATCGCCCAGCAGATCCCGCATCGTATTGTTGTATTGCGCGTGCGTCAGCCGCCGCAGCGCCCGCGTCGCCGGCCCCGCTTCTTTGCGCGCCGTGGCTACCTGCAGCGACTCGAGCGGTGCCGTCGCCAGATAGTCCACCCACTCGCGCAGCACTTTGTCGTCCGCGCTGCCCGGCTCGATCCGTTTGCCGCCCGCGTGCGCCATCCGCAACGTCGGCTTCGTCCACAAAGCGGACTTCTCCGCGCTCCCCCGATTCACCAGCACCACCAACGACTTACCGAAGTCCGCCGTCGGCGCCCCGTGCTCTTCCGGAAACTTCAGCCGCGTCCCCGACGCCACACCGTTCGGATGATGACAACCCGCACAGCCGCCGCGCTCGAACACCGGGTAGACGTCCTTCACGAAGTCCACCGCCAGCAGCGGCATCGCCGCCAAGAGAGCCGCGTACGCCAGTCTCATGCCTCAATTGTATCGGCATGAACATCCCTCCATCTTTATTTCCGAACCCTCCGTTCACAATTTGCGTCTGATCCGATGGTGCGCCTGACTCGCTCCTTCGCCCGGCCTTAAACGAGAGCCCCTCTCCCGTGCGCGACGAGTCTGTGCCTGTCCCCTCCTTTCACGCCTTTTCGCGCGCCCGCGATTGCCGCAGTCCGTATCCAGAAAGGCCTTTCCATGTTTCCGTCCGTATTGCTCGTCCTCGGGATCATCGTCGCTTTCGCCGTCGTGCTTCGTCTCGCCGGCTTGGTCATGATCCGCGAAAATCAGGTGGGCGTCGTCATCAAACGCTTCACGCTCCGGGATCGCAAGCTGCCTGATGGCCGCGTCGTCGCTCTTGACGGCGAAGCTGGCTACCAGGCCGCCACCCTTGCGCCCGGCATCCATCCCTTCTACTGGCCCTGGCAGTATAAAGTCGAAAAGTTCCCCATCACCATCATCGAGCCCGGCTGCCTCGGCTTGGTCATCGCCAACGACGGCGCGCCCATGCCCGTCGATCGTGTCCTCTGCCAACCCGTTCCCTGCGACGACTTCCAAGCGGCCGAAAAGTTCCTCAAGAACGGCGGTCAGAAAGGGCGCCAGTCCGCCATCCTCACCGCCGGCTTCTATCGCATCAACCCGATCCTCTTCCGCGTCGTGCCCAACGTGCCCATCACGAAAATCGGTTCTGACAAAGTCGGCATCGTAACCGTTCTCGATGGCGCGCCCATGCCTGCCGGGCAAATGGCCGCCAAACGCATCGATGGCCACGAAGACTTTCAGAACCCCGCCCGCTTCATCCAAGCCGGCGGCTGCCGCGGTTTGCAGGAGCAGATTATCCTGGCCGGCAACTACAACATCAACCCCTGGTTCGCCGAGATCGAAGAGCACGACCTCTACGAAGTCCCCATCGGCTACGTCGGCGTCGTGGTCAGCTTCGTCGGCGACGACGTCAGTGACATCTCCGGCGACCAGTTCACCCACGGCAACATCGTCCGCAAGGGCGGCAAAGGCGTCTGGGACGAACCGCTCTATCCCGGCAAGCATCCGCTCAACCCCCGCATCATGAAAGTGGAAGCCGTCCCCACCACCAACATCGTGCTCAACTGGGCCTCCGCCCGTTCGGAAGCTCACAAGCTCGACGAAAAGCTCTCCACCATCACCGTCCGTTCGCAGGATGGCTTTAACTTCACGCTCGACGTCGCGCAGATCATCAACATCGGCGCCACCAAAGCGCCCTGGGTCATCTCCCGCGTCGGCAGCGTACGGAACCTCGTCAATCAGGTGCTCGAACCCATCGTCGGCAACTACTTTCGCAATAGCGCTCAGAACTACACCGTGCTCGACTTCCTTTCGAATCGCGCCGAACGCCAGCAGGAAGCTCGCCAGCATATTACCGATGCCATTCGCGAGTACGACGTCCAAAGCGTCGACACGCTCATCGGCGACATCACTCCGCCCCCGGACCTGATGCACACCCTCACCGCCCGCAAGATTGCGGACGAACAGCGCAAGACCTTCCAAATTGAAGAACAGGCCCAGCGCACCCGCCAGGAACTCGAACGCCAGAAAGCCCTGGCCGACAAGCAGAAAGAGCTCGTCAACTCGGAGCAGGACGTCCGCGTCTCCGAGATGCGCGCCAAAGCCGCCGTGGAAGGCGCGCAAGGCGACTCGCTCGTCCTCTCCCGCCGCGCCGAAGGTGAGGCGTTGGCCAAGAAACGTGTCGGTGAGGCCGAAGCCGAAGTGCTCTCCATCCGCGGCCGCAACGAAGCCGAAGCCATCCGCGCCATCGGCCAGGCTCGCGCCGACGCCTACCAACTCGGCGTCCAGGCCATGGGCGACCACTACTCACTGCTGCAGATCTTCACCATCCTGGCGGAAAAAGGCATTCGCCTCACGCCTGATGTTCTGGTGGCCGGCTCCGACAAAACAGCCTCGGCGACCGACGGACTGCTCGCCGTCGTCCTGCGCGACCTCAAGAAAGCCGGCTAAAGAAAAGGGGGCGGTTCGTCCGCCCCCTTCTTACTTCGAGATCCCGCGAAAGGCCAGCCATTCCGTCAAGCGCGCTGGCCACGTCTCCACCGGTGCCCCCGGCTTCTTCGTTTGCCGCAAGCCGAACCCGTGCTCGCCATATTCGTAGATGTGCATCTCCACCGGCACCTTCGCCGCTTGCAACTCCAGGTAGTACTTCACCGTCGGCACCACATGCGACGGATCGTCCGTCGTACACACCATGAACGTCGGCGGCGTATCGGCCGGAATCGGAAACTCCGCATTCGGCCCGATCGGCTCGAGCGCCGTCGCATTCCGCCCCGGTGCCGAACCCGGGCGGTAATACGGATAGATCAGCACGCTGTAGTCCGGCCGCGAACTCACCCGCTCCACCGGATCCGCCGCCGCCGGTTGCCCGGCGTCATACTTCACGCCGATCATCCCCACCACTTCGCCGCCCGCTGAAAACCCGATAATGCCGATCTTTGCCGGATCAATCCCGAACTCCGCCGCCCGGCTCCGCACCAACCGGATCGAACGCGCCGCATCCGCATGCACTTCCTTGCCCAGCGTGTACTTCGACCCCGGAATCCGAGCCAGCCGGTACTTCAGCACAAACGCCGCAATGCCGCGCTCGTTCAGCCAATCGGCGATCTCCCAGCCCTCTTTCTCAATCACGATTTGTCGATGCCCGCCGCCGGGCGCCACGATCATCGCCGCGCCGGTCGCCTTGCCTTTCGGCGGCAAGAACACATAAACCGACGGATCATGCGTCTCCGTGAAGTTGCCGGGCAGCTTCGCGTACTTCGCCGCTTTCGACGGCGTCGACTTCTCCGCCGCCGTGATGCCCTCCGAGCCCGGCGCCCCCTGCGGCCACAGCTTGATCTCTTCTCCCCGCTCCATGGCCATCAACAGAGCAGGCACCAGTAAACACAGCATCTTCATCAGGAAAACTCTATCAAACGGCCCTGGCAGGGCGCTGGTCCACCTGCTATCCTCAACATTAGGCCCAAATTAAGGCCCATTCGAGGAACTAGCCCTACCATGTCTGGCCATTCTAAGTGGCATACCATCAAACACAAAAAAGCCGCGCTCGACGCCAAGCGCGGAAAGGTCTTCACTCGCCTCATCAAGGAAATCGTGATCGCGGCCCGCAACGGTGGCGATCCGACGGCCAATGCCCGTCTGCGCACGGCCATCAACGCCGCCAAATCTTTGTCGATGCCCTCGGACAACATTGCCCGCGCCGTCAAGCGCGGCACCGGTGAACTCGAAGGCGCCACCATCGAAGAAGTGATGTACGAAGGCTATGGTCCCGGCGGCGTGGCCGTCCTGGTGGCGGCCGCCACGGACAACCGCAACCGCACGGTCAGCGAAGTCCGCAGCATCTTCTCGAAGAACGGCGGCAACATGGGCGAGCCCGGTTCCGTCTCGTGGATGTTCAAGCGCCGCAGTTCCATCGTCATCGAAAAGGCCAACGCCACCGAAGACAAGCTGATGGACATTGTTCTCGAAGCCGGCGGCGAAGACCTTCGCGACGACGGTGACACCTGGACCGTCCTTTCCGAGCCGCCCGCTCACGACGCGGTCCTCGAAGCCATCCAGGCCGCCAAGATCCCCACCGTGTCCGCCGAAATCGCTTACGTTCCCGACAACCTCATCAAGGTGGAAGGCGTTCAGGCCAAGGCCATGCTGCGGCTTTACGACGCCCTCGACGACAACGACGACGTCCAGAATCTGTTCGCCAACTTCGACATCGACGAACAGGACATCGAGTAGTCTCCATGCGAGTGCTCGGCATCGATTGCGGCACCGAGCGCACCGGCTTCGCGGTGGTCGAAAGCACCGCCCGCGGCCATCGTTTAATTGCCGGCGGCGTCATTGCCACCAATCCCAAACACCCGCTGGCCGAGCGGCTCTGCAAGATCGCTTCCGGCCTGCGGGACGTGGTCACCGAGTTCACGCCCCGCCACGCGGCCATCGAAGAGGTCTTCCATTCGGTGAACGCCAAAAGCTCGCTCAAGCTCGCCCATGTTCGCGGCGTCGCGATGCTCGCCGTGGCTGAAGCCGGGTTGCCGCTCGGCGAATACTCGCCCCTCGAAGTCAAGATGAGCGTCGTCGGCTACGGGCGCGCCGAGAAAAGCCAGGTCCAATTGATGGTCCAACGCCTCCTCGACCTGCGCACTCCCGAAGAAATGGCCGTCGTGGCCAAGGAGGACGCGGCCGACGCCATGGCCGTGGCCATCTGTCATGCCAACCGTCTCGTCGTCGAAATGAAGATGGGAGTCGCCTGATGCGCTCTCTGCTGGTCTGGTTGCTGGCCGCTCCCCTGGTCGCCGCCGACCCTTCGATTACTTACTCGAAGTCCTTCCCCAACTCCACGCCTGCTTTCGTTTCCATCCAGCTCGCCAAAACCGGCGACATCGTTTATAAAGAAGCCGTTGACGACGAGCAACCCGTCAAGCTCAAGCTTGAACCTGCCGAAACCGCCGAAATCTTCGCCCTCGCCGAAAAGCTCGACCACTTCAAGCGTCCTCTCGAATCCGGACTCAAAGTCGCCTTCATGGGCGAAAAGACCTTCCGCTGGGAGGGCGACGGCGGTCCGCAGGAGCAAAAGTTCAACTACTCCCAGGACCTCGACGCCAATAAGCTCCACGATTGGTTTGAGCGCATCACCGAAAGCGAGCTACTGTTCTTCAACCTCGAACGTACAGTGAAGTATGACAAGTTGGGTGTCTACAAGTCGCTCCTGCAACTCGAAGCCGCCTATGATCGCAAGCGTCTGGTCTCGCTCAGCCAATACCTCCCGCTGCTTGACCGCGTCGCCAAAAATTCCAGTTATATGAACGTCGCTCGGGAACGGGCCGCGTCACTGGCCGAAGCCTTCCGCGCCCCCAAACCCGCGGCGGAATCCTCTAAGTCAGGACAGGTGCAACCTTGAAACTCGCCCTCCTTCTCTCTGTCATCCTCTCCACGCTCCTGGCTCAGGACCCCAAGCCCGCGTCCCCTGCCGACGAAGAACAACAGGCTCTGCGCACCGCTCTGGGCGATGCCGGTAACTCGCCGGTCGAGTTCCTCCGCGCCCTCGAGAGCCATCTCAAGAAGTACCCGCAAAGCACGCGCCGCGACGAAATCGAACGCGCCATCCTGAAGGCTGCCATCCAGACCGAAGACCGCAAACGCATCGTCGACTACGGCGAACGCATCCTGAAGAAGGACCGCAACGACGCGCAAATTCTCGAAGAAGTCTCCGAGTCCCTCGTCGAGCTCGGCGACAAGGCCAGCGCCACCCGCGCCGCCACTTACGCCGAGCAACTCTCCGATAACCTCAAGATCACGGCCAAGGAAAAGCGTGGTTCGCCCCGCGAACAGGCCAAGTTCACCGCCGACATCGACGAAGCTCTCGGCCGCGCCAATCTGATCTGGGGCCGTGCGCTCGACATCCTCGGCCAGCCCGCGCAGGCCGCAGAAAAGGGTGAAGCCAGCTTCCGCCTCGATGCGACGCCCGAAGCCGCCCGCTTCCTCGGCAAAGTCTACGCGAAGCTCAATCGCCCGGCCGACTCGGTGGCCCGCTTCGCTGACGCCTTCGCCATCGGCGACGACGACCGCGACACCGTCCGCAAGGAAATGGGCGAGGTCTACGCCAAATGGAAAGGCAGCCAAACCGGCCTGGGCGACGAAGTGCTCAAAGCCTTCGACCGTCTCGGCAAGATCGGCGAAGAGCATCGCGCCGCCCTCCGCAAAATCGACCCCAACTACGGCATCGACGATCCCCTCGAGTTCACTCTCAGCGGGCTCAGCGAAGAAAAGCTCAAGCTCAACTCGCTCAAAGGCAAAGTCGTGGTCTTCGACTTTTGGGCCACGTGGTGCGGCCCCTGCCGCGCGCAGCAACCTCTCTATGAGGCCGTCAAAGAACGCTATAAGGCCAACCCCAAGGTCGTCTTCCTGAACCTCAACACGGACGAAGAACGGGCCGGCGTGAAGCCCTTCCTCGAATCGAACAAGTGGGCCAAAACCGTCTGGTTCGACGACGGCCTCTCCTCGCTGCTCAAAGTCAGTTCCATCCCCACCACCATCGTCTTCAACGCCAAAGGCGAACTCGTCAGCCGCATGAATGGCTTTATCGCCGATCGCTTCGTCGACATGCTCGCCGAACGTATCGAGCAGGCGCTCAACGAATAATGTTCCGCCGCGTCGTCTGGATCGTCCTCGATAGCGTCGGCATCGGCAAGATGCCCGACGCCGAAAGCTATGACGGCCCTTACGATAGCGACACGCTGGGCAACATCGCCCGGCAGCGTCCGCTCCACCTGCCGAATCTGCTCCGCCTGGGCCTGGGCAACATCAAGCCGCTCACCGGTCTGCCGCCTGCCGCCGCACCGCTCGGCGCCTATGGCAAGTGCGCCCTCGCTTCCCCCGGCAAGGACACCACCACGGGCCATTGGGAAATGGTCGGCATCCACCTCGCCCAGCCCTTTCCGCTTTACCCGCACGGCTTCCCGCCCGAAGTGATGCAGGCCTTCGAAACGCAGATCGGCCGCGGCACCTTAGGCAACAAACCCGCCTCTGGCACCGAGATCATCGCGGAACTCGGCGCCGAGCATGTCCGCACCGGCCAGCCGATCGTCTACACCTCCGCCGACAGCGTCTTTCAGATTGCCGCCCATGAGGACGTCATCCCGCTCGCCGAGCTCTACCGCTATTGCGAGATCGCCCGCGCCATTCTTCATGGCCCTCATGAAGTGGGCCGCGTCATTGCCCGTCCCTTCAACGGCGAGCCCGGCGCCTTCCAGCGCACGCCCAACCGCCACGACTACGCCGTCCCGCCGCCGCCCATGCTCCTCGATCATCTCGCCTCGCATGGCATTCCGGTGGACTCGGTCGGCAAGATCGCCGACATCTTCCTTGAGCGCGGCATCCGCCGCAGCCTCAAAACCAAGTCCAATGCCGACGGCATGGCCAAGACGCTCGAAGCCTTTCATGCTTTGGGCGAAGGCCTGCTCTTCGTCAACCTCGTCGACTTCGACTCGCTCTTCGGCCATCGCAACGACGTCGAAGGCTATGCCCGCGCCCTCGAAGCCGCCGACCAGTGGCTGCCCGAATTGCTGCGCCAACTCCGCCCCAGCGACCTGCTCATCCTCACCGCCGATCACGGCTGCGACCCCACCACCGCCTCTACCGACCATTCCCGCGAATACACGCCCCTGCTTTGCTTCGGCCCCGCCACCCAACCCGGCGTCTCGCTCGGCACCCGCCAAAGCCTATCGGACATCGGCCAAACCGTCGCCGACAACTTCGGGCTCCGCCTCGAACACGGCACCAGTTTCCTCGACGACATCGCCCCTGCCCTCGCCAACTAACGCCCCCACGCGGTCGCTGTTATATACTGCCGCCATGGTTGAGGTGGTCAAGGACTCGGAGTCCGCTCTGTCCCGCGCGGAAAAGCGCGCCGCTGTGGATCAGATCCTGGCGAGCCAAACCTTTAGCCGCTCGGATCAGTTGAAGGCCTTTCTCGAGTTCGTTTGCGAGTCCGAAATTCAAGGCCAAGGCGCCTCGCTCAACGAATATCTGATTGGCGTCCAGGTCCTCGGCCGCCCCGAAGGATACTCCACTTCGGACGACGCCTCCGTCCGCACGCGCGCCCACGCCCTGCGCCGCAAGCTGCTCGACTATTACTCGTTCGAGAACCCGCACGCCACCGTCCGGGTCGAACTGCCCAAAGGCTCTTACTGCCCGCAGTTCTTCCGCAACGACCTCGCTCCCGCCGCCCTCGACGTTCCGACCGCCCCCCGCCGCCCCTGGCGCTGGGCCGCCGCCGGGCTCGTCGCGCTCGCTCTCGCCTCGGCCGCCGGCTACTATGCCGGTCATCGCGCCGCCGTTCCCGCCCTCCCCCGCATCCTGCGCGATGCCTGGGGTCCGCTCTTGGACCCCGCCAGCAACACCCTCGTCTGCGTCGCCACGCCCTTCCATCTCCTCATCCGTCCCGGCCCTCCCGAAGCCGAAAGCAAGCTCTACCGCCCCGTGCCCACTTCGCCCGAAATCGAAACCTGGTACCGCGAGCGTCAGGAACTGCAAGCCGGCGAAAAGCTCTTCATGAACTTCGGCCACAACTCGCCCATGTTCGGCGACGTCGCCTCGCTCCTGATCGCCTCACGCCTCCTGGACCGCGCCCAAGTCCCTTACTCCGTCCTCCCCGAACGCGTCGTCACGCCGTTCGAAATGCGGAACCGCAACGTCCTCATCCTCGGCCGGCCCGAGTATAGCCACGCCGCCAAACTGATGCTCGATAAAGCCTGGTTCGGCCTCGCTTACCATCGCCCCAGCGACGGCGTCACCGTCTGGCACCCGAACCCCACGCCGGACCGTCCGGCCTTTCTCCGCCATCCCAAGCACCGCTACGGCCTCATCACCGTCGTGCCCAGCGATGGCGACCAAAGCGGCCGTTACCGCACCGTCGTCATCTCCGGTTCGAACTCCGCCTCGGCCCACGCCGCCGCCGAGTACCTCGCTTCGCCCACGCACCTCGAAGCCCTCAAAGAACGCTTCCGCGCCGAAGGCGCCACCGGCTGGCCCCGGGCCTGGCAAGTGGTCGTGCAATCGAGCTCCGAACAGATGCTCCCCATGAACGTCGCCTACCACGCCCACCGTATTCTCACCCGCTAACCCCCGTTAGCAACCGTTCGCTACATTCTGCAAACGGATGGAAACATTGTATTTACTTGCCTCGCTCTCCAGCTGCCCCCATACTCGGTTCCGGTAGCGCCGCGTGTGCGCACCGGGAGACCGCTCATGCTCAAAACGCTCGTCGCCGCGACCCTGCTGGTCGCCCTCACCCCCGCCGCTTTCGCCCAGGCGGGCCTCGGAAAGATCACCGGCACCATCTCCGATAGCTCCGGTCTTGCCGTCCCCGAAGCCAGCGTCACGGCCCGCGAAACCCGCACCGGCCAGATCTACCAGGCCACCACCAACAGCACCGGCCTCTATGTCATCTCGCCGCTGCCCCTCGGCGACTACGCCCTCGACATCAAGAAAGACGGCTTCAAAGCCGTCACCCGCTCGCACCTCACCATTGACGTCAACACCGGCCTCACCATCGACGTTGCCCTCGAACCGGGCAGCGTCTCCGAGCGCGTCACTGTCGAAGCCGTCGGCGCCGTCATCCAAACCGAAAACGCCACCATCGGGAACTCGCGCTACGAAGTTCAGATCAAGAACTTGCCCGTCATCGTCCGCGAGATCCAGACGCTCGTGGGTCAAACCGCTGGGGTCCCCGCCGGCTCTACTGACGTGGTGGGCGGCACCTTCAACCAGGGTGGCCGCAGCGCCATGCAAGTGGGCTCCGATGGCGCCCAGGTCAACTCCTTCCAAACCACCGCCTGGCCCGCCATCGACGGCATCGGCCGCCGCGCGGACCTCTCGCTGCCCTCGCTCGACGCCATCGCCGAGGTCAAGTTCATCTCCGGCGGCACCAACGCCGAGTTCTCCCAGCCCACCCAGGTCATCGTCGCCACCAAGGGCGGCACCAACGACTTCCACGGCTCCGGCTACGAGTTCTACCGCTCCGGCGGTATGGGCGCCCGCCGCTGGGAGGACGCCGTCCGCACCTCCTTCGTCCGCCATCAGTTTGGCGGCACTCTCGCCGGCCCCATCAAGCGCGACAAGAGCTTCTTCCTCGCCTCCGCCGACATCTTCCGCCACACCGCGAACCAAAGCGCCAACGTCCGCTATCCCACCACCGCCGAACGCTCCGGCGACCTCCGCTCTTACCTCCAGCGCCTCGACGCCGCCGGCCGCCCCGCGCCCGTCAGCCCGCTCGATCCGCTCAACAACGGCCTCGCCTTCCCCAACTCCATCATTCCTGCGTCGCGGCTCAGCCCCGTCGCCCTCGAACTCCTCAAATCCATCCCCGACGCGCCGCTGCCCGCCCGCGTCGCGGACTTCAACGCCAACTACTTCAAGCCCCTCAAGGACAACTCCGAAAAGTACGACCTCCGCTGGGACCACAACATCTCCGCCGCCGATCGCTTCTTCACCAAAGCCACCATTGCCCACCTTGACCAGGCTTCCCGCTACGCCGGCGACGTCCCCGGCTCCATCGGCGCCTCCGCCAAGAACCAGTGGAACCAGACCATCGGCGCCACCTGGACCCGCATCGTCAACTCCCGCTCCGTCCTCAACCTCGGCTTCACTTATCGCAACCTGCCCTTCAAGAACATCCCCACCGGCGGCGACCAGAAGTTCCCCGTCGCCATCAAGGACCTGAACCCTCAGGCGCCCTTCGCCGGCCCGCCGGCCATCGCCATTGGCTCGAACGCCGTCGGCATCGGCGTCCTCTTCGACCGTTTGCTCTTCAACTACTCCGCCGACTACAACTGGTCCGCCGACCCCACCTACACGCTCACTCTGGGCCGCCACACCTTCAAAGCCGGGGCCTCGATCCTCAAAGGCTGGAAGACTACCGAACTCGCCTCGCCGCCCTACGGCCGCTTCACCACCGCCAGCGACTTCAACAACCCGCGCTCCACCTCGTCCGCCTCCGGCGACGCCTTTGCCGACTTCCTCCTCGGCTACCCCAGCTCCACCGACGTCACCATCGGCGAGTACGGCGGCTTCCAGACCAAGCGCAACTACAGCCTCTTCCTCCAGGACGATTGGAAAGTCACCGCCCGCCTCACCCTCAACTACGGCCTGCGCTACGACAACTACGGCTACTGGACCGAGACCAACGGCCGCGCCGCCGTCAGCGACATGGAAACCGGGAAGATCCTGATTCCCGATGGCAGCCTCGCGAAAGTCCACCCGGCCTTCCAACAGTTCTCCAATCGCTACATCGAAGCCAGCCAGCGCGGCCTGCCCAATACCTTCCTCAAGCCCAACCGCCTCGACTTCACTCCGCGCGCCGGCTTCGCCTATCGCCTCCGCGACAACTTTGTCCTCCGCGGCGCCTTCGGCGTCTACAACGTCGACAACAACGTTAGCGAGTATCGCGGCCAAGTGAACGTCGCCCCCTTCATCCGCCGCGCCAATCTCACGCGCGCCCTGCTCCTCTCCCAGAACGTCAACGTCAACAGCCTGTACACCTTCCAGAACCCCGCGGCAGACTCATCCACCGCCGGCGCCGACACCCAGCTCACTACCCTCGACGGCTTCTTCCCCCGCTATCCCACCATGAAGGTCACCGCCTGGAACTTCACCGTCGAACGGCAACTCGGCGCCCGCCTCGGCGTTCGCGCCAGCTACGCCGGCAACCGCGGCATCAACCTCTCCCGCTCGGTCCGCGTCAACTCCTGCGTCCCCGGCGCCACCGAATGTCTGAACCGCGTCGCCACCGATCCCACCGGCCGTAAATGGACCCAGTTCAACACCAGCGCCGGCCAGCGCGCCGGCGACGGCGAGTCCATCTATCATGCCGCCGAGTTCGAGATCACCCGCCGCTTCGACAACGGCATCTTCCTGAATGCCAATTACGCCTACGCCAAGATCCTGCGCATGGACCCCATCGCCTCGGACCCCGTCGCCAACCCCTACAGCCAGTACGATTGGGGTCCGGTTCCCGGCCAGCCCCCGCACGTCTTCCACTTCAACTTCGTCTACGAAACGCCCTTCGGCCCGGGCCGCAAGTACCTCGGGAACCGCAGCGCCGCCTCGTACATCCTGCGCGACTGGTCCATCTCCGGTCTCGGCACCTGGCAGGGCGGGGAATACCTCACCGTCACCGCGCCGAACGGCCAAACGCCCACCGGCGCCAACACCAATCGGGCGGACCGTCTTGCCGACGGCCGGCTCGACCAGGGCGGCCGCTCCCGCAACGACAAAGCCTTCCAGTACTTCGACCCTGCCGCCTTTGCCCAGCCGAGCTTCGTGAACGCCGCCGCCGCCCGGCCCACCCGTCAATTCGGCACCGCCGGGAACGGCGTCATCCTCGGCCCGCGCTTCTTCACCTACGACATGACCGTGTCGCGCGCCTTCACCTTCGTCGAGCGCTATCGCGTTCAGTTCCGCGCTGAGCTGTTCAACCCCTTCAACATCCCCATGCTCGGCGCCCCCGATCTCAGCGTGGTCAGTCCCACGTTTGCCCGCATCCGCACGTCCAATCCGGCTTACTCGCCCCGCAATCTTCAAGTTGGTATGAGGCTCGACTTCTAATGCACTTTTCCCGTTTTGCCTGTCTCTGTGCGCTACTGCCCACCGTGGCCCTCGGCGCGCAGCTCTTCTCCGATGACTTCTCTCGCTTCCCGCCCGGCTGGTTCAGCCAGCCCATGGGCCAGTTGAACGGCGCCATCCAGGAGTATCACTACCTTCCGCATCGCGGCGTCCCCACCGCCCCTTGGGAGAATGCCATCGTCCATCAGGACGCCTGGCTCGCCAGCGACGAAGACGGCCGCCCCTACGTCGAGCAGCACATGATCGCCAATGCCGACCGCATCGATTGGTATCAGCCGCTGTTCGTCACCGGCGATCCCGCCTGGCACTCCTACACCCTCGAAGCCGAAGTCCGGCCGCTCAACCTGGTCGCCTCCGCCGGTCTCGCCTTCCGCTATCACACCAACCGCCACTTCTATTACTTCGCCGTGCGCGACGGCAAGGAAGCCGTCCTGCGCCTGCGCCTTCCCATCGACGACAAGCTCCGCACCGGCAAATGGCGTGAGTTAGGCGTCGCCCCCTTTCGCTACGACACCACGCGCTATTACAAGTTCAAGATCGAGAACGACGGCCCGAAGATCCGCGCCTACATCGACGGCCAACTCATCCTTGAAGCCACCGATAACGAGATCACCGCCGGCCGCATCGGCTTGAGCGCCACCATGCCCGCGCGCTTCCGCGATGTGAAGGTCACCGCCTCGGACGCCACCATTGCCGGCATCCGCTCCACCATCGCCAAGCGTGAAGCCGAACTCAAACAACTGCGCGCCGGCAACCCGCAGCCCAAGCTCTGGAAGAAGTTCGCCACGCCCAAGTTCGGCGCCGGACGCAACCTCCGCTTCGGCGACCTCGACGGCGACGGCCAAACCGACGTCCTGGTGGTGCAGAACATCCCGCGCGTTCGCGGCGACGCCTTTGACGCCATCTCCTGCCTCACCGCCGTCACCCTCGATGGCAAGGTCCTCTGGCAGAAGGGCCGGCCCGACGCCCGCAACGGTCTGCTCACCAACGACACCCCCGTGCAGATCCACGACGTCGATGGCGACGGCAAGAACGAAGTCGTGCTCGTTCGCGACTTCAAACTCCAGATCCTCGAAGGCCGCACTGGCGAGCCCCGTGCCTCGGTCAACATGCCCGCCATGGACGCCGGTCTGCAGGAGCGCCCTTACCAGCTACACTCCGGCGACTCCATCACCTTCGTCAACCTCACCGGCGGCAAGACCGCCTCGGAGATCCTCATCAAGGACCGCTACAAGAGCTTCTGGATCTACGACAAGAACCTCAAGCCCCTCTGGAGTGGCAACGGCCAAACCGGCCACTACCCCTATCCGATCGACCTCAACGGCGACGGCAAGCAGGAGTTCGCCATCGGCTACTCGCTCTGGACTCCCGAGGGCAAACAGCTCTGGTCGCACGACACCGACATCAAAGACCATGCCGACGGCGTCGTCGTCGGCAACTTCACTGGCGATCCGCAAGCCGCTCCTCGCGTCTATGCCTGCGGCTCTGACGAAGGCTTCATGATGTGGGACATCAACGGCAAGCCGCTCAAGCACCTCCACATCGGCCACGCCCAATCTCCCAGCATCGGCAAGTATCGGATGGATGTCCCCGGCCTCCAACTGATGACCATCAACTTCTGGCGCAATCCCGGCATCATCAGCCTCTTCGATGCCGATGGCAATCTGCTGCAGCAGGATGAACCCATCCACTCCGCCAGCCCCATCGCGCCGGTCAACTGGCGCGGCGACGGCCAGGAATTCGCCATGCTCTCCGCGAACATCAAGGAAGGCGGCCTCATCGATGGCCAACTCCGCCGCGTCGTGATGTTCCCCGACGACGGCCACCCCGACCTCGCTTACACCGTCCTCAATCTCACCGGCGACGAGCGCGACGAGATCGTCGTCTGGGATACCAACCAGGTTTGGATCTACACCCAGGACCGTCCCTTCACCGGCAAGAAGATCTACGCGCCCCTCCGCAACCCCGAATACAACGAGTCCAACTACCGCACCAACGTCTCGTTGCCCGGCTGGAAGGAACGCTAAGTCGTGCTAGCCTGATCGCGTGCTAACGCCGATCGTCCTCCTGCTGGCCGCCGCGCATCTCTCGCAGGAAGTCGCGATCCTGCCTCGCTGGAAGCAAGGCGACAAGATCCGCTTGGACTTCGCCAAGACCAAGGAGGATTCGCGTCGCCCCGAAGGCAACGGAACCTCGCATACGCCGGTCGAGCTCGAGATCCTCTCCGCCGACGCGAAAGGCTTTCGGGTTCGATGGCGCAATGGCGCTACGCGTTTTCCTGACGGTGCCGCCGTCCCGCCGATCCTGCAGCAGTTGATGGAGAAGTCCATCGCCATTTACACCGACTTACAACTCAGCCCCGAGGGCGAGTTTCAAGCCATCGTCAACGAGGAAGAAGTCACCCGGCAGGTGACCGAGCTCATGCATGAGATTGTGCAGTCGATGAAGCCCGATGCCCAGTTTCAGGAAATCATGAAGCGCGTCATGACGCCGGAACTGATCCTGCAAGCGGCTACGGCCGACGCCAAAACTTACTTCAGTCCGTTTGGCGTCGCCATGAAACCGAAAGAGAAAGTGAAGGTCGACACGAAGCTCGACTTCCCGCTTGCCCCGGGCCAAACGTTAGCCGCGACCTACGAGATGGAGTTTGTGAGCCTGCAAGGCGACCTCGCCGAATTCCACAGCGTCACCCGTTTCGATGAGGCCGCGCTTCGCCAAGCCACGCTGGACTTCTTCGCCAAGGTCAGCAACCAAGCCGTCGACGCCGCCAAAGTCCCTCACCTCCAGGTGAAAGACACCGGCATCTATCGCTATCAGCGGGCCTCGGGGACCTTACGCGAAGTCATCGTTGAACGCATCACCGAACTCGGCCCCAGCCGCCGTCTGGACCGGCGCGTCCTCCAGGTGCAGTAGCGATGTTTCAACTCACGGTTCGCCCCGGCCTCACGCTTGGCTTCCTCGAGAAGCGCCATGCTCCTCAACTCTGGGAACTGATCGACCGCAACCGCGCGCGGCTCGATCCCTGGCTGCCTTGGGTGCCCGGCACCCAAAGCGTCGCCGACGTCGAACACTTCCTGGACCGTGCCGCCGGCCAGCACGCTACCGGCGACGGCTTCCACGCCGGCATCCTGGTCGAGGGCCAACTCGCCGGCATGGTCGGCCTCCATCCCATCGATTGGGCCAACCGCCGCGTCGAGATCGGCTATTGGCTCGATGCCGCGTCTGAAGGGCGCCGCCTGATGCTCGAATCCGTCACCTATCTCGTCACTCATTGCTTCCGCGAGTACGGCCTCACCCGCGTGGAGATTCGCTGTGCCGATTCCAACTCGCGCAGTGCCGCCGTCGCGGAGCGCTTAGGCTTCCATCACGAAGGCACCTTGCGCCAGGCGGAGTATGTCAACGGCCGCTACCTCGATCTGCGGATCTACGGCATGTTGCGCGACGACTGGCTCCACTCACGATAGGCCTCGAGCCACGGCGTGCCTTCGGCGCGAGCCCGCCCCACGGCCGTCCGCGTGCCCATCGGCGACTTCGCTTCAATCACCACCGGCTTTAACCACTTGGCCAGATCCGGCAGGTCGTAGTCTTCGATCACGCCGGGCACGATCAGATTGGCCAGCCCCTGATGAACCTTGGCGCGGATCACGTCCAGGTAAGAAACGATGGACCCCTCGGTCGCCACGCGCTCCACGGGCTCGAGCAACGCCACATGCAGCGCCACCACCCCGCCATGGCCGCGGCCGATGATCGAGATGTGCGCCGGATCCACGCGCGGATCGCGCTTCATCACGCGGAGCGCTTCCAGCGCGTCCGCCACCTGCACGCCCAGCACCGTGCGGCCCAGCAGGATCGCCCGCATCGAGAGCTGCCATTGCGCGTTGTATTGTTGTGCGGACGGCTGCTCCGGCCAGCCGGTCAACGGCGCGGCGGCCACCACGTAGCCGGCCTCGGTCATGGCCTGCCAGTCAGTCGCCTTGGCCCCTGCCTGATCGAGCAGGAGAATGCCGGGGCGTCGCCCGGTCTTCGAGCCCCCTCCCCACTCGAGCTCCGGCTCATCGGCCGAAACGCGCTCCACCACCAGCCGCCGTTTGACGATGGCCGCCAACTGTTCGCGCGTCGCCGCACGCAGGGCGGACCGTTTGGCAAACTTCCCCTCCGCCTCCCGTGCGTTCAGCGATTGCACGGTCTCCCCGCCCAGCGACGTGCGCACCTGCCCCGTCGGCGTCGCTTCGAGATCCCGCTCATGTTCCAGCCGCATCGCGGGCTCCGGAACCGAGGCCGCAGCCGGCCTGCCCAACAGATGCTGGCCGAACCAGCCATACGTGCTCTCCCGCCTCGGCTGGCTCCAGCCGTGCGTATCGTCGAACTCGAAGAAGCCCACGCGATCCGGCACGTCGAGTACCCGGTAAACCTGGCTCGCCTCGGCGAACGCCTTGCGCGCGCCGGCAATGGGGAAGAAGTCGCGGATGGCGGCGTGCATCTTCACGGGCCGCGGCGCGAAGGCAATCAGAAAGTCCGAGAAGTCGAGCCCATTCGCCAGAAAGCCCGCAAAGATCTGCTCCGCATCCTGCGGACCCGGCTTCGCCCACAACTGATCCCAGCTAGTCAGGTAGCAGGACGGCGCCGCCGCGGCCAGGCGAGGCTCCAGGGCCATCAGATACGCCGTCTGCGTACCGCCCCCCGAGTTCCCCGCCACCCCGATGCGCTTCCCGTCGACATCCGCCCGCGTCAGCAGATAGTCCACCGCGCGGATGCCATCCCAAACCTCATAGCGCGCCACGTTGCTGCCGGCCAGCAGGCACTGCGTGCCCGCCATGATGTGCTCGCGCGTCCCGGCCCCCACCAGCGACCGTCCGTAGGCCGCGTCGAAGTACTCCTGCCGCTCGCCCTGCCCCGGCGGGTCGATCGCGATCACCACCAGGCCGCTCTTCACCATGCCGATCCACGCATGTTGATAGGTGCCGATGGCTTTGCCGTTGTCCGAATGCCCCGCCACGCCCACCACCGCCGGAAACGGACCCGGCCCCTCGGGCACATAAACATTGGCCGTCACGTAGAAGCGCGGCAGGCTCTCGTAGATCAGTTTCTCGACGCGATAGCCCTCGCGGCGCAGCGTGCCGGTGATCCGCGCGTTCAGCGGCGTCTTCGTCGCCGGCAGCCCGCCCAATGCTCGCCACACGCTCTCTCGCACGTGCTGCTGCCGGGCGTGAACCGCTGCCGGCGACGAAAGCGCCGCCACCTCCCGCTGATGGCGGGCGAACGCTTCATGCGCCAGCCCTTCGAACGGATCGGCCTGCGCCAAAAGGAGAAGCGAAATCAGGATCACGCTTCACTCTACAACTCCAACTTGCCTCCGAAAACCATCTCCTGCAACTTGAACTTGCGCTTGATCTCGAGCGGGCCCATCCGCGTCACGAACTCCACTTCCTTGTCTTCGAGCGTGATCGGCTCGCTCTTGGGAAATAGGTAATACACCGTCATCGTCTTCTCGCCCATCGCCATCTTCACGTCTTCCGGCTTCAGCGGCTCTTTGCCTTTGCGCACCAGCGAAGTGGACCGGGCCATCATCTGCCGCATCCGTTCGGGATCGCCCCGCCCCTCGCCGCGGCTCTCGCTGCCCGGTCCTTCGGCTGCCGCGGCGCGCGGCCGGCCCATACCCATGCGCGGCAGATGATCCACCGCGATCACGTAATAGGCCTCCGGGTTCTCGAGAATGGACTTGGCTTCGGCCGCCGAGGCCGCCTCACTGCCGAACTTGCTCTTCACCAGGGCCTGCTTGACGGGCAGCGCGCTTTGCCAGCGCACCAGCACCAGCGTTTGCGGCGCCCCCCCGCCACCGCCCATTCCCCCGCCGCCACCCATCCCGCCGCCCCCACCCATGCCACCACCTCCGCCGCCCGGTCCGCCCATTCCGGCCCCGCCCGCGCTGGTGTCAATGTCGCCGCCGCCCCCACCCATTCCGCCCCCACCGCCGCGCATGCCCCCGCCACCGCCCCCGCGGCCGCCGCGCCCGCCACCCATGCCGCCGCCCCCCATGCCCCCGCCGGCGAAGCTCGCCGACGTCTCCCTCGCCCAGGGCGAGGCATTCAGCATGCGGTCCACCTCCTTGGCGGACCAATCGGTAAAGGGCTTCTTGTCCCAGACATCAGCGGCGAGTAACGAGAAGACGGTCAGCAGCGGCCATAAGGGCTTCATGCCCACAGCGTGTCACGCGCCACCGATTCGCTCTCCAAAGTTTTGTAAAGGGACCCGGCGTTCGCAGCCTTCTTTTCACTTTGTTGTCAAATCAAGCAAACAACCGCCCGGAAGTGCTTTAAAACTCTTCGTTTCGGGGTCCTGAGGCCCGGACCTCAAAGGTCAACCTGTTTTCGCCTAGCGTCGTAATTTCGCAACCGTTTTGTCTCACCCGAGTTTAGACTGAGACAAACAAAGCGAGTCCGAACCGCCTTCATCGTCTCGGACCGCGATTCCTGCCTGGAGGATGATTGTAATGATTCACGTTCTTGGAGTGGCTCTCATTGTCGCTGGAAGTCCCATCTCGCTGATGGCTTACACCGACCCCGGAACCGGTGTCCTCGTGTGGCAATCCATCATGGCCGTCTCGGTTGGCTTTCTGTTCTCCACGCGGCGTCTGTTGGCGCGTGTCTTCAAGCGCAACCAGTAACTGATGGCCCAAATCTCGTTTCGCGACCCGGAGGGTTTTGTGGTCGCCGGATCGGCTGCTAAGCCGGTCTTTCGCGTGGTTCAACAGGAACCTGCCGAGCGGTTGCTACACTTGCTCGGATCTCCTCTGGGTCGACAACTGATGGAGCAGGGCGACTTCGTCCGGACGGCGCCCGCGTCGCCCTTGGACCGCGCCACCGTGCTCGACCGCGCCGGAATCACCGGCCCCGCCACCGTGCTCGAACACGAGCGCGTCTGGTTTCCCACCTATCCCAGCGAATGGACCCGCGGCATGCTGCGCGAAGCCGCGCTGCTGACCCTGCGCCTGGCCGAGACCCTGCTCTCGGCCGGGTGCGGCTTGAAGGACGCCACGCCGTGGAACGTCCTTTTCCGCGGCTCGAAGCCGATCTTCGTGGACGCGCTCTCCGTGGAGCAGCGCGATCCACGCGACCCGCTGTGGCGCCCCTTGGCGCAGTTCCTTTCCACCTTTGCCTATCCGTTGCTGCTCGACGAGTGGAAGGCCGTGCCCGCGCACGAAGCTTTTCTGGGCCGCCGCGAAGGCTGGCGGACGGAAGAGATCTATGCCCGCTTGGGATGGAGCCACCGGCTGCGGCCACGGGCTCTCTCCTGGATCACGGCGGCAGAGTGGATGCGGGACGAGGCCAAGGAAGGGTCCTATGGCCCGGCCAAACTGCGCGACGAAGAGGTGGCCCGCTTCATTCTGCATCGCCTCTTCCAACGGCTGCGGAAGCTGATCGAAGCCAGTCCCGACGGGCTCGAGCGTGGCACCAACTGGAGCGGCTACCAGACCTACTGCCACTATGACCGCGCCGACCGCGAGGCGAAGCGCGTCTTTGTGGCCAACGCCCTGCTCGGGTCGAAGGAACTGCTCGACCTGGGCGCCAACGACGGCGAGTATTCGCGGCTGGCCGCCGAGCAAGGGGCTCGCGTGGTGGCCGTGGAAGGCGACCCGCAAGCCGCCAACGAGATCTGGCGGCATGCCTACCGCGCCAAGCTCAACATCCTCCCCGTCGTCATGAACCTCGCCCAGCCCACTCCCCCCACCGGCTGGCGCAATCGCGAGAACACGGCGTTCTTTGACCGCGCCGCCGGCGAGTTCGACACCGTGCTGATGCTGGCCCTCTTGCATCACCTCACCATCACCGAGCGCGTGCCGCTCCCCTGGATCCTGGACCTGGCGGCGGACCTCACCCGGCGCACCTTGATCATCGAGTACATCAGCCCCGAGGACCCCTACTACCGCCGCTTACTCCGCGGCCGCGACCAGTTGCATACCGGCGATACCCGCGAAGCGTTTGAGGCCGAACTGGGCCTGCGCTTTGCCATCCGCCGGCAGCAGCCGATTCTCGAAGGCCGCCGCTATCTGTATTGGTGCGAGAAGCGACACCTCTTGTGAGCTCAGCCGCCGTCCGTCCCTTCGTGGCCGCTTTATCGCTCGCGAATCTGCTGCTGGTCCGCCTTTGGGTCGAACTCCTGGGCGATTTCTCCGGCACGATTCCCCGAGTTCGCTATGGGGCGGCGCTGCTGGACTTGGCCTTCCTCACCGCCGCCCTCTGGGCCGTGGCGCGCTGGGGCGGGCTGCGCGCGCGCCTGCTGCTGGCCGTGGGTTCGGTGGCCCTGCTGGCCAAGGAAGTCACCATCTCCGTCGGCCAGGACGTGGCTGCCTGGAAAGTGGGCGCGGCGGGCGTGGTGGACACGGCGTTGCGGCAAGGCTGGTTCTGGCCGGTGGCCCTGGCGGCGATCGGCGGGCTGAGCTGGGTCGCCTGGCGCACGGAACTGCGCTGGGCTTCGGGGGTGCTGGTCACCTTCAGCCCCATCGTCCTGGTGACCGCGGGACAGGTGGCGTGGCGGCTGTTGGTGCCCACCCCGCACGCCATCCTGGCCGATTCCAGCCCCTCGCGCCGGCCGGTGACCCAGCCCGGCGTGAGCGCAGTGAGCCAGTCGGGGGGCCTGTTGACCCAGCCCGGCGTGAGCGCCGTGACCCAGCCCGGCGCGCGCGTGGTGTGGCTTCTGTTCGACGAACTCGACGAACGCATCGCGTTCTCCCAGCGCCGCGACGGCTTCCGGCTGCAAGCGCTCGATGCCTTCCGCGCCGAAGCCATCGTCTATCGCCAAGCCACCAGTCCCTCGAATGCCACTGCGGATTCGGTGCCGCAGATCCTGGGCCAGGTGTTTGAGCGCCCCGGCCTGCGCGCCGGCGTGGTGGGTTGGTACATCCCCTATTGCGATCTCTACGCCGCGCATCTGGCCGCCTGCCAGGACTGGCCGATGGACCGGCAGATCAACTCCTACGGCGACACCCTCCCCCAGGTCACCGTCAACCACTTCCGCAGCCTGTTCGAATCGAGTCTGTACTCGCTTTTCGGCCAATCGCTGGCGGTCGGGGCGCACGTCCGCACCGTGCAGGCCATCGAGCGGGAGGCCGGCCAGGCCGCGGTTCGCCCCGACTTGCAACTGGTCTTCCTGCACCTGCCCGCGCCGCACACGCCCTTCGTCTACCGGCCCGCGCAGCACGACTTGGGCGCGGCGAACCAGAACTCCACCGGCTATCTGCACAACCTCGCGCTGGCCGATCGCCTGTTTGCTGGCGTCCGCCACCGGCTCGAAGCCGCCGGCCTCTGGACCAACAGTCACGTCATCGTCACCGGCGACCACGGCTTCCGGCAGGCTCACCGGCTGGGCTATCCGCCCTTTGACCGGCATGTACCCTGGATGTGGAAGCCGGCCGGCCCGTTCCGTCCCCAACCCATCGACCGGCCCTTCGAAACGCGTCGCGCGGCGGCGTTCGTCAACCGGCTTTTGGCCGGCGATTCAACGGAGGCAGTCCTCGCGGGTTATCCTTGAGTTCGACCCCGCATGGCGAAGCCCGACCAGACCCTCAATCCGCAAGCCGCTCCGGCCACCCCGCCCGAGCCCGTTGTCATCCCCCTGCGCGTCTCCGTCATCGTGATCGCGCGCAACCAGGTCGACGCTCTCCGCCGGACGCTCACCACCGTCGAACGCTCCGTCCCCCGCGAAATGCTCGAAGTCCTGGTCGTTGACCCTGGCTCCGACGACGCCACCCGCGACATCGAAGCCGGCTTCCCTTCCGTCAAGCTCCTCCGCACCCCCAAGAACTTCGGCTGGACCAAATCCGCCAACATCGGCACCCGCACCGCCAAAGGCGAGTTCCTTTTCTTCCTGCCCGCCGGCGTCGAGCTCGAGCCCGACACCATCGCGCGCCTCTCCGATCGCTTGGAGCATGAACCGGAAATCACCGTCATCTGCCCGCGCGAGCGCAGCGGCACCGGTGAAAGCGTCAGCCAGTCGTTCGTCCTCCCCACCCCCGCCGACCTCAGCACGCGCGTCTCGCAAGGCCGCTGGCCCATGTCCCCCGGCCCGGACTTCCCCGCCGGCGCCCCCTTCATGATCCGCCGCCAAGCCATCGTCCAGATCAACTACCTCGACGAAAAGAGCTACGGCCAATTCGGCGCCGACCTCGACCTGTTCTATCAGCTCAAACGCGGCGGCCGCCGCGTCGTCTTCGCCGAAGACATTCCGGTCCGCGTCTCCACCCGCCCCACCGAACTCGCCACCGGCACCGACCCCGTCGACCTCGCCCACGGCGCCGCCACCTACGCCGGCAAATGGTTCGGCTTCGGCGCCGGCCTGTCGCTCCGCCTCAAATTCGCCCTCGCCCGCCTCGGCTCCCTCGACTTCCCCGGCGTCGTAGGCGTTCTTTCGGGCTCCAAGACCGACGGTCAGTAGGCTCGATCCTCAAACGGTTTGTTGTCGAACTTTTCGAGAGCATGTCCATCCGGCGAAGGACAAACCTGATGCCAAATTCCCCGATCTTTTAGCGCCCGACCGCTCAAAGGTTCGCCTTCAGAGCAAAGCCGAGCGCTGCGGCGTACTGGCGCAGGTCGATTTGCTTTTTGAAGGCCTCCCGTTCGGGATCGAAACTCATTCCTACCGTCCAAAAAGCCTACCGTACAGAGCAGGGCCGGGAATTGCAAAGCCCTGATCTCTTCCTGTCTCTTCTCAGCCCGACGCTCCTGCCCGCCGCGCTTTGCATGGCGCGGACCGGATGGGCTGGCTGTCCCTTGAGGGAGAGACGAAGAGGGTGAGTTTGCTATCGACCTGAAGCCGTCTAAATGTTAGACTTATAAGAGATTCATGCGGTTTGCCGATGAGGCGAATATGCCGGTAACGACGAAAATGAAGCCAGGACAGATGTTGTCCCAAACAGGACAAACCATCATCCGTCTGGCTCAGCAGCACGGCGTTAGCTACAAGCCCACCGCGAGAGATGCCTGGGCGGGTGAGGTCACACGTCTCGCCGACGACGATGTAACTCTCGATGGCATCGAACTTCTGTTGATCGCGTTGCAGAGGGAGGGACGCTTGAGCCGTCCCGAAGCGTTGCGTCTCCAGGTGAACTACTTGCGCGACGTTGGGCTATGAGCTTTGATCCCTTCGGGGATTTCGAAACCCGTGGATACCTCCACAATGTGTTCGGGGAAAAGAACCCCAACATCATCAAGCATCTTGAACATAGCGCTTTTCTCGCAGGGGCCGCCGAGGCCTTCCGGCATCTGAGCTCCGTCCGTCGCCTTTCTTACGAGGATGTCCTGAAGACGCACCGAATTCTCTTCGGCGACATCTATCCGTGGGCGGGACAGGACCGAATGCAGACCGCTCCTGGCATTGCGGTAAGCAAAGGGCCGGTTCTGTTCGCTCATCCAAGGGATGTCAGAGCCGCGGTTGAATACGGCTTGAGACTGGGATCTGAGCCGGACTCCATGACTTCCAAGCCAGGCGAGGTGATGGGCTATCTGGCTTTTGGCCATCCGTTTCTCGATGGCAATGGCCGAACCATCATGATCATTCATGCCGAGCTCGCGGAGCGTGCGGGGTTCAGTCTCGATTGGACCGCTACCAACAAGGCCGACTACCTCGGGGCACTTACTCGGGAAATCGCGCAGCCGAATGCCCGGCATCTGGATCTTTATCTGAAGCCGTTTCTTCGCCAGTCCGTGGGTCCCGAAAGTCTGGTTGAGCACGTCCTGCAGACCCAGGGTCTGGACGGGTCAAACTTGGAAGAGAACCGCGTTCTGGGGAACGTCTCCGACCCGGACGTCCAGGCGCGTTATGCGGCCCAAAGACTACAGCGTGAGAACCCGCCGACTTGCTGAAGCTCGAGGCGGGTTGAAAGGGGGGGGCAGACGGCATGGCCGGCCTTATGAGGGAAAAACTGATTGCAGTGCCAATTTCTGGCATCAGCCCTCATATGCACGTCATACTGGCATTCCGTGATCACATTAAGATCAAAACTAATGGTCTTTTGTTTTTTAAGGAGGATGGTTCTGACCTGTACCGGGAAAACGGTCCACCGTAAACTGGAAACCTTGAAGGAGAAGGAGGACAGAGACGGTGAAGAAGAGTCGGTTCAGCGAGGAGCAAATCGTCGCGATCTTGAGGCAAGCTGAGGGTGGTCGGAAGACGGAAGATCTGTGCCGGGAGCAGGGGATCAGCCCGGCGACGTTCTACGCCTGGCGATCGAAGTACGGTGGGCTGGAAGTGAGTGATGCGAAGCGCCTGAAGGCGCTGGAGGACGAGAACCAGAAGCTGAAGGTGCTGGTGGCAGAGCTGTCGCTCGACAATCGCATCCTGAAGGACGTGGTCTCAAAAAAGTGGTGAAGCCTGCGGAGCAGAGAGCGGCCGTGACGTATGTGCTGGGCGAGTATGCAACCAGCGAGCGTCACGCCTGCAGGCTGATGGTGGTGCCGCGAGCCACGTATCGTTATCAGTGCCGACCCGATCGGAGCAAGCCGTTGCGCCTGCGCATCCGCGCCTTGGCGCAGGAGCATCCGCGTTGGGGCCTGCGTCGTATTTGGGAGTTACTCAAAGCCGAGAAACACTTAGTCGGCCGACATCGCGTGAGCCGGATCTGGCGCGAGGAGCGCCTGCAGGTGAAGCGGCGCTTACGCAAGCGACTGGTGCGGCCGAAACTCGCCGCAACGTGTATCCATCGGCCCAATCAACGCTGGGCTATGGACTTTGTGGCTGATCGATTGAATGATGGCCGACCGTTTCGCGTGCTGGTGATCATCGACGTATTTACGCGCGAATGTTTGTCGCTGGAGATCGATCTTAGTTTGTCGGGCGAACGGGTGAAGCGCGCGCTGGCGCGCTTGGTCGAGCAACGAGGCGAGCGTCCCGAAGAAGTGATCTGTGACAACGGGCCCGAGTTCGTTTCGCGGGCGTTGACGAAGTGGTGTCAGGAGCAGCAGATTCGGCTGCTTTATATCCAGCCGGGTCGACCGATGCAGAACGGGCACGTCGAGAGCTTCAATGGGCGATTGCGCGATGAATGTCTGAACTTACATGCTTTCTCGAGGATGAGCCAAGCCCGGCTGATCATCGGTGAGTGGCGGCGGCATTACAACGTCGAGCGGCCCCATAGCGCGCTCGGCAACCTCGCGCCCCGCGACTTTATCGCGAGGCTGTCCTTCGCCCCCAAACAGACTGATACCGCGGAATCCCCAACGACTCAAGGCAACCCTGCGGGCGCGCTCCCGCGCGGCCTTGACTCGCCGAGGATTCCGCAGCCCGAAGCTGAAATATAGGGCGAAGGACAGGCAGGAAGGTTTTGTTGGAAACTCTAGTTTAGGTGGACGGATTTTCCGGACAGGTCAGGACGAGGAAGCTTGAACCATTTTGGGTAATGCCCAAAGT
Source organism: Bryobacteraceae bacterium (assembly GCA_965229305.1). Taxonomy (GTDB): domain Bacteria; phylum Acidobacteriota; class Terriglobia; order Bryobacterales; family Bryobacteraceae; genus JALHNI01. The sequence goes on along the minus strand of CBDDIZ010000032.1, from coordinate 219,077 downwards.
CGCCACCGACTATGCAACGTTTCAAAGAACGTACGGTGTGGGACAGCAGCGGTTGCAGCTGCTGTGGCTTGAACGAGCTTTAAAGTTGATAGAGCTCTCGCACCGGGCAATAAGCGCGACCTGTTTCGGCCGCTCGCCTGGTCTTCAAGGATAAAACTGCGGCGAGATCGAGCTTGTGATTGAGCACCTGCCAGAGTTCCCAGCCATCAATGCAGATAATGCGGGTAGCGTCGCCACGGGCAAACGCTTCTAGGAACTTGTTGAAAAACGCGCGGTCGGTGTGACGCCAGAGCGTTGTTGGGCATCTATGTTTTATGCGCGGCAACGACAGTCAACAATCGTCCCTGATCAGCTACGTGAGTCTGGAAGAACGCATCGCCCAGGATCATCCGCTGCGAAAGATCCGTCAATTGGTGGACGGTCTTTTGAGGAGCATGGATGGCGAGTTCGCCAGGATGTACGCGCAAGTCGGCCGTCCATCGATTCCGCCGGAGCGGTTGTTGCGGGCGTTGCTGCTGCAGATCTTTTATTCGGTGCGCAGCGAACGTATGTTGATGGAGCAGGTGGATTACAACTTGCTGTTTCGCTGGTTCATTGGCCTGGAGATCGACGAGCCGGTTTGGAATCACGCCGTGTTCAGCAAGAATCGCGACCGGCTGCTGAACGAAAAGGTGGCGCAACAGTTCTTCGCGCGGGTCAATGAACTGGCCGCGGGCCATATGTCGGACGAACACTTCACCGTCGACGGAACCTTGTTGGAAGCCTGGGCGAGCCAGAAGAGCTTTCAGCGCAAGGACCAGGATGGGGCGAGGCCGAAAGACGGATCCAACTTTCATGGCGAGAAGCGCAAGAACGATACGCATGAATCCAAGACTGATCCGGAAGCCCGTCTTTACAAGAAGAGCAGCGGACAGGAAGCGAAACTGAGTTACCTCGGTCACCTCGTCATCGAGAATCGCCATGGCCTGATCCGCGAGGTGATGAGCACGCAGGCTGACGGCCACGGCGAGGCTGATGCCGCCATCTTGATGGCCGCCAAGCTCGTCCGGTCCGGCCAGCGAATCACGCTCGGAGCTGACAAAGCTTACGACCGGAAGGACGTCGTCAAGACGCTCAGGGAACTGGGCGTGACACCGCATGTGGCGCAGAACAACAAGCACCGCCGTAGCGCGATCGATGGGCGCACGACCAGACACCAGGGTTATGGAATGAGCTTGAGTAAACGCTGGCTGGTGGAGAAAGCCTTCGGCTGGATGAAGCAAACCGGCGGACTCAAGAAGATCAAACTGCGCGGCTTGGATAAGGTCGGATGGCTGGTTACTTATACGGCCGCCGCTTACAACCTTCTCCGCATCAAGACCCTGCAGGAGAAGTGTGCCTGAATGAGGGGCAAACGCGTCTAACCGCCGATTGGCGGCTTCGTCGAGGGCGACTTCGGGACCACGCCAAAGGCAACCTTCCGATGCTAACTCCCCCTTAAATACACTGCGGATCCACGGGGAGGTTATTTTTCAACACGTTCCTAGGCCTTCATCACTGAAACCGGAATAGCTAACGTAAAGGCCGCGAGCCCAGCTTGATTTTGTACGCACTGTGCCGGCAAAGCTCTGGAGCTCGCGGTTTCCAATTTTCTGATCCTGCCATTTAGCCTCTGACCTGTCCGGAAAATCCGTCCACCTAAACTAGAGTTTCCAACAAAACCTTCCTGCCTGTCCTTCGCCCTATATTTCAGCTTCGGGCTGCGGAATCGCCGGCGAGTCAAGGCCGCGCGGAAGCGCGCCCGCAGGGTTGCCTTGAGTCGTTGGGGATTCCGCGGTATCAGTCTGTTTGGGGGCGAAGGACAGCCTCGCGATAAAGTCGCGGGGCGCGAGGTTGCCGAGCGCGCTATGCGGCCGCTCGACGTTGTAATGCCGCCGCCACTCACCGATGATCAGCCGGGCCTGGCTCATCCTCGAGAAAGCATGTAAGTTCAGACATTCATCGCGCAATCGCCCATTGAAGCTCTCGACGTGCCCGTTCTGCATCGGTCGACCCGGCTGGATATAAAGCAGCCGAATCTGCTGCTCCTGACACCACTTCGTCAACGCCCGCGAAACGAACTCGGGCCCGTTGTCACAGATCACTTCCTCGGGACGCTCGCCTCGTTGCTCGACCAAGCGCGCCAGCGCGCGCTTTACCCGTTCACCCGACAAACTAAGATCGATCTCCAGCGACAAACATTCGCGCGTAAATACGTCGATGATCACCAGTACGCGAAACGGCCGGCCATCATTCAATCGATCAGCCACAAAGTCCATGGCCCAGCGTTGATTGGGCCGATGGATACACGTTGCGGCGAGTTTCGGCCGCACCAGTCGCTTGCGTAAGCGCCGCTTCACCTGCAGGCGCTCCTCGCGCCAGATCCGGCTCACGCGATGTCGGCCGACTAAGTGTTTCTCGGCTTTGAGTAACTCCCAAATACGACGCAGGCCCCAACGCGGATGCTCCTGCGCCAAGGCGCGGATGCGCAGGCGCAGCGGCTTGCTCCGATCGGGTCGGCGCTGATAACGATACGTGGCTCGCGGCACCACCATCAGCCTGCAGGCGTGACGTTCGCTGGTTGCATACTCGTCCAGCACATACGTCACGGCCGCTCTCTGCTCCGCAGGCTTCACCACTTTTTTGAGACCACGTCCTTCAGGATGCGATTGTCGAGCGACAGCTCCGCCACCAGCACCTTCAGCTTCTGGTTCTCCTCCTCCAGCGCCTTCAAGCGCTTCGCATCACTCACTTCCAGCCCGCCGTACTTCGATCGCCAGGCGTAGAACGTCGCCGGGCTGATCCCCTGCTCCCGGCACAGATCTTCCGTCTTCCGACCACCCTCAGCTTGCCTCAAGATCGCGACGATTTGCTCCTCGCTGAACCGACTCTTCTTCACCGTCTCTGTCCTCCTTCTCCTTCAAGGTTTCCAGTTTACGGTGGACCGTTTTCCCGGTACAGGTCACCTCCACAAGGTATGTCTCATTCGTTAGATGGAAGCTACCGTCGATTTGTTCTCCGACAAGACGGAAAGATTTACGTGGGGACAGATTGAAGGCTGCGAACGTATCGTCTAGAAATCGTTCGAACGCAAAGCCGCGTGGGGCCGGAGCCAACCGCATCAACTCGGTCAAGGCCGCGGACAGTCGATCGTGATGTAGTGCATCGAATACTGGCGCAACCGACGTTTGTGCTGGGTTGGAGGTGCTAGCGGAAGGTGACGGGGAGGGCTGGGCGTGTTGTTGCTTCTGGCCAACCAGCCGACGCACGATCAATTTGCAAAGCTCCGCCTGCTCGCTTCTGTCCTCGCTGTAATCGATCAGATCGTGAAGCAGTTTTCCGACAAGGGCGTCGGGTTCCAATCTCCAGAACGTCCGTAGCCTATTCGCCTTCGAAGTGCCTCCCGTTGAGTACCGTTCATCATAAATGTTGTGTCCCGTGCTCTCCAGAACAAACTCTTCAAATCTGGGATTGGAGAAATCGAGTACGTAGCCAGTACTCATTCCAAAGAGCGCTTCAAGGCGGCGCTTTTCCGTTATCGTTAGACTGGACATCGAAGCCTAATAGAGATCCTCTCAACAATGTTACGCATTGCGTCTGGCCCCAGAGATCGTATGGCGGCGCCGTCGGTATCTCAAGGTCCTTTGTGATTTCGATATGCCTTGACGAGATCGCTCGGTAAATAGACGTATTTGAGGACTTCATCAGGGATTTCTGGATGGATATAGAGCGGGGAGTTATGCGCAGCGAACCAGTTCGGTATTCTGACGTTTTTACGGATCCGTGATCCGAAGAAGGCATTCTGCCAAAGCAACGCCTTTCGGGCTGGATGCTTGGCATTGTCGATGATCTTCTCGAGCTCGCCGCCAGCCAAGCGAACTTTAGAGGGATCGTCCGATGTTCGATCAATGGAACTTGGCGCGGTCCTGGATCGAGCGTACAGAACCGTCGCAGCTCCCAGACGGCGCGATCTAGCCTGACAATGTCCCTGCCAAACGCCACGTTAGAGATCTCGAGGTAGCGGAACTGTCCGAATTGATCCAGATAGCTAATGAACTCTTCTGTCGGCTTATGCAGTCCGAACGTTAGCCTCCCGGAACTCGCTATTGCAGACAGACCAGCGTTCAGATTGTGGCGCATCTTCTTTGCGGGAATTCGGTGAAGGAGCAGGATGCATTTTAAATACTTCTCGATGGCCTGCTGACTTGCCCATAGGTACTGAACCACGAGCTGCGACCGGCACGCCAGTCGCGCAGCGATGTAGTCACTATCGGCTATGTCGCGGAATGAGCGGATTGCGAAATCATTCAAAAGCTGGTCAGGCGTAGGAGCGCTCAAATCGAAATCCACTCCACGATGTTGCGCGTAACCTTCCGCCGCCTGCGGTCATACAGGCTGGTCGTGGTCTTGCCCAGCCGCTCCATTTTGTTCGCGAAGGATAGGAAAGCAGCGGGGGCGTCCGGTGATGTGAGCTGAAACATCTGAGCCTAGGAACTTAGTCTACAAGAAGGATGTTTTCCCCGCCGTAGGCCACGTCCGGCACCGTAGGCCACGTCCGGCACCGTAGGCCACGTCCGGCGTAGGCCACGTCCGGCGGCGTAGGCCACGTCCGGCACCAGGAAAGAAACGCCAACGCGGGGACCGCCGACGCAAGCGAGGGCACCGACCGCCCCCACGGCCCACCTGCCGCCAATTGTCCACCGACCGCAACCCTAGCTCGCCATCACCACATCCACCCGGCCACGCCTCGAGAGCTAAGACCCCCAACTCAGCCCACGGCCCGTCCCGCGACCTCCTTAACGACGAACAGCATCCACGCCGGCCGATTCCACACCGACCCCGACCGCACCCGTTCCCAAGCCGCCGCCACCTTCTCCGCCTCGATCGGCGCCCGCAAAAACGCCCCCCAATCCAGCGACCACCGCGTAAACTGCTCAAAACACAACACACCCGTCGGATCGAAGCCGGTCACATGCGCCCGCGCGCTCGACCAGGCCCACCGCTCCGCCGACCCCACCAGCTTGGCCCGCACCGGATTCAGCTCCACATACCGCAAAAACGACTTGAACCCCAAGTCACTCAACAACTGCGCATCGAACCGCGGCGACCAGTTCGTCGGCCCCGCCCGCAAGTAGCGCGTCCACCCCCGTTTGCGCCTCCGCGATCCCCCCAGCGAACCAAACAACAACCAAGGCGCCGCCCGATACTTCTGGTTCAGATACCGAGAAAACTGACCCTGCATATCCCGCATCGCCTTCGAAATCGACTCCGCATCGGAAGCCTCAAAAATCCAATGCCCATGATTGTGTAAGAGACACCAACCATGCACCTTGACGCCATACCGCGCCGTCGACTTCCGCATCAGTTCAAACGACCGCCCGAAGTCCTCCTCGTCCCGGCATACCCACTGCCCCTTATTCCCCCGCTGGGTAATGCCGTACAACCGCCCCGGCTGAAAATTACGCAAACCACGCATACCAACTAGTGGTTTCCCGCCCCCAAAAATCTCAACTCTTTTGCGGGCACCACCCGGTCCCCGATGCGGGCAAGTAACCCAATCCCCCCCACCCCGACCGAGCCGCCAAACCGCCAGTCCCTCCAGTTGCCGTTTTTCTTCTCCCACGGAATCAATCACTTACTCCCCAAATCCGGCCGGAGGCTTGCGACGAGCACGTAAAGTGAAATCGGGAAAGCCGACATGCTGCATCAACCACGACACTGCTACCAACTCGTCACCTGCACCACTTACTCGGCTTTCTCCCTCCCCGAACCCGTCGCCGAAGGCAGTTACCACATCCATCTCGTCAAGTCCGGTGACGAAGACTACATCCCCGCGGACATGGAAGTCTGGCCCGTTTATCACAGCACGATCCTTCTCGCGTTGCGTGACTTTCCCGACGCCCACCAAGCCGCCATCGACGCCGTGCTCGCCCTCCAACAGCGCCTCAAGGGCTGTCGCAATCGTGACCTGCCCCGTCACTAAACACCCCGTTCCCCCAATCATCAGGAGTTACTGAAATGTCCCGTAAATCTTCCGCTCGCCGCTTCCCGGCCAATCGGCGCCAGGCCGCCTCCCCCCTCCCCGCCGCCGCCCCGGAGCCTGCCACGCTCCAGCGCAATCCGCTCCCCGCCGGGTGCTTTCTCCGGATCGAAGACGAACCCGCTTTCAAAGGCCTGCTCGACGAGTATGTCGCCACTTACGCACCCCGCCATCGCGACGAGCTCGACTTACTCACCGAAGCCGTCTACGCCAAGTTCCGTCAAACTCGCGTCTGGCTCGCCGAAACCGGTCAACTCGAAATCGCCATCGCTCTCCACGAAACCGAGCTCCGCCACCAACTCCCCACCGCCGGCGCCCACGGCCATCTCGCCAACGGCTTTGCCCACTCGGAACCCCTGGTCCAGCTCTATCTCCGCTACACCAATCAGCTCCATCGCCATTACCTGCGCTGCCTCAAAGAACTCCGCGACTTACAAGCCTCGCGCCGCCTCGACCCGCCCAGGAAAACGACCGAACCAATCGAAGCCAATCCCAAAATCGAACACCCCGCTCCTGCCGCCCCCCAACCCGCGTCCCCGCTCTCGATCAACGAAAACCGCCAGCCCGCGGACCCTCCTCGGACCCCGAAACCCGTATCGCCCCGTCCGGAATCGAACCCATCGACCCCGGGCGACCGTTAGACGAAAACAGCGTCGCGTAACTCGGCCGGCGCCGGCCTTTACCCGGCACCAGCCAAGAGGAGATAGCGCTGGAATGAGTTCGGTGAAGGCTAGTAGCGTACGGCCCGGTAGAACGCCACCGCGCCGTAGAGATAGCCGAAATCGAGGCCGGGAGCGGTGAAGGACAATTGGCTGCCGATGGCCACCACCCCGAGGTATCCAGTGCCCGAGGGAAGTCCCATGAGCGTGGCCGCCGGAATCGTGAACTGCCCCGGAGCGGCCGGGGCACGGCAAGTAAAGCGGGCGGACGCGCCCGTGCTGGCGGAATCAGCACTTCCGCTGATGAGAACATAGGCGGCTGTGGTGCCGCCGCTCCAGGTGACGATGGCGCCTTGGCGATCAATGGTGGCGAGCGCGGCGGAGTTCGTCAAGCTGAAGTTCGCCGGGACGGACAGGATGGTGTTGAAGCCCTGCACGTCAGTGCCTCCCGAAAAGTTCGTGAAGACATAGTTGCCGCCGGCGGCGGTCACGAAGGTTTGCGGGACGGTGGCTCGATAGTCCGTGGAGTCGGAGACGGGCTGTTTATTCAGGAGCAAGGTTCCCTGCGGACCCGTGACGTTGAGCGCGAGTCCGGCATCGATCGGAGCGGAAGGGAGGCTGGGGCTGCCGCTGCCGCTCACTGCCGTAACGCAATGGCCCAGCGAGGTTTGGTCTTCGCCGGCCAGGAAGGCGGCGCCGCTGGTGCTCTGGAACGAGCCGCTGGCACTGACGTAGGTCACTGCGCTCGTGAGATCGGTGTAACGGCTCACCAGCAGGGCGCCCGTGCGGATGGTGGGTTTGCCATTGAGCGTCTGGACGACAGCGGGGGTAAGCGGGTCGTCGGGATCGGCACAGGTCTTTCCGCTGGCCGCCACCGAAATCGTGACCCCGTTGCTGATGAGATTGCCGGTGATGACGGAGAGCGGGATGTAGCAGCCGGTGGGCGAATTGGCGGGCAAGGTGACGACGATCTGGTCGACGCCCGGATATTGAGAGCGTCCGCGATAGAGAATGGTGGCCGAACGCCCGCCGACCAGGACTTGCAAGGGAACATTGACCAGGTTGTTCGTCTTTTGCGGAAAGAGCCGGTCGTCATTGGCGGGGTCGCCGCCGATGCCGGAACCCCAGATGACGATCGTTTGGTTCGGATTGGCGGCATTCAGCCGCGTGAGCAGAGCGTTGTTGGCATCGTAAGCGGCGGCGAGGGTGCCGTTGTAGTGAATGATGCCAAAGGCGCTTTGCGCCACCGTGAGGTTGAAGGCCGTGCTGCGGCCCAGGTTATTGGTAACGGTGAGCGTGCCGCGGCCGACAGGCGTGTTGCCGGGAAGGACGGCGTTGATCTGCGTGGGCGAGAGGTAATAGAGCGGACAGTTGAAGGAGATGCCGTTCACCGTCACCGTGACCGTGACGCCACCGACCGTATTCTGCAGACCGGGAGCGGCACTGGACCGCAGCGTCTGGCCATCGTTCACCGTGGAAAGATTCGCGCCCTTGACGAAGAAGAGGGATCCGGGCGCGAGGGCATAGTTCGGTAAGCCGGCGGGGATCTGCCCGTAGTTGTTCTGGACGGAGTCAATGGTGGGCAGCACCGGGCTGGCGGTGAAGGTATTGAAGGTGAGGATCAGGGTTCCCAGGACGTGATTGGCGACCAGAATCTTGGAATACTTGCCGGTGTTGGTTTTGGCCAGGATGATGTAGCCCGGTCGCAGAGCCTGCTCGGGGATTTGGATCGAGCGGTAAGTGGTGAGAGCGGAGAGATCGGCCTGCGTAAGTTTGTCGAAAGCGGCGGCGCCGGTGGCGCTGGCGAGAACCACGCCGGTGCCTTCGCCGATGGGAGCCAGGTAGCCACCGGGCCCCGTGTAGATAAGGTCCACGGCGGCGGGCGGTCCGTAGGCGCCCGTGTCGAGGTCCACGCTTTGGCCGAGCGTGAGTCCGACGGTGGCGGTGACGTCCGCCCAGGCTGGAGAAAGCAGACTAAAAGCGGCTACGGTAAGGGCCAGGGTGGGGCGGATCAAAAACGGACTCCTTCGGCACTACTGTATCCCAGGCCGGGAGTTCGGCCGGGTTGATTGCAGGAACTTAGCCTTGAGTCGAACGCGGATCCAGTTACATTTCGCCGCCTCGCAGCGCGGCAAGGATGAAAGATGGGGCGATCGAGGAGTCTATCGGAGCGTTCAGGCGTTGCCGATCTAGCGTCAATGACTTCGTCTGACGCTATCTCTTACGGAGAATACTTTAAATCGCTCCTCATCGAGGGAGCCGCAAGCTGACTGGCCAGCGAGTTCGAACGGTCAAGGAATGCCGGCGCGCCGGCGTCTTTTGGTGAAAACCATCTCCGAGAGTATCTCCGTAGCGAGATGTCGCGAGGGACGGTTCGTCTTCCGACGGATTGGCCCTATCTTGTGGTGGAGCGCGCCGTCAGTGGCGACCGGCAAGACGCCGATTGCCGGCATGGGGCAGTGGACTATCTGTTGACCGAGAGCCAAGGACCCGGGACCTATGCCCTCACGAGGATTCTCGCGACGTGTGAGGTGGCGGGTCCGGCTCGGAAGGCCTTTCTGAACGGCTCGCGGGTAAACTGGCACCCGAAGATTTTGGCGGATCTGCGGAAGCAGCAGTGGCGGGCCATCCATGCTCCCCAGGGCAGCCATTACGTGGCCGTGCTGCTGAAGGCGGAACGCGCAGTGCCTCGGGCGCAAGTGCGAGATGACTTTTCGAGCATCTTACAAGAGATGCTTCACGAGCTGGGCGCCCGGGCGACCGAGTTGGTGATGGACGGACTCGATCAGGAAGACCTCTACGTGGCTGTCTTCCGCGTGCTGCCGAGTGCTTAGCGTCGGCGCCGGCGGTAGGTTTGGCGCAGGGAGCCTTCAACGCCCGCTTCCCTGCTTGGATCAGCTACTGCGAAATGATCTGCTGCGCTTGTTGCAGTTGGGCAGTGGTACCCCGGACGCCGATGACGCGGAGCCCGCTGTAAGTGAGTAAGTGGCGGATCTTCGTCTGGCTGCGGATCTGGGTGGCGATTTGCTGCAGTTGCTGCACGGTGGAGGCCTGGGGCACCGGTAAGATTCTCACGGCGTCGTCCGCCGCGCCTTGAACGGTAGGGGTGGTGACGGAGAGGCGGAACTCAGCCGCCGAAGGCGGAGCACTACGGTCGAGTTGCTCCACCAGCCATTCGGCCAACTTCACTTGGTCGGGCGTTCCGCGCGTGACCAGCGCGGACTCGCCGTGATAGACGAACACCCGCGGCGCCTGAACCAGCGTGCGGATGACGGTGGCCAACTCCTGCAGCGTCTGAGCGGTCGGTGTGTGGCGGAGATAGAACATCTTCACTGCGGGGTCTTGGTCAAAGTGCGCCTGGAAGATCGGCGGACTCGGGATGGCGGAGGTGCGTTTGTCGAGATGGATCATCAACCAATCGGCCAGCGCGCCCTGCTCGGGAGAGCCAGAGAAGGTCAGGGTCTGGGCGGTGGCATCGACTTGCACCGTGCGCAAGTCCGTCATGCTGCGGACCACTGTCGCGATCTCGTTCAAGCTTTGAGGACTGCTGGTATTCGAGAAGTGATAAACACGTTCGAGATCGGCTTGCGCGAAGGCCAACGTGGCGAGCAGGAGCGGATATTTCATGCAAGGAGGACGAAGCACGGAGCGCATACGTGCAGGTGATTGGCCGGGGAAGTTTCAACTGGCCGGGCGGCGGGAGGGCGAATCCGTGGCGGCCTTCTTCTCAACCGAGGAAGGCCGTATAGGGGGACGGCTCGGCGGCCACCTGCGTCAGGGGTTCTTCGGGCGAAGAATGCGGTGGACCTAGCCGCGCCACCCGCGCGACCGGCGTCCGAGGTCGGCTCGACGCAGGTGACCCAGCCTCAGGAGGCCCAGGCCCACAACGCCGAGGCCCAGGAGTGCGGCGCTGGCGGGTTCGGGAACGTCGGTCTGCGGGTCAAGCGCGGCGCTAAAACCCTGACTCCCAAAGTCACTGCGGCCGGTGCTGTAGTCGCCGCCGTCGGTGCAACTCGTGGAGATGGTGTTCCCGTCCATGGTGACGGCTCCGGTCATAGCCAAGGCCCGCCCGCAGATGATCGTGGCGCTGGTGTTGAGGCTGATGCTCGACAGGGCCAGCACGTTCCCGGCGAACGCCGTGCTGGTGCCGAGGGTGGCGGAACTACCGACTTGCCAGAAGACCCCCGTATTCGGACTGCCATTCAGAATGGTCACGCTCGAACTGCTGGCGGTGGTGAGGGCGCTCCCGATCTGAAAGACAAACAGTGCATTCGGATCCCCAAAGGCATCGAGGGTGAGTGCGCCAGTCAACTGGGCGGAGGACGAGAAGCGATAGACGCCGGGGCTCAGCGTGCCGACCGTGCCCAGGTCCTGACCGGTGAGATCCGTGGTGAAGGGCAGCAGCGCGAGCGCGTTATAGGCCGTCGTAACGTCCGCCTGCGCTTGCAGCGCGACGGCATCGGTTTGGTGGACGGCGCCAGTGAGGGTGATGCTCCCCAGGCCCGTAATGGAAGGGCCTGGCGACAGGCCCAGGTCTCCGTTCAGGGTGGTCGAGCCGGTATTGGTGACCGTGGTGGCGCCGATGACCGCAAAGCTCTGGGCGGAACCGAGAATGGGCGTGGCCCACCCTGGGGATCCCGCGAGCAAAAGCACTAGCGGGACGAGTGTCAGCCACGTGGGCGGACGTTTGGAAAAGTATCGCATGGGTCGTGTTTCTCTTTCAGTGCCACGGCCTCGTTGGGATGAAATTGATGCGGGCCGGGCGAGCCACTGTTGGAGCACGTGTGACACCGCGATTGCGTTCGTCTACTGGACCTCCACGGTGTTGCGCTGGGAACGCTCGACGGGCGCGGCCGAGTGGGTTCGCGAGGCCTGAGGGAACAGTCAGGGAGGAGGGGCACGAGGGCGCGTAACCCCTTGATTCGGTGCGGCTAGCTCGGTAGCCCGGAGGCTGCGTCGCGGGACAGAAGGAGTGCGTCGCGCGCCATCGTCGGAGGGGGCTTGAGGGAGGCCAGTACTTTGGTTTGTCAGGTTTTTGCGCCCGTTTTTGGGGCCTTAGTGTAGCGGCGGCGAGTGACCCTGGGCGATCACTTGACCGCATGGGGTCGCGTGCAAGTGGGGCGATGCATTCGACGCAATTCCCATCGCTCGGAGCCTGGGCCAGCGGGAAACGGATTTCCGTATACCCCACTGGTCAACTTACGAAGAACGGGCCGCGCCCCTAGCCGACCGGCTTGGCGACGCGCCGGCCAGTGAGGCGTTCGTACTGCTCTTCCACTTGGCGTTTGACCTTGGCGATGCTCGCGCTCTTGATGTGGTCGTAGCCGCGGATCTGGTCGGGCATGGACAACAGTTCGAGGAGCGCGGGCTGAGGCAGGGTGTCCCACTGCTCGGCGCATTCCTGGACCCAGCCGCGGTACCAGAGGATCAATTCGCGCTCTTCGCGGCGGTGGGTGGCGTAGGCGAACAGGTCGAGCGGGCCGCCGCGGAGGAACTTGAAGGCGGCGAGGAGTTTGAGGCCGCCGCGGCTCCAACCGCCGAGGGTAAGTTTCTTCTTCCAGCCCATGGCCCGCAGCAGGGGCGGGTGGAGGAGATAGCCTTGCCCGCGCGGCTGGGCAAAGGTGCGGGCGATCTCCTCGGTAAACGACGGCTGGGTCAGCAGGCGCGCGACTTCGTACTCGTCCTTGTACGCCATCAGTTTGTAAAGGTACCGGCCGACGACGGGGCGCATGCCTTCGGGCTGGCGGTCGACGAAGTCCTGCCAGAGTTGGGCGTAGGCGCGGTGCTGGTAGGTGACGAGTTTGGCGAAGTAGTCGACCGGGCCCGCCTCCGCGCGGGGCGGGGCCACCACCGCATCGACCGCAGCTGCGTCCACGTAATAGCGGCGGCCCCAGAGGAGAGCCTGAAGATTGCGGGCGACGTCGACGCGATTGAGCTCGATGGCGCGCTCCAGCGAGGCCAGGGTGAGTGGGATCAGGCCGGCCTGCCAGGCGACGCCGAGCAGGAAGACATTGACGGCGAGATGGCTACCGAAGAGGTGTTCCGCGAGGCGGGAGGCATCGACATAAACGTTGCGCTCGCGCCGGGTGGCGACGGCGACCCGATCGACGTTGGCCTGGGGGCCGGGCATCACCAGACGCTTGCGGACGAACTCACTGGTGGGCACCACGTTCGTGTTGAGGACGGCGGCGGTGCGGGCGGGGTCAGCGCATTTGAGGTTGTCGGGGGCGACGGCCCCGAGCGAGTCGAAGCCCAGGATGAGGTCGGCGTTGCCCGTATTAATGCGGGCGGCGCCGCGCCAGGGCTGGCGGCTAAGGGTGAGGTGAGAGACCACGGCGCCGCCTTTCTGGGCGAGGCCGGTTTGGTCCAGCGTGGTCGCGTGCAGGCCATCGAGCGAAGCTGCCGTCGCTAGCAGGGCGTTGATGGTGATCACGCCGGTGCCGCCAATGCCGGGCGACAGAATGCGGTAGCCGCCGGCGGGCAGTTCAGCGAAGGTGGCGGGCTCGGGCACGTCGTCTTTCGCGAGCGGAGGCAGGGTTTGCTGCGGAAGGCCGGAACCGGGGGCGATCTCGACGGCGACGAAGGAGGGGCAGTCGCCCAGGGCGCAGGTGTAGTCCTTGTTACAGGAGGACTGGTGGATGCTCATCTTCTCCCCGAGGGGCGTCGAGACGGGCTGGAGGCTCATGCAGTTGGACTGGGTGACGCAATCGCCGCAGCCTTCGCAGACTTCCTGGTGAATGATCAGGCGGCGGGTGGGCTCGACGGCCTTCCCGCGCGAGCGGGCGCGGCGCTTTTCAGCGGCGCACTCCTGGTCGTAGATGAGAACTGTGACGCCGGCGATGGTGGGGAGTTCGCCGAGGGTGCGTTCGAGTTCGAGGCGGTCGCGGAGTTCGGCGATGGGGGCGAAGCGGTCGCGGGCGTCGCGATAGGCGGCGACGTCTTCCACGAGAACGACGATCTTCTTAACGCCTTCGGCGGCGAGTTTGCGCGTGAGTTCGGGAACGGGGAGAACGCCGGTGGCGGCCTGGCCGCCGGTCATGGCGACGTGGCCGTTGTAGAGGAGCTTGAAGGTGATGTTAACGTTGGCCGCGACACAAGCCTGGATGGCGAGCGAGCCGGAGTGGAAGTAGGTGCCGTCGCCCAGGTTTCTGGAAGATGTGCTCGCGATGGCTGAACGGCGACATGCCGACCCAGGGGACGCCTTCCCCACCCATCTGCGTGGCGTACTCATAGCCGCGGGCGGTATCCGGCATGAGGATGCCCATTGCCATGGCAGCCGGTGCCACCGCCGGCGGCCTGACCGGGCAGCAGGAGCGTGGAGCGATTATGCGGGCAGCCGGAGCAGAAGTTCGGCAGGCGGACCGGCGGCAGGGTATCCGGCGCGGGGCGGACGAGCGCGCGGACCCGTTCGGCAAGGCCGCCGGCGGTCAGGACGCGCTCGAGAATGGTCGCGATGAGGTCCGGGTCGAGCTCGTTGTAGTTGGGGACGAGGGTTTGCCCTTGGGCGTCCTGCTTGCCGATGATGACGGGGCGCTCCGGCAGGCTGTAGAGCGCGTCGCGGAGTTGGGTTTCGAGAAAGGCACGCTTCTCCTCGATAACCAGGATCGTTTCGAGGCCGGAGGCGAAGTCGCGGGCGAAGGGCGGTTTCGTGAGGGGGAAGGTCATGCCGAACTTGGCGATGCGGATGCCCGCTGGTTCGAGCTGGTCTTCGAGCCCGGCGTCTTTGAGGGCTTGGAGGAGGTCGTAGTAGGCTTTGCCGGCCGTGGCGATGCCGAGCTTGGCGTGCGTGGCGCCTTCGATGCGGTTGAGACGGTTGTGCGCGGCGAAGCGCTTGGCGGCTTCCAGGCGAGGTCCGGAAGGCTTCGTGCTCGGCGGCGATCGTCCACGGAGCGACAGCATGCGGGTCTCGCTCTTTTTGACGTACTGGTCGGGGACGCGGAGGCGATGGCGCTGGAGGTCCAGGTCGACGACGCCGCCGGCGTCGCAGACGTTCGTGACGAGCTTCAGGCCCACCCAGGAGCCGGAGTAACGCGACATGGCGAGGCCGGCGAGGCCGAGGTCGAGGACTTCCTGGGGATTGCCGGGCACGAGGATCGGCATGGCCCAGTTCATGAGGCTGAAGTCGGATTGGTGGGGAATCGTGGAGCTTTTGGAGGCGTGGTCGTCACCGGCGAGGACCAGGGCTGCAGCCGAGGGCGCTGGTGCCGGCGAGGTTCGCATGGCGGAAGATGTCGCCGCTGCGATCGACGCCGGGGCCTTTGCCATACCAGATGCCGGCGACGCCATCGACTTTGGCGGGGGCCCATGGTATTCAGCAGTTGGGCGCCGTAGATGGCCGTGGCGCCCAAGTCTTCGTTGACGGCGGGCCAGTGGTGGATTTCGTGCTGGGCGAGGAGCTTTTTCTCTTTGCTGAGAGCGAGGTCGTAGCCACCAAGGGGCGAGCCCTCGTAGCCGGAGATGAGGGTGCCGGTGTTCAGGCCGGCTTTCCGGTCCAGCCGCATCTGATCGAGCGCGAGGCGCACGAGGGCCTGAATGCCGGTGAGGGTAAGCTTTTCCCTCGGTCCGGGTATAATTTGTCGCTCAACTCCAAGCACCTATGATGCCACCGGCGATACAATGACGGCGATGGCTCTCCCGCGTACCGTCCTCGTCAAGCAACATTTTCCTGACCGCCGCATCGCCGATATCCCGGCGGAAGTGCAGAAACAGCTTTCCAGCTCGTCGCTGGGAGCGAATTTGAAGCCGGGTTCCCGCGTCGCGATTGGCGTGGGGCAGCCGCGGGCATTTCGAACATCGCCACCATTGTGCGGGCGGTGGTGGATTACTGGAAGTCGCGTGGCATGCATCCGTTCATCTTCCCGGCCATGGGTAGCCACGGAGCTGCCACGGCCGAAGGCCAAGCCGATGTGCTGGCGCATTACGGCATCCACGAAGCGACCATCGGCGCGCCCGGTGATCTCGCACCTGGACGTGGTGAGCGTCGGCAAGACGGCCGACGGCATCGAAGCCTTCCTCGATAAGAACGCCTTCGAAAGCGACGGCGTGATGCTCATCGGCCGCGTGAAGTGGCATACGGACTTTGCCGGCGCGATCGAGAGCGGCCTGTTCAAGATGATGGCGATCGGCCTCGGCAAGTTTGCGGGCGCGCAGAACTATCACACCCACGCGTTTACGAAGGGTTTGGAGCATGTGATTCCGCGGCGTGGGCCGGCAGGTGCTCTCGTCCGGCCGGATTCTGGGTGGCTTAGCGATCCTGGAAGACGCCTATCACAACACGGCGAAGCTGGAAGCGGTGCCCGTGGAGAACATGGAGAAGCGCGAAGAGGAATTGCTGGCGCTCACCAAGAGCTGGATGGCGCATGTGCCGTGCAACCTGGACATTCTGATCATCGACGAGATCGGCAAGAACATCTCCGGCGCCGGGATGGATACGAAGGTGGCCAACCGTTCGGTGCAGGGGCTCTACAATCCGTGGCCGAACACGCCGCACTTCCAGCGCCTGTTCGTGCGTGACGTCTCCGACAATACGTACGGCAACGCGGTGGGCCTGGGCCTGGCGGACGTCCTGAACAGCCGGATGCTGCCGGAAGATCGATTGGACGCCGACGCGGATCAATTCGCTGACGGCATCGACGCCGGCGGCGATCCGCGTGCCCGTCAACTTCCCGACCGACGTGGAGTGCATCGAGCGGATGATGCCCACGGTGGGCAAGCACAATCTGGACGATGTGACGATTGGCCGCATCCGCAATACGCTGGAGCTCGGTCTGGTAGAGCTTTCGGAGAATCTGCTGCCGGTGATCGCGGGGCGGAAAGAGATCGAAGTGCTCACCGAACCGAAGCCGATGGACCTGGACGCGGACGGCAACTTCCGTTCCAAGCTGTTCCCCTCGCACGACAGCGAGACCGTCTCAGCCCACTAAGAGTCCGTTTCACCCCCAGGGCGGGCCTGCGGGCCCGCCTTTTGTTTTTGCGTTTCTGCCGCCTGGGGACGCACCCTGACCCTGCTGCCCACCTGTGCGCCTGCCGCACACTTTTCACGCTCGCTAAGTCTCGCGATATCAATCGCTTAGAAATTGGCGATCGAGTTGCAACCGTTTTGGGCAATGCCGCGTAACATCTCTATGCCCTGGCTGCCGCGCGTCGTTCTCCTGGCTGTCCTGGCTGTCCTGGCTTTGGCCTCGGTGGCCTTTGGCCAAGCACCGCCCGGGGATCTGAACGTCAACAGCAAATACGTCGTGGAGGCTGTCGAGTTTCGCTATACCCGTAAGCCGAATGCGACGCCCAAGCCGGGAGTCGATATCCAGCAACTGGCCGATCGCGAAGTGGGCCAGAACTTCGCGCAGGACCGGATCGAGGGGATCTTCCGGCGGTTGAAGTCCGAGTACCGGTCTTACAAGGTGACGCACCGGATGGAGAAGGGCTCGAAGCCGGATCACGTGAAGGTGATCTTCGGAACTGGAGCGCCGCGGGATCGAACTGAACGGCGAGTCCAACGACTTCAAGCTGGTGTACCACTCGAAGAACAACTTCAGCTTCGGCGGGACCGCGGAATTCGACATCGGCAAGCAGGGCGGGCTGATTGTCGGCGGCGCTGACCGACAACGACCTGACGGTGGAGCGGACGTCCGGCGTGCGGGGCGGGCTACCGGTACGACGTCTTCAACCGGCACGTGCGGCTCGCGATTGTCGGTGAGAGCTTCCGTGCCCAATGGAACCCTTCGACCGAGGCCGCGCTCGCCGAGCTTCCCGATGTGCCGGGCCTTTATCGCCGCCGGCAGACGCTGGAGCCGTCGGTGACTTTGCAAGTTCTTCCTTCTTTGCGCTTGAAGGCGGGTGTGAGCCTGCAGCGCATTGAAACTCAATTTCCGGTCGCACGATTCGAGGCATCCCATGCCGTGATTTCATCTCTGCGCTACGAACAGGGCTGGGACCTTGGTACCTCCACGAAAAATCTCGTGGGGGCAGGTTACGATCTGCGTGCGGCCGCCACTACTTTTGGTTCGGACTTCTCTTACACCCGCCAGGCGGTGGACGTGACCGAGAACCTGGTGCTGCCTCACCAGCAATCGGTGATTGCCACCTTCATTGGCGGAACGCTGAATGGCCGGGCGCCGCTGTTCGACCGCTTCGTGCTGGGCAACACGCAAACGTTGCGCGGCTGGAGCCGGTTTGATGTCGCTCCGCTGGGCGGCAACCGGATGGCCCATGCCTCGGTGGAGTATCGCGTGCGCGGCGTGCGGCTGCTTTATGACCGCGGGGCGGTGTGGGACGACGGGCACGAAAAGAAGGTGCGGCAATCCGCCGGCATCGGGTACATCAAGGATGGCTTGACCTGCATGGTGGCCTTTCCCCTGCGCGATGGCAGCGTCATCCCCATCGTCCTCCTGGGGTACACCTTCTGACGAAACGCCTGCTCATCCTCGTCACGTTGTCCACAGTGGCGCTCTGCGTCGGACTGTGGGGGGATGAATTGCGTCCGCGTTTGGCCGGCGATGCGTTGCGCGTATCGACCGGCAATTTGCGTTTGCTTTCCGGGCGGCCGCTCGAGAATTTGAAGAACGGCTCCACCGTGGCTTATGACTTTCAACTGACGGCGTTGAACGAAGCCCGCCTCATCCAATCTCGCACGCTGGAGCGTTTCGTCTTCTCCTACGACTTGTGGGAGGAGCGGTTCTCGATCGTGCAACTGACGGCGCGCGATGGCCGGCAGCCGCGCGCCGCCGTGGCCAACCTGCTGCCGGATGCGGCGGAGCAATGGTGCATTGAGCGCCTGGCGCTGCCGGTGGCGGGGTTGGACCGGAATCGCAATCTGCGCCTGCGGCTCGAGATTCGAGCAGACGAACCGCGGAGGGCGCATCGCGCGGCGGATGAGCCGCCGGTTTCGCTGGCCACCCTGATCGATCTGTTCAGCCGTCCGGCACGGCGCGAGCAGCGCTTCTGGGTGCTCGAGACACAATCGTTCCGGCTCGATACGCTGAAATAGACTGCCATGCACCGTCTGCGCACCAGGCTCATCGCCCGTCTTCCTCCTCGCCACGCTCGCCCCTCTCACGCTGACCATTCTGCTGGTGCGATCGCTGCTGGACCGGTCGTTTAACCTGACCTCGACGCGCGAGTTGGACGAAGTGTCGCGATCGCTGGAGGTGACGGGGCGAGAACTGTATCGACGGGCGCGGATGAGTCTGAAGGCGAGGCCGGCGCCGGATCGGGTGGTGCAAGCACCGTGGCCGGAGGACCTGCGCGAGTTTGCCCAAAGCCAGGAGCCGGAGCGCTTTGAGCGCGTGGGGCCGGATGGCGAGCGGCTGCGGTATCTGGTGCGGCAGGGGGCGGCGGTGGCGGTGTATGAAGAGTCGCTGGCGCCGGTAGGTTTGACGCGGGTGGAACGGCAGTATGCCGAGGCGCGCGCCGTGATCGAGAAGTCGCGGGAGCGCGATTGGCGCGGAGCGTTCTTCAATGTCTTTCTGCTGCTGACGTCGTCGGCCTGGCTGATTGCGCTGGGGCTGTTGATCTACCTCACGCGCCGCATTACGGATCCGATTCAGCAATTGGCGGGCGCCCTGCGGCGCTTGGGCCGCGGCGAGTCCCAAGTGCGGGTGCCGGTGCATCGGCAGGATGAGATTGGGCAGGCGATCGACGGCTTCAACGACATGGCGCAGCAGTTGGAGCAGAATCGCGAGCGCCTGTTGTTTGTGGCGCGGCTCGAAAGCTGGCAGATGCTGGCGCGCAAGATGGCTCACGAGGTGAAGAACTCGCTGACGCCGATTCGCCTGACGGTGGAAGAGATGGTGGCGCGGCACGGGGCGAGCGATCCGGCGTTCCTGAAGCAGGCGGCGCAGATTGTCACCGATGAGGTGACGGGGCTCGAGCGGCGGGTGCGGGCGTTCTCCGCGCTGGCGTCCGAGCCGCCGGTGCATCCGGGGCCGCTGGATGTGAACGCGCTGCTGGCCGAACGCATCGCCTTTCTGCGCTCCGGGCATCCGGCGGTGGAGTATCAGAGCCGGCTGGATGCGCTTTCGCCGCAAGCCTGGGCGGACGAAGATTTGGTGCGAGGCATCCTGACGAATCTCATCGAGAATGCCTCGGACGCGGCGCCCGCGGTGCTGGGCCTGTCGCAACGGCTGCCGGACGGGCGCGTGGCGATCGAGGTCCACGATTCGGGCCCCGGCCTGTCGCCGGCGGCTCGCGAGCGGCTGTTCGAGCCGACGATTTCCTTCAAGAAAAGCGGCATGGGCCTCGGCCTCTCGATTGCCCGCAAAAGCGCGCTGCTCAATCGCGGCGACATTGAACTCATCGATAGCGAGCTGGGCGGCGCGGCCTTCCGCGTCACACTGCCGGCCGCGGAAAGTCACGCCTAATCTCCCATGGCTAATCGCATCCTGATCGTCGACGACGAAGAGAATATCGGACGCAGCCTGCGCCTGATCCTCGAGCGCGAGGGCTATGCCGTCCTGCTGTGCCATTCGGTGGCCGGGTTTCAGACGGCGCCCAAAGCCGACCTCTATCTGCTGGATGTCCGCTTGCCGGATGGCAACGGCATCGATCTGTTGCGGTCGCTGCGGCAGGAGGGGTCGAATGCGCCGGTGATCATGATCTCCGGGCATGGCACGATCGCCGATGCGGTGGAAGCGACGCGGGCGGGGGCGTTCGACTTTCTGGAGAAGCCGTTATCGCGCGAGCGGGTGTTGCTCGGCGTGGCGAATGCGCTCGAGCAGCGGTCCTTGCGGGAGGAGAACCTGCGGCTGAAGGAGCAGTTGGGGGCGGGGCCGAAGATGGTGGGCAGTTCGCCGGCGTTTCTGCAGGTGATTGAGCAGGCGACGCTGGCGGCGCGGAGCGATGCGCGGGTGTTGCTGATGGGGCGAGTCCGGCACGGGCAAGGAGTTGATCGCGGCGCATATTCACCGCGAGAGTCCGTTCGCCTCGGGGGCGTTCGTGAAGGTGAATTGCGCGGCGATTCCGAATGACCTGATTGAGAGCGAGCTGTTCGGTCATGAGAAAGGGTCGTTCACGGGGGCGACGGCGCTGCGGCGCGGCAAGTTCGAACTGGCCGATGGCGGCACGCTGTTTCTGGACGAGGTCGGGGATTTGCACGCGAACTCGCAGGCGAAGCTGCTGCGGGTGCTGCAGGAGGGCGAGTTCCACCGGGTGGGCGGCGAGCGGCCGATTCAGGTGCAGGTGCGGGTGCTGGCGGCGACCAATCGCGACCTGGTGGAGATGGTGGCGCAGGGTAAATTCCGCGAGGATCTGTACTATCGTCTTTCGGTGATGCCGCTCCGGGTGCCCAGTTTGCGGGAGCGTCCGTCCGACATACCGGCGATCGCCGCGTACTTCCTCGAAGAGTTTTGTGCGCGCAATAACTTTCGCCCGAAGCGGGTGGCGCCGGAAGTCTTCGAGCTGCTTTCGGCTTATCACTGGCCGGGGAATGTGCGCGAGTTGCGCAACATCGTGGAGCGCATGGCGATCCTTTCGCCGGGTGACTCGATCGAAGCCGGCATTGTGCCGCTGGAGATTCGCGTGGCGCCGGGTGCGGGCGCGCCGAAGTCAGCCTTGCATGAGGCACGCGACACCGCCGAGCGGGACCAGATCCTGAAGGCTCTGGAGGCGGCGGCGTGGAATGTGTCGCAAGCGGCGCGGGCCCTGGGGATGGAGCGGACGAATCTGCACAAGCGGATGCGGGCGTTGACGATCGAGCGAGTGACGCATGCGCGAGTGTCTTGATATGATATCGTCTGTTTGATATGATATCGCCATGACGAGAACGGTGATCGCGCTCGAGCCCGATATCAAAGCTTGGCTAGACCAACAGGCGGCCCGGGAGGGTGTGCCGATGACGGAGCTGGTTCGGCGCGCGGTGCGCTTGTTGCAGGAGCAGGAAAAGAAGAGTGTAGCGACGATTCTGGAGGAATCCCGGGGAATCTGGACGGCGGGCGACGGGTTGGAATTCCAGAATAAGCTTTCGTGATGAATGGACCCGCGATGAAGATCTTGCTTGATTCGGTGATCCCTCATCGACCATTTCAACTCGTCTCCCAGTGCGACGGCGTATTTAAACATGGTGCAGCCTGAGTCGGCCATCTCGGTGGTCACACGAGCGGAAGTCCTGGTCGGCATCGAAGACGAGCAGCGGAGCTATGCGATTCGGACTCTGGAGTTGTTTCCGCTGCTTGGCGTTTCGAAGGAGGTTGCCGATTTGTCCGCGCAGCTTCGGCGCCAGTTTCGCTGGCGCTTGCCGGACGCCTTTCAAGCCGCGATCGCTCAACACCATCGGCTGCAACTCGCCACCCGCAATACCCGCGACTTCGATCCCGCCAAACACTCCTTCGTGGTCGTGCCCTACTAACCGCTGATCCAGGCCAGCGTCTGTTGGAGATGCTGGCTGACCTGCGTTTTGCCCTTCGTCTCTTCCGCCGCTCTCCCGCCCCCGTACTGCTCTGCATTCTGGCCCTGGCTTTAGGCATTGGGGCCAATACGGCGCTGTTCAGCGTGGTGCGGACGGTGCTTCTGAAACCGCTGGGTTATGCCCAGCCGGACCGGATCGTCGTGCTTGCCGAAAAGCCGTTGACGGCGGAAGCGCCGGGGGAAAGTGTCTCGCCGGCGAACTACCTCGATTGGCGGCGTGAGGCGCGCGGCTTTCGTCAGTTGGCCGCGGCGGTCGCCTGGTCGGCGACGCTGACGGGCTCGGGCCAGCCGGAAGAGTTGCCTGGTTTGCAGGTCTCGGGCAATCTCTTCCCGCTACTGGGGGTTCCGCCGTTGCTGGGCCGCGGCTTCGATGCGCGCGATGAAGCTGGCGACGCGCCGCGGGCCGTGGTGTTGTCTTATGGCCTGTGGCAAAGCCGGTTCGGTGCGGATCGTCAAATTGTCGGCCGTGCCATCACGCTGAACCGCGAGCCGTTCACCGTGGTGGGGGTGATGCCGGCAAGCTTCCGCTTCGCACCTTATTGGTCGACGCGCGCTCAGTTGTGGGTGAACCTTCGCTTCGATCCGAACTTCGCCGGGATGCGCCGCGCCCGCATGTTGCGCATCTTTGGCCGGCTGGCCGACGGGGTCACGACGCAGCAGGCGTCGGCGGAGATGACCGCCCTGGGCGCCCGTCTTCGCGAGGCTTATCCGGCCGACAACGCCCAATTGACAATCAGCGTGACGCCGCTGACGGAGAAGGTGGTGGGGCGGATTCGCACCGCACTGCTGGTGCTGATGTCCGCGGCGGGCTTGGTGCTGCTGATCGCCTGCGCGAGTGCGGCGCATTTGTTGTTGGCACGTGCGGCGGCCCGGCAGCAGGAGATCGCCGTGCGGCTCGCACTCGGCGCCAGCCGCAGTCAGATCCTGCGGCAGATGGTGACCGAGAGTCTGCTGCTGGCGCTCGCCGGCGCGGTGGCGGGTATTGCTTTTGCTCAACTGGCGATCAACGGACTGCTGGCGGGGCTGCGCCAGGCCGAGGACTTCAGTCTGTTGCCGCGTTACGACGAGATCGCGATCGATCCCGCGGTGCTGGCGTTTACGGCGACGCTGGCGTTGCTGACGGGAGTCCTGTTCGGACTCGCGCCGGCGTGGTTCGGCGTTCGCACCGGCACCGAACCGCTGCAAAGCCGGGGGGTGGTGGGCCATGGCGGCGGACGGAGTTGGACGGTGACCGCGCAGGTGGCGCTCGCCCAGATTCTGCTGATCGGTGCGCTACTGCTGGTGCGCAGCTTCTGGAATCTGCAGCAGTTGGACCCGGGCTTTGCGCCGTCCTCGGTGCTGGCGGCTTCGGTGCATCTTCCGCTCAACGCGCAGGCGGCCACACCACGCTTCGTGCAGATGGTGGAGAAAGTGAGCCAGTTACCCGGCGTGCAAGCCGTCAGCGCGACGAACCATCTGCCGCTGGCGGGCGACGTGTGGACACTCGACATTTCGATTGAAGGACGGCCGCCGGCGGTGCCCGGCCAAGAGCCCGCCGCGGTGTATCGCCTTTCGATGCCGCGCTACTTCGAGACGTTGGGCGCGCCGCTGCGCCGGGGGCGTGACTTTACGCCGGCCGACCGCGCGGGCTCGCTGCCCGTCGTGATCATCAACGAGACCATGGCCCGGCGTTACTGGCCCAACGAAGATCCGCTCGGCAAGCGCTTCCGCGTAGGCACTCGTCCGGACGCGAACCCCGTGTGGCTCACCATCATCGGCATCTGCCCGGACCTCAAGCAAGGCAACTGGGCTTCGGCGCCGAACGCCGAGATGCACCTCTCCGCGTTGCAGCCCGCCGGCATCGGCGGGGATTCCGGCACGTCGTTCACGCTAGTGGTGCGCTCGCCACTGGACCCCGCCGCACTGCTGCCGGCGCTCCGCGCGGCCGTGGCGCAAGTGGACTCGACCGCGCCGCTTTCGGGCGAGACCACGCTCGAGCAGGCCATCGCCAGTTCCACCTGGCGCCAACGTCTGAACACGCTGATGCTGGGCGCGTTTGCGGCGTTGGCCCTGGTACTCGCGCTGATCGGCGTGTACGGCGTGGTTTCCTTCGCGGTCACCGAACGCCGGCCAGAGATCGGGATGCGCCTCGTGCTCGGCGCCGGAGCGGGCCGCGTGGCGGGGATGGTGATCTGGGGCGCGGCGCGCCTGGTGGGCTTGGGGCTCGTGCTGGGTTGGGCGGGCGCCTGGATGGCGGCGCGGTATCTGGAATCGCTGCTGTTTGAGGTACGCGTGCATGATGCGGTGATCTTTGCCGGTGTGCCGGCGTTGTTGTTGCTGGCGGCGCTGGTGGCGGCGGCTTGGCCGGCCTGGCGCGCGGCGCGGCTCGATCCGCTCGCTTGCTTGCGCTGACGTGCTACGTTTCGATCATGGCCGCGCCTACTGCTGCGGAGTCGAAACGGCTCCATCAATTTGTTCTGCTCGGCCTGGGGCTGGTGACTTTCGCGCTGTGCGTCTACATCGCCCGGCCGTTTCTGCCGCCGCTGATCGCCGCCACGGCGCTCACCATTCTTTGCTATCCGCTGCACCTGAAGCTGCTGCGACGGCTGAAGAATCCGAACCTGGCCGCGGCGTTGTCGCTCGCGTTTGTCACCGTGGTGATCCTGGTGCCGGCGGTGATGCTGGTGATTGTGCTCATCAACGAGGCGACCGACCTCTATCGCGAACTGGCCCAACGCAGCCAAGCCGGCGGCGGCTGGGCCGAATGGTCAGCCAGCGTGCTGCACAAGACCATCACGTGGTTCGGTGTGCGCTCGGTGGAGACCGAGGAGCAGATCCGCAACACGATCATTGACCGCTTCAAGTCGCTGGATAGTCTGGTGCTTCGCTGGGGCCAGTCGCTGGTGACGAATCTGGTTTCGCTGATCGTGACGTCGGTGATCACACTGTTCTCGCTGTTCTTCCTGTTTCGCGACGGCCAGCGCCTCAAGCGCGAGTTGGAGCGTATCCTGCCATTGGACCCCGGAGTGGCGCGACGCCTGTTCAGCGAAGTGGGGCAGAGCGTGATCGCGAACTTCTACGGCATCGGCGCCGTTTCGTTGGCGCAAGGCGCCCTGACGGGGCTCATCTTTTTCATCCTCGGGTTGCCGTCACCAGTGTTGTGGGGCGTGGCGGCGGCGTTCTTCTCGATGATCCCGCTGGTGGGTCCGGCGATCATCTGGGCTCCGGCCGCCTTGGTGCTGGGCGTTAGCGGGTCGTGGATCAAGGCGGTGATCATGGTGGCTTTCGGCGCGGGCGTGATCGGCTTGGCGGACAACTTCATCCGGCCGTACGTCATCAGCGAGCGAGTGAACATGCACCCGCTGCTGGTCTTTGTCGCGTTGCTGGGCGGCGCGCAGGCCTTCGGCTTTCTCGGACTCTTTATCGGGCCGGCGATCCTCACGCTGGCTTCGGCGGTGCTGAGACTGCTGCAACCGCCCGCGGACTCCGTGAGCGGTCACAATGGGTAGATATGCCGTCCGCCCTCTACCTCGAAGACCTGCATCCTGGCCAGACCTTCACGGGCGGTGAAGCCGTCATGGAAGTGGACCGCATGAAAGCGTTCGCTGCCGAGTTCGACCCGCAGCCGTTCCATCTGGACGAAGCTGCCGCCGAGGACAGCATCTTTCGCGGCCTCGCCGCGAGCGGTTGGCACACGGCCTGCGTCGCGATGCGGTTACTGGTGGATAGTCTCCCTTTCGCGCGCGGACTGGTGGGGTTGGGCGGTGAAATTGCCTGGCCGATGCCGACACGGGCGGGCGATACGGTGCGGATTCAGAGCGAGGTGCTAGAGATTATCCCGTCGCGCTCCAAGCCGCAGCAGGGCATCGCCGTGGTGCGCTGCTCGCTCACTAATCAGCACGGCCAAACCGTCTACGTGTTCACCTGCAAGATCCTGGTTCACCGCCGCCCCTCCACTTAAGCAGACGCGGCTCCATGCGAGGATAAGCTTTGGTTTCTCCCGCCGCACATGCCGGACTGACCACCGCCGAGGCAGAAGCCAGGCTTGCCCAATTCGGCTCGAACGAACTTTCGCGGACGCCGCGCGCTTCCACTTGGCGCGAGTTTCTGGATGCGTTCGCCAGCCCGCTGATCCTGCTGCTGATTGCGGCCAGCGTGCTCTCCGCCTATTCGGGCGAAGTCCTCGATACGGCTCTTATTCTGTCGATCGTCATCATTGGCGCGACGATCACGTTCGTGCAAACCAACCGCTCGCGCGTGGCGGCGGAAAAGCTCAAGCGCAGCATCGCGGTGACGGCCACGGTACGGCGCGATGGCGAGTGGCGCGAGATCCTGCATCGCGACGTGGTGCCGGGGGACGTCATTCGTCTGTCGGCGGGCGATCTGGTGCCGGCGGACGCCACGCTGCTCGAAGCGCGCGATTTGCATGCGCAGGAGTCTGCTTTGACGGGCGAGTCGTTGCCGGCGGAAAAAGCCGTGGGCGGCGCACCCGCGGGCCGCGTTTTTCTGGGGACTTCGATCGTCAGCGGCACGGCGACCGCCGAAGTGACGGCTACCGGCAGCCGCACGGAGTTCGGCCAAGTGGTGACGCGCCTCAACGCCGCTCCGCCCGAGACGGCGTTTCAGCGCGGCTTGCGCGAGTTCAGCTACCTGATCCTGCGCACCACGCTGGCCCTGGTGATTTTTGTGTTTGCCGTCCGCGTGTATTTCCACGAGGACATCTTCCAGTCCATTCTTTTTGCGGTGGCGCTCGCGGTGGGTTTAGCGCCGGAGTTCCTGCCGATGATCACTTCGTTGACGCTGGCCAAAGGGGCGCTCCGCATGGCGAGCGAGGGCGTGATCGTGCGCAATCTCGCGGCGATTCAGGATCTCGGCTCGATGGACATTCTGTGCAGCGACAAGACCGGCACGCTCACCGAAGGCACCATCACGCTCGAGCTTCCGCCGGATCCGCCGGCGCGGCTGCTCGAGCTCGCGTATTGGAACAGTTCGCTCCAGACCGGGGTCCGCAGTCCGCTCGATGCCGCCATCCTGCGGCAGATTGCTCCGCCGGCGCTGATTGCGCAATCGGTCGACGAGATTCCTTTTGACTTCGAGCGGCGGCGGCTGTCCGTGGTGGTAGAAGTGGCGGGCGAACGTTGGCTGGTGACCAAAGGAGCGCCCGAAAGTGTCCTCTCGCGCTGCACCGCTTTCGCTCCGCCCCTGACTCGCGAAACAGCCGTGCGGGTGCACGAAGAGCAAGCCAGTCAGGGCAAGCGCGTGCTCGCGGTGGCGGAACGCCGCGTGGATGCGGCCCCGCGTTACTCGGCCGACGACGAGACCGGCCTCACCCTGGTCGGCTTTCTGGCCTTCACGGACCCCATGCGCCCGGAGACGCCGGCCGTCATTGAGGAGTTGCGCGCCTCCGGAGTCCACATCAAACTCCTGACCGGCGATAGCGGCCTGGTGGCGGCTCACCTTTGCGACCAGATCGGCCTTCCCGGGGCGGGTCTGCTGACGGGCGATCAGTTGGAAGCGCTCAACGACGTGGAATTGCGGCAAGCGGCCGAAGCCCATACCGTCTTTGCGCGTCTTTCGCCGTCGCAGAAGACGCGTCTGTTGCTGGCGCTGAAACAGAATGGCCATGTGGTGGGCTTTATGGGCGACGGGATCAACGACTCGCCCTCGATTCGGTCCGCCGATGTCGGCATCTCTGTCTCCACGGCCGTCGACGTGGCGCGTGAAGCGGCGAGTATCGTCCTGACGAATCCGGGCTTGAGCGTGCTGCTGGCCGGCGTCCGCGAAGGCCGTCGCGCGTACGGCAACATGCTGAAGTACCTGCTGATGAGCACCAGTTCCAACTTCGGCAACATGTTCAGCATGGCCGCCGCGTCGCTCGCGCTGCCCTTTCTGCCGATGACGCCGACGCAACTGCTGCTCAACAATTTCCTCTATGACCTGGCGCAGGTCGCTATTCCTTCCGATAACGTGGACCGCGTGCTGCTGGACCGTCCGCATCGTTGGGACTTGAGCGTCGTCCGGCGCTTCATGATCGGCGTGGGGCCGGTGAGTTCGCTTTTCGACTTCCTGACGTTCTTCGTACTGCTGCACTTTTTCCACGCCGGGCCTGAGCTTTTCCGTACGGGCTGGTTTGTGGAGTCACTGGCGACGCAAACGCTGGTGTTGCTGGTGATTCGTACGCTCGAGAATCCATTGCGGAGCCGGCCCAGCCCCGCGCTGCTGGCGAGTACTCTGGCGATTGCGGCCCTCGCGTTGATTCTGCCGTACTCGCCGGTGGCGCCTTACCTGGGCTTTGTCCCGCTGCCACCGGCCTACTTGCTGGTGGTGGCCGGTATCACGCTGGTTTACCTGACCCTGGTGGAGTTCGTCAAACGCCGGTTGGTGCGCTCGCGTTTGTTGGATCTGCGCACGGCGCCGTAGCGATCCCGCGCAGCCGTGCGACAATCAGCCGCAATGGCTTCGCCGCTCGCTCGCCACCGCTCCCGCCTGTTGGTCTATCTGGTTCTCTTCTTCGCGATTACTTATCTGGACCGCGTGTGCATCTCGGTCGCCGGACCCCGGATGCAGCAGGAGTTGAACATTGACCCCGTGGGCTGGGGCTGGGTGACGGGCATGTTCACTCTGTCGTATTGCATCTTCGAGATTCCCACCGGCATGCTGGGCGATCGCCTCGGACCTCGCCGGGTGCTGACGCGGATCGTGCTTTGGTGGTCCGCCTTCACGGCGCTTACCGGCGCCACCTCCAGCTTCGCTTGGCTGCTGCTGGTGCGTTTCTGCTTCGGCGCGGGTGAAGCGGGTGCTTTTCCGAATTCGTCGGTGGTGGTGTCCCGCTGGTTCCCGGTTTCGCAGCGGGCGACGATCTCGGGCGTCACCATCATGGCGAGCCAGATCGGCGGGGGGCTCGCGCCGTTGCTGGTGGTTCCGATTCAGATGCGTTACGGCTGGCGGGCTTCGTTCTTCGTCTTTGCGGCCTTGGGCGTGATCTGGGCGCTGGCCTGGTATTGGTGGTTCCGCGACTCGCCGGCGGAGATGCCGGGCGTGGCTGCGGGCGATCTGCACGACCTCTCGCCGACGCATGCCACCCACGCGGTCGCCTTCCCGTGGCGCGCCGCGCTCACTAACTCGTCGTTGCTGGCGCTGGTGATCACCGGCGGCTGCTACGCCTACGTCTACAACTTCTTCCAGACTTGGCTGCACACCTTTCTCGCCAAGGGGCGCGGCTTCAGCGAGTCCACGCAGATGCTCTCGGCGCTACCGTATCTGGTGGCGGCGGTCACCAGCCTCACCGGGGGCATGGCGAGCGACGCCCTGGTGCGCCGCCTGGGCGTGGCCCGCGGGCGGCGGGCGTTGGGAGCCGCGTCGCTGACGGTGGCGGGCTGCTTCACGGTCGCGGCGATGCTCGCGCGGGATCCGCTGGTGACGACGCTGTGCCTGGCCATGGTCTACGGATCCATCACGTTCCAGCAGGCCGGCGTCTTTGGAGCCATTCTAGACATCGGCCGTGAACACGCCGGGGCCGTGATGGGCATCGGCAATACGGTGGCGCAAGCCGGTGGTTTGCTGGGCTCGGTGGCGTATGGCTACATCGTGCGCGGTACCGGCAGCTACGACACCCCCTTCATCCCGATGGCTGCGGCGCTCTTCCTGGGCGCCTTGCTATGGAGCCGGATCGACGCTACCCGTTCGCTGTAGCGCCTAAGGCCGCGGGAACTGCACGGCCACTTGGCGCAGGACTTCCTGCGAACGGGCGGGCAGAGTGGATGCGGCGGCGATCAAGTCATTCAACTGACGCTTTTCGCGGAGGAGCAGTCCGACTTGGGCGGCGACGGCGGCGTCGGTCGCCTGCAGGCGTTCGACGACTGATGCAATCGAAGGAGCACCGGACAGCAGCTTTTCCGCCTGCTGACGCGGTGTCTCGAACTTGCCGTCGCCATCGCCATCCCAGCGCAAGGCCGGGGAAATGCCAAGCGTCATCGGTTTCCAGTTCGATGTTACTGGCTGGTAAGGCCGGCTGATCGGCCAGAAAACGGCGTCGTCGCTGCCGGTGGCGATCACCACGAGATAGGCATCCTGCTTCAACCGAGGCGGCGTGATTTCGGCTTGCCAGCGACCGGTCTTGCCGACCAGGCGCTCGTCGATCAATTCTCCGTTCGCGTAGACGCGCAACTTTTCCGCACGGCTCCAGGAAGGGCCTTGCACCGTGGCCATCAGCTTACGGCCGCGCTGTTCGAGAAACGCCACCAGCCCGTAGCTCACCGCGGTGTGGCCTTGCTGAAGGGCCGCGGCGACGTCGTGGCCTTGGACATAGGTGCGGGCCTGGCCGGCCGCGAACGTCGCTACGGTGTGCGAATCGCTGCTGCCAATGGCGGCAAAGGCTCGCCCGCGATTCAACAGACGCATCCAGTCTTCGGCCAACTGCAAGGGATGACTGTACATGGCGCCGCTGTTGACGACTTCGATCGCATTGCCGGGAAACGGGTGACCTTCGCCGGCGATGTCGATGTAGTGGGCGGGATCGAACGGCTTGTATCCGCTATGGGTGTCGCGTGGATGATTCCAGATCACGGCCATGTCCGGGGTGAGCGCGGCCGGCCAGTTTCCGCGGACATCGGGGATGGGCTTGCCGGCCGGCCACGGGAAGACGTTGAAATGTCCTTTGGCCGTGGTGACCTCCACGCCCTGGATGGCGCGGAATGTCCCCGAAGGAACCTGGTAGGTGGAGGCCAGATTGTGTTCGGTGCAAACCGCCCAATCCAGCCCTTCGCCGGCGATGGAGACGATGCGTTCGGCGACCGTGGCGTCTCCATGACCGGAACGCTCGAGGGTGTGCAAGTGCGTATCGCCGCCCGTCCAGCCGCTGGGAATTCGGACTTCGCGGCGGATGGCGAGGCGGACTTCCCGCGTTTCCCCGGGCTTCACGGCCACGTCCTTTCGGGAGGCGCTGTATTCAAAGCCGCGGCTGGCCCAAACCGTGTACGAGCCGGCGGGCACTGGAATGTCGGCCTCGCCGTTGATCGTATAGACGACACCCGTGCGGGCCGCGGTTCCCGGCTGAGTCCGGGCGCCGTGCGCGAGCAGAGTTCGCTCGCCATCGGCCAGGGTGATGCGGACCGGCATTCCGCGAGCGACCCGGACGCGAAGGCGCGCTTGCGACAACCAGCCGGCTGGTTGCCCGGCGATCCGGTCGAGCCGAATGTCGTCGGCGAGCGGCAGCGGCTTGGACGTAGCGATGACGAGCCGATTGCCGGAGGCCTGGAGCAGGCCTTCCGGGAGATGGAGCACCAGCATCTGCCGATGCTCGTCGGCCAGCAGATTCCCGAGGATTTGACCGTTGAGCGTGACTCTCCAGTCCGCGCGCTTGACGTCGTCTTGACGGAGCACGAGTAGCCGGGAATCAGCCGGCGCCTCAAAGAGACATTCCAGACGAGCCGGAGCCCGGTCTGGAAAATCGCTCCACTCCCGGGTTGAGGCGCGCAGGGTGTGGCCCCCGGCGCAGGGGATGTCCGCGCCGGAGACCGGGAGAGCCGCGAAGAACGCGGCCATCAGAAACAACTTCATGCTAGAAACTCAACCTCGCGGCGACACGGAACAGGCGGCTGTCGGCTTGTCCGCCTACCGTCGATGTAATCA
This sequence comes from Bryobacteraceae bacterium, assembly GCA_965229305.1. Classification (GTDB taxonomy): domain Bacteria; phylum Acidobacteriota; class Terriglobia; order Bryobacterales; family Bryobacteraceae; genus JALHNI01. The sequence continues at coordinate 187,352 of CBDDIZ010000032.1, read as the reverse complement.
CACCGAAGCCGGCATTGCCAACGGTAGCGGCCGGGTTGCTGAACGGGGCCGTGTTGGTGACGTTGAAGGCTTCGCCACGCAGTTCGAAGCGGAACTTCTCTCGCACCTGGAAGGCGCGGAACAGGCCGACGTCGAGGTTGCGCATGCCGGGTCCGCGCAGGGAGTTGCGTCCGGCATTGCCGAGGCGCGCTTGGGTCACCGGGGCGAACGCCGCCGTGTTGAAGTACGGTGAACTGCCGACGCCGCCCAGGATCGCCACCTCCGCCAAGACCTGATCCGCGAACTGCGTGTTGTTCGGCGTGTTCAGCGAAGCGCCGCTCGCCGTGACGCGGAAGGGCAGGCCGGTGTAAGCGGACGCCACCGCGTTCACCTGCCACCCGCCGAGCAGAGCTTGGGCGAAGCCGCCTTGGCTCAGCCAGCGCTTGCCTTTTCCGAAAGGCAACTCGGCCACGACGCTCGAGGTGAACATGTGGGTGCGATCGAAGTCGCTCACGGCCCGATTGCGGTTGAGTTCGGAAACGATGTTGATCAACAGCGCGTTGTCACTGTCGCTCGAATAGTCGATCGACTTCGACCAGGTGTAAGCGGCCGTGAAGACGACGCCTTGACGATAGCGGCGGTTCAGCGTGCTTTGGAACGAATTGTAGTTGGCGGTGCGAAACGGCACCACCGCCTGCGTCTGCGCATTGCGCCCAAAGGCGGCGAACAAAGGCGATCCGGCGGAACCGGCGCCGGGGATCTGACCGGCGTTCATCTCCTGGAATACGGTTTGGCGGATGGTCCGCGTGCCGACGTAGGCGGCCGAGCCGACGAAACCCGCCGGTAGCTCCCGCTCCAAGGTGAAGTTAAAGCTCTCGACGTAACCGCGGTTGTATTTGCCGGGCAGCAAGGTCTTCGTGTAAGCGTCGAGGGGCAGGGGCGTCCGGCCTGTGGAGAGATCGATGGGGGCGAGCGCGGGAATGCCGGCGGCGAGGGTGCCGGCGGCGGTGAAGGAACTGGTCGAGTTGATGGTCTGCGCGACGGTCACCGGGTACGGATCGCGCATGGCGCGGGACAGCGGGTAGGGATCGATGCTGATGCCGAATCCGGCGCGGGCGACCAGTTTGGGCTGAATGCGCCAGGCGAGCCCGGCCCGGGGACCGAACTGAGCTTTGCTGGCTGAAGAACCGGCATCACACGGAACGTCGGCCACGCAGCCGAGCAGCACCTGGTTGGTGGTCAGGTCGTAGCGCTCGATGCCGCGGATGTCGCGGCGGATGATCGGATAGTATTCCCAGCGAAGGCCGAGGGTCACCGTCAGGTTCCGCGTCGCCTGCCACTGGTCCTGAACGTAGAGCCCGTGCTGCCATTCGCGAACCGTCATGGGGTTCAGGTACTGATAGCTTTTGCCCAGCGACGCCGGCAAGCCTAGCAGAAAGGCGGCATAGGCGTTGGCCTGGGTCGGCGCCGCTCCGCCATTGAGGGCCGTCAACCCGCCGGTGAAGTTGAAGCCGCCGCGCGGACCGAAGCCGCGCTGGGGCTGAAAGTCGTTCATCGACGTGTGGATGATGTCCATGCCGAAACGAACGTTATGACCTCTGCCGGACCAAGCCATATTGGCGACGTAGGTATAGACGTTGTCGTTGCGGAAGGCGGGCGTCCAGGCGTCCACATTGCCGAAGGTGGAGATGCCGGTGATGGCGAACGAGGGCAGTCCGCTTTGCTGAATGGACGGACCGTTGGTGCCGGGGATGCCGAGAAGGTCCAAGCCGTAGTTGGTGCCGTAGTCGTTCTCCAGCACGTTCTGGCCGAGGCGAGCGAAGCCGAAGTTGGCGTCCAAGAGCCAGTTGGGCGTCAGCGAGCGGGTGTAGCCCATGCCCGCCACCTGCACCAGCGTGTGGCCGGTGCCGGAGCCGCCGCCGGGAACCAGACCGGTGCCGCCGGCTTCGCCCAGGCTCGGCTGGCCAACGACCGTGGCGTCCATGAGGCTGTACTTGCCGAACAAGGATGAGCGGTCGTTCAGGTTCCAGTTGAGCTTGAGGTCGGCGTTATGCCGGTCGAAGGGGACGCCGCCGTTGGCGAACTGGTTGTTGCCGGTGCCGGAGAGATTGGGGAGCGGGACCAGCGCCTGCATCCGCAGGGCGCGGGCGTCCAGGCGGTTGGCGGGAATCCGATTGCCTTCAAAGGGCAGGCGACCCTGTCCGTTCGCAGCGCCGGTGGCGGGATCGTAGATAACGGACTGACCGGCGAAGTCGCCCGCACGGTAGGCGGCGGTGGGCACCGACGAAATCAGCGACGTCTCCTGGCGTTGCCGCATGGCCTCATAGCTGACGAAGTAGAACAGCTTATTCTTGACGATCGGTCCGCCGAGCGTGCCGCCGAACTGATTCTGAATGTTCTTCTGGCGGTTCGGATTCAGGTAGAAGTAGTTGCGGGCGGCCATCGCGGCGTTGTTGTGATGCTCGAAAAGAACGCCGTGCAGGCTGTTCGTGCCCGACTTGGTGATCACCGTGATCTGCGCTCCGCCCGCCATGCCTTGTTCGGCGGCGAAGCTGTTGGTGGTGACGTTCACGATCTCAATGGCTTCGGCCGGCGGGTTGTACAGGGTATGATGCGGCAGGTACGGAAAGACGTTGGTGGCGCCATCGACGCGGGTATTGTTGTTGTTCCGCGACGTGCCGTTAATGTTGGTGGTCAGCGAGCGGCCGGGGCTATCCATCATCGCATTCTGGAACTTGGTGGGCGTCGCGCCTGGGACGAGGTTCAGCAGGCTCTGATAGTTCCGGTAGCCGCCGATGGGCAGGTTGGTGATCTGTTTGGCGGAGATGTCGGTGCGGACATCGGCGCGGTCTGTCTGGAGTGCCGCGGCGTCGGCGGCGACCTGGATCGACGAAGCGGCGGCGTTGACGGCCATCTGGAAGTCCACGCGGGATTCGCTGTTGACACGGAGTTCGACGCCAGTGCGCTCGGCCCGGCTGAAGCCCGGCGCGGCCACCGTCACCGTGTAGAGGCCGACCTGAAGATCGCGAATGGCGTAGAAGCCGTGGTCATCGGTGCGGACTTTGCGCTCCACGCCGGTGGCGGGAGCTTGGACCATGATCTCGGCTTGGGCGACGGCCGCGCCCGACGGATCCGAAACGTTCCCGAGGAGCGAACCGTAGAGCACTTGGGCGTGAGCCGGAGAGCCGGCGAGCAGCAAAACTGCGAGACATCGAAAGAGTTGTTTTTCCATGCGTGCTCGCAGTGTAGGGGGCGCGCGCGGGTGGGCGGAACGTGAGATTACAGTAAAAACCGGCCGGTTTACGGAAGAGAATCAAAGAGTTAGTGTCGAGATGCGGTCAGCGGGGCGTGGCGGCGAGGGTGGGTGCGGACGGAGATGATTTGAGGGGTGGTGGTGCTATCGCCGATGACCCGCGATTCGAGCAGAGCCTCGAAATAGGGCACCGGGCCGGAGCCGTTGTAGCCGGCGGAGCTCAGAATCGAACGGAGGATTCCCGGAGTCGCCACCGCTTCAGCGGCCGCGGCAGTGCCTTCGGTCCGGGTGCCCATCAGAATCAGGACGTGGCCGCTGCCCGACAGATTCGGGAGCAACGCGACGGCGGAGTAGACATTGCCTCCTGGCCCGTCGGACGGCGCGGCGTCAAAGGTGCCGGGCTCGCCTGGCCGGGGCTCGAGGTTGCGGAAGCGGGAGATGCGCCGGACCGGGTCGTGTTGGAACTGGAAGTTCATGGACGATTCAAACAGGCTGAGCCAGGGGCACGCGCGCGGGCTGCCGACAAGAATCACATTCTGTTTCTGGAACGCCTCCAGGCGGAGGTCGCCGGAGGGTAGAAACCGGACCCGGCGAAAGCGGGCGGGTTGATGGGCGGCGAGCCGCGTGGCGATCTGCAGGGAAAGCTGAGTGGTGGCCGGCACCGGTGAACTCGCGGTGTTCTGCCCGACGTAGGCTTCGAGGCGGGGCCGCTGGTGAGTCGCCGCGACGGTGGCCAGAAAGTCGATGTCTTCGGAGACGAAGTTGGTGCCGCTGCCGTCACCGATGGCCTGTTGCCAGAAGGTGGCTTCGATGGCGTCTGGACTGGCCGGGGCCTGCCGGAACCAGGTGACGGCGGCGAGCGTGGCAATCAGCGCGATGGCCGCGGCCAGAGTCCAACGGCGCAATGGCGGCGGAGAGGCAAGGGCGGTGGTGCGGAAGACCAGCCCGTATTGACCGCGCGGCACATCGACCTGGACGCTTTCACTCTGCCCTTCGCTCTCGAAGTATTCGGCGAGCTTCCGCCGAAGTTGGCTGACGCCCATGCGCACGGCGTTGTCGTCATTGGTGTTATAGCCCTCAGCTCGCCCGTAAACGGCGGTGCCGATGGCGGATTCCTTCAGGCGGGCGAACTCGCCGGCGAAGGTCGCGGCGGCGAGGTAGCTGAGGAGCTCGCGGAGCCGAGCGGAACGTTGGAGCGTTTGCGAGGCGAGCAGGCGATCGACGAGAGCCCGGCAGTCCGCCGGGGCCGAAAGATGCAGCGATTTCGTCGGGGCGGGCGAGTCGACGCTCATGCTCGGGAACAGTCTAGCGCGGGGCCGTTACAAGGCTATGAAACGGTACAACGCTATGAAACGGTACAACGCTATCAAACTGTTGCCGCGATTGCACGGCGTGGCTCGGCTACTCTGAGCGCAGGGTGGTCATCGGGTCGATGGCGGCGGCGCGCCGCGCGGGCAGGTACGCGGCAAGAACGGCTGCGCCCAGCAGCACCGCTCCCACGGCCCCGTACGTCAACGGGTCCATGGGACTTACCTGATAGAGCAGGCTTCCCAAGAGCCGGCTGAGACCCAAGGCCACCACCAATCCCGTGGCGACCCCGATGCCGGCCATCGCCAGCCCGTACTTCACGAACAGACCTTGCACCGCGCCGGTGGGTGAGCCCAACGCCAGCCGGATGCCGATCTCACGTTTCCGCTGCGACACCGAATACGAGATGACGCCGTAGATCCCGATGACGCCCAGGCACAAGGCCAACGCGGCCGAGAGCGACAGCAGCACCAAGGCGAACGACGTCTGCGCCAGCGAGCGGGAATAGATTTCGTCCATGCTCCGCACGTTGGCAATCGGCACCGAACCGTCCACGGCCCAGATCGCCTGCCGCACTTCACCCAGAAACGCATTGGTGCCGGTGCGCGGACTGCGCACGACGAACGACAATGATCGCTGCACCTGGCGTTTGTCGCGCCAGAAGTCGCGCATCAGCACTGGCCAGTACACGGTGGGCGGAATCTCGGCGGCTACGCCGGACATCCGTTCTCCCACGGTGACCCCCACCACTTCCCGCCACACCCCGGTGTTGGTTTCGCGCACGCGCTTCCCGACGGCGGCCGAAGGCGTGCCCCACAAGGCCTTCGCCAGCGGCTCGGAGAGCATGGCCACGGGCCGCATGGCATGAACTTCTTCCCACGTAAACTCGCGGCCGGCTACCAGCCGCGTGCCCATCGTGCTGAAGTACCCCGGCGCGACGTAGTGCTGTTGCCGCAAGGGCGGCAGCTTGCCTTCCTGATAGGTTTGGCCCTCGGCATAGAGCGGATCGAAGTTGCGCGAATCGGTCATCGGCAAGGACTCGGTCATCCCTACGGAACGCACTCCGGGCAGCGCCGCCAGACGCTCCTGCATCGCCTGCTGCACGCGGACGACTTTCTCCGGCTCGCCGAGCACGGAGACGCGCAGGGTGAGAAGCTCGGCGGGCTTGGTGAAGCCGGGGTCCACTTGCATCAGCGCCCACATGGTCCGCACCATCAGGCCGGCGGAGACGAGTAGCACCATCGCGAGGCCCACCTGCACCACCACCAGCGTGTTCCGGGCACGATGCCGCTCGCGGCCGTCGCTTGCCGTCCGGCTGCCGCCGCGCAGACCTTCTTCGCTGCGCGCATGCTTCCACACGGGAATCAGGCCGAAGAGCAAGCCGCAAACCAGGGCGAGCGTCAGGCCGAAGAGGGCGACGATGGGGTCCAGTTGAATCTCTTCGAGACGCGGTAGAAACGGCGGCGCCAGATACTTCAGCAGCCGCAGGGCGCCATAGGCAAAGCCCAAGCCAACCAAGCCGCCCGCCAAGCCCAACGTGCCGCTTTCGAGCAGTAGCTCCTGCGCGATCTGAGCCCGGCTGGCGCCCAGGGCCTTGCGAACCGCGAGTTCGTTTTGCCGCCCTTCGGCGCGCACCAGCAGCAGATTCGCCACGTTGGCGCCGGCGATGAAGAGCACCATCATCACGGTGGCGGCCAGCACCCAGAGCGTTTTGCCGATATCGCCGACCAGATCGTCCTTTAAGGGCCGCAGATTGGGCGCGATCCGCGCGCCCACCAGCATCTGATGGCTGATGCCCGGAGGCAGCGGAAACTTCTGCTCCATCATGGGGATCATCCGGGCCATGTCCGCGCTGGCCTGTTCGATGGTGACCCCCGGCTTGAGCCGAGCGAAGGACTGCGAACCGAAATTGCCCACGAAGAGCTTGGCCCGGTCCAATTGCACGGGGATCACCAGGTTGCCGCCCCAGTACATGAACCGGAAGCTGGCAGGCAGCACGCCGATTACCTCGTGCGCTTTGCCGTCCACCAACAGCCGTTGGCCGATCACGGCCGGGTTGGCGCCGAACTTGCGCCGCCAATAGCCGTCGGTGAGCATCACCGTCTCAGGCTGGCCCGGCTGATCATCCTGTTTGGTGAAGCCGCGGCCCAGGGCCGGGTTCACGCGCAGCAGGGGCAGGAAGGCATCCGTCACATAGAGCGTAGCGACGCGTTCCGGCTCGCCCGTTCCGGTGACGTTCGACGAGCCCGTGCGCCAGAGCGCAATATCTTCGAGCGTCCGGTTTTCTTCGCGATAGGTGAAGTACGAACTGGGCGACGCATTCAGATCCTTGATGCCCAGGCCCGGCGCCGTTTGCCAGAAGGCGATCAGCTTTTCCGATTCAGGAAACGGCAAGGGCTTCAGCAGCACGCCGTTCAACACGGCGAAGATGGCCGTGTTGGCGCCGATCCCCAGCGCCAGCGTCAGCAGCGTGACCGCCGTAAAGCCGGGCGTCCTCCCCAATCGACGAATCAGTTGCCGCAGAGCCATGACGAAGTCGCGCATGACGGACAATACGCACCAGCGCGCTTTCGGTTCGCAGAAATTTACAAAGCCCGGCGCGATAAACTACCTCCAGCATGTTTTCGCGCCTCCCCGCCGTTTTTTTTGGCTTTTTGCCTGTTCTGTGCGGCGCCGGGATTGACCCCGCCGCTGAGCGGGTCTTCCAGGCGAAATGCAACGGTTGCCACGGAGCCGCCGCCATGGGCAAACTCGACCTGCGCACCGCTGAGGCGGCGCTGAAGGGCGGCGCCTCGGGCGCGGCCATCCAACCGGGCGAGTCGGCGAAGAGCCTGTTGATGGATAAGGTCGTCACCGGCCAGATGCCGCCTGGCAAGGTGAAGCTGACCGGCGAAGAGATGGACGCCATCCGCACCTGGATCGACAAAGGCCTAGCGAAGCCGGCGACCGCGGCAGTCGTCCCTTCCGAGCATGAGATTCGCGGCATTCTGCAGGTCCGCTGCGTGGCGTGTCATGGGGCGGAGCAGCAAAAGGGCGGCCTGGACTTGCGCACGAATGCGTCGCGACAGAAGGGCGGCAAGTCGGGTCCGGCGCTGGTCGCCGGCCGGCCGGAGCAGAGTCTGTTGCTGAAGCGCATTGTCGACGGCACGATGCCCCCGGATAAAGGCGCGAAAGAGCTCGCCATCGAACTGCCCACCGCGGCCGAAACCGAAAAGATCCGCGCCTGGATCGCCGCCGGAGCGCCCGACGGACCGAAGATCACCGCCACTCCCGATGCCGTGGTCACCGAAGCCGACCGTAAGTTCTGGGCTTTTCAACCGCCCGTTCGTCCGAGTGTTCCGGCCGGCGCGACTCATCCCATCGATGCCTTCCTGCAGCAGAAGTTGAAGGCGAAGGGGCTCGGCTTCAACAAGCCGGCGGACCGCCTGACGCTGCTGCGCCGCGCTCATCTCGACCTCACCGGCTTGCCGCCCACCAAGGCCGACATCGACGCTTTTCTCGCCGACCAAACGCCCGGCGCCTATGCCCGCCTCGTCGACAAACTGCTCGCCTCGCCCGCCTATGGCGAACGGTGGGGACAGCACTGGCTCGATCTCGCCGGTTACGCCGACTCCGAAGGCTTTGGCCAGGACGATGGCGTCCGCCGCTTTGCGTGGCGGTATCGCGATTACGTCGTCCGCTCGCTGAACGCCGACAAGCCTTACGACCTTTTCCTCAAAGAACAACTCGCCGGCGACGAAATGTCCGATGACTGGAAGAAGGCGAAAGGTGTGGTGGCGCCCGAAATCCTGGACCGGTTGGCCGCCACGGGCTTCCTGCGCACCACACCCGATCCCACCAATTCGGCCGAGCGCGGCTTGATCTCCGAGCGGATGAACATCGTGGCCGATGAGGTCGAGGTGCTGGCGTCGTCGGTGATGGGCGTCACCATGGGCTGCGCCCGCTGCCACAACCATAAGTACGATCCGATTCCGCAGCGCGACTACTATCGCCTGAGCGCCATTCTGCAAGGCGCCTATGATCCCTACGAATGGAAGTCGCCCAATAAGCGCGAACTGGACTTGGCGCTGGCGGCTGAGCGCGAAGAAGTGGAGAAGTTCAATGCCCCGCTGAAGGTGGAGCAGAAGAAGCTCGAAGACCAGATCAAGGCGGTGCTGCAGCCCTTCCGCGACAAATTGCGAGACGAGAAGATTGCGGCGCTGCCGGAAGGCATCCGCGCCGATCTGAAGGCGGTGATCGCCGTGCCTGCCGCGCAGCGGACGGACCTGCAGAAGTATCTCGCCGATAAGTTCAAAGACACCTTTGAGCCGCCCACTCCGGAAGTTGTGCGCCGTTATCCGGAAGCGGCTCGCGTCGCTCCGCTCGAGCGCGACTTGCAGGCCGCTCGGCAGAAGATGAAGCCGAATCCGCATGTCCGCGTGCTGGTGGATAACGAGCAGCCTTCGCAGTCCTACCTGCTGCGCCGTGGCGATCCAGTGGGCTTTGCCGACCCCGTGGAGCCGAACGTGCCGCTCGTCTTTCAGAACGCCGCGCTGAAGCCGCTCACCATCAGCGCGCCCTTTGCGGGCACTAGTGGACGCCGCTTGGCCTTGGCCAACTGGCTGACGCAACCGAATCATCCGCTGACGGCGCGCGTGGCGGTCAACCAGATCTGGATGCGCCACTTTGGGCGCGGCATCGTCGCCAGCGTTTCGAATTTCGGCCGATCCGGTGTCGCACCCACGCATCCCGAACTGCTCGACTGGCTGGCCACTGAGTTCGTCGCCCAAGGGTGGAGCTTGAAGTCGCTCCATCGCCTCATCATGACGTCGAACGCCTACCAGCAGTCCTCGCAAGTGGACTCGAAGGTAGTGGCGGCGGACCCCGACAACGCGCTCCTCTCGCGCATGCCGCTGCGCCGCATGGATGCCGAAACGCTCTATGACTCGCTCATCACGGTCGCCGGCCGGCTGGACCCCACGGCCTTCGGACCGGCTGACGATGTCTCCATCAGCAATGACAAAGAAGTCACCATCAAGCCCACCAAGGCCGGCTATCGCCGCAGCATCTACACGCTGCGCCGACGGCAAACGCCAGTGTCGCTGATGGACGCCTTTGACCAGCCGGCGATGACGCCCAACTGCACGGAGCGCCGCCAGTCGAACGTCGCCACCCAGGCGCTGCATATGTTCAACGGGACGATGACGTGGGAACTCGCCAAGTACATGGCGGGCCGCGTGATCGATGATGCCGATGGCGATCGCGAGAAGGAGATCGAACTGGTCTATCTGCGCGCGTATGGCCGTCCGGCCACTGCCGCCGAGAAGCAACTCGGCCGCGACGCCATCGCGAACTTCCGGCAGCAATGGCCCGCTCGGCTCGCGACCGATGCCAACGAAGCGCCGCGCAGTGCCACGGCCAATTGGCTGGCCGTTGCCAACTACTGCCACGCCATTCTCAACTCCGCCGAATTCAGCTTTATCGACTAACCGAGGAACGTATGAACACCCGCCGCGACTTCTTCCGCAAATTCTCCGATGGCCTCCACGGCGCGGCTTTGGCCACGCTGCTGGGCCGCGACCTTTACGCCGGCGAAGGCCCGCGGGTCTACGACCTCAAACCCAAGGCCTCTCACTTCGCGCCCAAAGCCAAAGCCGTCATCCAGCTCTTCATGAACGGCGGGCCCAGCCAAGTGGATCTGTTCGATCCCAAGCCTACGCTCAACCGGCTGGCCGGCACCGCGCCCAGCCGCGAACTGAGCTTCGCCATCTCGAATGGCCTCGCACCCGGCGTGCTGATGCCTTCTCCGTTTGCCTTTAAGAAAGCGGGCCAGGCCGGTCTCGACATCTCCGACGCTTTGCCGCATCTGCAAACCGTGGCCGACGAGATCACCGTCATTCGCTCGATGTATGGCGAACATGCCAACCACGAGCCGGCGCTCTTCCTGATGCACACCGGCCGGACGATTGCGTCGCGCCCGGCGATTGGTTCGTGGGTGAGCTATGGCTTAGGCACCGAGAATCAGAACCTGCCCGCCTACGTCGTGCTGGACGATCCGAAGGGCTTGCCGATCAACGGCATCTCGAATTGGCAATCGGCCTGGCTGCCGCCGTTGTATCAGGGCACGCGCTTCCGCACCGAAGGTCCGCCGGTGTTGAACCTCGAGCCGCGCGCCGAAATCCCGACGCCGCTGGTGGAAGCGGAGCGCGGCTTGCTCAGCAAGCTCGACGCTGCCCACCGGCTGTCGCGTCCGAACCAGCCGGAACTCGATGCCCGCATCTCGAGCTATGAACTGGCGGCGCGCATGCAGTTGGCCGCGTCCGACGCGCTTGACGTCATGAAGGAAAACGACGCCACGCGCGAAGCCTATGGCCTGAACAATCCCGCCACGGCTTCCTATGGCAAGCGCTGCCTGATGGCCCGCCGTCTGGTGGAGCGCGGCGTGCGCTTCGTCCAGCTCTACATCGAGAGCCAGATCTTCGACTCGCATGGCGACCTCGAAGGCAGCCTCCGCTACGCCTGCGGCAAGACCGACCAGCCCGCCGCCGCGCTGGTGCGTGACCTCAAAGAACGCGGCCTGCTCGACTCGACGTTAGTCGTCTGGGGCGGGGAATTCGGACGCCTGCCGATGTCGCAAGGCGCCGGTAAGACGGCTGGGCGCGACCATGGTCCGCACGGCTTTTCCGTCTGGATGGCCGGCGGCGGCATCAAACGCGGCTACGCGCACGGCCAGACCGACGACATCGGCTTCAAGTCCGCCGAGGACCGCGTGAGCGTCCACGACTTCCACGCCACGATCCTCAACCAACTCGGCCTGAACCATCGCGACCTGGTCTATACGCGGAACGGCCTTCAGGAACGTCTGACCGACCAGTTCCCGGCGCGCGTCGTTTCTGAGATCCTGGCCTAGGCGGTCCTCGATCGGCTACTTGCGCTTCCGCACGCAGCCGGGGAACAGCGTCTTCAGCTTCTCCACCTTCGGATCCGAGACGTGCACGATGTACGGGTTCGACCGGTTGTTCACCGCGTAATCCTGGTGATACGCCTCGGCCGTGTAGAACTTGTCGAGCGGCCCCACCTGCGTCACGATCGGCTTGGGAAACACATGCGCCTCATTTAACTGCGCAATGTAGGCCTCGGCCACCTTCTTCTGTTCGTCGTTGGCATAGAAGATCGCGCTGCGATACTGCGGGCCCACATCGGCCCCTTGCCGGTTCAGCGACGTCGGATCATGGGCCACGCTGAAGAAGATCTTCAGCAACTGGCCATAGCTGGTCTTCTTCGGGTCGAAGGTGATCAGGACGGCTTCGGCGTGCTTGGTCTGTTTGCTCGAAACCAGATCGTACTTGGCCTTCTCCTGCGTGTCGCCGGTATAGCCGGAGACCACATCGTCCACGCCGTCCATGATTTCGAAAACGGCTTCGACGCACCAGAAGCAGCCACCGGCTAACACCGCGGTCTGCTTGCCCGCGGTCGGCTTCGCGTCCAGCTTCGGATCCGGAAACGAGGCGTCGACGGCGCACAACGGCAGCACCGCCATCAAAGCCAGCAAAGTTCGCTTCAGCATGCTCCTATTTTGCTACGTCGACCCGCGCGGTGGAAGCGGCCGGGTAGTGGGGCATCGGCCACATCAACAGGGCCGCCACCAACACCGGCACCGGCATCACCAACAGGGCCCCCGCGTAGCTTCCGGTGGCATCGAAGACGCGCCCCAGCACCACGGGCCCCAGCGCCCCGCCCACGGCGTAGAACACCCAGGTCAGCCCATAGATGGACGAGAAGTTGCGCAGCCCGTAGTAGCGAGCCACCAGATACGGCGTCACGTCCGCTTCGCCGCCCAACCCCAGCCCGATCAGAGCCGCGCCGGCAAAGGCCGCTTCCGGACCGTTGGCCGTGCCCAGCAGTAACATGCCGGTCATCATCAGCAGGAGCAGGCCGCCCGAAACCAAGGGGCCGAAGTAGCGGTCCAGGAGCCAGCCGGCGCCCAGGCGGCCCACGAGATTCGTACCGCCCAGCACGGCCGCCACCAGCGCTGCTTGCTGCGCGGCAATGCCGCGGTCGGTGAGGATGGCCGACAGATGGCTCAGCAGACTGTTCACGCCGACGGACGTCAACAGCAGCATCGCCACCAGCAGCCAGAACGCCCGCGAACGTAAGGCTTCGCCGGTGGTCCAGCCTTGGCCGGGCGTTTCGAGCGTCCGCCGTGCTTCATCTCGATTCCGCGCGAACAGCAGCGTCACCGGCACGCCCACCGCCGCCACCGTAATCCCCAGCACGGCATACGCCGCCCGCCACCCGTACTGGTCGATCAGCGCTTGCGCCGCCACCGGCATCACCATCGATCCGATGCCCAGCCCGCCCATCACTGCGGCCAACGCCACGCCGCGATGCCGTACAAACCAACTGCTGATCGCTCGCGAGAAGCCCATTTGCGTGGTGGCATTGCCCACCAGCCCAATGACGAAGTACAGGCCGTAGAACTGCCATAAGCTCCCCGTCACTTGGCTCAGCGAGGCAAACGCCAGCCCCAGCACCAGAAAGCAGGGAGCCACCACTCGGTGCGGCTCCAGGCGATCGAGCAACCGACCAATCAGGGGCGAGACGGCCGCGATGGTCATGGCCATGAGCCCGAAGGCGCGCGAGATTTCTTCGCGTCCCCATCCGAACTCGGCGGAGAGAGGCTTCAAAAAGATGCTGAACGTATAGATGATCAGCGACGAGAAGCAGACGACGCCGCCCACGGTAGCGGCCCCCACCACGCGCCACCCGGGATATCGTGCGGAGAGCTCGACATCAGGCGCGGCGGTGATGGTGGGGGCTGACATGGAGAATCCCGCCAGCCTATCGTCCCGGCAATCCGTACGGCAATACTCGGTTTTGATTACCCACCTGCGGCGGCCTTTGCGAGGCCCGGATATACTATCGGGGCATGAACCCCGACGTGAATCCCGTCCGCATCTTCGGCCTGATGACCGCTTTTCAACAATCGGCCGCCATCAAGGCGGCGGTGGAACTCGACCTGTTCACTGCAATTGCCGAAGGCAAGGCCACCGTCCCGGAACTGGCCGCCGCCTGCCACGCCTCCGAACGCGGCATCCGCATCCTCGCCGACTTTTGGACCGTGCTGGGTCTGCTCACCAAAACCGGCCAAAGTTACGGCCTCACGCCGGAGTCCGAAATCTTCCTGAATCGCCACTCGCCGGCTTATGTCGGCGGCATGGTGGGCTTCCTTGGCGCGCCGGGCATTCAACGTCAGTTTGCTTCGCTCACGGATGCCGTCCGCCGGGGCGGCGTTGCTTCGGATGACTCTGGCGCCACCGCGGCCGAATACGCCGGCTGGGTGGACTTCGCCCGGTCCATGGAAGCCATGATGACCCCCGCCGCGCATCAGTTGGCCGCCGTCGTCAATGACCCGCCGAATCAGCCGCTCGCCGTGCTGGACGTCGCCTCGTCGCATGGCCTGTTCGGCTTCACCATCGCCCGGCAGAATCCCCACGCGCACATCACCGGTCTTGATTGGCCGAACGTCGTCTCCATCACCGAGGCCAACGCCCGGCAGGCCGGTCTGGCCGATCGCTTCACGGCCATCGGCGGCGACGCCTTCCTGGTCGACCTCGCCGGTCCCTACGACGTCATCCTGCTGACCAATCTGCTGCATCACTTCGACCACGCCGCTAACGTCCGGCTCTTGAAGCGCATGAAAGCCGCGCTCAAGCCCGGCGGCCGCGTCTTCACCCTCGAGTTCGTCCCCAACGAAGACCGAGTCACCCCGCCCATGCCGGCCACCTTCTCGATGGTGATGCTCGCCTCCACGCCAGGCGGCGACGCTTTCACCCTCTCCGAATTCGAGCGGATGTTTAGCGAAGCCGGCTTCGCCTCCACTCGCGCCATCGCCGTCGACGGCACGCCGCAAACCATTCTTGTCAGCCAATAAGGAGCTTCTGCCCATGCAACCACGTCGTGCTTTCCTTGGCCACTTAGCCGCCACCGCGCTCGCCGCGCAATCCGGTTACGTCCCTAAACAGAGTGACCGGCCCGAGCCGCTCGAAGGCGACCCCGGCTTCGTCCCCATGACTGACGGCAAGTCCCTGGCCGGCTGGGAGGGGGACCCCAAATACTGGCGCTTCGAAGACGGCGCCATCACCGGCGAAATTACGCCCGACACCGTCATCAAAAGCAATACCTTCATCATCTGGAAGGGCGGCCAGCCCAAGGACTTCGAACTCAAAGTCGATTACCGCATCACGCCCGCGGGCAACAGCGGCATCAACTACCGCAGCATCGTCATCCCCGACCCGGTCACCCCCACCAACAAGTTCGCCATGCGTGGCTACCAGTGCGATATCGACGGCAAGAACACCTACACCGGTCAGAATTACGAAGAGAAGGGACGGCTGTTCCACGCTCTGCGCGGCCAGGTCACCCAGCGCGTCGAAAGCCGCAAGCCCATTCTGCTCTCCACCTTCCCGGACCCGAAGGAATTCATCACCCCCGATTGGAACTCCATCCACCTGGTCATCCGCGGCAACACGCTCGTCCACATGATCAACGGCCACCTGATGTGCATGTTGATCGATGACGACACCGCCGGCCGCAAGATGGAAGGCCAGATCGGCGTCCAGGTTCACGTGGGGCCGCCCATGAAAGTCCAATACCGGAACTTCCGCATCAAGACGCTTTAGGCGCCTTGCTATACTCGCGGTTTGCTGAGACGGATCCTGAGTCTCGCCTGCCTGTTAGGCGGGGAAATGGTTCTGGCGTCGCTCTGGTTTGACGGTGCCTCGTTACCGGCCACCGGCCTTCCGGGCCTCCTCGGACAATGGGGAGCCTGGGTGCTGCGTTGGGTGGTCGGCTTCGCCGGCCTCTTTGCGACCTTTGCTTACCTGCGCTATCCGCAGGTGATTCACCTGCCCGTCGCTCCCATCCGCCCTGCGCTGATCGGCGCGAATCTGGCAGCCTATGCGGCCTTCTTCACTCTGTCCTGGCAGCTCTATCAGGGCACGCCCTCCGATGGGGGCGTCGCCCTCTGGCTGATCCTCGCCCTCGCCGTCGCGGTGCCGGCCAGCCTTGCTTTCATCCCGCTTCCCACCTGGCAAGCGCTCCACCGCCTCACCGGACGCCTATGGCTCGGCAGCGCGTTGGCCGCGGCGCTCGCCTGTGCGATCATCCCCGCCTTGCGCCTCCTTTGGACGCCTGCCACTCGCACCACCTTCGCCCTGGTCGAGTTCCTGCTGGGCGCACTCGTCCCGCAGATCGTCTATCCGGCGCCCTTCCGCCTCGGCACGCCGCGCTTCGCCGTCACCATCGCGCCCGAATGCTCCGGCCTCGAAGGCATCGGGCTGTTCATCATCTTTGCCGTCATCTGGCTCGTTCTCTTTCGCGATGAGCTCCGCTTCCCCCGCGCCTTCCTGCTGCTGCCCGCCGGCATCGTCGCCCTCTATCTCGCGAACTCCGTCCGCATCGCCGCGCTGATCCTGCTGGGCGATGCCGGCCATCCGGAGATCGCCCGCCGCGGCTTCCATTCGCAAGCCGGCTGGATTTCGTTCAACCTCATCGCCTTCGGACTGCTCTGGCTCGCCCGCCGCTCGCCCTGGCTCTCCCGGACCGTCCCCACTGCCGACGCCGCCGACCAGGAAGAGCACCCCGCCGCGCCCTTCCTCCTGCCCTTTCTCGCCATCCTCGCCGCCGGGATGATCGCCGGCGCTTTCTCTGCCGGCTTCGAGTGGCTCTACGTTCTGCGTGTCCTCGCCTGCGTCGGCGTCCTGTGGTGGTTCCGCCGCGATTACCGCACCATCGACTGGCGCTTCGGCTGGCTCTCGCCGATGGTCGGCCTGCTCGTCTTCGTCCTCTGGATGGCTGGCGATGCGTCCCCTCGCCCCATGCCCGCCGCCCTCGTGCAAGCCGCCCCGGCGCTCACCGCGCTCTGGATCGCCCTGCGCGTCCTCGGGGGCGTCGTCACCGTGCCCATCGCCGAAGAGCTCGCCTTCCGCGCCTTCGGCCTGCGCCGCCTCATCTCCCCGGACTTTGACTCCGTCCCGTGGCGCCGCTTCACCTGGCCCGCGCTGCTGATCTCATCCCTGCTCTTCGGCTTGCTCCATGGCGATCGCTGGTTGGCCGGAGCCGTCGCCGGTGCGCTCTACGCCGCCCTCGTCCAATGGCGCGGCCGTCTCGGCGATGCCGTCGTCGCTCATGCCACCACTAACGCTCTGCTCGCCGTCTGGGTCATTGCCTTCGGCCGTTGGGACCTCTGGTAATACTCCCTACCCGCACCTGAGGGTATGTATTTCTTCGCCGGTCCGTGATAGCGTTGCCCAATGAAGAAAATTCTCGGCTTTTCGATGATGCTCCTGGGCCTCAGCGGCGCGGCTATGGCCGGCACCGTTCCTGAAATCGACCCGTCGACGGGCGCGGCCGCTCTCGGTCTGCTCTCGGGCGGGATGCTGATCCTGCGCAGCCGTCGCAAAAAGTAGTTCATCAACCGCTGTTGAAGACGGGCCGCTTGCCTACGGGCAGGCGGCCCGTTTTTCTTTTTCCCGCGACGCGAACGGAGCCCACAGCAACGCCTTCCACCGGGTCTCCGCCGGCACGCCCTTCACCCCGGAGCGCACCACGCCTTCCACGCCCGGCAGATACGTCCCGCATAACCGGTCCCAAAACACGAACGTCTGGCCGAAATTACGATCGTAGTGGGCTTCATCGTCCGAATGATGCAGCCGATGCAACTCCGGCGTAATGATCACGCGCCGCAACCAACGCTCGAGCCCCGCCGGCATGGCGACATTCGCGTGGGCAAACACATTCAGTAGCCCCGTATGCAGTTCCGCGAAAAACACCGCCATCACCGGGGGCGCCAGCGCGGCGATCCCCGCCAGATAGCAGGCCTTCACGATCAGAATCTCGAACGGATGAAAGCGGCCGGCGGTGGAGACGTCAAAGTCCGGGTCCGAATGATGCACCTCGTGCACCCGCCATAGATAGCCATTCGCATGAAACAGGCGATGCGTCAGGTAGTGCACGAAGTCGAGCGCCAGAATGGCCAACGTGAAGCGCACCCAGCCCGGCATCCACGCCCGGTTCAAGAGTCCCCACGGACTGTCGTCCGCCCACGCCGCCACCACCAGCGGACTCAGCCGGAACACCGTCGCCTGCAACGCTCCACCCGTCAACAGCAGCAACCCGCACTGCCCCAGCGCGGCTGTTCGTCCATCGTCAATCTTTGCCGGGGCTGCGATCCTTCCCATACACCCATGATCAGGAAAGCCACGACGATGGCACCCCACCACACGGCGGCGCCCCATTGCATCCAGGCCATTCCCTCAAGCTTAGCGATAACTTAAGAGCCATGGACCGTCAGGACTTCACTCGCCTGCTCGCCGCCCTGGGCTTGTTCACCGGCGCCTCCCTCGCCGCGGACCAGCCCGAAGCCCATCTGCTCAAACGCAATGGCTGGGTGCCCAATCACGATCGCCTGCCCACGCTCCTCTATCGGGGCTTATGGAAAGGCCGCGATGCCGCCGCCTACGAGCGTGCCCTGGCCGAGAACGGCTGGCCCGCCCAATGGCGCAACGGCGTCTATCCGTTTCATCACTACCACTCCACCGCGCATGAGGTCCTGGGCTTCGCCGCCGGCTCTGCCCGCTTAGTCCTCGGCGGTCCGAACGCCCTTGAAGTCACCGTCCGCGCCGGCGACATCGCCGTGCTGCCTGCCGGTACCGGACACTGCCGCGTCGAAGCCTCCTCCGACTTCCTCGTCATCGGCGCCTATCCGCCGGGCCAGAATTGGGACCTGCGCCGCGACGCCCCCTCAGCCCAGGACCTCGCCCGCATCGCCCAACTCCCCTTTCCCGCCACCGACCCTGTCGCCGGCCGGAATGGCCCTCTCACGCGCCTCTGGCCTGCCATAAAATAAGCACCACCATGCGCACCATTCTCCTGGTCACTCTTCTGACCCTCGTCCCCGCCAGCCCCGCCGCCGCGCAACTCTTCCAGTTCACCAAGCAACAGCTCCTCGACTTCACCGCGCAGAACCCGTTCGAGCGATTCGCCGATGGCCGCCCCAAAGTCCCCGACACGCTCATCCAACGCGCCCGCGGACTCTCCGCCGAAGAGATCTGGGCCGTGCTCCCCGGCAAAGGCTTCAATAACCAATACGCCGACGGCTTCCAAATCCTCCATCCCGGCAAAAAGATGCTCGGGCGCGCCTTTACCGTCCAGTTCATGCCCATCCGTCCCGACGTTGACGACGTCGCGCAGAAGCAGGCCAAAGAGAAAGGCATCCCCGTCCTCAAGAACCAGACCGCCTTCGACATGCTCCAGCCGGGCGACGTGCTTGTGGTGGACCTCTTCGGCAAAAAGGTCAACGGCACCATCGTCGGCGACAACCTCTTCTACTACGTGATGAAAGCTACCCAGGGTGGCGGCCTTGTGGTCGATGGGTCCATTCGCGATCTCGAAGGCATCGCCAGCATGGACATGCCCGCTTACTTCCGCCATGCCGACCCCACCCCCATCCGCGAAGTGATGCTCACCGGCATCAACATCCCCGTCCGCATCGGCGGCGTCACCGTCATGCCGGGCGACTTGGTCGTCGGCGACCGCGAAGGCGTCTACTTCATCCCGCCCGCGCAAGTCACCGCCGTGCTCGACAACGCCGACGTCATTCACATCCACGACGAGTGGACCCGCCTGAAGTTCGACACCGGTAAATACAAGTCGAGCGAGATCTACGGCTCCCCCACGGACCCCGCCCTCAAGCAGGAATACGCGGACTTTCTGAAGAAACGCCTCGCCGAACTCAAGCGGTCGCGCGGCAACTAACTCCCTGACTTCCGCGAGTGCCGACCAAAAAAATGGGCGGCAACCGAAGTTGCCGCCCCCAGCCCAGTTCGCTCTCTACTTCTGGGTGACTCTCAGCGAGATGCGCCGGTTCTTCGCTCGCCCTTCTTCGGTGGCATTGTCGGCGACAGGATGCTCCTGCCCGTAGCCTTCCGCCGTTAGGCGAGTGGGAGCGACGCCCAGGTCCACGAGTGCTTTCATCACACTGTTCGCCCGGTCGGCGGAAAGTTGCAGGTTCCTCGTCTTGTCGCCGGTGTTGTCCGTGTAACCGCCGATCTTGAGATGAACCTTGGGATACGCGTCTAAGATTGCTTTGACGTTCGCGAGTTGCTCCTGCGAAGACGGCTGCAGCGTTGCTTGGCCGGTGTCGAACAGCAAACGATCGAAATCGAACCAGGTCGTCTTGTCCACCGGGCGCGCGGCATCTTCAATGAAATCGATCAAGCGGTTCTCGATTCCCAGTCGGGGAATGTTCAGCTCGAGTCCACTGGGTAACTTCCGTTTGAAAAACTCGCCCAGCGCGGACCAGCCGGACTTCGCCGCATCCTGTGCGCTTTCTGCCGCGGCGGCAAACTTACCGACGGCTGTTTCCGACGGTGACTGTGGCGCGTTCGAGAGGAGATACCACAACAACCCTCCGAAGATCAGCAACGCCGGCAGCGCCCACGTCAGAAAGTTCACGCCTCCCGCCTTCGGCTGGGCCATCGGCGTCCTGGCCGTGGTCATCATCCCGGCCAGCCCTGGCGGCAGCGCGGCCAGAATCGCACTCCGCTCCGATCGCAGAAGGCTCGTGATCGCCGCCTGAGTCGTCGGCTGTCCCGCCACCCGGCTGATCGCCGCCATCGCCATCGGACCCGCCACGGCCATGATCCTCGACACCGACGTCGCTTGAACGCCGGACTGTTGCGCGATCGCGTCCTGCACGGCCGGTAACTTGTCTCCGAATACCGACTTCAGGATGCTGCGTCCCATCTCCAGTAAGCCCTCGGAGTGCGGGCCGTCCAAGAGCGATTCGAGATTCCAAAGCAGGCTCCCGTCGATGCTGCCCGACGAGTAAAGATCCGTCAGTGGCGACATCGCCGATCTCTCGCCAATCGACTTATTCCAGATGCCGGCCAGGATGGCCGGTACCGCGACGGCGAAAGCAGCCTGCGTATTCTGTGGAAACTCGCCCAACTCACCGCTCATCTTGCGCACGGCCTCTGGCGTCAGGGCCTCTTTAATTACTGTGAGAATATCCACGTGGTTCCTTTGCAGTTCAACTTGCAGATCTTCAGACAACGCATCTCTTCGATAAGTCACATTCAACTTACTCGGCGATCAGTTCGCCCGATTCGGCTTGTTCCGCATCAATGACTGCCGGGATGCCGTACCATTCGAGGATCTGCGGCAAGGTCAAGAGATACACAGTACAGATCGCGTAGAGTTCATAGATCGTGGGGAACTGCTCGCCGCACTCGATCTCCCGCAGCCGAGTCGCGGCGATCAGAAAGCCCGGATTGTTGTGACGGCTGGCTAGCGCGGTCGTCAGGCCTATGACATCCATGGGCTGAAGACACAAGCGATTCCGAGCGGCTTGCAGTCTTTGTCCGGGTACCAGATACAACGTTGGATGGTGGTTCAACGGAGAAATCCTCCCATCTGCGCACTCCCGCGTAGCCTGAATCAATCAACGGCTTCCCAGGAATCGTCCCAGTAACTCCATCACCTCGTCGTTCAGGCCGGTGCCGCCTGGCTCCGCACGAAAGGAGCTTTCCTTGCTCAAGCCACCCATCACCAGCGTCGCCACCAGCGGGAGCATTTGCCGCACCGTACTTGCGTCCAGCCCTGTTTCGTCCGCCGCCCGTTGAGCCACCGCGCGGCTCACTTCCTTACTTCCAAAGATGTGGCCGAGAATCGCATTTCCCTCGTCCGCCGTCGCCGCTTGCTTCAACAGCGAGGGATGGTCGAGGTATCGCGCGTGTCCGCCGCCGCTCAGCGCGCCCAGTAAGTCATCCATGCCGCTGGCCTGCCGCGTATTGTGCTGCAAGCCGGCCATCAAGGCGGGGACCAATTGGTGGAGTAAGCCTCTGGTCCGCTCGGCGGAGAGGCCGAACTGTTGACCCAGTTGCTCGGCCGCTTCCTCCCCGGCGCCATGGAACAACAGGTGGAGCAGCGGATTCATCGGCGATCCGCGCGGCCCCCTAACGCCGGCTCACCGGCTCATCCGCTTCGCTGGCCAGCACCGGATAAACCAGCCCCGCCAGCACGGCACCGGCGATCGGCGCCACCCAGAAGAGCCACAACTGCTCGATCGCCCAGCCGCCCACGAACACCGCCGGGCCCGTGCTGCGCGCGGGATTCACCGACAGGTTCGTCACCGGGATGCCCACCAGATGAATCAGCGTCAGCCCCAAGCCAATCGCGATCGGGGCGAAGCCCGCCGGTTGGCGGCGATCGGTGGCCCCCAGAATGATCATCAGAAACATGAACGTCAACACCACTTCCGTCAACGCGCTCGCCAGCAGCGTGTAGCCGCCCGGCGAATTGAGGCCATACCCGTTGGAGGCGAAACCCCCGGCCAGATCAAAGCCCGGCTTGCCGCTCGCAATGCCGTACAGCACGGACGACGCGGCCAGCGCTCCGCCCACCTGCGCCACGACATAGGCCGGCAAGTCCGCGGCCGGGAACCGCCTCGCGGCGACGAGCCCGATCGAGACCGCGGGGTTGAGATGACAACCGGAGAGATGCCCAATCGCGTACGCCATCGTGAGGACCGTGAGCCCAAACGCCAGCGACACCCCCAGCAGCCCAATCCCCACGTGGGGAAACGCCGCCGAAAGGACCGCGCTCCCGCAACCGCCAAATACCAGCCAGAACGTTCCCAGAAACTCCGCGGTTGCCCGCTTGGTCAGTGTCATCGCCTTCTACTCTCCTTCTCCCGCTGCCGCGGCCGGGGATCGCACGCGGCTGCCCGTCTCCGCATGCGTATCCCGGTCTCGAAGCCAACTCGGCTTCGACGGCGCCGCCGGCCAGGGCTCTGAGCGTTGAGCACCCGCGCCAACGTGCGCCGCCTCCACTCCCTTCTGACCGCCGGCCGGATGGAAAGTCACATCCCCGCCCAAAAAAGAAGACCGCCCCGCCGCCGCGAAATCTGCGTCCCCGAAAAGATTCGATTGAACGCGCCAACCATGTGACTTTGCCGGCGTGCGGAGTGTCTTTTACTTGTGCGATGCTCGTAGCTCGGGTAATGGACAAGACGCCGGAGGATGATGAAGAGCTCTTGCGTGCAGCTCTCGCGGCTCCGGAGGGTGACCTGCGGGCCTTTGAGCAACTGATTCACCGCTACCGGCGCCGCATCCTCGCCGACTGCCAGCACCTCACCGGCGACCCCAACAACGCGGAAGATCTGGCCCAGGAAGTCTTCGTCAAAGCCTTTTTCGGCCTGCGGACCTTCGAAGGCCGCTCCTCCTTCCGGCACTGGCTGCAGCGCATCAAGGTCCATCACTGCCTGAATCACATGAAGAAGCGGGACGGCAAAGAGATCCTGACGGTGGATGACGACAGCGGCCAGAACCTCGAACAACTGCGCGTTCCCCCCTCCGCCGAAAAACACCTGGTGAACCGGGAAGAACACGAACGGATCCGCTACATCCTGGACGCCATGCCCCGAACCTTGCGCGTGCCGCTCGTCATGCGGGAGATGGACGAACTCCCCTATGAAGAGATCGCCACCGCGCTGGGCATCGGTCTATCGGCGGTCAAGATGCGGATCAGCCGGGCTCGCGATCACTTCCGCAAAGTGTATAGCGAGAGCCAGGAACGCCGGAACTAGGGAGGGAGGACGATCAGCGGCATGAATCCCGATGCTGAGCCTCAGCCCTGGTCCGACGACGAGTCGGAACCCCTCACGCAACTCAGGGATCTCGAACAGGAGACGTCCGGCGATTTCGTCGGCCGCGTCCAACGAAGCATTCAGCGGCGTACCGCCGCGTCGCAGTTTGCCACCTTCTCCTGGAGCTTGCCCCCCATGCTGCTCCGGGAAATGGCGGAAATCTTGAGGAGCGTCTGCTCCTCCCCGGAAAGCAGGAAGGACCCGAAGCCATGAAAGAAAAACTGATTCAAGCCTTCACCAACTTGGCCGACTCCCTCATCGCCGCGGTTCCCAAAGTCGCTTTGGGCCTCGTCCTGATCGTCGCCGCCCTCCTCGCCGCGCGAATCCTCGAAGCCATCCTGCGCTACACGCTCACCAAGGTTCGTTTCGACTCCTTAGTCGGCAAAGTGGGCATCGACCGTGCCCTCCAACGCCTCGGCATCCGCCAACAACTCACCCTCCTCCTGCCGCGCCTCGTCTATTTCCTCGTCCTGTTGCTGTGGGCCAAAACCGCCGTCGACGCCCTCGGCCTCACCGCCATCTCCGACGCCATCGGCGCCTTCTTCTCTTACCTGCCCAACGTCGTCGCCGCGCTCTTGCTCCTGCTGTTGGGCAGCAGCCTCGGACAATTCGCCGGACAAACCGTCGCCCAATCCGCCGAGAGCTCCGGCATCGAATTCGCCCCCGCGCTGGGCAAAGCCGTTTCCGGCCTCATCTTTTTCGTCTGCGCCATGATGGCCATCGGCCAACTCAAAATCGACACCGAAATCGTGCGCATTGTCACCAGCTTTGTCCTCGGCGGCGCCGCCCTCGGCTTCGGCCTGTCCTTCGGCTTAGGCACCCGCGACATCGTCCGGAACCTCGCGGCCGGCTTCTATGTGCGCAAGTTCCTGGTGGTGGGCCGCCCCGTCGAACTCGACGGCCAAAAAGGCTCCCTGCGCGCCATCACGGCGACCCATCTGGTGCTCGAGTCCGAAGGCCGCGAAAGCGCCATCGCCAATGCCACCATCCTCGATCGCGTGGTTCAGCAGAGTTCCTAGGCTACGCCCAAGCCCCCTCCGCCAATTCCCGCGCATGATCCCGCACGTCGATCGGCCACTCCGCCGTCAGTTCCTCCATCCGCGCCCGCTGGCCGGCGAACAACGCCCGGATCGCCTCCTCGAATCCCGGCTCGTTCCCCGCCATCGCCGACATAAAGCGGTAAGCCGACTCCTGCGCCAGCCGCACCCGGTCCTTCGCCGATTTCGCGTTCCGCGCCTCATCCACCAGCCGCCGCACCGCCGCCGACGCGCCGCCCGGCTGCCGGCTTAACCACTCCCAATGCCGCGGCAGCAGCGTCACCTCCCGCGCTACCACTCCCAGCTTCGGCCGCCCCACCTTCCGCGGCGCGTCCTCCGGTTCCGCGGGGGACGAAGCGGCCGCGGTCTCTGTCACCCGCGCCACCACCTCGTCCTCATTCCCCCGAAAGTCGATCTCCACCACCCGGCTCGTCTCATCGTCGAAGATCAGCACCGGACCGCGTTCGCCGCGCTCCAATACCCGCTTCGTCTCCCGTGCCACCGTGGCCCGATCGCCCGTTGCAATCCGTCTCGTTCCTTCGAAAGCTGTGCAAGTCATAATATCGCCCTGACAAAATAATAATAACCGGATAAAACCTAGGCTGTCAAGACGCGATAAAATCCAAGCAGTGTCCGACCTCTCCCAAGTCCAACAGCGCATGCGTGAAGACTGGAACGCCCGCGCCGGCGAAGATGCCTACTACTACGTCGCCTTCGGACGCCGCGAACAGGACGACGACGAGTTCGACGAAACCGGCCGCGAAATCGTCGACGGCTTAAAGTGGGAACTCAAGCGCATCCCCACCGCCACCCCGCGCGCCCGCCGCGCTCTCGAAATCGGCTGCGGACCCGGCCGCCTCCTCCGCCCCATGTCCCGCCTCTTCGGCGAAATCCACGGCGTCGATGTCGCCGAGGCCATGATCCAGCGCGCCCGCCAGCGCCTCGCCGGCATCCCCCACGCCCACGCCCACACCGGCAGCGGCAGCGACCTCGCCCAGTTCGCCGACGCCTCCTTCGACTTCATCTACTCCTACGCCGTCTTCCAGCACATCCCCTCGCGCGACGTCGTCTTCAACTACCTGCGCGAAGCCGTCCGGGTCCTCAAGCCCCACGGCCTCGTCCGCGTGCAGATGAACGGCCTCCCGCCCGAAGCCCGCGTCTACGACACCTGGAGCGGCGTCCGCATCACGCCCGACGAAGTCCGCGACTTCTGCCGCGAACACGGCCTCCTTCTGCTCGCCCTCGAAGGCCGCCACACCCAATACATGTGGACCACCTGGCTCAAGCCGGCTCCCGGCATGGACCAGCCCCCCCAGAGCGTGCGGATTCGTCGCATCACCAACGCCGACTCGTCCGAGCCCGTCGCGCCCCCCTCCGGCCGCTTCGCTTCCATCTCCGCCTGGATCGAAGGCCTGCCCCCGCTCGCCGACCTGCTCTCCCTCGACCTCCGCCTCAGCGGACTCCCCGCCACCCTCACCTACCTCGGCCGCCCCGAATCCGATGGCCTCCGCCAGTTGAACGCCATCCTGCCCCCCGGCCTGCGCACCGGCCTCAACCCCGTCGAGCTCTTCTGGCGCGGCCAGCCCCTGGCTCAATCCCGTCTCCGCATCGTTCCCACCCCGCCGCCCGTCCCCCGCATCCTCGAAGCCTCCGACGGCATCGACCTGCTCTCCGGCCGCCACGTCGTCACCCGCTCCATCAAGCTCTTCCTCGAAGAGTTCGCCGAGCCCGAACGCCTCACCATCGCCTTGAATGGCCGCCCCGTCGCCGACAAAGACGTCTTCTGTACGGACCCCATGCCCCCGCGCCACGAAGTCAACTTCCGTATTCCGGACGACGTCCCCGCCGGCCCCCTGGCCGTCGAACTCACCTATGGCGCGCGCCGCTTCGCGCCCCTGGCCTTTACGCTCGCGCCCCTGTAAGCGACCTATAAGCCGGCCTTCGCCAGCATCGCCTCAAACTGCTTCCGCGTCCGCATATCGATCGATTGCGCCACCAACCGTCCCGCACGATCGAACAGAAAATTCTTCGGAATCCCGTCCACCCGGAACTGCTTCGCCGCCGCCCCGCCCGCATCCAGCAACACCGGGAACCGGTAGCCTTCCTTCTCGATGAACGGCCGCACCTTGCTCTCGTCCTCGTCCGAGAGCGCCAACACCACCAGGCCCTTCTTCTGTAGCTTCTGGTAGAGCGCCTGCAGGTCCGGCATCTCCTTGCGGCACGGCGGGCACCACGTCGCCCAGAAGTTCACCAGCACCGCCTGGCCTTTCAACTCCTTCAGGTGCCAGCTCTTGCCCGCCAGATCTTTCAGCGTGAAGTCGGCGACGGCGCGCGCCGCATCGGCTTCTTCCAACTGGCGCCACGCCGCCGCGTAAGCCGGGTCATCCAGCTTCACCGCGATGCCCTCGTACCGCGCGATCGCCGCCAGCGTGCTGTAAGCGGTCAAGGGCTGGCCGTTGTGCCAGGGGATGGGCCGATCGCGCAACACGGTCGCCAACGTCTCGGCGACCTCCTCCAGCGTCTTCCGTCCGAAGTCTCCTTCGGTCGCCAGATTCGCTAGCCCCGACGCGAAGTTGAGCCGGTACAGGCTGGTCGCCGGCAGCGCCCGGATCTCCCGCGCCAGCCGCAGCGTCACCTGGGCCCGTTCCTGGTCCTCCATCTGGCGCAGCAGCTTCATCGCACTCTGAATCGGCCGTTCCTGCTCAGTTGGCTTAGGCTCCGGCCGCTGCTGCGCCAGCCCCGCCAGAGCCAGCCCCGCCAGCGCCAACATTCCCGCCCACCTCGCGTATCGCATGCCCCGAGTCTAACCGCTTGACCCTGTCTTCTGCATCGCATAGAGTGCCCGCATGCTGTCGCGCCGTCACCTGCTGTCCCTCACGGCCGCCTCGCTCGCCGCCGCCAACTTGCCCGTCCGCCGCGTGAAAGTCGAAACCGTCTTCCGCACGCCCGGCCCGCAGCCGAATGGTTTGCAAGCCACTTCGGACGGCCTCTGGATCTTGGACCAGGGCAACAACCACGCCTATCTCGTCGAGTATGAAGGCGGTAAAGTCCTGCGCGACTTGAAGACGGACTCCGTCGCCGGCAGCGGCATCACTTTCGACGGCGCAGCGCTCTGGCTTGCGTCCACTTACAGCTCCGAGATTCTCCGCGCCGATGCCCGCACCGGCCAAACCCTCGAACGCCACCCCTGCCCCGGCGCCCGCTCCTGGATCCCGCCCGAAGCCCGTCGCAGCCCTCTCGCCAAACCGGCCCCGCCTCCCGCACCGAACGCCAAACCACCCGAATCCCCAAAGCCCGAGCCCAAGAAAACCGGCGCTCACGGCCTCGAATGGAAAGACGGCCGCCTTTGGATCGCCGTTCCTCCCTCCCGCACCCTCTATCGCGTCAATCCCCAAACCTGGGAGATCGAAGCCCACTTCCCTACGCCCGGCAACCGCCCCCACGGCCTCGGCTGGCAAGGCGACTCCCTCTGGATCACCGAAAGCAACGACAACGCCTTCTACCGCCTCCACCCCACCACCGGCCAACCCCAGGAGCGCATCCAACTCTCCGACACCGACCCCCTCCCCCACGGCATGACCATCTGGCGCCACACCCTCTACTACTGCGACGACGTCGGCGTCGTCTGCCGGTTTGCGTTATAGGCCGCGAATGCCGATCGCTGCCGAGCGCCAGGAGCGCCGCGCACCGTCTTGCCGAGGTGACTCAACCCTCCCTCGGATTCCGGCACCGCCTCCGGCATCGCCCGAGCGGGCCGGGGCACGATCGACGATTCGCTCCTCGCCCTTGTTGACCTCCGCTCAGGCGCTGACCGAATCTATAGTTGGAACAACCGTCACTTTGAACGCCTTGAGCACAAGGTCGCCAGAAACTGGCCCCACCGCCCTTCGTTTCGCCAAGACCGCTTCCTCCGCCCTTCGTAGTCATTTGCTGCAACGGCAAGAACCGACGCGCTCGGCAACTGAACCTAGGGCGTGTTCACACTACGCGAAGAGCTTCGACGATAAGAGCAAAGCAGAGGAAGGCGAGAAATAGGACATCGAGTTTCTCAAAGCGGGAGAAGATACGACGGAATCCATTGAGCCGGCGAAACAGTCGTTCGACCTCGTTGCGCTTCTTGTAGAGGGCGCGATCGTACTCCCAAGGCTCAACGCGATTTGACTTCGGGGGGACCACCGGAAACATGCCGACGTCAAGCACGAGTTGGCGGGTTTCGTCGCCTTCGTAAGCACGATCCATGAGCATCGGCATCCCTTCTGGCATCCGGCCCAGAGCCTTCAAGAGCTCCCGCCCATGCGGCGCATCGTGTTCGTGACCGGGAGACAAGGCAAAGACTATGGCCGTTCGAGCATCCGCGGCAACCAGATGAATCTTGGTGTTCCATTCGCCGCGAGATTTTCCAATGGCTTGGGTCCGTTTTTTTTAAAGCGCCGGTACCGTCCGGATGCACTTTAACCGAAGTCGAGTCGAGGGTGAACGCTTCGATGCGGATTGACCTGCCCCCGAACTTCCTACCAGACATCACTAGAGAAACTGGATGATCTTACCTCGTCGAGCTGCCGTCTCGGGCAGCGGGGATTGGGGATTCTCACCTTCTGGTACGTTAGGAATCAAACTTCGTAGCGCCGCGAATGAGTCTTGACGACTGATCCCTAAAGGAAGCGGATGTTTTGGTGAACGGTTACTAAGGTCGAAGGCCGGCGCACGAGCGAATGGATCAAAACAAAAACTTGGTGGGACTGCGTAAATGCCTCGGCAATACACTCGTGGATGAGACCTTCGCGATCTTGGAGCAAAATCTGCCTCGGTCGAGACATTTTCCGGGCGCCGATCGGAATCATCGCACCGATGTTGTCTTCTGGGCAGAATTCGTCGGGCCAACTGAGCGGACCTATTGTACGGGTGAATTCGGGCGAGACCACTTCGCGCCGAAGTTTGGCGACAAAACCTCTATGCGCACACACTGACGGAGGCTCTAAGACGAGTACAGCACAGGCCCGCGGATTGTTGTTCACGTATCGGCGAATGGAAGAATAGATTGACGCCCCATACCTCTTGCTCAGCCGCACCGGCACAAGAACCCCCATCTCGTGAGAATTGGCCTCATCACTGAAGGTATCTAACTGGAACAAAACTTCGGAGGCGAACGCATTTGCTTCTTTTTCAAACGCCTCCGAGATCTCAGGTGCCAAGGTTCGCTCGCATTCCTCGGCCACCACGAAGATGTCTCGCTGCCAAGGCAACACAGCATGGGCAGTTTCGTGAAGCTTCAGAAACGTCTGCTTCACCGCATGTACGGTCTTATCGATGTAGATAATTCGGGCTGTCGCGTCGAGAACACCCAATACCTTTGTGAGCGCTCTTCGTAACGCTCCGCCCGCTTGCTTTCGCAGTTTCGCTAGAAACTCCAAGTCCAGGACATCTTCTTCCGCAACTATGACCTTCGCCGCTTCAATCACGTCAGCCACCGGCGTGGGGAACCGGCCGAAGGCGCCTGCTGCAATCAGGGATCGCTCTGCGTGACTTCGGATCAAGCGCCTTTGCGTATCCGGCAACGAGTAGTCATCTGGCCTTTTCACTTTTACCCCTCCGCGTACGCAAGAACGCCAGGTACTCCAGCAACTTCTCTTCTTCTTCTTTGGTAAGATCTTCTTGCGCGAATGTTGCTACGCGACCGTGTCGCGCTGGCCCGCCCGCACTACGCAAGTCGTGCGCCGTAGCTACCGGAAGGAAGTAGCCGGCTTTCTCCATGAGAACCTCGTACGCAACGCCGTACACGTTTGCCAAAGAGTGGAGGATGTTCGGTCGGGGCTGGGCTATCTTTCCCGTTTCAACCTGGGACAGGTAGGCATTCGACACCTCCTTGTTTGTGGCCTCTTCGACATCTCTCAGCGTCAGCTTTTTTATTCCCCGCACATAGGCTAGGAACTCGCCCAGCGTTTGGGGCGACTCTTCCGTCAGATCTCCATTCTTGTTCGGCATCTTCGTCATGCTGTCCTCGATAGCAGAATACCACATCTGCTCAGTTGTTCAAGCGTTGCTTAGTGGGTGCTTGACAAATATAGCAACTGCTGCGCATACTGAGCATGGGCCGGGTGGGACGAGTTGCTCGCAGCCCGACGAAAACCATTTCATAGGAGGGCCAAATGGCCACTGAAGTAATCGAAACCGAAGAGCACCGCCGGACGAACCGCCCCGAGGCGAGCAAACTTCCGGCGAAATGGTCGGCATTAGTCGACGACACTCCCGTCGCATCACCCCAGCGGCGAGTGAAAGCTGTGGTTATTAAAGCTCAGGCTTCCGTAGCCGGAGGAAGAGTCCTTGTCCGCGACCACAACTCGCCCGACGATGTCGTGCTGCTCGATGAAGAGCTCGTCGATCTCTCCGAAGGCAACGTTTTCTACACGCTAGCGGATTGTGAGGTCGAACCGCGAGGGACATGTTCGGCGCCCCCAAAACTAGCATTGTTCGTCGATGATCGTCCCGAAGTTACGATCCGTGGCGATCAGACTGGTAAGACAATTCGAGATCTTTTTAATCTGCCGCCCAACGCGAAGCTAATTCGAGATCACGAGGGCGGGCAGGACGAGCCCATCGAGCTCACGGCATCGGTGCTTTTTGTCGATGGCCCCGTTTTTTACACGCGTCATGTCCAGGCTCTTTTGAGCATCACTGTGAACGCAAGACTTTTCACCGAGGTTGACGGCGTCCGGAAAACGATGACGGGTTGGGAGATCGCGACACTCGTTTACCCCGAAGCGCCAAACGAGACCCGCGTTTGGCTTATCAGCGGCGGCAACCGCGAGATTGGCCTTGATGAGCGATTGGACATCGGTGGCTGCGAGATCTTCGACGTCGTTCGCAAGAAGGTCGACGGCGGATTCGAGAGCGATCGCATCCAGGAAGAGATCCGTCGCCTCAAACTCTCGGGACAAGAGGTATCGGTCGTGGAGACGGGCGAGCAGTCCATCGTTTACCACGGGCTCCGGACTAGACCGGGTTTCCCAGTCGCCGTCACTGACGTACTGGTGCCAGTTCCACAATCCTATCCGGGCCAAATGATCGATTGGGCCTACCTTCCCGAGGGCTCTCCCCTCATCGGCCGCGTGAAAGGAAGCCCGCAGGATCACCGCATAGTCGCCCTCGGCCGCACCTGGCAGAGAATCAGTTATCATCCCCACAACGGCGGCGGGGGGCCAGGCTGGAATCCGGCGTTGCATGGCTTTCACACATACGCAGGAGAACTGATCTCATGGCTATACGACACGAACTAAGCCGCTCCTCAGCCGAAGGGAGACGCTGCATCCTTCGTATCCGCGACACCGATATGGTTGCCCTTCAAAAGCATGTGTTTCAACGCTATCCGGATCGTGAGTGGGGGACGTTCTTCAGATTCGGGTTCCGACGGACATCTTGGGGCTTGGCGCTCAGCTACATCGATCCGCTGCTACCGGCCCCTGGTGATCTTGATCGCCAGCAAGGACTGACTCGCTTTACTGATCAGTACTCAAGACGAGCGTTCCGGCTCGCCGGGGAAACCAGCGTCGCGGTTGGCGTAGTGCACTCTCATCCCGAGGGATCCAAAACGTGGCCGAGTGCCCTCGACGATGACATGGATCAATACTTCGCAAGAGAGATTGGGGCGTTCTCGGGCGGCCGTCCCTACTGTAGTCTGATTCTTCAACGTAGCGATTCGACAGGCCTGACATTCACCGGTCGGGTCTTTGATAAAGGACAGTGGCTCTCCTTAGAATCGCTCATCGACATCGGCTCCGTCATAGCGCGCTATGAAACAGAACTTCACGATGACCGCAGGACTCCCGCAACATCAAACGAGTCCACAACGGCACGGCTCGAAGCTCTCATGGGTGCTCCATCTGCCGAACGGCTTAAGAAAGGTGTCATCGGAATTATTGGCGCGAGTGGAACAGGCTCTCCCGCTGCGCATGTGCTCGCCCGGGCACAAATCGGCGAGTTCGTTTTGGTGGATCCCGAACGCTTCGCGCCTTCAAACCATGAGCGCTTCCACGTGTCGACACGGGCGGATGTTGATCAAGCGCCAGCACCGTTCAAAGTCGAGCTGGTGCGCCGACTGATCGAATCTATTAATCCAGGCGCGAAGGTGACTACGATCGCAGGAAATGTTCTGCATGACAATGTTCTCGATGAGCTCCTGAATTGCGATCTTCTAATCGGGTGTTCAGATACCCAACACGCGCGGGCCGCGCTAAGCGACATTGCTTCGCACTACCTTCTCCCGTCGATCGACGTTGGAGTGTTGATGGAAGGCCAAAAGGGGACGGTCTCATCGCAGCTTGTAGACTGCACAGCATTTTCTCCGGAGCTTCCCTGCGGGTTTTGCGCCGGCCGTATCTGTGGAGTTGCTCTGAGCCAAGAGTTAATGTCCGAACAGGAATTGCTGGAGCGAGAACTCGCCGCAGCCGAAGCAGAGGCCCGGGGAGACAATCCCGACCATTACTGGCGACGTCAAAGACAGTTTCCCACCGTAGGCTATTTGACGACGATTGCTGGCGCACTCGCGGCGGGGTACGCGGAGGGTTGGCTAACAGGAGCTTTCAACGCGCCACATTCACTCTTTCAGTTTGACGTCGGACGTGAACGTCTCGGTGTCACCGCGCCGCCAAGGCTCCATGTTCAGGGCTGCTCTTGCGAAAGTCGCCGTGGCTGGGCAGACCAGGCGCATGCTTCTCGCAACGTTCTACGCCCCTCTCACTGGGCGAAACGAGGAATCGTTCTCCATCGCCCGTTGTTAGAGCCTGCCAGCGGAGTGCGTCGAAGTTGAACCGCCGTACCAACTCAGCCATACTGGTGAGTTCGATCGAACACGCGCCGAAGAAGTGCCTTTCTTTCCATGGCTCGCTAGTGTTCGATGCTGAGACGATATGGCACATCATCGAACAGATCCCTGGCGCGAATGGATTCCGAAGCTTGCTGAAGCTGGCCTTTCTGGAAATCGCGACAGACTCGAACTGCTCCTTCTCACGATGATTCGCTCCCTCAAGCGCGAGTCGCCGGATCTCGGGGAGACCTTAAGCTCCATGCTTGCCCAATATAATGTCAACCCCGGTGGTCTTCGATGGGCCAAGAGCGGTCCTCCGCCGACCGACGCCGATGAAGGGATGGCACTCGTACAGAATCTCCCAACCGATGAAGCTTCTCAGCCTGTTCTGCCCGCTCTGCAAGAAGACATGGTGCGTCAGTTCATTGAGGAGCGAACTCATTCTCAGCGTCTCTTCTCTGAGGGCTTTGCTCCTCCGTCATCCGTCTTGTTGATTGGCGCGCCGGGTACAGGCAAGTCAATGCTGGCGGCTTGGCTTGCTCGTTCGCTCGGGCTGCCGCTGCTTGTACAAGACCTGGCCACTTCGATTTCCAGCTTCCTTGGCAAGACAGGACTCAATCTTCGGCGCACGTTGGATTACGCTCGAAGTCATCCCTGTGTTCTGCTGTTTGACGAGTTCGACGCAATCGCCAAACGGAGGGATGATGTATCCGAGGTCGGAGAGCTGAAGAGAATTGTCAACGTTCTCCTAAAAGAGCTGGAAACTTGGCCTACTCATTCGGTGCTTGTCGCTGCGACGAACCACCCCGACTTGCTTGATCAAGCAATACGTCGCCGCTTCCAACTAGTGATTGAGCTTCCTCTACCGGGGGTTTCAGAGCGGTCTCAAATATTGAGACGCGCTGCCGGTCACTTCGCTGAACAGATTCCAGCAAGCCTGCTCGATGCATGTGCGGAAGTTGCTGAGGCGCTTAGCGGATCGAATCTTCACGACCTGATGCAAGCCGCAGTGCGCAGACACCTTACAACCGGAACCTCTCTGAACAGCTGCCTCCTGGCGCAAGTGCAAATGCACTGGAGTGACGCAGCGGAGAGCAAATGTCTGGGACGTTTGATCCGCACTGTCCATGACTCGACCGACGAAAAGCACACGGTTCGTGAACTGGCATTGATGTTCGATCGCAGTCCATCCACCATTCAGCATCACCTAAAGAAGGCCTTGAATGGCTAATCCCCAGCGCCGATTGATCCTGGGTCAAGGTGAACGCTACATCGAAGGCGTCACGAAAATTTTCACCGGAAGATCTCCAGAGCCTCCAAGAACTTTCGAGGAGGCCAGGGAGCGCATAAAGAGCGGGGTCACTTCAGCTCTCGAAACGCTTGCCGAGTTACCGGCCAAGAAAAGACTGCGAGATGAGGCAGTGTTCTGCCTACGTTTGCACCCCGACGCGACCGCAAAGTCCTACGATCCGACGCTACTTTTTGAAGATGTCCCTGAGCTTCGAAAGGTCGGGGCGCGCATGTACCGAGACCTCGCTTCCAACGTTGCAGAGACTCCGCGCATCGCCAGAAAAGACACTGCTGATACGCCGGAGCTTGAGGGGCGGCTAGTATTCGTGCAGAGCACAACAGCTGGATTCCAACGTTTGCTCGCTCATTTGGATCGTCGAGAGGCGGAGCTTCGAAAAGCTGCACGTGAGGAGATCCGGCGGATTGAGCGCTTTGACATGCTCTCTGCTTCTGAACAAATTGCCGGTTTCGCCGCGGACTGGAAGAGTGGGCGAGTCGAACTTGTTCTTCATCCGGCGCGCAGCAGTCCCGAGCGCCAGCAGAACTTCGTACTCGGACTCTTTGAAGAGACTGGGATTGAAAGAGCCCGATCTCAGGTGCGTTCCTATCCCGCAGGTCCCACTTTCATCTCGTGCTTTGTCACGAGGCGATCATTAGAAGCGCTTGCCGGCACGAATCCATTGCGAAGCGCCCACCCAATGCAGTTCACCGGCATTGGAGATCTGCGATCGGCACCCACGGTGAAGGGTCCAAAGCCATCTGACTCAGCAACTCACTCGACCATCAAGGTTGGGATGTTCGATGGCGGAGTGGATCCAACCCTCCCGCTGCTTCAAGGACACGTGGAGGAGGATAAGTCTCTGGAAATTGCCACGCCCGCGCGTGCAGACTACGTGGCCCACGGCACAGCTGTGGCTGGCGCGCTGCTTTACGGTCAGCTCAATGGCATGACCGATAAGACAAGAGTGCCTCCACCTCCTGTCTACGTCGTCAGTATCAGAACATTGCCCACCTCTAACCCGAAAGACATCGACCTCTATGAGGCAATTGATGTGGTCGAGCGAGCGGTGCCAGCGCGTAAGGATATCAAGGTGTTTAATCTTAGTTTTGGACCTCGCGGTCCGATTCGAGAGGACACGATTTCGCGCTTCACTTACGTGCTCGACAGCCTTGCTTTCACGCACAAGGTAACGTTCTTCGTTGCCGTCGGGAACGATGGTGACAAGGAGAACTTCGAACGTATACAGGCTCCTGCCGACCTTGTGCACGGCATTGGTGTGGGTGCCTACACCATGTCTGGCGACAAGCGCGTTCACGCCGAATACTCTTGTCAGGGACCGGGTAGAGAATGCGGAAAAATCAAACCAGACGTCTCCGCTCCCGGCGGCTGCGAGAATCGCCCGACACATTTGGTGTCCTCCATCCCAGGATTGAAGGCATTGAGCTGGGGAACCAGTTTTGCCTGTCCGTTAGGTGCTAGACTCGGGGCGCAGGCTTCGGAGAGCTTCGATCGAAGTTCGGCGCTTCTTGGACGCGCACTTGTGGTACATACCGCCGAGCATCCGAATGGTGAGCCAGATCTTCATCTCGGCCATGGCTGCATAGCACCTGAGATTGGCGAGCTTCTTCTCTGCGCAGATAAGGCCGTTACGGTTGTTTTTCAGGGAGACATACTCCCGACGAACATCGTACGTCTCCCATTGCCATGGCCTGTAGGCGTAGTCGTTCCAGGAACAGTTCAGATGACCTGGACCGTGGCCGCACTAGCACCCGTGGATCAGACCTCCGCCAGCGACTACACCAGCTGTTGTCTTGAGGACACTTTTTATCCCAACTCAAACAAGTTCATGTTTTCGCCAAAACAAGGTGTTAGTGGCTCGCCTAAGAAGCTGCACGTTGTCACGGACCGAACGAAGATCTCCTCTCTGTTAGCGAGCGGTTGGAAAAAGTCGGCCTTTCCGGCTTCTGAATCAGGGAACCGCTATCATCATGAACAGGCGCGTCGAAAGCTTGACTGTCAATGGGAACCATTGGTCAGGAGATCCCTCTCAAAGCAGGCAAAGAGTCTCGAGCAACCGTTTTTCACGCTCCATGCGATCGGTCGGAACGGAGTAGCGGAAAGGTTCGACTACGTTGTTGTTGTCACGATCCGAGCGAACAAGTTTGATGGCGATCTGTATGGAGAGATCAGGAAGCGTTTTCCAGCCCTAGCTCCTATTCGCGTACGGACTGAGGCCGAAATCAGAATTCAGATTTGAGTTGCGGGATCCATGTGAGATAAATTGTTGAAGAAGTCTGAATGGCACTAGCCTGAGCGCACGCTGCAGGGAGCAACTCCTAGGAGAAGACATGCCTTGGGAGGCATAGTTCCGCGTTTGAGGGCGTATTTTATAACGTTTAACGGAAGCCCTGTTATTGGGACAAGCTCGTCGATATACTGCGGCGGAACATCGGAATAATTGCTGTCGAGTATCCAAGGCCGACTATTGGGAAATTCGACTTTATAGTGGCTACCGCCACTTGGCTTTTTGACATTCAGGGCGCCGATCAATCGGACATTCTTCTTTGCTTCTGAAAAGGAAATTGATTGGTTAGTGATATCGGGTGGTACTTGCCAACTAAATGCTGAAGCAAGCTGATCAATCTCCGTTGGGCCAAGCGCAGGGAACGATTCCTCTCCGGGGGGGAATGACTGCTTTGGAGAGAGAACAAAAGCGTATGGACAAGGAATGCCGATGAAGTAATCGTTCTCCAATCCACACATCTTGTGCAGTGCTAGAAGCTTACCCGCTTCCTCTTGCCATACCTCTGTGTTTCCCCGAACTGCACTTTCGTTGGGAATTGGGTGCGGACGAAACAGAGACACGTGCGTCGTCTCGACCATTATCACGGTATGACTCCCATGCAATAACAAATTCGATAAATGGCGAAAAATATCACCCAACAGTTGATAGGGTTGCGGCGGTGCCCATTCAAACTCTTCGACTGCAAGCGCTAGTAGCTCAGTCATTAGCAGTCCAACTCGAGTCGAATCGACAATCTCAGACAAAATCGAAAATGCCTCCGCTACAATTCGCAATTCCTCCACTGGGCGAGGAAAGCTATGGTCGAGCATTGACGGCGGCAACAAGAGTAATGCGCTCATATCAGCTATTTGAAAGCCTAAATCGTCGTTGAGCTCGCAGTAGTCGCGTGCTTAAGTCAATTGCATCACCGAAAAATTCTCGCGGCCAGTCTGGGACGGTGCCGTCGTCTTTAACGTTTAACATGTGGATAGATGGCCGGTTGTCAATTGAATCGAGAAAGAAAATCCGTGATAGCCCGCGGAGGGATCCCGTCTCATCTTCGGCCGTCAAGACCCGCAAAGCATTAACCAGGTGCTCGCTGTGGGTTTCTAATATGATCTGCTTTCCTGACTGAGCCATAGAAAAAAAGAATTCCGCCAATCTCACTTGCAATGAAGGATTTAAGTGCAATTCGGGTTGCTCAATAATGATCGAGCTATTCTTAGCTGCCATGAGAGCTCGAACTAAGATCGGAAGGATCTGTGAATAGCCAAATCCGGAATCAGCCAAAGAATATGTTCCACTTCCAGCGCCTGACCTGACCTTCAAGGTAACGAGAACTTCATTACTAACTTCTACATCGAACTCAGGCTTTCGCTTGACGGACATCTCTCCAGTCCGAATATAACTTAGCCACACATCCAGCGCCTCCTGAAGGCTGGTCTGCTCTGGTCGAGAACCCTTAGGCGCTACATGCCAGACTAGCGATTCCGATCGATCCCGGAGAACATACGGCAGGAATTCACCCGCTGGATCCCAGTTTCCGTAAAAGTCAAGGTTTGCCACATAGTGCCGTTTCGCGCTCGATCGAAGCGGACCGATATAATGCACTTTTGCGAGTGCACCGCGCAACGCCTTGAGTGCTTCTTCCATGAAAGGCAGCAATGGATAGACGCTCCATAGTCCTTGTAGATCATCAGACTCATTACTCTCATCGGGCTGCACTCTTGCCAAGATTTTGTCGGGGAAGAGCGAACGCAATATGACAGTGACGCCAATGAGATCTCTCCCAATCTCAACTTCTGGCTTCATGAAGCGGGCTGCACCCGATCGCTCGAAGGCTTGCCTCGGAAAGTACATCATATAAGTCGTAGCTCCGTTATTGTTCTCATCTTTTGAAGCCTTCACCTCCCACTCGAACACGCACTCACCCGCTACATTGATAGAGTGATGAGATCGGACTAAAACGCCGTGAGCGGGGCGAGCATTAAGTTCTCGCATCTCTTGTTCGGAGACATCCTCG
Organism: Bryobacteraceae bacterium; assembly: GCA_965229305.1. Taxonomy (GTDB): domain Bacteria; phylum Acidobacteriota; class Terriglobia; order Bryobacterales; family Bryobacteraceae; genus JALHNI01. The sequence goes on along the minus strand of CBDDIZ010000032.1, from coordinate 148,689 downwards.
CGATCGTCCCCAGGTTCGTCACCCTGGTCATCGATTTGGTCATCCGAGATGAAATCATCAGTAAAAACGAAGGTCGTCCTGAATTCGTATTCGACAGATTCATCGCCCTGGGGTTCAACTGGAGGTCTTGGTTCCTCCGAAGCCGAAGTCAACCAATGGAGTACGCGAAGATTCCGCCGAAGTGTCTGGGAGGAAATAGCAATCGTAATTGTGAGGTCCTTCGATACATCGCCGTCGCTTATGAGTGATTTATAGTCACCCATGTCCACCTGCGATCCGACATATCGAAGTCGTCCCCGCCTCACTCCAAAACTCTCTCGAATGCCCAAGCTCTGCCTGAGAAGCAGAACAAGCCGAAGGAGCGTCGACTTTCCGGAGCTATTAGTTCCGCAGAATACTGTGACCGGGGCCATATCGAACGACCAAAGTTCATCGGCGAAGATTCGTACGTTCTGCACGCCCAGCTGATTGATCATTAGATCTTTATATCAGGTGGGCGGCCGCAGTTGCGAATTGAGATCGAGTTACCTACCGTAGGCCACGTCCGAAACGTAGGCAACGTAGGCCATGCCCGGCACCAGAAACAGGGACGCCAAATCTGGGACCGCTGACGCAAGCGGGGGCAATTACCGCCCCCACTGCCATCCCGCCGCCAGTTGTCCACCGACTGCAACCCTAGCCCGCCATCGCAGCATCTCCCGGAATCGCCGGCGCACAGGGTGCCTGCTTCACCCGCTGTCAATCGTCCACCGTCCACCGGCAGAACCACTGGCGCCTCGACGCGACTTCCAGACGGAGAAATACAATGGGCCGAGTGACTTATTTCTGGTCCCCCCACGCACGAAAAACTTCCGAGGGCGACTACAGGCCGACTCGCGATGTCGCCCGGACCCAGGCGGTTGCCACCTTGTCCGCCTTCCGCGACGCCGCATAAATACCAGCTAGTTTCCAAAAACGCCGCGTGCAGACACAGATCGCCGATTTCTCGCGGGTCGCGTGCGCCCGCGCATTCGTTAAAAGCCGCCCGTTCCGGTACTCCACGAAACGTCGCCGCACCGAGTTCAGGTTCGATAGCCGCAACGGACTAACGAGTCAGCCACGCCAATGTGCAGGCGGTGTGGGGCGAAAGAACGGGGACGCCCATCACGCTTCCGGTTGACATCCGCTGGAGAAATGAGGAAAGCGTTGACGTTCGTCAGCGCCAGCGCTTGACCGTAGCTGGTGAAGGGTACAGGCGATTGAGGACAAGACCAGCGCGACTGACGCCGACTGCGTTGGCATAGGCAATAACCGCAGCGGACGGCGCTGCCCATTGGAAGGGGAAATCTCTAACTTGGGCCCCTGGCCGGCTGCGTTTATTCCCCGGGCGGCGCGAGCCGAAACATGAAGCGCGAAGGCTGACTGCTCGCGCGTTCAAAACTTTCGAGCTTCACTTGCCCTCGATAGGTAAAGTGCGAATGATGGCGTTCGCGATAAAACAAATGCACCTCGTCACCATCTGCATGAGCTCGAATCAATCGGTCATCGCTGCGATGACTCTCCTCACCCTCCATCCGCAAGAAATCGCCATCCAAAATGTCTTCGTATTGTGGCAGCGCTTCCTGCTTCTCCTTGGTGATAAAGATGACGATCAAGTTCTGGCTTGCCGGAGTGAAAATCCCCTTCCCAATGGCCCGCCATGTCTTGTAGCCCCAGAGCGCTGCCAGGGTTGGTCGGTCATAAGACCCACCGAGTGTGACCTTCTCGAAGGAGACCGGCATGGCTAATACTGTATCCGAGCCCCAGCCTACGCCCGCTCGCGTCAACTCATTTCCGCCAACGCGTGAACACGGTCCCGCTTCCCCATGCGCTGCTAGCCGCGCCCGTCTAAGGCGGTCGCGACGCATCGGGCGTCCGTGGAGAGGGATTGGGCGTATTGGCTGGTGAGGCGCTGCATTTGAAGCCCAGGCCTAGGCCGGCCCAAGCGTCACTCAAAGAAGTTGCTTGGCTCCCCCCCCGCCAGCTGTCCGCAGCCGGCTAGCCGGTTGGGCCTTTGAACCGACAACCGCCGGACTGTGAACGACCGGGAACCTACTTGACCCGATTACGGACTTAGTCCACCCTATGGTCATGTCGGTCAAGGTCAATGTTCACCAGGCCAAGACTTATCTCTCTCGGCTTCTGGATCAAGCACTTGCCGGCGCAGAAGTGATCATCATGCGGTCCGGTCGCCCGTTAGCCCGGCTGATTCCGATCAAACCGCCGCGAACCCTCCGGACGCTCGGTTCCGCCAAAGGAGAGTTCGTCGTGCCGGACGACTTTGACGCTCCCCTCCCGGAGGACGTCCTGGCGGCCTTCGAGCGATGAAAGTGTTAGTGGATACGCAGATCTTCCTGTGGGCCATTGCCGACGATCCTCGACTCACGCCGCCGCTCCGCGCCCGTTATTGCGACCCGGACCACGAACTCCATCTGAGGAAGGCCAGCACTTGGGACACCGTTCATTCTTCGCCAGATGGAGAAGAACCGCCTGGAGTTGCTGCCGATTCGCCCGGCGCATCTGGCGGCGCTCGAACACTTGCCCCCGCTCCATCGGGATCCGTTTGACCGCTTGCTGGTGGCCCAGGCTCGAGCGGAGTCGATGCCCCTCCTCACCGGCGATCCGCCAATGAGGAGCTACGGCGTGCCGGTCCTGTAGGGAGCCGCCGGACCTTCGAGCAGAGGCCATGTCCCCCAGCGCCACCAGGGAGAAGGTGCCCAGCAAGCCCCCTACGTCGGGTCTGCTACACTTTTGGATCGCTGCGTCATCAGAACCAGACTTCGCGCCGTCGGGAACCCCGTCCGGCGCAGCCAGGAGACAACCGTGCCGAACCCAGCCTCCCAGAATCAAGCCGACATCAACTCGCCGGAATCCCGGAAAGCCGTCTTCCGAACCCTGGTCGATCTCTATGCCGCGGGAGACGTCGCCTCGCTCGAGCAGGTCATCCCGCCGGATTACGTCGGGCATGTCTCCGCCGGAGATCGTGACCGCGAAGGCCTCCTGCAAAGCATCCTGTATTTTCACAACCTGTTCGTCTACACCAAGGATTCGTTCATCGTCGAAGACCAGTTAGTCGACGGCGAAAAGGTGGTGACCCGGATGACGGCCCATGTCCATCTCCGCGAAACCGGTGAGCCTCTCACGCTCCTGGGCATCAACATCGCCCGCATCATCGACGGAAAAATCGTTGAAGAATGGAATACCTGGGAGCAGTTGAAGCTTCCCCCAAGCTAGCCCCCCCAAGCTAGCCAACTCCCGCGCGCCCATCGAACGGAACCACCCCTCCGTCGCTGGTTGAAGGGGAACACTTCGTCCGCGAAGCGAACGGACCGCCCCCTACGACGCCATCGCGCGCATCCATGCCGAGAAAGCGAGCCACGGCGCCGTGTCGGCCACCACGAACCGAACCTCATAAACCAACACCAGGAAGGCGCTCGCCCAGAGCGTGGCCGGGTGGATTCTTCGGGAACTCCAGAGGTCGTAGACGATCAGCGGCAGCAGGAACCAGTAGCAGGCGCGGGTGGCCCCGGACATGTTGAGGTAAAGCGACGCCACCGGAATGCGAATGAGCGGCGCAAACAAGAGAGCAATGTTCGCGATCAAAACCAGCCGTTTGTGCGCCGGCGGAGAGTTCCGCCACCAAAACGCGAAGGCCATCAGCACCGTGAAGACCGAGGCCATGCTCACGTTCACCAGATAGAGCAACTCAGCGAGCCCCGGCGGCACGTTGCGGATCAGCGTATCGGTGCCGGCCATCAGCCCGGTGACGAACATGGCGCAGACCGCCACCACGCCGACCAGGCCCAGGCGGCGATGGAACTGGACGCGCTGGGCGGTCACCAGCCCCACCTGTGCCGCGAACAAGAGCATCCAAATCGTCGACACGACCGCATGCACCCGCACGATCGTGCTGGGAAGGTGGACGCGGCCCGGCTCCGGGGCGGGGATGATGCCCGCCAGGTAATACGTCGGCGCAAAGCCGACGAACACGGTGACGAACAACAACACCGCCATGCCCGAAAAGAAGAAGTGCTCCTGGCGTCGCGCCGCCAACCCCGGCGCTCCGCCCTGATCGTTGGTTCCGACCGTAGACCTGGACATTCTTTAGACGATACCGCCACTTTGGCCACCAGGCTGAACGGAACTCACTCTTTTTCCGGCCCCGCTGCCCATGCGGCACCCATGCCCCGTCGCGATAAAAGCGAGCCAACCTCGCTATGCAGTCCCTGCATTTTTAATCCCCGTAACTCCAACCAAACAAAACGCAACCACCCCAAACCCACCCCGAGAGCCGTAACCACCCCTGCTACTCTCATGCCAGGAGGACTCTGCCATGACTGCCTACACCGACATCGATTACTACTCAATCCCCGTGCCCAACCACCACGCCGGCCGCCCCTGGACCCAGCTCCCCGCCGCCCAATGGAAAGCCCTTTGCGACGCCCGCCGCCGCGCCGACGAAGAAGAACTGAAGCAAAAGCACCCCGACCACCGCATCATTCTGGTCAAGAGCCACCCGACTTTCTCTCCGCCCCAGGACCACCTCTGGCCCCTCATCAACGACGCCATCATCCGCGTCCTCGAACATCACGAAGACGTCTTTGACGAGGTCTCCCAAGCCGTCACCGACACCGTCAACGCCCACCGCGGCTGGCGCAATCCCCACCCCGCCGACCTCGACACCCCCGACCACCTCGTCGACCCCGCCTTCAAAAAGAAATATAAAAATTGAAAACAAACCCGGCGATCTCGCTCAAAACAAACGACGTCACCTCTCAGGTTCCTAACGAACCTGAGCCCCACCGCTCCCACGGGTAAGTCTGCAAGGGCCCTTACCCCCCTGTTCTTTCTCAACCGAATTGCAGCTCCTGGGCCCTCCCCTGCCCACTCGCCAGCCCGGCGGTCTCCCCCGCGAGACCGCTTGAAGGCCAAGTGGCAGCGCTGTCCGGCCGCTGCTGAAGCGCTTCAGCCACCCTTACCCCGTGGTCGGATTCAGCGGCCACGGGCTTGGGCGCCCGCTGGCTTCTTCGACGGCCGCTTGGGTGCCCTGCTTTGGGCCGCGGCTGTTGCCGTGGCCACCCATCTTCGCAGCGAGGACTGCGCCGCTGTCCCATCTGCGTTCACGTAGACCATGGACTTCATCGGCTTTCCGGTGAAATCCATCGGCCGGGTATGAGGGTTCAAAAGCGCCTGCTCAGCGCCTTCGGGTTAGAGCCGCAGCACCAGGTCGGTTCCTGCGATGCCGCAACACATGTTGCCCTTCACGAGAAAGCATAGGCCGCCGAACATCTTCTTCTCCGTGAACTCAACCTGTCTGGCGAGTTCCGCGCGGATGCGCTCGGCTAGGACGGGATCGTAAGGCATGGCCCGCGCGTCGGCTATCCGAACGGATTCTCGTCCGCACTTCGCCCGTAGATCACCGGCACCGCCACCTCGAGCAACCGCAGATACACCGAGAGCTGGCCGCGATGGTGATACCAGTGGTTGAATAAAATGTTCCGCAGCAAGGTCGCGCGCGGTACCACGAACACGTCGTTACCGCGGAACGTCAGCCGCCAGGCCGCATCGGCTGAGGCGTCAGTCAGGGAACGCAAATACACCGTGGTCCGCTCGATTCCACTGTCCAGCGCCGCGAGGATCTCGGCTGTCGACGCCGGTTGTGGGGGATCGAAGTTCGCCATCGCCGCGTCGAAAGCATCGAGCGCCGCCAATTGACTAAGATTGGCCGGAATCGTCGCCACGTGGAATGCCAGTTGCCCCAGCGTCATCGACTTCGCGTGCGGTCGCCAGGTGAGTTTGTCTTCCGGCACGCGCTCCAGCACGCGCTTCGTCGTTTCGTGTTCCCGCTGGAGTTCGCCAGCCATTGCTTCCAGGATCGTTTCCATCTCAGTTGGCTCCTCTTAGACGACCTTCGCCCCCGCGGGCAGCTTCACTTCCGCTACGTTCTGATAGAACCAGATGGTGTAGCCGAACGGATCTTGAATCGTGAACGTCCGGTCGCCCCACCATTGCTCCGTCAGTGGCGTCGTGGCCTTTACCTTCTGCTTCGTCAATTGCTGGAAATAGTCATCCACCTTCTCCACTTCCAGATACAGCTCGACGGGACGCTTCTCGGTGGTGGCCTCGGTGCCCGTCAGCCCCTCCGGCGGACGCATCAACATGATTCGCGCACCGCCGAGCGATACCGTGCAGAAATCGAGTTGGCCGTCCTTTCCGAGCATCCCCATCAGGTGGGCGAACCCCAGCTTTTCCACATAAAACTCACGAGCTTGTTGGACTGAGTCCACGTAGATCATCGCCATGAGTTGCGCGTTATTCTTCACGTGATCGTTTCTCCTGAATGAGCGTAGGCTCACCCGATGACGGAAGTCCACTACGATGAGTAGTAGAAAATTTTGTGAGCGACCTGGAGCTTCTCCAAGAACTCGGTTTCACCCAGTACGAGCGCCGCGCCCTGCAAACACTCATGCAGCACGGAGTGGCGGACGCGGAGACCCTTTGCCGTGTTGGCGACATTCCCACTTCGAAAATCTACCTGGCACTGGAGAAACTCGCCAAACTCGGCCTCGCCGAAATGCAGCCCACCCGGCCCAAGCTCTACTCGGCTCCTTCCTCGGACGCCGTTTTCGAAAGGCTCATCGAACTCTCGAAGGCCAAAGCGGACCGCTTTGCCGAGCAGGCCCGCTTGCTCAAGGCTCAGTTCGCGGCCCTGCCGACCCGCAGTTCCGGGCGGACCACCTTCGTCGATCTGGCGCTGGGCCGCGAAGGCCACACCAACCGCCACTTCGTCCACCTGGCCGCCGCGAAAAAGCGTATCTGGTCTTACATGGAACAAGGTGACCTCGACGCCCTTGGCTCTGCGAAAAGCTCGGGTGCTTCGGTCCTCCGCCGCATCTCGCGGAACGCCGCGGCGAACCAAGTCGATCACCGCGTGGTCTTCGGTTTCAGCTATCGCGCCGCGCCCAAGCTCGTTGCGTTCTTAAAGCGCCACCGCGTGAACTTCGAGCATGTCACCGGCGTCCGGTACTCCGGCGAACTGGGCCACCCCTTCCACGTCATCGATGACGAGGTCGTCATTCTCTCCGTGGACCACCCCTTCGTTCCTCAGGGCCGCGTGGCCTCTCTCATGATCCGCGACGCAGCCTTCGCGCAGCGTCTTTCCGCCGGCTTTGAAACTCTTTGGGGCAAAGCGATGAAAAGCCTGCGCGAGATTTCGTTTCAGCCCAGCCCTTGAATCTCCCCTCTCCGCCATTCGCCACGAATCCCGTTCCCTACGAATTCAATCCCCGTAAACCCAACCAAACAAAGCGCAATCCTCCCAAGCTCCACTCGGACCTGTAATCGCCTCTGCTACTCTCACCCTCGGAGGACTCCGTCATGACTGCTGGCCTCGACCCCGCTTTGAAAAAGAAATATAAAAATTGAAAACAAACCCGGCGATCTCGCTCAAAACAAACGAAGTCACCCTCTCAGGTTCCCAGCGAACCTGAGCCCCCCGACTCCCAAGGGTAAGTCTGCAAGGGCCCTTACCCCCTGTTCTTTCTCAACCGAATTGCAGCTCCTGGGCCCTCCCCTGCCCACTCGCCAGCCCGGCGGTCTCCCCCGCGAGACCGCCTGATGTCAGCGGCCTCCCGGCGCAAAACGCCAATCCGTTATAAAGTGTTTGCCGATGACTAAATGGCTTCTTCTGTTCCCCGCCGTCCTCGCCGCTCAACCGAACTGCGAACAACTGCTGAAGCTCAAGCTGGACCATGCCACCGTCACCTCCGCCCAAACCGTCACCACCGCCCCCGCGCGCTGTGAAGTAAAAATTACCGCGCGGCCCACCTCGGACTCCGACATCAAAATCGAAGTCTGGCTGCCCAACGAAGGCTGGAACGGCAAGTATCAGCAGGTCGGCAACGGCGGCTGGGCGGGCGCCGTCCCCACCGGCTCGCTCCTCACGGCTCTCCGCCGCGGCTATGCCGCCGCCGGCACCGACGACGGCCACGACAAATCGCAAGCCGGCGCCGCCTGGGCCATCGGCCACCCCGAAAAACTCATCGACTTCGGCCACCGCGCCCTCAAGGAAACCACCACCCAGGCCAAAGCCGTCATCCGCGCCTTCTACGGCCAGGACATTGCCCGCAGCTACTTCGTCGGCTGCTCCGATGGCGGCCGCGAAGCCCTCATGGAAGCCCAGCGCTATCCCGAAGACTTCGATGGCATCATCGCCGGCGCCCCGGCCAATCACTGGTCCTCGCTCTTCACTTCATTTATTTGGAATCAGCGCGCCCTGCTCGAGCCCGGCAGCGCCATCCCGCCCGCCAAACTGCCCGCCATTCAACAGGCCGTCCTCGCCGCTTGCGACGCCCAGGACGGCGTCAAGGATGGCTTGCTCGATGACCCCCGCCAGTGCCGCTTCGATCCGCGGGCCCTCACCTGCGCCGCCGGCGTCGATAACGACTCTTGCCTCACGCCGCCCCAAGTCGTGGCCTTGCGCAAAATCTATCAAGGCCCGCGCCACTCGCGCACCGGCACCCCCCTGCACTCCGGCATGGCTCCCGGCACCGAAGCCGTCCCCGGCTCCTGGGCCGCCTGGACCACCACCGTCCCCGTCGAAAAGTCAGCTCAATATGGCTTCGGCACGTCCTTCTATGCCCACGCCGTTTTCGAAGATCCCAAGTGGGACCTGAAGAGCTTCGAGTTCGACTCCGAGATGGACTACGCCAAACAAAAAGTCGGCATCCACCTCGACTCCGTCAATCCCGACCTGCGCACCTTCCGCGCCCGCGGCGCCAAGCTCATCCAGTATCACGGCTGGGGCGATGCCGCTATCCCTGCCGCGGACTCCATCGCCTACTATGACCGCGTCGACCGCCTTCCTCAAGCGCTTCCCCGATGCCCGCTCCGGCCCCGCCTCTCGCGAAACCCAGGACTTCTACCGCCTTTTCCTCGTCCCCGGCATGGGCCACTGCGGCAACGGACTCGGCGCGCGCAGCTTTGGCCAAGGCTCCCCCACCGTCGGCGATGCCGAGCACGACATTCTCACCGCCCTCGAAACCTGGGTAGAGAAGGGGATTGCGCCCCAAAAGCTCATCGGCAAGGGCATCACCGGCACCACTCCGTCGCAGGAGCTCACGCGCCCGCTCTGCGTCTATCCGCAAGTCGCCCGCTATAACGGCACCGGCGACTCCAACTCGGCCGCCAGCTTCGCCTGTGCCGCCCCGGAAGGCCGGCCCGCGCCTTAAGTATCGATCGCCGAAGCGGACTTCACCCGCTCCCGCAGCGCGTACTTCTGGATCTTGCCGGTCGAGGTCCGCGGCACCGGCCCAAACACCACGCGCTTCGGGCACTTGTAGTGCGCCAGATTCGCCCGGCAATGCGCGATCAACTCCGCCTCGGTCGCCGTGGCGCCTTCTTTCAACTCCACAAACGCCACCGGCGTCTCGCCCCATTGCGGATCCGGTTGCGCCACCACCGCGCAGGCCAACACCGCCGCATGGCGATAGAACGTGTCCTCCACTTCGAGCGACGAGATATTCTCGCCTCCCGAAATGATAATGTCCTTCGACCGGTCCTTGATCTTGATGTAGCCGTCCGGCTCGATCACCGCCAGGTCGCCCGTGTGGAACCAGCCGCCCGCAAACGCCGCTTCCGTCGAACGCGGATTCTTCAGATACCCCTTCATCGTCAGGTTGCCGCGGAACATGATCTCGCCGATCGTCTCGCCGTCAGCCGGCACCGGCGTCATCGTCTCCGGGTCCATCACCGTCAGGCCTTCTTCCGTCACAAACGGCACTCCCTGCCGCCCGTTCAACCGCGCCCGTTCGCCCAACGGCAACTCATCCCACTCCGGATGCTTCGCGCACAGCGTTGCCGGACCATACGTCTCTGTCAGCCCGTAAATGTGCGAGATCTGGAACCCGCGCCGCTCCATCGCCTCCAGCACCGCCACCGGCGGCGCCGCTCCCGCGATAAAGCCGTTCACCCGATGCGTGATGCCTGCGTAGCACTCCTCGGGCGCGTTCAGCAGCATGCTGTGCACCACCGGCGCGCCGCCAAAATGCGTCACCCGATGCTCGCGAATCGCCTCCAGCATCCCCCGCGCTTCCACCTTGCGCAAAAAGACGTTCGTCCCCGCCTTCGCCGCCACCGCCCACGGATGGCACCACCCGTTGCAATGGAACATCGGCACCGTCCACAGGTACACGGGGAACGACGGCAAGTCCCAGGCCGCCACGTTCCCCAGCGCCGCCAGATACGCCCCGCGATGATGCGTCACCACACCTTTCGGGTCGCCGGTCGTGCCGGACGTGTAGGACAGCGCAATCGCGTCCCACTCGTCCTTCAGCGGCACCGGCACGAACTTGGGATCGCCCGTGGCGAGCAATTCCTCGTACGTCATCGCCCCTAAGCGCTCGCCCTCGCCCTCATACTCGGAGTCATCCACGTCGATCACCAGGATCTCGGCATCCAGCCGGTCCAGCGTCTGCCGCATCACCGCGGAGTAAGCCCGGTCCGTGATCAGCACCTTCGCCTCCCCATGCCGCAGCATGAACGAGAGTGCCGTCGCGTCCAGCCGCGTGTTCAGCGTGTTGATCACCGCGCCGGCCATCGGAATGCCGAAGTGCGCTTCGTACATCTCCGGCGTATTGGCCAGCATCACGGCCACCGTATCGTTGTGCCCGATCCCCAGCTTCGTCAGCGCGGAGGCCAACCGGAGCGCTCGCTCCTCGGTCTCGCGCCACGTATACCGCTTCCGGCCGTGGATCCCCGAAATCCGGTTCGGATACACCCGCGCGGCCCACGTCAAAAAACTTACCGGTGTCAGCGCCGCGTAATTTGCGGCATTCGCCTCCAAGGCGTCATAAGGACTCATCCACGCGCGATTGTATCGCAAGCATCTACAATGAAAGATTCCATGCAAAAAAGCGTTTCACCCGCCCGCCACGTCAGCGGCACCATCCGCCTCCCGGGCGACAAGTCCATCTCCCACCGCTACGGCATGCTCTCTTCCCTCGCCGAAGGTACCTCGCAACTGGAGAATTACTCCACGGGTCAGGACTGCCACTCCACGCTCGGCTGCTTCAGCGCCATGGGCGTCAACGTCACCAAGAACGGCACCACCATCACCGTCGAAGGCCGCGGGCTCCATGGCCTCCAGGCCCCCACCGCTGAACTCGACGCCGGCAACTCCGGCAGCACCATCCGCATGATGTCCGGCATTCTCGCCGCCCAAGCCTTCAACTCCCGCATCGGTGGCGACGAGTCCCTCTCCAAACGCCCCATGGCCCGCATCATGAAGCCGCTCGCTGAGATGGGCGCGAAGATCGCCGCCCGCGACGGTCAGTATCCGCCGCTTGAGATCACCGGCGGCCCCCTAAAAGCCATTGACTATACCCTGCCGGTCGCCAGCGCCCAAGTGAAAAGCTGTGTCCTGTTCGGCGGCCTCTATGCCGATGGCGTCACCACCGTCCGCGAGTCCATCCGCACGCGCGACCATTCCGAGATTGCCTTGCGTCAGTTCGGCGCCGACATCACCATCAAGCCCGGCATCGTCTCGCTCACTGGCCGTCCCACCCTCCAGGCGCAGAAGCTCACCATCCCTGGGGACCTCTCCTCCGCCGCGTTCTTCCTCGTCGCCGCCCTGCTCGCCGACGACGCGAACCTCGTCATCCAAGGCGTCGGCCTCAATCCCACCCGCGCCGCGCTTCTCGACTTCCTCGTCTCTCTCGGCGCCCGCATCCAGGTTCTCGACCTGAACCACAACGGCGGCGAACCCATCGGCGACCTCCGCGTCACCCCCGGCAAGATCCAGGGCGGCGTGCTCTCCGGTGCCCTCACCGCGGCTCTGATTGACGAAATCCCCGTCCTCGCTGTCCTAGGCGCCGCCCGCGGCGGCCTCGAAGTGAAAGACGCCGCCGAACTCCGCGTCAAAGAGACGGACCGCATCGCCACCCTCGCCGAGAACTTCGGCCGCATGGGCGTCTCCATCGACGTCCGCTCCGATGGCTTCCGCGTCGAAGGCGGCCAAACCTTCCGCCCCGCCACCCTCGATTCCTTCGGCGACCACCGCATCGCGATGGCCTTCTGCGTCGCGTCGCTCGCGGCTCAGGACACCTGCCACATCGACCACGCCGAAGCGGCCAGTGTCTCCTTCCCCGAGTTCTACCAGTTCCTGTCCGAGATCACCCGCTAACAGCTAACCGCGAGCGCCGCCGCCCCGAGGAAAACCAGGTCTAAACCTGAGCCGCCACCCCGCCGATTCTCCGAGGGAGATGCGAAAGGCCCTTCTGCGCCGGCTCGGTTCGAGCCTCCTGACGCTCGCGCTTGCCGCGCTGGCGGCGGCGCTCCTGCTGCGTCTGGCTCCCGGCTTCGATGTCGACGCCGCGGAGATCGACGGCCGCACCTCGGATGAAACCCGCGCTCAGCTTCGCGCCGACCTCGCCCAGCAGCAGGACGTCGGCCGCTACCTGACGAGCGCCCTGCGTGGCGATCTCGGCCAGTCCCGCACTTACGCGGTCCCTGTCACCGGCCTGATCGCCGAACGCCTGCCCACCACTTTGCGCCTCATCGCGCTCGGACTGGCCGGAGCTTGGGCGCTCGCCCTGCTGCTCGCCCTCGTCAATGTCGTCTGGCCCCAAACCGACCCCGGCTTCCACCTCTTCAACGCCACCCTGCTCGCTGCTCCCGCCGGCCTGGTCGCCCTGCTGATTCTGCTCGCCCAAGGACCCGCCTCGCTCGGCCTCACCATCGCCTTGCTGCCCCGCCTGTTCTCCTATGCCCGCGGACTCTTCCGCCAGCACAGCGCGAGCGCTTACGCCTTTGCCGCTCAGGCCCGCGGCCTCTCGCCGTGGTTCTATCTCACCCGCTACATCGTCTGGCCCGCCGGTCCTTCGCTACTCGCCATCCTCGGCCTCTCGGTCAACACCGCGATCGGCGGCGCGATCCTCCTCGAAACCATCTGCGACATCCCCGGCGTCGGTCAACTCGCGATCCAGGCGGCGCTCGGCCGCGACCTGCCGCTGTTGGTCGGCATGACGCTCATCGTCGGCCTCCTCACCATCTCGGCGAACACCCTCACGGACCTCGCTGCTGAACTCCTTCTCCGCGCGCGAGGCCACGCATGAAGCGCCTGGCTGTTCTCCTGCTCGCCACGTTGTTGCTGGCCACCCTGGCCGGGCAGTTCTTCCTGCCCGCCACCTATGACCAGCAATTCCGCGACGCCATCGACGCCCCCGCCGGCGGCCGCCATCCGCTCGGCACCGACGAGCTCGGCCGGGACCGTGCCGCCCGTCTGCTCGCCGGGGCCCGCATCTCGCTGTTGCTGGCTCCCGCGGCCAGCCTGCTCGCTCTCACTCTCGCCGCTCTCCTCGGCCTTTCCGCCGGCTGGTTCGGCGGCTGGTGGGACCGCGCCGTCCGCACCCTGATCGACCTGATGATCTCCGTCCCGCTCTTTCTCGTCCTCATCACCGCGCGCGCCGTTCTTCCCCTCAACGTCAGCCCGCTCGCCAGCGTCATCATCACGTTCGCCCTGCTCGGCTTGCTCGGCTGGGCCGGCTCCGCGCGCGTCATCCGCGGCGCCTGCCAAACGCATCTCAACTCGGACTACATCGTTCGCGCGCTCGCCTCGGGCTGCTCGCGCCCGCGGCTCTTGTTCGTTCACCTGCTCCCCAACCTCTGGCCAGTCTTGCGGACGCAATTCATCGTCGCGGTCCCCGGCTTCATTCTCGATGAAGCCAACCTCAGCCTTCTCGGACTCGGCGTTGCCGAACCGCTGCCCTCCCTTGGCTCGCTCTTGAAAGAGCTCACCCATCTTCCGTCGTCCCCCAACTGGCTCGGGCTGGCCGCGCCCGCGCTCCTGCTCGCCCTCACCGTCGGCGCCTGCGAATTTCTCATCCCCCCGAAAGAAGGATCCTCATGAAGCACCTGCTGCTCTCCTTAGTCGCATTCAGCCTGCTGGGGGCTGACCCCTCGGTGCTGAAGTTCTGCCTCCGCAGCGAGCCCAAGACCTTCCACCCGCTGATGGCCGGCGACGACGCCTCGGAGACCGTTCCGCTTCCTCACCGCGGGCACCCTGCTCAAGATCAACCGGCAAACCCAGTTGCCTGAGCCCTCGCTGGCCACCAAGTGGAAAGTGCTCGAGGGCGGCAAGACCATCCAGTTCAAACTGCGCGAAGGCGCCCGCTTCTCCGACGGCACACCCTTCACCGCGGAAGACGTCGTCTATACCTTCCAGCAAGTCGACGCCATCCGCTCCGGCTTCACGGACTCGCTCCGCCAAGGCGAGCACGGGCCCGTCGCCTCCATCACGGCGAAGAACGAAGTCACCGTCCGGTTTCCCGGCGTCGCCGCCGGTTGGGAACGCCTCATCGACGGGCTGGCGATTCTCTCCGCCAAATCGCCCCAAAAGGAGAAAGCCGTCCTCGGCGCTTTCATGGTCGCCGAACACAAGCCCGGTCAATACGTCGTGCTCGCCCGCAATCCGAACTTCTGGATGCGCGACTCAAGCGGCCGCCCGCTGCCTCGTGTCGACCAGATTCGCCTCGAGATCACCGCCAACCGCGACCTCGAACTCCTGCGCTTCAAGCGCGGCGAGATCCACCTGATCAACAAAGTGGAGCCCGAGCTCTACCAGACGCTGGCCTCGCAGATGCCCAATGCCGTCCGCAATGCCGGCGTCTCCTTCGAAGCCGAACAGCTCTGGTTCAACCAGGTGGCCAAGGCGCCGCTGCCGGCTTACAAGCTGGCCTGGTTTCGCTCCACCGCCTTCCGCCGCGCCATCTCCGAATCGATCCGTCGCGAAGACCTGGCCCGCATCGCGATGAAGGGGCTCGCCGTCCCCGGCGTCGGCCCTATCTCGCCCGGCAACACCGTCTGGTTCAACAACAAGCTCAAGGCCCAGCCCTACGCCCCGACCCTGGCTCTCGCCAAGCTGCAAAAAGAGGGCTTCGTCAAGAAGGCCGACGGCCTCTATGACTCCGCCGGTCATCGCGTCGAGTTCTCCATCGTCACCAACGCCGGCAACAAGACCCGTGAGCGGCTCGCCACGATGATCCAAGCCGACCTCGCCGAAATCGGCGTCCGCGTCAACGTCGTCACGCTCGACTTCCCCTCGCTCATCGAACGCATCATCCGCGGCTTCAACTACGAAGCCTGCCTGCTCGGCCTCACCAACGTCGACCAGGATCCCAACGGCCAACTGAACGTATGGCTGTCGAGCTCCGCCAACCACCAGTGGAACCCGTCGCAAGCGCAGCCCGAAACCCCCTGGGAAGCCGAAATCGACAAGCTGATGAAGGCGCAAGCCCGCACTACGGTGCTCGCGAAGCGCAAAGAGCTCTTCGATCGCGTGCAGCAGATCGCCGCCGAGCAGGTCCCGTTCATCTACCTCGTCCACAAGAACGTGCTCACCGCTGTCCACCCGTCGGTGCGCAACGCCCTGGTGACGGTGCTCTATCCGCACGTCTTCTCGTCCGCTGACCAAATAGAACTGCAGAGCAACGGCGTCTTCCGGAGCGCGCGTTGAACGAACTGCTCCGCACGCGCTTGAGCGTGCACTACCGCGACAAACCGCGGGCGCTCGATCAGGTGGAGCTCTCGCTGGCGGAAGGGGAAATCGTCTCCCTGATCGGGCCTTCCGGTTCCGGCAAGAGCACGCTAGGGTTGGCTCTGCTCGGCCTGATTGGCTTGAAGGGGGGACGCCCGGAAGGCGAAGTCAATTGGCGGGGGCGCAATCTGCTAGGGGTCAAGGATGGCGAGTGGCGCCGCGTCCGGGGCCGCGAGATGGCTTTGGTGCCGCAGAGCCCACTCGCCTCGCTGAACCCCGCGCTGAGCCTCGGCGCTCACTTCGAGGACGCCTGGCGCGCGCATGCCGCCGGACCCTGGCGCGACGCGGCTCGGGCCGCGCTCGAAGCAGCCACTTTGCCGGCGGACGACGCCTTTCTTAAGCGCTACCCGGCCCAGTTGAGCGTCGGCCAGGCGCAACGCTTTCTCGTCGCTCTCGCGTTGTTACACAAGCCCGCCTTGCTAATCGCCGACGAGCCCACCAGCGCTCTCGACTCGGTGACGGTCGCCGAGATCCTCGCGCTCTTCCGCCGCGTCAATCGCGAGCACGGTACCGCGATCCTGTTCATCTCGCATGACTTGATGACGGTCGCCGCTCTCTGTCACGGCGTCGCCATCCTCGAAGCGGGGCGGCTCGTCGAACAGGGAGAAACCGCACGTCTCTTCGATTCACCCCAGCACTCCGCCACCCAACGCCTGATGCAGGCCATCGAGCAATACCGCTTACCCGCTAAAGGTTCTTTCACCTTAGATCGATAAATAACTGAGCCCCGGTGTCCGAGACGAATACACCACCGCGCGCTGGTTCCTCGCTGAGGGCCAACGTCTACATCGGCCTGATCTGCATTTTGGGGATCGCGGCCGGTGTCGAAGGAGCCTTGAATTGGGAATGCCGCATTCCGGTGCGCTTTCTCGGCCTGCTCCTGCTTTGTTTGCTGGGGGCTAGCCTCAAGATCAAACTGCCCGGCATCATGGGCAGCCTCTCGGTCAGCTACATCTTCATTCTGATTGGCGTGCTCGAAATGAGCCTCGGCGAGACGGTCGCCATCGCCTTGGCGGGGGCCATTGCCGGCAGTTTGTGGAATACGCGGTTCAAGGCGCGTGCCGTGCAGGTCCTTTTCAATGTGGCGTCGGTCACCGTGGCGTCCGCGGCTTCCTGGTGGGCGTTTCATGGCGCCGAGTCACTCGGACTCGTGCATCCGGCGGCGGAACTCGCCCTCGCCGCGCTCACCTACTACATGCTCAACACGTTTTCGGTCGCCATCATCGTGGCGTTTACCGAGGACAAACCGATTGCCGCAGTCTGGGTGGGGAACTACGCCTGGGCCTTTCCGTATTACATCCTCGGCGCAACGGTGGCAGGCATCATCTCTTATGTCCACCGCCAGCACGGCTGGCAGACCTCCGTGCTCATCCTTCCGGTCATCTACGCCGTGTACTATTCGTTCCGGCTCTATCTCGATCGTCTCGAGAACGACAAGCTTCATGCGCAGGAGATGTCCTCCCTCCATCTCCGCACCATCGAAGCCCTGGCCCTGGCGATCGAGGCCAAAGACGATTGCACCAGCGAACATCTGAGCCGCGTGCAGGTCTACGCCCTCGAGATCGGCAAGGAGCTTGGGCTCGGCGAAGCCGAGATGAAAGCTCTCCAGGCCGCCGCCATCCTGCACGACATCGGCAAGCTCGCCGTGCCGGACTACATCATCTCGAAGCCCGGCAAACTCACCGCTGACGAATTCGAAAAGATGAAGATCCACCCCGTGGTCGGCGCCGAGATTCTCGAACGTGTCCAGTTCCCGTATCCCGTGGCGCCGATCGTCCGCTCGCATCACGAAAAGTGGGACGGCTCGGGTTACCCGGATGGCCAGCGCGGCGAGCAGATCCCCATCGGCGCGCGGATCCTTTCCGCCGTCGATTGTCTCGATGCTCTCGCGTCGGACCGGCAGTATCGCCGCGCACTTCCGCTCGGCAAAGCGCTGCAGATCGTCATTGATGAATCCGGTAAAGCCTTCGACCCGCAGATCGTCAGCATCCTGGTGCGCCGCGCCGCCGAACTCGAGATCAAAGCCAAGGTCGCCGCGCAGAATGCCGTCAAACTGAACTTCGACCTGAAGATCGAGCGCGGTGAAGCGCCAGCTGCCGGCTTTGAACAAAGCGAGCCCGTGCCGGTGGCTCAAGCGGGCGAGCCCGTCTCGTTCGTGGCGCGCATCGCGCGCGCCCGTCAGGAAGTCTCGGCCGTCTACGAACTCACTCACGAACTAGGCGACTCGCTCAGCCTCGAAGAAACGCTCTCCGTGCTGGGCATGCGCCTGAAGGCCGTGATCCCGCACGATTGCATTGCCATCTACCTGCGCCGCGACGACACGCTGCATCCGGTTTTCGTCAATGGCGAGAACGCCGCGCTCTTCTCTTCGCTCGAAATCCCCATCGGCCAGGGCCTCTCCGGCTGGGTGCTCGAGAACCATCGCCCGGTGATCAATGGCAACCCCTCGGTTGAACCCGGCTATCTGAATGACCCCACCAAGTTCAGCACCCTGCGTTCGGCGCTGGCCATCCCGCTTACGGACGCGCAGCACGCGCCGGCCGTGCTCACGCTGTATCACGCCGAGCGCGACGCCTTCCACAAGGACCACCTGCGCATCCTGCAGGGCATTCAGGGCAAGCTCTCGCTGGCCTTGGGCAATGCGCTCAAATACCGTCAGGCGCAGGTGAACTCCACCACCGACGAACTTACCGAAGCGTTGAACGCCCGGGCGCTGTTCTTCTATCTCGATGCCGAGCTCGGCCGGGCCAAGCGCAGCGAGACGCCGCTCACGCTCTTCGTCGTCGACCTGAACAACTTCAAGGAGTTGAACGCTCAACACGGCCACCATCGCGGCGACCGTCTGTTGCGCCGGGTCGCGGCGCAGCTTAAAGACATGGTCCGCGGCTACGATGGCGTCGGCCGGCTCGGCGGCGACGAGTTCGTCGTCGTCATGCCCGGGCTCACGCGCGACCTGGCTCCGGCGAAGATCGTCGAAATCGAACGCGCCATGGCGGCGTCAGCGGAAGCGGAAGGCCTTGCGGGCCAAGTGACCTGTTGCACGGGGGCAGCCTCGTATCCGGAAGATGGCCAGGACGCCGAAGACCTGTTGGCCGCCGCCGACCAGCGTCTCTACCAAGCCAAGTCCGCGCGTCTGACACCTGGCTTGGCGGCGCTCGATTCGGCTCTTCAGCCGCCCGCCAAACTCCCGGTAAGCTAGAGGGCGCATGACCGCTCGCCTGTTCGTCGCCGACCTTCGGCGTCTGCTGGAGCCCCACGCCAATCCTGCCCAAGCCCAACTGATGGCTGCTTACATGAAGGGCCATTTCCCCTTCCTTGGTCTTCCGCGCACGGTCTACCAGCCCCTGGTCCGACCGAGGCTCGCCGCCTTCCGCCCCCACGCCACCGAAGACCTGCTGCTCGAGATCGCCGCAAATCTTTGGGACCTTGGTCCACGCGAGTATCAGTACATCGCCGGCGACCTGCTCGACCGTTACCGCCGCCAACTCACCCCCGCCAGTCTGCCCGCCCTGCGCGAGCTCCTGATCACCAAATCCTGGTGGGATTCCGTCGATCAGCTCACTGGCCGCGTCATCGGCCCCCTCGTCCTCGCCCATCCCGCGCTCCGCCGCGAAATGGACCGCTGGAGCCGTCACCGCAACTTCTGGCTCCGCCGCGCCGCCATCATCCACCAGCTTAGCCACGGCCCACACACCGACGCCGACCGTCTCTTCGACTACTGCCGCCGCAACGCCGCCGATCCGGAATTCTTCATCCGCAAAGCCATCGGCTGGGCGCTGCGTCAATACGCGCGACAGAAGCCCGAGGCCGTTCGCGCCTTTCTCGCCGGCACCCCGGAGCTGTCGCCCCTCAGTCGTCGCGAAGCGCTGAAACACCTTGCCGCCGAGTAGTCTAAACTCAAAGAGTCAGCGCCTGTCGGGGCGTAGCGCAGCCTGGTAGCGCATCTGCTTTGGGAGCAGAGGGTCGCGAGTTCGAATCCCGCCGCCCCGACCATTCCCCCATCCACCTCAAAAAGTTCCTGGCTCGTCACACCCGGTCCCCTGGTGGGGAGATCGCGTGTGCCGAGCCAGGAGCCGGAAACGTGTCCCGCCGATTAGCTGAGCGGCTGAGGTTCGAAGAAGTGCGCGATCTTTTTGCCGGCCTTTTCGGTCGAGTAGATCACCACTTTGGCGCCGGCTACCGCACCCTTGGCGGTCGCCGTGGCCACTTTGCTGGTGAAGTGATAAGTCTCTTCGGCACCTTTGCCGGTGCTCACCACCACGAACTTCCCGCCCTCGCCTACAGACTTCACGGTCGCCTTGGTGACTTTCAGGCCGCCTTCGCCGACGCGATAGAGACCAATCGCCGCCACCTGCGTTCCCTTCTTGGTGCCATGCACCACCACCTCGCTGCCCTTCTTGAGGCCCGTCCAGACATCTTTGCGGCCATCCAGGCCGTACACCGTCACCGAGTCAACGACGGTGACTGCGTAGACGGGGCCGTCCACGCCCTTCACCGTGATGGCCTTCGCCGCCACGTCGATGTTTTCCACCGAACCATGAACCACGTCCGCCGCCGTCAGGAACGAGGCCGTCGACAACAGCAGGGCGATGAGAATCGAATTTTTCATTGGATTGATTACCTTTCAAGTGAGTGCCGGCTTTCGTCGGCGGGCCCGATACGATGCCGTATCGCGTCCTCTAAGTAAGAAGGGGCGTTGGCCGGGGAAAACTAATCAGTCGCGCAAAAGATTTGAGGCTGCCTCATCGGAGTTCCACCACGGCCAGCCGTCCGTCGGTGCGGATCGGATCGCCGGTTCCGTTGATGCTGATCTCCGGAATTGCCGGGCGAGCGAACGAGCTCATCGCGTCCACCCGGTCCGCGAACCGCAGGTCGCTGATCACCTTGGCGCGCTCCGCGTCGATGTCTTCGTCGATCCGATGGGTGAAGGTTTTGGCGGAATGGCTGAACTCGATCCCGATATCGTGCGTGGCCGACGCCACCCAGACCGGCTTCCCTTGCCAGGTTCGTTCGGTCTGCCAGCAGCGGATGTGGTGACGCTTGGCGAAGGTATTGGTCTGTTTCTGAAAGACGAGGTCGGGCTGGCGGCCGGCGAGCAGCAACAGAGACATTGGTCCCGCTTGATAAGCGTGATGGGTGGCTACGGCCAGAAAGGTCTTGGCATCGCTGCGCAAGGATAAGCGCGCCGACGAGGTCCATCCGGCAGCTTCAAAAGCGCGGAGCAGTTCGTCGTTGCTGCCGACCAGAGCCAGGTTCACCCAGTCGGAAGGCTTCCCATGCTTAGTTTCGGTCCGCCACGGCAAGCCATCGAGGACCTGCCTCAGGGGCTCGGAGGTGGACGGCTCCGTGGCCAGGGGGGACAAAGGGCGCGCGGGTGGACGATCGACCTGGAGCGCGAGGTCCGTGCCGGCGGCGTAGTGCACCTCCGGCCGCTTCACTTCGCGCACGATGTACTTGGTCGTTTCGAAGGAGACCAGCAGGGCCGGATGCACGTAGGCGGCCGCCAGCAGAATCATCTCCACCTTGCCGGGACGCTTGCGCAACTCATCGAGCCCGAGGATCGTTCCATCCGGCTCCACGCGTTCGCGCGCATTGTCCACGCTCTGGACGTGGGCGGCGAGGGGGAACGTCTGCCCGCCGATGGTGACCTGATGGAAGGCGAGGCGGAGCGCCGAGTGTTTTTTCCGGGTCGCCTGGACCACCGTGCCGGTCACGTGACTGCCCATCGGAATCAGAATGCCGGCGGACGTGGCATAGTCCCGCGTCACCACCATCTGAACCGGGCTGCCCACCGGC
Organism: Bryobacteraceae bacterium; assembly: GCA_965229305.1. GTDB lineage: Bacteria > Acidobacteriota > Terriglobia > Bryobacterales > Bryobacteraceae > JALHNI01. The sequence continues at coordinate 127,283 of CBDDIZ010000032.1, read as the reverse complement.
GAATGGTGCGAACTCAGTTCGGCGAGCGATCGCACCCACAGAGGTGGGTCGGGCGCCTGCGCCCCAAGGGCGTTCGCGGTCATCGCCAAGATCAGCCAGCCGGTCCGCGCCAGCTTCGATGCGGTGTATGTCATTTCGCCGCGCTCTCCTTCAATGAATCACTGCTTGAGAAAGATGGTGCCGGTGACGAGGCAGACCCGAGGTTGGCCTCCGCGCAATCGCTCAGGCCGCGGGTCACCAGGAAGACGCCCGTGACCACCGAGACGAGTTGCACGCCGCCGGAGGGATCCTTCAATAACGCCTGCGAATTCAGCCCGACGATCACTCCCCAGGCGATCTCCGTGACGCCAAAGGCAAACAGCCAGAGCCGCTTAATCGACCAGACGATCCAGCCCGAAGTGAGAATCACGGCGGCCAGCCAGAGCGCGTTGCCCCGCTGGCTGGACATCTTCATGGCACTTAGAGCGAACTCGGTGAGCAGTCGTACCAGGATCATGGCGAGGCACCCGAGGGTGAAGACGCCAAAGCCGTCCAGGATCTTGAAGCGCCGCGATTCGGGGGGCATCTCCCGTTCGAGCAGGCCCACGCCGAGCAGGATCGCACCCGCGATCAAGGCCAGCCAGAGGGCGTGGACCCGATCCACCAGGGCGAGCAGCATGCCCGGGGCGGCCAGCCATTGCACGTGTGGCCGCCCCAGCAGGCGTTTTAACTCTCGTTGCGCCATCTCAGTGTTTTCAGGGGCGAGCAGGCACCCGTAAGTGATCACCATGGCGAGCGGTTTAACTATTTCGCCTGCCGATGATGAGTTTTAGGCTGCATCTGTCCCCTGTTGATTTGAGTTTGTTACCGAAGAGGACGGAATTCGATGGAAAACCAAGCTGCGGTCATCATGGGACGGGTGGAGAGCGGTTGGCACAGCATCACCACGCCGCGAATCCGGGCGCTGGTCAGCCGGCTGTCGCGCCAGCCGAAGCCCTTTCACCTGGCCATGACGACGATTGGCATTCTGGCGGTGGCGGCGCTGGACGCGCTGGTCCATCCGCATTTCTCCTTCCTCGACTTCTATCTGGTGCCGATCGTCTACGCGCTATGGTTTCTCGGCGCCAATTACGCCCTGGTCTTCAGTTGCTTGGGCCTCGCGATTCCCGGGGCGCAGGATTGGATGGACAGCGCGAACCCGGGCGGCAATTCGCTCGCGCCTTACTGGAACCTGCTCGCCAATCTGGGTCTATTCGGGTTGATCGTGTGGCTGTTGGCGCTGCTCAAGGACGCCATGGAGCACGAACGGGCGATGGAGCGCGAGCGGGCGGAGCGCGAGTTGGAGATTGCGCGTCAGGTGCAACTGCGGCTTCTGCCGGCGGAAGCTCCGGCGGTTTCCGATCTGGAGGCCGGCTTCGCCTATCAGGCCGCGCGCGCCGTCGGGGGTGACTACTACGACTTCATTCCGCTCGGCGAAGGCCGGTTAGGGCTGGCCGTGGGGGATGTCTCCGGCAAGGGGCTGGCCGCCGCCCTGCTGATGGCCACACTGCAGGGCCTCGTGCGGACGGGCCTGCCGCTCTGCCAGGGGAACCTCAGCGAATTCATGGACCAGTTGAACGGAACGCTCTACAGCCTGACGGACTCCAACCGTTATTCGACGCTCTTCATCGGGCTCTACGACAGCCACACCGGCCGTTTGGAGTACGTTAACGCGGGACACAACTCGCCGTTCCTTTTGCGCGACCGTGGCGGCCGGGTGGAGCGGACGCCCTTTCAGTTCGATTCCGGCGGGGCGCCGCTTGGTCTGTTGCCATGGAGCCATTACGACACCGGCCTCGCGGTGCTTTCGCCGGGGGACCTCCTGATCGCCTTTACCGATGGCGTGGTGGACGCGCTGGACCCGAACGACGAACAGTTCGGCGAAGCCCGGCTGGAAGAATGCGCCGCGCGCGCCTGCCGGGAAGCTCCCACCGAGATCTGCGCGCACGTCCTCGACGAGATCGCGGACTTCGTCCGCACCGCGCCCCAGTTCGACGACATCGCGTTAATGGTGCTGCGTCCGACGGGCCGGGCGGAGAGCGCCCGGTCTTAGCCCCGTTTTTTCGCACCAGCCTGATCGATTCCGCGTCGAATCGCTCCCCTGATTCAGTAAGGAGCCATCTATGCCATTTCAATTTCACCATTCCCGCTTCCGGCAGACCCGGACGCTAAGCCTGCCCGCGCTGGGGCTCACCCTCGGCGTCGTGCTCGAACCGGCGGACTCCGGTGGAGAGCTGACGATCATCGAGACCACCAACGCCCCCGGCTTTGGCCCGCCCTTCCACCGCCATCCGGAGACCGAGGTCTTTCGGGTGTTGGAGGGCCGTTACGTCTTTGAGGTGGATGGCAAGCGTTACCCCGCCAAAGCGGGTGACGTGATCTCGGTGCCCGGGGGCGTGCCGCATCGCTTCGTCAATGTCAGCGACCAGCCGTCACGTCAGTTGGTGATGATGCTGCCGGGGTTGGACGCCTATGCGTTCTTTGGAGGCTTGGCGGAGGTTCTGCGCGAGGGAGTGCCGTCGAGGGAGGTGCTGAATGCCTTCGGAGAACCCTGGGGCTGTGAGTTTCTGGGAGGGGCGTTGAGGTTGGAGGATCTCAAATAAGGCGGAGGGGGCGGGCGGGGGACTCTTCACGAAAATAGACGGGAGTGTTTGTTCCCAAACATCTCCCGTCCGAGCTGGCCAATTACGTCACCTCTTAGCGCTTGTTGGCGGAGTCCGCCGCCAGACGCAGTTCGGCATCGGCCTTGTCCAAATACTCTTTGGCCTTGGCGGCGTGCCCGCCGAGCGCATAGCTGTTGTTCGCCTGAGCCAAGCCGACGTGCGTGTAGGCCGCGACGATCGCTTCCTGAGCCGCCCGCAACTCGCCGTGGCGCTTGCCAATGTTGACCACCGGTTCGCCCATCATCGCCTGGACGCAGCTCAGCACGGCCGCAACCGTGATCGCGAGGTAAATACCCTTCTTCTTCATGACATGAATCTCCTTGCTGAATTGATCTGAAGTCTGGAATCCGGAAGGCATCCTTCGCGGTTCCACTTGATAAGGGGGGATCGCGAGCCCAAATTGATCATGGCGATTTCGCCAGAAGCGAGATTTTTTGAAGGGTTGTTCCTGGCGCGCTTACTTCTTCCAGAAATCCTGCACCAGCAACAGATCGGAACCGGTTTTCTCCGATTGCCCGTAATACAGGATCCGGCCGTCAGGCGAGAGGCTCATGCCCTCGCCGGGCTGGGCCGTGAATTGGAAGAGGCTTTGGGCCGTCGGTTGATGCGCGGGAAGGAACAGGAGCGAATACCCGCCATTCTCCGGAGCGATGAAGTACGTGCCATCGCTAGCGGGGTAGTAATTGCGGCGCATTACCCGGGTGACGAGGTCAGTTTCCTGGTTGGTCTGCAGGTTGAGCTCGCGGAGCGTGGTGACGCGAGCCTGATTGGCGGCGTACAACAGCCGGCGGTGGGCGATCACCGGGGAGAACCCGCCGTTGCGCGAAACTTGTTCCGCCGCCCCTCCCGTGGCAGGAATGCGCCACAGCTCGGATCGGCCACTCCGGCCGGAACTGTAGTAGATCGACGAACCGTCCGGAGACCAGGTCGGCACTACGCCTGCTGTCTCGGGGCGCGTGACGGCTTGGGCCGGGCCGCCCTGCGCGGACACGATATAGATAGTGGGTACGCCGCCGACGCGGGAGTCGAAGGCAATGCGGCGGCCGTCGGGTGACCAGGCCGGAGAGCCGGTGATCGGGTTCAGCAGATTCGTCATCTGGGTGGGGTTGGTGCCGTCCGGATTCGAGGTCCAGATTTCCCGGAGTCCGCCGCGATTGGACTCCATGGCGATGCGCGAGCCGTCCGGGGACACCTGCGGGTTGGACTCCATCTGCGTGGAGTTCAGCACCGGTGTTGGCGACGCCGGCAAGCCGCGGCGCAGCAGGCTCACCTCCAACTGGTAGATGTCTACGTCCTGATGGTGGCGGACCATGGCGAGTTGGCCCTGGGCGGAGATGGCCGCGTCCGTATTTTCCACGCCAAGCGCGGCCAGGGGCCGGGGCTTCGAGCCCGGGTGCGGCTTGACGAGCCACAGAGCGACGCGGCCGGCGCGATTCGAGGTGAAGACCAGGTAGCGGCTGTCCGGCGTCCAAGCCGGCCGCGAGGAGGTTGCGCTTTCGAAGCCCGGCCAATCCAGCCGGACGGGATCTCCGTCCGCTCCGCCCTCGGGCTTCATGGGGAGCAGCCAGAGCCGGGCCACGCCGCTGCCGATATCCCGGGCAAAGGCAACCTGGCGACCGTCAGGAGCGTAGGCCGGATGCAGATCCGAGGCTCCGCGCTCGGCGGTGGTGAGACGCTGGATCGCGCCGGTCGCGACGTCAAGCTCGAAGAGGCCGTTCACTTTTTCGTCAGTGGCACTGCCGGCATAGACCAGACGATTGCTGTCGGGTGACCACGTCAGGTAGCGGCTGCTGGGCGTGGCCGCCCACTGCAACTCGGCCAGCTTTCTCTCCGCTCCGGTCGCGAGCGAAATCACCCAGATGGCGGAACTCTCATGGCCGGTGCCACGGCAGAACGCGATCGAGCGGCCGTCCGGAGACCAGGCCGGGCTGTAGTCAGACTCGGGGGAGTTGGTGAGCCGCCGCAGGTTGGGCGAGCCTGCCTCACGGATGTAGATGTCGAAATTGTCCTGCCGCAGTCCGTTCCAGGCGTAGGCCACTTGGCGTCCGTCGGGGGAAAACGACGGCCCAGCCGCGATCCCCGCGTCACTCGAGAACGGCAGAACTGCGTAGTTGGTCGGGATCGCTATTTCCTGGCCGCGCCACCGGTCATAACCCCAGTAGGCCGCCCCCAGAAGCAACAGCGCGATCGCTCCCCCGATCTTCGGAGACCACTTCGCAATCTCTAACGGAGGTCTCTCCACCAGAACCGGGGCAGCCGGAGCCGCGGCTGCCGGAGCCGGGACCGGTTGTTCCGGCGCTGCGGGCGGCGACGCCGGGGCCGGCTCCACCGGCGTCACCTCGGGAACTGCCGATGGTGCTTCCGCGCCACGCTCCCTCCGGATCTGGACCGGGGCAATAAAGCGGTATCCCACGCGAGGGATGGTTTCGATGTAGCGCGGTGCGTCGGCGTTATCCAGAATCGTCGCCCGGATGCGGCGGATGCAGCGATTGACACCCAGTTCGAAGTCGACATTGGTGTTGTCGCTCCAGATTTCATCCCGGAGCTCCTCCCGGGTGATCAATTCGCCGCTGCGGGAAACCAGCCGAAGCAGGACCAGAGTCGGTTGCGGCGGAAGGCGTAGAGAAACGCCACCCTTCCGGAGCTCGCCGGTTCTGGCGGAGAGCTCGAAACTGCCGAATTGATAAACCAAATCCTGTGATGCCGGGTCCAAGGTGCTTACTTTCGGTCCGGATAGGAGCAGAAGCTCAGCCAAACGTCCGGGTGCTGATCAAATTGGCGGCGCGATTCTCCCCCACCTAGAGGAGTGCCCTTTATGAAATCAAAAATAGCGATCCTTTCCCGGTCGAACTCGCCGTTTCCCGTCGGAGGGCACGCACCGGTCGCTGACGAACTGGATGCGCCGAACCTCCCTGTCAAAGGCGACCTGCCCAGCGGGCTCAATGGCTGCCTGGTGCGGAGCGGTGCGGCCGGGCTCGGCGGTGCCGCCCTGGTTCATGGCGTCTATCTGGAAGATGGCCAAGCCCGGTATCGGAGCCGCCGAGTGCGCACCGAGGAGTTTCCGGGGGGATCGCCGCAGTTGGTTGTCGGGCAGGCGGGTGGTTTGTTGGCGCTCAGTGAAACCGGCCGGCCTTGTCGCCTGAACCGGGACCTTACCGCGCCGGACTCGGTCCGCTGGCCGCACCTGGCACCCGGCGTCCTGCTCTCGCATCCCAAACTCGACCCCGAGACCGGCGAGATGGTCCTTCTCGCGAACGATCCGCGGGAGTGCCGGATGGATCTCCTCACCGTGGGCGGCTGCGGCACACTGAGGAAGTCGATCAGCTTCGATAGCCCCTGGCCGGCCATCGTCCACGATATTGCCGTGACGAGAAACTACGCAATCGTCTTCATCTGTCCCTTCGTTCTCGAAGAGCCGGTGCCCCGCTGGCGACCCGTGATGGGAACCGCCGTCGCGCTGATTCCGCGCCGCGGGACGGAGCTGGGAATCCGCTGGCTGGAAGCCCGGCCGTTCTTCCACCTTCATGTCATGAACGCGTTCGAGAAGGATCAGGGTATCGAGCTCCAGTTGCCGCGGTACGCCTCGTCTCCGGAGGCGGAGTCCCCCACGGCAGAGTTGCATCGTCTTCACATCAATTTGGAGACCCGCACCATTCAGCAGGAGCAACTGGACGATTGCCCGATCGAGTTTCCGCGCATCAACGACCGTTTCGCGAGGCGCGAGAACCGGTTTGGCTACGCGGCGTTTCGCAATTCGCGGCCGGGCCAGCCGGCCCCGCAGGGCTGCTTTGAAGCTTTGGTCGGCTACGACTTGGAGTCCGGCCATCGGACGGTCCACACTCTGGCCTCGGGCGAGTTCGTCGGGGAGCCGGTGTTTGTGCCGGCGGAAAATGCTCGTGACGAGGCGGATGGCTACGTGATGGCGCTGGTTGCCAACGTTGGGCAAGGCCGAAGCGAGCTTCGGCTCTATGCGGCCCAGGATCTCGACTCCCCGGCGTTGGCCCAAATTGAGCTTCCCTGTCTGGTTCCGGCTGGCGGTCACAGTTCCTGGGTGTCATCGGACCGGGAGCCCGGCGCGTAGCCGGCTTCCGGGTTGAGTTCTTCCTTCAACCAGCGTTTGGCAAACTGCCAATAGCGGTGGACGGTGATGGCCGAGCACTTGAGCTCGGCGGCGATTTCGGCCGAAGTCCGTCCTTCAAACACCTTCATCTCCACAATGGTCCGCAGCATGGGCTTCATGGCGTCGAGCCGGGAGAGCAACGACTCCATTTCCGCCAGCGCGCCGTCATCTACGCAACTCACCTCGTCCCAAATCGGAATCTTCTCGGCTTTGGCAGAGAGGGGACGCGCATGGTGGATCAGCAGCCGCTTCATGATCTGCCCGGAGAGGGCGAGGAAGGCGGCCCGGTCATTGGGTCGGTCCTGGTCGTCGGGAACCAGAGCCTTGATCTTCACCAACTGGAGGTAAAGCTCGTTCACCAGCAGCGTGGGCTGCCAGCTGTGACCTTGCCGTTCGCCGCGCAACTTGGTGGCGGCCATCCGTTTCAATTCAGGGTAGAAGATCTCGATCAGCTTGGCGCCAGCGGTGCTGTCACCTTGCCGGAAGGCTGCCATGAGAGGGCCGACGTCCTGTATCGAGTTCGCGGGCACGACTATCGAATATAACAGAAGTGTCGACGAGATCCAGGGCGCGATCATCCCAGCAAATAACTATATAAAATTCAAGTAATTAGACGGATACATGCGCAAGATTCGCAAGGAGTTCGCCTTGCGGCGCACCGGACGCGCGGCATCTTGAGTCGTCCGGTCAAGGACCGCTAGCGGAGCGCTGAGCCGGGATTATTAGCTTGCAGAGGCGAATCTTGACGCTTCATGAAGCTTGCTCGCCCGTCGCCGGTCGATTCTGTCCACAACGGGGCCGGTCCGATAGGCCAACACAGCCGCGTCAGTGGACAACACCCTGCATACAGCCTGCCGACATACGCGCATCTGGAGTCATATGTTCTTTTTTATGTGTCGTTTAGATGCAAATCAGGGAATCACGGAAAAAGCCTTCTGCGAACATGGAAGCCGCGCACGCCTCCCGGCAGAATCGCATCGTGAGCAACACGACGCAGGCAATTGGTGACACCGAATGGCTCCAGGCGTTGGACCTGGCGCATCAGGTAGCGGACCTTCCCGAGTCCGACTGGTTTCGCTTTCTTTCCGAGCAAGACTTGGATGCCGAATTGGAAAAGCTGGTCCTCGAACTGGCGGCCGAGTTCGAACCGGTGCCGGAGTTCGGCGTGGGATCCCAACTTGGGCGATATCTGGCGATCCGGGAGATCGGCCGGGGAGCCACCAGCCAGATTTTCGCCGCCACGGATCAGGATTTGGGACGAAATGTCGCCTTAAAGATCCTCAATACGGAACGGCTGGGTGATGAGGATCTGACCAGCTGTCTGCTGCGGGAAGCACGGGCGGTGTCGGCTTTAAGCCACCCCAACCTGGTCACCGTATATGAGGTCGTCCGCGCGGGCCGCCTCAGCGCGCTGGCGATGGAGTATGTGCCCGGCCTGCCCCTTCGCTCGATGATGGGGGGACCTCTGACGCTCGAGGCTTGCCTCCCCATCTGGCGGCAGGTGGCAAAGGCGCTGGAGGCGACCCACGCCGCCGGAATCGCTCACCGGGACATGAAGCCCGAAAACATCATGGTGCGGCCGGACGGCCTGGTGAAGGTCCTCGACTTTGGCATGACCGGCTCCTCCCAGGACCCGGAATGGGAGCAGACCTCCGGCACGCCGCGCTACATGTCGCCGGAGCAGTGCCGCTCGCCCCGCACGGGGGTCGAGACCGACATCTTCTCCCTGGGCGTCGTCTTTTACGAAATGATCACCGGGCATTACGCCTTCGATGGCGAATCGGCCTGGGACACGATGACCTCCATCGTCGAGGACGCCCCCGTTGCGCCCTCGACCTGGAATCCCGCGATCAGCCGGCAGGTGGACGCCCTGATCCTCTCCATGTTGCAGAAGGACCCTGGCGAGCGGCCGAGCGCCGCCGAGCTGTTGGAGGAACTGGAGCGTCTCAGCTGCCCCGCCACCCTCCGGAGCGCCATCGAGAGTCTCATGAATTGGGCTGCTGGATGGGTTTCCACTTCACTGCGCGGCTCCCGGCAGGTCCTGGCGGCCGCTGGCCCCCGCACCGCGAGCGTCATCCCCTCTTAGTCCGCGTCCGCCCATCCCGGGCCGGCGCTTCGCCGGTCACATTCTTCCCCAGACCAAAGAAGCTGCAAGCCCAGCGCGAGCTGGACGATGTCGTCGCGATTCAGAAGTCAAAAACCGTCGAGGGCCACCTAACGGTCGCGGGCCTCACCGGGGCAGGTTCATCTGCCGGCGGACACGAGCGAACGCCGCCTCGGCGCGAAGCTGCTCGAAGGGTGGCAACTGGATGTGCAGAGGCAGGTTCACATCGCGCCGCTCGGCTGCCTGCTCAATCCATTGCAGCGCCCTCTCGCGCTCGCTCAGGCCCAGGCAGCCCAGCGCCATGGTCACGGGGCGGACGTGGCCGGCGCTCTCCATCGCCTCCAGCCGGAGGAAGCAGTCGCGGGCGTCGCCCGTCCGCCCCAAGCCGGTGTAGGCATGCACCATCCCGGCCACCGCCAGCGGCAGCGGCGTCACCGCGTAAGCGTGTTCGAGCGCCGCCAGGGCCTCGACGTATCGCTCCACTGACAGCAGCGCCGCTCCATAGACCAGCAAGCCCAGTGCGAACTCGGAGTTGCCCTCCAGCAGATCTTCGCTTTCCCGCAGGGACTCGGCCGAACGCCCGGCGAACAGCAGAATCTGCGCCCGCTCGCTGCGCAGGAAGAGCGACGAGGGCTCGATCGCCAAGGCCCGATCCACATGCTGCAGCGCTTCCGGATGCCGGCCTTCCGATAGCAGCACCATCGCGTATAAATGCTCCGCTTGCGCGGACTGGGGATGGTAGTCGAGGGCGACCTTCAGTCTCGCCTCTCCCTCGGTCCAGTTCCAGTCGTGCAAGGCCAGGATGGCGCCCATCGTGGCGTGAGCCTGGGCTTGGGCCGGATCCAGCGCCAGTGCCTTGGTGGCATAGTTGGTGGCCAGTTTCGTGGCGTCTTTAGTCGGAATGTGCTCGAAGAACTCCAGCCGCCGGTAAGTCTCCGCCAGGCCGGCCCACGGCGCGGCCCACGTGGGCGACTCGTCGACGGCCGCGGTAAACCAGTCGACCGACTTCAATAACGACCGCGGCGCTCGGACCGACAGCAGGTAGTTGGCCTTGAGATACGCTTCATACGCCAACGGACTCACCCGCACCGCCTCGGAAGCGTGTCCGGCGCGCAAAGCCAGCGACGCCGAGGTGACAATGGCCTGAGCCACTTCTTTCTGCAGAAAGAGAATGTCACACAAGTCGCGATCGTAGGTTTGGGCCCACAGATGCTGGTCCGCCGGCGCGTCCAGCAAGCGGACGGAGATCCGGATCCGGTCGCCGGAGCGGAGAATGGAGCCCTCCACGATCGCTTGCACACCCAGCTCTTCGGCGATCTGCGAAAGGCCGAGCGGCGTCTCCTGATAGCGGAGCATGGTGCGATGTGAGATCACGCGCAGCCCTGATTGCTGCGCCAGCTCCGTGATCAGCATGTCCGTTAAGCCGTCGGCGAAGTATTGCGTCTCCGGAGTGCCGGCCAGATCCCGCAGCGGCAACACGGCGACGCCCTGGACGTCCTTCGACGGCCCTTCCTCGGCGATGGGCGCGATCAGCCGGTAGCCTTTGCGCGCCACCGTTTCGATATAGGCGGGTGACCCGGCACGCTCGCGCAGAGCGTGCCGCAACTTCATCACCGCGGTATTGATGCTGCCTTCGAAGTCCACGAAGTAGCCATCCGGCCAAAGCGTCCGCTGGATCTCCAGCCGCGAGACAAAGTTCCCGCGGTGCACCAGGAGCAACTCGAGGATGTCGAAGGGCTGCTGCTGCAGCTTCACCGGGACGCCCTTGCGGCGCAATTCCCGTCTGTCCAGATCCACCTCGAAGACGCCGAAGCGGAAGATCCTTGCTGCCGCCTTACGCGAATCGATCGAGTTCATGCGCCATTCCTTCCCGGATGGTGGACGCGGGCGTCCCCATAGTCACAGGGGACTCCGCGGCGCACAATCTCATCAGCGGGAAGGAATTTTCAGCCCCCGCGTTGGCTTGTATTCGCCCTGGCCGGCGGTGTCGGCACGATCGCCGTCGTCACTTGTTTCGATGGCGCCCTTCTTGGCGATCAGCCAGGAGCCCCCGTGGGGAGCCGGCGCGACGAATCGAAGTTCTCGCGATCATGAAGCTCCTTTTGACCCTAGCGTGCGCCAACCAGCGCCGTCGGTCCTTGGCTCCGGGTGCGCGCGTAACGATTTCCTTGCGGGGCTGATAATTTCTCCGTTCCCGGTCGCCCCTGTGTTTGCAGGACGGCGCCAGACGATTCCTTAGGGACTGGTGCTTTCTGGAACAGACCCGCCTGGAGGCACAGATGAGCAAGAACTACGAAATCAACAACGGGATCACCAGCAAGGGCTTGACGCGGCGAAACGCTTTGAATCTGCTGCTGGGAGGGATGGGGATGGGAGCGGCCACGCCTCTGCTGGCTGGCCAAACCGGCCCGGCCCACACGCCCAAGGTGGCCGCCAAATCGATCCTGCGCAACGCGGGCGCGCCCCCGGTCGTCTGGGATATCCAGGTGATTGGTCAGGGGAGCCAAGTCTTGCAGGCGAATTATGCGGGCGGCTATACCTGCTACCAGTATCTGAACCCCGCAAACAACGCCTACCTCGCGCAGATCTTCGATATCCGCAATGGTCCGGATCAGAACGACATGGGCGTCAATCTGGGTCAGCCGATGACCACGCCGCCCATCAGTGCCGGCAATGGCCGCTTTATCGCCACTACCGCCAACTACATGTTCGTCCTGGACTACGCCTTCAACGGGTTCACGGACGTGCAGGCCGGCTACAACACGGTGGCCGCCTATCTTCTGCAGGATAACGGGCAGCAGCCGCCGACTCCGATTTCGGACCTGTTCGTCTATAACAACGCCATCCACTACATCGGTAGCACCGGCCTCCTCTATCGCGTCGACAACATCACCACCAGCCAGCAGTACAACGCCTATGTGGCGACCTTCACGCCGCTCGACCTGCATCTCAATCTGCAATCCGGCATTCCGGACCGGGTGGAGATCGCCCTCTCCGGTACCCGTCTGTTCGTCTCTTTCGCGCTGAACTTAACGGCTCACGAACTGTCGATCGGCCCGGCGCCGATCTGGTTCAACTCCTCCACGCCGAACAACTTCGGCGCCTATCGCATCGTGTGCGCGGGCACCACGCTGTACATGTACGCCACCACCACCAATAGCGGGCCAGCCGGGGTGCTGACGTTCGACGCCAATACCGGCACCGCCCTCGTGGCCCAAGCCTTCGCCAATCTCAATCAGGCCTCGAGCAACATGGTTTGCTATCAGGGTTCGCTCTACTTCACCGACGCCGTCGGGAACCTTTGGGCTTACAGCGCTGACGACCTCACCTACCAATGGAACACGAGCATCGGCGGCGATCTTAGCCAATCCACGCTCTATGTGGCCGATGGCTTCGCCTACATCTCCGACGCTTCGTCCCGCGTCTACGCAATTGAGCTCTCCAGCCGAGGCGTCACACCGGTTGCCTACAACGCCCAACTCGCCGACGCGCTGTTGGGCGAGGAGAACGGCATTTGCTACATCCTGAGCAAAGGCGTGGATGGTTATCAGCACCTGGTGGCCGTTGATATGCGTCAGGCCATTCATGGCTTCAGCGCCGACAGCACGCTGATGGCGGATGACTATCAGGACGATGGCAACGGCAACCCCCGGCCGGCCACGCCCGTCTACCGGACCATCGTCACGCTTCTGGACGAAGGCAACTGTCCGCGCGCCAATACGGCGGTCCGCGTTTGGGCCACCGATACCTGCTCCTTCACCGACGATGTACAAACTTACTCGATCAGCCCGACGCAATACGCCTGGCTGCAGACCGATGACTCCGGACAACTCTCGCTGGCGGTGACCGCGGACGACGTCTCCTGTCCGGCGATCTTTCTCTGGGCTGGCTTCATGGCCCAAGGGGAGGCCATCGCCATTTACCCGGATCACAAAACCGTCAATACGCTTTCGCAAACCTCGGCCAGCGCCCTGAGCAGCGCGACGACCTTCTCCGGCTGCTCCATGCTGGCCGGTCCAGCCACTTCGAACGGCTCCTGCGGCACCGCGCCGACCCAGGACACCACGGCCGTGGCCAACACGATTCGCAACACGATGGGCACCGGGGTGGCCCAATCGCTCAGCCTGTTGCGCGAAAACAATCGGAAGAAGTGGCGTCGCAGCCTGGGAAATGCGTCGGCTCTGCGGCGGTCCGCCAGCTACGCCGCTGCCAACGGAGTCGACCCCTACATTCAGTATCCGAACTCCAACCAGAACCTCGTCCACGTTCCCGACACCACCGTGGACTCGGCGACGGACCGGCCCTTTGTGCTGCAGGGCGCCACCAGCTTCGCCCTTTCGATCGACCCGGAAACGAACGTGGTGAGCTTCCAGTCGAACCCCATCGTCAATCCGCTGGACGCTCGGCAAGTGCGCGCTCGGGCGATCTCCGATCCCAAGCTCGTGGGCTCCGTGCTCAGCGACCTCAAGCACGCTGTGAAAACGCTCGGCCATAAGATCAAGTCGATTGTCTGTACGGTGGGCAGCGACATTCGGCACGTCATCACCACCACGGTGGAGACGCTGGCCCCGCTCGTGATCACCGCCATCGAGCACGCGATCGAAGTCGTCAGTTGCTTCTTCCTGTCGGTGATTTCCGATATCAAGAACGCCGTCGAATGGCTCAGCTACGTCTTCAATTGGGACGCGATCAAGCAGACGCACGCGCAGATCAAGAACCAGGTCATCAGCGCCGGCACCGCGATCCGCTCGTGGGTGAATACCAACTCCGCCAACGGAGCCGCCGCGCTGCATCAGTTGTTTCAGGGCGCCAAGGCTACGATCGCCTCCGACCTGGGCACCGTCGCGGGGCGGTTCACCGGCAGTATCGCCGCCAACCAACCTAACGGCGGCGACACCAGCACGATCTACAACTACAACGGGGCCGGCTCCCAAGCTTCCGCCTCCTCGCTTCAGTCGAAGTTCAAGGCCAACGCCGGCACCGGACAAGTCACCGCGTCATCCGGCGGTCTGCTACTGGCCGGCCCTACGGCTGCTTCCACCAGCTTCCTCAGCGACTTCGTCACTCTCACCGAGACGCTGGCGACTTCGCTCGAGCCCTATGCGGCCGACTTCGGAACCCAGTTTGAGCGACTCATCGACGACTTCAAGACCAATCTGTCGGAGCCGAAGAAGTTGCTCGCCACCGGTCTGGGCGACGTCATCCTCATGCTCAACGACATCGCCCAGATTCTCTTGACGGCGATCGACGTCATTCTGGAGAGCCTCCTCAACGCGGTGGCCGGCTTCGTCGACGCGATGATCTCCGACATTCAAACCGGTTTGCAGATCCCCATCCTCTCGCCGTTGTTCAAGCTGATCTTCAAGACCGACCTCACCATGCTGGACCTGTTGTGCTGGCTGATCGCGGTGCCCACTTCGATCATCTCGCGGGCCATCAATGGCTCGCCCACGGGGGCGGCGCCCAGCCTCTTTGCCATCGGCGGTCTGATCGCCCAGGTGATCGGCGCGGTGATCGACGCCGGGTCCGATATCAAGGGCCGCAGCGCCACCAGCACGTTGGCTTTTGCGGATTGGGTTTGCGGCTTCGTGGCGCTCTGCTGCAGCCTGCCGCCCACGTTCGCTTCGAGCACCCTGCCGGGTGACGTCGGCTTCGTTCTCTGGCTGATTCCGACGATCCTGGGCTACGCCGGCTACGCTTCCCAGCGCTCCGTCGAGTTCAAGGGAGGCACGTCAAACCCCGCTAACGCCGACGCCAAGGTCCAAAAGTTTCTGGGCCAGTTCGGCGGCAAGATCTCCGGCGCGTTGGGGCTCGCCGGCGTGGTGTTCTACTCCATGGTGCGGGATCAACCGGGCGTCGCCGGGCCGCGGAATCTCTTCCTCGCCTCGGATTACATGATCCAGATCAATTCGATCTGCAAGGGCATCCTGTCCGGTTCCGGCAAGGAAGGACAACTGGTCCTCGGCGGTCTGGATATCGGGCTCCAGTTCGGGGCCGCCGCCACCAACTTCGCCGGCGTGATCCTGTCCTGAGGCTCACGCGCCCGATGGTCGGTTAAGGTCCAACGCCATGTCACCCATTTTGTCTCGTCTGTTCCCGGCGCGCCCAGCGGCCAGTGTGGGGGCGCTCGCGGCTTCCACCCCCGCTTCGGGCAGCTATCGCTTTGCGGTGGCCTCCGGCTATCTCGGCTGGATGTTGGATGCCTTTGACTTCTTCCTTGTGGTGTACTGCCTGACGGCGATTGCCGGCGAGTTCCACCGGAAGGACTCCGACATCGCCCTGTCTCTGACGCTCACTCTTGCCTTCCGGCCTGTGGGGGCGATTGTCTTCGGGCTGCTCGCCGACCGCTTCGGCCGGCGCCTGCCGCTCATGCTCGATCTTCTGTTCTACTCAGCCGTCGAGGTGGCCACGGCCTTCGCGCCCAATTACACGTCCTTTCTGATCCTCCGGGCGCTATTCGGCATTGGCCTAGGCGGCGAATGGGGCGTCGGATCCTCGCTCGTGATGGAGGGCGCGCCCGCCGCTCGCCGAGGCTTCGTTTCGGGGCTCCTGCAACAGGGCTACGCGATGGGGAACCTGCTGGCAGCGGGTTGTTACTACTTCTTCTTCGACACCTGGGGCTGGAGGCCGCTCTTCTTCATCGGGGGACTCCCGGCGCTGCTCGCCTTGGTGGTTCGCTTGCGCGTCAACGAATCCGAGGTCTGGCAGGCCCAGGAGCGGCGTACCTTCCGCGAGATTCTTGGCGAACTCTATCGTCATCGGGCGCTGCTCGGCTCGCTGATCGGCCTGCTGGCGGCCCTGAATCTGGCCGGGCACGCCACGGTGGATATGTATCCCACCTTTCTCCAGCGCCAGTGGGGCCTCTCTCCCACGATGCGCTCCGCCGTCTCGGCGTTGGCGCTCACCGGAACGTTGTTCGGCGCGATGGCGATCGGTTATCTCTCCGATCGTCTCGGCCGCCGCCGCGCGATGGCGCTGGCCTTCGGTTTGGCGGTGCTCATCGTGCCGCTGTGGGCCTTCGCCCCCACGCTCGCCCTGACGATCGGCGGCGCCTGGCTCATGCAGTTTCTGGTGCAGGGTGCCTGGGGCGTCGTGCCGGCCCATCTAGCCGAACTTTCGCCGAACGCCGTTCGCGGCTCGTTGCCGGGCTTCGCTTATCAGATGGGCGCGCTGGCCGCCAGCGCCATCGTTTACCTTCAGGCCTTGGCCGCCGAAAGGATGCCCTATTCGAACGCCATGGCCATCACCGCCGGCAGCGCCCTGGTCCTCGCCGCGATCGTCTCCTGCCTGGGGCCGGAGCGCAAAGGACGCGACCTCGCGGCGTAGTCATCGTCGGCCCTGACGCTCACCGCGGGCTTCGTAACCCGCTCGCGGAAGACGCCGGCCCAAACATTTTCGGCCGCATCGTGCAGGCGCAACCGGCACCAGCAGCCACTACGGGAAAGGAACCACCATGAAATCGATCACTCTCCTTCTGCTTTGCGCCGGGATGGCCGGAATTGCGAGCGCGCAGACCGCCGATCCGCCGCTGCTGCTGAAGTTCGCGAGCCTCCGCCCGGACACCACCATTGCCCCGGTCTACATCGCCTTCGGCGGAGCCGGCGTGCTGGACGCCACCAACCTCCGCGGTGGCGCGACCATCGCGAAAGGCGTCACGTATACCCTCGACCAACTGAACTCCGGCGTCGCCGTGCGCAAGGCGGATCGCATTCGCGTCTATGTTTCCCTGGGCTCGCCGCTCAGTTCCCCGTCGGCCGCCAATCAGTACGCGGCGAACTACTCCGACCCCACCCGTAGCGACTTCGCGACCCGTTGGGACCAGTTTGAGCTCAACTACGCCAGCCGTGAGCCCAATCGCGGCGAAGCGCACCTCACTTCCCAGGAGTTCTTCGGCGTTCCCCTGCAAATCACCGCGCAGGGCGGAGGGATTCCTGCGTCGAAACTGACTTGGCATCAGGATGCCGCTGTCGCCTTTGAAGGTTTGGGCCGGCTCTCGTCCTTCGCGCCGTTGACTCTTGCCAACCCCCAGGGCGCGATCGTCACGGGCCGGCATGGCGTCGAAGTGAAAACGGAAACCTACACCGGCAACGTGATTCGCATCCTGGGGCCGGGCACCGTACGTCCCAAGAACGCGGCGGGAGCGACCGTTTACCCCAGCTACGCCAACTACCTCACTTACCTGCGCACCCGTCACCGCTTGACCCCTGGCTTGCCCGTGGACACTCTCATCGCGGGCAACAATGGCCTCCTGCCGGACGGCAAACTGCAGACCTACAGCGTCAAGGCGACCTTTGCCGCCACGCCCTACCAGTTGCTGGGCACCGCCATCAACGCGGGCGACCTCGTCCTCAACGGCACCGTGAACAACGGAGCCGGACCGTTGCCGCTCACGATTCTGATGCGGGTGGCCAACCTCACCGATTCCGCCATCAGCCGTCACAACGTCGAGTACTCGCTGTTGGCCGGCTCCAATGTGAACAGCGTCGTCGCCCGCATTAATACGGACTTCCTGACCGGCCTGAATTTGGGCTTGGTCGGCAGCACCGTCGACAATCCGTCACTGCCGGGCTCGACGATCGGCGAATCGCCCTCGTGGACCTGGTTCGGCAATCGCCCCGATGGCATCAAAGTGCCGGCGCTCACCGTGACCAGTTGCTTCGCAGCCGCCGAGCCGAACAACGACGGTCGCTATGATCGCTACGCTTCGCTGCTGGCCAACGCCGCGGAGACCTACAGCCTTCCGTTTCTGGACCGGCTGCAGGCTCCTTCGGCGAGGCTGGTGGCCGGCTCTACCTTGACGCTCTCGGTCTTGAGCGATGTGAAGCCGGTGGTTGACGTGCCCGGCCCGAAGATCGTCATCGCCAACGCGGCCACCTACGCCGCTGGTGAACGAATCGCTCCCGGTAGCATTGCCGTGCTGTGGGGCGATCTACCCACCGGCTATGACGTCTCTGCGCCTGGTTCGGGCGTGCCGCTCCCTTCGCAGTTACCGGGCCTGACGGTGCGTTTCAACAACGGCCTGCACGCCCCTTTGTTCCTGGCGAATTCTCAGGTGGCGGCCTTCCAGGTGCCGTGGGAACTGGGCGACACTGCCCTCGAGAGCGTGATGGTGATCGGCCCGGATGGGGAGCGCGGGCCCTTCCCGGTACGCCTGGCGGCGTTCGCCCCCGGTCTGTTCATGACGGACATCGGCACGCGCCAGGGCCTCATCTTCGACTTGCAAGGGCAAATCGCCGACGCCCGTCATCCCGCTACCACCGGTGAAGAGCTCGTGATCTACGCCACGGGGCTGGGACCGGTGAACCACAGCCCGGGCACCGGCGCTCCCGCCGCTTTGAACATGACGCAGACCACCATCCTCACCCCTTCAGTGTCGGTGGGGGGCGTGAATGCTCCAGTCGTCTATGCGGGACTGTCCCCGGGAAGCGTCGGCTACTATCAAGTGCGCGTGCGAGTCCCTGCCGGCGGCCAGCGCGGCCTCTCCGTACCGGTGAAGCTCAGCGTCGGCGGGGCTGCCTCGAACATCGTTTCGGCTGCCATCTGCGACCACCCTTGCGCTGCGCACTGAGTGGTTGAGCCGTCCGTCGGAGCCAACGTCTCTGCCCCGCCTTTCTGGCGTGGGTAGCTGGCGTTGGCTCTTTCCTGTTTCCGGGCATGAAACTTCTCCCGGAAATTCTGCTGGCCCCTGATCATCTCCCACCCCCTGCTGCCCCCAGTTCTTTCAGGAAGGTTCAACGCCCGCCTACGCCATGAAAGGAACAAACTCAATGCAAAACAAAATATGGGCCTCCCGCTATCCGGTCGCGTTACTCGCGCTGGTCACGCTGGGGTACTCCGCACCCTCCGCCCCGCACGATGCCCGTCGCGCTCCGTTGTTGGAGATCACCAGCCCCGCGCAGGGCGCCACTGTCCGCGGTCAAAGTGTCCAGGTGGAGATGAAGATCCAGCCTGCCGCGATCCGCCTGAGCTTCACGGCCACCCTGAACGGCAAAGACATTGCCAGCCGGTTCGTCGGCAACCGCGGCTGCCGCGGAACGGTGTGCACCGAGTCCGCTTTGCTCACCCCCGCCGATGGCCTGCTCAAGGGCCAGAACGTCGTCCGTCTGCGCGTGAAAGGCTGGGGCGGCAGCATCTACCGCACGCGGGTGGAGTTCACTTGGTCTGCCGCTCTCCCCACCGGTGGGGTGGGAGCGAACGATTCCCAATATCTCCAACCGAACTACAACTTCGTCACCCTCACCCCCGGCGGCTATCGCAGCACCGGCGAGCCCTGGTTCAGCATCTCGAACAACGGACTCCATGGCACCACTCGCAACTATCCCGCTCAGCCGCCGTTGTGTGGCAGCCGCGGCTTCCGCTACACGCTCGTCCAGATCGATCGCAACACGCTTGACGAGGTGGCCACCACCTGCCTCAACACCCCCAACGTCGATGCCGCGTTGAAGGCCGTTCCGGTAACTCAATTCGCGGTCTTCGGCACCAACTCCACTTACAACGCCGACTGGCAGAATCTGAACATGCTGCCGATCGGCGGCACGGACTTCCGCAGCAATTCTCTTTCGCCGGAAGCCCCTTATGGCTACATGGCGCTCGGCATCGGCACGGCTCCGTATGGCGTCGCCTACGAGTCCTACAATACGGGCTATGAAGTGAACGACACCGCCTTGGCGCAGATCCTCGGCGTGCTCACGCGCAATGGCCACAGCCTCTTCGACTATCATCCGGCTGACTATGTCTCCTACTCGATTGACGGTCCGAACAAGAAGATTGTGCTCGATGGCCAGACCTACACCCCGCCGCCCACCAGCAATGTTCCCGTTGGGTTCTGGGTGCTGCCGTTTTCCCGCAACACGTTCGCTCCGCTGGCTGGTACGCAGGGCATTGTCTATAGTGCAACCAACAACAACGACATACAGGCGATGAACAAGCTGCTGAGTGGCCTCACGTGGCGGCAAATGGCCTTCGTCGTCGCTTGGGGCCGCCACGCCCAGTTCGCGCCGGCCTATGGTCAAACTCCGCTGGTCACCACGCTCGCTTCGATGGGCATCCCTTATCCCACGATTCAGTCCCTGAATACTGACCAGTCGACGATAGCCGCGCTTATCACGCCCGATCCGACGGTGGCGATCGCGCTTCCCAATCGCCGCGTGCCGTTCTCGATCAGCCCCAGTGACAATGGTCAGCGAGCGCAACTGGTGGGCTCGCTCGGACGAGACAAGTACTACCTCTTCCGCCCGATCTACACGGCTCAGGCCAACCTCTCCACCAACACGCCGATCGACCCCAGCTTCCTGAAAACCATCTGGCTCTCCAGTTCCGCCTGGCCGATGATGGACACCGCCGGACGTGTCAACGCTTACAAGTATCTAAGCAATCGCATCCTGCATACCGTCTGGCCGAATCAGTTGCCCGCCGGCCCCACCGACGATCTCCGTTACGTCTACACCAATTCAGCCAGCAATCTGCTTCTCGGCGTGAAGCCCGATCAGGATCCGGCTTACACCGCTTACCCGAGCGGTGGCAGTTACACCAATCCCGATACGCGCGAAGTGTATACCTTCAGCCGCACGGACCTGACGGATGTCGCTCGCCAACTCCGGGCCGAGATCACCGCGCTCGCCCAGGTCCTGCCCTTCTTCGGCACCAGCACCACGGGCGCCAATCTGCTCGGGCGGATGATCCAGAACGACAACGCCTGGATGCCGGCTTGGGTCACCAGCAACACGATCACGCTCAACAAACTGCCCTACGTCAATAAGACGGCTCGTCTCGGGTTCAGCTTTGACGATCTCGTTTACCAATCCTCGGCGCTCACTCCCAATCCCATGACTGCCGACAATCCCCTGTTGGCTCCGATTGAAGGGCTATTGGGCACCCTGGTGATCGCCGTCGGCTCCACCGGCGCGATGGACGTGAACAACAACGGCCTGCCGACGCCCGGCTACGGCGTCAACACCACGATCAATGACTTCGTTGTCAACTACGTCACCTGGGTTGGTCATGCGGATCGGGCCTACGACCAGATCCTCGACCTCGCCGTGTCCGACTGGAACCGGCTGCAGACCCTCAGCCTGTCCATCCAGAACAAATGGGGCATCGACGACTATTCGGTGCTCGATCACTCGCCCACGCTCATGTTGGGAGCCAACCGGTTCTTCTACACAACCTTCATGCGTACCTACTATTCGCACGATGCTTACTGGTTCACCAATGTCACCAAGTCCACTCAGGTCGGCTCGATGACTGAACCCTGTAACTCCTTGGGCGGCTGTGACCCGGTCTGCAAGATGGTCTACACGGACTCGCCGCCGCCGAGCACTGCGGCCGCCTTCCCGAGCTTCCCCCCCAACGGCAAATACGACCTCTACCAGATTGCCGCCCCCATTCTGAACCAGAACCAGAAGGGGATGTCCGTCGCCACTCCTCGCTACGACGTCGGCGCCTTGCTCTTCGGTGGCGATCAACTCAACGGGCAACTTGCCATGCCGAAGGACCTCTGGTTCACGATGGGCGGTCTGCCCATTCGCTCCGGTGGCAACACCCCTCAGTATGGCTACGGCGGCTGCGTGCTGCCTTAATTCAATCCCATCGGTCAACTGGCGCGGGGCTCTGACGAGCCCCGCTTTTTTTATCGTTTCGCGACCGGCTTGCAGGAACAGGTTTGCTTGCCGTTGGCGGACTCGACTGAGAACGTAGCCGTGCCCCCGGCCTCCCACCAGATGTACTGCTGCGCGGCGTAGCGCGCGCCGGAAGCCGAGGACACGTTAGCGAAAACGATGCGGCTCCCGAAGATGGGCACCGTCGCCAGGTTGTTGCCGCTCCCATTGATGTACTCCACCTCGAACGCCGTCGGTGGCAAGCCCACTTTCGCACTATTGCTATCGCACAAGTAGACAATCGTCTTTCGCGTGACAGGTTTCTGTCCGGGCAGGGAAATCAAGAGATCGGTGGCGCGGCCTTGGGGCGCCGCCACCAGTCCAAGGAAAAGGGAGGCAAAGGCGCAACGGCCAAAAAGGCGGGAGCAGGCAATCATGGGCATAGTTTTCCGTGCTCCCACTATGGCTGACCCGTCCGCCCGAACCAAGGTGCCCCCGGTGCCCTTTGCCTGCTTTGTTTATGCGCGTCTAAGTGCTTGATCGATGGAGCCTTGCGGGTCATCGTTGACGTATCCTAGAGGGAGTACGCCCTCCATGGAACCGGACAGGCAAGACGTCAACTATCAGTTCGGGGTGTTTGAACTCTCCGGTAGAACCGGCGAATTGCGCAAGAACGGTATGGTTCTCCGCCTCCCGCCCCAGCCCACCCAGGTTCTGAAACTCCTCGTCTCGCGTGGCGGCGAACTGGTGCGGCGTGAGGAGATGGAACAGGAAGTTTGGAAAGGCGACACAATTGTCGACTTTGAACTGGGCTTGAATCGCTGCATCCGGCGCATTCGGACGATCCTGCTCGACGACGCCGACTCGCCGCGCTATGTCGAGACCATCCCGCGCGTGGGCTACCGCTTCATCGCGCCGGTCCGCGTGGTTCCAGCGCCGCCCAAAGGGCTCGCGAAATCCCCGGCACCTGCGACGATCCCCGAACCCGCCAGCACTCCGCAGCCTGTCCTCCCGGCTCAGGATGTACCGATCCACCCTACCGTGGTGCCGATCTCGTCCGAGCTCAACGATGCTCCAACCGAATCTGCCGCCCCGCCCATCGCGCCCGCGGTCAAGTCCCCACCCTGGTTCCGAGCCCCCGTCCTCCTCTCGGCCGCCGTTCTTGTCTTGCTCGTCGCCTACTTCGGTGTCCGCCGACTGCAAAAGCCCGCCGAGCCGGACGTTCGCAGCACCTACGTGATCGAGCCGCTCACCAGCGAACCGGGCCTGGTTGGCAGCCCCTCGTTTTCCCCGGACGGTACCCAGATCGCCTTTGCCTGGAATGGCAAGCACCAGGACGCCTACGACATCTACGTCAAGAAAGTCGGCTCGTCGGAGGTTACGCGCCTCACCAAGTCGCCGGACCTCGACTTCAGCCCTGCCTGGTCGCCCGACGGCCGCTGGATCGCCTTTTGCCGTAGTTCCGACGGTAAGACTTCCTCCATCTGGATCGTGTCGGTCGCCAACGGTACTGAGCGCCGGCTCGCTGAACAGTGGAGTGTGGCGCCCAACAGCCGCTTCCTTACCTGGTCTCCCGATAGCAAGCGCCTCGTCTTTTCGGGTAACGATACCGCCGAAAAGGTCAGTGGCCTGCTGGAGCTCGAAGTCGCCACCGGCTCGATGAAGCTCCTTACCCGTACCAAGGATGGCGTCTACGATCTCCATCCCACTTACTCGCCCGACGGGCGGCGCGTCGCCTTTGTTCGCGACCGCGGGCGCGGAATCGGCCACGTTTCTCTGATTTCGATGAAGCCCGAGGGCGGCACCGAGGGCGAGATTGTTACGCTGCAGTGGCCCGGGTTTGAAAGTGCTTACGTGGCCTCGCCCGTCTGGACGCCCGACAGCGAAGACCTTCTTTTCGCCTCCAACCGCAATCCCGAGCAGTATCTTTGGATCGTCAAAGCCGAAGCCGGCGCGACGCCGCGAATGCTCGCGAGTCTCGGTCCTGGCATTCTCGACGCCGCGATGTCGTCCCACGGAGAACTCGCCCTGGTTCATGAGCGCCTGGATATCGACGTCGCCCGGCTCGATCTGGCAGCGGTGCGGCGGGGCGCGGAGGTGGCGCCGGAAATTGTCCTCAACTCCACTCGCGTGGAGACCAATCCCAAAGTCTCTCCCGACGGCACTCGTGTCGTGTTTGAGTCCAACCGCTCGGGCCCCATGGAGGTATGGGCGGCGAATGTCGATGGCACCAATCTCACTCAGATCACCAACATCGGCCACGCGAACACCGGATCGCCCGCCTGGTCCCCCGACGGCAGCCGCATCGCTTTCGACTCCCGGTCCGGCGGCGCGCCGCGCATTTATGTCGTCGCGGCCAGCGGCGGCAAACTGGAACCGCTCACCGGCGTTTCCGACCTCGGTGTCGTCCCCACCTGGTCCTACGACGGCGCCTCGATTTATTTCACGTCGGATCGCACCGGCCGGCCCGAGATCTGGCGCATCCCCTCCCGGGGCGGCTCCCCGCAACAAGTTTCCCGGAAGGGTGGCTTCGCGCCGATCGGTTCGCGCAACCGACTCTGGTTTGCCGCCAACCGCTCCAAAGTCACCTCGCTCAAAGTGCTGAATCTTGCGACGAACGAGGAGGCCACGGTCGCCAACGACGTCCTCCGCCGCTCCTACCATCCGGCCGCCGACGGGGTTTATTACATCTCCGCCGGAGACTCCGGACGCTATACGCTCAAGTTCCTGCCCGGCTCCCAGCCTCCCGCCCAGACGCTCCACCGCTTCCCGAAGCCGGTCGCGGACGGGCTGGCCATCTCCCCGGACGGCCGATTCGCCTTTGTGGGTGAGGCCGAACAGGTGGGCAGCGACCTCTTACTCGTCCGCGATTTCTGGCGACGTTGACCGCCACGTCCTCTGCCCCCGTTGTCTACCTTCCCCAGACGCCCATCCGGCGTGTCTTCGTCGTATTAACTTGCTTTTCCTCTATTAGTTAGACGCACACAAGCGGAACACCCAAAAATCAGGACTCAAACATGGTGGCTTGGGCCGCCATCGGGAAAGATCGTTCCTGACATGACCACCGCCCTTCGCTCCTGGATCTGCGCTCTCGTTGCGAGCGTCGCCGTTGCCTCCGGCCAAACCGGTACCCCCGGCATTCCGGCCTTCGATCAACTCATGACCACCTTCCTGCCGAAGTACAACATTCCCGGCGGCGCCCTCGTCGTGGCCAAGGACGGCCGGCTCGTGATGGCCCGCGGGTACGGCTTCGCCGACAAGGAGAACCAACTGCCGGTTCAACCGGATTCCCTGTTTCGCATCGCGAGCCTTTCGAAGATTCTCACCTCGGTTGCCATCATGCACTTGGCGGAAGAGGGCAAACTCTCCGTCGACCAGCCGGCCTTCGCCCTCCTGCCGGACCTCCCGGCTCCCGCTGGCACCACCGAAGATCCCCGCCTTTCCCGGATCACCCTCCGTCACCTGCTCACCCACTCCGGCGGCTGGGATGTCTCCGCCAGCAACTTCGATCCCATGTTCGCCTCCCAGGAGATCGCCCTGGCGCTCGGCGTCCCTCAACCCGCCTCCACCGAGAACATCGTCCGCTACATGCGCGGCCGCCCGCTCGACTTCGACCCCGGCGCGCACTACCGTTACTCCAACTTCGGCTACGCCGTGCTCGGCCGCATCATTGAGCGCGTCACCGGCATGAGCTACGACCAGTACGTGCGTACCCAGGTCCTCGCCCCCATGGGCGTGAACGCCCGCATCGGAAACAGCCTGGCCGACGGTCAGTTGGCCGGCGAAGTGAAGTACTACTCGCAAGGCACCACCGGCCCCAACGTCTTTCCCGAGGCGAACCCCGTCACGGTTCCGCTGCCCTACGGCGGTTGGTGTCTCGAGTGCATGGACGCGCACGGCGGCTGGGTGATCAGCGCTCTTGACTACGCGAAGTTTCTCGACGCGATCGACGGCCGCCGTGGTCCGGCGTTCCTGCAGGTCCCCACGGTCCTTGGCATGACCCAGAAGCCGAACATCCCCGATTGGACCACCGAAGCCAAGTTTTGGTATGCCTTCGGGATTGGCATCACCCTGAAGCCCAACGGCTACCAGTGGGGGCACGATGGCGGCCTGGATGGGACCACCACCATGTACACCCGCACGCCGGACGGCTTCACCGTCGTGGCCTTCTTCAATACCCGGCCCCCAAACGGCGACCGGGACGACCAACTCCAGGGCGAATTCCTCGACAGCATCCTGAGTATCCTCGGCAAGACCACCGCTTGGCCCGCGGACGATTACTACTCCACCTTCAAAACTGCCGACCCCGCCCGGATCGCCGCCAGCCCCGCCATCAACGGCCGCGACGGCGTCCTCAACGCCGCCTCGCTCGACCGCGGCCTGGTGCCCGGCTCCTGGGCTTCCGCGTTCGGCGTGAATCTGTCTCAGACCACGCGCTCCTGGACCGCCGCCGACATCGCCGGGCGCCATCTGCCCACCTCTCTTGACGGCGTCAGCCTCACTGTCGATGGCAAACCCGCCGTCGTCTCTTACGTCAGCCCCACCCGGATCAACTTCCAGGTGCCGGCGGATGTCCGTGATGGTTGGTGGCCGGTTGTCATCACGAACAACGGCGTCGCCACCAGCGCCGTGCTCGCCATCGTGCAGCGCAGCGCCGCCGCCCCGTTCCTCAACATTCAGAACGGCATCCGTTTGGTGCTCGCCACCCAACCCGATGGCTCGCTGATCGATGACGACCATCCGGCTCGCCCCGGCGACAACATCGTTGTCTATGCCACCGGCCTGGAGCCCTCGCCCGCCGGGGTCCTCACCGGTGAACCTCGGCCCGTCTCCGGCGTCACGGTTCAGATCGGCGACGCAGGGGCCACCGTAGCCTACTCCAGCCTCGTGGCTCCGGGCCTCTTTCAGGTCAACGCCGTCGTGCCTGACATCCCCGCTGGCCGCCAGCGCTTCTTTCTCACCTCCAACTTCTTGCCGTGCCCTCAGGGTCTCGTCATCCCGATCGCTTCCGCGAAGTGATCGCCGCATCACCCTTAGCCACAGTTTCCATTTCACCCAAACCAGAAAGGTCAACCAAAATGTCAACTCATCACCAAAACACCCGCGAACTCCCCGCCACGCGACGTCTGTGGGCTTGGATCCCCCTACTCGCCTGTCTCCTGGGACTGGGCCTCTCGGCCCCGGCCGCCAAAGCCAGCTTCACCCTGCAATACACTGGGACTCCCTTCACCAACTCCGACCAGGATTGTGTCCACAACCCCTGCCTGACCGGCAACCTCACTGTCGAGTTTCACGTCCTCGCACCGCCCCCCGATCCCGCGACCGCGTTCTGTCTTGCGTTGACTAATCTCGGCTCTGCCTCCAATTGCCTCGCGGTCGATTTCGCGCTCGTCCAGAACGGCAACAACCGGCTCCTGCTGGAAAGCGACCCGAACAATCTCGCCACGTTTGAACTGTTCTCCAACTCCCCGTATTGGTTGGTGAGTCTCGTGGCTTTCTCCGCGACGGATCCTCCCTCCACGGTTCTCCTGATGAACTCCGACCACAGCGGCTCCGACTATCTTCTGTACGGCAACCAAAGGGGCAGCACCCACACCCCGGGTACCTGGGAAATTCTCGATACCACCGTGCAGGACACTCCCGAACCGGCCACTTGGGCGGCCCTCGCCACTGGTCTGGGCCTGATGGGCCTCTTGCGAAGAAAGCGCTCTGCTTCTTCACGTTCCTCTGATCATTCGGCCGCTCCTGCCGGCCCCTCTCTGATTGGCGGCCCTCGCCGCTTAGCCCCAGGAGAACTCGAAAAATGACTTCCAAATTGCGGCCCACTCTCACCCGCCGGGACTGGCTGACGACCGCCTCCGGCCTCTTCGCGGCCCCCTCGCTTCTCGCTCAGTCCGGCGCGGAGGACCAAGCCTCCCTCGCGCCGGGCGCCGCCCGCCGCATCGTCAAACGTTTTGACTTCAGCCGGGGAACCGGCGGCGTCCTCGCCGCCTTCACCGACTACGACCTGTATACCTGGGATCTGCGCTTTCTGGCCGAAATCCGCGACCTCCCTCGCGAGGTCAACGTTCCCTCGCGCAATCGCCGGGCTTACTTCCTCTCGAGCAACAACCGTCCGGACGACATCTTCATGTACCTCAAAGCCCCGATCACCGAGGCCGATGGGCTTGAACCGGGCGCGACCTACAAGTTGAGCCTGCAGATTGAACTCGCCACCAACTCCACCAACTGCATCGGTGCCGGCGGGAGTGAGGCGAACCTTTTCCTCAAGGCCGGCGGCTCGGCTCTCGAACCCGTGCCCTACCTGATGGGCACTTATGTCTCGATCAACGTCGACAAAGGCAGCCAGGAGGAAGGCGGCAAGGACCTGGGGGTCATCGGTAAAGTCTGGAACGGGCAGGAATGCGAGTTGGATCCGAGGGACAAGAGGTGGGTGATGATCCGCCGCAACTACGACCATCCGACGCCCATCACCGCCGTCCATGAGCAGCTATGGATCGCGGTGGGAACCGATTCCGGCTACGAATCCGTCACTGGTCTTTACTACTACTCGATCGAAGCCCGGCTCACGCGCGTCGGCTAACGGACCCTCCCCCGAACGGGCGACGCCCTCTCGGCTCGCCCGTCACCCCGCTCAGCGGCAGCCGGCGGTAAAGCACAAGTTCTGGCTGAAGAACGGCAGCACGTGGTTCTGGAACCGGACCGCCACGGCGCTGGTATGCGTCCCGCGATAGACCTCGAACCCGTGTGCGACCCCATACCGCTCCAAAACCTCATGCAGCTTGCCCGACCCGGCCTTCAGCCCGTCCTGATCCCCCACATCGATCGCCACCGCCCGAAACCGCCGCCAGTTGCCCACATATTGATCCGTCATCGCAATTGGCGAGTTCGCGGCCCATCGCGCCAGCACCTCCGGCTGTGACGCGCCCTCCTTCACCGGCAGATCCAGATACAACGGCGGGTTCTTCGGATTCGGTGACCACGCCGCCGCCGTCGCCAATTGCGCTCGCACCCCGAACGGCAAGCTCGCCGAATCCGCCGGCGACTTCACCGCTTCCAGCGCCTTCGCGAAGGCCGGATTCGCCGGCCCGCCGCCCATCGGCGTCAGGCAGCAGGGGCTCATGATGTACACGCTGCCAAACACGTCCGCATGCTTCATCCCGATGCGCGTCGCGCCATAGCCGCCCATCGAATGTCCAGCCAACCCGCGGCTCTCGCGCTGCGCGAGCGTCCGATAGTGCCCATCGACGTACGCCACGACATCGCGGGCCACGAAGGTTTCGAAGTCGCCCGTCGTCACCGAGCTCGAATACATGGAGCCGTTGTGCACCGTCTTTGAGTCCGGCAGCACCACGATCACCTCGCGTGCTCCCAGCGCAAACGCCCCCTCGATCGTCTGCGGCACATGAATCTCCCTGGACCATTGCTCCGCTCCGATCGAGTATCCATGCAGCGCATAGACCACCGGATAGCGCCGCTTCTTCTCTTTGGCGTAGGAAGGCGGCAGATACACCAGCACCTCGCGATCCACCGCATTGCCCTCCAGGTTTCCCTCGAGCGCCACGCCATGAATCTTGATCCGCTCCACCGTTACTGGCTTCGCGTTCGGCACGACGTCCGGCACCTCGGTCTTCACTTGGGCAAACAACAGGCCGCACCCGGCCAGCGCGGCGCAGCAGAACCAGCGCAGGTCTGTTTTCTTCATGGTCAAGCACCTCCCCGGCGTTGACCAAGTATTCTATGCCGTCAGTTGCCGCGGAGGAAGCGTCGGATGACGTTCGCTGTCACTTGCGACACCGCCGGATCCACCAGCAGCGAACAAATCCAAGTGATCGAGCCTGCTGCGAAGCACGCTCCGCCGTTCGCCAGTTCGTAGATCGCCATCTCTGCGCCGCCTTCGTCCGGATTGGTCCCTTTCGCCAGCACCACGGTGCCCGGCGGCGAGAACTGGCTCAGCTTGTCCGTCTCATAGCCCGAAGCGCCACCGCCTGGGCAACGCTCGTGCTGATTCGCCTCGCCGAACAGGTCGCCCCTCTTCAGTCCTGTCCCCTCGAACGCCCAGTGTTCCGGCCGGATGGCGGCGTAGGGCGCCGCCGTCATGATGCCCGTATCGGTGGACACCACGCCCAGCAGATTCGCCTCGCATTCCACTGTCCGGTGAAAACGGCTCTCGAGCACGTGGCCCGCGGCGTCCCGCATGCTGAACGACCCGGCCTCGCTCTTCAAATGGCTCTTCACCCGCATTGCCCCGCTCGCGGTGAACTCTACCTCGCCGTTCACGCCGTTTCCGCCCAAATAGAGCACCCGTCCGCCCCGTTCGAACACCCACGCCTTCACGCGCTCATACATGCGACGCGACCAGTATTCGGGATGGCTGCCGAAGATGAGGATGTCGTAGGCATCCAGATCCAGGTCGCCGTTGTCCAACTGCCGGTCCGCGTAGTAGTCGTAGGCGAAGCCTTCCCGCTCCAGCCACGCCACCAGCTGCCACTCGCCGGGCGCCATCGTCGATTGCAGCCGCCCCTTGATCGGGTCCGCCACGCCTTCGTCCGGATACGGACTGTTGAACAGCTCCGGCCGCTCAAACGAGAGCGGCAGAAACTCGCCGTCCTCCGGTAGCCACTCCGTAAACGGACCCTGCTGATATCGCTTCAGATCCTGCCGCGAGTACACCACCGGCTCTTCCGGCAGCCCCGCCGCATTGACGTAATTGCTGCGCCCGCCCCAGTTGTTGTAGGCGTTCCAACTGTTGGTGCCCGCCAGCGCCGCGATCCGCGCGGTCGGCTTTTCGGGCGCCACCACCCAGGGAAAAGCGAAGAACTTGCCCGACGCTGTCTCGGCATGGAAGTAGTACAGCCCCGAACGCTCCGGCGCCTGCACCAACGCATTCATATGCGGATTCGTATGCCCGATCTTGTTCCACTGCGTCCCCGTCTGCGTGAAGTCGCCATCGGGAACAATCTGCCGCATCGCCTGCGGACCATGCTCGTCATGCCAACCCAACAACCGCACGAACTCTTTGTCCCGCCCATAGCGCCACAAGCTCAGCCGATACGGCTCGATGGAATGCACGTGGAACTCGGCCCGCTCCCCGCCATGCAGCCACTTCGGCCACGCAAACCCGCACAGCGTGTTAGAAAGCAGCCGGAACTGATACGGCTCGCCCTCGTCCACCGTCATCTCCACCCGCTTGGCCCCGTAGCCATCGCGTGCCAGCGTCACCCGATACGGCCCCGGCGGAATCTCCGCATGAATCGCGCCCGAGGGCGTGGACCGCACCACTGCCGCCAGCGTTCCTGCCACCTCGAACTGCACCTGCGCATCGGCGATCGCCACAAACTGCTCGTCGCTCACGTAACCAATCAGCATCCGCTTCCCTCTCGCTATCCAGGATTCTGGACGGTGGCCGCCCCGATCGCCGCCGCCGTTTTCTTCAAAGCCTCGGCAAAACGCTCCACCGCGTCCACGCCGATCTGCCGCACCGTTCCCGTCACGCTCAGCGCCGCCAGAAACCGTCCGCTCGGTGCCAACACCGGCACCGCCACGCAACGCACTTCCAGCTCTTCTTCCTCGTCATCGCTCGCGTAGCCCAGTTTCTGGACGCGCTTCAGATCGCGCACCAACTGCTTCGGCGTGGTGAGCGTGTGGTCCGTGTAGCGCATATAGACGGGCTTCGCGAGCGTATGCTCCCGGATTTCGGCCGGCCCGAACGTCAGGATCACCTTGCCCACCGCCGTGCAATGCAGATCCATGCGCCGCCCCACGTAGGTATCGAACTTGATCAGTCCGGGCGCATCCACCTTCTGGATGAACACGCCCTGGTCCTTGTCCGGCACGGCCAGGTGCGCGGGCACGCGCAGTTGTTCGGCCAGTTCCCGCATCAGGGGCTGGGCCAAGTCCGCCAGGCGCAGCGTCTTCATCATGCCCTGGCCCAGCATGTGCGCCTTCATCCCGAGCGCGTAATGCAGCCCGCCGGCCTCTCGCTCCAGATAGCCCAGGCGTTCCAGCGTCACCACGATCACGTGCGTTGAGCTCTTCGGAATTCCCAGCTTCCGGCTCAGTTCCGAGATGTTCAGGCCCCGGCGCGCCCCGTCCAGGCATTCGAGGATTTCGAACGCCCGCTTCACCGCGCCCGCGGTGGGCGTTCCGAATTCCGCCTGTCTCATGTCTCACCCGCATTCTGGAGGGCGAACCCGTTCTCAAACAAGCGATTAGGCAAATGGTTTCCAGCATATTGAACACCCTCTCGCCGCCCGATTGCCGCCTCCGGGCCCCTCCCTTACCCTTGAAGAAAGCGCCTTTCATGAAGATCACCAGCGTCGAGTTGTTCGTCCTCAAAAGCACCGGGCTCTATCACAACCCCGATGGTGCCGAAGAGCCTTCGGGCCCCACCTACATGGGCCTGGTGAAGGTCTCCACCGACGCGGGCATCTGCGGCTATTCGGACGTCGAGACCTGCGCCTCGGTCGCCAAAGCCGCCATCGACGCGCC
This sequence comes from Bryobacteraceae bacterium, assembly GCA_965229305.1. GTDB lineage: Bacteria > Acidobacteriota > Terriglobia > Bryobacterales > Bryobacteraceae > JALHNI01. Next base: position 95,291 of record CBDDIZ010000032.1, on the reverse strand, counting down.
CAAGTGGAGCCTCGAACCCGGCATGGAGTGCTTCGATGGCCTCGCCTCGCTGCTGATCGGCGAGAACCCGCTCGAAGTCGAGCGCCTCTGGTATCGCATGTATCGCGGCTCGATCTACTACGGCCGCCGCGGCGTCGCCATCCAGGCCATCTCCGCCATCGACATCGCCCTGTGGGACATCGCCGGCAAGTTCTATCAGCAGCCGATTCACATCTTGCTCGGCGCCAAATGGCGCGACCGTGTCCGCGCCTACGCCAGCACGCTCTTCCGTCCCACCCCCGATGCCATGCGCGAAGCCGTCCGCAAGTACCGCGACGAAAGCTTCACCGCCATCAAGTTCGGCTGGGGCGTCTTTGGCAAGGACCGTGATCTCGACGTCCGTCTGGTGGAAGCCGCGCGCGCCGAACTCGGCGACCGCCACGACCTGCTCGTCGACACCGGCTGGTTCGTCGAGCGCACCCCCAAGGAAGCCATCCAGGTCGTCCGCTCGCTCGAGCCCTATCGGCCCTTTTTCATTGAAGAGCTTCTCCACCCCGAAGACTACGACGGCTACCGCCAGGTCTCCGACGCCGTCGACACTCTCATCGCCTGCGGCGAGCAGGAAGCTACCCAATGGGGCTTCGAGCAATTGATCCGCCGCGGCGGCGTGGACATCGTTCAGCCCGACCTCACCCGCTGCGGCGGCTTCACCGTCGCCCGCAAGATCGCCCAAATGGCCGAGTTGGCCAACATCCTCGTCATTCCGCACTCCTGGTCGAGCGACTTGTTAACGGCGGCCTCGCTGCACTTCAATGCCTCGCTGCGGCGCGCCGTTTTTATCGAATTCAATACCTCGCAGGGTCCCCTGAGCCGCGAACTGGTCCGCGAGCCCCTTCGGCTCGAAGACGGTTTCGTTCGCGTGCCCGAAGGCCCCGGCTTGGGTGTCGAGGTCAACGAGGATGTCATCGCGCGCTATCGCATCGCCTAAACGTCCAAAACGCCGCCCCTTCGACGATTTGTTCCAGGGTTGTGGACGCGCGCATTCCCGCCGGCGAGGCGCTGGCCTAGCATGGGGGTGGTTAAACCGCTTATGAGCCTTCGCCTCTGGCTGCTCGCCGGCCTCACCCTCCCCCTCGCGTTCGCTCAGTCCGGCGCGCCCGCCGCCGTGAGCTACTCCCAGGTCATCCGGCCTTTGCTCGTCAAAAACTGCCAAGGCTGCCACAGCGCCCAAGTGCGCCAAGCCGGTTTCGATGTTTCTTCGTATGCCGCCCTGATGAAGGGCAGCGACAACGGCCCCATGATCGTTCCCGGCGACCCCGACCGGTCCATCCTCTACAAGCTCATCTCCCACGCCGAACAGCCCGCCATGCCCTTCAAGGCGGCCAAGATGCCCGCCGAGGCGATCGCCCGCATTGCGGACTGGATCCGTGCCGGTGCTCAAGCGGACGGCGCGGCCGAACCCACCGCCCAGTCCGATCACTGGGCCTTCCGTCTGCCCGTCAAGCCTGCAGTCCCCGCCGGCCAGGCCAACCCGATCGACGCGTTTCTCGAAGCAGCGCGCCAGAAGCATCAACTCACCGCCGCTCCCGCCGCCGATCGCCGCACCCTGTTGCGCCGTGTCTACCTCGACCTCACCGGCCTGCCGCCCACGGACGCCGAAGCCGCCGCCTACCTCGCCGACCGTTCCCCCGACGCCTACAACAAGCTGGTCGACACCCTCCTGGCGAGCCCCCGCTACGGAGAACGCTGGGGCCGTCATTGGCTCGACATCTGGCGCTACTCCGACTGGTACGGCTGGCGCAAAGAGAATCAGGTCCGCTATAGCCAACGCCACATTTGGCGCTGGCGCGACTGGGTCGTCGAGTCGCTCAATCAGAACAAGCCCTACAGCCGCATGATCGAAGAGATGCTGGCCGGCGACGAACTCGCCCCGAACGATCCGGACACGCTCCGCGCCACCGGCTATCTCGCCCGCAGTTGGTATCGCTTCAATCGCAACACCTGGGTGCAGGAAGCCACCGAATACACCTCCACCGCCTTCATGGGCCTCACCATGAAGTGCGCGCGCTGCCACACCCATAAGTACGACCCCATCAGCCACGTCGAACACTACCGCTTCCGCGCCTTCTTCGAGCCCATCGAAGTCCGCACGGACCGCATCGCCGGCCAGGTGGACATCGAGAAAGCCGGCGTCGCCCGCATCTTCGATGGCGACGTCACCGTGCCCACCTACCGCTTCATCCGCGGCAACGAAGCGCAGCCCGAAAAGGATAAGCCCCTCACGCCGGGCGTCCCCGCCTTCTTCAACGCCAAGCTCGACATCAAGCCCGTCGCGATCCCCTTCGAGGCGCGCAATCCCGATGGCCGCGAGTTCGTCTACGCCGACCTCATCAAGGACGCCGAAGACGCCATCGCCAAAGCCAAGGCCGGCCTCGAAAAAGAGAAGGACCAGACCGCCGCCAAAAAGCATCTGGCCACCCTGGAAGCCGAACTGCCCGCCTTGCGCGCCCGCATTGCCGCAGAGCGCGCCAAGTACGTCGGCAACTCCTCGGCCGAAGAGATCGAAAAGCTCCGCGTCGAAGCCCGTCAGCTCGAACGTGCCGCCGCCATCCTCAAAGCCGAGGAAGAGTTCTACCTCGCGAACCTCGACCTGGAAGCGGCCAAGGGCCAGGAGAAGAAGCTCGCCGCCGCCCGCAAGCGACTCGAAGCGGCCGTGAAGGCCCTGGGCGACGCCACCGAAACCTACACGCCCATCGGCAAGATCTACCCGGACGTCAGTTCCGGCCGGCGGCTTGCGCTGGCCCGCTGGATCGCCTCGAAGCAGAATCCGCTCACCGCGCGCGTTGCGGTGAATCACATGTGGCTGCGCCACTTCGGCAAAGCCCTCGTCCCCACCGTCTTCAACTTCGGCAAAAGTGGCAAAGCGCCCTCGCACCCTGAACTGCTCGATTACCTCGCCACCGACTTCATGGATTCCGGCTGGGACATGAAGCGCCTCCATCGCCTGATCGTCACCAGCGGCGCTTATCGCATGAGCTCCGCCGTTCCCGCCGGCAACCCCAACGTCGCCCTCGACCCCGACAACGTCTACCTCTGGCGCATGAACCCCCGCCGCATGGAAGCCGAAGTCGTCCGCGATAGCCTCATCCACCTGGCCGGCAAACTCGACCTCACCATGGGCGGTCCCGAACTTGACGAAACCAAGTCCGAAGAGCTGTTTCGCCGTAGCCTCTACTTCCGCCACACCCCGGACCTGCAGTCCGAAATGCTCACTGTCTTCGATCTCGCCAACCCCATCGAGTGTTTCGAGCGCACCGAGAGCGTGATGCCGCAGCAAGCTCTGGCGCTCGCCAATAGCGGTCTCGGCTACACCATCGCCCGCAGCCTCGCCGACGGTCTGAGTCCGCACAGCCAGCCGGAGGCCTTTGCCGCCGCGGCTTTCGAAAAGGTTCTGGGACGCCAGGCGACGCCGGTCGAAGTCCAGGAGTCGGTCCGCTTCATGACCGCGCAGGCCGCCCTGTATCGCGACCCCGCCGCGCTCACCTCGTTCGCCGCGAAAACCACGGCCCTCGTCGGCCCCGCTCAAGCTCCGGAACAACGTGCCCGCGAAAGCCTGCTGCACGTGCTCATCAACCACCACGACTTCGTCACCATTCGCTAAGAGGAACCATGCGCCATCAACTTTGTTCACCTCGCAGCCGCCGCGTCTTCCTCTCCGATTGCGGCCTGGGCCTTACTGGAATGGTGCTCGGCTCGATGCTCGGCCAGAACCTCCGAGCGGAAACACCCACCGGTCAGCCGCATTTCGCGCCCAAGGCCAAACGCGTCATCTGGCTGTTCATGCTAGGGGGCGTCAGCCACGTCGAGTCCTTCGATCCCAAGCCCGCGCTCAATCGCTACGCGGGCAAGTCCATCGGCGACACGCCTTACAAGGACACTCTGGCCAACCCCGTCGTCAAGGACAACGCCAAGTCCGTCATGCTCGATACGCGCAAGCTCCAGCTTTCGCTCTATCCCCTCCAGACCGGCTTTAAGAAGTACGGCCAAAGCGGCGCGGAAGTCTCGGACTGGTTCCCGCACCTCGGCAACACCGTCGACGACCTCGCCATCGTCCGCTCCGTCTGGACCACCGACAACGACCACGGCGCCATCCTCCAGTTCCACACCGGGCGCCACATCCTCGACGGCTACCTCCCCACGATCGGCTCCTGGGCCCATTACGGCCTGGGCTCGCTGAATGAGAACCTGCCCAGCTTCGTCGTCCTTGGCGAGCCGCCCAGCGATTGCTGCGGCGGCAATGGCACGCACGGCTCCGGCTATCTCGGCCCCGAACACAGCGGCGTCCACCTGGCCGTCAACCCCGATCATCCGCTGCCGTTCGTCTCGCCCGGCTCCGACGTCTTCCGTCAGGAACAACAGCGTGAGTTCGAGTTCGTCAATAAGCTGAACTCGCTCGCCGCCGTCGAATATCCGGCCGACGCCGCGCTCCGCGCCCGCATCAAGTCCTACGAACTCGCCTACCGCATGCAGATGGCCGTGCCTGAAGCCATGCAGTTCAAGGAAGAGAGCGAAGAGACCAAGCGCCTCTACGGCCTCGATCAGGAGAACACCAAAGGCTTCGGCGAAGTCTGCCTCGCCGCCCGCCGCCTTTCTGAGCGCGGCGTCCGCTTCGTGCAGATCTATCACGGCGGCGCGGGCAACGCCTGGGACGCCCACAAAGGCCTGAAGAAGAATCACGGCGAATTGAGCGCCAAAGTCGACCGGCCCATTGCCGGCCTGATCCAAGACCTCAAGCAGCGCGGCTTGCTCGACGAAACCATCGTCGTCTGGGCTACTGAGTTCGGCCGCACTCCCGGCGCCGAAGCCGGCGACGGCCGCGACCATCATCCCTATGGCTATTCGATGTTCATGGCCGGCGCCGGCATTAAGCGCGGCGTGGTCCATGGCGCTACCGACGAGATCGGTTTCCACGCCGTCGAGGACCGCCACTACGTCACCGACATCCACGCCACCGTCCTCCACCAACTCGGCATTGACCCGCGCCGCCTCGAAGTCCCCGGCCGCAAGCGTCTCGATATCGACTACGGCAAACCCATCGAAGGAATCATGGCCTGATCATGAAGTTGTTCCTCGTCCTTCCCTTCATCGCGGCCCTCGCCTTGGCGCAGCCCACGCCGGAGCCTCGCCTCACCAGCGTTTTCCCCTTCGCCGTTTCGCGCGGCCAAACCGTCTCCGTCCTCCTGCGCGGCGTGCAACTCGATGGCGCCCACACGCTCTACTTCCCCCAGGCCAAGATCCAGGCCCGGCTCGAAGACGCGCAGCCCGCGCCGGACCCCATCCCCGCCGGCTCCAAAGCGCCGCCGCCCCAGCAACTCCGCGCCCATCTCACCGTTCCAGCCACGCTTGCTCCGGGCGCCTACAAGTTCCGCGTCACCACCGCCCGCGGACTCTCGAACGAGCTCACCCTGCGCGTCGCCGATCAACCCGTCCTCACCGAGCCCACCGCTCCCGTCGCGATCCCGTCGGTGGTTACCGGTATCGTCGCTGAGTCCGGCGAAGTGGACCAGTATTGGATCGAAGCCCGCGCCGGACAGTCCATCAGCCTGCGCGTCACCTCCGGCAGCGACACGCTCGATCCCTCGGTGGGCATCTACGAGCCGTCCGGCAGTTGGTTCGACGCGAACCGCCAGAACCGCCTCGCCTTCAACGACGAGCCCCTCAACTTCCCCGGACTCTCGCGTGACGCCGCTCTCGAGTACACCTTCGCCCGCGCCGGCCGCTACGGCATTCGCATTGAAGGCTTCGGAGGGCAGGGGGGGCCGGATGCCGTCTACGAACTTCGCATCGCCGAAGGCCAGCATCCGCTACCCGATCTTCGCCCGAATCTCCGCTCCGCCTGGACCGAACGCGAACTCACCCGCTCCTTCGGCGACGACTGGATGAAGCGCCTTGCCGAACGCGGTGACAACGCCGCCGTCGAAGCTCCCGAGACCTACCGCGCCGTTCCCGAAGGCTCCAAGGAGATCCCCGTCATGAAGCTCCCCGGCATGGTGGAGGGCGTCATCACCCAGCCCGGCCAAACCCATGTCATCCGCATCAATGTCGAGAAGCCACAGGAAACGGTGATTGAAGTGGAGACGCCGGAAGCCACCACGCCCATCTTCACCCCTGTCGTTCGCTTGCTCGAACCCGGCGGCCAGGAGATCGTCGGCAACCTCTATACGCGCCTCAACAACAACAACTTCAAAATGATGAAGGCCGTGATGGCCAAAACCACGTTCTCCCTGCTGGCCCCTGGTATTCACACGCTCGAGATCCACGAACTGACCACGGATTATGCGGGCGCCGCCTTCCGCTATCGCGTCCTCGTCCGTCCGCAGATTCCGCACCTGGGCCGCTTCATCATCCAGCAGGAAAAGATCAGCCTGGAGCGCGGCGCCACCCGGCCCGTCTCGGTCCGCATCGAACGCGAAGAAGGCTTCAAAGGCCTGGTCGCCGTTCAGCTTGAGAACCTGCCACCCGGTGTCACCTCGCAGCTCGGCCTCGAGAATCCCAATGACCGGCCTGTGCTGCCCAACGCCGGCAAAACCGAACGCTACCAGCCCCGCGTCCAGCCGGCTTCTCTCGTCGTCACCGCCGCCCCCGATGCTCCGCTCTCCGACGCCCCGGCCACGGTGCGCGTCGTAGCCCGGCCCGTCCGCGAGGACGGTCTCGGCGATCCCATTGCCACCGCCGACCTCCTGCTCCTGGTCGTCGACCCAAAGAAAACGGAAAAGAAATGAAGTACACCCTCTTTTTCCTCGCCCTCGCGGCCTGGGCTCAGGACGTCACCGCACTGCGGATCGTCCCCGCCGCTCCGGCTCTGCGCGGCGCGGGTGCCTCGCAACAGTTGGCCGTTACGGCCATCGCGCCGGATGGCTCCGAACGCGACGTCACTACGGCCGTGCAATGGCGCGTCTCCGCGCCCACGCTGGTTGACGTCTCGCCCACGGCGCTGCTCCAGGCCAAAGCCGACGGCCAGTTGACGCTCACCGCCACGCTCGGCGCCAAGTCGGCCACCGCGCGCGTTACCGTTCAGGAAGCCGCCGCCACGCCCGAGTTCCAATTCGCCCGCGATATCGGCAACATCCTCACCCGCAAAGGCTGCAACGGCGCCGGCTGCCATGGCGGCGTGAAAGGCCGCGGCGGACTCAAGCTCTCCGCCGGCGTTCTCTACCCCAAAGACGATTACGACTGGATCGTCAAAGGCGGCACCTACCAGGTCCTCACCGCGGAAGTGAAAGGCGAACGCGTCCCTCGCGTCAACGTCAAGGAGCCCGAGAAGAGCCTGGTTCTGCTGAAGGCCACCGGCTCGGTCCCGCACGGCGGCGGCCGCCGCTTCCCGGTCGATTCCCCGGAGTACCGCGCCATCCGCGACTGGGTTCGCTCGGGCGCTCCGTATGGCCCCGAAGTGAAGGCCGAGAACCGCGTCAGCCGTCTTGAAGTCTACCCGCCCACCATCGCCCTCGAAGGCAACGCCCAGCAACGCCTCATCGTCACCGCCCATTTCGCCGACGGCTCCATGCGCGACTTCACCCATCAGGCGCTCTACGCTTCGAACAACAAGGACGTCGCCACTGTCGATGATACCGGCACCGTGAAAGCCAAGGCGCTCGGCGAAACGGCCATCGTCATTCGCGCCGCGGGACAAGCCGCCAGCGCTACCGTCGGCGTGATGGCGCCCCTCGCCGGCAAGTATCCGGAGCAGCCCCGCGTCAATTTCATCGACGAGCAAGTCTTCGACAAGCTCAAGCGCTTCCGCATCGTCGCCAGCGACCTCTCAAGCGATTCCGAATTCATCCGCCGCCTCTGCCTCGACCTCACCGGCACCTTGCCCCCGCCCGCCCGTGTCCGCGAGTTCCTCGCCAACAAAGACCCGAAGAAGCGCGAGAAGCTCATTGACGCCCTGATCGGCGGCCCCGAGTTCATCGACTACTGGACCTTCCGCTTCGACGACGTCTTCCGCGTTTCCGTCAACGCCAACGCGCTCCCCAAGTGGAGCAACATGTACGCCGAGTGGATCCGCGAGAGCATCGCCAAGAATAAGCCCTACGACCAGATCGCCCGCGAACGCCTCGTTGGCCAGGGCTACACCGCCACCAGCCGCCACTTTCTGCCGTACAACATCATCGCTCCCATCAACGAAACGATGGCCGAAGAAGTCCGCGTCTACTTCGGCCGCCGCCTCGATTGCGCGCAATGCCACAACCACCCTTACGAAACCTGGAGCCAGGATCAGTTCTGGGGCATGGCCGCCTTCTTCGGCCGCATGTTCAAGCTGGGCGACAACGGCGTCGCCGACGACTACATCGTCTTCGATCATCCGGTGAACAAACCGATGGGCAACGCCGACGTCAATGCGAACATCAAAGTCTTCCACCCGCGCACCAAGGCTGAACTCAAGCCTGCTCTGCTCGATGGCCGCGTCATCGAACCACGCGACAACGTCAACCCGCGCGCCGCGCTGGCCGATTACGTCGTGCAGCATCCCTTCTTCGCGGAAGCCATCGTCAACCGCATGTGGTCCTACTTCTTCGGCCGCGGCATTGTCGACCCCGTCGATGACTTCCGCTCCACCAATCCGCCCACGCATCCGGCGCTCTTGAACGAACTCGCCGCCAACTTCCGCCGCAGCGGCCATGACCTCCGCGCGCTGATCCGCACCATCGTGCAGTCGCGCACCTATCAGCTCTCCGCCGCCACCCGCCCGGAGAACGCCGCCGATCGCACCAATTACTCGCACTTCCCGCCGCGCGCCCTCGACGCCGAAGTGCTTCTCGATGCCATCAGCGACGTCACCGGCGTCCCGGAAGTCTTCACCGTTGGCGTCCCCGACGACCGCGGCCCCGTGCGTCATGCGCCGGTCGGCACGCGGGCCATCACGCTCCGCCAACCCGAAATCTTCTACTCACGTTTCCTTGAACTTTACGGTCGGCCCAACCGCCTCACCATTCCCGAACGCAGCGGTAAAGCCAACCTCGGCCAAGCTCTCCACATGGCCGCCGGCACTGTCTACAACGAAAAACTCGCTTCGCCGCAGGGTCGTCTGCAACGGATGATCCAGGCCGGCAAGTCCGATGCGGACATCGTCGAAGAGTTCTATCTCGCCGCGCTCGCGCGGCTCCCCGAGCCGCGGGAGTCCCAGGCCATCGTCAAGATGATTGCCGCCGCTCCCCGCCGTGACGAAGGTCTGCGCGACTTCGTCTGGGCGCTCATCTGCTCGCGCGAGTTTGCTGAAAATCACTAGAGAGGCCAACATGATCAATCGCCGACAATTTGTTTCCGCCGGCTCCCTGGGGGCCCTGGGCATCACGCTGCCGCAATACCTGCGCGCGGCGGCCAACTCGCCGGGTGGTCAGGCCAAGTCCTGCATTCTTTTCTGGCTCGAAGGCGGGCCCAGCCAGGTCGATACGTTCGACCCCAAGCCCAACTCCGCCTTCAAGCCCATCTCCACCAACGTCGCCGGCATCCAAGTCTCGGAGCTCCTGCCCCAAATCGCCAAGCGCATGGACAAGCTCACGCTCGTGCGTTCCATGCACACGCGCGGCAACGACCATCCGCAGGGCTGCCACTACGCCGTCACCGGCCACGAGTCGAACCCGGTCATGCAGTTCCCCTCCATCGGCTCGGTGATCGCTCGCGAGGTCGGCGCGCGCAACGGCATTCCGCCGCACATCCTGGTTCCCCAATGGGCGCAGAATCGCCAATACGAACAGTACTTCGGCGCCGGCTTCCTCGGGCCGGACTATGACCCCATGGCGCTCCCCGACCCCAGCCGCAAAGACTTCCAGGTCACTGACCTCAGCCTGCCCAAAAGCGTCTCCGAGCAAGCCGTCCACAACCGCCAATCCTTCCTCGACCTCGTCGATCAGCGCTACCGCCGTCTCACCCAAAGCGTCGAGCACGCCAATATGGACGGCTTTAGTTCCCAGGCCTGGAAGATGCTGCTGAACCCCACCGTGCGCGACGCCTTCGACCTCAGCAAGGAATCCGACAAGATGCGCGACCGCTACGGCCGTGATGCCGTCGGGCAAAGCGCTCTCTATGCGCGACGCCTGGTCGAAGCCGGCGCCCGCTTCGTCACCGCGGCCGGCTATCACACGCTCGCCTGGGACACTCACGGCGAAAACGACACCGGTCATCGCGATCGTCTTTGCCCCAAGTTCGACCGCACGCTGGCCGTGCTGCTCGATGACTTGAGCGAACGCGGTCTGCTTGACTCCACCATCGTGCTCGCCATGGGCGAGTTCGGCCGCACGCCATTTGTGAACAACGATCGCGGCCGCGATCATTGGCCCGCCTGCTGGTCCCTGGCGATCGGCGGCGGTGGTCTGCGCACCGGCCAAGTGATCGGCGCCAGTGACGAAACCGGGGGCAACGTCACCACCAAGCTCACCAGCATGGGCGACATCTTCGCCACCGTCTACAAAGCTTTTGGGATCGATTGGACCAAGGAGTACGACACTCCCGTCGGTCGCCCCATCAAGATCGCCAACGCGCTCGACGACGAAACCGGCCAACCCTTGCCGGAACTGTTCTCGTAGCGTCTCGCGTGGCTCGTTAGTCGAATTTGCCCGCGCCGTCCCGCTCGCTCGACGGCCCTGCCCAGTCGCGCCCGAACCCCTGTTTGGTTAACCCTTTGGCCGACGTTCAACCGGATGAACAGTATCGTGACAATCCCGTTGTATTCGTTCTCGGCCACGTGAAAATAGACCAGACCCAACGGCTCACCGCTCTGTCGATCGGCCGTTTTCAAGGAGATTTATGAGGCTAGCACCTGGTGGAACCCGCGGCGTTCTTCGCCCGTTCGTTCGATGTCTGCTCTCGGCCTTCGTCCTCGCGCTCACGCTTCTCGCGCAGACTGGCACCGATGGCTCATTCTTTGGCACCGTTCAAGATTCTTCCGGAGCTGTAATTCCCGGAGCCGAAATTACCGTCAAGCAACTCAACACCGGCTTGACCAAAACTGTCACCGCCGACAACGCCGGCGCCTTCGCCATCTCGGCGCTGCCGATTGGCCCCTACTCGATCAGCGTGAAGGCCAAGGGCTTCAAGCGCTGGGAAATTGCCCGCACGGAACTCACCGTCGGCGACCGTAGCCGCGTCGCTCCGATGCTTGCGGTCGGCGATGTCGCCGAAACCGTCGCGGTGGAAGCCACCGCCGAAGTCCTCCAGACGGAAAAGACGTCCGTCGAAACCGTCGTCCAGATGCGCCAGATTCGTGAACTGCCGCTCGCCACGCGCAACCCGCTCGCCCTGGTCGCCCTGGTGCCCGGCATGCGCTGGGAAAGCACGCAGGACGGCGGCGAACGCGCCACCTACATTCAAGGTCAGGGACTGCGCAACAACAAAGCCGGCTTCCAGCTCGATGGCCTGAACTCGAACGCCCCCATGGATGAAGGCGGCACCGCCATCCCGAACGTCGACACCATTGCCGAGTTCAACGTGCAGACGATGAACTTCAACGCCGAAAGCGGACGCAATCCAATGCAGGTCCTCGTCGTCACCAAGTCCGGCACCAATCAGTTGCACGGCGCCGCCTGGGAGTTCGTCCAGAACGACGCCTTCAACGCCCGCAACACCTTCTCGCCCACCGTCGCCCGCGTTCGCCGCAACCAGTTCGGCGCCGCCGTCGGCGGACCCGTCATCAAGAACAAGACTTTCTTCTTCGGCTCCTACGAAGGCACCATCATTCGCAACGCCCGCATCTACAACAGCCTCGGCGTCACCCCGGCGATGAAGAGCGGCGACTTCAGCGCCCTCTCGAAAACCATCGTCGACCCGCTGACCAAGCAGCCCTTCCCCGGCAACCGCATTCCCGCCGACCGCATCTCGGCGGCCTCGAAGTACTTCCTCCCGCTCATCCTCGAGCCCAACTCCTCGGACGGCTTCTACAAGAACAACGTCTCCGCCAAGAACGACACCCACGAAGGCACGCTGCGCGTTGACCACATGATCACGCGCAACCAGCGCATCTACGGCCGCTGGGTCACTGTCCGCCAGCCGCAGGATCAACTCGGCTATCGTCCGGACCCCTCCATCACGGGCGCCTCCGAAGTCCGCCAGGACAACCTCGGCTTCAACTACTCCTGGACCATGACGCCCACCACGTTGCTCACCGCCTCGGCCGGCGTCATGCGCACCAACAGCAGCTATAGCAATCCTTCGCTCGGCAAACAGAACGACGTTCTGCTCGCCGGCATTCAGGGCATTCCCACCGCGGGCCGCGAAGCCTGGGTCGGTCCTCCGGACCTCAGCTTCGCCAACGGCTACACGGGCGTCAACTTCCCTGGCGGCTGGGGCGTTCCCGGCTACCTCAAAGGTGACGTCCGCAACGGCAAGGTCGCCGTCAGCTCCATCCGCGGCCGCCACACGCTCGCCGCCGGCTACGAATACGGCGACTGGCACACCTTCGGTGAGCACGGCTCCGCCGCCGCCCGCGGCACCTTCGCCTTCAATAACCTCTACAGCAACGACGGCTTTGCCGACTACCTCCTCGGCTACGCCTCTTCGTCGAACCGCAATGACCCGCTCAAGAAGTTCGGCACCGACAAGAGCCCCTACGCCGCCGGCTACATCCAGGACACCTGGCGCGTGCGCCCGAACCTCACCCTCGAACTCGGTCTTCGTTATGAGCGCTGGCTCGCCCGGCACAACGTCAACGACGTCTCGAGCACCTGGGACCCCAAGCGCAACGTCATGATCACCGCCGTTGACTCCAACGGCAATCCGAACCTGAACGCCTTCCCCGTCACGCCCTTCCTGGCGGCGGCCACCAAAGGCCTCTACATCACTGCCCGCGAAGCCGGCGTGCCCGATGGCCTCTACGAACCGAACGGCAACTGGGCTCCGCGCCTCGGCGCCGTCTACCGTCCTTTCAAGACCAAGGACTTCGTGTTCCGCGCCGGCTACGGCATCTTCTACAACAGCTACACCGGCAACCGCGGCGCCTCCACGGTGAACATCCCGCACTGGAGCCTCGAGTCGCTCAGCTTCTCGCCGGCCACCCTGCAACGCTGGGAAACCCTGTGGCCGGCTTCGCCCACCACCTTCGGCCCCGGCACCATCTACGCGCCCGCTTACAACCTGCGCCCCGCGCGGACGCATGAGTGGAACGTCACCTTGCAGACGGCCCTGCCTTCGCGCTCGGCCCTCACGGTTTCCTATGTCGGCACTCTTGTCAGCAACGAAGTCGGTGTCCGCAACTACAACGAAGCTACCATCGGCCTCCACACCAACCTCCAGGCCGATCGGCCCTTCCCGGCCTTCGCCGGCATCATGGTCAACGAGAACTTTGCCCACAACTGGTATCACGCGCTGCAAACCAAAGTCGAACGCCGCTTCGCTGGCGGCCTCGCCTTCACCTTCTCGTACTCGTTCTCGCGCAGCATGCAGGCCAACACCCCTGAGTGCGAAACCTGCGCGCTCACGCCTTACTCGCCCGACTGGTACAACCGCGGCCGCACGCCGTTTGACCGTCGCCACATCGAGTACGCCACCGTCGTTTGGGAAGTCCCGTTCGGCCGCGGCAAGAAGTTTGGCTCCAGCACCAACCGCGCGGTGGACTTCCTGGTCGGCGGCTGGCAGTTGAACTTCACGCAGCAAGGCCAGTCCGGCCAGCCGCTCAGCATCTCCGCCGGCACGCCCAGCCTCGGCAACAGCTGGACGCCGCGCGCCAACATCGTCGGCGACCCCAGCGTCGACAGTCCCGGTCCCGGCCGCTGGTTCAACACGGCCGCCTTCTCGGCGCCGGCCATCTACACCTTCGGTAACTCCGGTCTCGGCATCATCGAAGGTCCCGGCAACTTCGCCATCAACACGGGTCTCACCAAGAACTTCAGCGTTACCGAGTCGAAGTACTTCCAGTTCCGCTTTGAGACCTTCAACACCACCAACCGCGTGAACTACTCGAACCCCAGCACCTCGCTCACCAGCGCGACCTACGGCCGCATCACCAGCGCCGGCGCCTCGCGCTACATGCAGCTCGGTCTGAAGTTCCTGTTCTAACGCTCGTAAACTAAAACCCGAGGGCGGCGGCTTGGCCGTCGCCCTTCTTTCTTTTCCTATGCTTCTTTTCTTCTTTGCCGCCTCGCTCTGGAATGTCGACTCTCTCATGTCGCTCCAGACCATCCACGATCCCCAACTCAATCCCGCCGGTGACCAGGTCGCCTACGTCACGCGCCGCGTCGACTCGGCCGCCAACCGCTACGTCAGCGCCGTTTGGACGATCACCGCTAACGGACAGCCGCAGCCTCTCCCCACTCCCCACGCCTCCGACAGCACTCCCCGCTGGTCGCCCGATGGCCGCCAACTGGCCTTCCTCTCGCGCCGCACGGGCAGCCTCCAGCTCCATCTCCGCTCGGGTCAGCAACTCACCCACTCCACCACCGGCATCGAATTCTTCAAGTGGTCCCCGGACAGTTCGCAACTCGCCTACGTCGCCCCCCAGCCTTACACACCGGAACAAGCCCGCGACCGTGCCGCCGGCCGCGACATGATCGTCGGCGGCCAGAACTACCGCAACAGCGCCATCACGCTCGTCAACGTCGCCACCGGCGCCACGCGCACGCTCGCCATCCCGCGTCACGTCCTCACCTTCGATTGGTCCCCGGAGGGCAAGAAGCTCGCCTACTCCGCGCAGAAGAACGGCCGCGGCCATGAGCGCTTCCACGTCGACCTCTATGAGTACACCCTCGCTTCCGGTCAGGACCAAGCCCTCGTCACCCAACTGGGCCAGGACCTGCAGCCGCTTTACTCGCCCGATGGCCGCCAGATCCTCTTCCACTCCCAGATGGGCCAGCTCGGGTACTTCGGCCCGCGCCACTTCGCCGTCGTCCCCGCCGGCGGCGGCAGCGTGCGCTATCTCACCGAGAAGCTCGAGGGCGACGTCTTCAACCCGCGGCGTGTCTGGTGGAGCCCGGATAGCCGCGAGATTCGCTTACTCGCCGGCCACGGCACGGGCGACTATCTCTATTCGCTGAACGTCTCCACCGGCCAAGCCCAGCGCCGCGAACGCCTCGCTGACTTCAGCGTCAGCCGCGACGGCGCGCATGTCGCCTATCTGCGCGACTCGGCCCTGATCCTCGATCAGAAAACGCTCGTCGATCTCAAGCCCGCCGGCTTCCCGTCCTTCAAAACCGAAACCGTGCGTTGGAAAGCCAAGGACGGCCTCGCCGTCGAAGGCGTCCTCCGCTATCCCGTCGGTTACGTGCCGGGCAAGCCCGTCCCCCTGATCGTCTCCGTGCATGGCGGCCCCACCGGCGCAGCCACGGAGTCCTTCCCGATCCCCCGCATGTATCCCACGCAGGCCTTTCTGCAGGAGGGCTACGCCGTCTTCGAACCAAACTTCCGCGGCAGCATCAACTACGGTCCCGCTTTTCGCACGCCCACCATTCAGCAGCAAGGCTTTGGCGACATGGACGACATCATGTCCGGCGTCGACTACTTGATCGCCCAAGGCATCGCCGACCGCGATCGTCTCGGCCTGATGGGCTGGAGCTACGGTGGCTATCTCACGTCCTGGATGATCACGCGCACGAATCGCTTTAAGGCCGCGTCCCTCGGCGGCTGCAGCATGGATTGGATCACGTACTACGGCATGGCCGTCGGCGGCGACGATGGTCCGCCGGAGGTCATTCACGAGTACTTCGGCGGCGCGCCCTGGGCTCGCCTCGAGGCTTACGAGCGCCACTCCCAACGTGGTCGTTTGAAGGACATCAAGACTCCCTCGCTCCTCATGCGCGGTGAACGCGATCTCGATAACGTCGCCGAACTCTATCTCGCGCTTACGGAACTCGGCGTCCCCACCGAGTTCATCACCTATCCGCGTGAGCCGCACTCGATCAGCGAGCCTGCGCACCAGCACGACATGATGACGCGCAATGTCGCCTGGTTCAAACGCTGGATCCCGGTGCCCTAGGCGCGCTTGAGTCTCAACGGCGCCGCAATCTCGGCGCCCTTGGGATCGGGCAACCGCACCACTTCCGAAATCTGATGCGCCGTGCTCACCAGCATCGACGCCAAGTGCTGAATGGTCCCGCTGTGGATCTCGTTTGTCGTCCCCACCAGGCTCAGCCCGCCCACCACCTTGCCGCTCTCGAACAGCGCTCCGCCGATGCAGCGGATGCTGATCTCTTCCTCTTCGTCGTCCATCGCGTACCCGCGCTGGCGCACCGCGGCCAACTCCTGCTTCAGGCGCTTCATCGAACAGATCGTGTTCTCGTTGTGGCGCATAAAGCCCTGCTCGCGCAGCAGGTCCGTCATCTCTTCTTCTTCCATATACGCGGCAATCGCCTTGCCGATCGCCGTGCAATGCAAGCTCAAATGTTTCCCCACCCACGTCGCGATCGGCGGTACGCCCGCCGGCGTCACCTTGTCGATCAACAGGCAGGCGCCATTCTCCAGAATCGCCATGTGCACCGTCAGTCCGGCCTCCTCCGACAGCCGGCGCAGATACGGCCGCGCCTTTTCGCGCAGCCCGATGCCGTTCAACGCCAAGTTTGCGAGATTACACACTCGTAAACTGACGCTGTACTTGCCTGTCTGTGAATCCCGGAACAGATAACCGCACTGCTCTAGCGTCCGCAGCAAGCAGAAGGCTGAACTTTTCGGTAAGTCGAGGTAGCGGGTGAGTTGGGACAGGGTCAATCCGCCGCGCGAGCGGGCGATCGACTCCAACACTGCCAATCCTCTTTCAAGCGCGGGCGCCGTGGCCTTGGAAACATTCTCCATTCACACCTCCGCGAAAGCCCAGAATAGGATCTGGCACCCCGACTGTCAACGCAGCCGAACCACTTCGTTCATCTAATCGAACAACATTCGGCCTATTGAACTCCTCCTCCATTCTCTCGCGCTACCCTGCATTCATGGTTGTCGACGTTCATAGCCACTTCTTCGAATACCCACGCCATTTTTCTCCCGAGTTCATCCGTGAATCCATCCGCGGTCGCAACTTCGAACTCGACCTCACCGTCCGCTGGGAAGACTACGCCAAAGGCGCCACCCAAGCCGATCGCACCATCGTCTTCGGCGGCAAAGCCAAGCTCGCCGGCCTCTGGGTCCCCGACCAAGAAGTCGCCGCCTATGTCGCCCAGCATTCGGATCGTCTCATCGGCTTCCTCTCCCTCGATCCCACCCAGCCCGGCTGGCAGGACGAGCTCCGCGAAGGTCACGAGACTCTCAAGCTCAAGGGCATCAAGCTCATGCCCATGTACGCCGGCTTCTACCCCAACTCCCGCGATCTCGACCCGCTCTGGGAATACGCCACGCGCCACTCGCTGCCCGTCCTTCTGCACACCGGCACCACCTTCATCAGCAAAGCGCCGCTGGCGTGCACCTTGCCCCGCCTGCTCGATGACGTCGCCATTCGCTTCCCCGAAGTCCGCATGATCCTCGCTCACCTCGGCCATCCGTACGAAGGCGAATGCGTCGTCACCATTCGCAAGCACACCAACGTTTACGCCGATTGCTCCGCCCTCCACTACCGCCCGTTCCAGCTCTATCATTCGCTGATGCTCGTGCAGGAGTATGGCGTGTGGGACAAAGTCCTCTTCGGCAGCGACTATCCGTTCACCACGCCCGATGCCAGCATCGTCGGCATGCGCGCCTTGAACGACATGCTGGAAGGCACCAAGCTCCCTCGCCTCAACCTGGACGCCATGGAGCGGCTGTTTAACCGCGACTCCCTCTCGATCCTCGGCATCAACCCGTAACCGCTTTGCGGGGGTGCGCGACTTCTCGTTCAATAACGCGAACGGCCCCGCCCCCGCCCATTGCCCCGTCCCCTCTCCAACCCTTACCCTGAACACCATGGAGCATTCCGAGCCTGCCATCAGTCGCCGCAGTGCCTGGATCCTCGTCGCGCTTCTCTCGGTCGCCTTCGTCATCAACTACCTCGACCGTCAGGTCGTCTTCGCGATCTTCCCCCTCCTCCGCCGCGAACTCGGCTTCACCGACACCCAACTCGGCCTCGTCGGCAGCCTCTTCACCTGGACCTACTCGTTCGCCATGCCCATCTCCGGCCGCCTCGCCGACATCTTCCCCAAGCACCGCATGGTGATCGCCTCGCTCATCCTTTGGAGCCTCGCTACCCTCACCACCGCCTTCAGCCGCGACATCAACGAATTTCTGCTTTCGCGCATCTTCATGGGCCTGAGCGAGTCTCTTTACGTCCCTGCCGCCATCGCGCTCATCACGCAAGCCCACGCCGGCGCCACGCGTTCCCGCGCCCTCGCCGTCCACGGACTCGCCCAGTTCGCCGGCATCACCCTCGGCGGCTGGTTCGGTGGCTGGGCTGGCGAAACCATCGGCTGGCGCTCCGGCCTGCTGATCCTCGCCGCCGTCGGCGTCGCTTATTCGCTCCTCATCATGCGCTTCCTCCGCTCACCGGCCGAGCCGGCCCCCGTGGCGGCCAGCGCCAAGCGACAATCCACCCCCCTCGACCTGCTGCGCTCCCCCGCCTACCTTGCCCTCGCCATCACCTTCCTCAGCTTCTGCTCCATGCTGTGGATGCTCTACGCCTGGCTCCCCACCTACCTCTACGAGCGCTTCCAACTCTCACTCTCGGCCGCCGGACTCACCGCCACGCTTTTCCTGCAATCCGGCTCCGCCGCCGGCGCCCTCCTCGGCGGCTACGTCGGCGACACCTATGGCGCCCGCCGCCGCTTCGGACGCTTCCACGTCCTCGTCTTCGGCCTGGTCCTCTGCGCTCCCTTCGCCCTCGGCACTTTCGCCGCTTCGAACCTGTTTCTCCTCAAGACGTGTGCCTTCTGCTTCGGCCTCTTCGCCGGCATCTTCGTGTCGAACATCTTCGCCAGTGCCTATGATCTCGTCGCGCCCCAGAATTTCGGCCTGGCCACCGGCATCATCAACATGGCCGGCGGCTTGGGCAGCGGCGCCGCCATCCTGTTCACCGGCATGCTGAAGCAGTCCTTCTCCATCTCCTCGCTGATGGCTCTGGGCACGGCGTTCGCCCTGCTGATGGCGGTGATCTTCGTCCTCACTCTGCGCTTTGCCTCGTCCACCGGCACGCCCCGTCCGGCCGCTGCAGCCGCCTAGCGAATTCCGTTCCATCGATTGAACTCGGCCCCGTTCGCGCCCCTCCGCCGCCGGCCAGTTCATCTACCCTGAACACATGCTTCTCTCTCACGCCGCCTGGCCGGAAGTGGCGGCCCTGCCGCGCGACACCATCGTCGTGGCCCCCTTTGGCGCCACCGAACAGCACGGCCACCATCTCCCCTTCGGCACCGATGCCTTGATCGGCCAAGCCATCTCCGAACGTCTGGATCGCGCCGTCCCCGGCCTCCTCACCATGCCCATGCAGTGGGCCGGCTACTCCCCCCATCACATGGACTTCCCCGGCTCGCTCACCCTCACCGCCGAAACCTACATCCGCGTCGCCGTCGAACTCCTCGGCTCCCTCGCTCGCGCCGGCTTCCACCGCTTCCTCATCCTGAACTCCCACGGCGGCAACCGCGCCATCCTCGACGTCGTCTCCACGGAGCTGAAGATCGCCTTCCCCGCCGCCACCATCATCACCGCCACTTACTGGAATGTCGCCCGCTCCGAGCTCCAGGCTCTGCGCGAGTCTGCCGAAGGCGGCATGGGCCACGCCTGTGAACTCGAAACCTCCATGATGCTTTCGATCGCCCGGCCCACCGTCAAGATGGACCTCGCCCAACCCGACGGCTCCTGGCCGTGCTCGGACTTCTTCGCGCACGACATGCTCGGCGGCGGCCAAATCGGCATCTCCTCCACCTTCGCCGAGTTCACCAAATCCGGCGCCAACGGTGATCCCCGCACCGCGAACGCAGAGAAAGGCGAACGCTTTCTCACGGCCATCGTCGAGCGATTGGCCGTGCTCGTTCGCCAATATCAAACGGGAGAATTGCTTCGGACGAAGCCGGTCAGCTAATGCCTAGCAGCGAGAGCGTATCGCGGTGCACCATCTCCTCGATGCGCTCCACCGGAATGCGCGGCATGCCCGTGCCTTCGGCCACCGAGTTCACCTTCTTCAGCGCTTCCATCGTGCTTCCCGGCGTGGTCACCGGATAGTCCGAGCCGAACAGCAGCTTGTGCATCACGCCGTACTCCATCGCCATCACCAGTGCGTTGTAGAACTGCCACGGCCGATAGTAGAGCGCGGAGATATCCGCATACAAACTCGGATGCTTGCGAATCAACGACAGCGTTTCGCCGATCCACGGATGGCCCATGTGCGCAATCACCAGCCGCAGGTTCGGGAACGCCAAGGCCGCCGGTTGCAGCAGCACCGGATTAGCCACTTCCAGCGACACATTGCAGCAGAACGTCGTGCCCTGATGAATCAGAATCGGAATCTCGAGCTGCTCCGCCCGGCGGAAGAGCGCCATGGCGCCCTTGTCCGACGGATGCACGTTCTGATAAATCGGACCCAGCTTCAGGCCCTTTAAGCCCAGCTTCAACACCGCGTAGTCCAACTGCTCCACGCAGTCTTCGTCGCTCGGATCCACGGAGCAGAAGCCCACCAGCTTCTCTGGATGCTGCTTCACATAGCCGGCCACATACTCGTTCGGAATCACATAGCCGACGTGATGCGCGCGAAAGCCCAGTACGATGGCCTTATCCACCGTCTCCATGGCCTTCCAATGCTCATCCAGATCCACCACCAGATTCAGGTTCGGATTCTGCGCCACTCGGCGCGCATCGTCCTGAAACTGCTGGCTCATGTGCTGGGCTTCGCCCACGTGCGTATGGCAATCAACGATCAAAGGACACCGTACTTCTTATAGACATCCGCCAGCAAGAGGCCGCGCTTCAACTCATCGCGGCTGTGATTCTCCCGCGTCACCTTATCGGTCGCGCGCGCAATCACTTCCGTCACGATGCTCGCCGGCACCACCACCACGCCATCGAAGTCCGCAAACACCAGGTCGCCCGGCCACACGGACACTTCGCCGCATTCGATCGGCACGTTGTAGTCGGTCACCACGCCGCGGCCCATCGAATCCACCGGCTTGATGCCCGTCGCAAACACCGGGAACTTTAGCTCCTGGATCTTGATGACGTCGCGTACCAGGCCGCCGATAATCGCCCCGCGTGCGCCGCGCGCCTGCGACGCCGTCGAAAGCAACTCGCCCCACGGCGCGTTCCGTTCCGAATCTCCCGTCGACACCACGCAAACTTCGCCGGGCAGCAGGCTGTCGATCGCCTCGATCTCCAGTCCGTACGGATCTTCCGGAATCTCGAAAACATCCTGGCACTGCACCGTGCGCGCCCAACCGACGCAACGGAAGGAAGCGTCCAGCGGCCGGAAGTCCTTACGCATCGCCTGGTCGCGATACCCCATTTCGTCCAGGGAATCCGATACCACCGCGGTATATAGATTCGCCTCGATATGGGCAAATAACTCCAGATCCTTCGCGCTCGCGGCTTGCCTGACGACACGTGTCGGGTTGCTGACTACCGTCTCCTTCTCCACGTCGCCTCCTTTCCTGCTTGTAACTCGGTCACGATTTAGGATCAGGATACGAGACCCTTGCCCAAAGCGGTATTCGCTCACCGCTCGCGCGGTCGAATCTGTTCAATTCGCCGAACCTGCCTCCGCCTCTCCGCCAGACCTTGCCGATCATCATCCTACAATCGGTGGAAGTGACACCCCCAACCACCATCCGCGCGATCGAAGTCCATCGCCTTGGCCAGATCGTCCGCCGCGAACTCGCCATCGTCAGTGCCGCCGGCGCCCAACCTGAATCCCATTACATTGTCGTCGCCGTTCATTCCACCTCCGGACACGTCGGTTATGGCGAAGCCACCGTCGTCCCCGGCTGGAGCGGCGAAAGCCAGTCCACCGCCGCGCACTTCGTCGAAACCTTGCTGGCCCCTCTGCTCGTCGGCACCGACCCCACGCAAGTCACCGCCGCCGCCGACAAGATGGATAAGTACCTCATTGGCAACCCCTTCACCAAATGCGCCGTCGAGATGGCCCTCCTCGACCTCACTGGCAAGCTCCTCGGCGTTCCCGTCGTCACGCTGCTGGGCGGCGCTCGCCGCGCCCCGGAAGTGGCGCTCAAGTTTTCCATCGGCGCTTTCACTCCGCCTGAAGCCGCTCGCGTCGCCCGCCACGCCAAGTCCATCGGACTCAACGCCGTCAAAGTCAAAGTCGGCCTCGACATCGCCGGCGACATCGCCCGCGTCGCCGCCGTCCGCGACGCCGTCGGAAGCGACTTCAGCGTCGCCGTCGATGGCAACGGCGGCTGGCTCGAAAGCGATTGCCTCATCGCCCTCCCCGAACTCGAAGCCCTCAAAGTGAATTGCCTCGAGCAGCCCCTCCGCCGCGGCGACTTCCGCAACTGCGCCCGCCTCCGCGAACGCACCAACATACCGCTCATGCTCGATGAGTCCGTCTTCACCCGCCAGGACGCGATGGAGGCCATCAAGGCCGAAGCCTGCGACATCATCAGCATCTATCCCGGCAAAAACGGCGGCCTCACCCGCTCGCTCGAAATCGCCCAGATGGCCGCGGTCGCCGGTCTGCGTTGCACCATTGGCAGCAATCTCGAAATGGACTTGGGCGCTGCCGGCCAGCTTCACGTCGCCGTCGCCGCGCCGTCGCTCGCCACCGCCGTCCACCACGACATCATCGGTCCGCTCTACTACGACCATCGCTTCTGCACCACGCCGCTCGAGTTCCGTAACGGCTGCGCCGTTCTCCCCACCGGACCCGGCCTCGGCATCGACTTCCTCCCGGAGCAACAAGCCCGATGAAGATCCTCAAAGAAGGCACCCAGCGGCTCTTCGAAGCCGACACCGAAACCGCGTCCGTCGTCACGCAGATGCTGCTCGAACTCGAACGCGACGGCATGGACGCCGTCCGCCGTTACAGCGAAAAGTTCGACGAATGGAACCCGCCCAGCTTCCGTCTCGAACCCACGCAAATCGACGACGCCATCGCCACGCTCTCCCCACAAGCCCTCGCCGACACCGACTATTGCCAGGCCAACGTCCGCCACTTCGCCCAAGCCCAACGCGAGACCATGCTGCCGCTCGAAGTCGAAACGCGCCCCGGCGTTTTCCTCGGGCATCGCCACATCCCGGTCAACTCCGTCGGCAGCTACATCCCCGGCGGCCGCTATCCGATGTTCGGCTCCGCGCAGATGAGCATCATCCCCGCGCGCGTCGCCGGCGTGAAGAAGATCGTCGCCTGCACGCCGCCCGTCAAAGGCCAGGGCTATTACCCCGCCACCATCAACGCGATCCACAAAGCCGGCGCGGACCACATCTACATCCTCGGCGGCGTCCCCGCCCTTGCTCTGATGGCCTTCGGCCTCGATGGACTTCCGCCCGTCGACATCCTCTGCGGCGCCGGCAACCGCTTCGTCGCCGAAGCCAAACGCCAGCTCTTCGGACGCTGCGGCATTGACCTGCTCGCCGGTCCCACCGAAATCCTCGTCCTCGCCGACGACTCCGCCGATCCCGCCCTCGTCGCCTGCGACCTCCTCGGCCAAGCCGAACACGACCCCAACTCCGGCGTCTGCCTCATCTGCCGCAGCGAACGCTTTGCCCGCGAAACCATCGCCGAACTCGAAAAGCAGCTCGAGATTCTGCCCACCCGTGCCATCGCCGCCCTCGCCTGGCGCGACCACGGCCTCGTCTACGTCGCCGACAGCGACGACGAAGCCATCGCCCTTTCGGACCGTTACGCCCCCGAACACCTCGAACTCCACGTCGAGAATCCCGCCTACTTCTTTGAACGCCTCACCAACTACGGCTCGCTCTTCATCGGCGAAGAGACCACCGTTGCCTACGGCGACAAAACCATCGGCACCAACCACATCCTCCCCACCAGCCGCGCGGCGCGCTATACCGGCGGCGTCTGGGTCGGCAAGTTCCTCAAGACCTGCACCTACCAGCGCATGACCCCGGCGGCCAGCGTCGAGACCGCCGCCGTGACCGAGCGGCAGTGCATCCTCGAAAACATGCTCGCGCACGCCATCACCGCCCGCGTCCGCATCGAACGCTACTCCGAAGTTGAGGTCGCCCAATGAAAGCCCTCGGATACATCTCCGACGAAGACTACCTCGCCATCCCGGGCGTCGCGGTCGAGATCGAATCGCTCGCCGGCGGCGCCATCACGCTGCTCACCTCGTCCCCCCGTGGCGCCCTTTATGCCGACCTCGCCCCCGGCCGTTACCGCGTCACCTTCGCCAAAGATGGCTACGGCTCCAAGTGGGTCGAATGCGACCTCGGCGAACAGCCGCAACAGTTCCGCCTCCTCAAGGACCAGCTCTGCGGCTACATGTGGCCCAAGTGGGCGCGGTCCGGCGAAAAGTCCGAAGTCCGCGTCCACGCGCCTGAGCAATACCAGCTCACCCTCTGGCGCTATGGCTTAAAGAAAGAGTTCGTCCGCCTGATCAGTTGGTTCGACGAACACGGCCCCCGCACCACCGTGCAAGTCGCCCCCGATACGGACTTCAGCCAAACCGGCATGCGGTGGAATCGCGCGGGCTACCCCGCGCCCCACATCCAGCAGTTCGTCACCGCCCCCGAAGAGTCCGGCCTTTACTACCTCTGGGCCCGCACGCCCTCCGGCAAAAGCTTTTCGTTCCCCTGGGTCGTTGCCCCCGCGAAGCCGAAGGCCAAACTCGCCGTCCTTGCCTCCACCAACACCTGGAACGCCTACAACAACTTCGGCGGCCGTTCGAACTACATCAACCCCAACGGGCTGCCCCCCACGCCCACGGTCAACGCCCGCCTCGACCTCGACCGTTACACCCAACCCCAACCCGTCTGGCGATTCCCTGACGAAGCCTATCCGCCCCTCTCCTTCGAACGTCCCGAACTCGTCAACCACAACTTCGACAACTCGCCTTGGGAAGATCGCTCCATCGAGGACGGCATCCACGGCCGCTCCCAATGCGGCCTCGCGCCCGGCGAGTGGCGTCTGCTCGGCTGGCTCGAACGCGAAGGCTTCGCCTACGACTATTACTCCGAAGCCCACCTGCACGACGGCACTTTGCCTCTGGACGAATACAAGGTCCTCGCCATCTCCGTTCACCCTGAATACTGGACGCGCGAAATGTTTCGCCGCACCCGCGAGTGGATCGAACGTGGCGGCCGCCTCATGTACCTCGGGGGCAACGGCGTCAATTGCGAAGTCGTCTACGAAGGCGAAAGCGGCATGCGCTGCCTCACGCACGATCCTGCTGCCGAACCCGGCGGTCCCGCTCCGCATGAGTCCCGCATGCATCGCACTTACCAGAGCGAAGCCAGCCTGCTCGGCATTGCCTTTACGCATACCGGCGTGATGACCAGTGCGCCCTACCGCGTCACCAACGACCAGCATTGGCTCTTCGCCGGCACCGGCCTCAAAAACGGCGACCTCTTCGGCGAAAAGTCCCTGCACGAACGCGTCCCTGGCGGCGCCTCCGGGCACGAAACCGACAAGATCACGCCGAGTTCCGTGCCCCATCTGGAAGTCGTCGCCAAAGGCACCAACCCCGATGACGGCGGCGCCGAAGTCGTCTACGGACCGCTCGGACAAGGCGCCATCTTCTCCGTCGGCTCCATCACCTGGGTAAGTTCGCTCTTCCCCGATCGCGGGGTCTCTCAGGTCACGCGCAACGCCCTCACCCGGCTTCTCGAATAACGGGCGGGCTCACCGCCCGCCCCCTTGCGTCGCATAGTGGGCAAACTCCCGCTGGCGATCCGCTCCCGGTGAACTCGCCTCCAGCAGCGTCCGGCACGCCAGGCAACAAGCAAGATGCCGCTCGATCTCCTCGGCATACTGTCCCGGCCAACATTCGTATTCGCGAAAATGAGCGATCTCCGCCGGCAGTAAGCACTCCGGCGACACATAACTGGACCCTTCCCTCGCCAACTCCGCTTGCTTCATAAACTCCTCAGCGGATAGGCGTCGCGCAGCGGCGAGTTGTTCAACAGCAGTGAGCATGT
Organism: Bryobacteraceae bacterium; assembly: GCA_965229305.1. Classification (GTDB taxonomy): domain Bacteria; phylum Acidobacteriota; class Terriglobia; order Bryobacterales; family Bryobacteraceae; genus JALHNI01. The sequence continues at coordinate 69,344 of CBDDIZ010000032.1, read as the reverse complement.
TCATCGAGTGAACCTCCACCGGCATCACGTCCATACACGCCCCCGGGGTGAAACTCACTCCGCGCGCCGTATGGCCACCTGATTGACTGCCTCATCTAACAGCGATGTCTTAAATAAATCAAGGGGTTATCCGAACTTCGGCCCCCCTGCGGGGATCGGCCCCCTGATCTCTAATCCACCCTCGGGCATTCAATCACCTCCCCGGACCCGCCCCATCCCCTCATTCGGGCCCCCTATCCCTGGATAGGCGATTTCCACCTGTCCGGCGTGTTAGCCTCAACTTCCCGCACCATGAAAATCGCGCGCCGCACCCTCCTCCAGTCCACCGGACTCCTCGCCGCCACCCCGCCCCCCAAAAGCCCCAACGACCGCCTCAACGTCGCCTGCATCGGCTACGGCATCATGGGCCAGCTCGATCTCCAAACCGCCGCCGGCATCCCCGGCAACCAGGTCGTCGCCGTTTGCGATGTCTACGATGGCCGCCTCACCCGCGCCAAAGAACAATTCGGCTCCCAGATCTTCACCACCCGCGACTACCGCCAGATCCTCTCGCGCCCCGACATCGACGCCGTCATCGTCGCCACCCCGGACCATTGGCACGCCCCCATCGCCGCCGAAGCCATGCGCGCCGGCAAGGACGTCTACTGCCAGAAGCCCATGGTCCGCCAATGGCAGGAAGGCGCCGCCATCATCCGAGCCCAACAGGACACCGGCCGCATCCTTCAAGTCGGCAGCCAACTCGCCAGCTCCATCCTTTATCAGAAGGCCCGCGAACTGGTCCGCAGCGGCGTCATCGGCAAAGTCCACATGATCGAGTCCTACTGGGACCGCAACTCCGCTCAAGGCGCCTGGCAGTATTCCATCCCGCCCGACGCCACCCCCGCCAACATTGACTGGGACCGCTTCCTCGGCTCCGCCCCCCGCCACTCCTTCGACCCCATCCGCCTCTTCCGCTGGCGCAACTACCAGGACTACGGCTCCGGCGTCGCCGGCGACCTCTTCGTTCACCTCTTCACCGGCATCCACTTCGTCATGGAGTCCAACGGCCCGAACCGCGTCATGTCCAGTGGCGGCCTGCACTACTGGAAAGACGGCCGCGACGTTCCCGACCTCTTGATCGGCCTCTTCGAATACCCCGAGACGTCGAAGCATCCCGCCTTCCACGTCAGCCTCCGCGTCAACTTCCTCGCCGGCGGCGGCGACAACAGCGGGTTCCGCTTCATCGGCACCGATGGCGTGCTGAACGTCACCGTGCGCGGCACGATCTCGCTGCAAAAGAAGCAGCGCGACTCCGCCCCCGGCCAGTCCGCCTCCACGTTCAGCAAAGCCACTGCCGACGCCTTCTTACGCGACTACCGCGAAAAGTACCCCACCCCCGCGCCCTCGCCCGCTTCCATGCAAGCCAACAGCGAAGAACAATGGGCCTTCCCGCGCGGCTACACCGAACAACAAGCTCACCATGAAAACTTCTTCGACGCCGTGCGCAAGCGCCGCCCCGTCGTGGAAGATGCCGTCTTCGGCCTCCGCGCCGCCGGACCCGCCCTGCTCTCGAACGTCAGCCACTTCGAGAAACGCATCGTCCATTGGGATCCTGACAAGATGGTCGAAAAGGCTTCCGCATGATCAAGCAACTTGCTCTCGTCCTCACCGGCGCGGCGGCGCTGTCCGCCGCCACGCCCACCTTCAATAAAGACGTCGCCCCCCTCCTTCAGGACCATTGCCAAGGCTGTCACCGGCCCGGCGAAATCGGACCCTTTCCCCTGCTCACTTACAAGCAGGCCCGTCCTTACGCCGCCGCCATCCGCAACGCCGTCCTCAAGCGCACCATGCCGCCCTGGCATGCGGACCCTCATTACGGCCAGTTCAAGAACGACGCCTCCATGAGTCAGCGCAACATCGACACCATCGTGCAATGGGCCTCCGGCGGCGCCCCCGAAGGCGACCCGAAAGACCTTCCCGCCCCCAAGAAGTTCACCACCGGCTGGGGCATCCCCCAGCCCGATGTCGTCTTCCAACTGCCCAAGCCTTATAAGATCCCCGCCAGCGGCACCATCGAGTATCTGCATTGGCTCGTACCCTCCGGCTTCAAGAAAGACACCTGGGTCCAGTTCGCTGAAGCCCGTCCCGGCGACCGTTCCCACGTCCACCACATCATTGCCTACGTCCGCGAGCCCGGCTCCAACTGGCTCCCCGGCATCAAAGCCGATGGCGAGCCCTACATCCCGCCCAAGCCCGACCCCAAGCAAGTCGATACCGCCGCTCTCCCCAGCGACTTCCTCGTCGGCTACGCTCCCGGCCAGCCCCCCGAAGCCTTTGAATCGGGCAAAGCCAAGCTCGTCAAAGCCGGCTCCGACATCATCATCCAGGTCCACTACACCACCGATGGCAAGCCCTCCACGGACCTCACCCGCATTGGTCTGGTCCTCGCCAAAGAGCCGCCCCAACAGCGCGTCATGACCTTCTCCGCCGTCAACGGCAAGTTCAAAATCCCCGCCGGCGACGGCAACCACCGCGTCGACGCCGAGTTCGAACTCGGCGCTGACGTCACGCTCCACGGCCTTCATCCCCACATGCACGCCCGCGGCAAGGACTTCATCTATCACGTCCGCTTCCCCGATGGCCGCCGCGAAACGCTCCTCAGCGTTCCCCACTACAGCTTCGCCTGGCAGCTTTGGTACAACCTCGAGAAACCGCTCTTCCTGCCCAAAGGCACCGTCATCGAATGCACCGCGCACTTCGATAACTCCCCCAACAACAAGTACAACCCGGACCCCACCAAGGACGTCTACTGGGGCGACCAAAGCTGGGACGAAATGATGGTCGGCTTCTTCAACTTCGTCTTCGATGCCGCCTTCGACGAAAAGAAGATCCCCGCCCCACCCAAGAAAGCCGGCCTATGAAGCCGCTGCTCCTGCTCGCCTGCGTCGTGGCCTTGCAGGCGCAAACGCCGCGGAAGCAACTCCTCGTGATCGGCGATGAGAAAGGCTTCCGCCATGCCGCCATCACCCACGCCATGGCCACCATCGACCGTCTCGGCAAAGAGAGCGGCCTCTGGGACACGCACATCCGCACCGACACTGAGCCGCTCACCAAAAAGAAGCTCGAGTACAACGCCAAAAACCTGAACAGCTTCGACGCGGTCCTCTTCTACACTGGCGGCAACCCCGCCATGGACGACCAGCAGAAGGCCGACTTCCTCTCCTTCATCCGCGACGACGGCAAAGGCTTCATCGGCGTCCACAGTGCCGCCATCACCTGGACCAAATGGCCCGAGTTCGTCGACCTTGTCGGTGGCACCTTCGACGAACATCCCTGGAACACCTTCGCCGCCCCCATCCTCGTCGAAGACGCCAGATTCCCGGGCATGAACGCCTTCCCCGCCAGCTTCACGCTCGAGGACGAGATCTACCAGATGAAGTCTTACTCGCGCGACAAGCTCCGCGTCCTCCTTCGTCTCGACCCTGCCAAGCTCGACCTCACCAACCCCAAAGTCCACCGGCCGGACCGTGACTTCGCCGTCGCCTGGGCCAAGACCTACGGCAAGGGCCGCGTCTTTTACTCCACCCTCGGCCACGTCGAAACCAACTGGGACCGTCCCGATATCCGCCTCATGTATCTCGAAGCCATCAAATGGGCCCTCGGCCTCACCAGCGCCGACGTCACGCCCCGCCCCCTTCAGGAAGCCAAATGAACCGTCGAACCTTCACCGCCTCCCTTGCCGCCGCCTCCACCGCCCTCGGTGCCGGCCAACTCCGCCTGGGCATCGGCGCCTACACCTATCACAACCTCTCCGTCGACGCGATGATCGCCCAGTTGCAGGCCATCAAAGTCAACGAAATCGAACTCTCCCGCGGCGAGTTCATGACCTTCAAACATCCGCCCGTCGAAATGTTTGAAACATTCCGCCGCAAACTCGACGCCGCCCGGATCCGCTGCGTCTCCTACTACGCCCCCACCATCAAGTCCCAGCAGGACCTCGACGACACCGTCAAATTCGCCAGAATCCTCGGCGTCTCGAACGTCAGCGGCGACCCCGAAGGCGAATGGCTCGCCAAAGTCGATGAGCGCTTCACCCAGGAAAAGCTCACCTTCGGTATCCACAACCACTTCTTTGCCAAACGCAAGTTCGCCTACGAAAGCCCCGAAGACCTCCTGAAAGCCCTCCAAGGCCGCTCGAAGACCATGGGCGTCACCCTCGACATCGGCCACATCATCTCTTGCGGTCACGAGCCGCTCGAAGCGATCCGCCAGCTCGGCCCCCATCTCCGCCTCGTCCATCTCAAAGACATCCAGGCCCCCGGCGCCGAAGTCAACGTCCCTCTCGGCACCGGCCTCTGCAAAATTCCCGCAGTCATGGCCGCCCTCAAGAAGCTGAACTTCACCGGCCTCATCGCCTTCGAATACGAAAAGGAAGGCGACATCAACGACGACGTCGCCCGTCAGATGGCCTACGCCCGCAAACTCCTATGAACCGCCGCCAAGCCCTCGCTCTCCTCTCGACGCCCGCCCTCGCGGTCGCGCCCTCCCGCCTCTCCATGGAAGGGTGGATCTGGATGAACCTCGCCCTCCGCGAGAAGCGCCCCCTCGTCGACCTGCTCGACGACCTCTTCCCCACTGCGCCCTACGCCGGCTTCCAGAACATCGAACTCAACGACGGCTTCTTCGCGCCCGCCACCAAAACCAAAACCCTCGAGCTCGTCGACAAGTACCGGCTCCCCATGCCCTCGGTCTACGCCGGCGGCGTGATGCACCAGGACGACCTCGCCGAAAAGACCATCGAGAAGGCCCTCGCCATCGCCGCGCTCTGCAAGCCCTATGGCTGCACCGCCCTCGTCACTAATCCGAACCCCAAACCGCAAGGCGCCGCCAAAACCGCCGCGGAACTCGCCACCCAGGCGAAGAATCTCAACCGCTTCGGCCAGGCCTTGAAGTCCGCCGGCTTCGAGTTCCGCGTCCATCACCACAACCCCGAGCTCGACAACCACGCCTGGGAATGGCGTCACATCCTCCACCACACGGACCCTCAATTGGTCACCATCTGCCTCGACCTCGAGTTCGTCTATCGCGCCAATCTCGACCCCAGCGCCCTCATCCGCGAAACCGGCCCCCGCCTTACCGAAATCCATCTCCGCAATCGCATCAACAACTCTCCGCTGCAGGCCTTCGAGCCCGGCGACATCGATTACGCCGCCATCGCCAAAACCATTTCCCAGCTCAAGCTCAAGCCCCTCGTGATCGTCGAGCTCGCCTATCACGACGACACCGTCATCACCCGTCCCTTGAAAGAGAACCTCCGCCTCAGCCGCGTTTATGCGGAGAAGCTTTTCGCCGTGTAGCCTCGTGATTTCCTGACTTGGCTTCACCGGCCACCCGGCCGCGCGATCCGCGGACCCTGGAAACGGCATCGACGGCCGTCGTGATCTCGGATGGACAGCCGAGGGACCGCCCGCCGCCGATGCCGCTCCTGCCTTCCGAAAAGAACTTTCCGCCGTCCCCATGCATTTCACGAACGGCCGTGATATTATCCACGCCACCCTATCCACGGATAGGCGATTTCGGTAAGTCAAGTCTGTATCGTATTCAGAGCCCTGCGATGGCGAGGGGTGCCATTGTGCTCTGTCATCGTTGTGCTGATAGCTTCGGGGAGGAAACCATGAGAGTTTCACAACGGCAGTTCTGCTTAACTGCCGCCACCTTACTTTTGCTGGCCGCTGGCCAGCTTTCCGGTCAAACTTTAGGCACGTTTACAGGAGAGGTCAAAGACCCTTCCGGCGCCGCGGTCAACGGCGCCAAAGTAACCGTCCGCAACATCGCCACCAACGGTATCCGCGATGTCACCACCAACCAAGACGGCATTTATGTGATCCCGGCTCTCGTCCCGGGCCTCTACGACGTAAAGGCTGAGTTATCCGGCTTCAAGTCTGCCACGCGCACCAGCGTTGAGCTTCAGGTCCAGCAGACCGCCCGCGTCGACTTCACCCTCGAAGTCGGCCAGGTCAGCGAAGTCGTCGAAGTCAGCGGCAACGCCCAGTTACTCACCACCGAGAATGCCACCGTCGGCACCGTCGTCGAGCAGAAGCGCATTACGGATCTGCCTCTCAACGGCCGCAACTTCCTTAGCTTGGTCGCTCTCAGTCCCAACGTCACTTACGGCTTCAATCAAGCCGCCCAGGCCGCCGGCCGTCAGGGCGGCACGCGCTCGCAGATCACCATGTCGGTCTCCGGGGCCCGCTCCGCTTGGAGTAACTACACCCTCGACGGCATCACCAACACCGACATCAACTTCAACCTTTACATCGTGCTTCCCTCCGTCGAAGCCTTGCAGGAATTCAAAGTGCAAACCGGGATCTTCCCCGCCGAGTTCGGCCGCGGCGCTGGACAGATCAACGTCTCCACCAAGGGCGGCTCCAACCAGTACCATGGTTCGGCCTTCGAGTTCCTCCGCAACGACAAGCTCGATGCCCGTCCATACTTCTTCAAGGATCCCGAGAGCCCCACGCAAACCGCGCCCCTCAAGCCGCCTTACCGCCAGAATCAATATGGCGGCACGCTCTCCGGTCCCGTTTGGATTCCCAAGCTGCTGAATGGCCGCGACCGCATCTTCTTCATGGCCAACTATGAAGGCTTCAAGTCGCGCACCACCTCCACAAACTTCTTCACCTCCATGACGCCCGAGATGCGCCGCGGCGATTTCTCCGTCGTCACCACACCGCTCCAGGACCCGCTTACCCGCGTCCGCACCGGCACTACCATCACCTCCTCGGCCTTCCCGAACAACCAGATCCCCGCCTCGCGCATCAGCGCCGGTTCCGCCCTCCTGCTCAGTGAGTTCGCGCCGCTGCCGAACCTTCCGCAAACCGGCCTCCCCAACCGCAACTACCAATACCTCGCCAAGACGCCGGTCGATAAAGACCAATTCACCGGCCGCATCGACTTCAACGAAAGCGCCAAATCCCAATGGTTCGGCCGCTATAGCTGGACCGACGAACTCACCACCACGCCCGGCGTCAAACTCAACGGCACCATCCTCTACACCCGCGCCTCGCAATGGGTTCTCGCCAATACGCGCGTCTTCAGTTCCTCCAAGGTCAACGAATTCCGCTTCGGCTACAACTCGCTCTTCAATAACATCAGCCAGGAACTCTCCGGCGTCGATAACGTCAACGCGAAGCTGAACACGCCGATTAAGGTCACTGACCCCAACTCCTTCGGCATCCCGGATGTCAACATCACCGGCAGCACCCTCAGCCGCTTCGGCAACGACGCCAACGGCCCTTTCAACATCGATAATCAGGTCTATCAGGTCGTCGATAACTTCTCCTGGATTCGCGGCAAACACAACTTCCGCTTCGGTGGCGAATGGCGCTACAACCGCTTCCTCCAAATCGGCAACGAGTTCGCCCGTGGCCGTTTCACCACCAACGGCAGCTTCACCGCCAACGCCAACACGCTCACCGGCGGTTACACCGGCGCCGACTTCCTCCTCGGTAACTTCAGCACCATTGAAGCTGCCGTCGCCCTCGCCCAGGGTGACTTCCGCAACAACGAAATCTCCTTCTACGTGGACGACACTTACAAGGTCACGCCGCGCCTCACCATCAATTGGGGCATCCGTTATGAACTTGCCCAGCCATTGCTCGATAAGTTCGGCCTTCAGCCAAACTTCCAGCTTCGCGAGGCGCTGCCCCCGGGGAACCAGCCGGATGCGAGCAAGCACCCGGTCCTCGTCCGCACCGGCAACGGCGACTTCTACGAGAACCTAGCTTTCCGTTTCACCGGCCCTGTCCAACTCGCCCGTGACGGCCGTCTCGGCGACCGCCTCATCAAAACCGACTACAACAACTTTGCTCCCCGCTTAGGGATCGCTTACAGCCCCAGCAACAACTGGTCCATTCGCGCCGGCGTGGGCATCTTCTATTCGCAAGAGAGTAAGAACTCCATCTTCGACATGAGTCGCGCCGCTGGTGGCCGCGCCAACCCGGTCATTGACCAGCAAGGCGTCCCCAGCCTCACTTACAGCAACTTCATCAACACGGCCCAACTCCCCGTGTCCTTCGCTCCCGGACTCACCTGGGGCGCTCAATACGACCTGCCCACCACTTACACCATGCAGTACTTGCTCAACGTGCAACGCAGTCTGGGCAAGAGCTCCACCCTCGAAGTCGGCTACACCGGCAATCAGAGCCGCAAGCTCGCCTTCCTCATCAATGCCAATGCACCCGCGCCTGGCATCACCACCTTCGATGCCCGTGAGCCGTATCCCGAGTGGCACGGCATTCAGTACCTCACCGGCAGCGGCATCGCCAACTACAACGCTTTCAGTACCAAGCTCAGCCAGCGCTTCGGCACTAGCCTCACCACGCTGTTCAGCTACACCTGGTCGAAGGCTCTCGACGAGAACAGCGCCATCCGCGGTACCGGTGCCGACTTCACGCTCATGAATCAGCGCTGCCGTTCCTGCGATTACGGCTACGCCGGCTACAACGTGCCTCACCGCTTTGTCAGCTCGATTCTCTACAATCTCCCCTTCGGTAAAGGACGTCAGTTCCTGAATCGCGGCGGCGTCGTGAATCAGATCGTGGGCGGCTGGCAGTTGAGCACCATCACTACCGTTCAGAACGGCACCTCCATCGTCACCGAAAGCTGGGACGCCGCCGGCATGGGCGCCGGCTTCCCACACTCCAATCGCTTGAACTGCGTCGCTGGTGTCAGCCCTGTCGCGGGCGACCCCAACCCGGACCGCTACTTCGTGCGCGAGGCCTTCACCAACGTCACCGCCGGCCAGTTCGGCAACTGCGCCCGCAACAACCTGCGCGCTCCGTCCACCTGGAACATTGACTTCTCCACCATGAAAGACTTCCGCATCAAGGAAGGTCATGCCCTCCAGTTCCGCATGGAGATGTTCAACGCTCCCAACCATCCGGCCTGGGGCCGTCCTTCGGCGGCGTGGGGCAGCCAGGGTGCCACGCCCGCCGCCAGCTTCGGCCGCATCCGCTCCACCAGTCAGTTACGTCAGATCCAGTTCGCGTTGAAGTATTACTTCTAACCGCGGCTTCGTCTGTTCGAAGAATGGCCCCGGCTTCCCACCAGGAAGTCGGGGCCGTTTGCTTCTGTCGCTTAGAATAGTAGCTTCACGAATGAACTTACTTCGCTCTTTGCTCGTGCTCTTCGTTCTTGCCGCCTCGGCGCAAACCTGGGTCGAAGGCGAAATCGGCTTTCGCCTCACCATCATCCCCGTCGGTAGCCCTGCCGATCGTGCCGGGCTCAAAGTTGGCGACATCCTCGCGGACCCTCCCGGCGTTCGCCCCATCCTCCTCAGCCACGGCAAACTCCCCGTCTTCCGCTTCGACGCTGCGAAAGGCGCCTACGCCCAGGTCACCGTCCCCATCGCCTTCCGCGGGAATGAAGAGAAGCGTCTCGGCGTCACTGGCGACCTCGGCTATCTCGTCACCCGTCTCGAGCCCGGCTCACTCGCCGACCGCGCCAAACTCCAACTCCACGACTTCCTACCCCAACTCGACGACCACTTCGTCCACGAGCCCAAAGACCTCACCCTTCCTGAAAAAGGCGAGGTCCGCCTTCACGTCACCCGGTGGAACCGCTCCACTCGCTCGTTCGAGAAACTCATCCTCCCGTTCACCCGTTAACGGCAATTTTCGCAGAGCCATCTTCTGGTAACCGCGGCACTTACTCGTTCTCGTCGAGCGCGGCCTTTGGTCGCGCCTGCTATGGTCAGAATCGGAAAGGCTTGGTCTAAACCATCACCGAGCCGCGTTCTGTCGTCGCTTCGAAAAACTCAAGTCCAATCGAATCAATAAGTCCCGGGTTCGTTTCGTCACCTTGCTCGAGACAGACGCGCGAGGGCAATTTTTATGGTCTAAAGGGTTTCGGGCTTGTAGCCGCCGCGCGACCGGTCATAGAGCCAGATGGCTCCGAAGACGATCAGCAGGATGGCCGGCAGAATGGCGACGGCGCGGAAGGACTCCGACGAAGCGGCGCTCAGGACGCGCTCGAGTTCTGGGCCCTGGAGTTGGTTGAAGGCCGCTTCGCCGCCGGCGAGTTCAATCTTCGCCGCGTCAAAGATCTGGCCCAGCTTAGGCAGCACCAGGAAGATGGAGAGGTTGCCGGCGGTCCCCATCAGGCCCATCAGCAGCGCGCCGCCGCGCGGGAAGCGTTCGGCCGCCGCGGCCAGCATCGTCGGCCACAAGTAGCAGACGCCGATGCCCCAGATCGTGGCGGCCATGAAGGCCGTGGCGGGCGAGTTGGCCATGCTGAGTGCCACCAGGCCGAGCGACGCCAGGAGGCAGGAGATCCACAGTAAGCCAACCGGCGAAAGCTTATGCGCCAGCGGACCAGCGAAGTGGCGCATGGCAAACATCAGCGCGCTCACGTAGATCAGCAGAATGATGCCTTGCATGCCCACCGTGCGCGAAAGCGCCAGATCGACCCACTGGCCGGGCGCGAGTTCGGATGCGGCCGTGAGGAACATCGAGAAGAACCACACGAAGAAGAACGGCTTGAGCAGTTCCTTGAACATCTGGCTGGCGGGGATGCCGGCCGCGGCGCGTTCGGTGGGCGGGAACTTGAGCGTAAGGCTCATCAGCCCGAAGACGGCGGCGGGAATCAGGCTGCAGGCGAGCTTGAGCCGCCAGGAGGCGCCGAACTGGGCGAGAGCAAGACCGAGCAGGCCGCCGATGATGATGCCGCCCGGCCACCAGGCGTGGAGCGTGTTCAGCTTGGCAGTCTTGTCCTGCGGATAGATCGCGGTGGTGAGCGGATTGATGACGGTTTCCACCAGGCCCCAGCCGATGCCGATGACGACCATGCTGCCCCAAACGGCCCAATAAACCGAGGGTCCGGAGGCCATATCGCCTGCGAACATCACGCCCAAGGTGCCCAGCATGAAGCAGACCGACGAAAGCGCGAGGAGCCTTCCCATGCCCAGGTAGTCGAGCAACGGGCTGCCGATGGCAATGGTGATGGCGAAGCCCAGCGAGGCGACCCCGAGGACCGCGCCGGTCATGGCGGCGGACGTCAGACGGTCCAAGGGATCGAAGAAGGTAGATTGCAAATCGGACGCGACGCTCGAGCGAAGAGCGAAGTTAATGCCGGCGGTCATGAGTGCGAGCAAGCTCACCAGGAAGAGCTTGGCGTGGTTATAAGGCGAGTTGGCCATGAACTCCCGGTTATACCACGTGGCTAGTGGAAAACCGGTTCGCAGCGGACTTCGCTGTTGACGGACTTAGCGATGAAGCACTCCTGATGTGCCGCGTGATGGAGCGCACGAATCTCCTCCGGCGACGGCAGCGGGGCTCCAGAGAAGCGAACGGCCGGGCGGAGCGTCACCACGGCGATGCGCTGCCGCTCCATAACGCCTTCGGCGTGGTCCTGATACTCGTCCACCAGGAAGCCGGCCTGCGCGGCCAGCGAGAGGAACCACAGCATGTGGCAACTGGAGAGCGCGGAGACGAAGGCTTCTTCGGGGTCGAGCGCGCTGGGGTCCGAAAAGGGGACCCGCACGGAGTGGGGCGACGAAGAGCCCGGCACTTCGAGCCCGCCATCGAACTTCAGGAGATGCCGGCGGCTGTAGCGCTGGTCGAGGAACGGCTGGTCGCCGCGCGACCAAAGGACTTCGGCAGTGTAGCGGGCCATGACTCTAGCTTCGCAGCAACGAACGGAACATCGCGCGCTGAGCCGATTTCGCGCGCCGTTGCGCGTAGTGGTTATGAGGATACTGTTGTTTGCACTCTGCGGCCTGCCGTTAATGTCCGCGGACCTGCTCCCTTTAGCCACTGGAAATCAGTGGACTTACCGCGCCAATAACGGGACGACGCGGACCATGACGGTGGGGCTGCCCCTGGCGGCGGCCGGCCAAACCTACTATCGCGTGAGTGGCTATGCCGTATCGCCGCTGTGGCTGCGCTCGGACGCCAACGGCGTTTATTTCTATGACGATGAAACGGCGAGCGACCGTGAGTTGCTGCGCTTCAACGGAGTGACGGTGAACACGCCGATTGCCGGATGCCGGCAGAGTGCGGAAGCGGACAAGGCCCGGGCGCCTTATGCTGGCCCCGCGGGCCGTTTTGAGGGTGCGCTGAACGTGCACTACCGGCCGTTGGCCTGCCGCGACGTGGGCTACGAAGACGATACGTACCTCGAGAACATCGGGCTGGTGCAGCGGACGGAAACAACGATCGCCGGGCCGGTGACGTATGAACTGGTGTACGCGAAGCTGGGAGCTATGACGATTGAACCGGGTAAGAAGACGACCTTGTCGCTCGCGCTCGAGCAGCCGGCGACGATTCTGCCGGGCGATGTGCTGGCGCTCAAGGCAACACTGCGTTTGCAGGTGGCCGACGGCGGCGCGCTGCGGTTGCACTTCAACTCGTCGCAGCGCTATGACCTCGCCGTGCGCGATGCCAATGGCGAAGTGGTGTACCTCTGGTCGTCGACCGCGATCTTTTTGCCCGTGTTGGGCACGGAGGTAATTGCCGGCCAGCGGACGTGGGAGATCGACGTGCAAGTGCCGGGGCTTTTACCGGGGAACTACCAGGTGGAAGCGTGGCTGACGACGCGGGAGGCGCGGCAGCTCTCGGTGGCGACGCCGCTCGCCGTCTCGGTGAACTAAGCCGCTACGCTGGGTTATGGCTGCCCGCATTGACCCTTTAGCCGAAGCCTCTCGCCGGGCTTCGGCCTATCTTGATCAACTCGCCTCCCGGGCGGTCAGCGCGGACGTTTCGCAGTTGGCCGCCTTGGGCGGCGAGTTGCCGCAAGAGCCCACCGATCCGGCGGCGGTGATTGCCTTGTTGGACGAAGCCGGGTCGCCCGGGACGGTGGCGATGGCCGGAGGCCGCTACTACGGCTTTGTGAATGGCAGTGCGTTGCCGGCGTCGCTGGCGGCGACGTGGCTGGTGAGCGCCTGGAATCAGAATGTCGGATTGCGGGTGATGTCGCCGGTGGCCGCGGCGCTCGAAGAAACTGTCCTCGAGTGGGCGCGCGAGTTGCTGGGCCTGCCCGAAGGCTGCGGCGGCGGTTTGACGACAGGCGCGACGATGGCGAACCTGAGCGGCTTAGCCGCGGCGCGCCATGCGCTGTTGCAGCGCGCGGGATGGGATGTGGAAGCCGACGGCCTGTTCGGCGCGCCGCCGTTGCGGGTGGTGGTGGGCGACGAAGTGCATGTCTCATTGCTGAAGGCCCTGACGCTGCTGGGCCTGGGGCGCGCGCGGGTCCATCGCGTCCCGGTGGATGGCCAAGGACGGATGAAGGCCAGCGATTTGCCCGCGCTCGACGAGCGCACCATCGTGTGTTTGCAGGCGGGCAATGTGAATACGGGGGCGTTCGATCCGGCCGGGGAAGTTTGCGCGAAGGCGCGCGAGGCGGGCGCCTGGGTGCATGTCGACGGCGCGTTTGGCTTATGGGCCGCGGCGTCGCCGCAGTATCGGCATTTGGCGGCCGACTTTGCCTTGGCCGATTCCTGGGCGACCGACGGTCATAAGTGGCCGAACAGCGGCTATGACTGCGGCTTGGCCTTTGTGCGCGATCCCGAGGCCATGCGGGCGGCGTTGTCCGTGATGGCGGCGTATCTGGTGAACAGCGGCTTGCGGGAGCCGTGTCACTACACGCCGGAGATGTCGCGGCGATTGCGCGCGGCGGAGTTGTGGGCGGGCTTCCGGTCTTTAGGGCGACAGGGGATGGCGGAACTGGTGGAGCGCTGCTGCCGGCATGCGCAGCGGTTCGCGGCGGGCTTGCGAGAGGCTGGCTACGAAGTACTGAACGACGTGGCGATCAACCAGGTGATGGTGTCCTTCGGGACGCCGGAGCAGACGCGCGCGGCGATTGCCCGGCTGCAGGCCGAAGGCGTCTGCTGGTGCGGCGGGACGGAATGGCAGGGGAGGACGGCGATGCGGATCAGTGTGTCGTCGTGGGCGACGACGGATGAGGACGTGGAACTGAGCCTCGCGGCGATGTTGCGCGCGGCTAGATCTCGATGATGCCGCGTTGGGCGGCCACGACGACCGCTTGAGTACGGTCACTGACGTCGAGCCGGCGCAGGATGATGTTGATGTGCCACTTCACGGTGCCGCGGGTGATGTTCAAAGCGTCAGCGATTTCGTTGTTGTTGAGGCCCTTGACCACTAGCTGCAGGATGTCGACTTCGCGCGGGCTGAGCGCCGGACGGTTCAACTTGCCGGGGACGCTGTTCAGAATGCTGCGCGGGATGTACTTGCCGCCGGCGTGCACGCTGCGAATGGCTTCGAGCAGCTTTAAGTGCGACATGCCTTTGAGTAGATATGCCTGTGCGCCCGCGGCCAGCGCACGGCGGATGTCCTCGTCGCCCTGATACGTGGTGAGGACGATGACGGCGCTTTCGGGCGAGATCTCGCGGATGGCTTCGATGGCTTCCACGCCGCTCATCTCCGGCATGCGCAGATCCATGAGGATAATGTCCGGGTGATGGCGACGGGCGAGGTCAATGGCTTCCTGGCCGGAGTTGGCTTGCGCGACGACGCTCATGTCCGGCTGCGTGTTGACGATGCCGGCGAGACCCATGCAAACGACGGCGTGATCGTCGACCACCATCACGCGAATCTCGCGCGCGGGCGGGGCCATCGGCGGAGCGGATTTCTGCGTTTGCGCCTGCATGGGAAGTGTCCGATTGTATAATGCGGCAGCGTGAAGGTAAACCCGGTTGCGGCTCTGTTGATCCTGACGTTGCCGGCGCCGGCGGCCTATGTGAGCCGCATCTGGCGCACGCAGGACGGCTTGCCGGAGAATCGCGTGCGCGCGCTCGCGCAGACGCCGGACGGCTATCTGTGGGTGGGGACCACCGGCGGGCTCGCGCGCTTTGACGGCGTGCGCTTTGTCACTTACACGCGCTTCAACACGCCGGCGATGACGGAGGACAACGTTCGCTCGCTGGCCGTGGGGCGCGACGGGTCCCTGTGGGTGGCCACCGACGGCGGCGGGCTGCTGCATCTGAAGGACGGGAGGTTCGTGGGCTACGGGCCGGGGCAAGGGTTGGCCAGCGACTTTGTGGCGGCGGTGCTGGAGGACCGGCAGGGGAGCATTTGGGCGGCGACGAATCGGGGGCTGTACCGGAAGACGGGAGAACGTTTTTCGCGGGTGGATGGGCGTTTTCAACTGCGCAACCAGGCATTCTTCAGCTTGGCGGAGACACGCGAGGGGACGGTTCTGGCAGGTGGGCAGGCGGGGCTGTTTCAGCAGCGAGGGGAACTCGAGGCGCCGGCCGGCGAGCCGGAAGAAGTCTTCCGGGTGCGGCCGCTACGCAACGGCGCGTGGTGGCTGGCAACGAATCATGGCATCCGGACGACGGGGATGTCGCAGCCGGATCTGCGGCCGCTGGAAGGCAAGGCGGTGAGCGCGCTCAGCGAAGATCGGGCCGGGAACATGTGGGTGGGGACGTTGGGCGATGGGCTGCAACTGTTCCGCGGCGCGGTCGGTGCGCCCCAGCGCGTGACGGCGCGGCTGCCGGACCAGACCGTGCTGGCCATTCTCGAAGATCGCGAGGAAGGCATCTGGGTGGGGACGGCCGACGGCTTGGCTCGCCTGACGGAGCCCGACGTGGAAGTGCTGGACCAGAGCGCGGGACTGGCCAACGACAACGTGATGACCGTCGCTTGCGGGAAGGCGGGCGACGTCTGGCTGACGACAGTGACCGGCGCGGCCTACCGGTATGCGCAAGGACGCGTGGAGCCGTTTCGTTTGCCGGGGCCGGCGAGCGAACTGCGCTTGCTGGGTGTGTTCGAGGCGCCCAACGGCGATCGCTGGTTCGGTACCGATAGCCAGGGAGCCGTGTTGTGGCGGGGCGGGGTGGCGCGTCGCTTCACCATGCGGGACGGCTTGCGCAACAACGGCATTCAGTTTTTCCATGCCGGGCCCGGAGGCGAGATCTGGATTGGGACCACCAGCGGCATCAGCCGGTGGGACGGCGTGAAGATGCGTAACTACTACGTGGAGGACGGCCTTTCGTATGGGTGGGTGCGGTCGATTGCGGAGGATGCGAATGGCGATCTGCTGATTGGGACCGATCGCGGGTTGAATCGGGTTCGCCAGGGGAAGTTTGTGACGGACGCCTCGTTCGCGCCGCTGGCGCGGGATCGCGTGTGGTCCATCTTTCGCGACCATCAGGGCACGGTGTGGATCGGGACGCGCAACAACGGGCTGGTGCGTTTGCGGGATGGACAGGCGAAACGGATTACCAGCAAAGACGGGCTGCTGAGCAACTCCGTCTTTCAGGTGGTGGGAGCAGGCGACGGGCGTTTGTGGATGAGCGGGCCGAGCGGGATTTCGTCGGCATCGCTGGCGGATCTGAATGCGGCGGCGGAGGGAAGATTGGCGACGCCGGGGGCGCTCTCGTATCGGGTGAGTGGCGGGCAAGAGTCGGCGCAGATCAACGGCGGGGTGCAGGGGGCGGGTTGTGTGGCGGCGAACGGCGAGGTGTGGTTTCCCGGCGTGAAGGGCGCGGTGCACTTAAAGAGCCGGCGTCCGCCGATCCGTCGGCACATGCCGGTGCGCGTGGAGAGCGTGCTGGTGGATGAGGTGGCGCACGCGCCGAACGCGGAGATTGCCGTGGAGCCGGGGCGGCATCGGGTGCGGATCGAGTTCACCAGTTGTACGCTGCGGGCGCCGGAGGCGGTGACGTTTCGCTACAAGCTGGAAGGCTATGACGCAGGCTGGGTGACGGCGACGGGGACGAGGACGGCGATCTACGACAATCTGCCGCCGGCGCAGTATCGCTTCCAGGTGGTGGCGCATGATGAGAGCCCGGGCGAGAACACGTCGCAAGCGTCGGTAGCGCTGATGGTGAAGCCGTACTTCTATCAGACGGCTTGGTTCTACGGGCTGGTGGCGCTGGCGGCGGTGGCCGGGTTGGGGGTGGTGCTTTACTATCGCGAGCGGCGGACGCGCGCCGCTTACGCGCTGCGGCTCGAGGAGCGGACGCGCATCGCGCGCGAGATGCACGACACGCTTGTGCAGGGATGCGTGGGGGTATCGACGTTGATTGAGGCGGCCGTGGGTTCGGCGGATCCGCAGCGCATGGCCGAGACGCTGGATAACGCGCGCGTGCACTTGCGACTGACGATCGATGAGGCGCGGCAGGCCTTAACCGACTTGCGGCATGACTCCTTCGATGAGGGGTTGCCCGGGGCGCTGCGCGAACTGGTGGACGGCGTGCGCGGGCCGTCGGTGAGCTTGCAGGTGGAGGGTCAGCCGGTGCCGTTGCCGGATGCGGCCAGCCGTTCGCTGCTGCTGGTGGCGCGCGAAGCGATTCGCAATGCGGTCACCCACGGGGCGCCGACATCGATTGAAGTTTCGTTGCTGTATGAGAAGGCCGTGCTCGAGCTCGATATCCAAGACAATGGGCGGGGCTTCTCACCGCCGGAGAGCCAGTTGGCGAATGCGGGACACTTCGGGATTCTGGGGATGCGCGAGCGGATGGAGCAGATCGGCGGGACGCTCGAAGTCTCGAGCGCCCCATCGGCCGGTACGGCGATCTCCGCGCGGCTACCGCTGCGTTAGCTACTGAGCGTTGCGGGCGGCTTGCTCCAGCCACTCGGCATAGACGACGAGCGTCGCGGCGGTGTAGCCGATTTGTTCGTCGGCCTCCTTCCAGTAGCGTTGCTCAATCGCTTCGCGGATGCCGGGCAAGGTCTTGACGCCGTAGCCGGTGTAGAAGCCGGGGGCTTGCAGGACGTGGCGGAACCAAGGACGGCGCGGCAGGCCATCGCCGCGGAGGAACTTCTGTTCGGCGAGGCGCAGGGCGTCGTCGAGCGATTGCCGCTTGGTGGGGGTGAGCTTGGCGAGGTCCAGCTTGGCGATGGCGGCGGTGGCTTGATCAAGGCGCGCGACGGCGTTCTGAAGCGGGGCGAAGTTGAGATAGGGGACTTCGCTTTCAGGCTCAGGAACGATGAAGGTCTTGCGCGGATCGGCAGCGAGCTTGAGGGCGCCGCTGCGGATGAGGTCGTTTTGGCGTTTGGTTTGGGTGCGCAGTTCGTCAGTGAGTTTGACGACTTCGTCGGTCCAGCCGCGAATGGCGCGCGCGGTGGCTTCAACGCGCAGAGGGAGCCACTCGGCATTGGCGAGGCGAAGCATCATGCGGCCACCGAGTTGGGAGGTGGCCATGACGTATTGGAAGTCGGGGTCGGCGAAGCGGACGTAGTGGTCGTAAGAGTCGTAGTTGGAGTGGTAGCTGCCGCCGCTGCCTTCGCCACCGAAGCCGATGTTCAAGCTGGGGATGCCGAGGTGGTGCTGGAAGACGGTGTAGTCGCTGCCGGAGCCAAGGGGGGCGAGGTGGAAGTCGCCTTCCTGGCGGGCCACTTTGCGAGAGGCCTGGTAGCGGTCGAGGACGGAGACGCGGGTCTGCGGGTCGGTGAGATCGCGGGCGGTTTGCGTGGAGAAGAGTTCGAGCGAGGCGGCACCGCTAATGTGGACGAAGCCGCGGGAGGTGCCGTCGGAGTTGACGTAGGCGACGGCGTGGCGCTGCAGGTCCTCTGCGTGGCGCTCGCCCCACTCGGTGGAGCCGAGGAGCGCGGGCTCCTCGCCATCCCAGGCGAGGAAGACGAGAGTGCGGGCGGGCCGCCAGCCGCCTTTGGCGAGTTCGCCTAAGACGCGGGCTTCTTCCATGACGGAGATCATGCCGGAGAGCGGATCAGAGGCGCCGAAGTTCCAGCCATCATGATGATTGCCGCGCAGTACCCATTCGTCGGGCTTGGTGGCGCCCTTCATCTTGGCGATGACGTTGTAGGTGGGGGCGAGCTTCCAATCGAACTCGAGCTTGAGATGAACCTTGGCGGGTCCGGGGCCGGTGTGATAAGTGAGCGGCAAGCCGCCGCGCCAGTTGGCGGGGGCGACGGGGCCGGTGAGCGCGCGCAGTAGGGGCTCGGCGTCGGCATAAGAGATCGGCATGACGGGGATCTTGGTGACGGTGGGCGCTTGTTTGGGGTCCGGCGCGCGGTTGGGGTCGAGGGCGGGCTTGAAGGGCGTAAGGGGGTCGCCGGGGTAGACGGGCATGTCCATCACGCTGCCGCGCTGCGCGCCGTAGGGCGGGCGCCAGGGGCCCTGGGGATAGACGTCGCCCTGGACGTAGCCGTCGTCAGCGGGGTCCGAGTAGATCAGGCAGCCGATGGCGCCATTCTCGGCCGCGACCTTGGGCTTGATGCCGCGCCAGGAAGCGCCGTAACGAGCGAGGACGATTTTGCCGCGGACGTCGATGCCCATTTCGCGGAGCTTCTTGTAGTCATCGGGGAGGCCGTAGTTGACGTAGACAAGGTCACCGGTGACGTCGCCATCGGTGGAGAAGGCGTGATAGACGGGGAGGTTGCCTTCCTTGATGCCGCTGGTTTCGTCGCCGGGGACGGCGGGCTCTTCGAGCTTGGCGGTGAAGCGCGTGGGGGCGGTCATTTCGAGGACGCGCGTGCGCGGGGTGGGGAAGAGCGGATAGTAGGTTTCGATGGTGGTTTCGTAACCCCAGCTCTTGAACTGGCCGGCGATGAAGTCCGCGACGGCTTTGCTACCCGGCGAGCCGACGTGGTGGGGCTTGGAGGAGAGTCTTTTGAGCCACTGCTGATAGTTTTGGCGGTTGAGAGTCTGGTCGAACTTGGCTTCGAGCTCCCATTCGCGTTGCGCGGCTTCGGGCGTGAAGCCGACCAACGAACGGGTGGGCGCCTGTCCATAAACGACGAGTGAACAAACGACGACCGCTACGGCTTTTTTCATGGTCAACAGTGTCGCATACCGGCCGCCGGAGTTATCTTTGAGGGTGAGGAGACTTACTCATATGCGCCTGAAGTTATTGGTTCCTGCTTTGGCCTTGGCTGCCCTGCTGTTTACGGGCGCGCAACCGAGCTTTACTCAAGCTGCCCCGAAGGCGGCGAAGGCGGCCGAGTTGGTGGACATCAATTCCGCCACGCCGGCTGCGCTCGAAGCTTTGCCGGGGATCGGGAAGGCTTATGCCGAGAAGATCGTGAAGGGGCGTCCTTACAAGGGTAAGAACGAACTGGTGGATAAGAACATTGTGCCCGCCGGCGTTTATGCCAAGGTGAAGGACCTGATCATCGCCAAGCAGAAGTAGTTAGTTATTGCGGAAGTTCGCGGCCTTCGCGTCCCAGGCTCCGTGATAGATGCGGAGCTTGGGGCGGGCGGCGCGCAGGGCGGCCAAGCCTTTTTCGGTGAAGGCGGTGCCTTTGAGGTCGATTTCTTCAAGGGCGGGGAAGGCCGCGAGAATGGGGACAGCCGTGTCGTCGATACGGTCACAACCTTGAAGCTTCAAGCGCTGGAGCTTCGAGAGCGATTTCATCTTTTCGAGCCAACGAGGCGTGATGGCCATCATGCTGACGGTGGCAAAGCGCGCTCCTTCGATTCCCACGCCAATCGACGTACAGCCGAAGCGGAGTTCACGCAATTGGGTGAGCGTAAGGACAGCTTCGAGGCCGACGTCCGACATGCTGATGGTCCAGACGTTCGAGTCCGTGCCTTGACGGCCGCTGAGGTCGAGGTAGGTGAGGCCGGGCATCTGGCGCAGGGCTTGTAAGCCGGCGTCGCCCAATTCATTGCCGCCGATGGTGAGGGGCTTTCAGATTGGTGAGCGAGGTGAGGCGCTCCAGGCCGACGTCGGTGAGCATGACCGAGCCGACGTCCAGCGTTTCCAGGGTGGTGATGCCGGAGATGTGTTCGAGCGAGGTGTCGCTGGCTTTCGTGCCGTGGAGCACAAGCCGCTTGAGCTTCTTCCAGGTCTTGAGCGCGGCGATGCCTTCATCGGTGACGTATTCGCACCAGCGGAGGTTCAGGTCGGTGAGGTTGGTGAGGCCGCGGAGTTCCTGCATGCCCTGGTCGGTGATGCGGGTGAGGGAAAGGTCGAGCGAGGTGAGGGCCGGAAGAGCGGTGAGCTGGCGGACGTCGCCGTCGGTGATCCAACTGGCGCGAAGGTTGACGCCGGTGATTTGGCCGGTGGCATTGCGGGTGACGCTGCCGCCGGCGCGTTCGATCCAGGCGGAGTCCGGCGCACTATCGATGGCGGCGAGCAGGGGCAGGGCGAAGAGGAGCGAGAGCGGGGTCTTCATCGGGTTCTCCGGTTGGGCAGGGCGGAATCACGGTCAAAGACGATGCTGCAGGAGGGCAGGCTGCTTTTGAGTTCGCCGTAGCCTTTCTCCGAGACCAGCGTGTGATAGAGGTTCAGCGAACGGAGCGAGGCCATGGTTTTGAGCGAGCCCACGGCCTGGTCCGTGACGTTGGTGTTATCGATGCTGAGCTCGACCAGGGGCAACGTGCGCAGGGCTTGCAGGCCTTTGTCGTCGAGCGTGGAGTAATCGAATTTCACCGAGCGCAGGTTCTTGAGCGTGGCCAGGATCTCGGCGCCTTCATTGCCGGCGCGGGTGCGGAACATGTCGATGCGTTCGAGCTTAGCGAGCGGCTTGAGGGCGGCGAGACCGGGGTCGGTGAAGCGCGTTTGGTTGAGATTGAGGATGCGCAGGTCCGGGAGCTTGGCGATGCGGGGAAGCGAATCGTCGCCGATGTCGGTGCCGGCGAGCTGGAGATTCTGGAGCTTGGTGAGCGAGGCGATCTGCTCGAGGGCGGCGTCGGTGATCTCGGTGTAGCTGAGGCGCAGGGTGCGGAGGTTCGCGAGCTTCATGACGTTGGCGATGGCTTTGTCGTCCAGCTTGGTGGCGCCGAGATCGAGCTCGGTGAGGTGGGGCAGCTTGGTGAGTTGCTCAAGGCCGGGGCCTTCGACGAGCGTGCCGGCGAGGCGCAGGGTTTCGAGGCTCGTGAGCTTGGCCAGGTCGGCGAGGCCCGCGTCCGAGACGGTGGTGTTGCTGACGTCGAGAGTGCGGAGCGTCTTGAGGCGCGTGAGGGCGGCGATGGCGAGGTCGCCGACTTGGGTGGCTTGGAGGTCGAGGGATTCGAGGGCGGTGAGGTTGCCGAGAAACTCGATCTGGCTGTCGCTGACGGGGCTGGCGGCGAGGTCGATGCGGACGAGGTGACCGTCGCGGAGTTCGCTTTTGCCGCCGTTGGCTTTCACCCAATCGGCGATGGCGGCATCGCTGCCGGAGGAGGGACGGGCGGCCCCGGCGTTCTTCGGGCGGACGGCGGCGGCGCCCACGTACTGCACTTTGGCTTTGGGCAGCGCGGTGCGCAAGGCGTCGACGCCGTTGGCGGTGACGCGGCTATAGCGGAGGTCAATGTCGTTCAACTGCTTGAGGGCTTGCAGGCGGGAGACGCCGGCGTTGGTGACCTTGGTGCGGTAGAGGTCGAGCGAGCGGAGTTCGGTCATGCCGGTGAAGATGTCGAGGCTCGCGTCGGTGACGTTCGCACCACGGAGGGCGAGGGAGCGGAGGGCCTTCAGGTTGCGCAGGTGGGCGATGCCGGCATCGGTGAGGCGGGCGCCGGAAAGGTCGAGTTCTTCGAGCTGGGTGAGGTTGGCCAGATGCTGCAAGCCGTTATCGGTGATCATGCTATCGCGCAGCAGGAGGCGGCGGAGCTGTTTGAGATTGGCGAGGCTGGCGAGGCCCGCGTCGGTGATGCCGGTGTTATCGAGATCGAGGCTTTGAACTTTGCTGAAGCCGGAGAGATCGACTTTGGTGAGCTTGCAGTGGGCGCAGCGCAGGTCGCGCATTTCGCCGAGGGGCTTGAGGGTTTCGAGGTTGGCGTCCTCGATGCCGATCTTCTCGGCGAAGTGCCAGCCGACGTAGAGGCGCTCCAAGGTCTTGAGGGTGGCGAGGGCTTCGAAGACGCCCTTGCTGCTCTCGTTGCCGCCGCCGGGGTTCCAGATAGGGCCGGGGAGATAGAGCTCTTTGAGGCTCTTCAAGCCGGAGAGCTTGATGAGCTCCTGGGGCGTCATGACGGAGCCGGTGAGGTCGATGCCAGTGATGGTGAGATCGCCGGGGGGCAGTTGGCCGAGGTCACCGATGGGGTGCGGGGCTCCGGTGACGGTGACCAGGCCTTCCCAGCGGATGACCCACTCGGCGATTTCACGGTCGTTGGCGGCCGCGAAGGCCGAGCAGAGGAACAGGAGAACGGCTAACTTCATCAGGATTAAGCGAGCAGGTCGCCAACCTTGCGCGTGGCGGTGGGGAACTTGCCGATGCCGGCGCCCACGATGTCGTCAGCCACGGTGAGATAGATGTCGCCGACGGTGGCGGTGACGCGCGTGTGCTTGCCTTTGGCGATCTTGCCGACGCCGCCGGCGACGAGCATGGCGAGGCCGCTGTTCTTGTGCGGGTTCGCTTCAGCGTGCTCATGAACGAAGATGAGAGCCGTGCGGTCGAAGATCGTGGAATCGCCTTCGGGAATGGACTTGAGCTTGGCAATGAGATAGGCGAACTCTTCGACGTGCCACTTGCAGATGTCGCGAAGGACGCGCTGGCCTTCGGCACCATCGGCCCCGGAGACTTTGCCTTCGGCGTGGGTGTAATCGTGATGGCGGCCGGCGGTGTAGCCGAGCCAGGGGAAGCGCGAGATGCTCTGGCACTTGGTGAGCATGTAGGAGGCGACACGGGTTTGCCGCGTGGCGAGGGCTTGCACCAGCAGGTCGCTTTGGAGCTTGGCGATGCGCGGCCAGTCCTTCATGTCGCCGTCGAAATCGGGGGGAGAGACATGGCGGTACTCTTCGGGCAGCGCGGCGATGGCGCGTTCGAGGTCGCGGATGCCGGAGAGGTGTTCGTCGAGCTTGGTTTGGTCGTCAGTGGGGGATGCGCTTCTTGAGGGCGCTGGCGTCCTTCTGAATCGCGTCGAGGATGCTGCGCTTGCGGTTTACCCAGCCCTCTTCGCGCTCGCCGAAGAGACGGTCAAAGAGGCGGTGGGGGATCATCTCGGGCGGGAGGGCGCGCTCGTAGCCGCTCCAGCTCATGTTGCGCTGCATGCTTTCGCCGAAGGATTCCTGGGCGACGCCGATTTGCAGAGAACGGAAGCGGGAATCGCCGCCGATCTTGGCGGCGATTACCTGATCGACCGAAGGGCCTTCGGGGCCGCGTCCGGTGAAGTGAGTGCCAGTCATGAGGCCGCTCATGGAGTTGGTGTGGCCGTTGCCCTGACCGTTGGAGGCGGCGTTGTCGACGCCGCTGAGGACGTGGAAGTCGCGGCGATAGGGCGCGAGCGGCGACAGGCAAGGCGTCATGCGGTAGTCGGCGCCTTCTTCGGCCGGGATCCAGTAGCGTTCGGGGATGCCGTTGCCGTTAAACCAGAGGACGAAGCGCGTCTCAATGGATTGTTCCGCGGCATAGGCGGTGCCCTGCGAGTTGAACATCGAGACGAGCGGCGGCAAGCCGACCAGAATGGGGCTGCCCGCGGCGGTGAGCCCTTTGAGGAGCGTGCGGCGCGAGGTGCGCGTGCGTTTGGTGATGACGGACGACATGGATCAGTTGCCTCCTGAAGATTCACGGGCGAGCATGAGCGAGAGCATCAGCTCTTTGAACTTGAATTGCGAGCGCCGGAAATCTTCGGTGATCTTCCGGATGACGGGCCGGTCCGCGGCGTTGTCGGGGCGGCCGGAAATATAGCGGAAATACTGTTTGGCCACGCACTCCTGGCACTGAGCGCTGGAGGCGAGGACGCTGCCCAATTGGGCGGGCGAGGCGAACTTGGAGTCGGCGACGCCGGCGACATAGCCGGTGGCATCGATCTCGAGTTCCCAGGCTTTCTGCTGCTTGTCCTTATCCTTCTTGGCTTGGCTGGGGAGGACGAGGGTGAACTTGTCGCGGCGTGAGCCGACGGCGTCGAACTTTTCGAAGCCGAAACCAATGGGGTCAATCAGGCTGTGGCAAGCGGCGCAGCCGGGATTGGTGACGTGTTCCGACATGCGGCTGCGATTGGTTTGCGGCTTGCCGGGCGTGAAGGGCGGCAGGTTGGTGTTGACGCCGGCCGGCGGATCCGGCACGTGCTGGCAGAGGAACTGCTCACGAACGAAGAGTCCGCGGGCCGTGGGCGAGGATTCGTCGGGCTTGGCGGTGCTGGCCAGGAAGAGAGCCTGGCCGAGGATGCCGGCGCGCTCCGAGGTGGCGGGGAACGGCACGCGTCCGAATTCGGTGGGTGGCAAGGGCACCTGATAGATGCCGGCGAGTTCGCTGTTGACGTAGCCGTAAGGAGCGGTGAAGAGCTCCATGAAGTTCTTGTCGTTCCAGACGAGGTCGCTGACGAAGATCTTGGCTTCTTCGGTCATGGCGACGGCGGTTTCGCGGGTGAACTGAGGATAGCGGCGACGGTCCTTGCTGGCGGTGGTGATGCGATCGAAGCGGAGCCACTGGCTGACAAAGTCGTTCAAGGACTGGCGGGCGCGCGGATGATCGAGCATGCGGCGCACTTGCTGCTTGACGCCGGCGGGCGTGTTGAGCGCGCCGGTTTCAGCGGCGGCAAAGAGGGCCGCGTCCGGCATGGTGTCCCAGAGAGCGTAAGAGAGGCGGTTGGCCGTGGCGTAGGGCTTCCACTTGGGGTCCGAGGTGTTTTCAAGGCGGAAGAGGAAATTCGACGACTGGAGCATCGCTTCAATGACCAACTGAGCGCCCTTGAGGAAGTCCTTTTCGACGTCGAAGAGGGAGGCGTAGCGTTTCTGTTCGTCGAGGTCGAGGGGGCGGCGGAAGGCGCGGAGGCCGAAGTCGCGGACGAACTTGGCGCGGCAAGCGGCGGAGGGTTTGCAGCCGATGAGGTTGCGGGTGTCGCCACCGCGGAGGGCAGCCTGGGCGACTTTCTCGGCGGCCTGACTATAGGCTTCGATCAGGAGCGGCGAGAGGCCCTGAGCCTGGATCTGATTGCGGAAGCCGTTGACGAAGTCTTCGGGCGGGAAGCGGTCGGCCGCTTTGGAGTTGTCACCGAGAAGGTCGCGGAGGGTGTTGTTGTATTGGCTGTGGGTGAGGCGGCGGAGATCGACTTTGGTGGCCTTGTGACCAGTGCCGGCTTCTTCGGCCTCGTGATAGCTGAGGGCGGCGGCGAGGTCATCGCCGGAGAGGCCAGCGAGACGGTCCACCCAGGTGCGGAGGACGGCTTCTTCGGGGCTGCCTTTCTTGATGCGCTCGCCGCCGACGTGCGCGATGCGCAGCGTGGGCTTTTCGAGCAGCAGAGACTTGGCGGGCGCGAGGCGATCGACGAGGGTGACCAGCGATTTGCCAAAGGCTTCGATTTTGGCGGAAGGCGGGTTGCCTTCGGGGAAGAGAAGACGCGTGCCGGCAGCGACGCCATCGCGATTGTGGCACGAGCGGCAACCGGCCTTTTCGAGCACCGCGTAGGTGGATTTCTCGAAAGACACGTCACCGGATTGCGCCCAGGCGGCGATCGCCAGCAGCGCCAGAATGGAAACTCGAATCGGCAAACTTCGCCTCCTGGTGCGATTGTTGCCATGATATCGTGCCGGGCGCCCGAGCTAAATGGGTGCCTGGTACTAACGGATGGTGAGGGTGCCGCCGTCGACGGGCAGGGCGGTGCCGGTGATGAAGCCGGCTTCGTCCGAACTGAGGAAGAGAGCGGCGTAGGCCATCTCGCTCGGTTGCGCCATGCGGCCGATGGGCTGGGCGACGGAGAGCTTTTCGAACATTTCGGCTTCGCGGCCGGGGTAGTTCTTGGCGATGAAGCCATCGACGAAGGGGGTGTGCACGCGGCCGGGGAGGATGGCGTTGCAGCGGATGTTGTGGGCGAGGAAGTCCTTGGCGACGGAGTAGGTCATGGAGAGGACGGCGCCTTTGCTGGTGCCGTAGGCGAAGCGATCGGCAATGGCCATGACGGAGAGGCAACTGGCGAGGTTGACGATGGAGCCGCCGCCATCGGCCACCATGAAACGGAGGGTGGAGCGGAGGCAGTTGGCAGGTCCGAAGACGTTGACGCGTTGGACGCGCTCGAAGTCCTCAGGCGTGGTGGTGAGGGCGTTGCCGACGTGAGCGATGCCGGCGTTGTTGATCAGGATGTGGATGCGGCCAAGGCGGGCGTGGATGGCGCTGATGACCTGATCGACCTGTTGATGGTCGGCGACGTCGCAGTAGGTGGCCGTGGCTTGGGGACCGAGCGCGGCGACGGCGCGATCCATCTCTTCCTGATGGCGATCGAGGATTTCGACGCGGGCACCTTCCTGGACGAAGCGTTCGGCGATGGCGAGTCCGATTCCGGAGGCGCCGCCGGTGATGATGGCATTTTTGCCGGCGAGTTGAGGCATGAATTTCGTATTGTATCGACCCCGGCGCGTCCTCTATATACTGGGCGTTCACCGGATGTCCACGCTGCCGCCCGAACAAGTCGCTGAGTTGCGCCGCAAAGTGGCGTGGCGGATTTTGCCGTTCGTGATTCTGCTGTACCTGGTGGCGTATCTGGACCGGGCGAACGTGGGGTTCGCGAAGCTGCGCATGGCGCGCGATCTCGGCTTCTCCGAAGAGGTGTTCGGGCTGGGGATCGGCATCTTCTTCATTGGCTATTTGCTGCTGGAGATTCCGGGAGCGCTGCTGGTGGAGCGGTGGAGTGCGCGGAAGTGGTTTGCGCGGATTCTGATCACGTGGGGATTCCTGTCGGCGGCGACGGCGTTTGTGGAAACGCCCACGCAGTTCAACGTGGTGCGCTTCTTGTTGGGCGTGGCCGAGGCGGGGTTCTTTCCGGGGATCATTGTTTACTTCACGCACTGGTTTCCGGAGCGGGACCGGGCGTGGGCGTTCTCGGGCTTTATCGTGGCGGTGCCGTTCAGCCTGGCACTGGGCGCCCCGGTGTCGGCGTTGTTGCTCGACGTGAAGTGGTTCGGGCTCGAAGGTTGGCAGTGGTTGTTTCTGTGCGAGGGATTGCCGGCGGTGGTGCTGGGCGTGATCACGCTGTTCATCTTTACGGATCGTCCGCGTGACGCGCAGTGGCTATCGGCGGCGGAGCGGGATTATCTGGAGGGCGTGCTGGCGGAGGAGGCGCGACGGAAAGCAGCGGGGACGAAGATGAGCATGGGGGCGGCGCTGCGGCAGCCGGCGGTGTGGCTGCTGGCGCTGGGCATCTTTGCGACGAATACGGGCGGGTATGCGTTGGGGTTCTGGTTGCCGACGACGGTGCGGAGTTTGTCCGGCGGGTCCGACCAGTCGGCGTTGTTCTTTAGCGGACTCTTCTATTTGTTGGGTGTGGCGGGCGTGCTGTACATGGGCTTCTCGTCCGATCGGCGGGGCGATCGGAAGTGGCATTGCGTGGCGGGGCAGGTGGCGACGGGTCTGTTTCTGGCGGGAAGTTCGATTCCAGGGCAACCGTTCTGGCTGGTGATGGCGTGGTTGTGCCTGACGGGATTAGTGGCGTATTCGTGGCCGCCGCCGTTCTGGGCGTTGCCTACGCAGTCGTTGACGGCGTCGGCTGCGGCGACCGCCATCGGGCTGATCAACATGTGCGCCAACTTTGCCGGGTATACGGGGAATCACTTCTTTGGATGGCTGAAGCAACAGGGCGTGGGCGATAGCGGATGTCTTTTGTTTCTGGCGGGATGTTACTTAGTGGGTGGTTTGGTGGTGAGTCAGGTGCGGGTGAAGAGGGATATACAATGACGGTTCCATGGCGTCCACTCTCTTTGATTTAACGAACCGGGTTGCGGTAGTGAGCGGGGCGGCGCAGGGGATGGGCCGCGCGATGTCGCTGGCTTTAGCCGAGGCGGGCGCCGATTTACTGTTGGTGGATCGGAACCTGGCGGGGGCGGAGCGAACCGCGGCGGAGGTGGCCGCGATGGGGCGGCGGGTGCTGACGGAGGGGTCTGACGTCTCCGTGCCGAAGCAGGTAAGAGCGCTGTTTGCGCGGCTGGACCGCGAGTTCGGGCGGATCGACTTTCTAGCGAACGTGGCGGGCGAATCGATCATGGGGGCGCCGGAGACGATTTCACTCGAAGAAGTCGAACAGGTGTGGCGGAACCTGGTGCTGGGGCGCTTTTGCGCCTGCCAGGAAGCGGGGCGGCGGATGTTGGCGGCCGGGGGCGGAAGCATTCTGAATATTGGTTCGATTGCGAGTGTGACGGCGTTGGGGCGCGGGCACATTGCGTATTCGATGGCGATGGGAGCGGTGGTGCAGATGACGAGAGAGTTGTCGACGGAATGGTCCGCGGGCGGAGTGCGCGTGAATGCGATCCTGCCGGCGCAGGTGCTGAATCCAAGCCTGGAGCAGCGGATTGCCGACTCTCCGCCGTTGCGCGAGAAGTTTCTGAGTGGGCTGCCGATTGGGCGGTTTGGGCATCCGGATGACGTGCGGGGCTTGGCGGTCCTACTGGCTTCGGATGCGTCGCGATGGATTACGGGCGCGATTATTCCGATGGACGGCGGCAACCTGGCGATGAATGCCGGCGGTTCGTCGCGGAGCGCGCAATGAGTGTGCAACTGTACCGGACGATGCAGTTGATCCGCACGGCGGAGGAGCAGTTGGCGCGCTGCCATGCGCGCGGGCTGGTGCACGGGGCTTGCCATACGTATGTGGGGCAAGAGGCGATCGCGACGGGCGTGTGCGCGCATCTGCTGAAGGACGATGTGCTGTTCAGCACGCATCGCGGGCATGGTCATGCGCTGGCGAAGGGACTGCCGCCGGCGGAGCTCTTCAGCGAGTTGTTTGGACGGGTGACGGGATGTTCGCGCGGACGCGGTGGGTCCATGCATTTGTTCTCGCCCGAGATCGGGTTGATGGGGACCAGCGGCATTGTGGGGCCATCGATTCTGCAGGCGGCGGGCGCGGGCTATAGCTTTGCGCTGCGGCAATCGGGGCAGGTGGCGGTGGCCTTCTTTGGCGATGGGGCAACGAATAACGGCGCGTTCCATGAGGGATTGAACCTGGCGGCGATCTGGAAGCTGCCGGTGCTGTTTGTTTGCGAGAACAATCAGTTTGCGACGGAGGTGCCGTTCAGCTATTCGGCGGGCAATCCTGAGGTGGCGGCGCGGGCGGCGAATTATGGGATCGCCGGCGTGCAACTGGATGGGAATGACGTGTTGGCGATCGAGGCGGCGGCGGGCGAAGCCGTGTCGCGGGCGCGGCTGGGGCTGGGTCCGACGTTGCTCGAGTGCAAGACGTATCGGACTCGTCCGCATTCGGAGGGCATGGGCGACTACACGTATCGCACGCGCGAGGAAGTGGCGGCGTGGCGCGAGCGGTGCCCGATCCGGCGGTTGCGCGAGGGGTTGATCGAGCGGGGCGAGGCGACGGCGGCGGAACTCGATGCCATCGATGCGGAACTCGCAGCAGAGATCGATGCGGTAAGTAAGGCGGCGGAGCAGGCTCCGTTTCCGGAACCCTCGACGGCGACGACGCATGTTTATGCGACGCCGCGCGTGGTGCCGGTGGCGCCGGATCCGGGGTCGCGCGAGATTTCTTATACGGCGGCGACGCTGGAGGCGCTGGACCACGAGATGGCGGCGAACGAGCGGATCTTTGCCTTCGGGGAAGGCATCGGCGTGCGCGGCGGCAACTTCGGCACGACGGCGGGCTTGTTCGCCAAGTACGGGGCGAAACGGTTGTGCGATACGCCGATTGCGGAGCGTGGGTTCGTGGGGATGGCGGGCGGCGCGGCGATGACCGGGACGCGGCCCGTGGTGGACTTTATGTTCATCGACTTCATCAACGATGCGTTCGGCGAGATCATCAACCAGATCGCGAAGATGCAGTACATGAGCAGCGGCCGGCTGAGGATGCCTTTGTTGCTGCGCGGGTGCGTGGGCATTGGCCATGCGGCGGCGACGCATCATTCGGGGAGTTATCACTCGATTTATGCGCACATTCCGGGGTTGCGGGTGGTGATGCCGTCGACGCCTTATGACGCGAAGGGGCTCTTGCTGCACGCGCTGCGCAGCGAGGATCCGGTGCTGTTTCTGGAGCCGCGCGAGTTGCTGGGGATGAAGGGTCCGGTGCCGGCGGAGGATTACGAGATTCCGTTCGGCGTGGCGCGGACCTTGCAGGCGGGCAAGGACGTGACGGTGGTGGGGGTGGGACATCTGGTGCAGAAGGCACTGGCGGCGGCACGGGCGTTGGCGAACGAAGTGTCGGTGGAGGTGATCGACTTACGCAGTGTGTCGCCGCTCGATAGCGGGGCGATTCTGCGCTCGGTGGAGAAGACGGGGCGCCTGCTGATTGTGGATGAGGCGTTTGCGCCGTGCAGCATCGGGGCGGAGGTGGCGGCGCAGGTGGCCGAGGCCGGTTTTGACTCGCTGGATGCGCCGATTCGGCGGCTGAACGGCGCGTTTGCGCCGACGCCTTATAGTCCGACGCTGGAGCCGGAGGTGATTCCGAGCCAGGCGGCGATTGAAGCGGCGATCCGCGCGTTGGTGAGTGAGTAAGATGGCCGTTTCGATTACGGTGCCGCGGCTGGGCTGGTCGATGGAAGAAGGCTTGTTCGGCGGCTGGTTGAAGCAGCCGGGCGAAGCGGTGGCGATGGGTGAGCCGTTGTTTCTGCTGGAGTCGGATAAGGTGACGATGGAGGTGGAGTCGCTGGACGCGGGTCTGCTGCATGTGCTCGATCCGACGCTGGAGGTGGGTTCGGTCGTTACGGTGGGGCAGTTGCTGGGGTACTTACTGGCGGCAGGCGAGGCGGTGCCGGAGTTCGTGGGGGAGGAAGGGGGGGCGCCGGAAGTTCCGGTGGCGACTCCGGCGGTGACTCTGGTGGCGGCGGTGGAGACGGGGGTGACGCCGCGGGAGCGCGTTCCGGCGAGTCCGCGGGCGAGGGCGGCGGCGAAACGGCTGGGCGTCGATCTCGCAGATGTGTCGCCGCGGCCGGGGAAGGCGCGGATCATTGCGGCGGATGTGGAGGCGATGGCGAGGCCTTCGAGCCGGGCGGCGATCGCGGCGAGGCTCGAGGCGAGTTTCCGGGCGCCGCATTTCTACTTACAGGCCGATGCCGAGGCGGAAGCGCTGGCGGCATGGCGCGATCGGCATCGGCCCGCGAGTTACAACGACTTACTCATTCGCGCGATGGGGTTGGCGTTGAGCCGGCATCCGAAGATGAATGCGTATTGGGCGAACGGGCGGGTGCAGGCGCGAACGACGATCGACGTGGCGTTGGCGGCGCAGGTGGGCGAGAATCTGTTGACGCCGGTGTTGCGCGACGTGGCGGAGAAGCCATTGGCGCAGTTGGCGGCGGAGCGGGTGGAGTTGTTGGAGCGGTGTGCGCGACATGAGGCGCGCCCGGCGGAGTTTGCGGACGCGAGCGCGACGATCTCGAATCTGGGGGCTTTCGGCGTGGACCGCTTCCAGGCAATTCTCAATCCGCCGCAGAGCGTGATTGTGGCGGTGGGCAGTTTGAAGAAGCGTCCGGTGGTGGTAGGCGACGCCGTGGTGGCGCGACTGACTTTGCCGATCTCGCTATCGGTGGACCACCGCGTGGTGGATGGCGTGGCGGCGGCGGAGTTCTTACAGACGCTGGTGCGGTTGCTGGAGTCGCCGGAGACGCTTTAGCCTGGAGGGTCGGGGACCGACAGACGTCGGCAGATCCGTATCGCCAACAGATTCGAAATCTCTACGTGCCGAGGGACTGCGTCGGCCTGTCCGGTTTGAGAGGATTCTCCCATATTGCATGCTCTTTGCCTTCCCGGCGCACAACACATTCAAATTTACGCAGGTGCCGAAGAAGGGTAGCGAGCTTCATCCGACAATGAGGAGTTCCGGCTTGGCCTCTGGCGGTAAACCGCGCAAGGATTCATCAAGTCGATAGTCGAGAACGAGTTTGATTGCTTCCCGCAAGTTCTGAAGGCATTCCTCGCGGGTAGCGCCTTGGCCATTGGCGCCGGGAACTTCGGCGCAATACGCAATGTACCAGGGACCATCTTGCTCGACGATGGCGGTGAACTCGTTGCGCATACCCATAGTCTAACGCCGCCCTATTCTGCGCGGCTGAGGCTCGTGGGCTCGACCGTGAGTGAAAGGGCCATGACGGCCCAACTGGTGCCGGCGGCGGAGATCCATTGATCGTGGCCGTAAGGGAAGCCGCTTTCGAAGTAGGGCTGAATCTCAATGGAGCGGGAGCGGACGTGCCAGGAGCCATCGGCGGCCTGGGTGCGGCGTAAGTAGGCTACGCCTTTCTGATAAACGCGGTCGGTGGTGGGGAGCTTGCCGGCGACGTTGAGGGCGAAGAGGGCTTGGCCGGTGGCGAAGGCGTCGGCCTCCATGGTGGGCATCTGCGACCAACTGCCGTCGGGGTACTGCATGGCGACGAGGGCGCGCACGGCTTTTTCGATGGAGGCGGCGGGGGCGTTGGTCCAGGCCAGGGCCATGAGGTGGAAGGCGCGATCCTGCATGGCGGTGGGCTGCATTTGGCTGAGGGTGGTGGCGGCGCGGGCCAGGGCGCGATCGGTATCGGCCTGGTCAGGCGTTTGGGTGTAGTGGCGGAGGGCGTAGGCAGCGAGAGCGGTGGTTTGATAAGCGCCGACGTTGAGCGGCGGGCGGCGGCTTTCGTTCACCTTCCACAAGCCATCGGGGCCTTGCATGGCTTTGAGGAAACGTACGACGGAGTCGGTGTATTCGTCCTTGGGCTGCTGGTTAATGCCGTAGTCGAAGAGTTCCCAACCGAGGGTAGTGATGGCGCCGGTGTTGAAGTCCATGACGCGTTCGGTGCTGGTGCCTTGGAGGAGGACGGAGAGTTGCTCGATGGATTTAGGAGCCTGGAGGCCGCGGCGGCGGGCGAGTCCGGCGGCGGCAGAGGGAAGGTCCTGGGCGTGGCAGGAGTTGCAGCCGCCAATGCGGATGAAGTTATGGCTTTGGACTTCGAGGAGGCCAAGGGCTTTGCTGACGGCTTCGGGTACGGTGTGCCGGGCGACGGTTCGCACGGAGAAGGGCTTAGGCGCGGGGGCGGCGACGCCGAGCAGACGGGTGACTTCAGTGGGGCCACGCTTGGCGGCGAGAGAGCCAGCGGTTTCGCCTTCGCCGGTGGCTTTGGGATCGGCACCGGCGGCGAGCAGGCGCTTCACGACGCCGGCTGGGATGGTATCTGAAGCGGCGGCGAACATGAGCGGCGAGTAGCCGCGATCGTCCTGCACGTTGATGGGTGCGCCGGCGGCGAGCAGCAAGCGCACGGACTCCTCGTTGCCGGTGGTGGCGGCGAAGCCGAGGGCGGACTCCTGGCGCTTGTTGAGGACTTTGGCGTCCGCGCCTTTTTCCAGCAGGAGGCGAACGGCGGCGGGATTGCCGTTGGTGGCGGCCGACATGAGCGCGGTGGAACCGGCGCCGTTCTTGGTGTCGACGGCGGCCTTGGCCTCGAGCAGCAGCTTCATGGCGACCTCGTCGCCGCGGATCGCGGCGGCCATGAGAGGCGTTTGGCCGGCAGCAGTGGCGAGGTTGGGATCGGCGCCTTTCTCGAGGAGCAGGCGAAGGATGGCATGTCCGTTAGATAGGGACGCAGCCTGGTAGAGCGGCGTGCGGCCATCGGATTGTTTCGTGTTCAAGCCGGCGCCGCGTTCGAGCAGGAAGCGGACCTTGGCTTCGTCGTGCATGGCCCAGTGCAGGGGCGTGGAGGCGCGCTTGTTCTTCGCGTTGATCGCGGCACCTTGATCCAGCAGGAGCTTCATGGTGGCCAGGGAGCCGAAGCCGGCGGCGTGATGCAAGGCGGTGGACTTGGCGCTGTCCGTGGCTTGTGCGAGAGCGGGTTCGGCTTGCAACATCTTTTCGACGGCGGCGTCCTGACGAAGGCGGATGGCGGAGATGAGGCTGGCCACCTTCGGGTCGACGGGCGGGGCGGGCGGCTCGTCTTTGAGTTCGAGGCGGAAGTCGGCGCCTTGGTCAATCCAGGCGCGGAGCAGTCCGATGTCCGCTTTCGAGAGGGCGCCCGAAGGAGGCATGAGCATGCCGCCATCGCCGTTGACGACGCGGCGGATCAGTTTGCTTTCGGCGCTCTTGCCGGGAACGATGACGGGGCCATAGTCGCCACCGCGCATGGCGGGCTGGCGGCGATCGAGCCGCAAGCCGGATTGCTGGACTTCGGGGCCGTGGCAGGAGTGGCAGTTCTGCTGGAGGATCGGCAGGATGTGCTTTTCGAAATCGACTTTGATGGCCGCGGCCGGCGGGAGTTGTTGAGCCACTAACAGGGCGGAGGAAGCGAAGGCAAGGGCAAGGGCGCGCATGACCTAGCGACGGTATCACCGGGGGAGGTGGGCGTCAACGGAGGTTGGTACTGGCGTGGCCGGCGGCCAGTGTTTAGGTGCCCAGGAGTTCGCGATAGGCCCGCCAGGTGGCATCGACGGCGTGGCGCCAACTGCATTGGGCGGCGCGAGCGTAGCCGAGGGCGCGGAGTTGGTCGCGTTCCGAGGCGTCGGCGCAGAGGTGAGCGAGGGCTTGTCCCCAGGCATCGACGTCGAGAGGATCGAGGAGGCGCGCGGCGCCGCCGGCGGCTTCCGGTAAGGCGGAGCTATTCGAGCAGAGGACGGGCAGTCCATAAGCCATCGCTTCGAGGACAGGAATGCCGAAGCCTTCGTCGAGGGAGGGGAAGGCGAAGAGACTGGCTTGGCGATATTGGCGGTCGAGTTCGGAGGGGGAGAGATAGCCGAGGCGGCGGATGCGCGCGCGGTGCGGGCTGCGGTCGATGGCGGCGAGGACATCGTCCGAGCCATAGCCGAGGGAGCCGGCGAGATGCAGTTCCCAGGGGGCGGGTACCTGGGCGAACGCTTCGACGAGACGGACGAGATTTTTGCGTTTTTGGATGGCGCCCACATGGAGGATCACGGGGAGGCGGGACCCTTCACGCACAGGGGTATCGGGAAGATCGACACCATGAGGAATGACGCGAATGCGGGAGGCTAGTACCCCCAGGTGGTCCTGCACTTGTGACGCCGTAAACGAGGACACAGTAATGATTAAATCTGCATAAGATACGGCGTTTCGCGCTTGCGCGGCGAAACGTTGGCGGAATTCCAAAGTGGAATACTCGGCGGAGAGGACGAAGAGGTCGTGGAAGGTGGCGAGGGAAGGGCAGCGCTTGCGGCGCGGGAGGCGCTGATTGAGGCCGTGGAAGAGTTGGGGGGCGCGCCAGAGGAGAGGGCCGGCTTCGAGCAGCAGACGGCGGCGACAGTTCAAAGGAAGATCGGCCGCACCACGAAAGCGATGCGGCCGATAACACCACGCGAAGGTTTCGGACGGATGCTGCGCGGCTAGGCCATGCAGCAGTTGTTGGGAATAGACGCTGACGCCCGTGGGTTGCGCGTCAAGGGAATAAGTAGCATCCAGCGCGATCAAGCGCCTGTTATAGCACGGGAGGCATTGAGCGGACGACTGTGCTGATATTCCTTCAGCTTGCGATAGAGAGTGGTGCGGCCGATGCCCAGCAGGGTGGCGGCGGCAATGCGATCGCCGCGGGTGTGTTCGAGCGTGCGGAGGATGTGATGGCGCTCGAGGTCGGCGAGGCGCATGATGGGTCCCGTGAAGCGCGGGGCCGGAGCGGAGTGCGAATGGATCTCGATCATCGGAGCGGGAGCCGGCATGGTGGATTGCTGCAGGCCGGCGGCCGCGGCGCGCGCCAGGCGTTGCTCACGGTGCACGGCAAAGTTTTGCACGCCGGTGGGCAGATCGCGGACGGTGATGTCGGGGCCGGAGTTGACGGCGATCATGTGCTGGATGCCGTTCTCGAGCTCGCGCACATTGCCCGGCCAGTCATAGGCGAGGAGGGTTTCGAGCGCATCAGGCGTCAGTTGGTGGCGTTTGCCGTGCAACGAAAGGAAATGCGAGACCAGAGCCGGGATGTCTTCCCGGCGTTCGCGCAGG
The DNA here is from genome assembly GCA_965229305.1 of Bryobacteraceae bacterium. Classification (GTDB taxonomy): domain Bacteria; phylum Acidobacteriota; class Terriglobia; order Bryobacterales; family Bryobacteraceae; genus JALHNI01. The sequence continues at coordinate 32,693 of CBDDIZ010000032.1, read as the reverse complement.
GGGGCGAGGCGGACCGTGACGACGTTGAGGCGATAGAAGAGGTCGCGGCGGAAGGTGCCTTTTTCGACTTCTTTGGCGAGATCGCGATTGGTGGCGGCGACGACGCGGAAGTCGGCTTTGCGAGCGCTGACGGAGCCGACGGGGCGGTACTCCTTTTCCTGCAACAAGCGGAGAAGCTTGGCTTGGAGGTCGAGGGGGAGTTCGCCGATTTCGTCGAAGAAGGCGGTGCCGCCATGGGCGGCTTCCACCAGTCCGAGCTTGTTGGCCTGGGCGCCGGTGAACGCGCCTTTGGCGTGGCCGAAGAGTTCGCTTTCCATCAGCGGCCCGACCATGGCGGAGCAATCGATCGTGACAAACGGCCCGGCACCGCGGGCGGCATGGAGACGGCGGGCGACAACTTCTTTGCCGGTCCCGGTTTCCCCCATTAAGAGCACGGGCCATTGAGCAGGGCCGAGCTTTTCAATTAGCCGGAGCAACTGGCGCGTGCGCGCAGATTGCCCGATCAGGACGCGGGTTTGGTCATCAATATTCATCGACAGATGGTTCTGGGGGAGGAGAACGGTTGAGTTTTACTACGCGGTGTTCCGTTCTGAAATTAGAGGTTAGAGGAATTCGTTCAGATTCTCTACCCCGCAAGCGATGCTTTCACTCCACTATTGTGAGGGTGGTGTTTTCCGTTTGGGGGGTAGGCCGTTCGAGATCGGCAGGAGTATCTCCGAGGTGGTGGTCGGGGCGAAGAGCGAGGACTTCTTCGAAGGTGGTGGGGGCGCGGCGCGGATGAAGGGGCCAGCGGAGGAAGGACCAGCGCCGCTGAGGTGATTGATTGAGAGCGGCGCGGACCTTGGGTGGCGCATCGATGACGCGCAAGCGCACTTGGACGATGCCGGGTCCGAGGAGATCGATGCGGCGAGCGGCGGCGCGGGAGAGATCGATGACACGGCCTTTGACGAAGGGACCGCGATCGTTGATGCGCACGTCGACGGTCTTGCCGTTCGAGAGATTCTCGACGCGCGTGATGACGCCGAAGGGGAGGCGTTGATGAGCGGCGGTGAGACGCTCCATGTCATAGACCTCGCCGCTGGCGGTGGCGCGTCCATGATACGGATGACCATACCAACTGGCGATGCCGCGTTGTTCATAGCCGATCTTCACGCGCGGCATGGGAGCCACGGAAGAAGCGCGTTTTTTGCCGCAGCCCAACAGCAATAACGAGGCCAGGAGCAAGAGAAAGAGAAGCATGCGCAGAGGGCCTTTGAAACAATTATGGTGCTTCATGTTTTTACGATTTCCAGCCATGTTGAAGGACGTTGTGGAATGACATTTTTCTTCTTGACATTACTACCAAAACCTTTTATACCTGGATCACATACGCGATCCATTAGGAACGCAAATTTGATGTTAGGGAGAATGGTTCGATGAAGAACGCGACCAAAAAGGCAGCGAAGAAGGCTCCGGCCAAGAAGGCTGCTAAGAAGAAGTAGTTCAAAGCTCTCGCAAGAGAGTGAGACGCGGAAAGGCCCCACGCAAGTGGGGCTTTTTGCTTTTGGGGGAACGATGTTGAAGCGATGGTGCGGAGTGCTGGCGATGGCCGCGATGCTGCAAGCGGCGACGATGGAAGAAGCAGTGAAGGCAGTGTTGGCGCGGCAGGAGACAGCGTGGAATCGCGGCGATTTGGGCGCTTTTATGGAGGAATACATCAAGTCTCCGGAGTTGACGTTCATCGGCAAGCGAGTGACGCGCGGCTGGGAAGCGACGTTCGAGCGCTATCGACAGGCGTATCCGACGCCGGCGGCGATGGGCAAGCTGACGTTCTCCGAAGTGGAAGTCCACTCGCTGGGCCGCGACCATGCGTGGGCCACCGGACGCTTCCATCTGGAGCGGACGCGTGAAGGAGGCGGCAACGCGAGCGGCCGTTACTCATTGATCTTCACGCGCACGAAACAAGGATGGAAGATGGCCATGGACCACACCACCGCGGACGCGACGAACTAACGCTGGAGCCGCGGCAACAGCAGCGCATCGAGCGCCTGATCACTGATCTCGTTCAGTTCGACGCCGCGATCGAGGCTCCACGTTTCGACGAACTGCGTGTGCGCGCCGGGAGCCACCCACTCGTACGGCCCCATCGTTTCGAGTTCGAGCATGTCGCGGTTGGTGAAGGACTGATAGGAGCAGCCCATGTCCGCATACTCTAAGAGCGGATCGGGGCGGAACTGTTTCAAGAAAAGATGGCCGGCGAGTAAGTAAGCGCCGAAGGTGTGAGGGTTGAAGAGGCCGAGCTTCTGGGCGGCCTTCGCTTGCGGGTCCTGACGGAGGGTGACGTACTTCGAGGTGAAGCGCCAACGAGGATCGCTGAAGTCGGTGTAGCTCCACATGACGAGGGGATTGACGGGCTCGAGGTCTTCGGGGTGGGTGCCGCGGGGCGGGAAGCCGGTGATGCCGAGGCCGCCGGGGGCCATGACGGTGGGGCCCCAGGCGGCACAGCGAACGGGGAAGAGGGTGGTGTTGGCGACGCGATTGGTGACGGTGACCTGGCGGCCGGAGAGCGAGAGGATCATCGTCTTCTGCAGGCCGGTGCGGCGGTCGACCGGTGAGGTGGCGGTGAGCGTGTCGCCGGAGGCGGTGACGTCGACGGGATAGTTGTCGAGCTCGTAGGTGATGTTGGCGCGTTCGGGGGCGACCCACACGCGATGGCCGCCGCGGATCTTCCAATCGGGCTCGGCGGTGCCGCCCAACTCTTCGGCGTACTCTTTGAAGACGTTGGGACCGCCGACGAAGGCGCAGCGCATCACGCGCGGGCCGACGTCGGCCGTGAGGATCAATTCAATCTCGTCATTGGCGAGGCGATAGCAGTTCTTCCAGCCGCCCCAAGCTAATTGTTCAATCATGCGTTCCCTATAATAGCGATTGATGCGAAGCCTGACTCTCCTTTTGGCCGTGGCGGCGTTGCTGGCACAGCCGCGCGGCAATACTCCCGGGCAGTTCGATTTTTACGTGCTGTCGTTGTCGTGGTCGCCGGACTATTGCGCGAGCCCGGCGGGGGCGCGGGATCGGCTGCAGTGCGCGGGTCCGCGGAAGTATGGCTTTGTGGTGCATGGGTTGTGGCCGCAGTTCGAGCGGGGTTATCCGGAGGACTGTTCGACGGAGCCGTTGAACCTGCCGGCGCCCTTGCGGCGCGATGTGCTGGAGATCATGCCGTCCGAGAAGTTGCTGAACCATGAGTGGCGCAAGCATGGTACGTGCTCCGGACTGACGCCGCCCCAATACTTCGACGCAATTTTGACGAATTGGGCGAACGTGCGTATTCCGAACGAGTTCAAGAATTTGTCGAAGGAGCAGGTGGAGTTTTCGCCGGCAGACATCGAGAGGAAGTTTGTGGCGGCGAACCCGGGGTTGAAGCCGGACATGATCTCGGTGAACTGCAACGGCCGCTTTCTGAAGGAAGTGCGGGTGTGTGTGGATAAGAAGTCGAAGTTCCGCGCGTGCAGCGCCCAGGTGGAGCGGGGTTGTTCGATGGCGAAGATCATCGTGCGCCCGATTCGTTAAGCGATGGCGCAAGCGCGATTCACCTGCGCGGCGTGCGGGGCGGACATGGCGTGGGATCCGGCGGCCGAGCAGTTGAAGTGCACGGCGTGCGGGAATCTGCAGGCGGTGGAGACTTCGACGGCGACGACGGGCGAGCATTCGTTTGAAGACGCGCTGCGCGAAGCCGAAGCTCATCAGGAGCAGATGTCGGCGAAGGCGCTGGAGGTGAAATGCGACGGTTGCGGCGCGATCTTCAACTTTGAGCCGCCGCAGGTGGCGGGAGCGTGTCCGTTCTGCGCGGCGAAGATTGTGACGCAGCCGAAGGCGGCGAGTCCGCTGGTGGCCCCGAATGCGTTGTTGCCATTCAAGGTGCCGATCGAAGGCGGGCGCAACTTAGTGAAGAGCTGGCTGGCGTCGCTGTGGTTTGCGCCATCGGCGCTGAAGGGGATGGCGCAGTATGACGCGCTCAAGGGCGTGTATCTGCCATATTGGAGCTATTCCGCGGAGACGGTGACGCAGTATACGGGCGAGCGGGGCGATCGCTATACGGAAACGGTGTACGTGACGAATCAGCGCGGCGAGCGCGTGGCGCAGCAGGTGATCCGGGTGCGATGGTCACCAGCGCGAGGGTTGGTGCAGGGTCCGTTTCGCGATGTGCTGGTGGTGGCGACGAAGGTGGTGGACCGTCGCGTAACGGAGTTGGAGCCCTGGGATCTCGAAGCGCTGACTGCTTACGAGCCGGCTTATCTGTCGGGCTTTGCGGCGCAACGTTACCAGGTTGAGCTTCCGGAGGGCTTTGAGGCCGCCAAGCGCGAGATGCAGCCCACGATCGACAGTTGGATTGCGTCGGATATTGGCGGCGATGAGCAGCGGATTCATACCCGTGAGACGCGCTATCGGGACGTGGCGTTCCGTCACCTGTTGTTACCAGTGTGGATCGGGGCGTATCGCTTCAACGGGAAGGTGTATCAGATTGCGGTAAACGCGCGGACGGGAGAGGTGCAAGGCGACCGGCCGTATAGCGCGGCTAAGATCGCCTTGTTGGTGGTTGCCATCCTGCTGATCGTGCTGGTGCTCGCTCAGCTCTCGAATCGCTAAAGCGAAGCGACGACGGCGAGGGTGCGCTCGATGTCGGCCGCGGTGTGGGCAGCCGAAAGATACCAACGGCCATCGGGCAGGACGAGGATGCCTTCGTCGAGGAGGGCGAGACCGAAGTCGCTGTAGAGCTTCATGTCGGCGGTCATGGTGTCGCGGTAGGTGGGTCCGAGCGCGGTTTGGAAGTTGAGTTGGAAGACGGGGCCCACGCCGTTGACGGTGACGGAGTAGCCTTTGCCGGCCAACGTGGCACGGAGCTGTTCGCGTAGCTGGTCGCCGAGCGCCCACATGGTGCGGTAGAGGGCGCCATCGTTTTGCGCGAGGGTTTCGAGCGAGGCTTTGGCGGCAGCGAGGACGAGCGGATTGCCGTTCAAGGTGCCGGCGTGGACGACGGTGCCATTGGCGATGAGGTCCATGAATTCGGCTTTGCCGGCGAGCATGCTGAGCGGGAGGCCGCCGCCGACGGCTTTGGCGAAGGTCGCGAGGTCCGGCGTGACGCCGAAGTGAGATTGCGCGCCGCCCAAGGCGAGGCGGAAGCCGGTGATGACTTCGTCGAAGATGAGGACGACGCCGGTGCGGGCCGTGATTTCGCGGAGGAACTCGAGGAAGCCGGGCGCGGGCATCAGGCAGCCGTTGTTGCAGAGGATGGGCTCGCAGATGACGGCGGAGAGTTCGTGATCACGGAAGGCGGCCTCGACGCCGGCGCGATCGTTCCATTGGACGATGACGGCGCCGGGATGGGGGCGCTGGCCGGTGCCGACCGGGACCGGGTCGCTGCCAAATTGCGCGAGTTGGTCGCGCGAGGGCTTGTAGCTGACCAGGACGCTATCGTCCCAGCCGTGATAGTGGCCTTCGAACTTGAGGTACTTGGTGCGGCCGGTTTTAGCGCGGGCGATGCGCAGGGCCAACTGCACGATCTCGGTGCCGCTGTTGGCGAAGGCAACGCGTTCGGCGCAGGGAACATGCTGATGAATCAGTTCGGCGACTTCGAACTCGAGGTCGTGCTGGGCGCCGTAGGTGTGGCCGCGTTCGAGCTGAGCGGCGACGGCACGATTGACGGCTTCGGGCGCGTGGCCGAGGATGAGCGGACCCCAAGCGAGCGTGTAATCAATATAGTCGTTGCCATCGACGTCGGTGAGGTGGGAACCGCGGCCGTGGTCATAGAAAAGAGGAAAAGGCCGGGCGGTGCGGCGGAGGCCACTGGAAACACCACCGGCGAGGCTGCCTTTGGCCCGCTCAAAACGGGCGAGCGAACCGGCGGCTTTCTGTCGGATGCTTGCCTCGCGACGGGACGGGTCAAAACCAAGCTCAGCCATACTTACGAAACTCCTTCATACTGCGCGATCAAGAAGAGCGGGTCCTCGGCGGCGACGACGGGAAACTCGCGCACCAAGCCCACGACGCCGGCGACCGGGGCTCGATATTGTTCGAGCGGGTTGCCGGCCATATCGACCAAAGTGCCGAGAACGGTCCCTGCGGCGACTTCGTCCAGCACGTCGACGTGCTTCAGGAGGAAGCCCGGCTGCGTGGCGGACATTCCCTTATCGGTGTTGCCGTCCCCGAAAAGACGATAGCGAATCGAGGCCCGGGGCGGGGCACCTTTCAGGATGCCTAAATGATGGAGCAGATTGCGCAGGCCGGTCTTCATCATGTCGAGGTCTTCGGGGTGAATGCGTCCGGCGCCGCGGGCTTCGGTGTAAAGCCAGGGGATGTTGAGGGCGGCGGCGGAAGAGATGGTGCGGCCGGGGTCGAGTTTGGGGTGGCCCCAGATGGTGGTGGCGCCGAAGATTTCGGCCGCTGCTCTGCCGCGGGGGTCATAGGAGGCGTAACCGACCATGGTGGGCATGCGGAACTTGACGCCGCCGCTGTGGAGGTCGAGGTAGAAAGAGCCGTGGGCGATGATGTTCTCGGCGAAGGCGTGGGCGAGGCGTTGGGAGATGGTGCCGTGCGGGTCGCCCGGGAAGACGCGGGCGAGGTTGGCGCCGTCGAGGGGGCTGGTGCGGGTGCCGGCCCAGAAGGCGGGCGGGTTGACGACGGGGACGGCGAGCCAGTCACCGGACATGCGGGCGGGGTCGAGCTCTTCGAAGAGTTCGAAGATGGCGCGGACGCCTTCGTACTCGTCGCCGTGGACATTGGCGGAGGCGACGAGGGTCTGGCCGGGTTGGGCGCCGCGGATCAGGAGGACGGGGAGCGAGACGGCGTCGTCGATGGGGAGCTCAAGACGATATTTTGCGCCGGGGGCGTAGTTTTGGGGGTGAAATGTGGCCACGAAAGGAATATTATAAACTGTCGACAGTCGTATGATTTCTCTTTTTCTGCTACTCGCCGCGCTTGACGTGAAAACGGTACTCGAACTGCCTCCGGTACCCGGGAATCCGAGGAATACGGAGGGCTCGTTCGTCACACTCAAAGACGGGCGAGTTTTGTTCGCCTATACGAAGTTTACCGGGGGCGGCGGGGACCATGACGCGGCCACCGTGGTGGGGCGTTATTCGAGCGACGCGGGACAGACGTGGACGAAGGACGATGTGACGATCGTGGGGCGCGAAGGCAACATGAATGCGATGAGCGTGTCGTTGCTGCGGTTGAAGGATGGACGCATCGCACTGTTCTATTTGCGCAAGAACTCGCTGACGGATTGTCATCCGCTGATGCGCTATTCGTCCGATGAAGGGAAGAGCTGGAGCGAGCCGCGGCCGACGATCGCCGAGCCGGGCTACTACGTGTTGAACAACGATCGGGTGATTCAGTTGAAGGACGGGCGGTTGGTGATGCCGGTGGCGTTGCATCCGAATACCGAGACGAAGTTCGGTGAGGCGGGAACGGCGATGACCTACGTTTCCGACGATGCGGGCAAGACGTGGCGGCGGACCGGGGCGCTGAAGCCGCCGGCCGAGACGCGCGCCGGTTTTCAGGAGCCGGGTGTGGTGGAACTGAAGGACGGGCGCGTGATGATGTTCATCCGGACGCAGTTGGGCAGTCAATACATCTCTTATTCGTCGGATCGGGCGGAGACGTGGAGCGCGGCGCAGCCGTCGAAGCTGGCGTCACCGTTGTCGCCGGCCTCGATTGAGCGAGTGCCGGGGTCGGGGGATTTGCTGGTGGTGTGGAACGACCACACGAACGCGGATGCGGCGTTGAAGTCGACGCCGACATACGGCGGGAAACGGTCGCCGCAGACGGTGGCGATTTCGAAAGACAATGGACAGAGCTGGAAGGCGGTGACGAATATCCGCACGGCGCCCGACGGCTGGTATTGCTACACGGCGATCCACTTTGTGAAGGGGAACGTGCTGCTGGGATTTGCTTCGGGCGGCCGGGGCCTGCCGGGGCTCTCCCGGATGGAAGTTGTGTCGTTCCGGCTGAAAGATTTGAAATAGATGGCCCATGTCCATATCCCTGCCCTGCTGCGCGCCGCCACCGGCGGTCGCGAGTTCGTGGAGGCGCCGGGACGGACGGTGCGCGAGGTGGTGCAGGCGCTGGAGGAGCAGTTTCCGGACTTGCGCGGGCGGCTGGTGAACGAGGGGAAACTGCTGTCGAATCTGGCGGTGGGGATCGACGGCGAGATCAGTTCGATCGGGCTGGCGGACGAGGTGGGTCCGGAGGCCGAGGTCCAGTTTCTGGCCGCGATCAAGGGCGGACGCTAGAGTCCGAGGGCGGCGGAGTTGGCCTGCATCGCTTTCAGACAAAAGGCGATGTGGGTGTCGAGGTCGACGCCCAGTTCGGCGGCGCCGACGGTGATGTCGTCGCGGTTGACGGCACGGGCAAAAGCCTTATCTTTCATCTTTTTACGGACGCCGGCGACCTCGACTTCGTGCACGCTTTTGGACGGCTTGACGTAACTGCAGGCGGTGATGAAGCCGGCGAGTTCGTCGCAGGCGAACAGGGCCTGGCGGAGTCGGGTGTCGCGGGGGACGCCGCTGAAGGTGGCGTGCGAGAGGATGGCCTGGCGAATTTCTTCGCTGACGCCGCGCTCGGCGAGGATGGGTTCGCCCTTCAGGGGATGGTCCGGAAGCTGAGGGTGAATTTCCCAATCGAAGTCGTGGAGGAGGGCGGTGACGCGCCATTTCTCCTCGTCTTCGCCATATTCGCGGGCGTAAGCGGCCAGGCAGGTCTCGACAGCGAGTCCGTGCTTGCGCAAACTTTCGGACTTCACGTATTCACACAACAATTCCCAAGCGTCTTCGCGGCTCATCTGTACTATAATAAGGTTGTCCGCGTGATGTGGGCCTGTGGCGCAGTTGGGAGCGCGCTTCCATGGCATGGAAGAGGTCATCGGTTCGAACCCGATCAGGTCCACCAAATTCCCTCCCTGACAAATCAACTTGTCCTTCGCTGACGAACTCGCCGCGATTCTTCCCGCAGATCTTCCCGAACGTGACCGTTTGATCTCTCTAGGCGCCAAGCACCTGGAGCTGATCGTGGAAGCGAACCAGACGATGAACCTCACCCGGATTCTGGGCGAGCGCGAAGCAGCCATCAAGCATGTGCTCGATTCGGTGATGCCGTGGCGGCTTTTCAAGAATGCGACGCGTGTGGTGGATGCGGGAACGGGCGCGGGGTTGCCGGGATTGCCGCTGGCGATGGTGCTGCCGGAGACGCAGTTCGTGCTGCTCGAGTCGATTCAGAAGAAAGCGCGGTTTGTGCAGAGTGCGGTGGAAGCATTGGAACTCAGCAACGTGCGCGTGATTCCGCAGCGCGCGGAAGAATGGCTGGCGAAGCAGCGCGCGGAAGTGATCACAGCGCGCGCGGTGGCGCCGCTCGAAAAGGCGATTCCGCTCTTCGCACCGGCGCTGCGGCAAGGGGCGCGGGCGTTGCTGTATAAGGGTCCGGATGCAGAGAGCGAGATGGCGGCGGCGCAGCAGGAAGCGGCGAGACGGCGGGTGGCGATGCGGATTGTTGAGCGCTACAGTTTGCCGGATGATCTGGGGACGCGGACGGTAGTGGAGCTAGTCCACCACGGTTAGGCGGATCCGCGGGGCGGGGGCGCTTTGGCGGGCCCGGTCAGCGGAGGGTTGTTCGGTGGTGGGGATGTATTCGTGGACGCCGCGCGAGAGTGAGAGCGGGGCGCTGCGGTACCAGTCGCCATCTTTTTCAAGCGAAATCGGGGTGCCGTCGACGGCGGTGAGCTGCGGGCGCGGGGTCGCGGGAAGCAGAATGGTGACGGTGTCGCCGGAGCGGAAGGGTCCGTCGGTGGGGACGTAGCGGCCGCTTTCGAGGCGCTCGATGCGCCAGGGGCGGGTGGGGGCTTGACGGGCGCGATAACCGGCGGCGAGGCCGGGTCGTTTGGCGGCGGTGACAGCAGGGGCGGGGGCGGGCGCGGCCTCTTCGGCCTTTTTTTCCGCGCGCATTTCGTTAGAGGCGACGACTTTTTCTTTGGCGTCGGCTTCGCGCTCGACGACGGGCGGCGGGGGGGGGCGCGGCTGGTGAAGCCTCGGCCGGTTGGGCGAGGTCGGCATCGGCTTTGGCCGGTTGGTCCGGCACGGTGGGTTTGGCCGGCTGGGGCTGAGTCGCTTGAGCTTTCGGGGACGGAGGCGGCGTGACCGGGGCTGGTTCCGGAACTGGGGGCGCGCTGGCGGCGGGCGGCGCGTTCTGGGCGACTTCCGTAGCGGTGGGTTGCGAGCGCCACCAGAGCCAACTCGTGATGACAATCGCCGAAAGGACGGCGGCGAGAGGGAGGGCGAAGCGCCGCGCCGAGACGGGCGGCGCCGGGACGGGAACCGGGGCGGGAGCCTGGGCCGGCGCAGGCATCGACAGGGCTTCGGCGGGGCGGGCGGCGGAGCGCAGCTTCATGTGGGCGCGGGCGGGCGGCGGCCCGATGGCGGGCGGTTGGGGTTCGTGGAGACGATCAAGTTCGGTGAGCAGATAGCCACGCGACTCGGGGTCGTCGAAGACGTCCTTGAGCGCCTGCTCTTCGGAGAGAGCCTCAAAGACGGACTGGTCCTCGAGCGCGGCCGCAAAGAGCTTTTGGCGGTCAGCGTCGTTGAGCGTGCCGGTGGCGTATTCGGCGAGGAGCCGTTCGATCTCGGGCGTCACGACGGCCTCCCGGTGGGCGTCATCAGTTCGCGCATTTGCTGGCGGCAGCGATGGTCCCAGGTGTAAACGGTGTTGATGGACTCGACGCCGAGGAGGCCTTGAATCTCGACGAGGCTGCGACCTTCGAGCTTGAGGCGGAGGATTTGGCGGCAGCGTTCGCCGAGGCCGGCGAAGGCTTGGGCGAGGCGGGCGCGGGTTTCGTTGCGTTCGGCTTGGACGTCGGGGCCGGGGGTGGGGTCGGTGAGGGGCCATTCGTCGACGGAGACGGAGTGGGTCTCGCCGCGCCGGTAGCTTTTGCGGAGCGCCGCGGTCATCTTGAAGCGCATGATTTGCAAGCTCAAAGGCATGAGATCCTCAAGCCGGTCCAACTGCGGATACTTCTCTTCCAGGACAACGAGCACTTCCTGGGCCAAATCTTCCGCGCGATCGGCCGCAATACGAGATGCCGCGAAACGGAAAATCCTTTCACGCAGCAAGGCGAGCTGTTCGGCGCGAGTCACGCTGGCCTTATTATGGCTTTTCCTGGGGAGGCTGCCGACGGGCGCGGATTTCGGCGAGCCGTTCGCGGATGCGCGCTTCGAGGCCGCGGTTGGTGGGCTCGTAAAACTCGGTGCCGACGAGCGAATCGGGAAGGCACTGCATGGTGGTGAGTGCGTCGTCGCTTTGGTGGGCGTGCTGATAGCCTTCGCCATAACCCCATTGCTTCATGGCGCGGGTGGGCGCGTTGCGCAACTGCATGGGCACCGGCTCATCGGGCGCGGAGGCCACGGTAGCGCGGGCGGTGTTCAGAGCGCGATAGGCGGCATCGCTTTTGGCGGCGAGGGCAAGGTAGATGGTGATTTGGGCTAAGGCCTGATCGCCTTCGGGGACGCCGAGGAAGTGGACGGTCTGCATGCAGGCGATGGCCTGTTCAACGGCGCGCGGGTCGGCGAGGCCGATGTCTTCAACGGCCATGCGCACCAGACGGCGGGCGAGATACATGCGGTCTTCACCGCCTTCGAGCATGCGGGCGAGCCAGTAGAGGGCGGCGTCGGCGTCGGAGGAGCGAACGGATTTGTGCAGTGCCGAGATGAGGTTGTAATGCTGCTCGCCGCCTTTGTCGTAAAGCGTGAGCTTGCGGCCGAGTATCTCTTCGACGGCGCCGGGCGGAATAAGGCCGTCCTGGGCGGTGGCCGCGGCGAGCTCTAGCAGATTGTAAGCGGTGCGGGCGTCGCCGTTGGAGTAGATGGCGATTTGCTCGAGGAGTTCGGGCGTGGGCTGGAGGTGGAGGAGTTCGGCGCCGCGTTCGAGGAGCTTGACGATCTGCGCGGTGGAGAGGGCTTGCAGCGCGTAGACCTTGGAGCGCGAAAGCAGAGCGGAGTTGACTTCGAACGAGGGATTCTCGGTGGTGGCGCCGATCAGGATGATGTCGCCGCGTTCGACGTAAGGCAGAAAGGCATCCTGCTGGGCTTTGTTGAAGCGATGGATTTCGTCGACGAACAGGACGGTGCGGCGGCCGTAGAGGCGCGACTTTTCGGCGGCGGCCATGACCTCTTTGATTTCTTTGATGCCGCTCATGACGGCGCTGAGGGGGACGAAATCGGCTTCGCTGCGTTGGGCGATGAGATGGGCGAGGGTGGTTTTGCCAACGCCGGGCGGTCCCCAGAGGATGAGCGAGGAAAGCTGGCCGCGCTCGATCTGGCGGCGCAGGGGTTTGCCTTCGCCGAGGATGTGTTGCTGGCCGACGTACTCTTCGAGGGTGCGCGGACGCAGGCGTTCGGCGAGCGGCCGGTTGGCATCGGGCGGCGTGGGATCGACCTGAGAGAAAAGGCTCATGTGGCGCTCCGCTGGCGCCGGGCTTCATAGAGGACGATGCTGGCGGCGATGGCAGCGTTCAGGCTTTCCACGCCGTTGGTGGGGATGACGAGATCGAGGGCGGCGGTGCGCAGATCCTGGCCGACGCCGCGTCCTTCGCTGCCGACGATGAGGGCGGTTTTGCGGGTGAGGTCGATGTCGTAGAGGGACTTGCCGCCGGCGGGCATGGCGGCGTAAGTGTCGACCTTGCGTTGCGAGAGCGCGGCGCGAGCCATCTCCGCTTCGACGCCTTGGATGCAGGGGAGGCGGAAGAGGGAGCCGGCGGAAGCGCGCAACGCTTTGGGGTTGTAGAGATTCACGGTGCCTTTGACGGCGAGGACGCCGGTGGCGCCGAAGGCTTCGGCGGAGCGGAGGATGGTGCCGGCGTTGCCGGGGTCCTGCAGGCCATCGAGGACGACGACGAGAGCGGTGCCGCGGAAGAGTTGATCGAGGGTCCAAGCAGGGGGCCGCACCAGCGTGATGACGCCCTGACTATTTTCGGTGGCGGCGAGCTCGTTGAAGTCGCGGTCGGGAAGTTGGTAGACGCGAACGTCGCGCAGGCCCTTCACACGGCGTTCGACGGTGGAGCGGACGGACTCGGAGACCACGACCGCGGCAACCTGGCACTCGGCGCGCAAAGCCTCTTCCAAGAGGTGGAAGCTCTCGGCGACGCAATAGCCGTCGTCGGTGAGGGAGCCTTTTTGAATGCCTTTGCGGATGCTCTTGAGCAGAGCATGGTGCAGGCCAATGGATTCGGGCATGGGCGAATCCTCACGTTAGCATTTACGATAGGTCTGATGGCGATTAGCTCACTGGCGGGCCAACCGGCTCCTGCATCTTTACTGATTGACGTAGCGAAGCTCGAGGACGATTACTACACTTACGTGCCGAATCCGGCGAATCCGGTGCAGCGGGTGAGCTTTGGGACGAGCGGGCATCGCGGCACGCCGAGCAAGTCGACGTTCAACGAAGCGCACATTCTGGCGATTACGCAGGCGATCTGCGAGTATCGCGCAGGCCAGGGCATCGACGGGCCGTTGTATCTGGGCAAGGATACGCACGCGGCGTCGCGTTGGGCGGAGCGGACGGCGATTGAAGTTCTGGTGGCCAATGGCGTGGACGTGGTGGTGCAGGAAGGCGATGGCTACGCGCCGACGCCGGTGATTTCGCGCGCCATTCTGGTGGAAAACGAAGGGCGCACGGCGCATTGGGCCGATGGCATTGTGATCACGCCTTCGCACAATCCGCCGGCGGATGGCGGCTTTAAGTACAATCCACCGAACGGCGGGCCGGCCGATACGGATGTGACGGGCTGGGTGGAGAAGCGGGCCAACGAACTGCTGGCCGGCAATAACGCGGGCGTGAAACGGGGCACGGGGAACGTCCGCTCGATGGATCTGGCGAAGCCCTATATCAACGATCTGGGGAACGTGATCGACATGGAGGCGATTCGCGCGGCGGGTGTCCGCATTGGCGTGGATCCGCTGGGCGGGGCGTCGGTGGATTACTGGGCGCGCATCGCGGAGCGTTACGGGCTGGCGATGAGCGTGGTGAACCAGACCGTGGATCCGGCGTTCGGCTTCATGACGGTGGACCATGACGGCGTAATCCGCATGGATTGTTCGAGCCCGTATGCGATGGCGTCGCTGGTGGGGTTGAAGGACAAGTTCGACATTGCGTTTGGCAATGATCCCGATGCGGACCGGCATGGCATTGTGACGCCTTCGGCCGGGTTGATGAATCCGAATCACTATCTGGCGGCGGCGATCGATTACCTGCTGGAGGCGCGTACGGACTGGCCGGCGACGGCGGCGATCGGGAAGACGCTGGTGTCGAGTTCGGTGATCAATCGCGTGGTGGCGGCGCGCGGGCGGCGATTGTTTGAGGTGCCGGTGGGCTTTAAGTGGTTTACACCGGGGTTGTTCGATGGGTCGGTGTGCTTTGGCGGCGAGGAAAGCGCGGGCGCGAGTTTCCTGCGGCGGAATGGCAAGGCGTGGTCGACCGATAAAGATGGTCTGATTTTGGGTCTGCTGGCGGCGGAGATCACGGCGCGCACGGGCGAGGATCCAGCGCAGCGTTATGCGAAGTTGGCGGCGAAGTTCGGCGTTTCTTACTACACGCGCATCGACACGCCGGCAACGCCGGAGCAGAAGGATCGGCTGAAGAAACTGAACGCGGAGTCCGTGGCGGCGGCGACCTTGGCGGGCGACCCGATCACGGCGAAGTTGACGCACGCGGCGGGCAATGGCGCGGCGATCGGCGGGTTAAAGGTGGAGACGGCGAACGGCTGGTTTGCGGCGCGTCCGTCGGGCACGGAGAACATCACGAAGCTGTATGCGGAGAGTCTGAAGAGCGCCGCGCATCTGGAGGAACTGATCGCGGGGGCGCAAGCGATTCTCGCGTAGGCGTGCTAGCATCGCCAACGGAGGTTGGCCGAAATGCGCTTGCTGTGGGTGGTAGTGGGGGCGATGACCGCGCTGGCGGCGGACCCGGCTGTCTATCAGGCGATTCGCACGGGTGACGTGCGCGCGGTGAAGGCACAGGTGACGTCCAAAGCGGGTTTGGATGTGGCCAACGACGATGGCTTGACGCCGTTGATGTATGCGGTGATGGCGGCGGGCCCGGAGGTGATGCGGGTGCTGCTGGACGCGGGCGCCGACGTAAATGCCGCGAATGCGGATGGCGTGACAGCGTTGCACATGGCTGCTTACGATCTCGCGAAGACGCGCTTGCTGCTCGAGCGCGGCGCCAAAGTCGATGCGGCGACGGGGGCGGGCGATACGGCGCTGATGATTGCGGCGGACCGGCCGGGCAATGTGGCGGTGGCGGCGCTGCTGCTCGAAACAGGCGCGAATCCGTCGGCCAAACCAGCGAACGGGTTCACGGCCCTATTGCGCTCGGGCGTAAATGGCGACTTGGCGCTGATGCGGTTGCTGATCGCCAAGGGCGCGAAGGTGGCCGACAATCAGGAACTGGCACGCTCGAGCGCGTTCGGGCATTGCCGCGAATGTGTGGAGATCGCGCTGGCGCAAGGTGCGTCGCCGAATGGAGCGCGGCAGATGCGTACCGCTTTGCAGGATGCGGCCGGCTTCGGCGATCTCACCGTCGTGAAGATGTTGGTGGAGAAAGGCGCGGACGTGAAGGCGGTGGATCGGCGGGGCTACACCGCGCTGATGCGGGCGGCGATTTCTTATGAGCCCGGCGCGCCAGCGGTGGTGGACTATCTGCTGGCCCAGGGAGCCGATCCGAAGCCGAAGAATGACCTGGGCGAGACGGGCCTCTCGTTGGCGTTGCGTTTCGGTGAGACGCCCATCGTGGCGGCGTTGCGGAAAGCGGGTGCGCCGGAGCCTCCGGCGAGTGAGCCGCTGCCCGCGCCGCTCCAGGAGAATACGGTGAAGGCGGCCGTGGAGCGGAGTTTGCCGGGGCTGCAGAAGATCGGTGCGCCGTTGACGGCGGCGATGAAGTGCACGTCCTGCCATCACAACTCGCTGCCGGCGATGGCCGCGGTGATGGCGCGCGAACGGGGCGTGACGATCGATGCGAAGCTGGCTCGCGAGGAGTATGAGACGGCGGCGAACCTGGCGCGGGGACGGCGGGCACGGTCGAATCTGATTGGCACGAGTGTGCCGGACATCAATCCGTATCCGGTACTGGGAATCGCGGCGGAGAGCCGTACGCTGACTTTTCCGGTGGAGATGATGGTGCATCACATCTCGACGAGGCAGGAACCGAGCGGGCGCTTCAAGTCGCAGGATTATCGTCCGCCGCAGGAGTATACGGACATCACTTTTACAGCGGTCGCGATGCGAGCCCTGCAACTGATGCCTTTGCCCGGTCGGGCCGGGGAGTTTCGGGAGCGGGTGACGCGGGCGGCGCAATGGCTGCAAGGGCAAACGCCACGCGATACCGAGGACCACGCGTTGCGGCTGCTGGGGCTGGCTTGGGCGGGCGCGAAGCATGAGGCGGCGGTGAAGGGCTTGCTGGCGCTGCAGCGGCCGGATGGCGGTTGGGCGCAGTTGCCGAGGCTACAGTCCGATGCGTATGCGACGGGCGAGTCCTTGTATGCGTTGTATGTGGCGGGGGTGCCGGCGACACATCCGGCTTATCGGCGCGGGGTGGCGTATCTGCTGGCGCAGCAGCGCCCGGATGGTTCGTGGCCGGTATTGAGCCGCAGTCATCCAGTGCAGCCGATTATGGACTTCGGCTATCCGTATGGCCATCATCAATGGATTTCGGCTTCGGCCGGCGCGTGGTCGACGATGGCGTTGCTGGCGACGATGCCGGTGACGACTACTTCGGCTGACGCCGCAAGAAGGCCAGCGCCCCTTCCGGGTCGTCGGTAAGAATCGCGTCGAAGCCTAAGCGCACATACTCGGGCCATTCGGCTTCGCGATTCGCGGTGCCCGTGAAGAGCTTGAGGCCGGCGTTCTTCAACTGCTGGAAGCCGGCGGCGTCGGCGTCGGGGAGGGTCATCATCAGGTGCGTGGCGCCGTGTTCGCGGGCCACCTGGAGATAGTCCGGCTTGAAGCGGCGCACGCCGAGCAGGCAGCGGGCAATGCGCGGATTCTTTTTGCGCATGGCGTCGATGGTGCGGTAGTCGAAGGATTGCAAAATGAAGCGGTCCTCGAGTTTGTACTTCCGCACGAGGGGCTCGATCAGGTTGATGAAGAGGACGGGGTCAATGGGTTGCGGGGCGTCCGGGGCGGGCATCTTGGTTTCGCCAAGCAAGAGGGCGCGGCTGCCGGCGACGGTGCGAAAGAATTCGTCGAGGGTCGGCATGCCGGCGCCGGGCGAGAGGGCTTGCTTGGGGCGCGAGGCCGGGCGGCGTGCGCCACAATCGAACTCGCGCAGTTGAGCCAGGGTGAGCAGGCGGATCGGCCCGGGCTTGACGCTCGAACCGGGCACGGGCTGGCAGACTTCGGGGTTCACGTCGGAGTCATGGTGGAGCACAAGTTGGCCGTCGGCGGTGAGATTGATGTCGAACTCGAGAATCGGCACGCCCAGACGGAGCGCGTTTTCGAAGGCGGGCAGCGTGTTCTCCGGCATGAGCGAGGCGCCGCCGCGATGAGCCGCGACGACGGGCGGGGCGGCGTGAAGCGAAGTCGCGAGCACGGCGGAGAAAAGGAGGGAACGCATCGCCCTCTATTTCACTCTGCCGGACGGGCCGCGAGCAACTTGGTATCGTCCGGGGATGCGAGCTTGCAGGCCCGTGGCTCTCGTGCTGCTACTTCTCAGCGGTTGCTCGACGCCCCAGGGGCGCATGGTGCGGTTGCTCTCGGGGCGGCACATTGTGCTGATACGCGAGCCGGTGGTCAGGTTGGGGGCGGCGATGAACTTCGAGAAGCGGCAGGCGCGCGGTTTTCTGTTTACGCGCCGGGCCGACGGTCAGTGGGCCGGGCCCACGACTTGACTCTGAGCGACGATCTGCCATAATCAGAAGTCTCACCAAGAAAACTGACTATGGCTCGTCCCGACGCACTTCAAGGTTCGCTTCCCCTGCTGGTGCTGAAACTGTTGGCCAGCCGCGGACCGCTCCATGGCTATGGCTTGGCGACGCAAATCGAAGCCATCTCCGAAGACGTGTTGCGCGTGGAAGAAGGATCGCTTTATCCCGCGCTGCATCGGCTGGAAGAGAGCGGTTGGATCGACGCCAAGTGGGTGATTACGGCGAATAAACGGCGGGCGCGGGTGTACGAGATTACCGACGAAGGACGCCGTTATCTCGATACCGAAGCCGTGCGCTGGCGAGCCATCACTGACGCAGTGGGCCGCATCTTGAGCCTGGCTTAAGCTCCCCGATGTCCCGGCTCACACGGCTCACCAACGCCTTCGGGACGCAGCGGCTGGAACGCGATCTGCAGGAAGAACTGCAGTTCCATCTGGACGAGCGCGTAGACGAGTACATGCGCCAGGGGCGGACGAGGGAAGAGGCGGAGCGCGAGGTTCACCGGCGCTTTGGGAGTCAGTTGCGGGTGCGCGAAGCGAGCCGGGAGGCGAAGGCCACGGCCTGGGTGGAGTCGCTGGCGCAGGACGCGCGTTTCGGCTGGCGGATGCTGGTGAAGAATCCGGTGTCGACGGTGGCGGTGATGGTGTCGCTCTCGTGTGCGATTGGCGCGGCGTCGACGGCGTTCTCGCTGGTGGATGCGCTGATGCTGAAGCCGTTGCCGGTGCCGCATCCGGAGCAACTGGCGTTTCTCGCATATGACGGTCCGGGGGCGGGGGGCGCGTGGCGCTCGCGGGAGAACGTCAACTTCAGCTATCCGGCTTTCGAGAAGTTGCGGCCGGCGGCGGCTCCGGATCTTGAACTCTACGGGGTTTCTTTCGGGGGCCCTCGCCAGACGGTGCGTTTCGATGGAGCGACGGATGAGCCAGTGCGGCCGCAGTGGATCAATGGCGGGGCGTTCGCCACTTGGCAACTGCAGCCGGCGCTGGGCCGGTTTCTCACGGAAGAGGATGAATGGCCGGTGGGCCCGGCGCGAGCGGTGCTGAGCGATCGCTTCTGGGAGAGCCGCTTTCGCCGCGATCCGGGGGTGATCGGGCGGCAGTTCTCGCTGTTCGTGCGGGGACTGGACGCGGGCCGCTACGAAGTGGCGGGCGTGGCGCCGAAAGGTTTTCATGGCGCCGAACCGGGGGCGCCCACCGACATCTGGCTGCCGCTCACGACGCGCATGCGTCCGGCGTTCGTGCGGCGTCCGGAGGCGACTTACTTCCAAATCCATGCTCGCTGGCGCGAGGGAGCGGATCGACAGGCCACGGGTGCGCGCCTGCAGAAGGCGTTCGAAGAGTATCGGCAGCAGAACGAAGCCGTGCTGCACATGCCGCGCGGACGGCGCGGACAGGAAGCGTCGTTGCGCGACTATCGCCACGCCAAGCTGCTGATCCATCCGGCCGCCGATATTTCGACTTATGTGCGCTCGCAATTCGAGAAGCCGCTGTGGATCGTCACCATGATTGTGGGCCTGGTGCTGCTGGCCGCGTGCGCGAACGTCGGCAATCTGCTGGTGGCGCGCGCGGTGGCTCGCGAGCGCGAGTTCGCGCTGCGCATGGCGATTGGCGCCGGGCGCTGGCGCGTGATGCGGCAGATGTTTGTGGAGAGTTCGCTGCTGGCCGCGGGGGCTTGTGTGCTGGGCTGGGTGATCGCGCAAGTGGCCGGTCCGGCGATCGTAGCGCGGCTGGGTGCGGCCGACTTCCCAGCGTTTCTCGATCTGCGGCCGGATCGGCGTTTGCTGGGATTTCTGGTGGTGGCGGGTGGGCTGGCCACGCTGCTGTTCGGCTTGCTGCCGGCGTTGCGAGCGTCGTCGGTGTCGCTGGCGGGGGCAATGCGGGCCGGGGCTTTGCCGGCCACCGCGCGGCTGCTGCACCCGCTGGTGGCCTTGCAGGTGGCTTTGACGTTCGTCGTGCTGCACTTTGCGGGTTTGCTGGGGACGTCGCTGCGCAATCTCGAACGCGCGGACTTGGGCTTTGCGGCGGATCGAGTGACAGTGGCGACGGTGGCGACTGAACCTGGTTCGTGGACGACGGAGTCCACCACGAAGCTGCTGGACGAGTTGCGTCGCGAGCCGGGCGTGGAGGCGGCGAGCCTGTCGACGTGCGTGCCGGCCGAGGGCCGGCAGGCAAGGGCTACGGTCCTGCTGGGCGAGGGGCGGCCATCGCCGAGGCCGGTTTACTTGGGCGGGTCGCCGGGTTTTCTCGCGACGTTTTCGATTCCGCTGCGCGCAGGCCGCGACTTTGCGCCTGCGGATTTAGGAACGCCCGCGGTGCTGGTAAGCGAAGCGTTCGTGCGGCAGTATCTCGGCCACACTGAGCCTTTGGGATTCGAGTTCCAGCGGCAATCGGCGCAGGGGCCGATCGCACAGAAGGTAATTGGCGTGGTGGCGGATTTCAAGGTGGTGAATCTGCACCAGCCGATCGAGCCGTTGGTGATCGCGCCGTACGAAAGCGTGAACCAGGCGACGCTGAGCGTCCGAGGCGAGGATCTCGACCTGACGCGGGCGCTGGGCCGCCTGGCGCCCAGCGTGCGGATCACGAGCCAAACGCCGTATCCGGAGCTGCTCGACGGCACCTTGCGACGGGAGCGTCTGCTGGGTTGGCTGTCGTCGTTCCTGGGTGTGCTGGCGTTGCTGGTGGCCGCGCTCGGGCTGATTGGCCTGCTGCACTTCTCCTTCACGCGCGCGTTCAAGGAGATCGGGCTGCGGCTGGCGATTGGCGCCTCGCCGTGGGACATCTCGCGGCGCGTGGCCGGTGGGGCGCTGCGCGTGCTGGCGGCCGGGGTGCTGCTGGGGGCGGCAGTGTCGTATTTTGCCATGCCGCTGATCGAGCCGTTGCTGTTCCAGGTGCGGCCTTGGTCATGGGGCCGGGTGAGCTTTCCTCTTCTTGGCCTGACGATCATTTGCACACTGGCAACGGTCCCGGCGGTGATTCGGGCCTTGCGGGTGGACCCGCGACAGGCCCTTCGCCAGGAATAGGTCCTTTCCTTTCAACAATCCTTTCCGCTTGACGGGGCTTCGCGCGCTGTGCATACTTAGATAACTCGGGTAGCTGTCTTACTGAGTAATCTAAGTCAAGAAGTATGGAATCTCGCGCATGAAAAAGAATCTGATCCGGCTCGCGGCGTCACTTTGTCTCGCCGCCCTGTTTCTGCCAGCTCAGCAAACGATCGGCTCGCTCTCCGGTTTGGTGACCGATGCCAACGGGGCGGCGATCCCGGGCGTGGCGGTGAAGGCGCGCCATGAACCCACCAGCCAGGAGTTTGAAACCGTTTCGAGCGAAGCCGGCCTTTATGTGTTTCCCAGCCTGCCTCCTGGCCCGTATACGATCACGGGCGAGAAGCAGGGGTTCCGCCGGCTCAATCGCGGCAACGTGGAATTGCGCGTGGCTCAGCGGCAGACGCTGGACCTGCGTTTGGAAATCGGCGAAGTGCAGCAGAGCGTCGATGTGACGGGCGAAGCGCCGTTGCTCGAGACGGAGTCGCCGTTGCGCGGCACGAGCGTTTCGCCGCAGATGCTGCAGACGCTGCCCATTTTCTCGGGCGGCATTCGGAGCGCGCAGGCGTTTGTGAGCTACATGCCGGGCGTGTCGAGCGGGACGGCCGAGCAGTCGGTGGCGGGTTCGGGTGGCCGCGCGGCTGAGGTGCTGATCGACGGTGCGAGTCTGACGATTCCTGAGTCGGGCGGTACGGTGTTCAATTTCCCGGGCGCCGAGATGTTTGGCGAGTTCAAAATCCTGACGAGCACGTTCGATGCCGAGTATGGGCGCTTCGGCGGCGGCGTGCAGATCTATGTGACCAAGTCCGGCACGAATGACTTGCATGGCGCCGCGTTCCTGAATATGCGGCGCGATATCTGGAATGCGAACTCGTGGGCGAATAACTCGCGCGGTTTGCCGAAGAACAAAGAGCGCTTCAACGAGATCGGTGGGGCGATGGGCGGTCCGGTATGGATTCCGAAAGTCTACGATGGCCGGAACAAGACGTTCTGGTATTTCACTTACTCGAAGGATCAACGTCCCGCATCGATTCTGGGTACGCCCGTGAACACGGTGCCCACGGCGAAGATGAAGACCGGCGACTTCAGCGAACTGCCGGCGTCGCAAATCATCTACGACCCGGCGACGACATCCGGCAACACGCGGACGCCGTTCCCCGGCAACATCATTCCGCAAGCGCGCTTCAGCCGCATTGCGCGCAACATCATTCCGGACTTGCCGAATCCGACGCGCAACACCGTCACCTCGAACCTGGACTTCACCAATCTGCAGGTGTTCGACCGCTATGTCTACAACCTGAAGTTCGATCATGCGATCACGAGCAAGAATCGCGTGGCGTTTCTGGTGACCAAAGAACAGCAGATCAGCGATGACTTGTCGCAACTGCCGGGTCCGCTGGGTCAGGGACTGCTGACCTATCAGCGGCCGGATAACTGGCGCATCAATCACGATCTGGTGATCAAGCCAACGGTGCTGCTGCATTCCACTTACGGTTACTCGCGCACGCGGCAGTTCTGGGATAACCACTTTCAGCGCGGGAATGCGTCGCGCTATGGCTTTCCGGGCATTACGGGCGACTCCGACGCCACGCCGCGGGTGAACTTCCGCGGCGCCGATGCGCTCACCGCTTGGGGCGTGCAGGACGGCAAGGTGGCCAACGGCAGCCAGCTCAACATCACCTATCATTTCAGCCAGCGCCTTTCGTGGGTGAGTGGCCGCCATGAATGGAAGGTGGGTTGGGAGATCCGCCGTCTGCAAACGACGTCGAATCCGCTCGACCTCGCCGGCAGCAACGGCCAATACTTCTTCAACCGCGCGCAGACGGCTTCTCCGACGAACTTGGCCGGCACCGGCAACGCGTTTGCGAGCTTGCTGTTGGGGGCGGCGGACGAGGCGAATCGCGTGGGCTTGCCCGTGCAGATCGGCAATATTCGCTATGGTTACCATGCGTTTTATCTGAACGACAACTGGAAGGTGACTCCACGTCTGACGCTCACGATGGGCCTGCGCTATGACTTACCCATCAATTGGCACGAAAAGAACGGCGACTACTCGACGCTCGATTTGAGCAAGCCGAATCCGGGGGCGGGCGGCCTGCCGGGCGCGATGATCTTCGCCGGCAACGGCGCGGGACGAACCGGGAAGAAGCGCTTCTATCCAACCGATTTCTCGAACATTGGCCCGAGCGGCGGCTTTGCCTATCGCGTGGGACAGAAGGGCGTGATCCGTGGCGGCTTCGGTATCTTCTATCAGACGTTGGGCAACGGCGGCTGCGGCTGCCGGATCGGCTTCGCGATCCCGATCAGCGCGGTGAGTGACGGCGTGAACCAGGCGATGAACTGGGACAACGGCATTGTGGCGCCTCCTGGCTTCCGCTCACCGTTCATCGATCCTGCCGTGGGCATTCTCTCCGGCGATATGGATGTGCTGGGCAATAACTTCGGTAAAGCTCCGCGCATCTACAACTGGAGCATCGGCGTGCAGCAGGAAGTGAAGAATTTTCTGATCGACATCGCCTACCAGGGCAATCGCGGCCGCGGGTTGAACTCGACGGTGGAGCTGAATCAGTTGCCGGTGAGCAACCTGGCGTTGGGCACGCTGCTGCAGCGCCCGATTTCGAGCCCGGAAGTGATTGCGGCCGGTTACAAGAAGCCCTATGCGAACTTCCCGGACAACCAAACGCTGGCTCAGGCCTTGCGTCCGTATCCGCAGTACTTCGGCGTGCTGGATCGCAACAGTGGAGCGGGCCGCACCTGGTATGACTCGCTGCAGACCAAGGTGGAACGGCGCTTTGGCCGGTTCCAGATGATGGGATCCTATGTGTGGTCCAAGTCGCTGGCGGCGAACCACTACCGGCAGATCTTCAGCCAGCAAGGCAACGTGGGTGCGCAGGATGCCTACAACCTGGCCGACATGAAGGCCCTGCTGCCGTTCGATCAGCCGCATATCGTCAATGCTTTGTGGACGCTGGAACTCCCCTTTGGCAAGGGACGCAAGTATCTCAACAGCAGCAACTTCATGACGAATCTGTTGGTGGGCAACTGGACGCTGAGCGGCGCGCAGCAGTATCGCAGCGGCGCTCCGATTCAGGTTTCGGCTCCGAACACGCTCGGTAACGGCGTGCTGTTCAGCCGTTTCAAGAAAGCGAATCGTGGTCCGGATGCGATCCGCACGGGCATTGATCGTACGACGCTCGATCCGAACGATCCGAACGCGCGTTGGTTCAATCTCAACGCCTACACGCTGCCGGGACAATTCGAACTGGGGACGGCGTCTACTTACGATACGCAGTTCCGTCAACCGCCGGTGTTCAGCGAGAATATCTCGCTGGCCAAGCGGATGAAGTTCCCGATCGCGCGTGACCGCACCATCGACTTGCTCTATCAGGCAAGCGCGTTCAACTTACTCAATCGGACTAACTTTGGCGGCGTGGTATCCGCCATTGGTAATCCGAACTTTGGACGCACCACCGGGCCCCAACTCTCTTCCAGGATCATCACGATGGTCCTGCGCTTGGAGTTCTGATCATATCTCCAGCGTAGGGGCGGCAAACGGCCAGTCAACCAGACGTGGTTAACTGGCCGTTCGCCTTTCCGTCTTCACCTACAGGATCAAAAAGGAAGGCCCGGCAGCCTTTACAGGCGCCGGGCCGTAGTTTTCCGGAGGCAGGGTGGTTGTTTGTTTAGAGGCGCCCGCCGCCCAGGCCGCCGAGGCGGCAGGTGCGGCAGATGCCGAAGCCGGAGCCCATGGCGTTAATGAAGGTGCAGGTGCGCGTCAGGCGTCCCAGTTCGCCGACGTCATTCAGATTGCCCTGCGTTTGGGACGTGCTGAGCGTTGCGGGCAGGAAGGGCGTCTCGGTGGAGGCCAGCTTGGTCGGCCCGACGTGAATCGTGGTGGCCCAAGCGGAGAGGCCAGGGACAATGTTATCGATCGACGCGGTGAGTGCGGAATCGATGCAACTGCCACCGATGGGGCGGGTGGCGAGTAACTTCACCACGAGCGAGGTGGGCACGGCCGGCGTGAGAGTGTTGCTGATCAGGTCGTTCTTGGCGGAGAGCGACACGAGGCCGTTCGGAGTGACCGGGCAGGAGCAGCAAGCCACCATCTGTTCGTCCGGCGAGAAAGCGTAAACGTTGGCGCAGAAGGCGCCGGTGGTGCTGGCGCTGATGCCGGCATAGATGCTGGCTCCGGTGGCGCCGGAGTTGGTGATGTTGATCTTCGAGTCGGCGAGGTTCAGGTTCGAGACATAGTGCACCTGGTAGGGCAGGTCATTGCCGACGGCTGGTACGTCGATCGAGGTGTCGATAAACGTGTTGGTGAAGGTGGCGATGGTGGTGCCGCCCGGCGCGACCATCACGGTGGCGGTGCCGGCGTTGAGGTTCACTTCGGCAAGCAAGCCATCGGGCATCGTGCTGACGCCAGTGAGATGCGTATCAGTCGGCAGCGTTTCTTTGATGCCCACCGGACCGGCTTGGACCAGGATCGGGCCGCTGCAGTTGCCGCCGGGCGCGGGACCCGCGGTAACTGCGACCAGTGTGCCGGCGACGTCGAAATTGAACGTCGCCCCTTGCGGTACGCCTGAGCCGGCAACCTTACACACAGAGACGTAGCCGGAGTTCGGCGGAATCACAGTCGAGGTGTTGATGAACGTGGCGATCACTTGATTCCCCGCGCCCACAGAGATGGTGGCTTGTCCCGCGGGGAGATTGCTGTTCACGAGCTGACCGGCCGGGAACGTGCTGACCGAAGAGAGCGCGGTGCCGGAGGGAGGAGTTTCCGTAATCAGAGCGCTGCCCGCCGGCACGGTGACCGGGCTGCTGCATTGGCCGCCCGGGGCCGTGCCGGCTGGCACATTCACCACCGTGCCGCCGACGTTGAAACTGGAGGTGGCTCCAACGGAGGCACCCGCTCCGGCGACCTTGCAGACAGTGATGTAACCGTCCGTGGTGGTCAGGGGAACGGTATTCAGGAAGGTCAGGACGGTTTGGCTGCCGGACGTCGCGTTCACCGTGAAGGTGCCCGTGGTCAGGTTCGCACTCGTCAGGTTTCCTGGGGGTACGGCGGTGACACTCGAAATTTTGCCTCCCGACGGAATCGTCTCGGTGACTTGACGGCTGCCGATTGGCACTTCAATGGGAGCGCTGCAATTGCCGCCCGGCGCGGCTCCGGCCGCGACCACCACGGCCCCACCGGCCACGGTGAAATTGAAGTTGGTGCCCACGGCCACGCCAACGCCGGCTACTTTGCAGATCTGGATAAAGGCCGGGTCGAAGCCGGTGACTTCCTGCGTGATGGCGTTGGTGTAGATCTTGAAGCCGGTTAAGTCGTAGTTCGCCGGATTGGCGGTTAAGACAAAGTCGTAGAGCGCTTGCGCGGCCGGAGTGAGCGGGCCCACGCCATCGACGATTCGGCGATTGGCGCGCACGACGTCGACGGCGATCGACGGATCGGCCAAGGCCATCAGGTCGAGAATCGCGACCATCTGATACTTGTGGAGCGCTTGCGGGTCATTCTGCAGCGCCAAGGTGGAGCCGGCCAGATTGGCCAGCGTCGCAACGTTGGCGACATAGGGGCTCGTGGTGGCGTTCGGCGTGAACTGCGTGCAGAACAACTTGCGCGCTTGTCCGTTCACGCTGAAGACAAACACCCCGGAACCGCTATTGGAAACCATCTGCATCTGTGCAGTGACCGCCCAGGCGGCGGGGGTGCTGAGCAACGCTCCAAACAATACGAGACGTGGTAGCTTCACGGACTTTATCCTCCGAGTGACGGACAGACACCTGCGCCGGGTCACGCGGTGTTCATAGTGTGGTCTTTAAGGTGGGAATCCCTTTTACCGATCCCGCGGCGTCTCCTAAACCGCATTTTGGCGGGCGAGGTGGGATGGGCCCGATGCAAGGTTAGTGCGAAATAGTACTAATGTCAACGCACAGAAATGTACCAAAACTACAATTGGTACTTGAATAACTAGAGAGCACTAGTAGTAATGGGAATGAGTCGACGAATCAGTTACTTGGACCACTTATTCTGTGTGGAGTTGCGGATTAGTTGAGAGCGCGCCACAAGGCCGTGAGCATCTCGGCGCCGGAGAGAAGACGGTCCGGGATGTTGGGTTGATGGCCGAGTTTGGGATGCTGGGCGATGCGCATCTCAATCTCCATCGCGGGAATCTGGCGTGCATGATAAAGACCCTGCACGACGTTCATACGTCCGGGGCGACCCACTTCGGTGCTGGCGGGAAGCAGGCGAGGTTTCGTGGCGGCAGCGAAAGTCTTCCCTTCTTCCCAGAACCGATTGAAGCGCTCCACGAGTGCGAGCAGCTTGCCGGTGGGATCTGGTGCGCCGGCAATGTATTCGTTAGTCTCCGTATTGTGCAGCGTGACGAACGCATCGATGCGATGCCCCGCGTCCAGCCAAGCGAAGATGGCCTTCTTCTGGAGAGTGATCTCGGGCAGCTTCGCCGGGTCATCCACGTCCCAATTGCGGTTGAGGTCATAGCCTTGGCCGTTGAAGCGTACCCGACCATGCGCCACGCCATCGGGATCGCACAAGGCGAGGATCTTGAGAATGGCACCGCGGCGAATCGCCAACGCGGTGGGGTCGCTCGAGAGGGCGAAGCGGATGAAGCCTTCGCCGGTCCACGAACTGCCGGACTCCCAGGCATGCTGCCGGAACATGAGCCACATGACTTTCTTGCCGGCATCCGGCACGCCGCGGTCAGTGATGGTCAGCAGCGGCATCTCACGCCCTTCCGGCGTCTTGCCGATCGCGGTGTAGGTGAGGGTGGGATGCTTGCGGATGGAGCGCAGCAGGGCTGCGAAGTTGTCGTTGGTATAGGGAGGGGCGTGGGCGATCCAGACGCGGGGACGGGTGGAGTGCACTTCGAAGCGGATGGCTGGTCCGCTCTGGTCGTAGGTGAACTTCTCTACCGGATGCCAGGTCTTCTGGTCGTAGCTGTAGAAGGGAGGTGTGTCTTTGGTGATGGCACCGGCGTTCGGGGTGAAATTGTACTCGCCTGCCAAGTCGACGAGCTCAAACTTCAAGTCCTGCCCGCGCGCGTCGTCGACGCGGAAGTAATACCAACTCGCCTGCCGATTGCGGCCGGCTTGATCCTTCTGTCCTTCCACGTGCAAGCGGTATTGGTTCTTGGCCAACACCTCCACTTGGCCCAGGCGGCCGTTCTCAAAGTCCGAGTTGATCGCCAAGGTGAGCGCGACAATTAGCAGCATGCGGAAGATCTCCGCTCCTGATTATCCTTCGCTAGCGGGGCAAGGGCTCGGGGGACGAAAGCGAAACGACCTGGCCGTCGCGCACCAGCCGTTCTCGCAGCTCCAGGTAGGGCACGTCGTGCAGACGGCGGCCACTGCTGATCGCCAGCGCCGCCGCGGTGCCGGCTGCCTGACCGAGCGACATGAAGGTCTGCTCCAGGCGGATGGCTCCATAGGCGACGTGCGATGAAGAGGGGCAGGAAGCGGTCAGCAGATTGGCGGCCTCCGCGGGACGCGGCAGCAGCGCGCGGTAGGCGATGCCAAAGGGTCCCCAGTTATTGTCATCAAAGACGAAGCCTTCGTTATAGGCGGCGCCATCACGGACAATACGGCGCACGCTATGCGTGTCGGTGGGCCAATAGGCCATGGCCACCGGATCTTCGACCGGTGTGGGGTTGATGCGGCGCGTATGATGCTCGGTAATCACATAGCTGGACACCATGCGCCGGCCATCACGGACATAAAGCTGCCGTGGCCAACCGCCGTGGTCTGTGAACTCGTCCTTGGCCAACCCCCATTCGCGCCAAGCGGCGCGAGTGGCTTCAGGAATCTCAGGATCATTCGCGAGTAGCCAGAGTAAGCCTTGGGTAAAGTCGCGATGCTCGCGGAAGATGCGGTCACGGGTGGCATAGCTGCCTTCGGGCCATTCGCGATTCATGCCGTAGAGATTGGCGGAGAGGTCGTGCCAACTGCCGAGATCCGTCTTGCCGTTGGGCAAGCGAGGCGCGGGAGTCCAGAGCTTGCCCCCGGCGCGGACGTAGCGAAAGTAGATTTCGTACTGGCGGCGATCGAAGTTAGCCGGCTTGGCAATGGTCAGACGATTGGCGGGGTCGCGCGTGAGGCAAAGGCGAAAGCAGAAAGCCTGCACGTTCTTGTCGCCCGCGCCTGGCTCGCCTAAGGGCTCGTCCTGAATGGTGTAGATGACGCCGCTTTTCGAGTCGCCAGGGATGCGATAAGGGTCGACGCGTACTTGAAACTGCGCGTGGGTGGTCTCGGCGCGGATGCCGTTCTTTGTCTCGCCGTACTTCGCATTGGCCTCGCGGCCGATCGTGGTCTCGACACCGGCGGCGGCCAGTAAATCGCCTTCGATGGTCGCGTCCAGGAAGATGCGGCCTTCGAAACGTTCGCCACTTTCGGTCCGAATCGCTTGCAGGACGCGAGTGCCCGGCTTCCACTCGACTGACGATGTTAACGGCTCGCGCAGGCGCCGCCGCCGGTAGACGGTGATGCCGGCCTCCTGAAGTAAGTCGCCGAAGACTGCTTCGGCGACATGAGACTCATAGCGATAGGCTGGTCCGCTTTGTCCGTACTTACGGCCGATGCGCGAGTAATACTCGGCGGCCAAGCCGCCTACAGCACGGTCATTACGAAACCAATGGTTGTTGACGTCGTTGCTGCCCAAGCCGTCGACGGCGATGCCACCCACGTGCTGTTCCGGCGCCACCAGCGCGACAGTCCGGCCCATGCGCTTCGCTTGCACCGCGGCCATCACGCCGGCGGCCGTGCCTCCGTAAACCACCAGATCCACGGAGACTGCGGCCGCCGGCAGGGCGGTCAAAAGCAGGAGAGAGAACCAACGCATTAGAAGTACAGCTTAAGCCCCAACTGCAGTTCGCGGGCCCGGGCGTTCGCCGCAAAGCTGGTGACGGTGCCGAAGGTGCCGGCGTCGATGTTCGCGCCGGGGTTGCCGAAAGTCGGCGTGTTGGTGAAGTTGAACGCCTCGGCGCGGAACTGGAACTTATAGCGTTCGCGGAACGTGAAGCTCTTCATCAGCGAGAGGTCGATGTTGTTCTGACCGTCGCTGCGCGTGCGCGGCAGATTGCGGCCCACATTGCCGTAAGTGAAGGCGGGCGAGTTGGCGAAGGCCGCGCGATTCAGCCACATGTCGATGGTGGGGTTGGGCAGCGACGGATCGCCGATGGCGTTGGGCTTGCTGCTGCCGAAGGCGGTGCCGTTCTGCGAGACCGAGATGACGTTGCCGCTTTGGTAGCTGGCGATGGCATTGACTTGCCAGCCGCCGAGGACGCCCTTCACCACTGCGGGCCCCCGCTTCCCGATGGGCAACTCGTAGCTGGCGGAGATGACCAGGCGCTGGGGCAGGTCGTTCGATGAGACGGAACGTTCGGCGGCGATGTTATCCCAATTACGAACGCCGTTGTCGCCGCTTTCGGTGAAGTTCGCGCCGCCATCGCCCGTGTTGTTGTCGATGAGCTTGGAGAACGTATAGGCGACCAGCATGCTCAGGCCGCGCGAGAAGCGCTTCTCGACGCGTACGGTAGCCGCGTGATAGATGGCGTCGGCGAACGTGGCATAGCCGGAGGCGCCGCCGAACTGGGGATAAGTATCCAGCAGCGAAGCACGTGTCACTTGCGCCTGACCGAGGGCAAGCGTGGAGGGGATGATGCCGAAGTACGGGTTCGGCACTAACTGCTGTAGCTGCGTGCCGAGCGACTGATACTGCTGCGGCAGATAGTCAAACGTGCGGCGGCCGGGCAGGTGCACGCCGTGATTGCCCATGTAGCCGAGTTCCACCAGCCAGTTGCCGCTGAATTCGCGTTGCACCGAGAAGCTCCACTGCTGCGAGTAGCCGCGGCGGATGTCACGCAGGTTGCCGGAGATGCTCTGCCCCAGGAGGCTGAGGGCGCCCTGGCTGGAGCCGATCGGCGCGAGCTTGCCGTTGGGGAACGGGTTCGCGAGGGTTTCGTTGGGCGTGAAGCCGCCGTCGATGGAAGACACCAGCGGCGTGTTGAGCGAGAAGCCAGAACGATCCAGGCCGACGTAAATGCCAGTGGTGGGAAGGTACGTGATGCCGTAGCCGCCCCGGATGACGGTGCGGGGCAGCGCTTGCCAGGCGAAGCCCAGGCGCGGTTGGAAGTTAGTCATCTCCGCGTCGCGATGGCCGCGCGAAAGGCCGCCGACACCGGGGAACACCAGACCGCCGCGCAGGTTCACGCCGTTGACGGTGGATTGCACGAACGGGTCGAAGTTGCTGATGGCGTTGTACCGATCCGTGATGCCCGGCTCTACTTCCCAGCGCAGGCCGAGATTCACCGTGAGGCGCGGGGTGATCTTCCAATCGTCCTGGGCGTAGAGGGCAAAATTCTTTACCGTTTCGGTGACCGGAGCGCCGAAGCCGACGGTGCCGCTGGCCGGCGTGCCGAGCAAGAACGAGGCATAGCCGAAGCCGGAGGTGGCCCCTGCCGTGTTCGGGTTCGACCCTTGCGTGAAGGCGCGGTTGAAGCTGAAAGTGGCACCGGCGGCGCCCTGCGTATTGTTCAACTGATAAACGCGGTTGTCGCTGCCGAACTTCCAGGTGTGCGCCCCGCGAATCCAGGTGAGCGTGCCGGTGTAGCTGAAGGCCTTGTTCGATTGGACGAGTTGGTCGCCCTGGTCCGCGCCGACGGAGGTCATGTCGCTCATGTCGAAGCGGGGGAAACCCGGCACCTGCATCAAGGCGTTGAGGCGAGCGGGCAGGCTCAGCTTGGTGACGTCGAAGCCGAAGCTGCGCGTCACGCGATTCGGTAGATAGAAGTTCAAGCCGCCGCGAATGTCGAAGAGTAAGTTGGGGCGAATGGCGTCCGAGTAACTGACGAAAGCGCTATGGCGCTGCAGCGGCAGATCGGAAGTTTGAATCTCGGCGACATTGTCGTAGAAGTTCGGGATGCCCTGGAAGGTCTTGTCCCAGGTGTAGCGGCCGGCCAGGCGACGGGTGGGCGTCAGATAGTGATCGAGCCGCAGGCCGTAGATGTCCTTGTTCACCGGCGAGGAGCCGAGGCCGAAGAAGTTGTTGGCGTTCGTGTTCAACGCGCCCACGGTGTTGGCCGCGGGGTAGAAGCCATTCACCGCCAAGGCCGCGGCCGAAAGCCGGCTGGCTGGAATTCGGTTGCCGGGGAACTGATCGCGAATGCGATTGGCAGGTTGTTGGGATCGGTGCGCGTGCTGAAGGGCTCGTAGACCTGAACAAGGGCGCCGGCAGAGGTGAGCGTTTGGCTGAAGTCACCGGTGCGTTGCAGCGCGGTGGGCACCGAGCGGATCGTCGAAGCCAGCGTCCGCTGTTTTGAACTGTTCCCAGTTGAAGAAGAAGAACGTCTTCTCCTTCTTGATGGGGCCGCCGAGGGTGGCGCCGTACTGATTGAAGTTAAAGGGCTGGCGTCACGGCCGGCGCGATTGCTGAAGAAGTCGTTCGCGCGCAGTACTTTGTTGCGGTTGAACTCATACAGGCTGCCGTGGAAGGCGTTGGTGCCCGCCTTGCTGATCAGGTTGATGGTGCCGCCGCCGGTGCGTCCGTATTCGGCGCTGGGGTTGCGCACGATCAGGCGGAACTCTTCGGTAGCGTCCACCGAGAGCGGTGTTGCAAGCTGCCGGAGGTAAAGTTCTCCGACTCGATGCCGTCCACCATATAGTTGTTGGTGCCCGCGGCGCCGCCGGCGATCGAGGCGCGAACCGCCGCCA
>CBDDIZ010000031.1:0-180980 GCA_965229305.1 Bryobacteraceae bacterium | reverse complement strand
TTCACCGTTGTCGGGTCACGCGGCGACGGACGCCGCGCGCTCTTTCTGCCGCATTTCGGACATAGAATATTCACATTGATTGATGATGAAGTTGATGAAATCACGTTTGGCATGGGGAAACCATCCTTGGTTCACGTAGTTGTTTATTGTCCTCCGGCTTAGACTGAGGATAGCGGCTGCAAGCTGCGCCGACAGCTGAGGAGGCAAGGATAGGGATAAGAATCGGAAGTATTCCGCGCGCTTTTGGGCGGACAAACCCAGTAGACTTTCTATATATCGATCTATTCCGGGCGTTAAGTCCCGCCGTATCGGTCGTGATCGGGGCTTTGTTCGTGGCACGCTGTATTTTCGGCGAATGGCAGCTATGTATTTTTCCGATCGTCGCTGTGAGCCGTTTCGAAGTGCGCGCACCACATCAACCAGAGATCCCCCATGCTCTTCAAGGAGGGCGACGATTTGCGGCTCATCGTCTCGCCGGCGGGCCGGATCGGACAAACCGAGCTGACGCATTCTCCTCATGACGGAGTGACGCGACCAGCCCGTTAGTACAGCCACTTTAGCGTGCTTACCCGGAAAGGCTCGCATTATGGCATCGACATCTGGAATCTCGTGGAATGACCTGGCGGAGACGCGGCCTGCGGAATCGGTTCTGACTAGTTCAAGTTCAATCATCCGCTTCCTAATGATCGACCGCGGGTAGGCCGTCCGCCTCATCGCCTCCGCTATGCTACCGCAAGCCATTCGCAAAATCTCGTCGATCTCAGCCGTCATCGGATATTTCTCTACGCGCGCGTCCGAAGGACGATTACCCGGTGAAGGTCCGCGCGGGCGGCCTTTACGACCACGCCGGGCCGTCAGTGTTGCTTGGTCAAAGATCCCGAGTGCTACGCAGGCGGATTGAACCCGTTTAGGTGACCACCCGAGTTCCTTAGCTGCTCGTGAGGTGTGAATACCGTGCCGGCGAAGAATCTCCGCATCTTCGGTGGAGATCACCCGAGTTGCCAAACGGCTCTTTCGAGTTGTCACTTCGGCGCGAGATGCAAATTCGTTGGACATTTGAGCCGTGCGAAGCTCAAGCTCCAGTTGTCTCGCGAATCGTACGCGCATCTCGGCCGCAGCCGCTTCCAATCGTTCATTCCACATCTTTAGCTTGCGGCAGCCTTCAAACCGGCGAACTCTCGTTCGCAACCCAGATGCCGCTCACTCGATTGCTCAACAATGTTTTGCGGATCGTCTCGTTCATTTAATCTTCCGTCCAGCAGACCAAGCAGCCAGTATTTATCGACGCGGGTGAAGTCAACGTGTTCTGGGTGGTCAAATACGAATCGACGAACTTCCTCGCGCGTGAAGATCCATTCGCGGTTGGCGGGCTTTGTCCCCCTCAACACCCCGTACTGACTCCATGCCGCGAGCGTTCCTTTGCTCACATGGAGATGCCTTGCCAAGTCATGCATCGTGAACCCACGCACCCCCCGAAGCTTCTGAAACCCGCCTAGTCTGCCCGTGCGAGCGACAATTGCAGATAGAGTTCGATGCCTGAAATGCCGGTTGAACTGCCTCTGTAATTCCGCAACCGGAAGGTCTACTCGCTCCATCAGAAACAGGTCTTCCTCTTTTGACCAGAAAATCGTGTCCCGAGGAGGAGCTACTAAACCCAATTCCGTGGCTCTGCGCACGACTTGCGATTCAGTGACCTTTTGGCGTAGCTGCCGCCGTATTTTATCTACGGCGATTAAGGCGCAGTTACATCCTTTGTCAGTATGAAATGTTTCAAGGATAACGAGATCGAGCCGAGGAGTGAATCTTGGCTTGGCCTTTGGAAAACTAGCAGAAATCTTCATTTCGTACGTTCCGTTTAATGCTTGATCCAAGTCGAGGTACGCAGACAGTCAACCACAGAGGTCACCACAAGCGCATTCCTGAAGCTGGACTTCACCTTCAGCCCAATCATTTCGTATTCAAACAAAATCCTTCGCATTCGATCAAATTTCAAGTGCATTAAACGGAAGTATTGCATCCGCCAATCAGTTCGCGCAATAGAAAGATGCGGAGATGCGCTGGCCCCATATGGGGTGATCGGTCGAAACTTTTGAGGGGAGAGCGTCCTCCTTCACTCCCCGCGTTCGCGGAACGCTTGGCTCAAGGGCGGAAGTTGGCGATTTGTGGCTGTCGACGGATCACTCAGTAGACGAGTTTGGTGAGATGATTCGACGTCCCACGCCGCAGAATCTCTGCTATGACAACATGTCGCTCGTTTTGTGTGGCGAACCCTCCGGCCAGAGCTTTCAGCAATGCGGCTCGTATCGGCAGTATCCCTTGACTCGGCCGAGCACTCGAAAATGGGTTTGTTCCATCTAAGTCCAGCCCGGCCCAAAGCAAGAAACCTGCCGAGACCTCAGCAGTAGTGCTCAGCGAACCGTTGCGTTGCATGAGGACGCGGATAGCGCCGTGGCGCATCCAGCTATCGACCGTCTGCTGAGGCAAACTGGCGACTTCGTTACGGACAGCCGTTAACGAGTCAGCCAATAACACGAGACCAATATGTTCTTCAACGCCCAGGCTTTGACCGGCCTGGAGCGGGGTGAAAGCCTCGATGGCCTGTGCGAGCCCAGGGTCAAACGCGCCTTCGCTCACTTGGCACTCTTTGTCGCCATTCGCGATCAGATTGGTTAGCCCCTTGAGAACTCTCGCGGGACTCATTTGCGACGAAATACCTTCACCCCAAAACCGAGCCGCTGTCCTACGGCGCGTGATACTGACGCATTGTTGCGTAGCTGTAACGGCTTTAGCGATTGAGAATTGGATGGGGCGCACGGCACCGGCATCGCGCTGTGTCTGCGACACCAGCGTTGCCAATGTGAGGGCCTCGGCCTCCGGCAAAGCCGTCGCAGCCACAAGTAGTGCCAGGAAACTCGGCCATTCTCCGGGCGACGCTAGCGCTTTCGCTCGAACCACCCCGAGGACGCCCTTGGGCAAGACACCAGACTCAACTCGTTGCGTAGTTCCGTCGAGAACGGCTATCCAGGGTGGGTCGAAAGACTGCACAATATCCTCGGTACATGCGAGGATATCTGTCCCGCAGTAGTTCAGGCTGACTAGCCGCTGGGCGCTCCGCAGAGCAGCGACCACCGCGGCCGGAGAAAGATGTCGACGATCGACCGCGCGAATCAGTTTCCTGAACGAGGTCGGATTAATTTCGATGGCTTCGTCGGAAACTCTCGCCGAGAGGGCACCAACCACCGCCAAGGCCCCCGGCGTCCAATGCACCACGACTTCATCAAGGATATCTTCGCGCAGACTCGAGTGCCGGACGGTGTCGCTGGAAAGACGAAGGCCGGCAATACGAGCCCATTCCTCCACTCGTGCCAGAGTGGCTGGATTCTCGTTCGACCAGATGCTCGACAGCAGCTCGCCCGCAGCAATGACCTTGTCGGCGGTCGCCCGGCCTGCTCGAAAGGAACGGGCCAAACTTGTACTGAGCGACACGTCTTGCCCGGTAAAAGAGCGAACGATCATGCCATGGCGGGGATCGTTGAGAGTAAAATCCACAATATCAACCAACAATTCAGGTAGTGAATGCGTTCTCGCGTTCGGAGGAAGAATTTCCCACCACCAGACTTCCATCAAGAGTCTCGTCCGGCTAGAGTCCAACCTCGGGCGTTCGCTTTGGAGAAGTAGTGCCCGCTTGCGCACTTGGTTCGATGTTGTGCTGCCGCCCTCAACCGCGACTCGGTACACTTCGGGGAACGTTCGTGCAAGCTTCCGGATAGAATTCCGTTCTTCCTCGGATAGTCGCGATACGAGAGCCGCAATGTGAGAGAAATCGATATCGCCAGTGCGAATGCCGACGACCCGCTTGGGGAAGCCAATTGCCTGCAAAATTCGTTGTCTATCACCCAGCAGAAACGGCCCGCTGGGCACAGAACGCTGGCCAAGGGCGTTTCGAAGGATTTCGTCGCGGCGTTCGACAAGGCGGATCGGAGTCGCTTTGGGTGAAATGGGTGGCAAAGGCGCCGAGAATCGAAGTGCGAAGTCTTCGAGTTCTCTTTCGGTTCCATTTGGAACCCCATGTGCAACGAGGTGTGCGATCAGTTCGGAAAGAGCCTTGCCATCGGGGTTCATTTCAGCACACCGCAGCAACCGTAGAAAGAGGTCTGAAGGAAACGATGCCCGCCGCAGAAGTTCGGTCGCAAAGCGCGCTACGTCGGCTTTCGTGGAATTCTTGGATACGCTTTCGAAGGCGAGTTGCGCTGCTCTAGGGCCAAGCGTGGGATGGTGAACGATCTCCAGCCAAAGAGTCTCCGCGCCCGCATCTCCTTTCGAGGCTAACTCCGCGGCCTTTGCAAAGATCTCATTCGCCGAAAGCCTTGAGGCGCGATAGCACTCGAGAATGGCGCTTAACGCCTTAGGGTTCGTCGTCGCGTCGCTCATGGTTGTCTCACATGATCGAATTGTCTCCGTTGGCCCCGTGGGATTCGTCGCGCCTAGTGGGTCGCGACCGCGAGTCTGCGCAAGCATCATCAAGGGGGCAGCAGGCACGGTGTAGTCTGGTTGCTTGGCAAGATCTTTTTTGGGTTGAATAAGGGGCCGGACTTCCTTCCCACGGGACTCACGGCCAACTTTCGGCACGCGCAAGGATCGCGGAGCTGCGACTGATCGGACCAGGTGCCCGAATAGTTGGATCTCTTCGGGAGTAGTCTTTGATCGATCAACGCGGGTTACTTTGGCGTTAGAGGGAAGGGTGAAACGAATCTCGCGAACTTTCGAGCGCACGAGCGATTCAAGCCACTGGTCGAGCGTCCACTCGACGTTGACATCATACATGTCAAAGGCAACACCGAGACTTGCCAACGCGATGCTACTACACTGATGACAAAATGGGCGAACCCGTGCGGGAAGAATACGTATCGGTGACGCAAATGACGCGAATAGCACCGGCGTCCACTCCGGAAGGCCGAGGACGGTCGTAAACGATCGTGCATCGGTATAGCTAAGCCTTGGATTCAACTGAAACCGAGCAGACTGCTGCAAGCAGGCGGATATTTGGCGACATATCCCCAGCGCTCGAACACCATCCCGATGCACAACGACTTGGTAGATACCGCGTACCCACTCTTCCCTTAGCAAGCGCGTCACCAGCATGGCTCGGTCGTGGGCATCCATTTCTTTTCCATACGCAAGCACAATCCACTGGGGAGCGGCGACAGGCGCCGTAGCCGTAGTCAAGTTGCGACTCTCAAAAGATACGACAGGCACATACGGCGAGGGCCGATACAAGCCCGACAGACTCTCGGCCAGGGCAAAGACTGGGAGGAGGATCAACGAACCGAGCAATAGCAATACTCTGAAGATCTTCATGCCCCAAATCCGTCCTAGTATCGTCCGATGAGATCGCGCAGTCGAAGCAGCGGGACCTCTCGGCAAAACAGCTGCACCTCGCTTCGTGATCTTCTTTTCGAAAGGTACGCCGCGGCCGCGGCCAGGTCTTCGCTTCTTAGTCCCTCAGCAGGCGACCGTTCACCGATCACTCGAAGCAGTTCGTCGCACGCCCGGTGTACTTCACCACTACTGCGGGTGATTTCGGCGAGCTGAAGCTCGGACTGCCCGATAGTTCCGACTCTTATCAGCACACCGAGGCAGATGTTGAGCTCGGCGCGTGTATCCGTATACAGAAATGCGAGACGAAACCAATCCACAGAGTTGGGCGTGAGCTTCTTAAGGGCTTGCTCCGTGAGCTCCTCAACGTTAGCCTTCCGCTTCACGAGGACGCCCAGCGGATCGTCGGCGAATGCGGTCCTCTCCGATTGAGGGCGTTTGTCAGTTGGCGAATGATTGCGGGGCTCGTCCTGGGCCAGCGTCGGCCATGCGGCGCCGGTGCGGGGGCTGCCACTTCGACGTTGAAACAACGCTGACATCAAGAATTCGCTACGTAACATTTCCTAGCTACCCTCCCATAACTATGCGCGCGTCGGGCACGCTCGAATGAAAAACGATGGTGACCTCGCCTGGCCTGATTGCGTTGACTTCGCGCACAAAGACCGGAATCTCAAGTTCGGCCATGCGAATTAGCAAGGAGTTGAACGGTACAGGTAAAGATCCACCTCTAAAAAGAATAGTGGCACCCGGGTACGATGGCATGCCTGGGACGTCTCGAGCGTCGCAGTCAGCTCTTGCACCCAGTTCACTGAGTTTACTTGCGAGTTCGCAGACGGCGTCTTTCAGGCTCTCGACATTGGCTATTAGATGGATTCGAGTACTTCGGAACCGCTCCGATCCTCCGTCTAGCTCACCTGCGAATCGCCGAACATGGTTGGGTAGCGCCATTTTCGCGTCTGCTTGGGCCTTAAGGCCAATAGCTTGTTCATTAGGTCTCTCGACGGCCATCTTTGTGTTTGGCGCCCTTTCCATCTGAGCCCCAACGGGAGAAGGCTTCGGTTCCGCTGGGCTCGCAGAAGTCAGCGGACGAGTCCCGTCGTCAATGAGGCCTGAGGGTGCACGGCGAACCGACAAGTTAGTATTTACCTGCACTCCTACTGAAGATGCAACTACAGCGATGAGAGTGGACGAAAGAAGCTTGCAGGGACCATGTGATAGAAACTTTTCGTACTGCAGCTTCCCCATGCCACCGACATAATAGCCACCCAGCCGGAAGACGACGACTAGCACAGCCACGAATGCTACTGCTAATAGAGATGCGCCAATGGCTGCGAGAGCAGCTTCGGGATTCATACGACGCGCTCCCAGGGTAACCAAAGGACGGCCGCACGAACTTGCTCAACCACTTGCGCGAGGGAGGACTTTTCGGAGACGCTAAGCTTTAAGACCGACTTCAGCGGCTTTGCCGCTACCTTTAGGACGCCGGTCAGAAGACCTCTTTCTGCTGTCGACTGGCGTCGCTCTGCCAGGAGTTGCTCAGTTGTGCTCAAGAACTGATCCAGTGCGGTTGGCTGGATCTGCAAGAAACCGGTCTGGGCAAATGATTTTGATCGGGCCATACCGCCGGCGAGTGCCAGGTATAGTTCCGTATTCTCTCGGCGAGCCGTCTCGTAAAGGGCTTTGCAGTTAACGTAGGCCGGATCTGTAGCTGCGAAAGTAGCCTTGACCGTGCGGGCGGCCTCTTCCGCGTTCGCACGACGTTGTTGCAGTTCCAGGAAGGCGTCGATGTAGGCCGACCACTTGTCGCCGCATCCCGTGGCAACAAGGACGGCGAATACAACGCCGAGCATTCGAATGTTCATTCATCACTCCTCTCCAATTTTCTATTTGGAAGATCGGCGAGTAAGCGAAACAGAATCAGTCTGCCACACATGAAATAGGGAGTACTCCATGGGAAGGGCGGCTAGCCAAGGCTAGGAGTTTGCTGAAAGGCCCCGATGGCCACTGGGACCGACGACAAAGCGCCGGGATGACGCGAAGAGCCCATAACAGAAGCGATGCGACTCTAACCTGCCCCGGTTATGGGGGTTGATCCATACCACCGATCCCACGGGTGCCGTGGGGCGTGCAGGCACGGGCGCTATTGATCGCATTCCGGACCTCCTCACGCGTCGTTCGCGCGTTACCGGCCTGAGATGCCTTCGATCTACCCCTAGCCGGCATATGAGGTAGTTTGACCGGTGTCCTGCCGCGCTCGTGCTCTCTGACGTCAAGTTCTCAGCTATCGCAGCCCATGGCAGCGGCATCCTCATCCACTCTTGCCACCAGTTGTGCCGCGTTCCTCTTGGTGCGCCCGGCACCCGGATCGAGGAAGAATTGCCGCGATGCCAGCCGCGTTCGATCGAAGCCCGACGTATTCTTCGAGGTGGGTGAGAAAGGGAACCATTCTCACCCATGACCGCCGAGAACAGCAGGCTTTCCTCCAACGGCACGCCCATCCGGGCGAGCGACCAACCTGCCCATTCGTCGGCCTGCGTCTCTTTCCAGCGCCCCCCGCTCCGATTGAGGCAATGGCCCGCCAGAATATGGGCCAGTTCGTGCCCCAGCACGCCTTGAGCTTTCTGCGCATATTTGTTCTCGACGGGCATCGGACCTACGCAGGCCGGATCCCACGCCGATAAAGTGATAGCCCATGGAGAGCGCGGCGAACGCGCAGAAGCCCTTCGCCCGCCGGATCGACAAGAACCGGGATATTGTGCGGCAAGCCCAACATTTCGAGTAGTTCACCCAGATAGGCCTCCATCTCCAGCTCGTGCGGCAGACTGTGGAAAGACATCTTCGAATCCAAGTCAAAGCGGACTGTGGCGGTCGTCCGTTCAGGCGACAGTGACAGTACTGCACTTGCAATGAACAAAGGGAAGTGGTTTCTCATCACGCGCCCCCTCCTTCTTGCGGGGCGTTCCTATTAGTGACACTTCGAGATGTGCTCGGCCCTTCAAGTTGCGGCAAAAATCGACCGCATGGGGAGTCATCGGGAGCGCTCGCCCAAGAAAAGTTGCTAGCCGATGCCTTCGCTGACTTCCGCGCAAGAGGGACCAGCCCCCGACCCAGGTCTGACTGGACGGTCTCTACGTCTAGAAGGATTGGAGTGAAAGGTACGCCTGGCAATTTCCGAGTGCCCGCTATCTTCTGGCTCGAAGCTGCGCGGTGAATGTCGCTCCCGGCTCAGCCATGGGGCCCAGCTTTTTGGGCGGCGCGGCGGTTGGAGTATACAGACTGCGGCGGAGCAATGGTGGGCAATGAGTCCCGGGAGTCGCGGGAATTGCGGCGGTCATGGTAACGTGGTCTGAGGAACTTAAAGAAGAGAAAGAGGACTTTAGGGTTCGAATCCCTCTTTCTCCGCCATTTTAATTTCAACGACTTAGCGAGAGCTCGCTCGTCGTTTCCTCTTCCTCCCAATCAGCAAAAGGGTCGTCAAAAGCCTTCCAGGCGGCGGGCCCCAGCTGCATTTCCTCATCCGTCAACAGGCAGGCATCGAGCGAAGCTTCGATCGCCGGACGGTCCATCCCGGCTCCGATGAAGACGAGTTCCTGCCGGCGGTCGCCAAAGGGTTCCTGCCAAATGCTCTCGATCGAGCGCCGCGACGCCTCGTCATCCGGCCAATGCTCCTGGGGGACGGCCGCGAGCCAGACCTGCTCGGGTTGAGTGCTGACGCAATTGCCCGCTTGGGCGTAGGAGCCCATGAAGTTGTGCTTGCTGGCCAGCCAGAAGAACCCCTTGGCGCGCAAGACTCCGGCACAGCCCTCGTCGAGCACCTGCCAGAAGCGGGCGGGGTGGAACGGGCGGCGGGCTCGGTAGACGAAGCTCGAAATGCCATACTCCTCGGTCTCCGGCAGATGCTCGCCGCGCAACTCCTTCACCCAGCCAGGAGAGTTAGCCGCTTTCTCTTCGTCGTATAGACCGGTATTCAACAGCTCCCGAGGGTCCACCGCGCCGTGGCGGCAGGTGATCAGGCGGGCGTCGCGGTTGAGGTGACGCAGGATGGCCTGAAGCTGTTCGACCTCGGGCTCCTCCAGACGGTCCACCTTGTTTACGACGATGACGTCGGCGAACTCCACCTGTTCGATCAGCAGGTCGGAGAGGTTGCGTTCGTCATCGGCGAGGGCGAGTTGGCGGTCCTCGAGCGAGTCGAGCGACTCGAAGTCTTCGAGGAACTTCTCGCCATCGACGACGGTGACCATGGTGTCGAGGCGGGCTACGTCGGAGAGCGAGGCGCCCTGTTCGTCGACGAAGCTGAAGGTGGCGGCGACGGGCATGGGCTCGCCGATGCCGGTGGACTCGATCAGCAGATAGTCGAAGCGGCGTTCCTGAGCCAAGCGGCGGACTTCGAGGAGCAGGTCCTCCCGCAGCGTGCAGCAGATGCAGCCGTTGCTGAGTTCGACGAGCTTCTCGTCGACGCGGTGCAGACCGCCATGCGAGGCGACCAGGCGCGAGTCGATGTTGACCTCGCTCATGTCGTTGACGATCACGGCGACGCGGAGACCGTCGCGGTTGTTGAGGATGTGGTTGAGCACAGTGGTCTTGCCGGCACCGAGAAAGCCGGAGAGAACGGTGACGGGGAGTTTTTCAGGAGTCGATGACATGTTCTGTGTCCTTTCGGTTAAAGCAAGTGCGGCAAGCGCCGTAGATCGCCAGTTCGTGCTTGGTGGCGTGGAAGCCTTCGGGAAGGGCGGAGGCGAGATCCGGGAGCGCACAGGGGAGATCGAAGACCAAGCCGCAGTTGTCGCAGACGAAGTGGTGATGGTGCGATTTGCCGGCCAGTTCGTAGCGCGGCGGTTGACCCGGAATTTCGACCAGTTCGATCCAGCCGGTGGCTAGCCAGCGGGCGACGTAGCGGTAGACGGTGGCCATGCCCAGCGCGGGTTCGAGGGAGCGCGCCTGTTTCCAGATCTCGTCCACTGAAAGCGGAGCGCCATGGGTGCGCATCACGTGGCGCAACGTTTGGGCTTGACGGGTATTGCGCATGCGACACCCTATCCAAGCCGCCGGGCGGCGTGGATCATGAGGCCGGCGGTGGCGGCGAGCAAGGCCAAGTTTCCGGCCGCGACGGGGGCGGCGGCGCGGCCAGCAGCGTAGTCGCGATAGTGGAAGGTGGGCAGTGTGTCGTAATCAGACGGGCGCAGCACTTGCTTCCGGAAGATGAGGGGATAGAAGTTGGCGA
This sequence comes from Bryobacteraceae bacterium, assembly GCA_965229305.1. GTDB lineage: Bacteria > Acidobacteriota > Terriglobia > Bryobacterales > Bryobacteraceae > JALHNI01. The sequence continues at coordinate 170,383 of CBDDIZ010000031.1, read as the reverse complement.
GCCAGACTTCGCGGAAGGCGCGGACCTGCTCCTTGTAGTCGCGATAGCGTTCGAGGCTGGTGCCGGCCGCATCCAGTAAGCCTTCCGAGGTGACGATGGCGGGCGAGAAGTACTTCAGTTCGCTCACCAGATCCTGACGCGCGGCGACAGCAGCCTGGAACCGGGCTTCCAGTGGCAGGGTGCGCCGGTCCTGTTCGATGTGGGTCAAGGTGCCGCCGGTGGCTGTGTCGTAGAGCGAGCCGGCATACCGCGAAGGGACGAACTCGGGATGCGCGGCATACCAATCGGCCACCAGCTTTTTGGCGTCGCGGCGGGCGTCGATCGACTGGTTGCGGACTACTTCGAGCAGTTCGAGACGGCTGGGGACAGGCCTCAAGCCGTCCACCAGCAGATGCAGCGCGGCGGGCACAATCGCGACCGCCGCCAGCCACAGCAGCGCGAGCCGGGCCGCGTTCGCCGACGAACTGGCGCCGTAGGCGTTCACGAAGAGGGCCAGGGCTGCCCAGAACAAGGCGTAGGGCACCACAATGGCGGCGATCAGGGCCAGGCGGGCGGGGTCACCAGCGCCGCCGGCAGCGACGACGGCGGCGAGGACCATCGCCACCAGCAGCGACGTTCGCAGCAGGGCGCGGCCCAGCATGACGCGCCAAAGCGAGCCCGCCTGACAACGCAGCAGGCCCAGCGTACCTTCCTCCCGCTCCAGCGAAACGAGGTTGTAGGTGAGGGCGAGGAGGATCAGCGGCAGGAGGTAGACGATGACGAAGGCGAGGTCGAAAGGGCCGGCCGCGAGTTGGAGCGGGTTCTCTAGGGCGTCCTTGTCAGCCACGGTGCGCTGCCGCGTGCGCAGCGAGACCAGTTCCTGCACGGGCAAGACATCGAGCTGGCCGGCGGCCACGGCGGCGGTGGAGGGCAAGGGGAGTTGGGCGGTGCGTCCGGCCTGGCCGACGACGTAGGGACTGGTGGGGTCGTGGAGATTGTTGAGCACCGAGTCGAGCGCGGGCGGCGGATGCACTTCGTACTCGGCGACCAGCGCGCGGCGTTCAGCGTATTCGGCCCGCTCGCTGGCTTGGGTGCGCGTTTGGGCGGCGTGCTGGCGATCGCGCCACCGGGTGCCATTCCAGACGGCGACCGCGCAGGCGGCGCTGAGCAGCAGGACGGCGCAGACCGCGGCGCGATCCCGCCGCAGGAGAAGCCATTCGTGGCGGAGAGTCATGCGACCCCCATACGCCGGACGGCGAGCGGCAGCAGCAATGACAGGCCCAAGAGCCAGAGCACCAGCAGACCGGCCGGCAGCCACTGCGGCGCGAGGGCCCAGGCGGCGCCGGGCGGGCGGTAGTCATAGGGCGGGATGCTCTCCCAGAGGCGGCGGTTGGCGAAGTAGTAGTAATCGCCGGTGCGCGAGTGGTCGATGATGTTGAGGTTCATCGTCTTGTTGAGCACGCGGCGGTAGGCTTCGGTAGCGCGGGAAAAGTCCTGGAGGTGAGCGAGGTCGGTGCCGGCCATGGCCATGGAGAGGGAGCGCAGGGCGAGCAGAGGCGAGAAGAGCGCGGCGGCCTGGTGGAGGCGTTCCTGCGCGCGATAGGCGGCCCAGAGCTGGCCGAATTGCTCATCGAAGAGATGATTGCCGTGCTCTTCGCCGGCCTGGAGACGGAGCCCTTCGAAGTTAATGGGCAGGTCAGCGGGGTTGGCGACACCGTACTTCTGGAGTGTCTGGCGTTTGAGCTCGAGGATGCGCTTGTCGTTTTCGGAATGGCCGTCGGCGCCGCGCATCTCGCGGGCGATGTGACGCCAGAAGTCGGTGGCGGTGGGGGCGGGATAGAGCCATTCGCCGAGGTCGGCCACGGCGCGGGGGATGGCGAAGGTGGTGAGCGCCCAGAAGCTGAGCAGGAGGACGAGCGCGGTGCGCGAGGTGGACACGGCGGCCGATACGGTGAGTCCGGCGAGGACGAAGAGAGCCAGGTAGAGCGCGTAGGCCGCGGCCATCGGCAGGGCGCGCTGCAGAGTATCGGCGGAGAACGCTATCGGGGCTAGCAGGGCGACAACTAGAACCGAGATCAGTAGGGCCGGCACCAGGACGGAGCTGATGGCCGCCACCGCGCCCAACAGTTTACCGGCCGCCAGTTTCGAGCGGCGGACGCCCATGGCGAGCGTGAGGCGTAGCGTACCCTGCTCTTTCTCTGAAGTGAACGACGAGAAGGTGAGCAGGAGGATCAGCAGCGGCACAAAGCAGCCGAGCACGACAGCGGGCGAGAGTTGTCCGAAGCGTTGGAGAGCGGTGGTGTCCTCAACGGCGCGGAAGCGGGCGGGGTTCTGATAATGGGCCTCCACCCAGATGACGGAGCCGGTGTAGGGGTCCAGGCCGGGGTCGATGAAGGAGAGCGGGAGGCGCGGCTTGAAGGCATAGACGCCGAAGTGGGCGGCCGAGTGGGGGTTGCGCGAACCCTGGTTGAGCCACTGTTCGCGGTCGCGTTGCTGGGCGCGCTGCTGCTCGGCGTGAGCGGTGGTCCATTGCTTGAGGCTCAGCGCGGTGGCGAGGAGCAGCAGCAGCGTGAGCGCGAGGCCGATGGCCTGGAACTGGCCGTCGCGCAAGCGCTCGATCCATTCCTTACGGGCGATGGTGAGGATCATGACCGGGACCTCAAAAGGTGAGTTTGAGAGCCAACTGCACCTGACGCGGGTTGGCTCCGGCGAACGAACTGGTGACGCGGCCGAAGCGGGCGTCGCTGAGCACAGCCACCGGCGCGGCGAAGTTCGCGTGGTTGAAGACGTTGAAGAAGTTGGCTTCGAAGCCGAGGCGCCAGGTCTCCGAGAGCGTGAACTTCTTGATGAAGGAGACGTCGTAAACCTGGAGCCCGGGGCCGCGCATGACGTTGCGACGGGTAACGGCGTAGGGGTCGGTGACGTTGGCGGGGATGCCGAGATACTGATCGGCCTGGGCTTTGGGTAGCCAGTACTGCGTCTTGTCGAGGCCGGAGCCCTGGGCGTAGAGGTCGGCGGCGGTGCCCTGCCGCAAGGCCGGGCGCGGACTGGTGGTAATGCCGACGTCCGCGTAGTCGACGCCGGAAGAGAGATACACGGGCATGGAGGTTCGCAGCGAGAGCAGACCGGCGACGGACCAGCCGCCGAGTAGAGTGTCAACGGCTTTGGGCACGGAGCGCCCGACGGCGCGGCCACGTCCGAAGGGGACTTCGATGATGTGGCTGAGGGCCAGGGCGTGGCGGATATCGAAATCCGAGTCGCCGCGTTCGGCAAGGACGGGCCGGGGAATCCAGCTTTGGGAGTCGCCCTGGAAACCGGAGGCGGGCGAGCCTTTGGTGTTGATCAGCGAGGGGAACTGGGCGAGTCCGGGGGCCGCGTTGCGGATGGAGTTGTCGCCGACGTCCTGGGAGTAGGTGTCGACGGAGCGGCCGTAGGTATAGGAGACGGTGAAGTCGACGCCGCGAGCGAAACGATGGCGGGCAAAGGTCTGGAAGGCGTGATAGATGGAGTCGCCGGAGTTGTCGGTGTAGCGGTAGCGGGCGAAGCGCTGGTCGGGCCGGGCGATTTGGGGGACGCTGCCGAGGCCGTTGGGTTCGGTCCAGCGGTAGAGGCCGGTGGCGCGCAGACCGGTGTAGGCGACGGTGACGCTGGTGTGAGCGGCGAGTTGGCGTTCGAGGGCGGCGTTGTAGCGGTAGGAGGTGGGATTGCGCAGGCCCGGGTCGACGAAGCGCTGCTGGGGCGGGGTGTCGGTGCGCAAGGGAATCTGAGCGCCGGGAGGGAACGGCAGGTTGGTGAAGATGCTGGAGTGGGCGTAAGGCGAATTCAGCACGCCGAAGTCGATGAGGCGCTGAAAGAAGCGATCGGTGTAGACGCCCCAGGAGGCCCGCAGGACCGTACGGCCATCGCCGCGAAGGTTCCAGGCGACACCGACGCGCGGTTGCCAGTTGTTGCGGTCGGCTTGGAAAAGGGGTCGGTCATCGGCGACGGAAAGAACCTGATTCTGAAGCGGGCCGTAAGTGAACGGGCTGATGCCGGTGACCGGCTGCCCGCTGCCATTCACCGCATAGAGATTGCCCAGGTAGTTGCCGACGACCGAGTAAGCACCGCCGGGGCTGTAACGGAGACCGAGGTTGAAGGTGACGTGACGGCGCCAGCGGTAGTCGGCCTGGGCGAAGTATTCCTGCTCGGTGGCTCGCCAGCCGCGCTGCGGGGTGCGCGGGCCGTTGTTGACGCCGTAGAGGGTGGTGTTGAGTTCGGTGATGACAGCTTCGGGCTGGCCGGGTCGGGAGCCGATGAGGCCGTTGGGCCCGACCATGCCGGTGAGTTGCATGAAGGACGCGTTGCTGACGAGGGTGTTGTTGATGAGCAGACGGCGGATGTCCAAGCCGCTGCGCAGCGACAGGCGGCCGCGCGTCAAAGTGTGCATCAGGCTGCCTTGGGGCACGGTTTGGTTGTCCATGAGGCCGGTGGAGCGGGGGATGGTGGGGCGGCTGAGTGAGGTGCCATTGACGGAGATCTGCAAGCCGAGCAGAGGGTCGACACCGAAGTCGACGAGGGACTTTTCGAGCGGATCGCGCGGCGCGTCAAAGATGCGGGAGCGCAGAAAGCTGAAGCGGGCTTCGAGGATCTGCGAGGGCGCGGGGACGTAGATGGCCTGGACGGTGCCCGACTGCCAGCGGCGGCGGTTGTCTTCAATGACGCCGGCGACGGCGCGTTGATTGAGGCTGGCGAAGGGCTGGGCGAAGGCGTAGCGGACGTTGAGCGTGAGGCGGGAAGTGAGGTGATGGTCCGTGCGGATGAGGAAGGCATCCTGCGAGACATCGCGCGTGTTGGTGGTGGAGAGGAGAACGCTGCCGGCTTCTCCATCGGCGAGGTTGCCATTGAAGAGGGCGGGAGGGAAGCCGCCGGCCAGGGCCGCCGCGCGGTCCGCCGCGGAGAGGGCGCTGAAGGAGCCGGCGGGATTGCCGGTGGACGGCACCACGCCACGGTCGATGTAGAAGAGCTTGAAGAGCTGTCCAAGGCCACCGGGGATCTGGCTGATGAGGTCGGCGTTGGGGACCGTGGCGGAGGCGGTTTGCTCCAGCTTTTGGCGGAACCCCTCGTAGGAGCCGAAGAAGAAGTGCTGGTCGCGGATGGCGGGTCCGCCGAGGGTGGCGCCGAAGAGGTTCTGTTTGAAGGGCGGAACGACGCTGCGGCCGGAACCATCTTTGGCGAAGAAGGGACCGGAATTGAAGAAGTCACGGGCGTCGAGCCGGTTATTGCGGAGGTACTCGTAGGCGGAGCCGTGGAGGGCGTTGCCACCGGATTTGGTGATGACGTTCACCTGGCCGCCGGAGCCGCGCCCGAAGGTGGCGTCGGCGCCGGAGGTGATAATGGCGAACTCCTGGATGGCTTCGGTGGAGACGAGGTTGGGCGAGAAGCCATTGAACTCGGCGGCGCCGCCGCCACCGAGGGAGAGCCCGTTGGAGCCGCGTTCGTCGTTGGAGGTGGCGCCGTCGATGGTGTAGCTGTTGGCGATGGGGCGGGCGCCTGAGATGGAGGGATTCGCGGGACTGCCGCCGGCAACGCCGGGAGCGAGTTGGACGAGCTTGGCAAAGTTCTCGCCGTTCAAGGGCAGTTCGCGGACGCGGCGTTCGTCGACGCGGCCGCCGAGCTCGACACGATCCGTTTGGACGAGGCTGCCCGACTCGGTGACGACGACGGTTTCCTGAAGCTGGCCGACGGTGAGGGTGAAAGGCAGGGCAAGGGTTTCGTTGACGGCGATCTCCACGGCTTCCTGAAGGGCGGCGCGGAAGCCGGTGGCTTCGACGCGGGCGGAGTAGCGGCCGGGGCGGAGACGGGGGAAGTAGTATTCGCCGTCGGGGCCGGCGGTGGTCTGCTGACGGTCGGCCCCGGCGGTGAGTTGGATGAGGGCGCGGGGGACGGGGAGGCCCTGGGCATCGGCGACGCGACCGCGGAGGGAGCCGCTCACGGAGGTCTGGCCGCGAGCGGAGGCGGTGAACAGGATGAGGAGGGCGGAGAGGGCAAGAAGTCGGGCGGTCATGATAGTGATAATGAGAATACACTATCACAATAAATCGAGGCAACGGCTTTTGGCTATTCCGGCTGACCGGGGATCGCTACCACCAGCGGCGACGACGGGCCCGCGTTCAGCGGCGGCGCCGACGGCAGGTAGAGAATCAGGCCGGTGGCCGGCGAGATCAGTTCTTCGAGCACCTGGCCCTTGAAGTCCGTCACGTAGCCGACCTTTTCGCCCTGCCGGACCGGCTGACCGGCTTCTTTCAGCGGGTAGAAAATGCCGGTCGTTTTGGGCGATAACGAGGTGGTTTGCGTGTACCACTTCAGGCCGGCAGGTTCGGCTCGGCCACGGCCGGGCTGCATGCCGAACACGCGGAGCAGATTCACGAGCCCATCGGAGAGCATCGCGACCAAGCGCTCGTCGCGGCGGCCGCGATCGCCAATCTCCACCAGGACGGTGGCAATGCCATCGGCAACGGCCTGGCGGTTGGGCGAGCGCCCGTTGCCTTGAACCTGCTGGGGCGTATCGATGCGGTAGCGGAGAACGGTGGGCAGGCCGAGCGCGAGGCCGATTTGCTTGGCGAGGGGATACTGACGCTCGGCGAGTTGGCCACCGTAGACGCCGACGAAGGGGTGAAGCGATTCGGTGGCATCGCCGGCGTGGAGCTCGATGAGGGCTTCGGCGCGGCGGAGAAGTTGAGTGGTGAAGACGTGGGCGATGCGCTCGGTCTGGGTGCCATGGGGGGAGCCGGGAAAAACGCGGGCGAGGTTCTTCTGGTCGTAGGGGTTATAGAAGACCGAGGCGCGGAAGAAGGCGGACGGGTGGGCGACGGGGACGACGAGGAGGGTGCCGGCGAGAGTTTGGGGATTGACCTGGGGGAGGAAGCGCTGGACGGCGAGGATGGGGACGAACTCGGCGCCGTGGATGCCGGCGGTGATGAGGAGGGTGCGGCCGGGTTTGACGCCATGGAAGACGGTGACGGGGATTTCGGTGGCGGGGTCGGCACCGGCGGGGACGGGGAGGGTGAGGTCGAGGCGCGAACCGGGAGGAATGCGGTGGCCGGCGAGTTCGAAGTCCGTGGCGAAGGCGGGGGCGAAGGCGGGGGCGAGGCAGAGAAGGGTGAGGAGCGGGCGGAATGGGCGCACCTAGATATGATACCGCCGGATCATTATCAAATGATGAGGATTCTTTACCGCGGGTACTCGAGCCGGAGGCGATCGACCATGATGATGCCTTTGGGCAAGTACTTCTGCCAGACCTCGTAGCTGGGCTCATCGGGGTAGTCCTGGCCGGCACGGAGTTGGTGGGGCTGGCTGACGGGTTTGACGGGGACGACGTTGAGCGGGAACAGGACCAGCATCAGATCGACGTTGACGTCGGCGAGAACGGTGGCGATGTCGTCGCAGCCGTATTGGGTCTTCTTGGATTCGCGGGCGCCGAGGCAGGTCCATTGGGCGGGATCGGGGGTGAGGGTGACGGTTTGTTCGGTCCAGTTCTTTTCGATGCGGAAGGGCTGACCGGTGAGGACGAAGTTAGCGGTAGTTTTGGCGGTTTTCGACTGGACGAGGACGACCATTTGGGCGCCTTGGAGATCCATTTCGCCGCGCAGACGGAGGGTGAGCTTGGCGTGGCGGAAGTCGCGGGAGTATTGGCCGCGGATGAAGGCGTTGGGACCGCCGCGGGACTCATTGTCGCTCTTGGTGTAGAGATACATGAGCATGTTGAGGTAGCCGGCGCCGGGGGGCGCGTGATGGCTGTCGAGATACCAGGGTCCGAAGAGGTGAGCGACGCCGTCGAAGAGGGGCAAGGGATGGTAGCGATTGGCGATCCAGCCGCCGGGACCCTGGTCAAAGGTTTCGGTGTAGGCGGAACGGGATTGAGCCGCGAGGGTGCCAGCCAGCAGAAGGAAGAGGATCGCGAAACGCATGGACCATTATTGGCGGATACTTGTAACTCATGGACTGGGTGAGGTTGTACAGTTCGGGATTCGTGCTGTTATTCGCCTTCGGATTCCTGCTCTTCGCCTACTGGGAAACGGTGCGGCCGTACCGCCAGTGGAGCACCCCGCCCGGTGAACGGTGGCGGGCGCACGGCTTACTGCTGGTGGTGTCGACGGTGGTGCCGACGCTCGTGCTGCGGACGAGCCCGATTGCGCTGTCGGTGGCGCTGCAGCAACAGGAACAGCCCTGGGCGCTACTGCGGCAGCCGTGGATGCCGCTGTGGGCGGCGATACTTTTGACCTTTGTGCTGGTGGATGGCGCGCTGTATGCGGTGCATTGGGTGGAGCATCGAGTGCCGTGGCTGTGGCGCATTCATCAGTTGCATCACTCGGATCTGGAATTCGACGTATCGACCGCGACACGGGTGCATCCGCTGGATGCGATCGTCCAGAGCCTGACCGTTTCGAGCACAGTGTATCTGCTAGGGGCGCCGCCGGTGGGGGTGTTTGTAAGCCAGTTCATCGTGCTGGCAAACAGCTTTTGGATTCACTCGAACATCAAGGTGCCAGGACGAGTGTTGGACGTGCTGGAGCACGTGATCATGACGCCGCGGATTCACCAGGTGCATCATTCGCAGTTACGCGCCGATAACGACACGAACCTGGGCGACGTGCTGGTGATCTGGGATCGTCTGTTCAGGACCTATCGGGCCCAGCCCACGGTGGGTTATGAGCAGTTACGCATGGGCTTGCCCGAGATGACCATGGAGCAGAATCTGAAGGTTGGAAGCCTGCTGCTTTCGCCCTTTCGGCGCGGCAAACCACGGGGCGCGAGCGCGCCGGCGCGGATGGCTTAGGGGAGCGCTTACTTCCTGCGGCGAGCGCGCAGCACCATCAGGCCGCCGCCGATGAGGGCGACAGCGGCAGTCGCCGAGGCGCCGTTAATTTCAGGGGCTTCAACCGGAGTAAACCAGCCGAAGGCCGCAGTGGTCGCAGAAAGAAGGAGCAGGGTGGTGGCTAGGAGTTTCATACCGCGTTTCTCAATCGATACAAGTTACCACACGTTTTGGCGCGCACCGTGGGAAACCCGCTGGGTTCGTACTGGGCGAAAAACGCAGAAAGTTTCCGAGCAATCGGGCATCCAGTTGGATCGGCGCAACGAAAGTCTTTCACTATAATTCGGGAGTGCAGGCGGTAGCGACCAGCGGAGCTTGGCCGGGGAATGCGCGCGCGAATTGGCGCGTGCTGGGGCTGCGTACGCTGGGCCTGGTAGCGCTGTTCGGGGTGGAAGTGGTCCTGCTTTCGGGGTGGTTGGACGGAGAGACTATCCTGTCGCGGCCCGGCCTGGCGGGTTGGATCGGGTCTCGGGGGGCGTGGATTCTGCGCCTGCTGGTGGGTTATGGATGCCTGTTTCTGGCCTTGTCCTATTTGAAGTACCGGACGGCGTTGGCGGGGGTGGCCCGGGTGCTCACCGCGCGAAGCATCGGCCTGGCGCCGTGGCTGGTGCATGGGGCGGCGATGATCGCTTTCGCGTTCTTCTCGGCACGGCTGTTCGAGGCGGCGAATCCGACCCAGGGGCGGGACGGTTGGGCGGTGCTGTGGCTCCTCTCCGGCGTGACGGGATTGGTGAGCGGCTTGCTGGCCTTCGCTTCCTGGGAGGCGCTGCAGGCGCTGAGGCGGGCGACGGGACAGCTGTGGTGGCTGGCGGCGGTGGCGTCCGCGTGCGCGGTGGCGGCGGTGCGGTTGAATCAAGCCTTGTGGGCGACGACCGCGGGCGTCACTTTTCGTCTGGTGGAACTCCTGCTGCGGCCGCTTTTGCCCACTCTGCGCACGGAGCCCGAGACGTTGTTGCTGCGGGCGCCGCACTTTGCGGTGCGCATTTCGCCAGAGTGTTCGGGTCTGGAGGGCGTGGGCCTGTTCCTGATCTTTGGCCTGACGTTCCTGTGGCTGTTCAAGGATGAGTGCCGTTTTCCGCAGGCGTGGACGTTGCTGCCCGTGGGCGCGCTGCTGCTGTTCGGGCTGAACTCCGTGCGCATTGCGGTGCTGTTGCTGATCGGCGAGGCGGGGGCGAAGGAGATTGCCCGGGGCGGGTTTCACTCGCAGGCCGGGTGGATGGCGTTCAACGCGGTGGCGTTCCTGACGGTGCTGGCGGCACGACGGTTGCCGTGGTTCTCACGCCAGACCACCGTACCGCAGCCGTTGATGGCGGAGAATGCCACCGCCGTCTATCTGATGCCGTTTCTGACGATCCTGGCGGCGGGGATGTTGGCGAGCGCGGGAACGGGCAAATTCGAATGGCTGTATCCGCTGCGGGTGGTGGCCGTGCTGCCGGTGCTGTGGAGCTACCGGCGCAGCTATCGCGCGCTCGATTGGCGAGTGGGGTGGCCGGCCATGGGGGCGGGCGGGGCGGCGCTGCTGATCTGGGTGGGGGTGGATACGTGGGTGCGCGGCACGGCGGCGGTGGCGATGCCGAGAGAGTTATCAGCGGCGAGTGACGGTTGGCGAAACGTCTGGTTGCTGTTCCGCATGGTGGGGGCGGCAGTGACGGTGCCGCTGGCGGAGGAACTGGCGTTCCGCGGGTTCCTGCTGCGGCGGCTGGAGGGCGAGCCGTTCGAGGAGATCGCGTTCGCGAGGACCGGCCTTCAAGCCGTGCTGATTTCGTCGGTGGCGTTTGGCCTGATGCACGGAGGCCGTTGGCCGGAGGGGATTGCCGCGGGGTTGCTGTATGCGTGGGCGACGCGGCGAACCGGCCGGATTAGCGAGGCGATCGCGGCGCATGCGCTCACCAACGCGTTGCTAGCGGTGTACGTGCTGCGCTTCGAGCAGTGGCAGTATTGGTAGTCGCTGGGGCTTAGCGGAACAGCAGCGGGGCGAACTCGCGCAGATGCCGACGCCACGTGTGCCATTCGTGGGCGGTGCCTTCGGAGGCGTAGAAGATGTTCCGAAGGCCGGCGCGGTCGAGTTGGTCGTGGGCGGAGCTCGAGGCTTTCATCGCGCGCTCTTCGGCGGTGCCCGCGCCGAGCCACAGCAGGCGATAGCGCTTGGCGAAGGCGGCCGGATCGGCGAAGGCGCCCCCATAGGCTGACTTGAGGTCGGAGCCGAGACGGGGGGAGGCGCTGAAGGCACCGACCCAGGCGAAGAGCTCGGGGTGGGTGAGGCCGATTTGGAGAGCTTGGCCGCCGCCCATGGAGAGGCCGGCGAGGGCGCGTTGCCCGGGGGCGGCGTGGGTGCGGTAGGTGGCGTCGATGAGGGGGATGAGGTCCTGAAGCAGGACCTGCTCGAAGGCGTTGGCGGGAGGCGTGGCGTTGGTGGTGGCGTAGCCGTGGTCCATGACGACGATCATGGGTTTGGCCTGACCGGCGGCGATCAGACGGTCGAGGATGAAGTTGGCGCGGCCCTGATTGGTCCAGCCGCGTTCGTCTTCGCCGGCGCCGTGCTGGAGATAAAGGACGGGGTAACGTGAGCGGGGGTTGCGGTCGTACTCGGCGGGAGTGTAGACGAAAGCGCGACGCCATTGGCCGGTGATTTTCGAGAGATACCAGCGGGGGCGGACGTCGCCTTGAGGGGCGTCGCCGGGGGCATAGAAGTTGGCGTCCGGACCGGGGACGTCGATGGCGCTGGACTGGCGAGCCCAGCCGAAGTAGGTTTCGCTGGCGGGGTCGTTGACGGGGAGGCCGTCGACGAGGAACCAGTAGTAGTGGAAGCCGGGGACGACGGGAGGCAGGGTGACGCTCCAGACGCCGTCGTCGGCGCGCGTCATCGCGAACGGACCTTTGCCGAGGCCGTTGTCGTCGCCGCCCGGCTGCAACTGGACCTGTTTGGCGAGCGGCGCTTTGAGGCGGAAGGTGACCCGGCGATCCGAGTGGAGGCGCGGATAGGCGGCGCCGCGGACGTTGGTAGGTGCGGGGACGGTGGCGTCGTCTTGCGCCAGGCAAACCACGACGAGGAGAAAGAACGACAGGGCTTTCCGCATCACACTGTTGTCCGAGATTGCCCGGACGCTGTCAAGCGCGGCTTAAGGAACGATGACAACGGAGCCGTGGGCGGTTTCGTCCTGGACGGCGGCGAGGGCGCGGTTGGCTTCGGCGAGCGGGAAGACGGCGACTTGGGGACTAAGGTCGAGTTGGGCGGCCAGTTGAAGGAAGTCGCGGGCGTCCTGACGGGTCATGTTGGCGACGCTGCGGATTTGGCGTTCGCCCCAAAGCAGAGTGTCGTAGTCGAAGCTGGGGATGCGGTCGAGGTGGATGGCGTTGATGGCGACGACGCCGCCTTTGCGGAGACAGGAGAGCGCGGCGACAACGACTTGGCCGCTAGGGGCAAAGGTGATGGCGCGATCCAGGGGAACAGGTGGTCTGTCCTCCTCCCTGCCCACAAAGATCGCGCCCGCAGCGGCGGCCATCTCCCGATGGGACGCGCCTCTGGTCACCACATAGACGTCGCAATTCCAGGACTTCAGAATCTTGATCGCCAAGCTGGCAGAACTGCCGAAACCAAACAAACCGACGCGCTCGCCGGGTTGGACACCCGCGACCCGCAGACTGCGAAAGCCGATGATCCCGGCGCAAAGTAGAGGCGCGACATGGACGGCGTCCAAACTGGCGGGAAGCAGATGAACGAAGTCGGCTCGGGCCTGAGCGTATTCGGCGAAGCCGCCATCGACGGTATAGCCGGTGAAGACCGGCTGGTCGCAAAGATTCTCGAGGCCATGGCGGCAGTACCAGCAAGTTCCATCGACGCCGCCCATCCAGGAAACGCCGACGCGGGCGCCTAAGGGTAACTCCGGCGTGGCGCCGTCGACGATCTCGCCGACGATCTGATGGCCGGGAATGAGGCGCGCCGGCAGGTGGGGCAAGTCGCCGTCGACCAGATGCAGATCGGTGCGGCAGACACCGCAGGCCAGGACGCGGAGCAGGACGTGACCGGGGCGAAGAGCGGGACGAGGAACATCGGTGAGAAGGAGACGATCGCCCGCGCCGGGGCCGGGAGCGGTGAGGAGGGCGGCTCTCATCTCAAGGGGAGTCGTCATGCGGCGTGGGGCCAATTGTAGCGGATCGACGAAGACCGGTGGGCTAGACCGGGGTGCCAAAGAGCGCGCCGACGCCCCAGGTGACGCCCATCGCCAGAGCACCCCAGAAGGCGACACGCCAAGCGCCAGCGAGGACAGCCGCACCGCCCGCCCAGGCGGCCAGGGCTCCGAGCGTGGTGAGAAAGAAAAGCGAGGTGGCGGCGATGAGGGGCGAGAGGATCGCTGCGGGGGAGAGAAGGGTCACCAGCAGAGGCATCGCCGCTCCGACGGCAAAGCTGGCGGCCGAGGCTAACGCTGCCTGGACGGGACGGGCACTAAAGGCATCCGAGATGCCGAGTTCGTCGCGGGCGTGGGCGCCGAGGGCGTCGTGAGCCATCAGTTGTTGGGTGACTTGACGGGCGAGGGCGGGGTCGAGTCCGCGCGCGACGTAGATGGCGGCGAGTTCGGCGTGCTCGGCTTCGTTATCGGCCTTTAGTTCGGCGCGTTCGAGTTCGAGTTCGGCGCGCTCGGTATCCGCCTGCGAATGGACGGAGACGTATTCGCCGGCGGCCATCGACATGGCGCCGGCCACCAGACCCGCAACCCCGGCCACGAGAATGTTGGCGGGAGTGGCGTGGGACGCGGCGACTCCGAGCATCAGGCTGGCGGTGGAGAGGATGCCGTCGTTGGCGCCGAGGACCGCGGCGCGGAGCCAGCCAATGCGGTCAATCCGGTGGCGTTCAACGGGGCTGATGGGCATACGGAATCTCCTTGGCTCCAGGCTGGGCGGGTACGGCGGGTGGGATCGGTCAGTATAACGGAGGCCGGGCAGAATGGCTAGCGAGCCGGGTTGAGAAGGAGGTCGACCTCGGCGTAGCCGGTGGGGACGGCGATGCCGTCGGGAGAGGCGCCGGCGGCAAGCAGGGCGCGGACGGATTCCGGGGAACGCAGATGGAGCCAATAGGAATCGACGCAGGCCTTCACCGCAAGTTGCAGGGCCGTGCGGCCCCAGCCGTCGCGGGCGTCGACGGGGGCGCCGCGCGAAAGCAGTAAGCGCACCACGTCGGGGCGCGCGCGCCACGCAGCGACGTGAAGGGCGGTGCTGCGCGGGGCGGTGCCGAAGTAAGCGTCGCCCTGCCAGGTGATGGCGGTGGGGGGCACGCCGAGGTCGAGCAGATGGCCGACGCCGGCCACGTTGCCGACCCCGGCAAACTGGGCCAGATACGTCCCGCCATGAGCAAGGAGTTCGGGCCGGGCGGCTTGATGGGCTTCCAAGCCCGCGGGTTGGTCGCAGGCGCAGGCGGTGAGCAGGGCGAGGACGCCTTCGCGAGCGAGGGGCGTGCCGCGGCCGGTAAAGAGTTGGAGCGCGTCGGCGCGGCCGCGCTGGGCGGCTAAGTCCACGGCGGAGAGACCATCGCGAGTGTTGAGCAGGGGGTCAGCGCCGTATTGCAGGAGGAGTTCGACGGCCTCGAGCCGGTTGTCGCGGCGGATGGCCTGATGCAGAGCGGCAATGCCCCACATGGTGATCGTGTTGGGGTTCGCGCCTTTTTCGAGGAGGAGGCGCAGGCCTTCGGCGTCATGGCAGTCGCACTTGCGGATCAGCATGATGGCGAGGCTGGTGGGATTGAGCGAGTCGCGCTCGAGCAGCAGCCGGAGGACGGTGTTGTCGCGGCTTTCGGAGACATGATAGGGCGTCTCGCCGTCGTTGGGGTCGACGCCGTGGTCGAGCAGGAGCTTGGTGAGGCCGGGATGCTGGGCGACCCCGGCGGCTCCGTAGATGGCGGTTTCGAGCATCGGCTGAGGGTTCGGGTGGTCGATCATCTCCACCCAGCCGGTGTTGACGGGGGCGCCGGCGGCGAGGAGCGCTTGCGCGGTCCGGACGAACGCGTCGCCGCGCTGGCGGTCAAGCCGGAGGTAGCGAGAGAAGCAGAGATAGGTGAGGGCATCGCAATCGCGCGGACCGCCTTTGGCGGTGGCCGCGGCGGGGTCGCGCGCGAGCCAGGCGCGGACGGCGGCTTCGTCGCCAAGCAGAGCGGCGGCATAGAGACTTTGCGAGGGCAAAGTGGGATGGGCGGCCAGGAGGGCGTTCGCCTCCTCCAGGGTGCCGGACGGGTGGTGGTCGCGCGGGGCGCTGGCTGCCTCGATGAAGGCCGTGACGAGGGATGACTGGATCGACAAAAGCAGCTCCTGCTCTATGATGCCGCCTGAGGGTGGCGAAAGCGGCAATTTCTACAGCACGAGCAGGTGGCAAAATGCGCCGGGCGGAGGCCAAGTCTGGTTAACGCATTGAAACGACGGGGCATCGACGGTTGGCAATTCGCTTGCTCTATGTTTCGGCGACGAGACAAGGAAATCAGTTCCCGCCCGTTAGTGCCAAGCTGACGCCTCAGACTTGGGCCAACATTGGGCGGCGGGACAGCGGCGGCGATGACCGAAACCAGGTGCTCGTCGCCGCCAACTCGATCTTAGGTAACAGGAGACGGAAGATGAAAAACGCAATTGCCACGCCGCCGGCCGACACCAACAAGGCCGCCTCACGGACCCGCAAGAGTTCGGGCGAAGTGCAGCCGTTTGGGACATTGGCCGCCCGGCACATCGGGTTGAAGGATAGCGTCCGCCAAGCGAGCGTCAAAATCCTGAATCAGATTCTGGCGGATACGATCACCTTGCGCGACCTTTACAAGAAGCATCACTGGCAGACCGCCGGGCCGACGTTCTACTCGCTGCATCTGCTGTTCGACAAGCACTACGCCGAGCAGGCCGCGCTGGTGGACGAAATCGCCGAGCGCATTCAGCAGTTGGGCGGGGTGAGCCTGGCGATGGCGGCCGATATCGCCGAGGCGACGCAGATTCCGCGTCCGCCGAAGGGTAGCGAAGAGCCGGGGGTGCAGATCAAGCGTCTGTTGGACGCGCACGCCATCGTGCTCGAAACCATCCGCGAAGGGGCGGACAAAGCCGATGACGGCGGGGACGACGGCACGAACGATCTACTGGTGAGCGGCGCGCTGCGCACTAACGAAATGCAGGTCTGGTTCCTATCGGAGCATTTGGAGCAAACGGACCTTTTGCCGAACTAGGCGCTCGGAAGTACGATCATGGCGACAACGACCTCCATCCCCGAAAGCCGTCAGCTCGTCGAGCGACTGCGCGCCCGCGAAGCCTCAGCCCTGGGCGAGCTCTATGACGGTTACGGCGGGGCCGTATTCTCGATCATCCACCGCATTGCGGGGGACGCCGGGGCGGCCGAAGACCTAACCCAGGAAGTGTTCCTGCGCGCCTGGAACCGGATTCCTTCGTTCAACGTGGATCGGGGGAGTTTGTCGACGTGGCTGTTGACGATTGCCCATAATTCGGCGATCGACTTTCTGCGGTCGCGACGCGGGCAGCAATCGCGGCGCAATGTGCCGATCGATGGGATGGAGCGTTGGCTTTCCTCGGGGAACGTGGTGACGGAGCTCGAGTCATCGGCGGAAGCGCGCCGGGTGCGTCAGGCGATGGATCGGCTGGACGCGCGACAACGTCAGTTGCTGCACTTGGCGTACTTTGAGGGCTTCTCGCAATCGGAGATGGCCGAACACCTGCGTGTCCCATTAGGGACGGTAAAGACCTGGATGCGGAACGCCCTCTGGCGATTGGGCGAAGAGTTGCGCGGCGAGCCGGTTGCAGAGACCCGGGCCGCGTAGTTTATTCGCCTTGCAGTGCGTCGCGGGCGTCCGCTCCAGCAGCAATCCACGCGGGCACGGTGGCGGAAGCCAAGGCGGCAGTGAGAACCAGCAAAGCCGCCGGGGCGAGGACTCTCGCGTCGGATGGCGTTACGCCGTAGAGTAAATCGAGCGCGGCCAAGCCGGCCGTGATGGCGAGTCCGAGCCCGACGACGGTGCCGGCGACGACCATCAGCATGGTGGTCTGCACTGACTCGCGGACTAAATGCCCGCGCCGCGCGCCCAGCGCGATCTTGAGGGCGATCTCCTTCGCCCGTACCGCCACCGATTCCCCAATCACACTATGCACGCCGGCGGCGGCCAGCACGATGGCGCCCGCGGCGAAGAGAAGCAGGAGCGACACCTGAAAGCGGGGGCGCGCCGTATTGCGCGCCATCAGTTCGCCGAGCGTCGCCTCGCCGGCGACGGCTTGGTTCGGGTCCATTTCCTTGAGCGTTTTGCGGAGGAGGGCGGCGAGGGCGGCAGTCGGCGCGGGGCCGCGGAGAACGACGTAGTTGGTGGGCGGGTTCGCCTGCAGATGCGGCACGTAGACATCGTCGAGCGCCTGCACGACCCGGCGATAGCGGGTATCGGCCGTCACGCCGATGATCTTGCGCCAAGCGCCGGAGACGCGCATGCGCTGGCCGAGAGGTTCGCGGCCGGTAGCGCGGACGCGGTTCGCA
Source organism: Bryobacteraceae bacterium (assembly GCA_965229305.1). Lineage (GTDB taxonomy): Bacteria > Acidobacteriota > Terriglobia > Bryobacterales > Bryobacteraceae > JALHNI01. The sequence goes on along the minus strand of CBDDIZ010000031.1, from coordinate 153,057 downwards.
AGCATCCGGCTGATGATGATTACCTTTTCGGCGGCTTCATCGTCGCCTTCGGTGAAGTCGCGGCCGGAAAGCAGGGGTGTGCCGACGACATCGAAGTAGCCGGGGGTGACGACTTCGAAATTCGCGACGGTGAGCAGGTGGGGGTCGCGTTGGCCGGCTTCGTACTCGAAGTGATACTCGGAGTCCCAGCCGATGGGGCCTTCGAGCGGCCGCAGCAGGACGGCGGCGGCATGGGAGACTTCGGGCGCTTCGCGCAGGCGCCGGAGCAATTCGGTGTAGAAGAGACGGCGGGCAGGCGGCGCGGCTTGGGGACCTTTGACGGAGAGGTTGACGGTGAGGGTGTCGCGGTGGGCGAAGCCGAGGTCCGTGTCGAGCATGGTGCGATAGCTGAGCGCGAGCATCAGGCCGACGGCGAGAATGGCGACGGTGAGCGCCGCTTGCGCGAAGACGAAGGTGGCTTGGAGTCGCCGGCCGGAGCGCGTTCCGGTGGTCCGCGTCTGGCGGAGCAGGCTCTCGAAAGTCTCACGGCGGAGTAAGAGCGCCGGGCCGGTGAAGCAGGCGATGGCGGCGAGCACCGCCACCGACGCGGCGAAAACGAGAGCCGTGCCATTGAGCGACGCCGACTCGAGGCGCGGGATGTCGGGGGGCGCCCAGTGGATCAGCACGCGGATGGCGAGCGCGGCGAGGGCGGTGCCGGCGAGGGTCGCCAGCAGAGCCGCGAGTAAGCCTTCCGTGGCGAATTGGGCGAGGATTTGTCCGCGAGAGGCCCCCAGCGACACACGGGTGGCGACTTCGCGCCGGCGCGCCAAGGTGCGCGAGAGGAAGAGATTGCTGGCGCTGACGGCGGCGGAAATCAGCAACAGGAGCGAGGCCCCGAGCGAGAGCAGAAGGTGGAGTTTGGAGGAGCCGGTGAGGAAGTCCGCGATGGGCGTGACGACGGCGCGTTGCGAGCGCGAATAGATTTCGGGGTGGTCCGCGAACTGGGTTTTGAAGGTCCGGTCAGCGGCGGCGAAAAGGGCTTCGCGCGAGACGCCGGGCTTGGCCCGGGCCACGGCTTGCAACCAAGTCATGCCGCGATCGAGATTGGGGCGGAGCGGAATCCACATGCCAGCGCCGCGAGGGAAGTCGACGGCAGCGGGCATGACGCCGATGACGGTGTGCGAGACGCCGTTGAGGCGGACGGGGCTTCCCACGACGTCGGGCCGGGCGCTAAAGTGACGGCGCCAGACGCCGTCGGAGAGGATGACGACGGGAGCGCCGGTGGAGTCCGCCGCGGTGAAGTCGCGGCCGAGGGCCGGGCGGACGCCGAGGGCTTTGAAGAGGTCCGGGGTGGTGGGGCAGCTTTCGATCTGCACAGGCTCGTGCTGGTCCACCTGGAGGACCCGGCCGTTGCCGTAGAAAGCGGCGGGGATCAGGGCGACGGCTTCGATCTCGGAGTTGGCCTGCAGGTCGGCGAGTTCGGGGTACGCCATTTCGCCGACGAGTGCCTGCTTCACCTGGGTGTCCATCTTCCAGACGAGGTGCACGCGGTCCTGCTGCGGAAACGGCAGCGGGCTGAGCACCACGGCGTGGACAAGGGAGAACATCGAAACACTGAGGCCGATACCGAGGGCGAGGATGGCGGTGGCGAGGATGTAAGCGCCGCCGTGCCGGCGGTAAGAACGGAGGGCGAAGCGAGCCTGACGCCAGGCAAACTCGAGACGGTGGAAGAGGCTGAGGTCTTGCACTTCGTCGCGGACGCGCGCGGGCGAGCCGAGTCGCTGCTGTGCGTAGGCGGTGGCTTGTTCGGGCGTGTCGCCGGCCTTCAGGCGCTCCTGCCGTAGCTGTTCGAAGTGAAAACCGAGTTCGTCATCGATGGGGTCGCGCATGATTAGGCGGTCCCCATGACGCGGCCCACGGCGAGGACGGCGGCTTGCCACTTGGAGCGTTCGATCGTGATCTGTTTGCGGCCGGCGGCGGTGAGCGCATAGTAGCGGGCTTGCCGCTTGGTGGGAGAGACCGCCCATTCGGCGGCGATCCAGCCGTGAGCTTCCAGGCGGCGGAGCGCCGGATAGAGAGAGCCATGATCCACTTGCAGCGCTTCGTCGGAGCGTTCCTCGATCATCTTGGCGATCTCATAGCCGTTCGCTTTGCGGCGGGAGAGGACCTGGAGGATGAGCATATTGAGGGTGCCTTGAAGGAGTTCGGCCTGGGGCGGCATAAAGTCAGTATACATCTCTACCGGTAGATAAACTACTATGCATTGCGGCCAGTGGCGGCGATGCCCTATCGTTGGCAGATGCTGTTTCGGACCCTGGGCCTGTCCTTCTTCTTCGCCGCGGCACTCGCCGCGCAACCCACCGCGCGCGAAATTCTCGAGCGCATCAAGACCGAGGTGGGCGTGCCTTGGCGCGCGCAGACGGTGGACACGATCAAGGCGGGCGACCCCGAAACGCCCATCACCGGCATCGCCACCACGATGATGGCCACCTACGACGTGCTGGAGCGCGCGGCCGCGGCGGGGCAGAATCTGGTGATCACGCACGAGCCGACGTTCTATAGCCATTTGGACGGGACCGAGGTCTTGCAGAAGGAGAACGACCCGGTGTGGGCGGCCAAAGAGAAGTTCATCCGCGAGCACAAGATGGTGGTGTTCCGTTTCCATGACCATTGGCACATGCGCCGGCCCGACGGCATTCTGCAGGGCATGGTGAAGGCGCTGGGCTGGGAGGCGTATCAGAGTGCGGAGCGGCCGAACTCGTTCACCGTGCCGGCGACGACGGTGGAAGCGCTGGCGGCGAGCATCCAGAAGAAGATGAAGATCAAGGTGCTGCGCGTGGTGGGCGCAAAGGATCTGAAGGTGACACAGGTGGCGATGTCGCCGGGCGCGGGCGGTCCGCTGGGCCATCGGCGGGCGTTGCAACGCGACGATGTGGAGGTGTTGGTGATCGGGGAAGTGCCCGAGTGGGAAACGATCGAGTATGTGGCGGACGCGGCGGCGCAGGGCAAGCGCAAGGCTCTCATCCTGATGGGGCATGTGCCCTCGGAGCAGGCGGGCATGGAGAACTGTGCCGCGTGGCTAAAGACGTTTCTGAAGGACATGAAGATTGGCTTTGAGCCGACGGCGGAGCCGTTCTGGATGCCGCGCTAAAGCAGCGGGCGGCCGGGGAGGTCGTGGTGCGGTAGTCCGAGGGCGGCGAGGATCGTGGCGGGGATGTCCTCCGGGTGCGCGACGCCGGTGAGGGGGCGGGCCGAGCCCGAGGTAAGGACAAACGCGCCGGGGGCGTGGTTGCCGGAGCGGCCAATGGTGACTGACGTTCGATGAACTTCGCCAAAGCGCGGGGAAGAGATCCGCTGGGCGAGGAGCGTGGGGCGGGCGCGCCAGAAGACCAGCAGATCCGGGAAGCGGGACAGGGCGGGGCCGGGGCCATAGAGTTCGGCGGGTTCGCAGAGGTGGTCCACGCAGCGTTCGCCAGTGTCGTCGACGAAGGAAGCGAGCCCGGCGCGAATCTCTTCGAGGAGCACGGCGCGTTCGGCTTCGCGCACGACGCCATCGCGTTCGCGGCCCTGCAGATTGAGGCGGATGAAACCCGGGCCGTCGGAGGGAAGGGTGAAGGCGCGGGTCTTTCGCCAATCGACGCGCGGATTGCTGAGGCGCGCGGTGAGTTCGGCGACGGCATGGTCCGACAAGCGGCTCGCGAGGGCATCGCGCCAGGCTTGGGGAATCAGGGAACGAACCAGTTTGACGGGCGTGGGCGCGGCTGTGCGATCACCCAGGATACGGGCGAGCATCGCCGGCAAGAGGTCCACCCAGCCGATCACCGGGCCCATGCCCTTCGCGAAGAAGACCAGCGTCTGACTGCCGGCGGGCAAGGCGGCGAGCACTTCGCCGAGCATAGCGTCGTAGCCGCGAGCCACTTCGAGGCGCGTGCCGGCTAAAGCCTGGCGCTCGGCGGGATCGTTCAGCAAGCCGAGGTCGTAGAACTGGTGACCGGCGACATGCATGGCGCAGCAGTTGAGCCAAAGGCAATCCGGGGGGCCATCCGCCAGAGCCTGTTTCGCGGCGCGAGTGAGGCGGGCGGGGCTGCTGACTAGGGCTTCGCGCAAACGTCCGAGCCCGGCGGCGGTGGGTTGGCCGAAGACTTCGTCGGCGCGCGGCACGGGACCGGTAACTTGGCGAAGTCGCGCGGACTTCGCCGGATCGCTGGACCATGCGGGTAGCAGAATACGAGCGCGGAACTGGACGCCGCTGGCGGCAAAGCCATGCCGCAGGTTGAGCGGCGGGCACTCGGGCGGATCCAGCAGGACCACGCGCGCGCCAGCCTGATCCGCACGTTCGAGGACGGTGGGGGGAAACGGCCAATCGGTCCAAGGGCGGACGCGTTGCCGTTCCGGGGACCATTGCAGAGGGAAGTAGATGCCGAGCGACGCAGGGCGAAGCCCGGTGTAGAGCGTGGGGTAAGCGACACCGGCTAATTGCACCGCGTCGAGCGGCGCGCGCTGCCCGGTCCGCAGCAGTTGCGCGAGATGAGGGAGGGCGCCTTGGCTGATGTGCTCATCGAGCCAACTCAGTGACTCTGAGTCCAGGCTGACAACGAGTACCACAGGCTCCACATGGTAGCATGCGGGTTGCATTCCCTCGCTCAGTTGTTCGAAAGCGAGGTACTCGTGGTGGGTACCGGGATGGGCGGCGCCACCTTAGGCTATGCGCTGGCACGGGCGGGACACTCGGTGACGTTTCTCGAGCGCGGCCGCAATCTGGACGCCGACCCGGCGCGCCGTGGGCAACCCGCGGAAGCCTTTGCCGACTTCACCGAACAACGCGAAGAAGTGCTGGCGCAAGGCGGGCGTTGCACCAGTCCGCTGCGCGATGCCGCGCGCGGCGATGCGTTTGTGCCTTACGTGGGGAGTGGGACGGGCGGGTCGTCGTCACTGTACGGGATGGTGCTCGAGCGTCTGTTCCCGAGCGACTTTGCCGAGTGGCCGTTGAGCTACGCGGAACTCGCGCCCTGGTATGCCGAAGCCGAGGCACTCTTCGAAGTGCGAGGCACGGCGGATCCGCTGCGGCCGGAAGCGGGGGCGACTTGGCGCGCGCCTGACAAACTTTCGCCCGCGAACGAGGCGCTCTTCGGACATCTGGCGGGGCGCGGGCTGCATCCGTATCGCTTGCATTTGGCGGCGCGGCGCACGGCGGATTGCCGCTTGTGCCAGGGGTATCTTTGCCCGGCGGAGCGCTGCAAGAACGATGCGGGGACGGTGTGCCTGCGGCCGGCGGTGGAGCAGCATGGCGCGAGGCTCTTTACAGGAATCGAAGTACAACGGCTGGTGGCGCAACGCGGCCGGGTGGTGGCGGTGGAAGCGAGGATGAACGGCGAGCCGCGGACGTTTCGCGCCAAGACGGTGGTGCTAGCGGCCGGCGCACTCAGCACGCCGGCGCTGTTGTTGCGTTCGGGCAACCTCGCGAACCAGTCCGGGCAGATGGGGCGACGGCTGATGCGCCATCTGATCAGCCTGTATGTGCTGAGCTTGGCGCCGCGCTTCCGGCAGCCGGGCGAAGCGAAGGAGCTGGGCCTAAGCGACTTCTATCACGACGGCGGCACGGTGCAGGCGTTTGGCGCCACGCCGACGCTGGATTACCTGCGGCGAAGGCCGGGGCGAAACTTGTGGCGAATGCTGGGTCCGGCGGCGGTGCCGCTGGCTCGATGCTTCGCCGGCGCGCCGATTATCGCCGGGATCGCCGAGGACGAGCCTCGCGCCGAGAATCGGATCGGGCTGACGGCGAACGGCGAGGTGGAGTATGCGTATGCGCCGACGCCGGCGGATCGCGAGCGGCAGCAGCGGCTGAATCGCCGGCTGTGGCGGGCCTTCGCGCGCCTCGGCGCGTTGCGCGTCTTTGGTACCAGCGATCGCGATGCGCTGGGTCACGTGTGCGGCACGACCGTGATGGGCGACCAGGCGGCGCGCAGCGTGGTGAATCGCGAGAACCGCGCGCACGAACTCGAGAACCTCTACATCGTCGACGGCTCCTGGTTTCCCACGAGTGGCGCAATGAATCCGGCTCTCACGATCGCGGCGAACGCGCTGCGGGTGGCACGGCACTTGGCGGGCACAAAGGCATGAGTGGCGTGACGCCGATTCGCGTGCTGACGTTGGCGGATGAGGCGTACGCCATGCCGTTGGCGGTGATGGTGCGTTCGTTGATCGAGAATCATGAGCCGGGGCGGGCTTTGCGAGTCACCATTCTGGATGGCGGTTTGCTTCCGGCCAGCCGGGAGAAGCTGGAACGGTCATGGACGGAAGGCTTACCGTCACTGGACGTTCGGTGGGAGTTCGTGGCGCCGAGTTTTGGCGGCGCGGAGAAGCTGCCGGTGTGGGGACGGGTGCCGAAGTTGACCTATGCGCGGTTGGCGCTCAGCGACTACTTCGCCGATGACGGCCGTCTGGTGCTGCTCGATTCGGACACGCTGGTGATGACCAGCCTCGCGCCGTTGCAGGACGCGCCCCTTGGCGAGGCGGTGGTGGGGGCCACGGTAGATCCCTACATCCCCGTGGTGTCGTCCGATGACGGGTTGGCCGGTTGGCAAGAAGCGGGGTTGGCGGCGGAGACGCCTTACTTCAACGCCGGGGTGATGGTGGTGGATCTGGGGCGCTGGCGCAGTGAGCAGGTGACGCGGCGGGCGTTTGAGTGCCTGGCGCGGCAGGGCCATCGTCTGCGGCAGTATGATCAGGACTCGCTGAATACGGTGCTGGCGAAGCGATGGCACTGTGTCGACGCACGCTGGCAGTCCCATCCGCGGACGCGCTGGAGTCTGGGCCCGGCACCGGCGGCGGACCCGTGGATTATTCACTTCAGCGGGCGGCTGAAGCCGTGGGTTTATCAGGCCGGCACGGCGGCGGACGAGCACTTCTTTCGTTATCTCGACCGGACGGACTGGCGCGGGTTTCGGCCGCCCAGCGGGCTCACCAATTGGGCGCTGCGGTTGTATGACTCGCCGGTGCGACGCGCCGTCTACAGGGTTGAGAGGCGGGTGCTGGGTTGGCTGCGCAGTTGGGAACAGCGGCGAGCCGGCTAGAGCCAGCCGCGGCAATTGGGCGCGCCGCATTGGCAGGGGAGTGTGCCGGCATGATGCGTCTCGCCGTAATCGCAGGTGAGTTCCTCGCCGCGGCGGATATCGCGCAGGGCGTAGAACTCAACGCGCTGATAGGCGAGGCGCATGAAGGTGTTCGGGGCGCAGGAATGGTTGAGGTGCTTCAGGCCGCCACTATCGGTGAGGTCCAGGGCCCAGCGCTCGTCGAGTTCGACGAGATAGATGGTGGCTTGTTCCTTCACCCGGCGGCGAGCGGTGCGGGTGGCAATCCGGGGACCGGTGAGGTGCCCGATCTTGCGTCGCCGGGCGATGGCGCGGGTGGCGAAGGCGCCTAAGCCCTGAATGCGGCTGGGGCGGACCTCAAAGCATTCCATGCTGTTTTCGATTGTCGCAAGAGATGAAGCGGCTGATACACTGATAGCGATGCCCCCGCGGTTCCTCCGCCTGGTGCTGTTGTTAGCCGGTGTGGCGTTGACTTTCGCCATTGCCATCGCGGTGATGATGCAGCTGATCCCCGCGCCGCGACGCAGCGTGGACTACATGATCATCGGTGGCGCGGCCACCTTCGCCGCCATGACCGTGCTCTTCCTGGTGATGGTGACCACGTGGTATCGCGTGCCCACGGGCATCGTGCGCCGGCGCGTCGTGACGGACGATCAACAAAGCTAGCTACTTCTTCGTGGCCGTAAAAGTACCCGCGCCCAGGCCCGGAATGCTGAGCTTGCCGGCCATTGAGGTGGGGCTCTTGATGGTGCCCTGGTAGATGACTTTCAACTTTTCGCCACCCGGCGAAACTTCAAAGGAAAACTCGATGGCGTCGCCCTTGACGGTGCCGGTAAGCTTGGCTTCACCCAGCGCGCCCGCATAGTCGCCGGTGAGGGTCTCGCCGCTCTGCCGGAAGACGAAGCTGGGCGAGCCGCTTCCCTGGTCGGTTTCTACTTGGGCCTGCCAGCTGCCGGTGACGTCGGCCGCGAGCAGCGAACTGAGCAAGCTGAGGCATAACAGGGCGAATCGCATGCGGCTTATCCTAGCTCAACCGGCTGGCGATGTCATGCTACGCTCAGGGTCAAGATGGCCGTAACGCGCGAAAAAAAGCAACTGATGTCCGCCTCGGAAATGGACCGCACGCTGGTCCGCCTGGCGCACGAAATTCTCGAAAACAGCAAGGACTTGAGCAAACTGGCCTTCATCGGCATCAAGCGGCGCGGCGTGCCTTTGGCCGATCGTCTGGCCCGCAAGATTGCCGAGCTCGAGAAGCGCGATATTCCGGTGGGGACGCTCGACATCAACCTCTACCGCGACGATCTTTCCACCGTGGGCAACCGTCCGGTGCTGAACTCGACGTCGATCGACTTTGACGTCACCGGCAAAGATCTGATCCTCACCGACGATGTGCTGTACACGGGCCGTACGGTGCGCGCGGCGCTGGATGCGTTGTTCGAGCGCGGCCGTCCGGCGCGCGTGCAGTTCCTCTGCCTGATTGACCGTGGTTGGCGCGAACTGCCGATCGAAGCTCGCTACGTGGGCCGGCTGGTGCCCACCGCGGCGAACGAAATCATCGAAGTGAAGTTCCAGGAAATCGATGGTCTGGAGAAAGTTCTGCTGGTGGAGCGCGTCGATTGACTCTGATTGTGAAGAACGGCCGGGTGATCGATCCGGCGCAACAACTCGATACCATTGCCGACGTCGCGATCGTCGACGGGCAGATCCGCACGATCGGGCAGAACCTGACAGCCAGCGGCGCCGAAGTGTTCGATGCCACCGGCTGTGTGGTGGCGCCCGGCTTCTACGACATTCACGTGCATTTCCGCGAACCGGGCTTTGAAGAAAGCGAGACGATCGCCAGCGGCTCCGCGTGCGCACTGGCGGGCGGCTTCACCACCGTCTGCTGCATGCCGAACACCAAGCCAATCAACGATTCGGCCGAAGTGACACGCTACATCGTGGAGCAGGCCAAGCGCGTGACGCCGCTGCATGTGCATCCCATCGGCGCAATCTCCGTGGGTAGCGCGGGCGAGAAGCTCGCGGCGATCCGCGAGATGGTGGAAGCCGGCGCGGTGGCGATCTCCGACGACGGCCGTCCGGTGATGAATTCGCAACTGATGCGCGACGCGATGGAAGCGGCGAAGGCGCTGGACATTCCGGTGGTGGATCACTGCGAAGACCTGAACCTGACCGAGGCCGCTACGCTGCACGAAGGCATCGCTTCGGCCAAGCTGGGCTTGAAGGGCATGCCCTCGGCCGCGGAAGACATCATGGTGGCGCGCGACCTGATCCTGGCCGAACTCACCGGCGCCCGCTATCATGTGGCCCACATCTCCACGCGCTATGCGATGGCGATGGTGGAGCACGCCAAAGGGCTGGGCCTGCCGGTGACCTGCGAAATCACGCCGCATCACTTCACGCTTTCCGACGAGGAACTGGTCCGGCTCGATAGCAATTACAAGATGAAGCCGCCGTTGCGCGGCTGCTGCGACATTGACGCCGCGCTCGACGGCATTGTGGAAGGCGTGATCGACTCGATTGCGACCGACCATGCGCCGCACGCCCCGGGCCTGAAGGCGCAAGCTTTCGAGCGCTGTCCGTTTGGCATTCTCGGTTTGGAAACGGCGATTCCGCTGGCGCTCGAACGCTTGCTGCATCCGGGCCTGATCACGCTCTCCCGTCTGGTGGATCTTTTCACTAGCGGGGCGGAACGCACGATGCGCCTGGGCCGCGGACGGCTGACGCCGGGGCTGCCGGGCGACCTGACGATCTTCGATCTGCATCGGAAATGGACCTACGACCTGGCGAAGTCACCGTCGAAGAGCCGCAACTCGCCGTTCGACGGACACGAGTTCCGCGGCGGCCCGGTGGCCACCGTCATTGGCGGCCGCATCGTGTGGCGCGTGGCGGGAAGCTAGGCACTTCGCCGAGATAGCGCTGCAGCAAACGCGGCGGCGTGCGCGTGAGATCGACCACGATTAAGCCGTCGACGACGTTGGCGAAGTCGGGGTCGAGGTTGAAGCCCAGCAGTTTGCCGCCCAGTTTCAGGTAGTGACGGAGCAGCACGGGCACGCCGGCGGGGCGTTGCTCGAGGTCCGAAACGGCGGCTGAGAGGTCGTCGATATCGGCCGCGAGGGAAGGTACTTGCGGCGCGAACGGATGCCGGCCGGTGACCAGCGAGGCCAGTTCTCCGCCCCAGGCGAAGCGCTGCAGGAACGACGCCATGATGTGCCGCGAGGCGGGCCGGTAAGTGTTGCTGATGCTGACCGGGCCGAAGAGCGTGCAGTGGCGCGGGCTGCGCAGTACCAGGCGGCCGATGGCTTTCCAGAGCAGGAGCAGCGGCGCGAAGTCCTTCTGATAGTCGGGGGCGACGAAGGAACGGCCGAGTTCATAGGCCGGGCCCAGGCGTTCGAGGAACGCCGCTTCATAGCGAAACAGGGTGGCGGTATAGAGCTGGTCGACGCCGGCGTCGGTGGAGCATAAGCGATAGGCGCCCGCGATCTGCCGGCGAAGGCGATCCCACAGAAAGAGATGCGTGTAGTGGCGATCGAAGCGATCGAGATCGGCGGGACAGCCGGTGCCTTCGCCCGCGGCTCGGAAGCTGAGTTCGCGGCAGCGACCGATCTCGCGCAGCGTGAGGGGAATCTGCGGGGCGATGGCCTCATAGGCCAGGAGATCGCCGGCCTGACCGAGAACCGGCAACATGGCCAGCTCCCGTTCGATCGCTAGCGGGTCTTCGGGCGGCGCGAGCGGCGCGGACTCCTGCGGCGCACGGGCGAGCGGACGTCGCGTATCGGCGGCGAAATCCTGCCGCTGGCGCAGCAGATCGGTACGCCAGCGTAAGTAGGCGATCGCTTCATCGTCGGTACGCTCGCGCAGCGAACTGGCCGCGATCTGGCGTCCGATGCGGACGCGCGGCGAAGCGCCGCGCTGGCGCAGCAGTTCGCGCAGCAGCATGGCAGTGCGCAGGCGCGGATGCAGGAAACCGGCGAGTTGGAAGGCCAGACTGTTGCGTCCGTCGACGTGCATGGGGACGACGGCCAGTTGGGTCTGGCGGCGCGAGGCGAGCCGCAGGAGGCGAGCGACGGAAGGTTGCCAGGGCGGGTCGCAGACTTCGCGCGCGGTGAAGTCGAAGTGGGCGACTTCGCCGGCCGGAAAGACGACGAGCAAGCCGCCGGCGGCGAGGAAGTCGAGAGCGCGGCGGAGGCCGGGCGCGTTGGTTTTGGTGTCGCCGTGCGGGTCTATCGGGATGGTGAGGGAGGCGAGTTCAGGCAGTGCGGCGAGCCAGGGGTTGGTGAGGAACTTGACGTCCGGACGGCGCTGCAAAAGCAAGGCCGCAAGGACAGCGGCATCGAGCACGCCATAAGGATGATTCGCCACGACAACCGCGGCACCGGATGCGGGCACGTGCGCCAAATCGCACTCGGCGACCTGATAGCGGATGTCGAGTTGCTGGAGCAAGCCGTCGACGAGCGAGCCGCCGGTGAGGCGGGCGTAGAGACGATCCGCCTCATCGACCTTGGTGAGAGCGGCGAGCGGCGCCATCAGCCAGGACGGCGTCTGCGCGGGCCGCCACTGTTCGAGCATCTCGGCGAAGGGTGTCATCGCGCCTGAGATCCCGGCAGCAAAAGCGAATATTCCGCAAAAATTTATGAGAGGAATCGCTTCGGCGAACCACTATTCAATAGGACTTGGTGTGTTTACTCTTCTGCTCAGCCTGATGTTGGCGCAAGCCAACCCGCTCGACTCGGCGTATGCCGAACTGCGCGGCAAGCGCTACGATGCGGCGATCCTGCTGTTTCAGCAGGGATTAGAGGCGAATCCGGCGAACGTGGCGGCGCGCAAGGATCTGGCTTACACCTATCTCAAGATTGGCGATCCGGACGCCGCGCGTGAGCAGTTTCGCCTGGCCATGGAGCACGCGCCCGGCGATCATCATCTGGCGTTGGAGTACGCCTTCCTCTGCTTTGAGGCGAAAGAACGGCGAATCGCGCGTTTGATCTTCGACCGCGTACGGCGAGAGGGCGATCCCGCGTCGAAAGCGACCGCGCAGGCTGCCTTCGACAACGTGGATCGCGAGTTGGCGACCGGGCTCGAGCGATGGCTGGCCGCGGCGGCGGACGCGCCGGGCAAGTTCAGCATCCATCAGGAGATCGGGCATCTGGCCGAAGAGCGCGACCGGTTGGACTTGGCCGCGGAGCATTATCGCGAAGCCTGGAAGCTGCGGCCGGACATGCGCGAGTTTCTGCTGGACTTGGGCCGCGTGGCCAACCTGGCGCAGCGGGACGAGACGGCCATGGCCGCGTTGCTCGCCGCCAGCCATGCCACGGAACCGCGCGTGGCGGAGCGGGCCCGCGCGTTGATGCCCGGTCGCTACCCGTACGTGTATGAGTTTGAGAAGGCGCTGGAGTTGGACCCGCGCAATGTGAACCTGCGACGCGAACTCGGCTATCTGCTGCTGGCGATGAATCGCGTGGACCAGGCCGAGCGCGTTTTCACGCAGTTGGTGGAAGTGGCCAAGGACGATTGCCAGGCCGTGGCGCAGTTGGGCCTGCTGCGGCTGAAGCGTGGCGATCGCGCGTCGGCGCAAGATCTGCTGGACCGGGCGCTCAAGTCCTGCCCGGATGTCGAGTTGAAGGCGCGGCTGAGCGAGGCGCTGGGGGCGTCGCGCGTGGAAGCGCGCAGCGCGGCGGACCAGAGCTACGCCAAGGGCTATCTGAACGAAGCGCTGCGGCTTTACCGCCTGGCGCAGGAGCGGGATCCGGACGATCCGGTGGTGGCGCTGCGCCTGGGCTGGACGCTGAATATGTTGAAGCGCGACGCCGAGGCGATCACCTGGTTCGATCGCGCGCGTCACGCGGCTGACCCTAAGATTGCCGGCGAGGCCGAGAAGGCGTATCGCAACTTGCGGCCGCAGTTCACGCCCTTGCGGCTGACCGTGTGGAGCTTGCCGATGTACTCGACGCGTTGGCGCGCCGGCTTCTCTTACGGGCAGTTGAAGAGCGAGTTCAAGATCGGCTCGCGGCCGTTCCGCCCCTACTTGTCGCTGCGCTTCGTGGGCGATACGGGCACGTTGCTGCGGCAGGCTTCCGTGGTGAACGGTGCGCTCTCGGAACGGGCGGTGATTCCGGCGGTGGGCGTGAATGGGCGGCTGGGCCCGGTGACGCTGTGGGGCGAGGCGGGACTGACGGTGCCGTTTGCCCAAGGGCCCCATCGCGCGGACTATCGCGGCGGCGCGTCCTACGGCAAGGCGTTCGGCCATCCGCTGCCCGGCAAAGGCTGGTTTGCCACCACGAATCTCGACGCGGTGTTCGTCAGCCGTTTCGACCGCAATACGCTGGTGTATTGGCAAAACCGCTCGGGCTATTCGTTCGGCAAAGTCCAAGTGGGCTGGAACTCGAATCTGACGCTCGATTCACGGCGTTTCTGGTGGGGTAACTTTGCGGAGGCCGGACCCGGCATCAAGCTGCAAGTGGCTCCCCGCCTCACGCTTTCCGCCGATGCGCTGCGGGGCCGTCACTTCGTGCTCACCGACATTCCGTTCGCCCCCACTTACTATGATTTGCGCGTTTCCCTCTGGTATGCGGCTACTTACTAACTTCCTGCTGGCGCTGCCTCTGCTGGCGCACACCTATCGCCTCGAGCCGGCGGATGCGCCCGGCTGGCGCGACTTGCTCGGCAGCCTGGGCTTTGCCGAAGCGCAAACCAATCCCGTGATCGCGGTGCAGAATCCGGCTTCCTCCGCGCAGTTGCAGATCATTCAGGGCGCGGCGCTGGGCGTGGTGGCCGGCGAGCAGAAGGTGCGCGTGCGCTCGGCGGTGGATCGTCTGCGGCCGACGCTCGAGATCGTCTGGCAGCATGAGGAAACGCTGCCGGTGTATACGCTGCCGGCGGGCGCGAAAGTCCACATGTGGGAGCGTTGGACGAAGGCGCCGTTAGTGGCGAGTTGGAAGCAGCAACGGCAAACAGTGCTGTGGCTGGCGACCTCGATCGGCGAGCATGGCTACGAGAAGTTCCCTTACTTGGCGCAGGTGCTGGTGGAATTGGGCTTTGCGCCGCCCTATCGCGGGCGTGACCTGTGGGCGTTCTTCGACTCGGGCTATCGCGCGCGAGTGGACTTCGACTATCTGGCGGCGCAGTGGCGCCGGGCCGGCATCTCAGCGCTGCACGTCGCTTCCTGGCATTACTACGAGGCCGATGCCGCCAAGGCCGAAGAGTTGGACCGCCTGATCGCCGCCTGCCATCGTCAGCGCATTCTGGTTTACGCCTGGATCGAGCTGCCCCACGTCAGCGAGCGCTTCTGGCTCGATCATCCGGAGTGGCGCGAGAAGACCGGCAATGGGCAGGATGCGCAGCTCGATTGGCGCAAGCTGGTGAACCTGCATGATCCGAACTGCGCCAAGGCCGTAGCGGCGGGGCTGCAAACGCTGCTGACGCGCTTTGCCTGGGATGGCGCGAATCTGGCCGAGCTGTATTTCGAGTCGCTGGAAGGCGTCACGAATGCGGCGCGCTTCACGCCAATGAATGCGACCGTGCGCCAGGAGTTCAGCGCGCGCCATGGCTATGACCCGATCGAGATCTTCACCCATCCCGACAAGGTAAAGACGTTTCTGGATTATCGCGCGGCGCTCGCCACGCGGCTGCAGACGGAGTGGCTGGAGCGTCTGGCCGCCATTCGGCTGGCGAAGCCCGCGGGGTTCGACCTCACCTGGACGCACATCGACGATCGCTTCGACACGCGCATGCGCGACCTGCTGGGCGCCGATAGCGCGCGGGCGCTGCCCTTGGCCAAGCAGTATGCGGCGACTTTCCTGATTGAGGATCCGGCCACAGTGTGGCATCTGGGCCCGAAGCGCTATGTAGAGATCGCCAGGCGGTATCCGCGCGAGGCGCGGTTGGCGATCGATTTGAACATCGTGGAACGCTACCAGGACGTGTACCCCACCAAGCAGCAGACGGGCGGGGAGTTGTTCGGGCTGATCCATCATGCGGCGCAGTCCTTCCCGCGAGTGGCGTTGTACTTCGAGAAGTCGATTCTGGCGCCGGACTATCCGTTGCTGGCGAGCGCGGCGGCGGTGAAGCCGAAGCGCTTGGCGGAAGGTCAATTCGATGCGCCGCGGCCCTTTGGCTTAGCGCGTTCCGGGGCGCTGACGGTGAATGGCGAACCCTGGCCCGTGACCGATGGCGAAGTCGCTTGGCTGCCGGCTGGCAAGGTAGCCGTCGCACCCGCCACGCGACAGCCTGAGTTGCGCATCCTGGACCTGAACGCGGAACTGTTGCAGGCCGCGGCGCGGCGCGATGGCGTGGACTTCGAGTATCGTTCGACAGCGCGGGCGCTGACGCAGTTGAGCGGCCCGATTGGATCGCTCGAGGTCGATGGCAAGCGCGTGACGCCCGAATGGATCGATGAGCCAACACGCGTGCTTTCCCTGCCGGCGGGGCAGCATACGATTCGGCTCCGCGTTCCCTAAAGCGCTAGGAGGCGAGTTGCGGCGTCTTAGGCGCCCAACGCGCGACGGTAGCGGCGATCACATTGAGGTCGAGCGGCTTCGAGACGTAGTCGTCCATCCCGGCGGCCAGGCAAATCTCGCGGTCGCCGACCATGGCATGAGCCGTCATCGCAATGATCGGCGTGCGGTCGCGCCCGCGCTCCATCGAGCGGATCTGGCGCGTGGCCGCGTAGCCGTCGAGCTCAGGCATTTGGCAATCCATAAAGACGATGTCGTAATTGCCGGCCTGCCACATGCGGATCGCCGCCGCGCCGTCGCCGGCCGTCTCCACGGTACAACCCAACTTCTTCAAGAAGCCGACGGCCACGCGGCGATTGACGTCGTTGTCTTCCGCCACCAGGATCGAAGCGTTGCTGCGCAGAGCATCGGGCAGAGCGCCCGGAGCGATCGGCGGATCGCTGAGCACCAGCGGGAGCCGGAACCAGAAGGTGGAACCTTCGCCGCTGCGGCTCCGGAGCCCAATGTCGCCGCCCATCAAGCCCGCCAGCTTCTTCGAGATCGCGAGGCCCAGGCCGGTACCGCCGTAACGGCGCGTCATGCGGCGGTCCACTTGGCTGAACTCCTGGAAGAGCTGCGGCTGCATCTCTTCGGAGATGCCGATGCCGGTATCGGCCACCGCGACGGTAACGTTGGCCACCTGACCGCGGCGCTCCACGGTCACCGTCATTTGCACGGAACCGCAGTCGGTGTACTTGATCGCGTTGCCCACCAGATTGATGGCAATCTGCCGGATGCGGTTGGCGTCGGTGAGGAAATAACGCGGCGCGCCGGTGGGGTAGTGCAGTTCGAGCCGCAATGCTTTCTGCGAGGCCCCATGGCGCATCAGGTCCATGATCTCGGCCAGCAATTCCCGGAGATCGACGGGCGCGGCTTCCACGCGCACCTTCCCCGCCTCGATCTTCGAGAAGTCCAGGACGTCGTTGATCACGGCAAGCAAGCCGTCAGCGCCGCGGCGAACCGACTCGCCATAACTGCGCTGCTCCGGCGTGAGCGGCGTATCGAGTAGGAGTTGCGTCATGCCCATCACGGCGTTCATCGGGGTGCGAATCTCGTGGCTCATCATCGCCAGGAAGGCGCTTTTGGCCTGCGTGCCTTCTTCCGCCAGTTCGAACGCTTGGCGGAGGTCCGCTTCCTGGCGCGCGAACTGCAAGGTCTGCCGGCGCTTCAGCACCGCCCAGCAACCGCAGATGGTGACATGCAGGCAGGCGATGCCGAAGTGGAAAAACAACTGCGTGAAGCCGATGTAAGTGCCGGGGAAGAAGTTGAGCGCGACCCCGGAGTTCTGCAAGACGGCAAAAAGAATGTGCTGGCCGATGATTAGCAGCGCGCCCGGCCACATGCAGAGCCAATCCTGATAGATCAGCATCTTGGTTAGGGCGGTGAAGAAGAAGAAGTGCATCTCCGCCAGTCCGTGCATCTGGTAGATGTGGAGGGCGACGAAGCACTGTAGCGAGATGCCGGCGATGCAGCGCGTGAGGAACTCGCCCGGCAGGAGACGAACGCTCACCCGAAACATGGCGATCGCCAGAGCCGACACGACGGCCGCCAGGAGCCAAGTGTCATAGAAGAACGAGAAGGCCAGGGCGAGCAGGGCGTGCGTGTAAAGGAAGAAACCCATGAAGCGGTCGCCCCGCCGGCGGATGCCCGCCATAATGCTGGCGACCTCAGCGGGGGTGAATTCGAAATCTTCCTGCGCGTACTTTTGGAGGGCCCTGACCTGCGCAAAGAGCTGGCTCACGAACGGGCCTTCTTCCGCAGCGGGCAGCCGTAGGAGATCTCTGCGGCGGGGAACTGCGGCGGGGCGTGGCCGGCCAGCAGCGCTTCAAGAGCCAAGCGGGCGTACTCCGCCTCCGGCTCCAAACAGTAGCGCGACCGGTTGTAATTGCCACGGAAGTACAAGCGCCCCTGCGCGTCCAGCACGACAGCTTGCGGGGTGGCATAAATGCCGGCCCGTTCGGCGAGGTCGCCGGTCTCATCCGGCAGCACCTCCATATCGAGCTTCAGTTCGGCGCGAACGCGGCGCGACGCCTCGCCCCGGCCACCCACCACGGCGACGAAACGGACCTTTTGGCCAAAGCGCTCCATCAGCGAGCGGACGTGGTCGGCATTGAAGCGGGAGCAAGGACAATCCGGATTGAGGAAGTGCAGGAGGGTGGGCCGGCCCGCCGTCAGCGGCAAGGCGATCTTGGCGCCCACGGGTGGCTGCACCAGATCCAGCGGCCTTTCCGCTGGCAGCGAATACTGCCAGTCCTGCTGCCAGAAAGCAGCTCCCATCAAGCCAAGAGCGGTCGCGGCAGAGCCAATAACCACCAGGCAGCGAAACAACATGCTAGACCTCTCTCTCGAATCCGTATCGGACCGAATTGCCACATCAATACCACGAGAATCCCCCGGATTGGTTGCGAAATCTTTCTACATGCGCTACCTTGAACACTGTTCAATGACTTTGCCGTCCAGACGCGCGCAATACCGCGAATCGCTGCGCCAGGAAATCCTGGATGCGGCACGCGAGCTGTTTGTGCGTGAGGGCTACGAAGCCACCTCGGTGAGGAGGATTGCGGAAAAGGCTCGCTGCTCTCCCGGAATTCTGTATCACTACTTCGCGGATAAGGCCGCCGTGATGGCCGAACTGGTCCGCGAGGCCTTTCGCCGTCTCAACCAGCGGATGACGCAAATGAGCGCCGACGACTCGCCGCCGCTCGACCGTCTTCGCCGCGCCCTCCGTACCTACATCGAGTTCGGAGTAGAGCATCCCCACCACTATGCTGTGCTGTTTGGCCGGCCGATGGTGGTGGAAACAGTGATCGTCGAGGTTTTCGAGAGCGAAGGGATGCGCTGTTTCGGGTGCCTGCAAGGGCTCACCGCCACCTGCATCGGTGCCGGTTTTCTCCGCGACGGGCTGACGGATCCGGCCGAAGTCACCCAGGCTTTGTGGCTCTCCATCCACGGGACCGTTTCCCTCCTTACGGGCTGCACGGGGTTTCCGTTTGTGGAACGCGGACGGCTGATCGATCGGCAAGTCGACATTCTGGTGGAGGGCATCCGGGCGAGGTGATTTTTTTGCACCTTGATTGAACAGTGTTCAATCTATAGATTCATGTTCAAGGAAAGCTTATGAACTTCGTCGCGTGGCAAATGCTCACCGGAGATCGCGCCAAATATCTCGGCCTGATTTTCGCCATTGCCTTCTCCACTTTTCTCATGTCTCATCAGGTCTCGATCTTTTGCGGCCTGATGAACCGCACCCGCTCCCAGATTGAGGACGTGCGTGACGCCGGCATCTGGGTGATGGATGCCAAGACCCAATACCTTGATGAGGTGAAGGCCCTCACGGATCAGGATTTATACCGGGTCCGGGGCGTCGCCGGGGTGGAATGGGCGGTGCCGCTGTTCAAAGGCACCTCCCGCGCCAAAGCCGCCGACGGCAAGTTTCGCGGCGTCATCCTGATGGGCTTGGACGACGCGACGCTGGTGGGCGCGCCGCGCAAGGTGGTGATGGGGAGTTGGGCGGACCTGCGCGGCCCCGAAACGCTCGCCATCGACGAAACCGGCTACCGCTTCTTCTTTCCGCACGAACCGCTGGTGCTGGGCAAGACGCTCGACTTGAACGACCACCTGGTGAAGATCGTGGCCATCGTCGACTCCGCCGCGCCCTTCGTCAATCTCCCCGTCTTCTACACGCGCTACAGCCAGGCCATCACCTTCGTGGGGCGCGAGCGCAACCAGATGTCGTTTGTCCTGGTGAAAGCGCAACCCGGCGTGAGCGATGAAGAGGCTTGCCGGCGCATCACGGCCGCGACGGGGCTGAAGGCCTCCCGCGCGACGGACTTCGGCTGGGAAACGATCTGGTACTACATCCAAAACACAGGCATCCCCATCAACTTCGGCATCACCGTGGCGATCGCCCTAGTGGTGGGCACGGTGGTGGCGGGGCAGACGTTTTACCTGTTCACCGTGGAGAACCTGAAGCAGTTCGGCGCGTTGAAGGCGATTGGCGTCACCAACTGGCGCATCGTCGGCATGATTCTGATGCAGGCACTCATCGTGGGCGCTGTGGGCTATGGCCTGGGCATCGCCATGACCGCCGGCTTCTTCGAAGCGACCAAAGCGAACCTGGACCTGCGCGGCTTCCGACTGCTGCCCGAAGTGATGGCCGGCACCGGCGCGGCCGTCCTGCTTATCGTCATTCTCGCCAGCATCGTCAGTGTGCGGCGCGTCATCGTGCTCGAACCCGCCGTGGTCTTCCGAGGCTAATGATGAACCAACCGGCTGTCAGTTGCGAACAACTCTACAAAAGCTTTGGCACGGGCGAGAACGCCGTGCCCGTCCTGCGCGGCGTCGACTTCCGCGTGCACTACGGCGAGATGACGTTTCTAGTCGGCCCTTCGGGCTGCGGCAAAACGACGTTGCTGAGCGTGGTGGCGGGTCTGCTGAATCCCACCCGCGGCCGTCTGCAAGTGCTGGGCACAACCATCAACGAACTATCGAATCAACAGGCCGTCCTGTTTCGCCGGCAGAACCTGGGCTTCGTCTTCCAGCAGTTCAATCTGCTGCCAGCGCTGACCGCCGCGGAGAATGCGTCCGTGCCCCTGCTGGCCGCGGGCTGGAAGCGTTCGCGGGCGGTGGAGAAGGCGGAAGCCCTGCTCAAAGATCTGGGCCTGGGGGCGCGAGCGCACGCCAAGCCCAATCAACTCTCCGGCGGCCAGCAGCAACGCGTCGCCTTTGCCCGCGCCCTGATTCATGAGCCTCGTCTGCTCGTTTGCGATGAACCGACTTCGGCCCTCGATGCCGAAACCGGCCATCACGTGATGGACCTGCTGCGTCAAGCGGCCGTGCGCGCGGACCGCGCCGTGCTGGTGGTGACGCACGACAGCCGCATCTACAACTTCGCCGATCGCATCGCGCACATGAACGACGGCCTGATTACTCAAGTGGAGACACAACCGCATGCTGCTTAAATATGGAGTGCCCGTGCTGGCGGCCCTCGCGCTCGCCTTCGCCTTCACCAGCGTTCAGCGAATGACGCCGGTGAAAGCCAACGTCGCCCCGCCCTCACCTCCTCCCGTCGCCGCCTTCCCCCAGCAGGTGGGCGCCGTGGGCCTGGTGGAAGCGGCCAGCGAGAACATCGCCGTCAGCCTGCCGGTGCCCGGCTTGGTGACCGGCGTCCTGGTGAAAGCCGGAGACGCGGTGCGCCGCGGCCAACCGCTATTCACGCTCGACGATCGCGACTTGCGCGCGGAACTGGCCTTGCGCCTGTCGGCCGCGGAGCTCGCGCAGGCGCGCCTTACGCGGCTGGAAGCGTCGCCGCGGCCGGAAGAGATTCCGCCAGCCGAAGCCCGAGTGCGCGAAGCGCAGGCGCAGTTGGCCGATGCGGAAACGCAGTTGCGCATGATCGAAGCGGTGAAGGACAAACGCGCCATTCGCGAAGAAGACGTCCAGAAGCGTCGCCGCACGGTGGATCAGGCGCAGGCGCGCGTGGAAGAGGCACGGTCGCAACTGGCTTTGCTCAAGGCTGGCACGTGGCGGCCGGATCTGGAAGTCGCGCGCGCCGAAGTGAAGCAGGCGCAGTTGCAAGTGGAACGGCTGCGCGCCGATTTGGCCCGCTTGACAGTCACCGCGCCGATCGACGGCCAGATTCTGCAATGCAAGGTCCGCCCCGGCGAGTACGCGCAAGCGGGCGTGCTGGCACAGCCGCTGATCCTGCTCGGCGATGTGAGCCGTCTGCACATCCGCGCCGACATCGACGAGAAGGATGCGTGGCGCGTACAGCCGCAGTTGAAGGCCGTCGCCTCGGTACGCGGCAATGCGGCCCGGCAATATCCGCTCGAGTTCGTCCGCCTGGAGCCCTACGTGGTGCCGAAGCGCAACCTCACTGGCGACGCCACCGAGCGCGTGGACACGCGGGTCCTGCAAGCCATCTATCGCCTGCCCGCCAACACCGCGCTGAATCCCGGCCAGCAGATGGATCTGTCCCTCGAAGCCGCTCCAGGAGGCCGCTAATGCATCTCTTTCTCCTCACCCTGAGCTTGAACCCCTGGTGGACCGCCTATGGCGATCCGCAACTGAACACCCTGGTGGAGCACGCGCTCGAAGCCAATCTCGATCTGCGCGTGGCCAGCGCCCGCGTGAAGGAAGCCCGCGCCCTCACCGGCGAAGCGCAAAGCCGTCTGCTGCCCGCGTTGAATCTCTCTTCGAGTGCCGGACGTCTGCGCGGCGGCTTTCAGCAAGGGATCGCGCGCATTCCTTCCGTGAGCGGGGCTGCCCCGTCAGGTAGCTTTGTGGCGCCGTTTGAAACGGGCATCTTCCAGGGTGGGCTCGACACGCGCTGGGAACTCGATTTTTTCGGCCAGAATCGGGCGGGCCTCGCCGCCGCGCGCGCGGACCGTCAGGCGCAGGACGAACTGCGAGAAGACACCGCGCTGCTGGTGAGCGCCGAGGTCGCTCAGGCATATCTTGAGTTGCGCGGGTTGAACGAACGCGTCGCCATCGTGGAACGCAGCCGCGACGCGCAGCGCGAACTGCTGGATCTCACTCGCGCTCGCGCCGAAGCCGGCCTCGCCTCCGAGCTCGACGTGGAGCGTCAAGCCACGCTGCTGGCCAATACGGAAGCGACTCTTCCACCGCTCGAAGCCGAACGGGCGCTGCGCCGCCATCGGCTGGGCGTGCTGCTGGGCGACCAGCGGACCGAGGTTCAAGTCTCCGCAGCCGCTCTCCAGGCGCCGCCATTGCCCATCACCTTCGACGCCCAGTTGCTGAAGCGGCGGCCCGATGTGCGCGCGGCGGAAGCCCGCATCGCCGCGGCGCAATCACGTTTCAAACAAGCGCGCACAGATTTGTTTCCCAAGCTGGTGCTCAACGGACTGATGGGACGCCAAGCGACGTCAGTGGGTGGCTTCACGCTGGGAGGCGGCAACTTCTTCAACGTCGCGCCGCAACTCCAGTTGCCGATCTTCTCGGGCGGCCGGATCCGCGCGAACATCGCGGCGCAGGATGCACGGCGCGAACAAGCGGAGCTCGACTATGAGCGCGAGATTCTGGCGGCGTATGAGGAAGCGGCTAATGCCGTGGAAATGTATCGCCGGCAGCAGGAACGCGCCCGCAGCCTGACGGTGGCGCAGGATTCGGCGGCGCGGTCACTCACGCTGTCCGAAGAACTGCAGCGCGCTGGCTTAGGCGACTTTTTGGCAGTGCTCGATGCGCAGCGCACGTTGCTGGAGGCCGAGTTTCAGCGGTCGGCGGCGCAGACGTCGGCCCTGGTGGAGTCCGTCCGGTTACACAAGGCGTTGGCCGGCGGGTGGTGAAGGTCTAGGGCAGGCTGAACGCGAAGATGCCGCTGCCGGCCGCCATCACGATCATCTGCTTCCCGCCCACTGAGTACGTCATCGGGTTGCTCGCCATGGTGCCGCCGAGGTTGATGCGCCACAGCTCTTTGCCGTTCTCGGCATCGAGCGCGAAGAAGTAGCTTTCCATCGCCACGCGTTCCCGGCTGATCCAGCCGCCGGTGCTGCCAAAGACCACCTTGCCCGCCGTGCTGAGCACGCCGGACCAGGGTTTGGTGTGCATCTTGTGCTCCCAAACGCGCTCGCCGGTCTTCGGATTCAGCGCGCGGATGGCGCCCCAGCCGGGCTCTTCCGGCAGGTCGATTTCGGGCACACTGCCGATGAAGCGATTGCCGGGAATGTATTCGGCATCGCCCTTGCGATAGAGGCCTTTGTTCTCCCAAGCGGTGAGGTAGAACAAGTTCGTCTGCGGACTGTACGAAGGCGAGTACCAGTTGGTGGCGCCTTGCACGCCCGGCCAAAGATAGGTGCCTTCCGGCGAAGGATCGATGTTCGGCTTCCGCAGCGGGCGGCCTTGCGCCGTGAAGCCATTGCTCCAGGTTTGGGTGGCGAAAGCCTTGCCCAGCAGGAACTCGCCATTGGTGCGGTCGAGCACGTAGAAGAAGCCGCCGCGGTGCGCCCAATAGATCAACTTACGCGGCTTGCCTTGCCACTCGGCGTCGACGAGCACGGGCACTTGGACGGCATCCCAATCGTGGACGTCGTGGGGGACGAATTGGTAATGCCACTTGAGTTTGCCGGTGTCGGCGTCCAGGGCAATGGCCGAGTCCGAGTAGAGGTTGTCGCCGGGCCGCACGTCGCCGTTCCAATCGGGCGAGGGATTCCCCGTGCCCCAGATGATCAGATTTTGTTCGGGGTCGTAAGAGCCCGTCACCCACGTGGGCCCGCCGCCATGCTTCCACGCCTCGCCGCTCCACGTATTGCTGCCTGGCTGACCCGGCTCAGGAATCGTCCAGAAGCGCCAGCGGCGCTGCCCCGTCTTGAGGTCATAGGCATCCAGAAAACCGCGCACGCCATACTCGCCACCGGCCACGCCCGTGATCACCATGTCCTTCACGATCAGCGGCGCGCCGGTCAAGCTGTAGCCGTTTTTCGGCTCGGCCACCGGCACCTCCCACAGCACCGCTCCGGTTTTCGCATGCAGCGCCACCAAGTGGGCGTCAACGGTGCCGATGATCACGCGATCGCCCACCACGGCGACGCCGCGATTCACCTGGCCGCAGCAGACGTTGATCTTGTCGGGCAGGCTGCGGCGATAGCGCCAGTAAGGCCGGCCGGTGGCCGCATCCAGGGCCACGACATTCGAAGGCGGCTCGCTGAGATACATCACGCCATCCACCACCAGCGGCGTGGTTTCGATGCGTTCGGTGACGGGCATTTGATAGACCCAGGCGACTTTTAGCTTGTCGACATTGGTGCGGTTCACCTGGTCCAGCAGACTGTAGCGCCAGCCTTTGTAAGAGCCCGAGTAAGTGGTCCAGTTCTGTGGTTCGGCATCGGACTTCAGGAGGCGCTCGGGCGTCAGCTGCGCCCATAGCGTCAAAGTCAGCAAACCAATCGAGAGTCTCATTCGCCCCTCCGCTCACGCTGTAAGGACCACAGATAGGCCACTAAGTCCTGTAACTCCGGCTCAGACAGCTTACCCTGGTAAGAAGGCATAGCGGAGTTCTTGAGCACCACAAACTTTCGGAAATCGCGCTTCGGCAGCGTCAGCAGCCCTTTGGATGCATGCAGCAATTGCACGTAGTAGGTATCTTCGTTGAGTAGCAGACCCTGATAGGCGGTGCCGTTCTCGAGCACGATGTCGGCGCGCCAGTACGCCTGATCCACCAGCGCATTGGGTTCGACAATCGAACGCCGTAGTTGCTCGGCTGGACGCTGCGAACCGACAAACGAAAGATCCGGCCCACTCACGCCGCCCGCGCCGCGGACCAGATGACAGCCACTGCAGCCGCGCGAACTGAACAGCAGGCCCCCGCGCGTGGCATTGCCATCCGGCGGCTTCGCCGAGCCTTTCGTGGAGAGTGTGCGGACGTAGGCAATCACCTGCCACACCTGATCGCTCGAGAAGAAGACGCCGGGCATGGCGGTGCCGGTGATGCCGTCGCTGATGTTGCGCAGCAAGGCGGCGTCGGAGCTGCCGTGGAAGAAACGGCCGGTGGTGAGGTCCGGACCCTTGCCGCCCTGGCCGGTCAAGCCGTGGCAATCCGCGCAATGGGAACGGAAGATGCGCGCGCCGGCGGCGACATCGGCCGGCGTGGTGTGTGGGTTACGGACAACGTCATCCTGCGCCGCTAACAGACTGGCGCCCAGGAGCCATACGACAGGGAATGGTCTCAACGCTCGAATCCTCGCCTCTGCGATTTCTCGCAGGCGACATCATACTGGATTCGACGTCAGACGGAAAGGCGGACTAAGCGCCGATGGCGACCGGCGCGGGCACCGCTTCGTTAAAGCTATAGCCGAAGCCGCGCACCGAGCGGATAAAGACTGGCGCGGCGGGATCGTCTTCGATCTTCTGACGCAGGCGCAGAATGTAGACGTCGACCGTGCGATCGGTGACGGCGCGATCATGACCCCATACCGAGTCAAGCAGTTGCTCACGGCTGAAGACGATGCCCGGGCGAGTCATCAGAAACTCGAGCAGCTTGAATTCGGTGGCAGTGAGTTGAAGAGCGGTGTCGTTCAGCTTCACGCGCAGACTCTCGCGATCCACCTCGAGCCCGCCGGCTTTCAGCGTGCGCTGCGGCGCGCCTTGGCTGCGGAACTGGATCTTGATGCGCGCGATCAGTTCGCGTACAAAGAAAGGCTTCACGATGTAGTCGTTGGCGCCGAGTTCGAGGCCCACGATGCGGTCCGTCT
The DNA here is from genome assembly GCA_965229305.1 of Bryobacteraceae bacterium. Lineage (GTDB taxonomy): Bacteria > Acidobacteriota > Terriglobia > Bryobacterales > Bryobacteraceae > JALHNI01. Next base: position 127,293 of record CBDDIZ010000031.1, on the reverse strand, counting down.
CCGTGGCGCGCGCGGTGAGAAAGATTACCGGAATATGGGCGAGTTCCGGATGGCTGCGGATGCCCTTGCAGATGTCCAGCCCATCGGAATCGGGCAGCATGATGTCGAGCAGGATGAGGTCGGGACGTTCGCGGCGGCAGAGGTCAATCGCCCCTTTGCCCGTCTGCGAGCCGGCCATCAGGAAACCCTCTTTTTCGAGGTTGTACTTGAGCAACGAGAAGAGATCGGAGTCGTCTTCAATCAGCACAATCTTTTTCATAGTTCGTCTCCTACGACCATAGCGCGCCCGCGTGACAAGTCCGTTACGAGGCGGTTAACTGCGGTTGAATCGCCTCTTCGGACGATAAGCCCAGATCGTGTACCGGTACGGTGAAGTAAAAAGCGGAACCCTTTTCGAGCGTACTTTCGACGCGAACATCGCCGCCCATCGCCCGCGTGAGGTGCTTCACGATCGCCAGACCTAAACCGGTGCCGCCCAACTCGCGGGAGCGGGCCTTATCCACGCGGTAGAACCGTTCGAACAGCCGCGGCAGATCTTCGGCCGGAATGCCGACGCCGGTGTCGCTCACCCACACTTCGACGTACTCCTGCTCGGTCAACGCCGACGGCCGCGCGCCGATGGTCACCGTGCCGCCCGGCGGCGTGTACTTGAGCGCGTTATCGATGAGGTTGGTGAGAATCTGATGCATCGCCTCGGAGTCGCAAAAGACTTCCGCCTTCTCGTCGGCGTAAGCCATGGCCAAAGTGATCGACTGCTTATCGGCCATCGGCTTCATCGAGTCCCGCGCGTTATCGAGCAGCGTGTTGACGTAGTAAGAAGCAAAGTTGAAGCGCTGCGTCTTGAGCTCCACGCGCGACAGCGTGAGTAAGTCGGCGGTGAGGCGCGTGAGGCGCTCGGCGTTCTGCCGGATGATCTGGACGAAGCGGCGGTTGTGGCCAGGGTCGTCGAGCGCGCCATCGAGCAGCGTCTCGGAATAGCCCTGGATCGAAGCGAGCGGCGTGCGCAACTCGTGCGAAACGTTGATCACGAAGTCCTTGCGGATGCGTTCCAGGCGCTCCAGCTCGACGTGCTCTTTCTGCAACTGCTCGAACATCTCCTGCAGCTTTTCGCCAGTGTCGTTCAAGCGGGCCGTGAGGATGGCGAACTCGTCGCTAGCCGAACCGTGATTCCGGGCCAGGCGCGCCGAGAAGTTGCCCTGCGCCAACTGGTGCGCGAACTCGATGATCGAACCGAGCCGCGCCGAAAAATAGCGTGCGAAGAAGGCCGAGATCAGGATGGCCGGGAGAAAGGCCAGCGTCGTGGCACCCAGCATCTGAAAGCGGATCGCGTTCACCTGCGCGTCGACATTGCGCAGCGGCACCGCCAGTCGCAGCGCCCCCGCTTCGAGCGGTACCGCGATGTACAGGAACTGCGTGCCGGCCATCGTCGGACTGGCGCGGCGGCTCAAGCCCACCTGCCCGGCCAGCGCGGCACGGACTTCGGGACGCGTGCGATGGTTCTCCATCGAGTCCGCGCGGTTCTCCGAATCGGCCAGCACCCGGCCATCGGTGGCGATCAGCGTGAGCCGGCCCCCGGCGGCCTTGGCAAAGGCGTTGAACTTCTCCGGCGTCAGATCGGCCAGCGCCAGAATGCGGCACTTCCCGACTAACTCGCGGCTGAGCGTGTCGACGTAAGAAGACTCCGCGATCTTCGAGGCCATGAAATCCACGGCCACGAGGGAAATGATCAGCACGCAAAAGACAGCCGCGATCAGCTTGAGGAAGATTTTCGCAGTCATAGCCGTGCGCGTTAGCACTCTTCTTATGGTGGCAGAACGCGCGCCGGCCTGTATTTCATTTGCGTTACTGCCAGCGTTACGGCCGGATGGGCAGCACGGTGAGGTTGCTTTCGCGGCCATTCACCGAGATGCGCAACGGCAGCGACCCGCCCGCCGGCGTGTCAGCCGGCACCGTGAAGCGGATGGCATTGATGCCCACCTGTCCGCCGCGGCCGCCCGCAAAGCTCGGGTCGAGGCGCGCTTCGCCCAACAGCACCGTCACCGGATCCACCAGACGATAGGTGAGGAAGTCGGTGAGCGGGAAGCCATCGGGCGCGTTCAGGTCGTAGCGGCCGGCGCCGGTGGAGAGCAGCGTCAGCACCTCACCCGGCGCCGCCGGAGCATCCAGCGTCACCTGCGTGCCGTTGGCGCGAATGGCGATCGCGATGGGCGTTTCGCCCACCGGCCCGTCGAAGCGGGTGAATAGGCCCGGCGCATTACGGACCACCAGCATGTCGCTGGTGACTTCTGGCGCGCCCGTGCGCTGCACCACCAGGCGGTAAGTACCCGGCTCAAGATCGGACGGCACCTGGAAGTCGATGCGATCAGGCGAAGCCCAGAAGAGCGGCATCAGCCGAGTGCCCAGGCGCACCACCAGGCCAGCCAGCGTTTGCGCCAGCGGACCCGACGGACCCTGTTCGGTGCGGTCGGCCAAGTTCGCGCCGATGAGGGCCGCTACCGAGCCGGGCGCGACGCCAGGCTCCGCCGTTTCGCCGGCGGCATTGCGCACACCCGCCGGATCGGCGTAGGGCACGGTATCGAAGTTCGCCACTGCCACCTTCGGACCCGTCACGGGCAACACGGCGTTGGCAAACGCTCCGGACAAGTCACCTTCCCAACGACGGAACCGGTACCCGGGCTGCGACTCCACGTTCATCGTGACGTTGGTGCCGTAGCGGTAGAAGCCATCGACACTCGCGGGCGACATCGTGAAGCGGGCGGCCCGTTCCGGATTGGCGCCCACCGAAATGCGGTGCGCCGACTGATACGTCGCCACCAGCGACCGGGCGTCGCCTTCAAACGTTACCGTGCGTTCGCGCACCGTTTCGCCGCCGCCATCGGCCCAGCCGGTGAACTCCATGCGGCTCAACTCGGTGCTGAGCGTCTGGATGGCGGGCGCCGAGATCTTCGCCGTCGTGGCGGCTTCACGATCGAGCAAACAAGGCGTACGGCACGTGGCGCCATCCACCACCAGCGGATAGCCGGAAGGACGCGTATCGAGCACCACGCGCGGCAGTTTGCGATAGGTTGCCACCAAGTTGATGCCGTTGTTGGCGATGGTCAGCGACTGCTTGGCATCACCGGCATTGCTCCAACCTTCAAAGACGTACTTGCGGCCGCTGGCATCGGTCTGCTCGAGCGGCGCTTCCACTTCCACCTTGCTACCCACACCGACGTACGTGTTGTAACCCACCGGATTGTCCGAGCCCTGCACCTTCAGCTTCAGGCCATTCGGGCTGGTGGAGAAATTCGCCGCCGCGCCCGGCAGGAAGCGTGCGGTCACCGTTACCTGTCCGTTCTGCCCCACCTTCGGCGTATAGACGACGCTCTGTCCCTTAGGCATGCCGTCAAAACCATCCAGCACCCACAGGCCGCCGTAGGCGTCGCGCTGCGGGCTGGGCGCGCCCAGCAGTTTGGGCTGGCCGAACGCCCAGTCGACATCGGCGGGCGTCTGCACCGGTGTACGGTCCACCAGCACCTTCAGATCAGCCGGCACGGTCACCAGGCGGACGGGATGCGCGCCATCGAAGCGCGCGAAGATGTTGCGCGGGCGGTCGTGTGTAAACTGCTGAATCGGCTTCGAGTCGTTGTCCGGTCCGAAGGCCTGGCTCCAACCGCCGAAGACGAAGCCCGTATACGGTTCCGCCGACATGATGACGGTGGAGCCGGCCGAGAGCCACAACTGGGTCCCGCCGTAGTACACCGTGCCGTTCACCGTCACCTGACCATTGCTGCCTGGGCAGCGCACCAGGGGGTTCGGGCAGTCATAGAAATAGAGCATGATCGTATGCTCCAGGGTCACGCTGGCCGTCAGTGAGGTGATCGAGGGGTCAGCCGTCACCGTAATCGATGAACTGCCGCTAAAAGTCGAGCCGTCACCCAGCACCCAGCCGGCAAACGTGAAACGCGAACCTGAGGACCGCGAATCCTGATTGGGGGTGATGCTGAGGAAGTGCTTGGAGCCCTTGCTCCAGAAAAAAGTCTGGGTCGACTGGTACTCAATGCCGTCGACTTCAAACCGGGCGTTCGGAACGCTGGTGCCGACGCGGACTTGGGAAACGTCCTGTGCAGTCGCTGAGCCCACACCCAACATCAGAAAAATCAATGAGATATAGCCGTAGCGCTGAATCACTCGTGGTCCGCCTTCTCCCGTAGTTCGGCTGGCGCCGTCCCCGGGTGCATGGGACGGATGCCTTAGTACGGTCTGCCGAGGTGGCGACGCGTGATTCCACGCGTCGCTCCAAGGAGAAGATCGGCCAAATCGGCTCTACGGTTTAGCTCCGGCGACGGCGCCAGAGCGCCACCGGCACGGCCAGGGCGATCATGACCCAGGTGGCCGGCTCAGGAACGTCCGCGACGGCTTCCAGACCCAACTGCGTGAAGTCGCCGTTGCCGCCGCCTTCGAAGAACACCTGCAGCGGAAAGGCAGTCGGCGAAGCTGCATCCACGGCCGGGGCGATGCCGCGGATTTCGAAATAGCTGACGCCTCCCGCCAGAAAGTCCACCACGTCACCGGCGGAGAAGGTGCCGAAGAGGTTGTTGCCCGTCAGGTAGATATTGAACGACGCGCCGTAGCCCGTCGGCAACGTGATCTTGTCGAACAGCGTGCCGCCCGTGCCCGTGTAAGCGAAACCGTTGACGAAAGGCGGATCCGTCCAGCGGCCGCTCGGCACCTGCGTAAAGACCCACGGCTCCGGCGAGCCGCCACCGCCCGACGAGCTCGACGAACCGCCCCCGGACGAACTGCTCGACGAACTGCCGCCGCCCGGATTGGTAGGGAAGAGCGGGTTGGTGGGGCTGTTATTGGTTCCCGTGTTGCAAAGACTATTCGTTCCGAGCCAGACGCAATAGCTGAACGGGTTCGACAGGCTCATCGGCGGCATGCCCTGACCCTGCGTCTGATACTGTCCGCCCCCAATCGAGACGGACCAGGACGACAGCGTCTGCCCCATCAGTGCGCTGGCAATATCGGCCGTGTATAGGCTGGTTCCCGAAAACACCTGGCCGTTAATCGTAATCGAGCCAGTCAGCGCGCCGCGTGAATCGCGAGCCTCGAATCCGATCGGAAAGAAGGAGCTATCGAAGACGCCGCTCCCCGTACCGCTAATCGAGACGCCACCGCCGGGTAAGATCGCAATCCAACCGGGAGGCGCCGTGGGAGTGGGAAAGACGCTAGTCGCGTTGCAATTCCCGCCACCGCTGATCTGGATCGTCCCCGTAGAGGTAGCTGCTGTGGGAGCGCCCATACAAGCCTGACTCAGGGAGCCGATGGTGAATACAGGAGCCGCCGACGCGGCCGAAGTCCATGAAAAGAAAGCGGCGACTGCCCAAAGGCCAGCGCGGCTGATCTGCGACAGAGAAAGAGTACGCATAGAGGAATCCGACAGGGTTTGCGCAAATGCCGCAGAAATTTGCGGTAAAAACAGTACTCCTTCTCAGAAAGGACTAGTAGTCGCTGTCCGCCCCGGGTCCCATCCCCACTCGCAACGCATTCAAAACCGCCAGGATGTCGATCCCCTCCTGCGCCAGCGCGCCCGCCGACGGCGTCAGCCAACCGGCCGCTGCCAGCACCATACACCCCGCGCTGAGCACCATGCCGCCCACCGCACTCTCCAGAGCAATGCGCCGCATCCGCCGTCCGATGTGGATCAACTGGTCCACGCGGCGCAGCGACGGCTGGAGAATGGCCGCGTCGGCCGCCTGCACGGCGATTTCGCCTTTGTCGCCCAGGGCAATACCGACGGTGGCGGCCAGCAAGGACGGCGCGTCGTTAATCCCGTCGCCCACGTACAGCACCGGTCCGGCGGCCGCCACCTCCTTCACAAAGCGCAGCTTCTCTTCCGGACTCTGGCTGAACCGCACCTCGCCGATGCCGGCCAGTTCGGCCAGATAACGGACCTCGCTTTCGCGGTCGCCCGAAAGCAGGACCACGCGCGTCCCGCCATGGCGGGTGGAGAGGTGCTCGATGAAGGCGGGGGCATCCTGGCGCGGACGGTCCCGGAATTGGACAAGCGCGGCGAACCGCCCGTCCATCAGCACGACGCACTCCAGCCCCAAGCCTTCCTCCGGCAACTGCAGACCCAGTTGGCGCGCCCGTTTGCGGCCCGTCACTTCCACCTGCAGACCGTTCGCGCGGCCCACCAGGCCCTGTCCGGGCAGTTCGTGCACTTCGGTGATCTCGGCTTCAGGTAAGCCCGCGCCCGCTTCCACCAGCGCTCCCGCGAGCGGATGGCGCGAGTACTTCTCGAGACTGGCCACCACGCCCAGCACCTGCTCGCGCTCGAAGCCCTCGCCATAAACGACGTTCGAAACCGAAGGCGTGCCGTAGGTCAACGTGCCGGTCTTGTCGAAGATGAAGACGCGGCACCGGTCAATGTCCTCGAGCGCGGCCGCGCGGCGAATCAGAATGCCGTGTTTGGCCGCGAGCGAAATCGCCCCGAGGACGGCCACCGGAATGCCGATCAGCAACGGGCACGGCGTGGCCACGACGATGACGGCGAGGAAACGCGCCGGCTCGCCGCTCCAAAGCCACGCGGCGCCGGCCATCGCCAAAGCGAGCGGCGTGTACCAGGCGCCCAGCCGATCGCCCAGGCGCCGCATCGCGGGCTGATTCTGCTCCGTCTCCTGCACCACCCGCATGATCTGCGCATACCGCGAGTCCATCGCGGGCTTGGTGGCTCGGATCGTCAGGGCGGACTCGCCGTTCATCGCTCCCGAGAGCACCGCCGACCCCACCGATTTCGAGAGCAGATACGGCTCACCGGTCAGGTAAGCCTCGTTCATAGTGCCGTGGCCCTTCACCACCACGCCGTCCACCGGACAGGTTTCATGCGGAAACACGACCAGTTCGTCGCCCGGCTTCACCTGCTCCACCGGAATGTCGCCGTCCCCCCGATGCGCAATCGTCGGCATCCGCTTGGCCAAGGCATCCAGCACCGAAGACGCTTTGCCCGTGGCGTACTGCTCGAGCACGGTGCCGCCCGCCAGCATCAGAACGATGATGGTGCCCGCCAGGTACTCGCCCAGCACTACAGACGTCAGAATCGAGACGAACGCCAGAATGTCGGTATCGAAGCGCCCTTGCAGCACGCGCCGCAGCACCGTCCATACCTGCGGCGCTCCGCCCAATACCAAGGCGGCGATGAGCGGCCACCGTTCGCGACCGTCGGCCAGGCCCGCGCCATAGCGCAGGACCACATGCAGCAGGATTCCGCCCAGGGCGATCGCGGCGCTGAGCAGATCCTGGCTCATTTCGCCAGCATCTCCGTCGCAAAGTACAGGGCCATGGCGCCGCCGCGCGGATCGCGGTCCCAGATCGCCGTGCGCTGCAGATAGGCTTCGAGCGTGGTCTGCTTGCCGGTGGACTCACAAACGTCCATCAGCTTGCCGTCGCTCGACGTCCGCTCCTTGATCGCCGTCCACGCGCGCTCCACCGCCTTCTCGTACCGCGCCCCCTTCAGCCATCCCCGCCGCAAGCCCTGATGAATCGAGGCGCCGATCATGCCGGTCGCGGAAAATTCTTCGAACGCCGTGGGATGGTCGATCACCTCGCGCCAAAGGCCCTGCGCGCTCTGATACGGCAAGAGGGCATCGATCAGTTGGCGGAAGTCGGCCAACGGCTTCGCGCGATCGGCCTCCGGCAGCGCGTCCAGCATCAGCGCCATCCCGAACGCCGGAAAGGCGTTGCCGCGTCCCCAGGCGGCCTCGTTCAACGGCGAATGACGATAAATGCCATCCGGACGCCGGCACAGTTTTCTGCATGAAAGCCAGATGGTCCAAGGCGGCGTCGACGTACTTGCGCTCGCCGGTGAGTTGTCCCGCACGCGCCAGGAGCGGGCATCCCATAAAGACGGCGTCGCTCATTTCGTTGTGTTGCGCGCGCTGCGCGATTGCCAGATCGGCCGCCGCCCGGACGCGGGCTAGCGAAGCCGAAGTGTTGAACTCGGCAAACACCAGATGTCCGGAAAAGTGGCTCGCCGTGGCCTTGGCCAGCGAATCCTTGGCGCCGCTCCAATAGGGCTGCAGCAGTTCGTCGACGTTCTGTCCCAGGCGATGGCGCGCGATCACCGCGAACGCCGGGATGTAGACGACGTCCTTGAGCTCGTGGCCATACACCTGGCTCAGTTCCTCGGCCAGTTGTCGCGGCGTGCGTTGCACCCGCCGCGCGCGCTCCTGCGAGAGAGAGGAGGGCACCACCTGGCGCGGAAGCTGGGTCACCACCGGCACCGTCCCTTCGAGCGCCTTCGCCAGTTCCGGCATCGGCTGGGCGGTCAGCACAATGTCCGGTGCGAACGAGTGAATCGCACGCCACAGCCGATGCGCGCCCGCCTGGTCCCGGTAGGCGACTCCCCCGGGTGGAAAGGCACCGTCCGCGGCTTGCACCCGCAGCGTCTCGAACCGCTTGGGCACCGGGGCATCCCCCACCACCAGCACCCGCGGCGCGGCCATCAGAATCGAAGTGAACAGGAAGAGTAACCGGTGCATCGTGAAGCTCCCATGGTAGTAAATTGGCTAAGTGCTGATATTCACGACCAGCCTGTTGCTGGCCGCTACTCCCGAAGCGTTCACGCAGGCTGTAAAACCCGTGCTGGAACAGCATTGCGGCACTTGCCATAGTGCGAAAAGCCGCGTCAATTTTCTGAAGGCCGCCTCGGCCGCCGACATCCAAGCTCAGCGCGGACTGTGGCGCAATGTCGCCACCCAGCTCCGCAACCGCACCATGCCGCCCGCCCCGGCCAAGATCACCGAAGCGCAGCGGCTCGACGTCGCGAAGTGGATCGACGAGCGGTTGCGCGAAACGGCCTGCGACGCCGGCGCCTTCGCCGGCCCGCCGCTGGTGAGGCGCCTGAATCGCCGCGAGTATCGCTCCACCATCCGTGACTTGTTCGGCATCGACTACGCGGTGAACGAAGTCTTCCCGGCGGACGGCACCGGCGGCGAAGGCTTCGACACGAATGGCGAAACGCTCTACGTCCCGCCGATGCTGCTGGAACGCTATCTGGAAGCGGCGCAGAACATCCTGGATCGCGTGATCATCACGCCGGCGCTGAACCGGACGGTGGATGCAAAGAACATGCGCCCGGACTACACCGGCACCGCGAAGTTGCGTCCCGTGTTGCCCGGCGACGAAATCTCCGTCCCCATCACCGTCTACGCCGATGGCGAATACGACGTGCGCGTTCTGCAGGAGCGCCACAATGAGCATCCCCTGACCTACACCGTCACCGTCGACGGCAAGGCCGCCGCCACCGGCACCATTCCCCGTTACGAAAGCAAAGGCCCGAACGGCGCCACGCGCACCGTGCGTGTCAGCAAGGGCACGCATGTTTTCGGCGTCAAGGCCACGGACTATCCGCTCGAAGTCTATAGCCTCACGGTCACTCAGCGCGTGGGCGAAGCTTCCGCGGAGCGGCGCGCCACGCACTTCCGCCTGCTGCAGATGGAGTCCGGCGAAACGCCGATGAATCCGCGCGCCGCCGCCCAACGGCTCCTCTCCGGCTTCATGCACCGCGCCTTCCGGCGTCCGGTCACCGATGCGGAAGTGGCGCGCGTCATGTCCCTCTATGACCGCGGCGCCGTTCGCGACGATCCCTACGAGGAACGGATCAAGCTGGCCTTGAAGGCTGTGCTGGTGTCGCCGTCGTTCCTGCTACGCGCCGAGCGAACGCCGGACAAGCCCGGTCTGCAGCCGCTCAGCGGTCCGGAACTCGCCTCGCGCCTCTCTTACTTCCTGTGGTCCACCATGCCGGACGCCGAGTTGAGCACGCTGGCCGAACAGAACAAGCTCTCAGACTCGGTCACGCTCACCGCGCAAGTCGATCGCCTGCTCGATGACCCGCGGTCGCGTTCCTTCGTCAATTCCTTCATGGGTCAATGGCTCGGCACCAAGGACCTCGGCGGACGCGTCGCGCCCACCATCAACGACGTCGTCGACTTCTATACGCCCGAAATTGCCGCCGACCTGCGCGAAGAGCCCATCATGTTCATGCAAAACCTGATCGGCGAGAATCGCAGCCTGCTTGATCTGTTGAACGGCCGGTACACCTTCCTCACCGAGCGGCTGGTGCGCTTCTATCAGGTGGAAGACCAGTTCCCCGAGGTGAAGGGCAACGTCTTCCGGCGCGTGGAATGGCGCGATGACCGCCGCGCCGGCGTGCTCGGCATGTCCTCCGTGCTCGCCATGACCTCCAGCTTCAAGCAGACCAGCCCCGTGCTGCGCGGCGCCTGGGTGCTCGACACGCTCTTCGGCACGCCCGTACCGCCGCCTCCGCCCGATGTGCCGCCGCTCGATACCGCCGCGGCCAAGAAAGCCAAAGTCACCATCCGTCAAAAGCTGATGAAGCACCGCGAGGACCAGACCTGCGCCACCTGCCACAACCTGATGGACCCCATCGGCTTTGGCCTCGAAAACTTCGACTGGATGGGCCGCTGGCGCACCGAAGACAACGGCCAACCCATCGATGCTTCCGGTTCCCTGCCCGGCGGCGATGCCTTCCGGAACGCCGTCGAGTTGCGCGGCGTGCTGATGAAGCGGCAGGACGAATTCCTCCGTCACCTCACCGCCAAGATGCTCGGCTACGCCTTGGGCCGCGCGCTGCAGGACGCCGATCATTGCACGGTGCAGAAGATCATGGACGCGGTCGCCAAGGACGGCTATCGAACGCGGACGCTCCTGCGCGAAGTCGTCTTGAGCGTGCCGTTCCGCCAGGTGCAAGCCGGTGTGCGGCTCACCGAACCGCCCGCCGCGCCTCCCAAGAAAGTCGCGCGACCCGAGAAGTAAGCGGGCTTAGGCTTCCATCCGTTCGGCAATCTGCACGGCCAAGCGCCGCACAGTGGGCTGCGTGTTCATCACCGACAACGGAATGGTGATCTGCAAATGCTGCTCGAGACTGTTGATCAGCTCGAGGCCGCCAAGCGAGTCGATGCCCAGGTCGCCCAGACCTTCGTCGAGGTCGATGCGCTCGACATCCAAACCCGAAACGCGGCTGATCTCCGCCAGGATGCGCGTCTGCAGCCATTCCAGCCGATCCTCCGGCGCCACGTCCGGCTTCGTGCTGGCCGCGGCCGGCGCGAACTCGGCGAGTAAAGGTGAGCTCAACCGCGCCGCCAGTTTCTGCCAATCGGCGCGCGCCACCACCACGCAGCCTTGCCGGCCGTTCCGCAACAAACTCTCGAGAGTTCGCAGCGCCTCCTTCACCGGCAGCAGGCTCAGTCCTTCATGAGCCCGGTCGAAACCGGCGCGCGTGGCCATACCACCGTCCGCCCACGGACCCCAGGCGATCGACAACGCCGGTTGACCCGCCTGTCGGCGCGCGCTACTCAAGCCATCGAGATAAGCGTTCGCCGCCGCATAATTCGCTTGCCCCGGCGACCCCAGCGTCCCGGCCACCGAGGAGAACAGCACGAAGGCCTCCAGCGGATCCTCGCCGGTGAGCTCGTGCAGATTCCGGCTGCCATCCACCTTCGGACGCAGCGCAGTCCGCAAGCGCGCTTCATCCATGTCCTTCAGCGTGCCGTCCGCCAACTGACCCGCCGCATGCACCACCCCGCGCAACGGCGCAACCGCTCGCAGACGCGCGAGCGCCGCGGACAACTCCTCGCGTTCAGCCACATCGCCACGCAGAATCATCACCCGTTCGCGAATCGGCGCCAGCCGCGCCAACGCTTCAGCCGTCGGCTCGCTTCGGCTGAGCAGGCCAACCGTCCCCGCGCCACTCGCCACTATCCATTCGGCGACGGCGAGTCCTAACGCACCCAGACCGCCGGTGACCAGATAAGAGGCGTCCGCCGAGAACAAGGCCGCAGCACCCACTGTCAGCACCAGCTTGCCCACATGCTTGGCCTGCGCCATCGTCCGGAACGCTTGCGCCGCCTGGCCGATCGCCACTTCCTGCACCGGCAACGGTTGCCAGCGCCCGTCCTCCAAGCCCGCCGCCAGTTCGCGCAGCAGCGGCTGAATCTCATCCGGACGCTCGCGGAAGGTTCGGTCGAGATCGACCGCGAAGAACGAGATCGCCTTTTGAAACGCCGTCAACGGCAAACGCCGATGCTCGTAGAAGTCCTGCTTGCCGATCTCGACGAAGCGGCCATGGGGTGCCAACAGCTCAAGCCCGCGCACCAGCGCTTCGCCCGGCAGCGAGTTCAGGACGACGTCCGCGCCGTAACCGTTGGTCGTCTGCCGCATCTGCTCCGCGAAGTCCAGCGTGCGCGACGAATAGACGCCGGCCAGGTTCATGGCCGCCAGGCGAGTTCGCTTCTCCTCACTGCCCGCCGTCGCATGGATCTCCGCGCCCACCGACTGCGCGAGTTGAATCGCCGCCAGCCCCACGCCGCCCGTGCCCGCGTGGATCAGCACCCGCTCGCCCGCCTGCAGCCGCGCCAACCGGAAGAGCGCATACCAGGCCGTGAGAAACGCCACCGACAACGCCGCGGCTTGCGCCATCGAGAGTGCTGCCGGCTTCTTCACGAGTAACGCCGCCTGCGTGGTGACGTAGCCGCCGAAGCAATGCGGCGCAATGCCCATCACCTCGTCGCCCACGCGCACTGCGGTAGCGCCTTCGCCCACCGCCGTGACGACGCCCGCGCACTCGGCGCCCAGCACCGTCGTCGCGGCGTCCACCCCCGGATACAGGCCTAGCCCCTTCAGCACGTCGCTGAAGTTGAGTCCGGCCGCGGCGACTCGCAACTCCACCATGCCAGCGCCCGGCGACGTCCTCGCGGCGGGCACCAGCGTTAACGAGTCCAGGTTGCCGGGCTTCCGAATCGTCAAGCGATACTCGCCGCCGATCGGGGCGGAGGTGTCGTCGTCCTGCGTACGCAACCGCGCCACGAAGTGCCGTCCCCCGCGGATCGCCACGCAGTCCTCTTTCGGCCATGCCCCCAGGCGCGCACGCTGCTCCGGCGTGAGCGGCGGAGCGCCCGCCTCGAGATCCACCCGCCACGGACGCAGCCCCGGATACTCCAGCGCGATCGTCGCCGCCAAGCCCCACAAGCTCGCCTGCTCCGGCGAGACCGCTTCGCCCGCTACCGCGACCGCCTGGCGCGTCACCACCCACAGACGCGGAATCGGCGAACGCGTTGCCAGATCGCGCGTCAGCGCCATCAGCTCCGCACACAATGCCGCTGCGTCGCCGGCGCCGGCTTCATAAACGACATCCAGCGACGGCGCCGGATCGGCTTCGGGCTGCGGCACTTGCTCCACCCACTCGAGTCCATAAAGGTCGCCCGGCGTCACCGCGGTCGCGGGCGTCTCCCAGCGCTGCAACGCCAAGCCATCCACTTCGAGCAACGCGCGGCCCTGGTCGCTGAAGACACGCAGGTCACCCGTCGGCGTCACCTGCACCCAACCTTGACTGGGCGACACGCCGTGATACTGCAGCCGATTCAAGCGCACCGGAATCGCTGCGGCTGCTTCGGTCCGCCCTCCCGCCGCCAGGGCGTGGAAGCAGCCATCGAGAAACACCGGATGCAGTGCATAGTCGCCGGCCACCGCCGCGACATCCGGATGCAGCTTCACCCGCGCCGATGCCTCCCCCGGCGCCGCGATCACGTCGCTCAACGCGCGGAACTGCTCGCCATAGTCCAGCCCGTGTTCGCCCAACTGGCGGTACAACTCTTCGGCAGCCAACGGCTCGCCCGCCACCGCCGTTCGCGTCCGCACCAGCGAGCTTTCCGCTAAGGGCCGAACCTCGCCACGGCAATGGCAGACCCACTGTGCCGACTCTTCATCCGGCGCTTCCGCCAGAATCTGAAACTCGTATTCGTGCCTTTGGCTGCCCGGCGTCAGCACGGTCTGCACGCGCACCGGTCGCCCGGCACGCAGCCACAACGGCTGCAAAAAGGCCACCCGCGCTAACTCGATGTCGCTCTCGCCGGACACTTCGCTCATCGCTTGCAGCGCCAGCGCGACATAGCCCGCCGCGGGAAACAACGGCTCGCCCCGCCAACGATGATCGGCCAGATACGGCAGCGCTTCGAGCGACAGTTCGGTCTCAAAGATCGGCACGGCGGAGGAGCTTCGCCGCCCCAGCAGCGGATGCCCCGCCACCTCCTCGGTCTCGCGTTCCGTCAACCAATGCCGTTGCCGCTCGAACGGATAACCGGGCAACGTCATGCGCGCGCCCGTGCGTGGATACGCTCCGTCAATCGAGCCGCCCGCCAGGAACACGTCGCGGAGTTCGCCCGGCGTCGCGCCGACCTCAGCTCGCCGCTCACTCGCCGCATCCGCCGTCACCACGCCTTCCGCACTTCGTAAGGCCGCCACCAACTCTTCCGCCGAGTTCGCCACGGTCGCCCAGCGGTACGCGAAGGTCGTGCGGCCCGTGTTCGCGCTATGGCAGAACTCCCGCCATCGCTCCGGCTGCTGCGCGAGTGCCTCGGCGTAGCGCGAGGCTAGAGTCTGCACGCCCCCTTGGCTCTTGGCCGATAGCGTCAGCACCTCGGCCTCCCTGCTCTCGGCCGCAGGCGCCATCGAGCCCGCGTCGCCCACGATCACCGTGGCGTTCGTTCCGCCGAAGCCAAACGAGTTGATCGCCACGCGCCGCGCGCCCGACTGCGGCCACGCCACCGTTTCCGTCGCAATCTGCAGTTGGCTTCCCTCGAGCGCAATCAGCGGATTCAAACGGCGCAAATTGATCTGCGGCGGAATCGTCTCGTGCGTCAGCATCAGCAACGTCTTGATCAGCGAAGCAATTCCGGCGGCCGGCTCCAGGTGCCCGACGCTCGCCTTCAGCGACCCCAGATAACAAGCGCCGCTAGTATCGCCGAACACCGCGCGTATCGATTGCACTTCAATCGGATCGCCCAGCGACGTGCCCGTGCCATGCGCTTCCACAAAGCTCACCGCTGCCGCGTCCACCCCTGCCGCGTTCAACGCCTGCCGCATCACCGCCTGTTGCGACGGGCCGTTGGGCGCCGTCAGTCCGTTCGTGCGGCCATCCTGATTCACCTGGCTGCCCAGAATCACGCCATAGATGCGATCACCCGCGGCCCGCGCTTCCGCCAGCCGCTTCAGGATCACCACGCCGCAGCCTTCGCCACGTACATACCCATCGGCATCCGCGTCGAAGACCTTGCATTGGCCATCGGGCGCGAGCATCCGGGCCTGCGAAAAGATCAGATGGCCTTCCGGCGAGAGGATCACATTCACGCCGCCCGCAATCGCGAGGTTTGCCTCGCCCTGCCGCAAACTCTGGCAAGCCAAGTGCACCGCCACCAGTGACGAAGAACATGCCGTATCGACCGCCAGACTCGGCCCCCGCAGATCGAGCGTGTACGAAAGGCGATTGGCCGCAATGCTCAACGCGCCGCCCGTGCCGCTATAGATATCGAGCCCCGCCTCGCCGCCCAGGCGCGCATAATCGCTATTGCTCAAGCCGACAAACACGCCCGCCGGCGTGCCGGCCAACGCAGCCGGAGGCTGGCCCGCATCCTCCAGCGCCTCCCACGTCACTTCCAGCAGCAAGCGTTGCTGCGGATCCATCGTTTCGGCCTCGCGCGGCGTGATGCCGAAGAAGTAGCTATCGAAGCGGTCGATGTCGGGGAGAAAGCCACCCGAGCGCGTCGCCATCTTGCCGGGCGTGCCCGGCACGGGATCCCAATAGTCGTCGACGTTCCAGCGATCCGCGGGAATCTCGCCGATGCCGGAGCGGCCCGCGCGCAACAACTCCCAGAAGGCCCGAGTATCCGGCGCGCCCGGAAAACGTCCGGCCATCCCGATCACCGCGATGGGCTCGGCGAAGGCGCTCGGCGCCGTTTCCCGCCGGCTCGCCCCGCCCGCCAGATAGCCGGCCAAGGCTTCGATGTTCGGATAGTCCCAAACCACCGTGGGCGGCGTGGGCCGGCCCAGCCACGCTTCGAGCTCGAGCGATAAGCTCACCGCCTCAGCCGAATCGACCCCCAGGTCATGGAAAGGCCGCGTGGTATCGACCGAGTCCACCGCCAAACGCCGCGCTAGCTCACTCACCAGCCACGCGCGAATCTCGTCCCGGCTTCGCTCCTGGCCGGGCGCCGCGGTCATCGGGCGGCTCCACGTCGCCAGCGTCTCGAGTGTGCCAGCGAGGTACGCCTCGCGGCATGCCTGCCGCCGCACTTTGCCGCTGGTGGTCTTGGGGATTGCGCCCGCGGGCAGCAACACCACCGCCGCCAAGTCGAGCCCATGCCGTGCCGCGATCTCCTCGCGCACCGCCGCCACGGCTTCGGACGCCTCGGCATAGCGGCGTGGTTCCAGCTCTTGCACCAGCACCACCTGCTCGCCGTCTTCGGACTCCACGCCAAACGCCGCGCCGCTCCCCGCTCGCAAGGCCGCGTGGCTACGCTCCGCCGTCGCCTCCAGATCATGCGCGTAGTAGTTGGCGCCCCGCACGATGATCAGATCCTTACGGCGCCCACTGATGCGCAGTTCGCCCTCGGACCAATAGCCCAGATCGCCCGTCCGCAGATAGGGCTGTGCGCCGCCGGCCAGCGTGGCGCCAAACGTCGCCGCGCTTTCTTCGGGCCGCTGCCAATAGCCTTGCGCCACCGACGGTCCGGCCACCCAAATCTCACCTTCTACGCCCGGCGCGCGCTCGATGCCAGTCTCCGGATCGACCACGCGCACATCGGTATCGAAACCCGCCGGCCCGCAGGTCTCGGCCGGCCCCTCGCCCTTGTGCCGCGCCGTCACCATCAAAGTGCCTTCGGCCAAGCCATAACAAGGCAGAAAGGCTTCCCGCCGGAATCCGCACGGCGCAAACGCCGCGGCGAAGCGCTCCATCGTCTCCATGCGCACGGGTTCCGCCCCGGTGAAGGCGACGTCCCAACGGCTCAGGTCGAGCTCCCGCTGATCGGCTTCGGTCACCTTCCGCGCGCACAGTTCATACGCGAAGTTCGGTCCGCCGCTGGTGGTGGCGCCGTACTTGGAAATCGCGCGCAGCCACGCCATCGGCTCCTGCAGAAACGCCGTCGGCGCCATAATGACGCTGGGGAAATTGCCGTAAATCGGCTGCAGAATTCCGCCCACCAGACCCATGTCGTGATACGGCGGCAGCCAGATCACGCCGCGGCTTTCCCTCGAGTGGCCGAACCGCTGATAGACCTGCTCCAGATTGTGCAGGAAGTTCGCGTGCGAGAGCATCACGCCCTTGGGATTCGCCGTCGACCCCGACGTGTACTGGATCATGGCCAGCGTGCCGGGCTCCCCGCTAGCGGGCGTTTCAGTGGCCGTCGGCAGCATCTCCGGATCGCACACCACCCAGCGCACCTCGCGCATGGCGCCATTGGCGGACGCCAGCGCCGGCTGGATCATGGCCCACACCTTGGCGCTGCAAACCGCCAGTGCGCCGGCCGGGTCCTCGATCATGGCATCGAGCCGCGGCAACCGTCGCGCCGAACGCGGCGGGTAGCCCGGCACCGCGATCATGCCCGCGTAGAAACACGCAAACAGCGCGGTGACAAAGTCGAAGCCCGCCGGATAAAGCAGGCAGACCCGCGTGCCCGGCGCCGCCTGCTGCCGCAGCACCGCCGCCATGGCCTGCGCGCGCCGGTCCAACTCGCCGTAACGAATCTCAGTTTGTTGACGATCGCCCTGCGTGAGCGCGATGAAGGCAATTTGTTCCGGATTCTCGCGGGCCCTGGTGGAAAGAAGTTCGCTGAGTGTGAGGATGGCCGATCGACTCACGCGGGCCGCGTCCTCGCCACCGCCACGAGAAACAACGCCCCCATCGCCGGCAAGCCCGCAATCAGACACAACGTCCAAAAGTAGTCGCCTTTTGCGCCGGCCGCTGCCAGAAGAAACATAAGTCCAAACGCAATCAACGCACTGACATTGGCCATGTTATTGAACCATGTTAGCAATGCCGCCTTGCCCGCCCGCGCGCCCAGCGACGTATAGCCGCGCAGTTCGAGCAGGAAGCCGCCGTAGCTGGCTCCGACCAGGCAACTGATCGTCAGGAAGCTCGAGTAGGGCACGCGAACACCGATCGCTAGCAAGCCCGCACAAACGAACAGAATCGCCGCCGGTAGACCCAGCAGTAGCCAGTTCAATCGCCCAGCGACGCTCGGCGAACGCCGCCACACGCCCGCCAAGGCATTCACTAGCAGCGCCGAGGCGAACACGGCCACAATCGTCAGTCCGCCGCGCGTCTCGGCCTCGGGGATCGTCAGCACGTCGCGCAGCAGATAAATCAGGTTGCCCGCGAACAGGTAGAGCGAGGCATAGACCGAAGCGGCGTAGTAGAACAAACGCCGGTCCCGTGCCTCGAGCGGCACTGGTGCCGCCTCCTGCGTGGCTTCCGCCTCGCGCCGCCGCCCCGCCAGCAGCATCCACGCGCCCAGCGACGCCAGCAAGCCCAACGCTACCACCGTCCCCGTCAACAAGCTCGACCGTCCATAGGCGAGCGTGAAGAACGCCGGCCCTACCAGCATCCCCAGCAGCCGCGCGACGTTGCCCAGCACATCATGCAGCTTGCGCTGCGCTTCGCCAGCGAACGCCGTCGCCGCCCGGTCCAACTGATTCAACAGGTAGTTGTCTCCGAACTGAATCAGCAGCAGCAAGGCGATATAAGCCTCGCGGCCTTGAGTGGTCAGCAGCAGGGCCATCGCGCCCGTCGTCGCCAGCAAACCCAGCACGCCCGTCGCCGCGCCCATCAACGTCCGCCGCGCGAAGAAGACTCCCGCCGTCGACGCCACCGTCGACAGCAGCAACGCCAGCGACAACAGAAAGACCTTCTGCTCCGGATACGTGCGCTGAAAGAACAGTTGCGGCAGCACGTTGCCATTCGCCGACATCAGGAAAGACAGAAAGAACAGCGCCACCGCATTGAACGCCAAGGCTTGTTTCATTGGATATCCCGAAACCATCGGTCAAACACGCGGCCCACGCTTTGGCGGCGGATCACCGCCTCCGCCTCCGCCGGATCCTGGAGCCGGGCCGCCTCTTGCAAGCCGGCTTCAAACCATTCCGTCAGAGCAGCCGCGAAGCTCGGATCGCGCACCTGCAGCCCCGCCTCCCCGCAGAAGCGCGGTGAGTAATAGTCGAGATTGCTGCTGCCAAATCCCACCCACTCGCCATCGCCCACAAAGTACTTGCCGTGCAGCGTCCGCCCGCGGCCCTGCCGCAGGTAAACCTCCACGCCCGCCCGCAGCAGGTCGGCGAAGCCGAGGTAGATGCGATAGTTCGTGAAGTCCAGGTCGTTGCTCTCCTCGGAGTTCGTGAACATCCGCACCCGGACGCCCCGCTCGCGGGCGGCCACGATCTGACGGTAAATCGCGGGGTGATTGATGTAATAGGCGTTCTCGATGTCGAACGTCCGCTCGCTCGCTCGCAAACACTGCAGCAGGTACCGAAAGCTGCCGTTCTCCGCCACGCTGGCCGGCGTCGTGCTTTGCAGAATCCCGCGCGGCGTGGCGTCGCCCGGATAGCCATCCATCGCCGCGAAGGACTCGTCGAAGAGCGCTTGCGCCGCCGCCACCGCAGGCCCCTGCAGCCACACATCGATGTCGCGCCATTCATCGCCGCTATAGTGATCGGCGAAGTTGCGCCCGCCGGTCAGCAACGTCTCCCCGTCCACCAGCAGCAGCTTCCGATGAGACGCATCGTATGGCCGCACGCGATCGCGGAACAGCCGATAGTCCACCCCCGCCGCCCGCAGATGCCGCACCACTTCCGCCACTGCGGGCACTTCGTAGGCTTTGCGCGCCGTCGCCATGCCGTCGGCGAGAATCCTCACCCGCACACCGCGCCCCGCGCACTCGGCCAGCAGTTTGGCCGCCCACCAACTGGTTTCGTCGGCCTGCAAGTAATAGGTGGCGATGTCGATCGTCCGCTTGGCGTTCGCGAACAGTTCCCCGCGCACCCGAAAGGACTCGGCATTGTCGGTCAGCAAGCGCCACCGGTCATCGGCAGCGAAACGGCCATAGAGCCGCGGCTCAACGTCGCGCGCTGCCGGCCAGCCGGCTTCCCACCGCCGATAGACTTCGTCCCACGCCGGCGCCCCACTCCGCTTTTGCCAAAGCGTGGCGAGCACGGCATAGCTCAGGCCATACGCATTCGAGCGTAAATCGACTCCCGACATCGCCGCTGCCGGCGGAACGCCGAGGCGCCGCAGTGCCGCGAAGAGCGCGCGAAACCCGCGAGCCAGCCGCTCCATTCCCTTCGACGGTCCCAACCGCTCGGCCGCCCGAACCTGCCCAGGCATCGTCATGCGCAAATATGCGGACTGCCTATTGTCACATGCGAAAATGCCGTTTGATGCCGCCGCCCCGCTTTCCTTACGCCCTCGACCTCGAGAGGGCGCTAGGCGATCCGCGGGATGCCGCGTCGCCCATCTCCTTCGCGCGCGCCGTCGAACTCGATGAACGTGAGGAGTTCCCCGCCGAATTTACCGCCGTTCTGCGGCAGCAACGCGCGCACCTGTATCTGATTCCGGCCGCGCTGGGCGGCGCGCTCGAGACCTTTGAAGAGAGTATGCTCGCGCTCCGCCTCATCGCCCGGCGCGACCTCACCACGGCCATCGCCTTCGGCCAAACCTTCCTCGGCTCCATTCCCATCTGGCTCGCCGGCAACTCCGCTCAACAGCAGCAACACGCGGAACGCATCCGCCAAGGCGCCCTCTGTTCTCTCGCCCTCACCGAACGCAACCATGGTGGCGACCTGTTGGCCTGCGAGTTCACCGCCACGCCCACCGCCGGCGGCTATCGTCTCTCCGGCGAGAAATGGCTGATCAACAACGGCAGCCAGGGCGGCGCGCTCACCGTCTTCGCCCGCACTTCAGCCGAGCCCGGCCCGGCCGCCTTCTCGCTTGTCCTGGTCGACCGCACCACCGCCCCGCCGCACCAACTCGCCGCCCTACCCAAGGTCCGCACGCTCGGCATCCGCGGCGCCGACATCAGCGGCTTCGCCTGCCGGGACCTGCCCCTGGACGCCTCCGCCTTGGTGGGCGCCGCCGGCCAAGGCTACCAAATCACCCTCAAGACGCTGCAGATCTCGCGCACGCTTTGTGCCGCGCTTTCGCTCGGCGCCGCCGACACCGCCCTGCGCGCGGCCCTTCACTTCGCCCGCTCCCGCCACGTCTTCGGCGACACCGTGAGCGCCATTCCTTCCGCCCGCGACCAGTTGGCCGGCGCCTATGCCGACCTGCTGATCGCCGAAGCGCTCGCGCTGGTGTGCGCCCGCGCCATGCAGGCCGGCCTGGAGCGCATGTCGCTCTGGTCGGCAGTCGTCAAGTCGATAGTGCCGCTGCTGGTGGAGGACCTGATTCACCGCTCCGCCGCCGTACTCGGCGCGCGGCATTATCTGCGCGAAGCCCACTACGACGGCATCTTCCAGAAAGCCCAACGCGACAACGCCGTCGTCGGTCTGTTCGATGGCAGCACGGCCGTCAACCTCGGCGTGATTTCCGGCCAGTTGGGCGCCCTCAAGAATCGCCGCGGCTCGCCGGACTCGCAACGTCCCGCCCGGCTCGAACAGCTCTTCGCGCTCTCCCTCCCCCTGCAAAACCGCGCCTTCCCGCGCGATTCCGACATGAAGTTCACCGCCGATGGCCGCGACGAAATCGTCGAAGGCTTGCTCGAAGCACGCGGCCACCTGGACACCATAGACCCGCTCGCCACCGAACTCGCCGAAGAGTTGCAACTGCTCGACCACCGCCTGGAGAGTCTGCAAAAAGCCAAGGATCAGCGCACGAATTCCAGCGCCCGCTTCGCGCTCGCCGAACGCTACGGCATCATCCACGCCGCCAGCGCCGCCATTCTCCTGTGGCGTCACAACCGCGCGAGTGACGAAGTGCCGGAGTCGCTACTGCTGGGCGTGCATCGCTTACTCGAACGCCTGCGGCCCGGGCGTGCTCCCGCCCCCGAAGAATGGAGCCTGCGGACCTTCGCGCAGTTGGAGTCGCAGTTCGTCGCCAACGAGCTCTTCTCGCGGCTCACGCTGCCCTTGGGGGTAGGCGCCGGCGTCCGTTAAGCCGCCGCGCGGCGTTCGCAATCGGCTAACGCTTCGGCCACCGTAACATGCACCGGGAACAGCGTGTCGAATCCGGAGAACTGAAACATCTGGCGAAGCTTCGCATTTAAGCCGCTCACCATCAGGGTGCCGTTCTGGGCGTCCAGTCGCTTGGCCACCGTCAGAATCGTGCTGAGCCCCATGCTGCTGATGTAAGCGAGTTCGGCGAAATCGAGCACCAGATAGCGCTGTTCGGGCGTCACGCCCGCCAGCAGCACCTGCTGTAGTTCCCCCGCGTTCTCCCCGTCCACCCTTCCGGTGACGCGAAAGAGAATCGCGTAAGGGTGTTGAACGGATTCGACAGTCATGGGCATCGTGCTTCTTCAGCATAGCCGCCCGAAGGCGGGGGGCCGGAGCCGTCGCTTGGTAAGATGTGGGCTCATGCTCCGGTGGCCGTCTGTTTGGGTTCGTCGTGTCAGCTTCGGCCTTTCCGGGCTGATTCTGCTCGTCAGCCTCACCGGTTGTAGCGCCCCGGCCTCGCCCCCGCTCAAGACGCCGGAAGTCCAACTGCAAACCCTGCCGGTCACCTGCCTTGGCCGGCTGCTTCCCGGTGAAAGAGTCCTGCGCATCTCCGCGCTGCCCCAAGCCATCGTCAAGCAGTTGCACGTCGCCCGCGGCGAGCGCGTCAAGGCCGGCCAACTCCTGGCCACCTTGCGCGACTATGACCTCGCCGCCGCCGCGCTGAAGGAATCAGAAAGCGAACTCGCCGTCGCCCAAAGCGCGATCGCCCAGGCGAAGTCCGGCGACAAGCCCGCCGCCATTGCCGCCCAGCAGGCAGCCGTCGCGCGTCAGGAAGTGGTGCTGACCAACGCCGAGCGCGACTTCGAACGCCGGCGCACGCTCCTCAAGAGCGGCGACATCTCCGCCGCCGACTTTGACCGCGCGCAACTCGCCGTCGATAGCGCCCGCCAGTTGCTGCGCCAGGAGCGCGAATCGCAGCAGACGCTCGCCCAGGTCCGCGACGTCGACGTCGCCCTCGCCGAAAGCAAGCGCGACCTGGCCCAAACCAAAGTGGCCCGCGCCAAGGCCGACCTCGAGCGTTACCGCATCGTCTCCCCCGCCGCAGCCACCGTGCTCGAAATTCACGCTTACCCCGGAGAAACCGTCGGCGACGCCGGCCTGATGAGCCTGGGCGATACCGACCACATGTTCGTGCAGGCCGAAGTCTACGTCACCGATGTGCCCCGGGTGCGGCGCGAGGCGGCCGCCCGCATCACTGGCGAAGGCTTCTCCGGCACGCTCACCGGCCGCGTGGTCGAGATCCTGCGCGAAACCGGTGACAACTCGCTCTATCCGCCCACCGCTTCCACCGCCGCCGATAAGCGAGTCCTGCGGGTGCGCATCGCCCTCGACGACGCGCGCGCCGTGCAGCATTTGAGCAATAGCCAAGTCTCGGTCCGGATCGAGCCGTGATGGCGCTGCTCCGGCGCTTCTATTACTGGTTTGCCCCGCTCGGCGTCCCCATCGCCTGGCGCCAACTGATCAGCGAACGAAAGCGCCTGATTGCCGCCTTGATGGGCATCACCTTCGGCCTGATGCTGATGCTGTTCCAGTTGGGCTTGTACGAAGGCATCATGGCCATGGTCGTCCTGCCGATCGACAACCTCCGCGGCGAACTGGTGTTGATCAGCCCGAACTTCGAGTACTTCGGTTCCAGCATGGAATTCTCGCGCCGTCGCGTCTATGAGGCCCGCGCCCTGCCCGAAGTCAATTTCGTCGCACCCCTCTATCTCGGCTTCCTCAGTTGGACCAACCCCGAAACGACGTCCACCAAGATCACCTTCGCCATGGGCTTTAACCCAAGCGAGAACCCCTTCACCAACCCGGACATCGTCCTCAATCTGCCGGCGATTCGCGACCCGGAAAGCGTCCTCTTCGATCGCCAGTCCGCCGATTCCTATGGCCCGATTCCCGCGCTGTTCGCCGCTCACGGACCCGTCGAAACGCAATCCGAACGCAAGCGCGTGCTCGTCAAAGGCCTCTTCACCATGGGTCACACGCTGGCCGCTTCCGCGAACCTCGTCATGAGCGACGAAGCCTACTTCCGTCTGCGCCCCGATAAGCCGCGCAATATGGCCAATGTCGGCTTGATCGGCCTGCGCGCCGGTACCGACCCCGAAGCCGCCGCCGCCCGCTTGCGCGCCATCCTGCCCAACGACGTCCTGGTGCTCTCCCGCCCTGAGTTCATGCGCCGGGAGCAGGAGTACTGGCGCAACCGCACGCCGATCGGCTTCGTCAGCGCCGCCGGCGTCCTGGTGGGCCTGTTCGTCGGCGCCATCGTCGTCTACCAGATCCTCTACACCGATGTGAACGACCATCTGCGCGAATACGCCACGCTCAAAGCCATCGGGCTCAGCGACCGCTTCTTCATCTTCCTGGTGTTGCAGGAGGCCGCCATGTTGCTGCTCTTGAGCTTTGTGCCCGCCGCGGCCTTCTCCGCCGGGCTCAACTACGTGGCCCGGACCGCGGCCCACATCCCCACCACCATGACCGCCACGCACATCGTCCTCGTCTTCTTCGCCGCTGGCCTCATGTGCCTCGCAGCCGCGCTGTTGGCCACCCGCCGCCTGCGCTCCGCCGATCCCGCCGACGTCTTCTAGGCCATGAGCGAACCGGCCTTCATCTCGATTCGCGGTGTCAGCCACGCCTTCGGCAGCGGAGCCCTGGCCAAGACCGTGCTCCATGAGGTGGACGTCGACTTCCATGCCGGTGAAATCTCGATCATCGTCGGGCCGTCCGGCTCAGGCAAAACCACGCTGTTGTCGCTGGTGGGCGCGTTGCGGTCCGTGCAGTCGGGCAGCGTCAAAATCGGCGGCATCGAACTGCGCGGCGCCACCAAGGCGCAACAGCTTGCCGTCCGCGCCAGCGTCGGCTACATCTTCCAGGCTCACAACCTGATCGACTCGCTCACCGCGCGCGAGAACGTCCAACTCGGCCTTGCCGTCCAACGTGATGCCACCGCGTCCAGTTCCCGCCAGCAAGCGCTCGATCTGCTCGCCCGCGTCGGTTTAGCCGAGCACGCCGGCAAGTTTCCCCGCCAGTTGTCCGGCGGCCAGAAGCAGCGCGTCGCCATCGCCCGCGCCCTGGTCCGTTCGCCGCAAGTGGTGCTGGCCGATGAGCCCACCGCCGCCCTCGACCGTCATTCCGGCCGCGAAGTCGTCACGCTCCTGCAGCACCTCGCCCAGCAGATGCGCTGCACCGTCCTGCTGGTGACCCACGACAGCCGCATCCTCGACATCGCCGACCGCATCCTCACCCTCGAAGACGGCCTGATCCAAGAGACCAATCTGGCGCTCGACCGGCTGGTGACCCTCACCGTCGAACTGCTGCCCTTGCTCGCCCGCTACCCCAGTCACTTCCACGATCTCAGCGCCCTCACCGGACCGCTTCAGGAGCGCTTCGCTGTCCTGCTGCCGCGGTTGTCAGAACTCGTGGGACGGCGCCAGCGAGGCGATACGCGCGCGCCGCGCTGGCTGCAGATCGCCGAAACCCTCCGGCGCTTGGAAGCCGCGCTCGTAGAACTGGCCGAGTTACTCCCCCGGGCGCCGGCGCTGCGGTCCGTCGTCTTGCCCAGTCTCGAGTTTCTGCTCGAGACCGCCGCGAAGACCTTTGAGAACCCCCACCGGTCCGACGCCCAGTTGCTGGGCCGCCTCACCGGACCGCGGAGCCACGAAGCCCTTTGGCAGCACGACCGCGACTCCGCGGCAAGCCCCGAGATTCTCGAGGTCTACTTCCGCGTGGTCCACTTTCTGCACGAGTTGGCTTTCGCGCTGGACGAAGATTTGGCCTGAGCTACTGGATCAGTTGCAAGGGCCCGAACATCAACTGCCCCAGGATGTAGTGGGCGACGGTGGCTCCCAGGATGGTGCGGTGCCGGGCGTAGAGCCAACCGAAGAGCGCCGCTCCGAGAAAAGCGATGATGCCCAGCCGGAAGGAATAGTGCAGATGCACCACGCCGAACTGTGCCGCCCCCAGGACAATCGCGATGGCCGTACGATAGCGCCCGGTGAGCAGTCGCTCGACGCAGGTTTGCTGGAAGCCACGGGTGCTGAGTTCCTGCGCGGTGGTGACGAACAGATACAGCACAAACATCTGCCACGGCTCCCACTTCTGCCAGTCGATGAGCGGCATTCCGGCGAACTCCGGATTGGTGGCCACGCAGTAGGCTTTAAAGGCCACCAGCACGCCGAACACCGGCACACACACCAGCAGCGACTCCGCTAGCGAGCGCTTCCAGTTGTGCAGCGTAAAGCCGAACGTCGACATCGGGTAATGATGCCGGCGCAGGAACCAATACATCATCCCGCCCAAAGCGACAAACAAGCCCAGGTTCATCAGGTGCGTGCCGGGCGAAAGCGGCGTAAGCTTCACCTTGGCCACGTTCTGCACGAAAGCCAAAGCCATCGTGTAGACACACAAC
This sequence comes from Bryobacteraceae bacterium, assembly GCA_965229305.1. Classification (GTDB taxonomy): domain Bacteria; phylum Acidobacteriota; class Terriglobia; order Bryobacterales; family Bryobacteraceae; genus JALHNI01. The sequence goes on along the minus strand of CBDDIZ010000031.1, from coordinate 100,856 downwards.
AACAGAATGCTGCCCGAAAACAGCTTGCCGAACTCCGCCTGCAGTTCCGCGGCCCGTTCGAGCTCGGCGTTCTTCTGCTGCACTTCGGCAAAGGCCCGGTTCAAGCGCAGTTCGCGCGCTTCCACCTTCACGGTCATCAGGCCCAGGACTTCAGCCAGTTCGCCGACTTCTTCCGGACATCGGCCTTCGCGCGTCAGGTCGAAGATGCGGGCCGCGGCGGGATAGTTCCCCTGAATCACCTCGTAGCCGGCGTTGGTGAGTTGAGCGAAGTAGTCTGGCGGTTCGGGCATCGGGCGTCAGCAGTGCCGTCGCACCGCCTCCTCGGGCAGCCGTTCGCCCCAATTGGTATCCAGACAATACCGGATCGTGTTTTCGATGTACTGGCCGGCGTCGCCGAGCGCGATGCCGCTGCCCTGCAGATCCGCCAGCGTCCCGGCATTCAGGTGGGATTGCCGCACGCCCATCAGCCGCACATGCGTACCGAGCGCCTCTGCCACGCGGCGCAGATGCGGGTCCGTGCAGCTTTCGAGGAAGCGGTTGTATTCGCTGAGGCTCACCAGGCGGGGCACCCGCACCGGCTCGCGCGTCTCGTTCGAGGAGTGAGCTTCCACCACGCCGCAGCAACGCGCGATCACGTCGGCCAACGGCAGCGCGGCCTCCGGCCCGGCGCAGAGGTGGCGGTACGTGCCAGCTTGAAAGCGTTCGTCGAAGAGATAGGCGAGCGTCGCCGCCGCCCAGTCGTTGGTGATCAGGTCCGCGCCGACCTCCGGATCGCCGGGCACCATCGGCAACGCGCTGCCGGGCAGTGAGCGCAGCAGGTGGTGGAAGTAGTTGAACTGCGAGACGCTGCCCGCCGCGGAATCGGCAATCACCAGGCTCAACCGGTAGACGGCAATCGGCAACGACTTCATGGCCTCGCCCACCAACAGTTCAGCCTCATGCTTGGCCTGCTGATAGGTGTTGACGAACTTCTGCCCCGGCGGAATCGGCCCTTCGGCAAACGTCCCTTGGCGATAGCCGTTCACGTAGACGGTGCTGACGTGGACCATCTTTTCCAGCCGCCGGCAACTGCGGGCCAGTTCGAGCATCGAACGCGTCCCGGCGAAGTTGACCGCCCGCGAGGCAGCCAGCGAAAGGTCGAAGCGGACGTCGGCGGCGCCGTGGATGATCTGCGTAACGGTTTCGGTGAGTTGGCGATACTGATGCGGGTCGATGCCCAGTTGCGGCAGGGTGAGGTCGCCCAGCACGCAGTGGACGCCGGGACGGGTGAGGCGGGCGGCCTGATCCGGACGGCGGACCAGGACGGTGAGTTCGCGGTCGGGCCGCTGGGACAGAAGCCGCTCGATGGCCGCACCACCTAACAACCCTGTCGCTCCGGTCAAAAAAAGGTGGTCACTGGCCATTTCGGGTGATGCGACAGCGCGCCCCTGATTATAGCGTGCCGGGTGCGGGAAACTCCGTCAGGGCCGTCGGCGGGAGGAAAGGGCTTCAATGGTAGGATGACGGTCTCAAGCAGAATTCTCTTGGCATCGTCGAACTCCATTTCCGGGGTTCGGGCACCCCGTTCGCCCGCGCCTGCTGGCGCCGTGCAGCGGACCAGCCATTGGCTATTCGAACGGTTCGCCAAAGGCGTCCTGCGGCTGTACTGTCCGCTGACGGTGGAAGGCGCGGACCGCCTGCCGTCGTTTCCGTTCCTGCTTTGCTCCAATCATTGCAGTCATTTAGACAGCGTGGTGCTGATGTGCGGCGCGGGACGGCCCTTTCGGCGCTTCGGGCTGCTGGCGGCCAAGGACTACTTCTTCCGCAATCAGGCGGTGGAAGGCGGCTTTTCTCTGCTCGTGAATCTGATTCCGATCGAGCGGACGGCGGATACGGCGTCGTTCCACGAGACGATCGGGCGCTGCCGTGAGTTCCTGGACGGGTCGGGCGGCGCGCTGATTCTGTATCCCGAAGGCACACGCTCCCGTTCGGGTGAGATGGGCGAGTTCAAACGCGGACCGGGAGTCCTGGCCGCTAAGCTCGGCGTACCGATCGTGCCCGCTTACATCACGGGGACCGCGGCGGTGATGCCGCGCGGCTCGTTCTTCCCGAAACCTGGCCGGCTGGCAGTGCGCTTTGCGACGCCGGTAGTGCCCAACGCGGGCTGCACACCCGGCGACCTGATGGCCGAGACGCAACGGCGCATTGCCGCGTTGAAGGACGAGGTCCGCCCATGAAGTCGATGAAATGGTGGGGCTGGGGCGACGAAGCCATCGAGTTCGACATCTCGGTGCGGCCCGGCTTGTGGACCTACATCCGGACGCAGTTGCGGCTACCGGAGCGACCGGAGAGCACTCCGCCGGTGAGCTTTGATTCCCTGGTGCTGCCGGAGGCCAAGTCGAACGAGGCCTTCCTGACGGAGTTGAACGGCCTGGAGGTGACGCGCGACAAGAAGGAGCGCCTCGTTCATGCCTACGGCAAGAGCTACCGCGACCTGTGGCGGCTGAGGCGCGGGCAGGTGGACTACGCGCCGGATGCCGTGGTCTATCCGAAGTCGCACGACGAGGTGGTGCGGTTGGTGCAGGCCGCCGTACGGCACGGCGTTTGCCTGATCCCGTTCGGCGGGGGCTCGAACATCGCCGGCTGCCTGGAGCCCGCGAAGCGCGAGTCGCGGATGGTGGTGTCGGTCGACATGCGAACGATGCGGAAGCTGCTTTCGCTCGACCGCGAGTCCGGCGTGGCGCGCGCGGAGACGGGCTTCCTCGGCCCGGATCTCGAAGAAGCGCTGCAGCAACAGGGGTTCACGCTCGGGCATTTTCCGGACTCCTTCCTGTTTTCGACATTAGGCGGCTGGGTGGCCACCCGGTCCGCCGGCATGCAGAGCGACCGCTACGGCAAGATCGAGGACATGGTGCTCGCGGTGCGGATGGTGACGCCGACGGGCACCGTCGAGACGCGACCGGTCCCCAAGGCATCGAACGGCATCGATGTCACGCAGCTCTGCGTCGGAAGTGAAGGGACGCTCGGCATCCTCACCGAGGTGTATCTGAAGGTGCGCCCCACGCCGCCCGAGAAGGCGACTTACGGCTACCTCTTCCCCACCTATGAGCAAGGGATTGCGGCGATTCAGCAATGCTCGCGCGAAGGCTGCGTTCCGGTGCTCACGCGGCTGAATGACCCGCATAAGACGGCGCTTTCGTTCGCCTATCGCAGCAAGCAGCCGTCGTATAAGCAATGGCTCTCCGCGGCGGTGAAGGGCTATTTGAAGCACGTTCGCCGGTTCGACTTTGAGAGCTGCTGCTTGCTGCTGGTGGGCTTTGAGGGCACCAGCGAAACCGTGGAACGCGAGCGGGCCCACGCCGATGCCGTGTATCAGCAACACGGCGCTTTCGCGTTAGGAGCCGAGCCGGGCAAGGCGTTCCAGGCCGGCAAGTACGACTTCCCCTACCTGCGCGACTTTCTCTGCGACCGCGGAGTCGTGGCCGATGTGAGCGAGACCGCCACGTCCTGGAGCCAGTTGCAGCCGCTGTACCGCGCGGCGACCGACGCCATTCAAGCCGCCATGGACCGGGTGAGTTCGGCGGGCTGGGTGGGCTGCCACATCAGCCATACCTATCCCACGGGCGCGTCGCTCTATTTCACCTTCGGCTTCGTCGCCCGGCCGGGCGACGAGATGGCCCAGTATCTGCAAGTGAAGAAGGCGGCCGAGGATGCCTTCCTGGCCCACGGCGCGACGCTTTCGCATCATCACGCGGTGGGCGTGGAGCATTTGCCATGGCTCGAAGCCGACATCTCCACGACGGGTCTGCGCGCGGTGGAAGCGTTGAAGCAAGGCCTGGACCCGACGGGGGTGATGAATCCGGGCAAGCTCTCCTCCGGCTATGGCTTTGACGACTGGGGTCTGGATCGCTGATCCCCAGCACTGTTGATAAAATTGGCACGGACCGAAGTGGCCCGGGGCATGATGGAGGTAACGCGTGTTTAAGCCGATCTCTCGACGGACGCTGCTGCGCGGCACAGGCGTAGCGCTGTCGCTGCCCTGGCTCGAATTGATGGCGGCTGACAAGCTCGCCGAACCGCCGTTGCGGGCCGCCTTCCTGTTCATGCCCAACGGAGTGCGCCCGGATTACTGGACGCCCGCGGGCGAGGGCGAGCAATACGAGATCACGCCGCACCTGAAGCCGCTCGAGCGCTTCAAAGACGACTTCCTTCTGCTCGAGAACCTGTGGAACAAGAACTCGGTGGGCCGCAACGGGCATTGGCCCAAGGACCCGATCTGGCTTTCCGGCGGCTACGTGCAGCGCACCACCGGCAGCGATCTGGATGTGGGCGCTATCTCGCTCGACCAGAAGATCGCGCAGCACCTGGGCACGCTAACGCCGCTGCCGACGCTCGAACTGGGCATCGACAGTCCACGTTCGGGCATCGATACGGCGGGCGGCGGCTTTGCGCGCATCTACGGCTCGTTCATCTCCTGGCGCGATGCGCACACGCCGGTGCCCAAGGAGATCGTGCCGCAGTTGGCGTTCGACCGTCTGTTCCGCAATCCCGGACCCTCGGTGACGGCCGGCCTCGACCCTTCGAGCCCCGCCGTGATGAAGAGCCTCCAGCGCGACGACACCAGCATCCTGGATCTGGTGCTGGATGAAGCGAAGAGCCTGCGGCGCAAGGGCAGCGCGGCGGATCGCACCAAGCTCGACGAGTACTTCGAATCGGTGCGCTCGGTGGAGCAGCGCATGGAGGCGGCCTTGCGTCCGCAGAAGCGCTGGATCAACCAGGGCAAGCTGCCGATGGAGCGGCCGGGACCCGGCATTCCGGCGACGCACCAGGAGCATGTGCGGCTGATGCTGGACATCATGGTGCTCTCGTTCTGGACAGACTCGACGCGCGTGGCGACGTTCATGTTCGGCGATGCGCAAACGCAGCAGGACTACTCGTTCCTGCCGGGCGTGAAGGGCGGCTTCCATAGCCTCTCGCACCATCTGAACGAAGAAGAGAAGCGCACGCAGTACGAGAAGGTCGTCACGTGGCACTCCGAGCAGTTGGCTTACTTCCTGGGCAAGGTGAAGTCGATTGACGAGGGCGGCCGCTCGATGCTCGACAGCTCGATGATCCTCTACGGCTCCACGCTCAAGGACGGCAACCGGCATGACCCGGAGAACCTGCCGCTGCTGTTGGCGGGCCGCGGCAAGGGCACGCTGCGTCCGGGCCGCCGTCTGCGGGCGCCGGCACTCACGCCGATCTGCAACCTGCACCTCTCGCTGCTCCATCGCTTCGGCATCCAGGACGAAGCCTTCGGCGACAGCACGGGTTTGCTGGACGGCCTGAGCTAAAACGAAACATGTTCCTCTTTCTCGCACTGCTTCTTCCGCTGGCGGCGGAACGGCAAGTCACGTTTACGCCTTACAATCACGCGCTCGACAATAACGACAACTACTCGGCGGACGATCGCTGGCTGTGTTTCGACACCCGCGGGACGCTGGGCAAAGGCAGCGGCGCCTCGGCCTCCATCATGAAGGTGGATTGGCGCACGGGAACCGAGGCGGTGGTCTACGAGCCGAAGCCCTATCTGTTTGACGGCGACAAGATGGCGCCGGGCGTGATTGCGGCGTCGTTCCATCCGCAGCGCGACGAGATCGCCTTCATCCACGGGCCCTTTCTCAGCGAGGCGCCGAAACTCGGCTACTACGCGCGGACCAACCGGCGCGGAGCCGTGGTGAATGGCCAGGGCCAGCTCGCGTTTCTCGACCTGCGCGACGTGACGTCCGAGGTAACGCCGCCCGGCGCGCATCGCGGCGGGACGCATCGGCACGAGTACAGCGGCGACGGGAAGCGGGTGGGCTTCACCTACGACGATCACCTGCTGACGCAGTATGGCCGCACGATCGGCATGCTGGTGCCGAGGGCGAAAGCCCCGGCGGGCGCGACGCACTGGTTCGTGATTCTCGCGAGCGTGGTGCCGGAAGCGATGGCCAAGCCGGGCGACCTGATCTCGGCCAACTACGACTCCTGGGTCGGCACGCGCGGCTTACGGCGCGCCTTCGTCGGCCGGGTGAAGGACGCCGACGGCCAGATCCGCAGTTCGCTCTTCGTCGCAGACATTCCGGAGAACCTCGACGTGACGACGGCGACCGCGGGGACGCGGGATCGCTTTCCGACGCCGCCGCGGGGCGTGCGGGTGCGGCGGCTGACGCAGACCGACATTACGGGGATCGTGCGCGGCTCGCCGGACGGGAAGCGGATCGCGTACTTTCAGAACGACGCGCAGGGCGTGTCGCAGTTGTTCGTGATCGCGGCCGATGGGTCTGAGGCGCAAGGTACGCAAGTAACGCAGTTGGCCGAGGGCACCAAGGCGGCAGTGCGATGGCATCCCAGCGGCAGATCCGTGGCGGTGGCGACCGACCATGGCGTGGCGGTGGTTTGCGTGCAGCCCGGCGCGCTGTTCGGCAAGAGCGTCTTCGTGACGCGGCGCGGCGAGGACGTACCGCTGGCCGAGGCCTTGGTGTGGTCGCGCAAAGGCAAGCAGTTGGCGTTCAACCGGCGGGTGGCGCACGAGTCCAGCAAGAAGGACGCGATGGGCCTCAACTTCCTGCAGATCTTCACCGTCGAGTTCGAGGATGCGAACGGGAACGGCATCGCAGACTCGATCGAACGATAATACGAAACAGTATGCTTTGGATGCTGCTCGCCGTGGCCGCTGATCCGTCTGCCTTGCTCGCGCCTTATGACCGTCCGGATGCGCCGGGCTTGAGCGTCCTGGTGCGGCACAACGGCCAGCCGGTTTTTCGGCACAGCTACGGGCTGGCCGACGTGGAAGGCCGAGTGAAGGCCACGCCCGAAACCAACTACCGCCTCGCCTCGGTGAGCAAGCACTTGACGGCGACGACGATCCTGACGCTGGTGCAAGAGAAGAAGGTCGCGCTTGAGGATCCGGTGGCGAAGTACCTGCCCGGCTTGCCGGCGGGGATCACGGTGAAGCATCTGCTGACGCACCAATCCGGGTTGGCGGATTACGAAGACCATCTGCCGCCCGGCGACTTTCAGGTGAAGGACGCCGACGTTCTGACGATTCTGCAGAAGGTGCCGGAGTTGCTCACTCCGCCGGGCAGCAAGTACGCCTACAGCAACTCGGGCTACGCGCTGCTGGCGCTGATCGTGGAGAAGGTAACCGGGCAACGGTATGCGGACGCCCTGGCGGCGCGGGTGCTGAAGCGGGCCGGGATGAAGCAGACCGTGGCGCATGAAGAGGGCCGGGATACGGTGGCCCATCGGGCCTACGGGCATGCTGTGAAGGATGGCGTGATCCGGCGGACGGACCAGAGCCGCACCAGCGCGGTGCTGGGCGATGGCGGCATCTACTCGTCAATCGACGATTTGAACCGTTGGCTCGACTGCATGAAGAAGCACTGCGTGCTGTCGCCGGAACTGCAGCAACTGGCCTTTACGCCGGTGCCGCTGCGCGATGGCGCGCCGACCGAGTACGGCTTCGGCTGGTTCATCCGCCCGCCGCTCCGTTGGCACACGGGAGAGACGGTGGGCTTTCGGAACGCCGTGCTGGTGCAGGATGGCTATGAGGTGGTGATTCTCTCCAACCGCAGCGACCTGAAGGCACGCGAGCTGGCCACCGAGATCCTGAAGCTCTATGGGCAGCCTTAAGCGCGCGGCTCTTCGCGCGCGATGGTCTCGGGCGACTCGGGCGTACGACCCTGGTCATGGGTGTCAACGATCCATTGGTCGAGCAGACGGCTGAGGCGATCCCTGGTTTGACGGTGCTGCGGCAAGCCGGCGAGGTTGTGGACCTCGTGCGGATCGGCCCTGATGGTCGTAGAGCTCGAAGTCCGGCTTGCGCGGCGCCATCCACTGCGCCTGAATGGCGTTCAGTTTCCCGGCGGTGTGCAGATCCTTGATCACCTGCTGGGTGGGATAGCTGGTGGAGATGTACTGGTTGAACTGCGTGTAGGGCTTCTCCGGCATGAAGTTGCGGATGAGTTTGTAGCGGCTGTCGCGAACGGCGCGGATGCGGTCGACGGTCATGTCGCAGCGGTCGCGGGCGGTGAAGATGTGCGGGCGCGGTTTGGCGCCGGAGAACAGGCCCTGGCCATGGAAGAGGCTGGGCCGGGGAAGGCCGGCGATTTCGAGCGAGGTGGCGGTGATGTCGAGCGAAAGCACCGGGTCGCGGCGGACGGTACCGGGCTTCACGTGGCCGGGCCAACGGACGAGCAGCGGGACGTGCGTGCCGGCGTCGTAGAGCCACTGCTTGCCGCGGAGCAGGCAGCGGCCGTTATCGCCGAAGACAAAGATGGCGGTGTTCTCGAGGAGGCCGTCGGCTTCGAGCGCCTGGAGCGTGGCGCCAACCTGGGTATCCCAGTAATTGACGGCGTCGAGGTAGTTCGCGACTTCATCGCGAACGACGGGATGGTCCGGATAGTAGGGCGGCAGTTCGACTTTCTGGGGATCGATGAGGCGCGCCTGCTGCCGGGCGAGCTTCCAGAACGGACCTTTGTGGGGTGCGGTGAAGTTGAGCTGGGCGTAGAAGGGCTGGCCCTTGGCCCGCTGGCGCCAGTGCGTGCCGTCGAAGGGCTGGTCCACCTGGAAGTTGAAGTCGGTTTTGCCGGCGACGCGCATCCCGGGTACGACTTCGGTGATGTTGGCGGTGAAGTAGCCGGCGTCGCGCAGACGGTGGGAGATGAGGCGAACGCCGTCCGGGAGCCGGTAGTTGTCTTTCCGATGGCTGCGGTGATTGTGCGCGCCGAGCGTCGTCTGATAGACGCCGGTGTTCCAGGCGGAGCGGGCGGGGGAACAGACCGGCGCCGTGGTGAAGCAATGGGTGAAGCGAACGCCTTCGGAGGCGAGGCGATCGGCATGCGGCGTGTGCACCAGGGGATGGCCATAACAGCCGAGTTGCGGGCCGAGGTCGTCACCCAGGATCCAGAGGATGTTGGGCTTGGTCTGCGCGTGGAGGTGCAAGGCAGGGGCGGCGAGAGCGAGCGCGGCCGTCCGGCGGGTAACCGTCGAAGAGGAAGGCGGGCGGTTCATTTGAACAGCAGTATAACGGCAAGGAGCGAGAAAACCGGCAAGATACCGCTTCGAAAGTAGACACGCCGCGGCCTCCGCGTGCGTCTAATCTGATGAGGCCAGTGATTGGCCTTAGAGGAGGCACAGATATGTCGCTCGCACCTTCGAAGATGGCATTCGGAGTTTTGCTGGGGCTGCTGGCAAGCCTACCAGGCCCAGCCGCCGCCGAGTCCGTTATTCCCGCCAGCCAGGTGGTTTCCCGCCTACCGCCGCTGATGCCGTTGACCGGGACGCTGCCGGCGTCTACGTTCCAGGCTGACGTCCTGCGAATTTCCGGCGCGCCGGAGCTCAAGATCACTCCCGAGTGGAATGCCGCCGCGGATGTCGCGCGGTGGGAAGAACGCCTTCGGCCCGTGAAAGAACGGCCGGCGTTTCTGCGGTTTGTGGACCTCTCCTTCCCGCCGCAGCCGCCTTACGGTGACCCGGTGCGTGCCGCAGTGAAACCCGGAGCCCTCCGCGCCGCGGTTTGGGAGTAAGTTCGCCGGGCGGCCGGGGCTAGCGCCCATCAGATCACAGAGTTATGATGTGACTGAAAAAGGAGCTGACTTTGGAAGTGCTTCCAAAAGTCTTCGGCACCGCGAGACGGTTGCGCGTGGTGTTAGGCGACGATCATGCCCTGATGCTGAACGGCACTAAGGCGCTCCTTGAGCCTTATTGTGACGTGGTAGGGACCGCTACCGATGGCCGAAGCCTAGTCGACACGGCTCTCGAAGCTACGCCTGACCTGGTGGTACTCGATGTCTCCATGCCGCAACTGAACGGCCTGGAAGCCGCTCAACACATCAAAGAGTCGCTGCCGGCGACCAAAATCATTTTTCTCAGCATGCACATGAATCCCATGTACCTGCGGAAAGCACTCGAGAACGGCGCGAACGGCTACGTGCTGAAGACAGGCGTGGTGGAGGAACTGCTGGAGGCGATCGAGCAGGTGATGCAGGGGGAGACGTACATTTCACCCGGCTTTGGCCGCGACGTGACCACGGCCCTGCTCAACTGCTCAGGTAAGCCCTCGCGCGAAGAAACGGAGCTGACCGCGCGGCAACGCGAGATTCTGCAACTGATCGCGGAGGGTCATCCGGCGAAAGAAATCGCCCACTTGGTGGGGATCTCCATTAAGACGGTGGAATTTCATCGCACGCGGATGATGGCGCGGGTGGGCGCGCATTCCATTGGCGAACTGGTGCGCATCGCGATGGAGCAGGGTCTGATTCCGGTGACGACACCCGGAATCGGCTGAAGAGGCGCGGGCGCGCGCGACCACGCCCCTGGCTTCGAGGGGACAATTCGGTTGTCAGAGAACTGGGCGCTCTGGTGAGAGCGCTGGGTGGCCGGGATCAAAAAAATAGCTTGGGTTCCCCCGGGAACCTGAGAGGCGAGCTCGTTTGTTTTGAGCGAGATCGCCGGGTTTGTTTTCTAACTTTTATTTTTTCCGGGGATGATTTTTGAGGTTGCGGGCAAGGTCGGTGAGGTGACGCGGAGTGTCGAGGCTGACCGGACGGGGGTTCCTCCAGCCGCGGTGAGACGCGACGATGTCGTCGACGAGTTCGCAGATCTGCTCGAAGGCGGCCGGGTGGTCTTCTTCGAGGACGGCATTGATGGCGTCGTTGATCAGCGGCCAGAGATGCTCCTGGGTGGGGGAGTAAGTGGGATGGCTTTTCACCAGGACCACGCGGTGGTCCGGGTGGTCGGCTTGAAGTTCTTCTTCGTACGCGCGGCGGCGTGCTTCGCGCCGTTTTTCGAGTTCGGCGTCAGGTAGAAGGACCCAATGGCGGCCGGAACTGAAGTCCGGGACGGGAAGCGAGTCGTAGTCGAAGTCAGTGTAACGAGTCATGACGGAATTCTCCGACCATGAGGGTAGCAGGGGCGGCCTTATTCTCTGGGCGGATGGGGCCGGTTTTCGTTTTGTTTGGTTCGGGTTACGGGGAAACGATTCGCGGTGATCGGGCTTCAGCGGCCGGACTGTTTTCGGCGACCGCGGCGGGCGAGACTACTCGAGACCGGCGGAACGCAGCAATTCCTCCAGGCCGCGGGCGCCGCTCGCGCCGCGTTGTTCCTTGGTGACTTTGCCTTCGCGGTTGATGGCCACGTAGAACGGGTAGGCGGTGGGCCGGAAGACGGCGGCCAGATTGGTGTCTTCCATCAGGATGATGTGGCCAAGGCGGGGGCTTTGCTCCAGATACTGCTTCACCTTACGCTTGCTCTCGCCGACATTGACCGCAAGCACGACGAGGCCTTTTCCGCCGTACTCCTCGACGACTTCGTCGACGGCGGGCTGGTCACGCTTGCAGTAACCGCACCACGTAGCCCAGAGCTGGACCAGGACGACCCTGCCGAGCAGGTTGGCGTTGTCGAAACTCTCGCCGGTGAGGGATTTGGCCCGGAAGCGCGGCGCGTCGGCCGAGGTGTTGGGGAACGGGTGGGCGGCGCCAGCGGCGCTCAGGAAGAGGGTGGTGCGACGAGAGAGCAACATCACTTCATGTTCGGCATTTTGGCGGACGGAGGCGAGGGCTATTCGGCTGCTTAGGGCCGCAGGGCCTCCAACTTTGGGGGGACGGTGTCGCCTAGGGCGCGTTCCCACGAGCCGTACATTGGATTGGGCAGCACCAGCCATTTTACGCCCCACTTATCCTGATGGGCGCGAACCGCCGAGGACCGGAGCGCGAGGCGGTCCTTCACGTCAGCGCCAGTGGGGACGGCGACAAAGTCGTTGAGATCGTCACCCAGAAGAAGCACGACGCGATGGGTGGCCGCGACCTGAAGGCGGCGCGGCGACTTGTTCGTCGGCGCCTGGTCGTTCGCCCGGCATAACAGGTGCGCCGCAACGAAGGGAAACTGGAGCCGCTGGAGGAGCGAGACGGTGGGATCCGCCGGCGAGGCCGCCGTGCAGACGCGGTTGGTGACATAGAAGAGCGCGACACCTTCCGAATGGGCGTAATTCAAGAACTCGACCGCGCCTGGAAGAGGCAAGGCCCGCGACTGATTGACCCACTCCTGCCAGCGGGCGTCCGAGTAAGTGAGGTTCTCCCGCAGGAGTTTGACCCGGAAGGCCGTGTTGTCGAGCACGGTTTCGTCGAGATCCAGGATGATGGCGGGGGGCAGGTCCCGGTAGGGCGGCTGCTGCTCCACAGCGGCGGTCCAGGTGGGTTGCGCGAGGGCTGCTTTCAGGGAGGATCGGGCGGTTTGGAAAGTTTGTAAGCTGATGGCCTCGTACTCGGCGGAACGCTGGGTCCAGACGAGCGCGTTGAGGTTTTCGTAGCTGGGGGCGGAGGCGGGCTGCGCCGGCGCTTCGGTGGGGGAGAGGACCAGCCACAAGGTGAACGCCGCAGTGCCTCTCACGGTGCCTCTCAAAGTGCCTCTCACAGTGCTTCTCATGGGGTGGAATGATAGCAGATCGCGGTGAATGGGCGCGGTTCTTGCGGCTCGATCGCCCAAGAGAAACGGAGCCGGGTCGCGCTGACGGGCCGGGAGAAGGCCGGTTGGCGGTTAGCCCTCGCCCCAGCGCGCCTCCCGGCCGCGAGACAAGGTGAAGATCTCGAGGTAGCGCCTCTTCTTGGGGGCGGGCGTGGGCATCGAGTCCTTCGTGAGCGCGGCGGCGAAATCGTGCAATTGGCGGCCCAGGAGCTTGGCTTCGTTGACGCGCGTGCCATTGAGCACGGTTTTCTGGACCTCGACGTAGTCGTTCGAGAAGGTGGCGTGAACGGGCAATCCGACGGCGGCGGCAACGTTGTCCAGCGAGACGGAGCCGTTCTTTTCAACGCGATTGACCACCAAACGCACCTGGTCCTTCAGTTGCAGATCCTTCATAGCCAGGAAGCGTTTGCGCGCCATGTGCATCGAGGCGACTTCGGTGGTGGTGACCAGAAAGACTTCTTTACTCTGCTGCATGAGCTCGATAGAAAGCCGGTTGATGGCCGCGGGTAGATCGACAATGATGGCGCTGTACTGCCGCCGAGCGAACTCGAGCACATGCTGGAGGAGGCCGAGGTCGGGGCGATAGTCTTCATTGGATTCGCCGGCCTGCAGGATGTCCAGATGACCCCGCTCGGAGACCATTTGCGGCCAGATGTGTTCGTCCAGTTGCGAGACGCGCTCCATCGCTTCGATCAGGGAGTAAGGAGACTCCGCGCGCAGGAGGAACTGAATCATGCCGGCATCGAGATCGGCATCGAGCAGGAGGCTGCGATGGTCCGCCGCGGAGGGGAGGGCCAACGCGGTTTGCATGGCGAGCGTGGTGGCGCCGACGCCGGGCCGCGCCGGGAAGAAGGTATAAAGGCAGTTCGTGCCGGAGCTGCGCGCGGGCTGATTGCGGCGCCGCATCATGATGCGCTCCACGGCGCCGCGAAGTTCGTCTTCCATCAGAGGGAAGCCCAGGCACTCGCGAACGCCCAACTGCATGGCGCGGCGAAGGGTCATCGCATCGGCCGCGGTGTCGAGAAGGATGATCTCCTGGTGCGGGGCTAACTGAAGCGTCTGAGAAACCGCGGCTTCCATGCGTTCCGGCACGGAGGTGGAGATGAACAGGATGTCCGGATTGACGGCGCGGAGAAAACGCTGAATTTCCGCTTCATCCGGGTAGTAGGGATAGCGGCGAGCAATCGCCACTCCGTGCACCTCCAGGGCCTGCTCGAGGGTGGAGAGCTCGCTTTCCTGCGAGCCGATGACGGCGGTTCTCAAACTCATTGTCGTACCTCGAACGTTCCGGTGCCGCCATCCAGAGTGCTGGCATCCAGATTATTGGCGCGCGTGGGGTCGGGCCGTCCGGCGCGGCGCAACGCTAAGCGGAGTTCCATTTGGTCGATGACGATGGCGGCCAGATCCGCCAGCATCTGCTCTTCGGTGGGGCGCAGAGGCCGCCGGGGGAGCTGGTCGACCACGCAGAGGGTGCCGATCTGCGGTCCCAGGGGCGATTTCAGGGGCGCACCCGCGTAAAAGCGGATGCCCGGCTCTCCAGTGACAGCGGGGTTCTGCGCAAAGCGAGCATCCTTGGCGGCATCGGGGATGACGAAGACGTTTGGCTCTTCGATCGCGTGGCGGCAGAACGAAATATCGAGCGGAGTTTCGGTCGCATCCAGCCCAAAGTGACTTTTAAACCACTGCCGGTTTTCATCGATCAGGGAAATGAGGGCCATCGGGGTGCCAAAGATACTTGCCGTCAGGCGGGTGATGCGTTCAAACGCAACTTCCGGGAAAGTATCGAGAATCTCATACCGACGGAGTACCTCAAGGCGCAATTGATCTTTCGGGGTCGACATCTCAGGAGGGTGATCGGTCAGAGGGGCTGTGAGGCTTACGGTCTTTTTTGTAAAACGAAGCCATACAAAGAGGTTCGTTTCAAAGGAAATGAACGCGAATCACCGTGAATAAACGCCGCGCTTCAATGCCTGATGTAGGCGACACTGGCGCCGGCGACAGGATCTGGTTGAGCTGACGCGGAAGTCGACGGCTCGGTTGGAGTGAAGGTGCACGGATCACAGACCCGCCATGCGTGGGCTGACAACCAAGGGTGTTGTTGATATGGGCAGTACTGCTACGATAGCCCAGGTGGAACACCCCTGTGCAGGGCGCAAATTATGGCCGACGAACTGAATCCATCTGAGAGCGAAGTCCTTCTCTACACAACCCCCGACGGAGGGGTCCGGGTGGAGGTGTTCTATCAGACCGAGACCTTCTGGTTGAGCCAACGACGCATGGCAGAACTGTTTGGCGTCGAGGTGAACACCATCAACTACCACTGCAAAGAGATCTTTGCTTCCAAGGAGTTAGCGGAGGAGGGAACTGTTCGAAAAATTCGAATAGTTCAAAAGGAGGGGGAACGGGACGTTGCCCGAGAGGTGGACTTCTACAGCCTGGACATGGTGATCGCCGTCGGCTACCGGGTCAACAGCTTCCAAGCGACCCAGTTCCGAATCTGGGCCACGAAGACCCTCCGCGAATTCATCGTAAAAGGCTTCGTTTTGGACGATGAGCGCTTGAAGCAGGGCAAGCAGTTCGGAGCTGACTACTTCGAAGAACTGCTTGAGCGCATCCGAGCGATTCGAGCGAGCGAGCGGCGCTTCTACCTGAAGATCACCGACATCTACGAGCAGTGCAGCACCGACTACGACGCGGAGGCAGAGATCACGCAGACGTTTTTCAAAACCGTTCAGAACAAATTGCATTGGGCTATCACCGGAAAGACCGCTGCTGAAATTGTTGCCGAACGCGCCGATTCGTCAAAGCCGAACATGGGTCTGACGACCTGGAAGACAGCCCCGGAAGGCAGGATCAGAAAATCCGACGTGACTGTCGCGAAGAATTACCTGGAAGAAAAGGAACTTCGAGAGTTGGAACGGATTGTGTCGATGTATCTCGACTTCGCAGAACTCCAAGCCACCCGGCGCGTGCCGATGAGGATGGCCGAATGGGTTGGTCGGCTCGACGCCTTTCTTCAGTTCAACGAGTACGAAATCCTGACCAATGCCGGAAAGGTTTCCCACGAAGTCGCAAAGACCTTGGCAGAAGGCGAATACGAAAAGTATCGACTGACCGAGGACCGCAGCTACGTCAGCGACTTCGAGAAGGAAGTGAAAAAGATCGAGGGAATCGAACAGTCCGGGCGCGCTGGGCGAAAGAAGAGGGACCCTTAGCTTGCCTCATGGACTCGCCTGACAATATCGCTGACCAGATCGCAAAAGAGAAACTTGAATCCCTCGCTCTTGAAGGCTTCAACTCTGGAGCGCCGATGGAAGTCGGCCCTGGATACTGGGAAGAGAAACACCGCCGTCTAGACGAACGGCTGCTTCGCCGAGAGGGATCGAATAGATTTAACAAGCGGGAGGGTGTCCCCCCCCGACCTCCGTCGACTCGCCGTCAGGCAGGGGATCAGCTGTTATGCCCCTCCGGGAACGCTCCCGTTGGTCGCTCAAACGCCTGCTCCCCAGGCCTCCAGTCTTAAGAACGAACGCAGTAAAGGCCACGCCGCTACGCGGTGCGCTTTCGCGCAGCCTTGACTGCGAGAAAACAGGGCCGACTACTGCTATGGGCAGTGCTCCTTTGGTACGTTAAGAAGTTCCAAGGTCGCTTACAGTCAACTTGCTCAATCGAACTGCCAATGTCTACCGAGTCCAAAACACGGAAGGAGATCATCGACATCCGCCTTCGCGAGGCAGGATGGAATGTTGCTGATCGCACGCAGGTTGTCGAAGAGCTCTTTTTGACATCGCGCGGAGATGGCAGCGATGAAGCAGCCGGAGATCGAACAGGGGAGTTTTCCGATTACGTTTTGTTGGGCAGGAATGGTAAACCCCTCGCCGTGGTTGAGGCCAAAAGATCATCAAAGAGTGCCGAGCTTGGCCGTGAGCAGGCAAAGCAGTACTGCCAGAACATAAAGGTTAAGCACGGTGGAGAACTGCCGTTCTGCTTCTACACGAACGGACACGAGATCTTCTTTTGGAACATCGGAGAGGCTCCCCCACAGAAAGTTCACGGATTCCCAACACGGCAAGATCTGGAACGGCTGCAGTACATTAGGAAACACAAGAAAGCACTCACCGAAGAACTCATCAACACTTCGATTGCCGGCCGAGATTTTCAGGTGCAAGCGATTCGCTCTGTCATGGAAGGAATCGACAAGGGAAGGCGCAACTTCCTGCTGGTGATGGCGACTGGCACCGGCAAAACTCGAACTTGTGTCGCTCTCGTCGATGCCTTGATGCGAGCAGCTCAGGCTCAGCGTGTCCTTTTCCTGGTGGACCGCATAGCACTTCGGGGCCAAGCATTGGATGCCTTCAAGGAGCACATTCCGGATGAGCCTCGATGGCCAGAGCTTGGGGAGAAGACCATCGCCACCGACCGCCGCGTCTACGTGGCTACCTACCCTACAATGCTCAACATTGTTCGCGGTGACGAAAACGCCCTCTCTCCCCACTTCTTTGACATGATAATCATCGACGAGAGTCATCGATCAATCTACAACACCTATGGAGAAGTGCTGAACTACTTCAACGCCATCAAGCTAGGACTCACAGCTACACCAACCGATATCGTCGATCACAACACTTTCGCTCTGTTCGATTGCCAAGATGGCCTTCCGACATTTGCCTTCTCTTACGACGAAGCTATCAGTCATGTTCCGCCCTATCTCTGCGATTTCCGTGTGATGAAGATCAAGACGAAGTTCCAGGAAGAAGGGATGAGCAAACGATCCATCAGTCTTGAGGATCAGAAGCGCCTCATACTCGAAGGAAAAGACATCGAAGACATCAACTTCGAAGGAAGTGAACTGGAGCGCACGGTCACTAACCACGCGACAAATGCCCTCATCGTGAAGGAATTCATGGAGGAGGCCATCAAAGATCCAAACGGCGTACTTCCCGGCAAGACCATCTTCTTTTGCATGTCGATGCGCCATGCCAGACGAATAGAGACACTCTTCGACTCGTTGTATCCGGAATACAAGGGTGAACTTGCCAAGGTCCTGGTGTCTGATGACCCGCGCGTATACGGGAGAGGAGGCTTGCTCGACCAATTCACCCGCAATGATATGCCACGCATCGCCATCAGCGTGGACATGCTGGACACGGGCATCGACGTGCGGGAAATCGTAAATCTCGTTTTCGCTAAGCCCGTCTTTAGCTACACAAAGTTTTGGCAGATGATCGGACGCGGCACGCGTTTATTGGAATCAAACAAGATCAAGCCATGGTGTCCGCAAAAGGATGTATTCCAGATTATCGACTGTTGGGACAACTTCAACTACTTCAAGCTGACTCCCAAGGGTAAAGAGGCAAAGCCCCAGATTCCGCTCCCAGTTCGCTTTGTCGGTGTTCGAGTCGACAAGATTGAAGCAGCCCAGGCACTGGGCTACGCCGCAATAGCAGAGAAGGAAATAGCAGCCCTACGCAGTTCCATTTTCGCTCTTCCTTCAAGGTCGGTTTCGATCATGGAGGCACGACAGGAACTGGCTGAGTGTCAGGCTGAGGCATTCTGGCAACCGCTGAGTGCCGAGCGCATCGCATTTCTACGTCATGCCATCCAGCCGCTTTTTCGAGTGGTATCACAAGCCGACTTCAAGGCGATGCGGTTTGAGAAAGACGTTCTTGAGGCATCGTTGGCCCACCTGAAAGGAGAGAAGGAAAAGTACTCAGCTCTGACAGACAACCTCGTAGTCCAAATAGCCGAACTTCCATTGTCAGTGAATATTGTTGCCCAAGAAGCCGCCCTTATTCAGAAGGCGCAAACCAACCACTTCTGGGCCACAATGACAGACCAAGAGTTCGATCATCTCGCAGCCCATCTTGCTCCCCTAATGCAATACCGCGACGGAGGCCGCACAACTTCTGGCGCAGCAGCGTTCAATTTTGCCGACGTCTTAATCGCAAAGGAAGTCGTCGAGTTTGGGCCTCAACACGAATCTCTGAGCATCGCGCAGTACCGCCAACTGGTTGAACAGAAGGTGCGGGAGCTAACCGAGAGCAGTTCGGTTCTCAAGAAGATCAAGAGTGGAGAGCCGGTCAGTGAGAAGGAAGCAGAAGCACTCGCCGCTCAACTTCATGACGAGCACCCGCACATCACAATTGATCTGTTGCGCCGAGTCTATCAGCACCGCACCGCTCCGTTCCTGAAATTCATTAGGCACATTCTCGGCATCGAACTGCTTGAGAGCTTCCCCGACACCGTTTCGCGTTCTATCGACCAATTCATTCGGGCTCACCCAACGCTGACGAGCCATCAGCTGCAGTTCCTGAACATCCTACGGGACTTTCTGATTCATCGCGGCGGTATTGAAAAACGCGACTTGATCCATACTCCCTTTACCGTTATCCATCCGAGCGGTATTCGCGGCGTTTTCTCGCCCTCGGAAATCGAAGAACTCCTGACTCTCACCCAAAGACTGGCTGCCTAATATGCTTCAGCTCAACGCCAAACTAAAAGCACTCATAGACAAGCTCTGGGATCGTTTCTGGTCAGGAGGCATCTCGAATCCTCTCTCGGCCATCGAGCAGATCACGTACCTCCTTTTCATGAAGCAGCTCGATGAACTTGATCTCAAGCGTCAGAAAGATGCAGAGTTCACCGGCGACACCTACATCTCGCGCTTTGACGGGCAGTACTTTTTACCCCACGACACCGAGAAGAAGGACCCCATCGACAAGGCAACGCTACGCTGGAGCCACTTCAAAGAGATGAAGGCAGAGCTAATGCTGCCTCACGTACAGCAGAAGGTCTTCCCCCTTATTAAGGAGCTCAACAGAGACGGCACTGCGTTCACGCGGCACATGTCTAATGCGGTCTTCCTCATCCCGAGTGCCAATCTGCTGCAAGGAGCGATTGCCATTATTGAAGAGATCTTCCTAGGAACTTGTTGAAAAACGCGCGGTCGGTGTGACGCCAGAGCGTTGTTGGGCATCTATGTTTTATGCGCGGCAACGACAGTCAACAATCGTCCCTGATCAGCTACGTGAGTCTGGAAGAACGCATCGCCCAGGATCATCCGCTGCGAAAGATCCGTCAATTGGTGGACGGTCTTTTGAGGAGCATGGATGGCGAGTTCGCCAGGATGTACGCGCAAGTCGGCCGTCCATCGATTCCGCCGGAGCGGTTGTTGCGGGCGTTGCTGCTGCAGATCTTTTATTCGGTGCGCAGCGAACGTATGTTGATGGAGCAGGTGGATTACAACTTGCTGTTTCGCTGGTTCATTGGCCTGGAGATCGACGAGCCGGTTTGGAATCACGCCGTGTTCAGCAAGAATCGCGACCGGCTGCTGAACGAAAAGGTGGCGCAACAGTTCTTCGCGCGGGTCAATGAACTGGCCGCGGGCCATATGTCGGACGAACACTTCACCGTCGACGGAACCTTGTTGGAAGCCTGGGCGAGCCAGAAGAGCTTTCAGCGCAAGGACCAGGATGGGGCGAGGCCGAAAGACGGATCCAACTTTCATGGCGAGAAGCGCAAGAACGATACGCATGAATCCAAGACTGATCCGGAAGCCCGTCTTTACAAGAAGAGCAGCGGACAGGAAGCGAAACTGAGTTACCTCGGTCACCTCGTCATCGAGAATCGCCATGGCCTGATCCGCGAGGTGATGAGCACGCAGGCTGACGGCCACGGCGAGGCTGATGCCGCCATCTTGATGGCCGCCAAGCTCGTCCGGTCCGGCCAGCGAATCACGCTCGGAGCTGACAAAGCTTACGACCGGAAGGACGTCGTCAAGACGCTCAGGGAACTGGGCGTGACACCGCATGTGGCGCAGAACAACAAGCACCGCCGTAGCGCGATCGATGGGCGCACGACCAGACACCAGGGTTATGGAATGAGCTTGAGTAAACGCTGGCTGGTGGAGAAAGCCTTCGGCTGGATGAAGCAAACCGGCGGACTCAAGAAGATCAAACTGCGCGGCTTGGATAAGGTCGGATGGCTGGTTACTTATACGGCCGCCGCTTACAACCTTCTCCGCATCAAGACCCTGCAGGAGAAGTGTGCCTGAATGAGGGGCAAACGCGTCTAACCGCCGATTGGCGGCTTCGTCGAGGGCGACTTCGGGACCACGCCAAAGGCAACCTTCCGATGCTAACTCCCCCTTAAATACACTGCGGATCCACGGGGAGGTTATTTTTCAACACGTTCCTAGTGTCCTGAGCGAGAAATACGCTTACAAAGGCGCTCGACCTTGCCGAGGATCAGATCGGCGCTCGCGGTCCACACAAAAGGCTTAGGCGCGCGGTTACGGTCATCGAGATAGTCGAGCATGGCTTTCTCCAGGTGGCGGACAGCGGTGTGGCTGCCGCGGCGGACACAGCGTTCCGTCACTTCGGCAAACAGGCGTTCCACTAAGTTCAGCCAACTGCCGCTGGTGGGCGTGAAGTGCACGTGATAGCGCGGATGGCGCGCTAACCACGCCTGCACCTTGCTGACCTTGTGCGTACCGTAGTTGTCCATGATCAGATGCACTTCGAAGCCGGTCGGCAGGTTGGCCTCAATCTCCTGGAGAAACTTCAGAAACTCCTGGTGACGATGCCGCCGGTAGCAATTGCTGATCGTCACGCCCGTCGCCACGTCCATCGCAGCAAACAGCGACGTGACTCCATGCCGTTGGTAGTCATGCGTTTGCCGCGCCGGCACGCCCGGAGCGAGCGGGAGCAGCGGTTGTGTGCGATTGAGCGCCTGCACCTGGCTCTTCTCATCCACACACAACACCACCGCGCGATCAGGCGGATTCAGGTACAGGCCCACGATATCCCGCACTTTCTCAACAAACTGCGGATCCTTGGAGAATTTGAAGTTCTCCACGCGATGGGGCTGCAAGCCGAAGGCGTGCCAAATCCGCACAATGGCGTTCTGCGTGAGGCCGGTCTGCGCCGCCATCAGGCGGGTGCTCCAATGCGTGCTGTTGGTCGGCATCGTTTCCAACGTCTTGGTCACCACTTCTTCGACCTGGGCATCGGTAATCCGGCGCGGGGCTCCCGCTCGCGGTTCGTCGAACAACCCCTCCAGTCGCTGCACCCGAAAGCGTTCGCGCCACTTACAGACCGTCGCCCCGGTGATCCCCAACCGCTCGGCAACTTCGCTATTGCTGATTCCCTCACCGCAGCCGAGCACGATGCGGGCGCGCAGGGCCATGGCTTGGGAGGATTTCCGACGCCGCGCCAACCGGGTCAACTTCTCCATCTCTTCCGGGGTCAGGTCCAGGGGTTTGGTCGGACGACCGATTGCCATACCTTAGTATGGGCCTCTATCGCCACTTCTTCAACGTATTTCTCACTCAGGACACTAGAGATCGAGCGGGAGGCCCGTGAAGAGGTGACCTGTCCGGAAAATCCGTCCACCTAAACTAGAGTTTCCAACAAAACCTTCCTGCCTGTCCTTCGCCCTATATTTCAGCTTCGGGCTGCGGAATCGCCGGCGAGTCAAGGCCGCGCGGAAGCGCGCCCGCAGGGTTGCCTTGAGTCGTTGGGGATTCCGCGGTATCAGTCTGTTTGGGGGCGAAGGACAGCCTCGCGATAAAGTCGCGGGGCGCGAGGTTGCCGAGCGCGCTATGCGGCCGCTCGACGTTGTAATGCCGCCGCCACTCACCGATGATCAGCCGGGCCTGGCTCATCCTCGAGAAAGCATGTAAGTTCAGACATTCATCGCGCAATCGCCCATTGAAGCTCTCGACGTGCCCGTTCTGCATCGGTCGACCCGGCTGGATATAAAGCAGCCGAATCTGCTGCTCCTGACACCACTTCGTCAACGCCCGCGAAACGAACTCGGGCCCGTTGTCACAGATCACTTCCTCGGGACGCTCGCCTCGTTGCTCGACCAAGCGCGCCAGCGCGCGCTTTACCCGTTCACCCGACAAACTAAGATCGATCTCCAGCGACAAACATTCGCGCGTAAATACGTCGATGATCACCAGTACGCGAAACGGCCGGCCATCATTCAATCGATCAGCCACAAAGTCCATGGCCCAGCGTTGATTGGGCCGATGGATACACGTTGCGGCGAGTTTCGGCCGCACCAGTCGCTTGCGTAAGCGCCGCTTCACCTGCAGGCGCTCCTCGCGCCAGATCCGGCTCACGCGATGTCGGCCGACTAAGTGTTTCTCGGCTTTGAGTAACTCCCAAATACGACGCAGGCCCCAACGCGGATGCTCCTGCGCCAAGGCGCGGATGCGCAGGCGCAGCGGCTTGCTCCGATCGGGTCGGCGCTGATAACGATACGTGGCTCGCGGCACCACCATCAGCCTGCAGGCGTGACGTTCGCTGGTTGCATACTCGTCCAGCACATACGTCACGGCCGCTCTCTGCTCCGCAGGCTTCACCACTTTTTTGAGACCACGTCCTTCAGGATGCGATTGTCGAGCGACAGCTCCGCCACCAGCACCTTCAGCTTCTGGTTCTCCTCCTCCAGCGCCTTCAAGCGCTTCGCATCACTCACTTCCAGCCCGCCGTACTTCGATCGCCAGGCGTAGAACGTCGCCGGGCTGATCCCCTGCTCCCGGCACAGATCTTCCGTCTTCCGACCACCCTCAGCTTGCCTCAAGATCGCGACGATTTGCTCCTCGCTGAACCGACTCTTCTTCACCGTCTCTGTCCTCCTTCTCCTTCAAGGTTTCCAGTTTACGGTGGACCGTTTTCCCGGTACAGGTCAGAGGGACATCTCTTTCAGGACATCCAAGGCGATGTCTATGAAATGCTTCTCACTGAGATAAGCAGCGCCGGCAAAAACGGCCAGTTTCGTACACCGCGCCATATCATCAAGCTCATTAGTGAGCTGGTGAATCCCCAGCTTGGCCACCGCATCTGTGACCCTGCCTGTGGAACCGCCGGATTTCTCTTGGATGCCTATCAATACATCGTCACGCAGCTCGCAAAGCAGAAAGCAAAGAAGGGACAGACCTTTACTCCGGATGACGATGGCTTCGTTAGGAGCAGTGTAAGCGGTCTTCTGACGCAGGAAACCAAAGACATCCTTGAACAAAGCCTGTGTGGCTACGACTTCGATGCCACCATGGTTCGCCTAGCACTCATGAATCTCATGATGCACGGCATCGACAATCCACGCGTAGACTACCAAGACACTCTCAGCAAGAGCTTCGTGGAGGAGAGCGAGTACGACATTGTCATGGCGAATCCCCCGTTTACTGGGAGCATTGACAAGGGCGACATCAACGAAAATCTGAAGCTCAACACGACGAAGACCGAGTTGCTTTTCACCGAGCGCATCTTCAACTTGCTGAAGATCGGAGGCACCGCTGGAATTATCGTCCCTCAGGGGGTGCTCTTTGGTTCTGGGGCGGCATTTATGGAGGCCAGGAAAAAGCTCATAGAGGAAGCCGAACTTAAGGCCGTCATCTGTTTGCCGAGCGGTGTCTTCCGACCGTACGCTGGAGTAGCAACTGCCATTCTGGTCTTCTCTCGCGGCGGTGAGACTAAGCACACATGGTTCTACAATGTCGTGAACGACGGATTATCTCTTGATGATAAACGGCACCGCGTCACGGGCAGCGATCTTCCAGACGTTGTAGCTAGGTGGAAATCCCGCAGCCCGGATCTGGCTGGCGAGCGAACTGCAAAGTGCTTCTTCGTTTCAATCCAGGAACTTCGCGAGAAGCAATATGATCTCTCCTTCAATCGTTACCACGAAACTGATCACGACGCGAAAGCCCTTGAGGAGCCGATTGTCATCCTCCAGAGGCTTAAGACGTTGGAGGATGGCATTCAGCAAACTATCCTTGAGCTCACTGAGGTGTTGAAATGAGTGGACCTTTCGTCAGTGTGCCACTCGATTCGGTCATGACGGTAGATCGAAACGCGATTGACCCAACCGATATTGATCCTCACACTCCATATGTCGGCCTGGAAGACATCTCTTCCGATGGTTCTGTATCTGAAAGAGCTACCGCAAAGTCCGCGCGAATTCGGAGCACGAAGCATCAATTTACGAAAGATCACATACTGTTTGGAAAGCTGCGGCCTTATCTGCGAAAAGTAGCTGCTCCAGAGTTTTCTGGAGTGTGTAGTACTGATATTATTCCTCTTCTGCCGAAGGCCTCGGTCGATAAACGGTTCCTCTTTCACTGGCTTCGGACCGACCAGATTATTGGACTCGCAACAAAAGCAAGCACTGGAGCGAACCTTCCTCGGCTTTCACCCGCGGCGCTGCTCCGCTTCGAGATTCCACTTCCGCCGATTGGTGAGCAAAGGAGAATTGCGGCAGTCCTAGATAAGGCAGCTACGCTACGTTCGCAGCGCGACAAATCCTTGGAACTGATTGAAGAACTGCTGGACTCCGTGTTTTTAGACATGTTCGGTGATCCGATTGCGAATCCAAATCACTGGAGGATGTCAGACGTCAATGAAGCCTGTGAGCTCATCGTGGATTGCGTCAATCGGACTGCGCCGTTGAGCCCGGAGCCGACTGAGTACAAAATGATTCGTACGTCGAACATCAAAGACGGGCGCATCGTCCTGGAGAATCTACGCCATGTGACGGCCGAGACATTTGCCGTCTGGAACCGAAGGGCAACACCCCAAAAGGGAGATGTCTTAGTGACGCGCGAAGCCCCGGTTGGAGAGGTGGGCCTTATACGAACTGATCATAAGTTCTTCCTTGGCCAAAGAATCATGCTATACCGCGCCGCCGCCGGAACCTCTACGCCAGAGTATCTTGCATTCGCGTTTAGAGGGGCTGACATCCAGCGTTATTTCAAAGCAAGCGCGTCGGGTAGCACAGTCAAGCACCTGCCTTTGCCCGTATGCCGCAATGTGCCATTGCGACTGCCGCCCTACTCTTTGCAGCAAAGATTCAGTGAAATCGTGAGCCGCATCGAGACCATGTTTCAAAACGCAACAGAAGCGGTGTTGCAGTCCGAACACTTACACTCCTCCTTGCAGCAGCTTGCGTTTCGAGGCGATCTTGATCTGACTGAAGTGGGGCTCAGTACACGCGAAGTTCCATCGGTAGATCCTCGCCCGATGGAGATTCGCAAGGGACATTCTAGGTCAACAGCCCTTTTCCCGCTACCTCCCGAACCCACTGAGAGCGTGCTCAAGATGTTGGACGCTGCAGTGGAAAAGGGGGAGCACATCTCCTGGTCGGCGGATTACTTCAAACACCGCATCCTTGGGACTCAACGAGTTCCCTTCAGCTTCTATGACGTCATGCAAAAGGCTGAAGCTGTCTTCGACGAGACTCCCTACAACGAGATAAGAGACATGATCCTGAATCTGCTCGGGCAAGATGGCAGTTCACCAATTCTGACTCAACAATTCGGCGAGGGGAGCGCGGACGAACCAGGCAGAAGAGAAATCCTGTTCCAGCTCGCATGAAGCTCCTACGCCTTAAACTGAACGTCCCTTTTCGAAGCCTCGACACCGGCTTCGAGATGCACTTTCTGCGAGAGCGGGATTACGAGAACCGTTTTCAGTTCCATCCATACTGCTTTGCCGGGCCTAATGGAAGCGGTAAGTCTAACGTACTAGAAGCGTTAGCAGCTATCTTCTACCACATTGAATGCATGAGCCTGCGGTATCAGCCCGACAGCTTTCGCTATGATCCCGAAGAGAACCCAGAGGGCTTCAGAGCAGAAAGATCAACACCGGATGCCTTCGAACTGGAGTACCTAATTCAGAGCGATTTGGTTGTCCCGACGGAGGCCTCAATTTCTCGACACGAAGCGATGGCTCACGTGCTCATCGAGAAATCGCCGGACAAGCGACCAATTGTCCACTGGCTGAATCGGCGTGAAGCTGAATATCCCGAGACTACACAACTTCGCGGTGAATTGGTTCCACATGTTCTTCCTAAGTACATCCTTGGGTACTCATCGGGTCACAACGAACTGCTGAGCCTTCCGTTCTTTAAGATGCGGTTCATTCATTTTGATGAGTACCGCGATCATCTGACCAAAGATTTACCCTACGACGGCAGGCCTGAGGGTCGAATGATCTACCTGGACGAGCAGTTCAGCCAGGCCATTCTTCTTTGCCATTTTCTCTTTCCGAGCGATTCGGTCCTCAGAGTCTTCGAGGAGAAGACTGGACTTAAGGGCATTCAGCGATTTCGGCTCATTATCCGGAGGCATCATCGCCTTCCGGTCGCTGATGAGAGACTGCGCTCCATGACCGCAGAAGAAAAGGAAGACACCTCTAAGAACACTGTGGAGCTAACGTCCCAGCTTTCGGGACACTACGATGACCACAACCAGCTAAAGCTCGGGCAAATCGACAAGCTGATCAAGTGTTCAACAGCTTATTTTGAGGATTTTACGCCATACCCGGATGGCGAAGCCTGTGACTTGTACCTTGATTATTGGGTCGATGAAGCCACAAGACAGGCCTTTCAGTTTCACTTTAGCGAGCGGGTTCAGGGATCGGAGGAGCTATCGAAGGCGAAATCTGCTTTGAATCTGTTTCATACGCTTCAAACCTTGCTGACACTGAACCACTACAAGGTTGATGACGAGACCAAAGCAGAGCTGTATCGGTCGGGCAGTCTTTATGTGAATGAGACTATCTCAACACCTGCGTCACATGAACGAATAGCTCGGTTCAAAGACGGCTCGCTGGTTAAAGAAGGCTTGCGCGAGACCATCTACGTCAAGGCTCTGTCCGATGGAGAACATCAGCTTCTCCATACCATTGGCATTTGCCTGCTCTTTCGCCACGAACCGGCGCTCTTTCTACTTGACGAGCCTGAGACCCACCTCAATCCTGATTGGCGCGCTTCCTACATTTCCACACTGCGGGCAGCACTCGAAGCGGATGTTCCCACCAAGGACGTGATGCGTGAGGTCCTCTTGACCTCAC
Organism: Bryobacteraceae bacterium; assembly: GCA_965229305.1. GTDB lineage: Bacteria > Acidobacteriota > Terriglobia > Bryobacterales > Bryobacteraceae > JALHNI01. The sequence continues at coordinate 73,533 of CBDDIZ010000031.1, read as the reverse complement.
ATTCCCCGTTCATAATTTCCGATTGCCAGCCTGCAAACGTCATTGTCTTTCGAAAGAATAATGAGGGGAGGGTTGAGTGGCAGAACCCCGACTTCAACACTTTCGGCGCATCGGCCAACACCATCACGATGAAGGTGTTTAGTCGAAGGGAGACAATCGGCGACTACGCCTTGAGTACACTCGACCGATTCAGGGAGCGACTCGATAGCGGCGACGACCCCGACGGTCTCATTGAGGAGGCTAGCACCGAGCTTGGAGACTCTGTGGAAAAAGTTCTCTTCATCAACCAGGCGCTCAGCAAGAAGGAGAGTTCCTAGGCCATGCTGTTCAACTACCGGTACGTCAACCACACCATTGAAAGATTTCAAGACTACTTGGATCATGTAGTCAAGGAAGTCTGGTGCAAAGCGTCAGGCCCTTTCTCTATCGACCTATTGCATTCCGAATTGCAAGAAATTGTCTTGGAGATTTACAACACGGAGGAAGACACGACTCGTGGAAAAGTAGGGGACTGGTTGTATGGCCCCATTCGGAATATTCATGAGATCTTCCGCACCCAGCTGACTCCAGAGCAGCGCGATCAAGTCTCCGAGTGGTATGACCGTAACAACGATATCGAAGGGCTATGCGGATGCGTTGCAAACTGCATACCAGTCACCTATGCCGACATTCGCCAGATCAATGCAGACCTAGAAGTTGCGCTCAAGGCCTTCTGTAAAAGCCTCTTCACTGACGTTATCCATTTAAGGGCAGTCACTTCTCGAATCGGCGCTATCGAGGAACACTATGAGGTGTTCGACACTGCAAACGATGGTCGCAGATGTCCTTACTGCGGGTATGGTGATTTTAGAGCGCCATATCTGAGGAGGAGAGAGGCTTACGACCACTTTCTTCCCAAGGGAACTTACCCGTTCAACACCGTGAACTTCCGCAACCTTGCGCCGATGTGTCATGAGTGCAACTCGACTTACAAGCTGCAGAAGGATCCGATCACGAGAGAAAAGGACGGCACCAGAAGGAAGGCGTTCTACAGTTATGCCGCTATGGAACCGGGCATTAAGATTCAAGTGACATTGAAGACAAAGGACATAGCACGTCTGGTGCCGGCCGAGATCGAGCTACAATTGGATGCGCCAGGGCGGGATGAAGAAATTGAGTCCTGGAAGGATGTATTTGGCATTGAGAATAGGTTCAAGGCGAAGCTCTGCGGAAAGAACGACGGGAAGGCCTGGCTAGCCAAAGTCCTTGATGAAAACGAAAATGTTGGACTTACAAGGGTACAAATGTTGAGGTACGAACTCGACGCCGCAGCCACAGCTCCGTTTGCGGATACCAACTTCCTGAAGAAGCCGTTCCTGCTTGCCTGCAAGAACGCCGGAATCCTTGGAGAATGACCGAGTTCGGCCTTGATTACGTCTCATAGGCGCTGAAATCTGAGTTCAGGCGATCAGACGTACCTATCTTCAGATCATGATTCGCGCTACTTCGTCCAGCAGCGACACTTCATCTTCCCTACGATACAAGAAGGTGCGGAACAGATCGTAACAGCAGCTCACGAGAGAATGGATGGCCATTCACCAGTGCAGTGCGCAGTTGCCTCCTGTCGTTGGCGAAACGCCTGCAAGGACTAGAAGCAGTCTCATAAACCTGAAAACATAACTATGGCAGAATGTTTGGGATATGGCCTCCCCCGGCTCTGATGATTTGACTGACGCGCAGTGGGCGCGGTTGGACAGGTCAAAGCCCCCTCCCGTCTAATTGGCGACGCCGCTTATGACTCCGATGGCCTGGATCGCGAACTCGCCTCCCTCGGCATCCAACTCATTGCCCCGAACCGTCGTAATCGCCGCATCAAAACTCAAGATGCTCGGCCCCTCCGCCGTTACCGCCGTCGCTGGAAGATCGAACGTCTCTTTGCCTGGCTCCAGAACTTCCGCCGCCTCATCGTCCGCCACGAGTATCACCCCGATAACTTCCTCGGCTTGATCCACCTCGGTTGCGTCCTTATCCTCCTTCGCTATTTATGAGACTGCTTCTAGTCTCTAGGAACGTGTTGAAAAATAACCTCCCCGTGGATCCGCAGTGTATTTAAGGGGGAGTTAGCATCGGAAGGTTGCCTTTGGCGTGGTCCCGAAGTCGCCCTCGACGAAGCCGCCAATCGGCGGTTAGACGCGTTTGCCCCTCATTCAGGCACACTTCTCCTGCAGGGTCTTGATGCGGAGAAGGTTGTAAGCGGCGGCCGTATAAGTAACCAGCCATCCGACCTTATCCAAGCCGCGCAGTTTGATCTTCTTGAGTCCGCCGGTTTGCTTCATCCAGCCGAAGGCTTTCTCCACCAGCCAGCGTTTACTCAAGCTCATTCCATAACCCTGGTGTCTGGTCGTGCGCCCATCGATCGCGCTACGGCGGTGCTTGTTGTTCTGCGCCACATGCGGTGTCACGCCCAGTTCCCTGAGCGTCTTGACGACGTCCTTCCGGTCGTAAGCTTTGTCAGCTCCGAGCGTGATTCGCTGGCCGGACCGGACGAGCTTGGCGGCCATCAAGATGGCGGCATCAGCCTCGCCGTGGCCGTCAGCCTGCGTGCTCATCACCTCGCGGATCAGGCCATGGCGATTCTCGATGACGAGGTGACCGAGGTAACTCAGTTTCGCTTCCTGTCCGCTGCTCTTCTTGTAAAGACGGGCTTCCGGATCAGTCTTGGATTCATGCGTATCGTTCTTGCGCTTCTCGCCATGAAAGTTGGATCCGTCTTTCGGCCTCGCCCCATCCTGGTCCTTGCGCTGAAAGCTCTTCTGGCTCGCCCAGGCTTCCAACAAGGTTCCGTCGACGGTGAAGTGTTCGTCCGACATATGGCCCGCGGCCAGTTCATTGACCCGCGCGAAGAACTGTTGCGCCACCTTTTCGTTCAGCAGCCGGTCGCGATTCTTGCTGAACACGGCGTGATTCCAAACCGGCTCGTCGATCTCCAGGCCAATGAACCAGCGAAACAGCAAGTTGTAATCCACCTGCTCCATCAACATACGTTCGCTGCGCACCGAATAAAAGATCTGCAGCAGCAACGCCCGCAACAACCGCTCCGGCGGAATCGATGGACGGCCGACTTGCGCGTACATCCTGGCGAACTCGCCATCCATGCTCCTCAAAAGACCGTCCACCAATTGACGGATCTTTCGCAGCGGATGATCCTGGGCGATGCGTTCTTCCAGACTCACGTAGCTGATCAGGGACGATTGTTGACTGTCGTTGCCGCGCATAAAACATAGATGCCCAACAACGCTCTGGCGTCACACCGACCGCGCGTTTTTCAACAAGTTCCTAGGTCCGACCCAGTACCAGAAGAGATGAGGTGCGTTGCGTTGCGGAGTGTTAGAGTGCTTCCTTGAGCTCCCAACTTGGCGCTTCAAACGCAGCTTGAAGCAGAGCAACCATGCTGGGTCCGCTCTGGCTGAATAGGCTTGAGCGCGCGGGGTGAACAAGACCGTGCAGGCGGAAGTTCATCATCATGGTCGCCGAGTCGCTATGTTCCTTGGTTGCTGAGTGTTCTGTTTTGTTTCCCGGCTGGTTACTTGCATGCACTCACACGAACGCCCCCGCCTCGCGCTCGAGGGCGGTGACGAGGCGGTCGAGGTCGGTGGGGCGGGTGTAGAGGGCGGGGGTGACGCGGATGGCGGCGCCGGCAGTGATGCCGCGGCGGGCGACGGTGAGGAGGCGGTACTTGTTCAGGAGAAGAGCGGCGAGGCGTTGGGCTTGGGCGTAGTCCTTGAGTTTCGGGAGGCGGAAGCTGGTGACGGCGCCGTAACGGGCGGGGTCTTCGGGGGTGAGGATCTCAAGGCCTTTCAGATGCCGGACGCGCTCGACCCAGTAGCGGCGCAAGCCCTGGAGGTGCTGCATTTTGCGGGCGGCGCCAAGGCGGTGGTGGAAGTCCAGGGCGGCGGGGACGGTGAGGGTGGCGGCGAAGTTGACGGTGCCGACATTGGTGCGCGAGCGGGTGTCGTCGGCCGGGAACATCTGGCTGCCCATGCAGGGTTCGATGTCGGCGAGGCGGGAGGAGCGGATCCAGAGGCCGCCGGTGCCGAGGGGCGCGTTGAGCCATTTATGAAGAGAAAACCCGACGAAGTCGGCGCCGAGGTCGGGGAGCGTGAAGTCGAGGTGAAAGACGGTTTGGGCGCAATCGACGATGGTGTCGACGCCACGGGCGCGGGCCAGGGCGACGATCTCCTTAACCGGCATCACCAGACCGGTGCGGTTCGACAGATGGGTGACGAGCAGGAGCTTCAGGTTCGCCGGGGCCGCCTGCAACTGCTTTTCGTAGGCGGCGAGGATATTGGCGGTGGTGGCGGGCTCCGGAATGGCGAAGGTGAGAACGTTGACGCCGCGGGTGCCGCGCAGGGCTTCCATGGCTTGCTGCATTTCGTCGTAGTCGAGGTCGGCGTAGAGGACGCTGTCGCCGGGGGAGAGGCGGCGGTATTGCAGGATGAGGTTCTGCAAAGCTTCGGTGCCATTGCGGGTGAGGGCGAACTCGGAAGCGGGAGCGCCCAGGGACTGAGCCACACGGGTGCGGACGTTCTCCATGGCTTGGGTGCGTTCGCGGCCGGGAAGGCCGTCGCGGACGAAGGCGACGTTGCGGCGATTGAGGAAGTCGGTTTGGCGGAGATATTCGGCGTTGATCTCGCGCGGCATGACGCCCCAGTAGGCGTTTTCGAGGTTGGTGATTTCGCGGTCAACGTCCCAGAGCTGGGGGAGCGTTTTGAGGTCCAGCGGCGTGGGGGCGGCGGCAGCAGCGGCGGCGGCGGTGCCGGCGAGGAAGTGACGACGAATCATGTTTCATCGTATACCGGCGAGTATGATTTAAGTAATCTTCATGCTATGATCTGCTGACGGCGCCCGAGCGTTTCCGGTGCCGCACTCTGACGTGGTGCTTGTTCCTGGCATCGGAGCGTCTTCCGTCGCCTTCCCACAGCTACATCTTTGACGGGAGATCCCTATGCGTTTGCGTGGGCTTGGCGCTGCTTTCCTGATGCTGATGCCGTTGTATGGGCAGTCCTCAGCCGGGGCGTTGGTGGGGTTGGTGAGAGATGCGGGAGGAGCCGCGGTGCCGGGGGCGGCGATCGTGGTGACGAACACGCAGACGGCGGTGGCGTTCCCGATCAACACGGATGACTCCGGCAACTACTTTGTGCCGAGCCTGATTCCGGGCACTTACTCGGTGGTGTGCGAGCATGCCGGGTTCAAGAAGGTGAGCATTGGGCCGGTGACGGTGAATGTGAGCCAGACGGTGCGCGTGGATTTGACGCTGCAGGTGGGCGATACGACCGAGTCCGTGTCGGTGCAGGAGTACGCGACGTTGATCCAGACGGACAACGCGACGATCGGGCAGGTGGTGACGACGCGGCAATTGTCGGAGTTGCCGCTGAACGGGCGCGACTTTCGCAGTTTGCTGCGGCTGAACCCCGGCGTGACTGAGCCGCAGGGCGGCATCAGCGTGACGGCGTCGATCCGGCGGCAAGGCTTTAACGACGGCATCAAGAATGTGAGCATCAACGGAGCGCGGCCCTCGTCGGTGACGTATCTGCTGGATGGCGTGTCGCTGAACGAGCCGTTGTTCCAGTTCCCGAGCCAGATTCCGCCGATTGAAGCGGTGGAGGAGTTCAAGCTGCAGAATGCGCTGTATCCGGCGGAGTTCGGGATGGGCGTGGGGCAGGTGAGCATTGCGATGAAGTCGGGGACGAACAGCGTGCACGGGTCGATGTTCGACTTTTTGCGGAACGACGCGCTGCAGAAGTATCACCCGCGGTTCCACAACAAGACGCCGCTGAAGCAGAATCAGTTTGGCGTGGTGGTGGGCGGGCCGGTGTTCATCCCCAAGATCTATGACGGGCGGAACAAGACGTTCTTCTTCGCGAGCTATCAGGGCGGGCGGCGCGTGGTGGGCAGCAACGGGTTGGCGCAGGTGCCGACGGCGGCGGAGAAGGGCGGCAACTTCAGCGCGTGGCCGACGACGCTGTTCGATCCGCTGAGCGGCGTGCTGACGCCGGGGCAGGCGCTGCCGATTTCGCGGGTGCCGTTCCCGAACAATCAGGTGCCGGTGGGGCGGATGGCGCCCCAGAGCGCGGCGCTGTTGAAGTATTGGCCCGCGCCGAATGTGGCGTGCGTGTCGCCGTGCAACAACTACACGGCGAGCACGAACACGCCGGTGGTGATGGACCAATACACGATGCGCGTGGACCAGAACTTTTCGGTGAAGGACCGCGTGTTCTGGGAGTTTTTGAAGTCGAAAGAGACGGCGCCGATTCCGTCGGTGATTCCGCTCTCGGGGGTGGTGACGGCGCAAAGCAGTTGGCTGACGACGGCGCAATGGACGCATGTGTTTTCGCCGCGGCTGATTACGGAGGTGCGGGCGGCGTATAACCACTTCAAGTTCGACCAGAACTTTGAGACGCAGGGGTTGGGCACGCTGTATTGGAAGGACGTGGGGCTGAAGAACCTGAACGAGAATTACCAGGCGCTGCCGGCGATGCTGCCGGGGACGCAGTACACGGGCATTGGGTATGCGGGTTCGGTGCCGTTCTACTCGCGGACGGATACGCAGCATTATGTGTGGCACTGGACGCTGACGACGGGCAAGCATACGGTAAAGACGGGCGTGGACTACCGGCGGTCGCGCACGGCGCGGCTGGGCGGCTTCCAGGGGAACGGCATCATCAACTTCAGCGGGATTTACACGGCGCGGAACCCGACAGTGGCGCAGACGGCGGGCGCGGCGAATACGGGCAACGGGTTTGCGGATTATCTGATGGGGTATGCGAGTTTGGCGGCGGGGACGCCGTTTGAGTCCGACTCGGGGCGGTTGTGGAACTCGGATGTGAATGCGTTTGTACAGGACGATATCCGATTGACGCCGCAGTTGACGGTGAACGTGGGCTTGCGGTGGGAGTATCGGGGTCCGTGGAACGAGAAGTCGGGGGGCGGAAAGATCTTCGACTACAACTATCCGGGCGGCCGGGCGCTGTACAAGGATGCAGACTTCGTGAAGCTGGTGAACAACCCGATCTTTGCGAGCTGTTGTTCCTCGTCGTCGGTGTACAACGCGCAGAAGAAGAACTTCGCGCCGCGGATTGGCCTGGCGTGGCGGCCGCTGGCGAGTTCGAACCGGCTGGTGATCCGGACGGGCTACGGCATTTACTATGACATTCTGCACCGGTTCTACGACACGCAGCCGTATTCGATCAACATTCCGGCGATTCTGCCGTCACTGCCGGCGGTGAACGGACTGGAAACCACGCCGCCGCTCGATGTGCGGAATCTGTTTCCGGCGCCGCTGCCGCTGACGTCGCGGCAATTTGCGGCGCCGTATTGTCAGGGGCCGGCGAGCGAGTCGACGGACCCGGCGACGGGCCTGATCACGGTGCGCAATCAGTGTTTCGGCACGGGCGTGCAGTATGCGAACCCGACGAATCCGACGCCGTATACGCAGAACTGGGGCTTGAATATCCAGTTCGAGCCGCGGCAGCGGATGCTGTTCGAGATCGGCTATCAGGGCAGCCACGGATTGCACGCGCAGAGCTTCTATCATGCGAACCAGGCGACCTTGCCGGCGACGTCGGGCAACCCGAACAACAGCTTGCGGTGGGCGTCGCAGTGCCCGCCGGGAACGTATCCGGCGACATGTTCGCCGATTCAGGACCGCGTGCCGTACGGCAACTTCATCCCGCAACTGGCGACCTATGTGAACGACAACAACGCCATCTATCACGCGTTGACGATGAAGCTGGAGCAGCGCTTCAAGGGCGGGCTGCAGATTCTGAGCGCCTTTACGTGGAGCCGGACGATCGATGCGGTGTCCGAGATTCAGACCCAGGGCGGCACGCCGCGGACGTATCCGCAGTACAACGGACGGCGGGATCTGGAGCGCGGCGTGGCGAACTACGACCAGACGCGGCGCTTTGTGCTGAGCGGGCTCTATGAGCTGCCGTTTGGCAAGGGGAAACAGTTCCTGAATGGCGGCGGCTTCGTGAACCAGATCGTGGGCGGGTGGCAGGTGAACTCGATCCTGACGCTGGCCGATGGGTTGCCGTTCACGGTGGGCTGCTTCTGCGGCGACCGCGGGCAGGTGGGCAACGATCGCGATGTGCACCGGATGAACGTGACGAAGGACCCGAACCCGGATTCGCTCGAGAAGACGATCTTCAAGCAGTTCGATACGACGGCGTTCCAGACGCCGGCGTTGGGGACGCTGGGCAACTCGGCGCGGAACAGTCTGCGAAGCCCGGGGCAGAAGGCGATTGACCTGTCGGCGTTCAAGAACTTCCGTTATCGGGAAGCGTTCACGGTGCAGTTCCGGGCGGAGGCTTATAACCTGGCGGCGAGCCCGTATTACACGGTGATCTTTCCGCAGTTCAACGCGACGCAGACGAACTTCGGGTCGCTGGTGCCGGTGGGTGGGGACAAGGGGAACCTGTTCAATCCGCGGATTTACCAGGCGGCTTTGCGGTTCATCTTCTAAGACCAGCGGCGGCAGCGGCCGGAGGGGCGGGCTTGCTAGAGTGGCAGAGAGTCTATGCCCTTTCTGGCCGCGGTTGCCGTGTATGTGGGAAGCCAGGCGTGCCGTCCGTGCCATGCGGAGATTGCGGCGGCGTATGCGAAGACGCCGATGGCGCGGTCCGCCGGGCGGGCGGAGCCGCTCGAGGCTGCTGAGTTCACGGCGTCCGGACATCGTTACGCGGTGGACGGGAAGCGGCTGCGGTTCGACGGCGGCGAGTCGACGATTGATTACTACATCGGTTCGAATGCGGCGGGACGGACTTGGCTGCGGGCGTTCGAGGGCTATCTGTTCGAATTGCCCATCACGTGGTACGCGAACAAGCGGAAGTGGGATGCGTCGCCGGGGTATGAGGGGGAGCCGTATCCGCGGCTGAACCGGGCGATTGAGCCGAGCTGTCTGCAATGTCATACGAGCCGGGTGCGGCCGGTGCGCGGCACGCAGAACCGGTATGGGGAACCGCCGTTTCTGGAGGACGGGGTGGCGTGCGAGCGGTGCCATGGTCCGGGGAGCGAGCATGTGCGGGAGCCGGAGACGGCGCGGATGGTGAATCCGGCGAAGCTGGAGGCGGAGCGGCGCGAAGCGGTGTGCCAGCAATGTCACTTGACGGGCGAAGCGCGGATCGAGCGGCCGGGCAAGCGCTTTGTGGAGTTTCAAGCGGGGGAGCGGCTGGCGGACTACGCGACGTATCTGGTGTGGAAGGGTCCGCGGAAGGCGCTGAAGGTGACCAGCCATGTGGAGAAGCTCTCGACGAGCGCGTGCCGGACGGCCGCGGGCGGGATGTTGTCGTGCCTGACGTGCCATGAGCCGCATACGAATACGGACAAGTCCCAGGCGGCGTGCCTGAGCTGCCATCAGCAGCCGCATCATCGCGAGGAGCGCTGCGTGAGCTGCCACATGCCGAAGCAGCAATCGACCGATGCAAGCCACGGCGTGCTGACGGACCATAGCATTCCGCGGGTGCCGCAGAAGTCGCAGGCGCCGGAGCGGACGGAGTTGGTGAGTTTTCTGGGCGCCTTGGACGACCGGACGTTGGGGTTGGGCTACGCGGAGATCGGCGACGCGCGGGCCAAGGAGTATCTGGGGCGAGCGCGACCGGCCGATGCCGCCGTGCGGTTGCGGTTGGCGGTGCTCGAAACGGAGCCGTTGAAGGCGGCCGCGCATTATGAAGCGGTGTTGCGGGAGCAGCCGGGCGAGACGTCGGCGTTGGTGAATCTGGGGATTCTGTATGCGACGGGCGGGCAGCTCGAAGCGGCGGCGAAGTTGTGGCAGCGGGCGCTCGAGGCGAATCCGGCGATCGAGGAGGCGGTGCTGAACCTGTCGCAGATTCAGCCGGAGGCGGAGGCGGAACGGACGGTGCGGCGATATCTGCAGTTGAATCCGGCTTCACCGGCGGCGCGGGCGCGGCTGGCGGCACTGACGGCGCGCAAGCAGTGAGGCAAGCTAGAGGGGTGCGGCGACTGTGGCTGGCAATCCTGGTGTGCAGTGTGAAGGCGGTCGCGCCGACCATCGCGTTCGAAGAGATGGCGGGCAAGGCCGGCTTGTCGTTCGTGCTGCGCAACTCCGCGGCGGGGCAGTTTCACCAGATCGAGCTGACCGGAGCGGGCGTGGCCGTACTCGACTACAACAACGACGGGTGCGCGGACATCTTCTTTGCGAATGGCGCGGCGATCCCGTCCTTAAAGAAGACGGGGGCGCAGTTTGCGAACCGGCTGTTCAAGAACAACTGCAACCTGACGTTTACGGACGTGACGGCGATGGCGGGCCTGGAGGGCGAAGGGTATTCGCAAGCGGTGGCGGCAGCGGACTACGACAACGACGGGTGGACGGACTTGTATGTCACCGGCGTGCGCGGCAATCAGCTGTACCGGAATCTGGGTAACGGGCGGTTTGCGGATGTGACGGCGAAGGCGGCGGTGGGCGGAGGAAAATGGGCGGTGTCGGCGGCGTGGTTCGATGCCGACAATGACGGCTGGCTCGACTTATTTGTGTCGAATTATGTCGAATGGGAAGCCGGACGGGAGCCGCGCTGCGGGTCGCCCGAGCAGCAGTTCTACTGCCATCCGCGCGAATTTAAGGGGCTGCCGAATCAATTGTTTAGGAATAATCGGGACGGCACGTTCCGGGACATTTCGCAGGAGGCGGGGATCGCCGGGCAGGTCGGCAAGGGGATGGGCGTGGCGGTGGCCGATTTCGACAGCGACGGATGGATGGATGTCTTCGTGGCGAACGATTCGGTGCGCAGTTTTCTGTTTCACAATCGGGGCGGCGGGAAGTTCGAAGAGGTAGGTTTGGAAGCGGGGGTGGCGTTGCGGGAGGACGGGTATGCGATCGCCGGAATGGGCGCGGATTTCCGGGACTTCGACAATGACGGCCGGCCGGACCTGATGGTGTCCGGCATTCTGAATGACTCGTTCCAGGTGTTTCGCGGCCAGGGACGGACGTTCGAGGACGCGGGTTCGCAAACCGGTTTGCTGATGGCCACGCGGCAGGACACGGGCTGGAGCCTGGGCGTTTACGATTTCGACAACGACGGTTGGAAGGATGCGTTCTTCGCGTTGTCGCACCTGGCATCGCTCGACCGGTATTTGGGGCGGCCTTCAGCGCTGGCGAATCGCGTGTTCCGCAATGAAGGCGGCAAACGGTTCGTGGATGTGAAGGCTTTGGGAGATACGGGGATGAATCGGGGGGTGGCGTTCGGCGACTTCGACAACGATGGCCGCGTGGATGCCGTGGTCTCCGTGCTGAACGGGCCGGCGAAGCTGCTGCGGAATACGAGCGGGGCGGCGGGGCATTGGCTCGCCGTGCAACTCCGGGGAACGCGTTCGAATCGGCAAGGGCTGGGGGCGAAGGTGCGAGTGCAGTTGGCCGATGGGCGCGAGTTGTTCAACCACGCGACGACCGCGGTGGGCTATGCGAGTTCGAGCGAGGCGTTGGTGCGGTTCGGGCTGGGGACGCAAACGGCGGTGGCGCGCGTGCAGATCGCGTGGCCGAGCGGGGCGAAGCAGGAGCTGCGGGATGTGCCGGCGGATCAGGTCTTGAAGGTAGTTGAGCCAGGCGGGGAGACGACGCCGTGATCGCGCTTCTTTTTCTGCTGTGGGCGCAATCGGCGGGCGAGGCGCCGTATCAGAAGGCGCATGCGTTGTTTGTGCGGCAGCAGTTTCCGGCGGCGCTGCAGCAGTTGGACGAAGCATTGCGGATGGATCCGAAGCTGGTGCCGGCGTGGACGCTGCGCGCCAAGATCGCGATGGCGACGAATGATTTCGCGCTGGCGCGGCAAAGTCTGGAACGGGCCTTGGCGGTGGACCCGAAGGCGCAGTACGCGCAGTTCTTGTATGGCATGGAAGCGTACCTGACGAATGAGATGCAAGCGGCGCTGCCGCGGTTCAAGCGGGCGTACGAGCTGAACCCGGCGGACCCGCGCGTGGCGCTCTATCTGGGTTTGACGCAGGAGAGCTTGGGGCAAACGGCCGAGGCGATGGCGCTGTACGAGGCGGCGGTGAAGCTGGAGGGCAAGCGGGTGCAGGCGGAGACGCTGCTGCCGGGCGGACGGTTGCTGCTGCTGCTGGGGCGATTGGACGACTCCGAACGCTGGGTGCGGCAGGCGTTGCAGTTGGCGCCGGGGTTGCGGGAGCCGCATTTTGAGTTAGCGCGGATTCTGCTGAAGCGCGGGCGGGCGGCGGAGGCCGCGGCGGAGGGCGAAGCCGCGCTGGCACGCGCCGGCGGACTCACCACGGACGAGCAGGTGCATTACTTGCTGATTCAGGCGTGGCGGCAGGCGGGGGACGCGGCGAAGTCCGCGGCGCATGCGGCGATTTTGCGGGCGGGCGAAGGTCGCTAAGCCGAGGGGTTGCCGCCCATGGCCGGATCGCTGATGCTGTGGCGGCCGGTTTCGACGCGGCCGGCGAGGCGGCGGGCGTAGCCGGGGTGGGCCGCGGAACGGACTTGGAGGTCGTACCAGTTGCCGCTTTTGGCGTAGGACCAAGACCAGGTGACGGCCTGGCCAGGTTCGACCTGGAGGGCGCCGGGTTCGCGACGGTCATAGGGATGGGCGGCGATGGTGAGGGCCTGGGGCGTGGTGCCCCGGTTGGTGACGCTCAGCTGAACCCGCTGACGCTGGAGGTCGTAAGTGACTTCGACTTCGGGCTCGGCGGTCGTGGCCTGGCCGGTGTATTCGCGGAAGAAGCCGTTGGGGGCGTAGACGAGCAAGTGGTAGCGGCCTTCGTCCGGCGCGAGGTTCCAGGTGTCGGCGAGAGACTTGCCGGGCTCGACGGTGTAGCGGCGGGGAATGCGATCGAGGTGAAGACGGTCGTAGACGTGGAAGACCACGCCCTGGCGGCCGGTGTTGCGGAGGTCGAGCGTGAGGGCCGTGGGGGCGACGCGGGAACGCACGTCGAGTTGGTAAGGCAGCGCGCGAGACGGGCGCGCGCCGGGCTCCTGCACGGGCGGCGCGGGGACGGAGGGCGGAGCGGGCTTGGGGCGCTGGCGGTGTTCCGCCACGATGGCCATGGAGCCGGTGGCGTCGGGGAGACGCGGAAAGGCCTGCTGGTTGGGCGTGGTGAAGTCGAAGGCGGAAGTGAGGTCGCCGCAGACGGCCCGGTGCCAGGGGCTGATGCCCGGGATCGTGACGCCGAAGCGTTTCTCGATAAAGCGGCCGACGGAGGTGTGATCGAAGACTTCGGAGTTGACCCAGCCGCCTTTGCTCCAGGGCGAGACGATGTAGAGGGGGACGCGCGGGCCGAGTCCCCAGGGGCGGACGCTGCCGCTGATGGTGTCTTCGGGCTTGACGTACTTGCCTTCGGGGTCGGAGAAGTATTCGCCGCGGAGGTCGACCGTGGACTTGCCGGCGAGCGAGCCATCGCGGTTGTAGGACGGCACGGCCGGCGGCGGCAGATGGTCGAACTGGCCGTCGTTCTCATCGAAGGTGAGGAAGAAGACGGTTTTGCTCCACACGGCGGGATTGGCGGTGAGCGCGTTCAGGACGCGGGCGGTGAACTCGGCGCCGTGCAGCGGCGTGGAGCGGGAGGGATGCTCGGACCATTCGGCCGGCGGCAGGACCCAGGAGACTTGCGGCAGCCGGTCGTGCTTGACGTCTTCGGCGAGCTGTTCGAGCGACCAGTGCGACATGCCCTCGCGATAGAGCGGCGATTGCTGGGGCGCGTTGCGGAAGGTCTCAAAGGCCAGGCAGCCGTGCATGGCGCCGGTCCAGTTGTTGTTGGGGTCCTGGTAGAAGCGCCAGGTGATGCCGGCGCGCTGGAGGACGTCAGGGATGGTGGGCCATTTGAAGGCCGAGCCCTGATAGACGTAGCCGGGTTCGGGGAGCGCGCCTTTCACCCAGCAGCGCAGGTTGTTGGGTTCGGACTCGGCGTCCGTACAGTTCTCGCCGCGGGCGCGGAGGTCGGGGTTGAAGTTGGAGCCGGACCAGAAGACGATGCGGTTGGGGTCGGTCCCGGTGGTGATCGAGCAGTGGTGGGCGTCGCAGAGGGTGAAGGCTTCGGCGAGGGCGAACTGGTAGGGGATGTCCTCGCGATGGTAGTGGCCCATGGCGTACTGCGTCTTGAACTTGGGCCAGAGGCCGAATTTGCCCTGATTCCAGGCGGCCTGCGAGTCCGAGAAGGAGTGCGGCGTGCCGGGGACCTGGATGGCGCTGGTGTGCTTGGTATCGAGGTGGAACGGCGGAATCTCGCGAGCGCCGTCGGACTGGAACCAGACAGGCTTGCCGGATTCGAGGGGAACGGGGTGACGGTCACCGAAGCCGCGTACGCCTTTCATCGTGCCGAAGTAGTGGTCGAAGGAGCGATTCTCCTGCATCAGGATGACGACATGCTTGACGTCTTCGATGGTGCGCGAGTCATTGGCCGCGGGGACCGCGAGCGCGCGCTGGATGCTCAACGGCAGGGTGGCCAGGGTCGCGGCGGTGGCGCTGAGAAACTGACGGCGTTTTTTGTCCATGGGCTTTCAGTGGCCGCGAGAGGCGGCTTCACCGATGGTACATCGGGCTCGTTTGGACGGGTTAGTCTGAGGGAATGCCAACGACTCGAGGCGCGGTGAGCCGGAGAATGGTGCGCATCGCTGGTTGCCTAATTGGACTCGCTGTCCAGCTTGCACTCGGCTGCTCCTGCGGTCCGGACGCCCTAGAACCAGCCTGCATGCTTCTGGCTCGGACGCCGGTGGTCTTCTCGGGAATGGTGGTTCGCGTAGAGCCTGATCCGAGCCAGCCTCCGATGGCGAAAGCACTTCGATACTGGTTCAAAATCGACCGGGTATATCGAGGAATCGATCCGGGTCAGCGGGAAATCCTGATCCACACGGGAGGCGGCTTCTGTGCGGCAAGTTTTCCGGTCGGAGAGAAGTCTCTGGTTTTCGCCGGTGCCCCCGACGCTTCAGGCAAGATCACGAGCAGCATGTGTTCCGGATCAAGGCCTGTTGAGCGCGCCACTGAGGACGTCCGGTTCCTCGAGGCTTACCGCTTAGGGTTGGCCGGCAATGCTGTTTCCGGCCAAGTGCTCCATTGGCAGGCTAGCTTTGAGCCGCGGATGACCAGCGGCGTAACCTTTATTCCGGGAGCTACGATCGAGCTCACCGACGGTACACATGCGTTTCGACAAGTGAGCGGGAAGGACGGAGAATTTCGCTTCGAAAACCTGCCACCGGGGCACTATGCCTTGCGAACCTGGCGTCAACCATATCGATCAGCGACGAATGCGATGAAAGTTTTTGTACCTCCGGTGGGTTGCACCGAAACATTCCCGATGCTGTGGGCAGGGGTCGGAATTCGTGGACGGGTGCTGACCGCGCAGGGCAGGGCGGCCCCCCAGGTTCAAGTGGCGATCTCGCGGAGAGACGCCCAGGGAAGGTGGTACGAAGCCCCTCATTTTCGCAAGACAACCAACGCGCGGGGGGAATTCGCGTTTCCATCTTTGCCGGAAGGCGACTATTTTCTGAGTTATCAGATCCAGTGGACCAACGCGAAGCACCAGAGGGAGTGGGGTTGGATGTACTACCCCGCGGCTTCCGCTCAGAACGCAGCCAAGATCTTTCGCTTGGCTCCGTTTCAGAAGGTTCGCGACCTGGAGATCCACTTGCCCCCCACCAACTGACTGCGGCGAACGCGAGCCGGGATTGGAAGCTAGCCCAATGATGCGATACTCGGGGAAATCGGTGCTGTTGGCGCTGACGAAGTATGAATACAGCGAGCGAGATGATTGAGGCAGCGGTACCTCAACCGGTAACCGGACCGCTGACGCGGGCGGCCATTTTTCTGGTGGTGTGCGTTCGCCGGGATGAGGAAGCCACGGCCCGAGTGCGCGACTTTTGCGCGGGCCTCTCCGGCCTGGTGCGCGCGGTGGAGTTTCGCGATGTCGAAGCAGGCCTGACGTGCGTGGCGGGCTTCGGCAGCGAGGCCTGGGACCAGTTGTTCGGCGACCCGCGCCCGGCCGAGTTGCATCCGTTTCGGGAGTTTCGCGCGGGAGCGCGGCAGGCGCTCGCCACGCCGGGCGACATCCTGTTCCATCTGCGGGCGAACCGCATGGACTTATGCTTTGAGCTGGCGGGCCAGATCATGGAGAGCCTGGGCGATGCGGTGACCGTGGCCGACGAAGTCCACGGCTTCCGCTACTTCGACGATCGCGACGTGCTGGGGTTTGTCGACGGCACCGAGAATCCGCGCGGTGGGGCGATCGCGGCCGCCACGCTGATCGGCCAGGAAGACCCCGGGTTCGCCGGCGGCAGCTACGTGATCGTGCAGAAGTATCTGCATGACATGAAGGCGTGGAATGCGGTCCCGGTGGAAGTGCAGGAACGGATTATCGGACGGCGCAAGCTCTCCGACATCGAACTGAGCGAGACGGAGAAGCCGTCCTATGCGCACAGCGCGCTGACGGTGATCGAAGAAAACGGCGAGCAGTTACAGATTCTGCGGGACAACATGCCGTTCGGCCGGCCCGGGCACGGCGAGTTCGGCACTTACTTTATCGGCTACAGCAAGACGCCGCGCGTAACCGAGCTGATGCTGGAGAACATGTTCATCGGACGCCCGCCCGGCAACTATGACCGGCTGCTGGACTTTAGCCAAGCGGTGACCGGCAACCTGTTCTTCGTACCGCCCGTGAATTTTTTGGATGACGTGACGGCCGATCCGACCCCGGCCGAGCCGACGACGGCGGCGAGCCCCACGGCACCCCCCGCCGCGTTCCCCGTCCCGGCGCAGGGGCAGGATACTTCGCTCAAGATCGGATCGTTGAAGGGAAAGAAAAATGAATAACCTCCATCGTGAACTGGCGCCCATTTCTGATGCGGCTTGGGCGCAGATTGAGGAAGAGACGACGAGAACGCTGAAGCGCTATCTGGCGGGACGGCGGGTGGTGGACGTGCCCGCGGCAGGCGGCGTGGCGTTGCCGGGCATTGGCACCGGCCATTTGAAGACGATCGCGGCGCCGGGCGACGGCATCGTGGCCCGGCAGCGCGAAGTGAAGCCGCTGGTGGAGTTGCGCGTGCCGTTTGAGCTCTCCCGGCAGGACATCGACGACGTGGAACGCGGGTCAAACGACTCCGACTGGCAGCCCGCCAAGGACGCGGCCAAGAAGCTGGCCTTCGCCGAGGACCGGGCGATCTTCACCGGTTATGCCGGCGGCGGCATCGCCGGCATTCGGGAGTGCACCAGCAACCCGATTGAGACGCTGCCGGCCGACGTGCGCGACTATCCGGACGCGGTGGCCCATGCGCTGAGCCAGTTGCGGCTGGTGGGCGTGAACGGCCCTTATTCAGTGCTGCTGGGAGCCAAGGAATATACGGCGCTCGCCGAGACGCGCGACCACGGCTATCCGGTACTCGAGCATGTGCAACGCATCGTCGACGGCGACCTGATCTGGGCTCCGGCGATTGAAGGCGCGTTCGTGCTGACCACCCGTGGCGGCGACTTCGAGTTGAACCTCGGCCAGGACATTTCGATCGGCTACCAGAGCCATAACGACACCACCGTGCAGCTCTATCTGCAGGAGACGTTCGTCTTCCGCGTGTTGACCACCGAAGCGGCCGTGGCCTTGCTGCCTTCGGCGTCGTAAGCGGCGGGTGCGGCCCTAGAATAGAGGAAGATGCCGCAGATTCTGATTCCCACGGCTTTGCGCCGTTTTACTGCCGACACCGATACGGTGACGGCCTCAGCCGCGACGGTCGGCGAGGCGCTCAAAGGCTTAGCCGCCCAGTTTCCAGACTTGGGCAAGAACCTCTTCAACGACGAAGGCAAGCTGCGCAGCTTCATCAACATTTATGTGAACGATGAGGACATTCGCTTTCTGCAACGCGAAGCCACTCCGCTCGAAGAAAAAGACGTAATTTCGATTGTGCCGAGCATCGCCGGCGGCGCGCTTTCGGCCGAAGAGCGGCTGCGCTACAGCCGGCAGATGATCATGCCGGAGGTGGGCGAGGCAGGTCAGGAGAAGCTGAAAGCGGCCAAGGTGCTGATGGTGGGCACCGGTGGGCTGGGGGCGCCGATCGGGATGTACCTGGCGGCGGCGGGCGTGGGGACGATCGGGCTGGTGGACTTTGACGTGGTGGATGCCACGAATCTGCATCGCCAGGTGATCCACGGTACGGCGGACGTCGGGCGCAAGAAGCTCGATTCAGCCGCCGACCGGATGCTGGACATCAACCCGAACACGAACATCATCCGGCACGAAACAGCGATCACCAGTGCGAATGC
The DNA here is from genome assembly GCA_965229305.1 of Bryobacteraceae bacterium. Classification (GTDB taxonomy): domain Bacteria; phylum Acidobacteriota; class Terriglobia; order Bryobacterales; family Bryobacteraceae; genus JALHNI01. The sequence goes on along the minus strand of CBDDIZ010000031.1, from coordinate 55,294 downwards.
CCTGGAACTGCTGGCCGGCTACGACATGGTGGTGGACGGGACGGACAACTTTCCCACGCGCTACCTGGTGAACGATGCGTGCATGATCGCCGGCAAGCCGAACGTGTACGGCAGCATCTTCCGTTTCGAAGGCCAGTCGACCGTGTTCTGCCTGGACGACGGCCCCTGCTATCGCTGCCTGTACCCGGAACCGCCGCCGCCGGGCCTGGTGCCCTCCTGCGCCGAGGGCGGCGTGCTGGGCATTCTGCCGGGCATTGTGGGCTTGATTCAAGCCACCGAAGCAGTGAAGCTCATCCTGGGCATCGGGCAATCGCTGAAGGGCCGGCTGATGCTCTATGATGCGCTCGACATGAAGTTCCGCGAGTTGAAGCTGCGCCGCGATCCGGCGTGCACGTGGCATGACCGGAGCCAGCCGAAGTCGCTGATCGACTATCAGCAGTTCTGCGGCGTGCCGTCGGAGTACGAGCCGCGCGAGGTGAAAGAGAAGCTCGACCGGGGCGACCGGTTCGTGCTGGTGGATGTCCGCGAGCCGCACGAATGGCAGATCGGCCACATCGACGCGGCGCGGCTGATTCCGCTCGGCGAGTTGCCGAACCGCCTGGGTGAGCTCGATCCGTCGGCCGATATCGTCGTGCATTGCAAGGCCGGTGGCCGCAGCGCGAAAGCCGTCGCGTTGTTGAAAGAAAAGGGCTATCGCAACGTGTGGAACATGAAAGGCGGCATCCTGCTGTGGAGCGACCAGGTGGACGCTTCGGTGCCTAAGTATTAGATTCTGGCGAACCGGTTGGCGACCGTATACTAAGAAGTAGGGTCACACGCTCCCGCATGTTACTTCCCCCGCAGGATTCGCCGCCCGCCCCCGTTCCTCCGCCAGATCCGCTGGAGGCGCTCTATCAGCGCCTGGAGGCCAAGGTCCGGCAGACCCGGCCTACCGAGGACCTGGACCCCTTGCGCAAGGCGTTCGAGTTCGCCGTCCAACTGCACGCCGACCAACGGCGCGATTCGGGTGAGCCCTACATGGCGCATCCGCTGGAAGTGACGCTCATCCTGGCCGGCATGATGATGGACCAGGAGACGCTCATCTCCGGCATTCTGCACGACGTGGTGGAAGACACGCCGGTGAAGCTGGACGAGATCAAGCGGCGCTTTGGCGAGGATGTGGCGCGCATCGTGGACGGCGTCACCAAGCTCTCGAAGATCCAGTTCTATTCGCGCGAGGACCGCCAGGCCGAAAGCGTCCGCAAGATGCTGCTGGCGATGGTGTCGGACGTGCGCGTGATCATCGTGAAGCTGGCGGACCGGCTGCACAACTGCCGCACGCTGGACGGCATCAAGGATCCGGAGCGGCGCAAGCGTATCGCGCAGGAGACGATCGAGATTTACGCGCCGATCGCCAACCGGCTGGGCATGGGCAAGGTCCGCGGGGAGTTGGAGGATCTGGCATTCCGTCACATCGACCCCGAAGCCCACGGGCAGGTGATCCACGAGATCGAAACCACCCGGCAGGCGAGCGAAGAGTTCCTGGACCGCATCAAGAAGATCGTGGAAAAGAAGATGCGGGAGAACGCCATTCCCGCCCGCGTGGAGGCGCGCATGAAGCGCCCCTACTCGGTGTATTTGAAGCTGCAGAAACAGCGGATCGGCATCGACCAGGTTTATGACCTGCTGGCGCTGCGCATCATCACCGACTCGGTGAAGAACTGCTACGCCGCGCTCGGCGTGATCCACAACGAGTGGCATCCGATTCCGGGACGCATCAAGGACTTCATCGCCATTCCCCGGCCCAACCTGTACCAGAGCTTGCACACGTCGGTGATGGGCCCGGACGGGCAGCCCTTCGAAGTGCAGTTCCGCACCGAGGAGATGCACCGGGTGGCCGAAGAGGGCATCGCGGCGCACTGGAAGTACAAGGAAGGCAAGCGAGGCCAGGCGGCCGGCGACGAGCGCATCGCCTGGATGCGGCAACTGGTGGAGTGGCAGAAGGAGATGCGCGACCCGGGCGACTTTATGTCGACCCTGAAGCGCGACCTGCACACCGAAGAGGTCTACTGCTTCACGCCGGCGGGCAAGGTGATCATGCTGGCGCAGGGCGGCTGCCCGATCGACTTCGCTTACGCCGTGCATTCGGACGTCGGCCATCGCTGCATCGGCGCCAAAGTGAACGGGCGCATCGTGCCGCTGAAGTACGAGCTGAAGAACGGCGACGTGGTGGAGATTCTCACCCACGCCGGCCATTCGCCGAGCAAGGACTGGCTGTCGTTCGTCAAGACGTCCAAGGCGCGCAATCGCATCAAGCACGTCATCAACGCGACGGAGCGGGTGAAGGCGATCGAAATCGGCGAGAAGTATCTGGAGAAAGAGGCGCGCCGCCTGGGGGTGTCGCTTTCGAAGATCGCGCGCTCGCAACTGGAGGCCGTCTCGCTCGAATACGGCTATCCGAAGATCGAGGATCTGCACGCGGCGCTGGGCTACGGCAAATACTCGCCACGGCAGGTGCTGCACAAGCTGGTGCCGGAACTGGTGGAGGAGAGCGAGCCGCCGAAAACCGAGCCCGCCGCGCCCCCCCGGCCCGATGCCGACGACCAGGATCTGGTGTTGACGGTGGACGGCATGAACGACCTGCTGATCAACCTGGCGAAGTGCTGCAATCCGATCAAAGGTGAGCCGATCGTCGGCTATGTGACACGCGGCAAAGGCGTGATGGTCCATGCGAAGGACTGCAAGAACGTCGACAACCTGCTCTATGAAGCGGAGAGGCGCGTGAACGTGGAGTGGACCCGGGCGTCCGGCCGGTCCTACCGCGTGCGCCTCACCGTCTACTCCGATGATCGCCTGGGGATCCTGAACCAGTTGACGTCGGTGCTGTTCGCCGAGAACTCAAACATTCAGAGCCTGGAAACCCGCGAGGACACCGAGCGGGGCGAAGGCAAGATCATCGACGTCACCACGGACGTGCGTGATAAGAAACAGTTGGAAAAGATTACCGCTACCCTCCGCCGCATTTCCGGCGTACGCCATGTCGACCGAATCCAGTAAACACGACCCCGAACATATCGCCATCTCCAAGTCGAAGGGCATCGACATCGACTGGAAGGACGGCCGCCATTCGTCGTATCCGGTCGAGCTTCTTCGCGACCAGTGCCCGTGCGCGGTCTGCACGGGAGCCCACGGGACCGAGCCGCAGAAGACCAACTACTCGAACCCGGCGGCGAATCCGTTCCAGATGTACAAGCCCCGGCTGCGGATGGATGCCGTGGAGCCGATTGGCAACTACGCCATCAAGATCGCCTGGAATGATGGGCATAGCACGGGCATCTATTCCTGGACTTATCTGCGCAAGTTGGCCGACGACTATTCTTAAACAATCCTAGGACGCCGATAGAGCGAAGTAGAGTATACTTGCGCCAATTCGGGTTGGTTGGGTTAAGGATGGCGTGTTTTGAAATTCGGCCTGCTATTTCTTTTTGCATTGACGCTCCCCGCCGCGGTGCTGCCCGCGGGAACCGTCCTGGAAATCCGCCTGCTGACCTCCGTTTCGTCACATGACGCCAAGCCCGGCGATCTGGTGCGCGGGCTCACCGTCGTTCCTGTGCGTTCGGCTTCCGGTGAGTTGCTGCTACCAGTGGGCACGATCGTCCAGGGCCGAGTAGAGCGGGCGCGTCGCGTGGGCCTGGGCCTGGTGCATGAGACGGCGTCGCTGCGCCTGCGCCTGAACGAGATCCTCACGGAGCACCACGATCCCCTGCCCCTGTCGCTGCGCATCACGTCCGTCGACAACGCGCGGGAGAAGGTGGACCGGAATGGCAACATCAAAGGCATCCGCGCGACCGCAAGCATGGCGCACCGCCTCCACCGGCGCGCGTTCGGGCTGGTGACCTGGCATCCGGCCGTCGGCATTACGGCGACGGTGGCGGCGAATATCCTCTTCAAGTTCCCCGAACCCGAGATCAACTACCTGCCAGGCACGGAATTGCACGCCAAGGTGGAGCAGGCCGTGTACCTGGCACCGGTGGTGGAAACACCGGCCGAAGCGCGTGACCTGACCACCGAAGAAGGCACCCGCTACGCCGCGGCCATCGCGCGGATGCCCGAATGGACGACCCGGCCGCTTTCGAAGAAACCGGTCGATCCGACGAATCTGCTTTTTGTGGGCGACCGGCAACGCCTGGAGCGCGCGTTTTCCGCCGCCGGCTGGGCGCCGGCCGATCCGCTGAGCGGGCGCAGCCGCCTGCAATCGATCCGGGCCGTGGCCGAATCTGGCGGGTATCGCGATGCGCCGATGAGCCCGATGCGGCTGGACGGTAGGGCGCCGGAGTTGATGCGGCAGCGCGGTTTGAACACCTTCTCCAAGCGCCATCATGTGCGGATCTGGCGACAGGAGACCAGTGAGGACGGCAACGACCTGTGGCTGGCAGCCGCGACGCACGACACCAATGTCTGCCCGACTTTCAAGCCGCTGGGATTCTCGCACCACATTGAGGCGCAGGTGGACCTGGAGCGGCAGAAGGTGCTGCACGACCTGATCCTCACCGGCTGCGTGGAGTCCCACGGGATTGTGGATCGGGCGACGCCGAGCGAGGCCCAGGCCCGTTCCACCAAGCACATCACGACCGACGAGGCGGTGGTGGTGGTGCGGCTCAACGAGTGCCGGGCGCCGCTGCCGGTGCCCGAGGACAGCAGCGTCACCGTGGCTCAGCCGAATCTGGCCACCCGGGTGACGCGCCGCGTGACGCTTTCGGCGCGCAACTACGCGCTGCGCGAGAACCTGGCGTTCCGCGCCTATGACCTCGGAAGGTTGGCCTGGTTCCTGATCGGCAAGGCCGGGCGGACCGAGCAGGAGCCGTTGCCGCAGCGCACGTTCTCGACCGCCGAGCGTTTCGCCGTTCCCGCGGCCTCGGTCAAGGAGGCGGGAAGGCGTTGATGCCCGGCTTGCGCCGTTACGAGTGGCTGTTAGTCGCGTTCTTCAGCTACATCGCCGTGTTTTCCCTGGCCTTGCGACGCCCGGCAGGCTTAGCGGCGGCTTTTGCCGGTCTTTCGATCGTGGTGGGGATCGCGCGCATCGACGTGGTGACGGGGCGGCCGTGGACCCGCGTGTTGCGCGATTGGATGTCGCCAGGCTACATTCTGGCTGCCTATTGGAGCTTGGCGCCGCTGGCTCGGGGTCCGGAAGCGCGCCATTACGACTCGATCTGGGTGCAATGGGACCGGGTGGTGCTGCACCATTACGGCTTGCAGGCTCTGCTCGAGATGGCGGGCGGCCTGTTTCCCGCGTCGCTCGAGTTTGTCTACCTGCTACTGTACGGCTTGCCGGCCGCCTTGGTGGGATGGTTCTATTGGCGGCGTCGCCGGGATCGGCTGGAGTGCTTTCTGGAAGTGATGTTCGCGGCTACGCTGGTCACCTATGCGATGATCCCGCTGTTCCCGTCCGGTCCGCCACGGCTCGAATTCCCCGGCGCCGATTTCCCCAATTATCTATCCGCGCTGCGCCGCTTGAACCTGTGGCTGCAGAACGGCGCTGACATTTCCACCGGCGTTTTCCCGAGTGGCCACGTGACAGTGGCCGTGGGTTGCTGGTTCGGCTTGCGGCGGGCGCTGCCGCAGGAACGCCGATTGCTGCTCGGCCTGGCGGTCTATACGGGCATGCTGATGCTGTCCACCATCTACGGGCGTTATCACTACGCCGCTGACGTGGCCGCCGCCTTCACGGTGGCCCTCTGTGCCGCCAGACTGACGCAGCGGCTGGAGGACTGGCATCCGGACCTGCTGCCGGATCTAGGCCAATCGGCAAGCTAGATGCGCATCGATAAGTGGCTTTGGGCCGCCCGCTTCTTTAAGACCCGCGCGCTCGCGGCCCGGAGTTGTGAGCTCGGGCGAGTCTCGTCGCAGGGGCAGACGGCGAAGCCTTCGCGCGAGGTCCGCGTGGGCGATCGGCTGGGGGTGAAGACCGAGGCCGGTGAGTTCGAGGTCGACGTGCTGGGGCTATCGGAAGTCCGCGGACCCGCCGCCGCGGCCCAAGCCCTTTACCAGGAGACCGACGCTAGCCGGGAACGCCGCGCCAAGCTGGCGGAACAGCAAAAAGCCCTCGCCGCGTTTGAAGCGCCAAGCGAGGGCAAGTTGTCGAAGAAGGATCGTCGAGATCGCGAGCGGTTTCGCGGCCGCGGCTAAGACTCTACTGCAGGATGATGCCGCGATCGATGATTAGGCGGCCGGTGCGCTGCGACAGGTTGAGCTGATTGCGGCGATAGGTGACCGACTGGGTGACCAGGTCGGACTGGGCCTGCGACAAGTCCTGCTGAGCGGCGAGCACGAAGAAGAGCGTGGAGGTACCGAGGTCGTACTTCTTCTGCTCGGCTTCCACGCGCTTCTGGGCGAGGTCGGCGGCGATCTTGGCCAGTTCCACCGAGGCTCGGCTGTTTTCCACCAGGTTGATGGCGTTCAGGACGTCGAGACGAACCTGCTGGGCGGCCTGACGTTCGGCGAGCATGTCGGCGCGCTTGCCGACGACGGCGTCCGCGTAATTGGCGGCGGCGGCGCGGTCCCGCAAGGGCAGCCGCAACTGGATGCCGAAGCCATAGACCGGATAGTTGAAGCCCCACATCTGGCTAAAGGCGTCCGTGATGCCACCAGGAATAATCTGGTTCACCGGCGAGGTACTGCCATCGGGATTGAAGACCGTGGTGCGTTGGAGGAAGTTACCGCCGCGGCCCTGTGTGGTGTAGTTGCCGAACAAAGAAAGGTCCGGCCGAAGGTTGTTCGCAGCTTGACGAACGACGAGGTCGTCGTTCATCGTGTCCTGCCGGGTCGCCTTCAGATCGGGGCGGAGCGAGAGCGCCTCGGAGACGATGGCCTCCTTGTCGAAAGGCTTGGTGTCGGTGGGCGGCAGGACCGGCTCAGTGAGCACGATCGGCAGCTTGCGCACATCGGGGTCAAGATCGACCGCCATCTGCAGACGCAGAGCGTCCTCAAACTGAGCCAGGCGGTAACGGGCCTGGGTGACGAGAATTTCCGAGCGGGCGTAGGTGGCTTGCGGCTGGTAGATGTCGAGGGCCGAGATGGCGCCGAGTTCGAGTTCGCGCTGGGCACGCTTCAAGCTGGTGTCGGCGAGGCCGAGCGCCTGTTCCTGCACCTTCAGATTCTCGCGGGCGCCGATCACGTCCCAATAGGCGTTCTCCGCCGCCGCGAGCAGACGATTGATGTTGTCCTCAAAGCGATACTCCGAGGAACGGAGGCGGGCCTTGGCGAGATAGACCGGGATCTTGTTGAAGTAACCGCCGCGATTGCGGAGCAGCGGCTGGGTGAGCGTGACGTTGAGGTTCGAGGTGTAGAACGGGTTGAAGTTCGCGAAGGAGTTGTTGGTGGACACCTTCTGCGCGTTGTAGTTCACCTGATACTGCAGACCACTCTCGAGCGTCTGGGCGACACCCAGGGAGAGCGGTTGGCTCAACTGGCTGAGGACGGCGGCGCCGGCGAGCGCGTCGGTGGTGGGCGTCTGCTGCCGGGTGGCGGTGAAGCGGGCATTGGCAATCGGGTCAAAGACGCCAAACGCGCGCTGAATGGCATTGCGCGCGGGTTGCAGCAGCACCTTCTGTAACTGGATCGTCGTATTGTTGGCGAGGACCAACTCGAGGTAGGACCGCAGCGACAGTTCCAGCTTGCCGTTGACGACATAATCCTTCAGCTTGATCGGATCGGCGATGGAAAGGGTGGGATCCGGCTTGAAGAACAGCTGCTGCTTCGCGTAGTCCTTGGAGAAGAAACTCGGGTAGCGAAAGCCGTCATAAGTCTTCAGTTGCCCCGTGAGCGGGTTGGCAACGTCGGCCGGCGCCTTCAATTCCCGGATGGCCGGCGCCCCGGAAGGAGCCGGAACCGCAGGACTGGTGGAAACGGCCTCCTGACCGAACGCCAGCGAGCAAGCGAGGGCGGTAGCGAGAGTTGGACGCAAGATAATCATTGAATCTCGTAGGTATTTATTCGTAACGGATGGCTTCGATCGGGTCGAGCTTAGCGGCCTGGACGGCGGGATAAATGCCGAACACCAAGCCGATGCCGCAGGAGACACCGAAGGCGACGATGACGCTCGCCGCGGTAACGACCGTGGACCAGCCCGCGGCGGTCGCGATGATCTTCGACAGCGTGAGCCCGAAGAGAATGCCGATGACGCCGCCCATGATGGAGATCAGCACCGCCTCCATCAGGAACTGACGAATAATGTCGGCCTGCCGCGCACCGATGGCGCGGCGAATGCCGATTTCGCGGGTACGTTCCAGGACGGTGGCGAGCATGATGTTCATGATGCCGATGCCGCCCACCAGGAGCGAGATGCCGGCGATGCAGAGCATGACGACGCTGAAGATGAACGACGTGCGGCGGCGCTGCTCGAGCAGGCCGGCGGGCACGGTGACGGTGAAGTCGCCCGAATCCTTGTGGGTGGACGCGAGAATCGCGGTGACGATATTGGCCGTCTCGATGGAGTCAGTGTTGTTGCCGACCTTCATATAGATGCCGTCGATTTCGTCTTTGAGATATGACGTGTTGTCTTCGAAGCGGCGCATGACGGTGTTGAGGGGGGCAATGATCAGGTTGTTGCGATTGGTGACTTCAAGCCCTTCGACGTCTGAATCGGCCGTCGCCTGCTGGGCGAGCACGCCGATCACCTGTAGCCAGTTGTCGTTCACTTTGACGAATTTGCCGACCGCCGGTTCGTAGCCGAGCAAATTTACCTTGGCGCTTTCACCCAGCACGCAAACCGGAGCCGAGGTGAGGTTGTCTTCGTTGGTGAAGAAGCGGCCTTCGACAACTTTCAGGCTGTTGATCTCCAGGTAGTCCGATTCCACGCCGATCAGGATCGGCGGATCGCTGGCGACCTTGGGAAGAATCTTCTGCGGCTTAAAGCGCTTCCGGGGGGTGGAAGCCGCCAGGCCGGGAACGTTCTCGCTGATGGCGCGGAAATCGCGGAAGGTGAGGCCGGGCGAGATCGCGCGGCGGGCCTGCAGTTCATTCCGGTCGACCGCCTCTTTGGCTTCGACAATGATGTTGTTGACGCCCAGCAGGTCGATGTAGCTCATCATCTCCTTCTGCGCGCCGGCCGTGATCGAGAGCATGGCCACCACGGCGCCCACGCCGAAGATCATGCCCAACATGGTGAGCAAGCTGCGCAGCTTGTGAACAAAGAGGCTCTGCAGCCCCATGTAGAGTTCAGGAATGTAGCTGGAAAGAATCTTGTTCATGAACTAGCGGCTTCCCTTCTGGCCCATAGGCATGCCGGCACCTGAGCCGCCACCGCCGCCTTCGGATTTCTTCTTCTTGTCGCTGGGCTTGGCAAACGGATCCGCCAGGGCCACTACGTCGTTCGGCTGGACGCCGCCCGTCAGCACCATGACCGATTCGCTGCGCTTGAAAATCTGAATGTTGCGCGGCTCAAAACCGCGGTTGGTCTTGATGTAGACCACCGGCTTGCCGTCACGCTCGAACACGGCCTGCGTGGGGACGTTGATGGCGTTCGGAATCTTCTCGACGATGATCTCGACGTCCGAGAGCAGGCCCGGACGCAACAGGACATCGATCTGAGAATCTTCCTCCGGAGGTGGAGGGAGCTTGGCGGTCTCGAGGTCCTTGGCCGAGAAGCCGTTGGCTCCGCCTCCCCCAAAACCCATCCCGCCACCGGCACCGCCGCCGCGACGGCCACCGCCGCCGGCTGCCGCGACTTCCGGGCCACCGGGTGCGTTGCCGCCACCACCACCATTGCCGCGGGCCGGGAGAGCCTTGCCCGTGATCTTCTGATATTCCTCGCGCAGTTTGGCCATCATCTTGGAGCGTTCTTCCTGCTCCATGTCCATCAGGCTCTTGCCGTCGAGCGCCTTAGTGACGGCGTCACGCATCTTGTTGGCTTGTTCCGGGGGAAGGTCGCGCGTGAACATACCCATCACGCCACCACCGCCCGCGCGGCGCTGTCCACCGCCTGCGCCGGCCGCACCGGCCCCCTGACCACCAGCCGCGTTGAAGCCACCGGCCGCCGGACCGCCCATCGAAAACACTTGCGGCGCGCCACCAGCGGCGTCGCCACCACCCATGCCACCGCCGGCAGCCATCCGGGCCATCATGGCCGCGGCCGCGCCGGGCGGCGGACCGATCGGGGCCTTCTTCCGATTGGCCTCCGCGGTCGCCAGCACCTGGCTGATGTACTCGGGCTTCGCGCCGAGCGTGCCTAACAACTGCCGCATGTCGACGCTGAAGAGGACGTCGAACTTCTTGGCCGGGTCCGAGGAGAACATGTTGGCGCTGGCCGTCGCACTGAGCGCCTTGATCTTGCCGGTGAAGCTCTTGTCCGCAATGGCATCGAGACGCATGATCACGTCCTGGCCTTCGTGCAGATTGGCGCGATCGAGTTCGCCGACCTTGGCGACCACTTCGAGCTCAGAGAGGTCGAGGACTTCGGCGACGGGAATGCCGGGCTGAATCTGATCGCCTTCGCGGATGTCGGGCAACTGCATGCCGAACATCATCGCGCTGCCACGATTCTGCTTAATCGCCACCAGGCCGCTCATGGGGCTGAGCAACTTGACCTGATTGAGGCGGGCGCGTTCGCGATTGAGTTCGAGCACCGACTTGTTGCGGCGCTCCATCAGCACGGCGAGTTCGGCCTGCGCCTGTTCCTGCCGGGACTTGATGTCGCTTTCGAGCTGCTTCAACCGGCGCTTGGATTCGTCGAGCGTCAGCGTGTTCTTCTTGGCGTCGATGGCCGAGAGGAGCTCGTTGCGTTTCACTTCGAGGTCGGCACGGCGCACCGAATAGCGGGCGCGCAGCAATTCCACCTGATCCTGGTTATTGCGAATCGAGAGGTCCGCGCGGCTCTTCTTCACCTGCTCGTCGATCTGATCGAGCTCGAGCTGCTTTTCTTCGAGGCGGGAGATCACTTCGGCATCGTCGAACTCGACGACGAGGTCCTTCTCGCGGGCGAAAGCGCCGAGCGAAGCCATCTTGGTGACCTGCACCGTACCGAAGAGATTCGGCGCGGAGAGCGTCGCCGACCGCACCGCGCGCAACTCGCCGCGCGTATAGCTACGCACCACCACATCGCCCTGCCGCACTTTCGTGGTTGGGATGGAGGCCTGCCGCTGGGGCATCGCGTTAAACAACTGGTAGCCGCCGTAACCGGCTGCGCCCAGCACCGCCAGAACAATCGCTACGCGAATGATGATCTTTTTCAACGCTCAGTTCCTCACGCGGTCAAAGTTTTTTGGCCTTTTTGGCCGCTTCGATCGGATTCTCCAGGGCGACCACGTCGCCTTCCTTCAAACCCTTGACGATGATGATTTCTTTGTCATTGCGGGCGCCCACTTCCACCGGCACCAGGACAAACTCCTGGCCGCGCTGGATGTAGACCGACGGCTTGCCCTTGCTCATCACGCTGGCGCGGGCGTCCATCATCAGCAGATTGGCGCGGCTTTCAATGACGATTTCCACCGAGGCCGACATGCCGGGCCGCAGACGCGGCTCCACACTCGTGAGAGTGGCGCGCGCGGGGAAAGTCTTCTCCGAAGCGCCGGGGCCGCGGAAGTTCACCTGCGCGATGGGGCTGATCCAGTCGAGCGTGGCCTGGAATTCCTTCTCCGGAATCGCGTCGACGCGGACCCGCACCTTTTGGCCGATGTTCAGCTTGCCGCGATCTACCTCGTCGAGCTTCAGTTCGACGCGCATTTCGCTCAAATCCGGAATCTCGGCGATGGCATTGCCGGTGGAGACGCGGTCGCCTTCCTTAAAGGGTGGCGGCGACTGGCCCCACGAGCCCGGCGTACGGAAGTTCGGCATCACGTTCACAATGCCGTCGATCGGCGCGCGCAGCGCCATCTTGCTCAGGTAGCCCTTGGCGCGATCCATGTCGCGGACCGTCTTGTCTTTGGTCTGCCGCAGGCGCTCGAGATCGGCGTTCTGCGAAATTTCGTGGGCCTTGATCGTGGTCTTCTGCTGGTTCAGTTCGCCTTCGTAGATGCCGACATCGATGCGGCTCTTGGCGCCTTCGATGGCCGAAACGACTTCGGCTTTGCTGGCGTCGAGCTTGGCGCGTTCGAGGTTGAACTCGGAAGTCATCAGGTTCATCGAGTCCATTTCGTCGACGATCCGGTGGGAGGCTTTCGTCTGGACGATCTGGCTATCGGCCGTGCGCACGCTGGTGGACTTCTCGAGCAGTTGCTGCTCCTGCGCGGCGGCATCGAACTCAACGACGATCTCGCCCTTGCGGATCGGGCGGCCCGCTTCGGCGAGCTTCGTGATGCGGAGGTCAGGAGCCTGCGGCGCCATGATCACTTCCGAGCGGGTGCTCTTGATCTCGCCGCGGGTGCGAACGGAGATCACGAACTCGCCGCGGCGAACCTTGCCGACCTGGACCTCGACGGGCGTCGAGGTCGCGCCGTAGTGATAGGCAGCGTAGCCACCCACCGCGCTGAGCCCGAGCACCAGGGTCCAGATAATCATGCGCTTGCGGCGCGCTCCGGCGTTGTCGCCCAGCCGATGTTTCGGTCTGACGTCTTTGGACATATTGATCGCTCTCTCCTAACAGAACTGACGGGAAACGGCCACCACCGTCTCCTAAGTCTTCGCCTCGCTACTTGGCTCGGGGGCTTTGAAGGGCACTTCGAGCGCAACCACGTCGCCCGCCTGCAGACCAGATCGGACCGCCGCGGAGATGTAGTTGCTATCGCCGACTTCCACTTCACGCCGGACCCAGCCATTGGCCGCCCGAACGTAGACAAAACTCTTGCCGGGCGCCGACTTGGCATCCTGATGGAGCGCTTCACGCGGCACGATGGCCGGAGCATCGGCGCTTTCCAGGATCACGTCCGCACTCACCGAGAGGTCGGGAATCACGCGCGGATCCAGGGCATCCAGCTTGAGGCGGACCGGGATCTCCTTCATATAATTGGCGCGGAAACCGCCAGCCTTGGTCACTGCCGCCACCGACACCACGTGCGCGGGCAATTCCAACCCGGGATACGCGTCGAAACGGACCTTAGCCTTGGTGTTGATCCGCAGGCGCTCGGCGTCCACCTGATTGATGGTGGCGTTGATCACCATCGAACTGGTGTCCACCACCTGCATAAAGAGGAAGCCGGGCATCAGCGGGTCGCCTTCCTGCACCGGACGGAACTCGCTGCCGGCAAAGGTCTGCTGCATCACGGTGATGCCCGCGATCGGCGACTTCACCAGCATGCGGTCGGCATTGGCCTGCGCGCGCGCCATTTCCAGCTTGGCCGCCTTCATTTCGAGCTCGGCATTCTTGATCTGGGCTTCCGCCGAGACCTCGACGAACTTCACTTCCGAAAGCAACTGCTGATAACGGGCCTTGGCTTCGTCGAGGGCCAGACGCAACCGCTCGGCTTCGATGTTCGAGCGAACGGGAATCGTCTTGATGTCCAATTCGGCTTTATTGAGGTCGGATTTGGCCACCTCAATGGTCTGCGCGTGCTGCACGCGGTAGAGGTCGACGTCGCTCCGGAGCTTCGTCATATTGGCTTCATACTGGGCAATGGACGACTTATAGTCGTCCAGGCGCAGCATCATGAACTGACGATCGAACTCCGCAACCACCTGTCCGGGGCCGACGCGGGAACCAGGCTTCACCATGGTCTGCAGCGTGAGGCCGAAATCGCCGCCACCACCGCCACCGCGGGCACCACCGCCACCACCGCCGCCGCCGGTGTTACCACCACCGCCACCGCCGCCGCCCATGCCATTTTCGAGCTGAGAGCCCGTGGAGCCGAGGCTGGCTTCACCCGTTTGAATCCGGGAAGAGGAAGCCGTGGAGCGGGTATTGGTGGCGCCACCCGTGCGCGACGTAGTCGCGCGCATCGCGTTGCCCGAACGGCCCGCGTTGGGATTGGCCGCCGCGCCACTCGCATCGCCCGTCGAAGTCGGGGTCACCGAAGCGTCGGTGCTGCCACCCGAGGAGGAAGATGCCGACGTCGAGCCGCCCGACGAACCCGAACTGCCGCTGGAACCGCCGCCCGCTCGCGAGCCGGTGCTCAGCGCGGGCATGGACATGGTGGCCATCTGAGGAGAATTCCGGCCTCGATCGCCGCGGCCGCCGCGCAATTGGGGCGCGATCAGAGAGACGAATTTTTCAGCAGTCGTGACTCCGGTGAGACGAATGGTCCGCTCCAGCCGGCCGCCGGAAATCGTGTGGGTGCGGACAGCACTGGCAACGCGGGCCGCCTCCGATTGCTCAGAAAGCTGCTTCTGCCAGAGCCACCAGCCCAGCCCGGCGATCACCGCCAAGCCGAGGAAAATCAATAACTTACGAAAACCACCGCCCGAAGGAGGGGCTACATGCTCGGGCGCCGCCGGTTGGGGCGGCGAGGCGACAGGCTGCGCGGGAATCGAGGGAAGCGGCTGCATATCGGATCACCTTATATTTGGGAAAGCCCGTAGGGCGGGTGGACACGGCCACACCTAGAGCTACGCCATTGTACTAAACCATGACGACGCCAGTTCGCCAAAGGTTAGCGGTGCCGTCTGTGGAAAAGTTTACATGAAACCAGCCGCAAAGAGGCCTCGCGAACTGCGAGGAGCGATTGGGTTTGCGCGCTCTGTACGGTCGGCGGCGCGGGCGGATCGTTACAAAACTTCACGCTTCGGTGCTAGGCTGTCCGCCATGAGGCGTTCCTCCTTATTTAGCCTGGCGTTGCCCCTGCTGTGGCTGGTGAGCTGCGCAAGTCAGCGGAAAACCGCGACTTCGCCGCAGGTCCCCGTCACGGTCCAAACCACGCATCTCGACCTCCAGGAAGGCTGGCGCGTACGGGTGGTCACGCCGCTGCTCGCCGGAGGAGGCTATCAGGTGAAGACGAGCGCGGTAGAGGAGAAGGGCAACCACGTCACCCTTCGGGCGAGCCAGGACTTTCTGGGCTACGAGACCTCTTATTATGCGGTGCAGGGCAAGGGGCGGGTCCGGTTCACCCAAGCCGAGACGATACGCGATGGCCAGAGCACCCCGCAGCCGAAACCTGTTCATCCACTTTTCCAAAAGCAGCATGGCGGACGCCTGGTGCGGCTCCTGTTTCTGGAGCGCGCGTCGACCAGCGAGCACAACATGGCGATCCTCACGGCGCGCAATCTGAAGAGCCTCGAGCAGCGAACCGCCCGCGTGCGGCAGGATCCGACCGGCGCGTGCCAGCAAGGGTGCGAATGGGTGCCCGCCGGCATCGCGGTGCGGGCCGAGCGGTTAAAAGACGGGAGTTGGGTTCCGGCAAGGTAAACTCCGTTTTCGGGTTGCCCCGTCCTCTAGCGATTGGCGATAGTGGAAGTGATGGACGCGGGCGGCCGATGGCAGAAATTCTCTACCTCACCGAACTTCTCGGGCTCAAGGTCTATGACCTCAAGCGCCGCGTGCTCGGCCGTGTCCGCGACGCCGCCATTGTCCCGCTGATCGACCCCGGTCGGGTGGACCGTTTCCTGATCGGGGGCAGCGGATACGCCTGGCTCACCGTCCGGCACGATCAAGTCTCACGCATCTCGCTGGAAGGAATTGAGTTAGGCGACGAACGCCTGACGCCGTTCCACAATGACGAGTACATGCTGCGCCTGGTGCGGGACCTGCTCGATCAGCAGATCATCGACGCCCAGGGCCGCAAGGTGGTCCGCGTCACCGACGTCACCTTCCAGATCGACGAGCACGAGTTGCGGGTGCGCGAGGTGGACGTAGGCCTGCGCAGCGTCCTGCGCCGGCTCGCCCAGGGAGCCTTGCCGCGGCGCTGGATTCGCCGCCTGCAGGAGCCGATTGCGCCGCAAAGCATCAGTTGGCAGTTCTGCAACATCGTGGAGCCCGACCCGCAGCGCCGGTTGCGCCTCAACATCACCAACGCCTATCTCGAGAAGATGCATCCGGCCGACATTGCCGACATCGTCGAAGAACTGGGGCCGGAAGACCGCGAGGCGATTATTGCGTCGCTGGACGAGGAAGTCGCGGCGGAGGCCTTGAGCGAGGTCGATCCGGACATGCAGGCCAGTATTCTGGAGGCGCTCGAAACCGAGAAGGCCGCCGACATCATGGACGAGATGGATCCGGGCGAAGCGGCCGACGTGTTGGCCGAGCTCGAAGAAGACCGCGCCGACGAAATCATGCACGAGATGGAAGCCGAGGAAGAGGTAAACGAGCTCCTCGAGTTTCCCGAAGACAGCGCCGGGCGCCTCATGTCGACTGAGTTCGTCACCTTGGCCGACGACGCCACCGTCGCCACGGCCGTCCGCCATCTGAAGCAGAGCGAAGGCAATGTGGAAACGTTGCAGGCTCTCTATCTGACGGCCGGCGAGAAGCTCGTCGCTACCGTGCCGCTCGCTCGCCTGGTGCTGGCCTCCAGCGACACGCCCCTCATGAAACTGGCCGCCGAAAACGCCAAGCGCGTCAAAGTCGACGCGAAACGCAGCCGCGTGGTGGAGCTCTTTGACAAATACAACTTACTGGAACTGCCCGTAGTGGATCAAAATGACCAGGTGGTGGGCGTGATCACCGCCGATGACGTGATCTCGCATTTGAGGGCGCACTAACTTGTTCCGGCGCCTGAAGTATCACATTGCCGTCTTCTTCTCGGTGTTGGGTCCGGGGTTCATCACCGCCGTAGTCGACAACGACGCGGGCGGCATCTATACCTACTCCCAAGCCGGAGCCCGCTACGGCTATCTGCCCCTGTGGACCCTGCTGCCGATCACGCTGCTGCTGATCGTGACGCAGGAGATGTGCTCGCGCATGGGCGCGGTGACCGGCAAGGGCCTCTCGGACTTGATCCGCGAAGAGTTCGGCCTGCGCACCACCTTCTTCCTGATGGCGATCCTGCTGGTCGCCAATCTGATGAACGTGATGGCGAACTTCGCCGGCATTGCCAGTTCGCTCGAACTCTTCCACATCAGCCGCCATATTTCCGTCCCCATCGGCGCGCTGATGGTGTGGCTGCTGGTGGTGAAGGGGAGTTATGCGCGCGTGGAGAAGGTCTTTCTTTTCGCCACTGTGCTCTACGTTTCCTACATCGTCGCCGGCATCATGGTGAAGCCGGACTGGAAGCAGGCGGCCATCTATAGCGTGAAGCCCGAGTTCATGCTGGAGGCCGGCTATCTGACGATGCTGATCGGCATGGTGGGTACGTCGGTGGCGCCGTGGATGCAGTTCTATCTGCAGGCGGCGATTGTGGAGAAGGGCGTTTCGGCGAAGGAATATAACGAGTCCCGCCTGGAAGTGATTGTCGGTTGCGTGGTGATGAGCGTGATCGCGTTCTTCATCATCGTGGCCTGCGCCGGAGCGATCGGCAGCGTCGCCCCGCGCGACATCAAGGACGCGGCGGACGCGGCCGAAGGGTTGAAGCCCTTTGGTACTTATGCTTACCTCATGTTCGCGGCCGGCCTGTTCAACGCGTCGCTCTTCGCGGCCTGCATTCTGCCGCTCTCGACGGCTTACACCGTCTGCGAAGGACTGGGTTTCGAAAGCGGCGTGAACTTCGAGTTTCGCGAAGCCCCCATCTTCTACTGGCTGTTCACCGGGCTGATCGTAGTGGGCGGCGGCGTGGTGCTGTTGCCGTCGTTCCCGCTGGTGAAGGCGATCCTGGTGTCGCAAGTCCTGAACGGCATCCTGCTGCCGCTGGTATTGGTCTTCATGATCCTGCTGGTGAACAAGCGCCGCCTGATGCGCGAATGGACCAACTCGCCCGTCTACAACTTCGTCGCCTGGACGGCGGTGGTGGTGATGATTGCCCTCACCGTCGCGCTGCTCGGCATCAGCGTGCAGCAACTGGGTGGTTAGCGGCGATAAAGGATGCGGAAGCGCCGGCGCGGCGGATCCTTCTGATCGTAGAAGTCTTCCAACGACGCCACCTGGAGACCGGCGGCAGTGAAGCCCGCCAGTTCCTCGGGAGTCAGCGGCCAGGGAATCTCTTCGCCGGGCTCGGGCTGATCGCAGCCACGGCAGATCACCAGCAACTCGCCGCCCGTCGCCGCGGCGATCGCCGCGACGGCTGAAGCCCGCAACGACCGGGGCAGCGCCTGCAGCGTGTAGGCCTCGAGGACGAAGTCGAAAGGCGGCCAGGAAGCCTGGAACAAGTCGGCCACGTCATAGCGGACTTTCGACTCGGGGAAGTGCCGACGGCACCACTCGACGGCCGTGGGCGAGATATCGAACGCCGTCACCACAAAGCCCAGCGCCGCCAGATACTCAGCGTCGTCGCCCAGACCACAGCCGATCACCAAAGCCGAGCGGCCGTTTCCGGCGAGCCCCACCCGTTCGCCCCATTCGATGAGATGCGGATTGATTCCCTTTTCCGCCCAAGGGATTGCCGTGCGATCGCCGTTCGCCTGCGCATAGGCCGCTTCAAACCATCCCGTGGCATCGCCCCGGCGCCAGTGAGCTTCCTGAATGGGCTTGAAATCAACCTTCGCCATGGCCTCAGGTTAACAACTTGCGAGATTTCTAACTACTCCGCTAGACTTGTGGTATTGCCATCGCGACGCACCTGCCTCTTCTTTTCCTTGCCTGGCTGCGCATGATCGGCAAATCCCCCGTGAGAGGAAATCGAGAACTCAGTGGCTGTTGATGGATTAAGACATATCTTCACGTCCGAATCTGTGACCGAAGGGCATCCGGACAAAATGTCCGACCAGATTTCGGACGCGATTCTTGACGCTTGTTTGAAAGAAGATCCGCTCTCGCGCGTGGCGTGCGAAACCTTCGTATCGACCGGTCTGTGCATCGTCGGTGGTGAGATCACCACCAAAGCGAACTTCAATGCTCCGAACATTGCACGCGAAGTGATTGCCGACATCGGCTTCACCAGCTCGGACATGGGCTACGACGCGAAAACCGTCGGCGTGCTGAACGCGATTCAAACCCAATCGCCCGACATTGCGATGGGCGTGGACACGGGCGGCGCCGGCGACCAGGGCCTGATGTTTGGCTATGCCTGCGACGAAACTCCCGAATTGATGCCGCTGCCGATTCAGCTCTCGCACCAGTTGGCTCGCCGTTTGAGCGAAGCCCGCCGGCAAGGCGAACTGAAGTATCTGCGGCCGGACGGTAAGACGCAGGTGTCGGTGGAATATGTGGACGGAGTGCCCGTGCGCATCGATGCCATCGTGCTCTCCACCCAGCATGCCGATTCGGTGACCACCGAGAAGTTGCGCAAGGAAGTGCGCTCCAAGGTGATCGACGCCGTGGTGCCCAAGGGCATGGTCGACAAGAAGACCGCCTATCACATCAATCCCACCGGCCGTTTCGTCATCGGTGGACCTCATGGCGATACCGGCCTCACGGGCCGCAAGATTATCGTCGATACCTACGGCGGCATGGGCCGTCACGGCGGTGGCGCGTTCTCCGGTAAGGACCCGACGAAGGTGGACCGCTCCGCTTGCTACGCCGCTCGCTACATCGCCAAGAACATCGTCGCCGCCAAGCTCGCCAAGAAGGTGGAAGTGCAGTTGGCCTACGCCATCGGCGTGGCGGAACCGGTTTCCGTCCTCGTGGACACCTTCGGCACCAGCACCGTGTCGGCGGCGAAGCTCACCCAGATCGTCCGCGACAACTTCACGCTGACGCCCAAGGGCATCATCGAGATGTTGAAGCTGCGCCGTCCGGTGTACCGCAAGACCGCCGCCTTTGGCCACTTCGGCCGCACGGGCGATGGCTTCACCTGGGAAAAGACGGACAAGGCCGCGATCCTCAAGAAAGCTGCCGCTCAGTAAGTTCGTTCGGTAAGTTCGTTCGCCGTCTACGCCAAAAGGACCAGCCGGAAGGCTGGTCCTTTTGCTTTTTGGGGATGAGGTCAGTTAGCTGATGGTCGCCAGATAGTGATGCACGAACTGCACCACCACGCTGCCTTCGCCCACGCTGCTGGCCACTCGCTTCACGCTGCCGGAGCGCGTATCGCCGGCGGCAAACACCCCGGGGATCGACGTCTCGAGCAGATAGGGATCGCGCTTGATCGGCCACTGGCGCGTGAGCTTGCCATCGGCTTTGAGATTCGGCCCCGTGCGCACGTACCCGTGCTCATCCATGCAGACCTTGCCCTGCAGCCACTCCGTGCAAGGCTGAGCGCCAATGAAGATGAACAGCAGGCAAGCCGGCACGCGCGTCTCGGTATTGGTCTGGTTGTTCCGCAGCGTGATCTCCTCCAGCCGTTCCCCGCCGTGCGCCTCAATCACTTCGGTATGCGAGAGCACTTCGATGTTGGGCCGGCCGGCAATCTGGTCAATCAGATATTGGCTCATGGTGGCCGCGAGGCCGTCGCCTCGCACCAGCATGTGCACCCGTTTCGCGTATTGCGAGAAGTGCATCGCGGCCTGCCCGGCGCTATTGGCGCCGCCGATCACATAAACGTCTTCGTCCTGACAGCTCATCGCCTCTGTGATGGCCGCGCCGTAGTAGACGCCGCTGCCTTGCAAGCGCTCGACGCCCGGGATGTTCAGCCGGCGCCAGGCGAGTCCAGTGGAAATCAGCACCGAATGCGCCGACACCTGCGCGCCGTTGCTCAGCGTGACGATCTTGAAGGCGCCTTCGCTGCGAATGCCGGTGGCTTCGAGCGGCGCGAGAATCTCGCAGCCGAACTTGCGAGCCTGCGCGACCGCGCGGCGCGCCAAGTCGCCGCCGGTGAGCCCGGCGGGAAAGCCCAGGTAATTCTCAATCCGCGAACTGAGGGCGGCTTGGCCGCCGGGAGCTTCGCGATCGACCAGCAACGTGCGCAAGCCTTCGGACGCCGCATAGACCGCGGCCGCCAAGCCCGCCGGGCCCGCGCCGACAATCAGGAAGTCGTAGAACGAGGTATCGGCCTGAGTCTTGAAGCCGAGCTTCGCCGCCAGTTCCTCATTGGAGGGGCACCCCTGCTGCGTTCCGTCGCCGAACATGATCAGCGGCAGAGCCGGACGTGCCGCCAGCGCCTGCACGATGGCCGGATCGTTTGGCATCGCGTCGACGTCGATCCAGCGGAACGGCACCTGATGCCGTCCCAGAAAGTCCTTGATGCGATGCCCTTCCTGCGACCAGCGATGGCCAACTACCCGCAAGCCGCGGAACGGCGGCTCGAACGTGTAATGCCAATCGTCGAGCAGATCATCGAGGACAGGGAACAGATTCTGCTCAGGCGGATCCCAAGGCTTCAGCAAATAGTGATGCAGCCGGACGTCGTTGATGGCCGTGATCGCGGCGTTGGTATCGGCGTAGGCCGTCAGCAGCACGCGCCGCGCTTCGGGATGCAACTCGCGAGCCGCCGTCAGAAAGGTGACGCCGTCCATTTCCGGCATGCGTTGGTCGGCCAGCAGCAGCGCGACATCCTCCTGCCGGTCCTTGATCTGGCGCAACGCGTCGAGAGCGGCTTGGCCGCTTTCGGCTCGCAGGATTCGATACTGATTCGAGTAGCGGCGGCGCAAGTCGCGTTCGATGCCGCGCAGCACTTCCGGGTCGTCGTCAACGGTGAGCAGGTACGGTTTGGCCACTATTTCTTCCAGTTTCGCAGGAATTCATGGGCCACCACAGATGGCTCTTGTTTACTTTCGGTGACGGCGGCGTTCATGCGCCGCATGGCGGCGGCGGAGATTGCGCCGGTGAGTTGGTCCAGCGCCGGACGCAGGCGAGCATGTTCGCGCAGCGCCGCGCGCCGCACCGCCAGACACGTCTGATACGGCGGGAAGAAGTGCTGATCGTCTTCGAGCACCGTGAAGACTCCGGTCGCGAGGGCGGCATCGGTGGTGTTGCCCGCGGCCATATCGACCTCACCCGCCTGAAGCGCGCGATAGAGCAGGCCCAGGTCCATCGTCTTCAGCGGCGCGCCCAGTTGCAACGGATAGGTGCGCTGGAACATCGGCCAGCCGTCGGGCCGAGCTTCGAACTCATAGCCGATCGCCAGCCGCCAGTCACGCTTGCCTTGCACCGCTTCGGACAGCGTCCGCAAGCCAAGTGACTTGGGGACCACCATCGCAAAGGTATTCTCGAAGCCCAACGGCCAGCCCCATTCCACGTCGTGCCGCTCGGCGTAGGCCGTGCGCACGGCTTCAAACACCCGTTGCGGGTCGCGTTCGAGCGGCAGTTTGAGGCAGGCGGTGAGCGCGGTGCCGCTGTACTCCGGGTACAGGTCGATGTCGCCGTTGAGGAGCGCGGTATGCGCCAGATAACTGCCGCCCAGATGCAGCCGCGCGGTCACCGGCGCCACCGGTGCCAGTTGAGCGGCGAGGATCTCGCCCAGGATATCCTGCTCCGTAAAATTCTTCGCACCCACGGTCAGTCCGCGGGCGCGCGTGCAGCCCATCAGGCCGGCACTCAGTACTGCGAGAGCCTGTTTTCGATCCATGTCAAAATCCAATCGGCGCCGATGGCCATCAAAGCGGCCGGGATGGCGCCCGCCAACAACAGGTCTGGTTCGAGCGTCGCCAAACCGCGATAGAGAAACGTCCCCAAGCCACCGGCGCCCACCGCCGCGGCCACCGTCGCCGTCCCGATGCTGGTCACTGTGGCAATCCGCAAGCCCGCCACGATCGAGGGCGCGGCCAACGGCAGTTCCACCTCGCGCCACACCTCGCGCGGCGTGAGCCCCATGGCCACGGCGGACTCCTTTACGGCTTCCGGCACCGTCCGCAAACCAGTCACCGTGTTCTGCAGAATCGGCAGCAGCGCGTAAGCCAACAGCGCCAGCACCGCCAACCGCGGACCGATCCCGCCAATCAACGGCAGCGGCAGTAACAAGCCAAACAGCGCCAGCGACGGGATCGTCTGGATGAGGTCGGCCGCCCGCAGCAGGTAACGGCCCGGGCCGGGGTGACGCGCAGCCCAGACGGCGGCCGGCACCCCCAGCGCCGCGGCCAAGGCGACGCTCAATAGAACCAGCAGCAAGTGCTCGCCGGCGGCCGTGGCGATGTTCACTGCAAAGTCTCCAGAAACTGGCGCAGTTCCGGATGCGTGGTCGCTTCGATCTGCGCGCGCGGGCCGAACGCCGCCAGTGTGCCGCCCGAAAGAAAGGCAATGCGATCGCCCAGGGCAAACGCCTCGCGCAGGTCATGCGTCACGAAAACGGCCGTCGTTTCGAGTTGCTTCACCAGCAGTTGCAGTTCGCGCCGCGTGATGGGATCGAGCGCGGAGAACGGCTCATCCAACAGCAGCAGCTTCGGCTCACGCGCCAAGGCTCGAGCCAAGGCGACCCGTTGCTGCTCGCCGCCGCTCAACTGATGCGGGAACCGGCTCAGATAAGCCGCCGGCAAACCTACTCGTTCAAGCAGCACTCCCGCACGCGCCGCCTCGGCCCCGGCCAAGTGCAGTTGCTCACCCACGCGCCGATGCGGAAACAGGCCCAGATTCTGCGGGACAAAACCCATGGACCGGCGCAGCGCGTAGACGTCCCACTCGCGGACCGGCCTGCCCAGCACAGTCACTTCGCCCGCGCTCGCCTCGAGGAGGCGATTTATGAGGCGCAGCAACGTGCTCTTGCCGCTGCCGCTGCGTCCCAGCAACACGGTGATCTCGCGTTCGCGAAACTCCGCCTCGATGCCCTGCAGCACGGTGCGCCCGTCGCGTACGCAACTGGCGCCGGAGAGGCGGATCATGCCAGGGGCGATCCCTGCAGCGGCAGACGAATCGAGAACACCGTGCGGCCGGGCCGCGTTTCGAACTCGATGGTCCCGTGATGCTGATGCACGATGCGATACACCGTATCGAGCCCCAGCCCCGTGCCCTCGCCCTGAGGCTTGGTAGTGAAGAACGGGTCAAACACCTTGGACCACACGCTCTTCGGGATGCCGCCGCCATTGTCGGCGATCTCCACCAGGGCGTGTTCGGCGTCGCGGCGCGTGCGAACCGCCAGCACGGCCGGGCCCTCGCGTTCCGGGTACGAAAGCATCGCGTCGATCGCGTTGTCGATCAGGTTCGTCCAGACCTGGTTCAACTGGCCCCCATGCGCGCAAATCTTGGGCAGCGTGGGGTCATAGTTCGTCTCCACGCGGACGCCGTTCTTGAAGCGGAAGCCGAACATGCGCAAGGTGGTGTCGAGGCTATGGTGCAGGTCGACTTCGGTCACCGAAGCGCGATCCATGTACGAATAGTCCTTGATGTCCTTCACCAAATCGGAAATGCGCGTGGTGGCGGTCAGCATCTGCGCCAGCACCTGCTCCATCTGGATGGCGGCGGAGACGCGTTGCAAGCCGAAAGCCCGGCACTCCGGCACCCAATCGGCCGTGCGGGCGGTGAGTTCTTCGCGCGTGAAGCCGGCGTCGACGAAGGCCGCCGCCATGTCCCAGGGCTCGCTGACATCCAGTTGCTGCAGGAACTCAGCCATCGCCTCTTCGCGATCGCTGCGCGTCAGGCTATCCATCGGTGGAGAGTCGCGAATGCCCACCGCGGCGGCCTCTTCCATCGCACAGACTTCCTTCAAAAAGGCCTCCGTCGGCCGCAGCACCAGGAAGCCATCCGAAGCATTGACGAACTGCTCGAAGGCCCGCCGAGCGGTGAGGCTGGCCTGTCGCGCGGCCGAAGCCGGATTGTTCAACTCGTGAGCTAAACCCGCCGAGAGCTTGCCCAGGCTCGCCAGCTTCTCGTGCTGGGAGATGACTTTGGCGGTCTCCCGCACCCGGTCGGCGAGAATGGCCACCAGCTTCGGAATCAGATCCGGTAGGTTGACGTAGAGCTGCGGGAACTGATCGCGGTGGAATAACAGCACGCGTGCCTTCACCGTCGCTCGGACATTCGCCGGCACCTTGCGCATACGCGAGAACGGCAACATGCCCCCCACGTGTTTGGCATGCATCGTAAACACGTAACTCTCGCCGCCTTCGCTGGTGGAGCCCTGTAGTTCGCCTTCGAGAACCACCACCAGATACTCGGCGTCGGCGCCTTGTTGCAACGCCAACTCGCCCGCCTCCAGAGTCCGCTCCTGGCAGCGCTCGAGGAACCAGCGCAACTGGTCATCGTTGAGGGCGCTGAAGATTTCTACTTGGCGCAATTCGTCAACGCGTTCCTGATTGATCACCATCCTCGATCCTTGTCTCCCTAGATTCTGGCACTAACTCGACAATCTCCACATACTGCTGCCGATAGGACGCCGGCGAGCCGCCTTGCACCAGCGAACGGATCGCGCCGTTGATGACCGCGTGCGCCACAATCGCCGCACGAGCATAGCCGCTCCCCGTAATGTGATGAAGCGCCTGCCGCGCACGGCTCAGCAAATCCTCGAGCGACTCGCCTTCCGGGGCCGGCTCCGAAAACCAGTCCGCCACCTTCCGCGCAGCTAAGTCCGGATCCCGTGTCTGGATCTCATCCCACGTCAGCCCCTCCCAATGCCCGAAATGCAGCTCCGCCAAATCCGGCAACGTCGTGCTCGGCGCCGCCAAATAGGCGGCCGTTTGTTGAGCCCTCTCCAGCGGGCTGACAAAGACGTGATCGACTTCGAGCGACGCCAGCGCCGCTCGCGCCTGTCGATGGCCGTGCTCGGACAACGGCGGATTCGTCCGGCCGATGAAGCGTCCCGCCAGCGTCGGCTCGGCGTGCCTTACCAGATAGAGGCGCATAGAACGAGTACCAGACACTCCACCACCTGGCTCAACGCGCCGCAGCAATCGCCGCTCACGCCTCCCAGACGGCTCTCGAAGTAATCGCGCGCGAGCACCGTCAGCCCCGCGCTGCCCATCAGGGCGGGCAAAGCCAGCACGCCGAGCGGCGCGGCTAACAAACCCGCGAGGCCGATCGCCACCAAAGTGCGCGGCGTACTCAGCGACAACGCGAACAGCTTGCCGGAACCTTCACCCGCCGGCCGCGCAATCCAAATGAGTCCCACCTGCGCGCCGCGGCTCAACGCACCGGCGGCCACCAACGCCTCCAGCGCATGGCTGCGCGTCTCGGCGATGGCCTGCCAGCGCAACAGGACGGAGAAGAGTAACGCCAGCGCGCCGAAGGTGCCGATGCGCGAGTCTTTGAGAATTTGCCGGATCTGATCCGGATGGCGGCCGCCGCCGAAGGCATCGGCACAATCAGCCAAGCCGTCTTCGTGCAACGCCCCCGTCAGCAGCACCATCAACAGCACCGCTCCCAACGCATTCCACGGCGCGGACAAGTAGTGTTGCACGCCCGCCGCGGCCAACCCCACCAGCGCGCCGACCAGCGGGAACCAGGCCGCCGCTTCGCCGGGGGCGCACGTAGAGCGGCGAATCGGCAGGATCGTCAGAAACTGAAGCGCGCCCAGACAGCGAATCAAGATGACTTCACCTTCATCGGATAGCCGAACACCATCCAATACACCTCGGTGGACACTTGCGCCGCGTCCTGATTCAGCCGTCCCTGCAGATCGCGAAAACGCCGCGCCAGCGCATTCTCCGGCACGATCCCGCAGCCCACTTCGTTCGTCACGGCGATGATCGTGGAGGGGCTGGCCGTCGCCGCGGCCAGAAACGCGGCGACTCGCAGTTCGAGCGAGCGTTCGTCCTGCAGCAGCAGGTTGGTGAGCCACAACGTCAGGCAATCCACGACGATCGCGCTGTGGACCGTCTCGAGATTCTGCACGGCGCCAGCCAGGTCAAAGGGCTCTTCGCAGGTGGCGAACTCATCGGCCCGCTCGGCTTGGTGACGGATAATCCGCTCGCGCATCTCCTCGTCATAAGGCTGGGCCGTCGCCACAAACGCGCGCGGCTCCGGCGTCCGGCGCGCCAGTTGCAGCGCATAGGTACTCTTGCCGCTGCGGCTGCCCCCGCCCACTAACACTAGAGCCATGTGCTTCTCCGTTTCGAGCGTAGCAGCAGAATGAAGAACGGCCCCCCGAGCAGCGCCGTCAGCACGCCCACCGGGATCTCGGCCGGGGCCAGCACCATGCGCGCGGCCGTATCCGAGAGGGCCAGGAACGCCGCGCCATAGAGGAACGACGCGGGCAGAATCACCCGATGATCCGCGCCCAGCTTCAAGCGCAGCGCGTGCGGCACAATCAGGCCCACGAAACCGATCGGGCCGGTGAGCGCCGTCACCAGACCGGTGAGCACGGAGATGGCGAAGTAGCCCGACCAGATCATGCGTTGCGCCGGCACGCCGCGCGCCATCGCCCAGTCCTCGCCGATCGCCAGGAGATTCCAGTCCCGCGCGCGCCACAACACAGCCACCATCACCGGAAGCAGCAGTGCCGTCAGCCACAGCAAAGTCCCGCACTCCACCGTGTCGATACCGCCCATCAGCCAACGCACAATCACCAGCGACTTGCCGAAGCTCGAGATGGTTTGCAAAAAGAGAATCAGCGCCAGACAAATGCTATTGAGCGTGACGCCCGCCAGCAGCAGAGTGAAGCTCGAGAGGCGCCCTCCGTCGCTGGCCAAACTCACCACCGCCAACACCGTGACGGCGGCGCCGAGAAAGCCCGCTACCCACACGCCGTTAAACTCACCGGCCTCGCCCCAACCGAGGCAGATAGCGGCGACGGCCCCCAGCGACGCCCCGCTCGAGACGCCCAGCGTGTAAGGCGTGGCCAAAGCATCGCGCAGCAAGGCTTGGCAAAGCACACCCGCCACCGACAGCGCTCCCCCCGCCAGCAAGCCCAGCAACACGCGCGGCAAACGGATCCCGAAGACAATTTCGCGATCGGGCGACAGACCCGCCCAGGCGCGCGACAGCGACACCTCCGCGGAACCCACCAGCGGCAAGCCCAGCGCGCAGATGAGCACGGCGGCCAACCCGATCACCAGCCACATCGGCTTACTCATAGAGAATCACCGGACGCGAAGCGCGATTGCGCCCAATGACCGCCTCCACCCCGAAAACTTGGCGCAGGCATGTCTCATTCAAGACTTCAGCGGGGGCGCCGTCGGCCGCGAGCGTGCCGCGATCGAGAATCAGGAGACGATCCGCATGCGCCGCCGCCAGATTCAAGTCATGGGTCACGGCGACCACCAGCATGTTCTCCTCTCTCGGCAGGCGCCCCAGCAGACGGTAGAGCGCCACTTGATGCGACAAGTCGAGAAAGGCGGAAGGCTCATCGAGCAGCAGCACGCGAGGAGATTGTGCCAGCGCCGCAGCCAGAATCACACGCTGCCGTTCGCCGCCCGAAAGCGAGACGAAGTCGCGGGCGCGATAGCCGGCGGCATCGGTGAGGTCCATGGCTCGCGAAGCCGCCGCATGGTCCGCCGGAGACTCGGTCCAGCCGCGACCATGGGGCGTGCGCCCCATCAGGACGATCTCCTCGGCGCTGAACGGAAAGTTGATCTGCACGTTCTGCGGCAGGAAAGAGACCTCGCGAGCAAACTCCCGGCGAGGCCAGGCGAGCACTTCGCGGCCTTGATACTCGCAGCGCCCTTCGCCCTGTTTGAGCCCCGCCATCAGGTTCAGCAGCGTCGACTTGCCCGCGCCATTCGGCCCCAGCACCGCCACAAACTCCGGACGCGAAAACTCAACCGACACCTCGAGCAGCACGCGCGCGGCGCCGTAACTCAAGCCGGCCTGCACCAGGCGATAGATCATTTCCCCCCTTGGATCATCCGTTCGAACTCGCGAGCCGCCTCCACCACGCGCGGCCCCGGCACCACAAAGATATCGGACGCCACGGCGAACACGCGCCCCTGCTTCACCGCCGACACCTGCGGCAGCTTACGATACAACGCGCGCACCTGTTCCAAATGCCCCGGCGCCACCGCGTCCGTGTCGGCCATATCGCCCATGTCGATGATCACGTCCGGCTGCCGCGCCAGGATCTCTTCGGTGGAGACCTTGGGGTAGGACAAAGGCGAGTCCGCAAAGATGTTCGCGCCGCCGGCCAGCGCAATGAGTTCGTTCAGATACGAATCCTTGCCCACCACGATCAGGCCCGTCAGTTGGCCGGGATTACGACCCACGACGAACATCGTCTTGCGCCTGGGGCGCCCTTGATTACGTCCCCGAATCGCCGCCAACTCGCGACGCATGCGCTCCACCACGGGCACCGCGCGCTGCGGTTCGCCCATCGCTTTCGCAATCGTCTGGATGGAGCGCTCAATCCCCGCCAAGTTACCGCGCTCGATTGAAGCCACACGCACACCGGGCAAGTTCACCTTCGTGGTGGTCGGATCGAGGATCAGCAGATCCGGCTTCAAGGCCACCATGGCCTCCAGACTCGGCCGCAGATAGCTGCCGATCTGCGTCTTCCGCCGGACGTCCGGCGGATAGTGGCAATACTGCGTGACGCCCACCACGCGATCGCCCCAACCCAAGGCGTAGAGCATCTCCGTGGCGCTCGGCGCCACCGAGATCACGCGTTGTTGCGCGCTCAGCGTCGCCGCCAGCAAGATCAGAATGAAGCGCATGGATACTCCTTGAACAGCGCCAAAAGACGCTCGTGGTCCGGGCGCCGCCGCACCGCCACGCGAATCGCCGGCTCGTCCACGCCGGGCGTTTCGCTGCAATCCCTCACCAGCACGCGACGGTCAGCCAGCCACTCCACCAACGGCCGCGGATCGTCCGCCACGCGGACCAGCAAGTAGTTCGCCACGCTCGGCGCCGGAGTGAAGCCTGGGATTTCCGTCAGTTGGCGGCTGAGCCAGCAGCGCTCGGCGGCAATCCATTCGCGGGTCCGCCGATGATGCTCGGTGGCCGCGAGCGAAGCCAGTGCGGCCGCTTCCGCCAACGTATTCACCGTCCATGGCTCCCGCCGCGGTTGCAGCGCGGGCACCGCCTGCCCCACCAGCGCCCCGATCCGCAAGCCGGGCAAAGCATGCAACTTCGTCAGCGAACGCAGTACCAGTAAGCGTTCATAACGCTCCACCAGTTCGAGCGCCGACGGCGCCTCCGTGAACTCAACGAAGCTCTCATCAACCAGCACGAAGCATCCTTGCCGCAGTAAGCGCTCGATCGCTTCCAGCGGCAGCATCGTGCCTAGCGGATTGTTCGGTCGCGTGACCACGGCGAGGCCGCGCAACTGGGCCGGTTGAGTCACCAGCGTGGCGTCGGGATACGCACGATGGAACTCGCTGAACGTGGGCACCAGCAGCGTCACCGGGTCCGGCCGCGGCACGGCGCAGCGGGCGAAGAAGTGAATCAGGTCTGTCGCTCCGTTGCCCGTCATCACCAGTTCGGCGGGAACCTGCCAGGCGTCCGCCAGCGCGGCATTCAGACGCGTCGCCTGCGGCTCGGGATACTGCACGATGTCCTTCATCGCCCCGACCATGGCCTCACGCACGCCCGGCGCCAAGCCCAGCGGATTGATCGAGGCCGAGAAGTCCAGAATCTCTTCCGGGCCGCAGCCCAGGCGCCGCGCCAGCGCCTGAACGTTGCCGCCATGGGTGATGTTCATCGCTGGACGCTCCACGTGAGAAGTACCGCCAGCGCCGACGTGCCGTAGAGCAACCTTCGCGCGCCCAAGGCCGCCTCGAGCGACAACGGACGCCGTCCGTCACCGAGCGCCGCCTTGCGCGAAGGGACGCCCTGGTAGTAGTTGAGCCCGCCCAACTGCACGCCCAGCGCCCCCGCCACCGCCGCTTCCGGATAGCCCGAGTTTGGGCTGGGCTGGGACCGCCCATCGCGCCACGCGCACTGCCAGGCCCGCCGCGCGTCGTAACCCAGCAACAACGCCGCCAAGGTCACCAACAGCACGCTGAGCCGCGCCGGAACGAAGTTCGCCACATCGTCCAACCGCGCCGACGCCCAGCCGAAGTCGCGATACCGCTCATTGCGGTAGCCGCACATCGAGTCGAGTGTGCTGATGGCTTTGAACGCCGCCATGCCCGCCGGTCCGGCCAACGCCAAATAGAACAGCGGCCCCACAATGCCGTCCCCCAAACTCTCCGCGACGGATTCCACCGTGGCGCGCAGAATCTCGCGCTCATCCAAAGCCGCCGTGTCGCGCCCCACGATCATCGCCACGCGCTCGCGGGCCAGTTCCAGCTCGCCATCGCGCAACGCCACAATCACCCGCATCGCATGCCAATCCAGGTCGCGCACCGCGAGAAACGTCCAGATCCAGAAGATAGCCAGCCACGGCAACGTCAGCCACACCAACAGGGCGCTCGTCACCACCACCGTTAGCCAGAGCACGGCACCACCGAAGCGCAGCGGCAGCCGCCGGCACCACGGCTCCAGTCGCGCGATCAACCAGCCCATGCCGCGGACCGGGTGCGGCAGCCAGCGCGGATCGCCCAACGCCAAATCGAGCGCGACTCCGCAGAGGAGTTCCGTGCCGGCCGTCACAGGAACTGTTCCTCAAACAAGTGCAGATTCGCATGGTCGGCAAACCACCGGGCTAAACCATCGTAGGCTTCGTCTTTCGCAGGCTGCGGCAGAACGGGACGCCCGAGCAGAGCGCTCAGCAGGCGATGGTCTTCGAGCGCTCCGTGCAGATAAGTCCCCACCACGTTGCCGCGGCGCGCGCCTTCCGGGCGCCCCTCCACTGAAGCAAAGGGTTCGCCCGGCGAAGTCGATTCGCCCATGTGAATCTCGTAGGCCGAAAAAGTCACGCCCAAAGCCGTCGCCTGCACCGTCCGCGTCGTCTTCTGGGCCGCCATCACCGTGCGGACCGGCAGGAGCCCGAGCCCCGTCCCGCTCACCAACTCCGAGTCCGCCTGCGCAGGATCGAGAATCTCTTCGCCCAGCATCTGGTAGCCGCCGCAAATGCCGATGATCTGCGCGCCGCCGGCCTGCTGCTGGTGGATCCAGGTGTCGAGCCCCTGGGCCCGCAGCCACGCCAGATCCGGCAGCGTGCTCTTGGTACCCGGCACAATGACCGTCTTGAATTGACGCTCCACCGGCTTGCTGATCCACGCGGCATCGGGCAACAAACGAAAGTCCGTGAGATTCGAGATGCGCGGCAGCTTGAGAATCGCCACGTCGCCCGGGGCGGCCCCACGATCCTCCACCGCCACGCCGTCTTCTTCATCGATCGTGTACTCGCGCAGATAGCGAAATACGCCCAGGCAAGGCTTGCCGGAGCGTTCTTCCAGAAGGCGGACGCCGTCCTCAAACAACGCCGGATCGCCACGAAAACGGTTCACGGCGAAGGCACGCACCAGGTCGCGCTCTTCGGGTTCCAGCAGGTTGATCGTGCCAATGATCGAGGCGAAGATACCGCCGCGGTCAATGTCGGAGACCAGTAACACCGGCGCCTCGACAGCGCGTGCGAGGTTCAGATTCACCAGGTCACGCGACTTCAGGTTCAGCTCGGCAATGCTGCCGGCGCCCTCCATCACCACGTAGTCGTAACGGGCGGCGAGCCGTTCGTAAGCCTTCAGCACTTCGCCAAACAGATAGTCGAAATGGGTGTAATAGTCGCGCGCGGCCAGGTCCTGCCAAACCTGCCCATGCAGCACCACCTGGCTGCCGCGGTCCGACGTGGGCTTCAGCAGAATCGGGTTGAAGTCCGGATGCGGCTCCAGTCCGCAAGCTTCCGCCTGCGCCACCTGAGCTCGCCCAATCTCCCCGCCGCCCGGGCACGGATAAGAGTTGTTCGACATGTTCTGCGCCTTGAACGGCGCCACACGGAAGCCTCGTTGACGAAGGTGGCGGCAGATGGCCGTCGTCATCCAGCTCTTGCCGGCATGCGACGTCGTGCCGCCGATCATGAGCGGTTTAGCTGGCAAGTTCCCCCTCGGAACACAGCGGACTAAAGCCTGGGACCGGTCTCCTGACTTGCGGCGCGCCTTTACCAGTCGCTTACCTTCCCGGCTTTCACCAGTGGCTTCGCGAAGCGCATCCTAACAGCCGCTTACAGTTGCGGGGCAGCGACGGACTCTCACCGTCTTCCCGAACATCCCAAGGCGGATCGGCGTTACTGAATCTCCGAGTTTAGCAGGCGGCGCGTTTTTTTCGGAGCGCTTGCGTCCACGCGGAAGTAGTACTCGGGTTTATATGGGCGTCAGATATCATCGGAATTCATGTCGTATTGCGAGAAATTCACCAGGAGTTTCGTACTTAGTCTCCTTGGTATGACACTGATGGGCGGCGCTGAACTGCGGGGGCAAGGAATTACGGCCACCCCGCCGAGGCTGCAATTTACGGGAAATCCAGGAAGCACGGGCGGCTTGGAGCAGAGAATCGTGATTAGCCGCGCGGGTAGCTTCTTACCATTTACCTTTCGCGTCACCGCCAATGTTCCTTGGCTCACCTGGACGGTCCTCAGTGGTGTTCCTCAAATGGTGCTCGTTCGGCCGACGTTTACCTCTCCCGCTCTCGCCACGCCGGGGTCGTATGAAGCGGAACTGACCATCACCCCGGAGAGCATCCCGGATCCTCCGATCCGGGTGCCGGTGTCCGTACAAGTGACGGGTCCGGCGTTGCAAGTGGTTTCGCCCTACTCGTTCGATGTGGACGAGACCTTCAATAGCCCCACCATGAGCCAGGAGAGCCCGGTGATTGAGGTGCGGTCCGCGCCGGGGTCTTCGATTCCGCTCTTGCTGCGAACGGAAATTACTTATGACAGCGCGCCGAGTGGCTGGTTGAGTCTGGGACCTGGATATGGCGACAGCGCCTCGTTTCGCTTGCGCGCCACGGGATCGCCGCAATTCCGAGCGGGCATTTACACGGCACACGTCGCCTTGTCGGCCGCGGGCTACGCACCCACCGAGCTGACGGTGAACTTGCAAGTGAGTCAGCGGGGCGCCGTGACCGCGGATGCCGCGACGCTTTCGTTGGCGCTCGCGCAAGCCGGGGCGGCAGGGACTCGTTTACTTCGTCTCACCGCGGCCCGGGGCGGGGCGACACCGTACAAGGTCGATCCGTCGCCCAGTACCCCTTGGCTCACCGTCGCGAAGCGGACCGGCACCACGCCCGAAACGATCGTCGTCACCATGGACCCTGGATCGCTGCCCCCATCGACTTATTCGGGCTACCTGTCCATCACCTCTCCCACCAATCCGACGCCCCTGATTGTTCGCACCACCATGACCGTCGGGCCGCCGGATAAGCCGCTTCAGACAGTCGTTAGTTACTCCCCGAGCGCGTTACGTTTTACGAGAGTACTCGGCGGGCCGCCGCCGGAAGGGCAGAACGTTCAAATTCGGCTCACCCCGACGATTCCCTCGGCAGGGGTCGCTTTCTTCACGCAGGACTACGATGGTGAACCGCGCAACTGGCTTCTCTACAATTTGGCTGGTGGGGTACTGTCAGTGAGTGTGGGTCCCGCAGTGATTGGCTTTCCGCGCGGCACTTACACCGCCCGGCTGCGCGTCCAACTCTCGGGCGCGCTCACCAATCCGGACATCGAAATTCCCGTGACCCTGGTGATTCAAGGGCCGGCTCCTCCGATTGTGATCGGGCCATCGAATATGTTGAGGTTCAACACCAGCGGGGTCGATGCGGCGACCGAAAGGACTCTGAGCCTCGAGTCCAATGAACGCGTTCCTTTTGAGATCACCACCACGTCGACGCTGCTGACGCTGGTCGGAGCCAAAGGAACGACGCCCGGCACCGTCATCGTCCGGGCGAAGACCGCGGGATTGCTCGCCGGGACGTACCTGGAGGAGTTGACTCTGCGTGCGCCCGAGTCCTCGAGTGACGGTCAGAAGATCACCGCCCTGATCACCACGGGGGTCCCGGCCGGCGCCGAGGGATTTGCCGTGTATCCGCGATCCCTCGCGTATTCAGCCGATCAGGGCACGGCCCTCAGCCCAGCTCAGAGTTTCACCGTGCAAAGCCACTTGTGGGCAGGCGGAGCGTTTGGCCTCAGGGCATCGCAACCTTGGGTGACCTTCGAGCGGGCGACGGGCATGACCGGCATCCCCAACTCGGTGCGCATAAACCCGGCGGGACTTGCCGTGGGTACGCACCAAGCCGTGATCTCCGTCACCTCCACCATGACCGGCGCGCTGTTGGCGGAACTCCCCGTCACGCTGACCGTCTCACCGTCACAGGCGCCGGTGGTGAGCAGTTGGACGAACGCGGCGAGCCGTCGGACCGGTCCCCTGGCTCCCGGCATGCTGTTCACTCTCACCGGAACCAACCTGGGTCCGCAGACCGGCGTGGTGGCGGCCCCGGCGGGCGGCCGCTATGCCACCACGCTATCGGGCGTACGAGTGCTGCTGGACGGCCTTGCCGCGCCGATTCTTTACGCGAGTGCCGTACAGATCAACGCGGCCGTGCCTTACGGGCTGACGGGGCGCGCCTCAGCGCAGCTTCAGGTGGAGTTCAATGGCCAACGCTCCCCGGCGGCGAGCGTGCGGCTGGACGATGCCGCGCCCGGAATCTTCACCACCGACGGCGCGCAAGCGGCGGCCTTGAATGAGGATGGCAGTGTCAACAGCGCCGCGAATCCCGCGCAAGCCGGGCAAGTGGTGGTGCTGTTTGTCACCGGCGAAGGCGCAACGTGGCCCGTGGGAGTGGACGGCGAACTGGTACCCGGGTCCAATCTACGCCGGCCGCAAGACACGGTACGGGTGCGCGTGAATCAGGTGGAAGTGCCGGCCGGCGACATCCTGTACGCGGGTTCGGCGCCGGGCTTGATCGCGGGCCTGATGCAGGTGAATCTGCGGTTGCCGGGCAACTTACCAGCGAATCCCGCAACGCCGGTGGAGGTACTGGTGGGCGCTGCGGCCAGCGCAACGGGGGTGACCGTGGCGGTCCGCTGATCGCGCCCCCGCTACGTCTTCTCGAGGCGTTGTGCTCCGGCCCAATAAAGGCTGATCTCATGCCCGTCCGGGTCGTCCAGATAGGCGTGTTTCCACCCCCAGGGCATGACCGCGGGTGGCTTGGTGAACCGGACGCCCTTCGCCTCGAGCGACGCGCAGAACTCCTCCAGCGCCTCCACCTCGAAGTACAGCCGGACCCCGCCGGTGCGGAGCTCTTCGTTGGGAGCCGTCAGGTGCAGCGCAATCGTCGTGTCGCCACCGGAGGGCCGCAACCGCGCGTAGACCAACCGCGGTCCGCCACGAAACTCCTCGAGGACTTCGAAGCCGAGCGCCCCGTGATAGAAGTCGAGCGACTTCTGCACATCGCGTGTGTAGATCATGGCGTGGTTGAAGGTGAGGCCCATCTGCGTCACGATAGCGCGATGCGATCCTGAATGCATGCCCACTGAACCCTGGCTGCGCGGTCCGATTGCGGACCTTCACCCCGTGGCGGCGCACTTAAGCTACACCTTCACGCAAACTCGCGAGGAACTCGCGCTGCACACCATCGGCGTCACCGATCTGTGGAAGAAGCTCGACGGCATCCCCTCGCTCGGCTTTCATCTGGCGCACTTGGCCGGCAGCGTGAATCGCCTCACCACCTATCTGCGCGGCGAGCAACTCACCGACGAGCAGTTCGCGCGGCTAAAGTCCGAAAGCACTCCTGGCCCCACCCTCACCGAACTGCTGGGTACCCTCGACGTCGAGTTGATGGAGAGCGAAACCTTCGTCCGGCGCATCGATCCGGCCACGTATCTGGAGCCGCGTTTCGTCGGGCGGCAGCAGTTGCCCACCACGGTCTGCGGCTTGATCGTGCATTTGGCGGAACATACGCAGCGTCATCTGGGGCAGGCGATCCTCACCGCTAAACTGAGTCGTTAGATGCCTTCCCGCCGTCAACTTCTGCAACTGCCGCTGGCCGCCCTCGCGGCTCCCGGCGCCAAAGCCTCCACCGGTCTCAGCTTCAACGAGGACAACAGCCACTTCTTCTCGACGCGCGCCGGACAGAAGCTGGACGCCGACACCGTCTCCGGCTTCATGGATCAGTACGCCGGCACCCAAGTGCGCGAGATGATTCTGAGCGCCAACTCCATGCGCACCAGTTTCGACAGCAAAGTGTGGGATCCCATCTGGAAAGGCTATGACCCGCAGGGGCCGGACGACCAGCCGCTGCTGCGCTCCACGCCGGCCGCCGCCCGTGCCGGTGCCCGCAAGTGGATTCACACCGCCTGGCAATTGCACCAGCAAGGCCTCGATCCGTACACCCTGTGGATAGCCCGCGCCCGCCGCCACGGCCTCTCGCCCTGGATCAGCATGCGCATGAACGACCTCCACAACGTGGACGACGAAGCCAGCTACATGCACTCCACCTTCTGGCGCGAACATCCCGAGTTCCGGCGCGCCCCCTGGCGCTTCCGCAGTTCCGCCGACCGTGCCCTCGACTTCGGCCGCGCCGAGGTGCGCGAGTACTCGTTTCGCCTGATCGAGGAGTACTGCGCCCGTTACGACTTCGACGGGCTCGAGCTCGATTGGATGCGCTTCCCCCACCAACTGCGCGAGGGTCAAGAGGACGAAGGCCGCCTGAAGCTGAATGCGTTCGTCGAGCGCACGCGCAAACTCCTCGACGAATGGGGCAAGAAGCGCGGACGCCGCCTCAAGCTCGGCGTACGCGTGCCGTCGCGTCCGCAAACCGGTTACCTGATGGGCCTCGATGGCGTCGAGTGGGCTCGCCGCGGCTGGGTGGACCTGCTGGTGGCCTGCCCCTTTTGGAACACGATCGAGCCGGATATGCCGATCGAACAGTGGAAACGCCTGCTGCCGGCCAACGTCCTGCTGGGCGCCGGGCTCGAGCTGATCGTCCGCCCCTACAACGATTACCGGCCCATCCAGTTCAATTCGATCGAAACCGTGCGCGGCGCGGCGGCTTCGCTGCTGGCCCGCGGTGCCGACCGCATCTATCTGTTCAACTACATGGACAGCGAAACGGCGATGGAAGTCCCCGAGGATCGCCGACAGGCGCTCGTTCAGTTGGGCTCGCTTTCGACCTTGGCCGGTCTGTCCCGCCGCCACATTCACACCTTCTCGGACACGTATGCCCCGGGCGAGGTCGCCGGCGTCGCTCTGCCGCGTCGGCTGAAAGCCGGTCAAGCGACAGCGTTTCGGCTTCCGGTGGGCCCGAAGTTAGGGGCCGCCGAGGTGCGTCTGGAAGTGGAAGGGAAGGTCGGCGAGGTGCGGGTGAACGGCGAGGTCTGCGCCACGGCGGCCAGCCCGTCGGTCACCAAACCGGTGCCGAATCGTCCGTTTGCCGCCTGGCGTGCGCCTCAGCCGCTGGCCGGTTCCGTCGTGATCGACGTGCAAGCGGCTGAGGACAGCACGATCCATTGGGTGGAAATCGCCGGCCGTTAGCTTACTGGCGGGCGCCGCCGGCCGCGATCAACGTCTGGCCCGTGATCCAGCCCGAATCGTCCGAAGCGAGGAAGACGGCCGCCGTGGCGATGTCGCGCGGCTGGCCAATGCGTCCCAGGGGGGTCGTCGCCTCGATGTGCTTGCGGAAATCGCTCTCCGCAAAGCCCACCGCGTGCAAGCCTTCGGTCTCCACCATGCCCGGGTTCAGCGAGTTCACGCGGATCTTCCGCGAGCCCAGTTCGCCGGCCAGCGCGACCGTCACCGCATCCACCGCCGCCTTCGTGGCGCTGTAGACCGAGCCGGTGGGCGCGGGCATCGGGCCCACAATCGAGCTGATGTTGATGATCGAGCCGCCCTCGGGCCCAATATGGTTGAGCGCTTCCTGCGTGGTCAGCAACAGGCCCAGCACGTTCAAGTCAAACTGCTTGTGGAAGTGTTCGGCCGTGATCTGGCCGATGGGCTTGAAGTCATAGACGCCGGCGTTATTCACCAGCACATCGACCTTGCCGTAGGCCTTCTTCGTCTCGTCGAAAAGCCTGGTGATGTCCGGTTGCTTCGACACGTCGCCCTGGACGGCGATCGCCTTGCCGCCCTTCGCCGTGATGCGGCCCACCACTTCGTCCGCCGCGCCCTTGCTGGAGGCGTAATTCACGACCACTGCGGCGCCCTCGGCCGCCAGGTGTTCCGCGATCGCGGCACCGATGCCTTTCGAAGCACCCGTCACCACCGCGACCTTACCATTTAACTTGCCCATCTCTAGCTCCTTGATTGACATTTAGACAACTGTCTAATTGATGAGGCGGGCACTGTTTGGATTCGACATTTTTCGACACTTTTAAGGAGTGTCGGAAATGGCGTTCAGTTCCGCCAGATAGGCGTCCCAGGTTTCGCGTAAGAACTTGGCCCGCATGAACTTACCCTCCCGATGGGACTCGATCAAGCCCGCTGTCTCGAGCTCCTTCAGGTGATGCGACAGTGTCGCGGGCGTAATCGGGAACGACGCCAGCAGATCCGCACACCCCAGGCAGGAGGGCTGCCGCGCGATTTGCTGCAGGATCTCGTATCGCCGCGGATCGGCGAGAGCCTTGGCAATCAGGCGGAACTCCCGCGCGGCAAGGCGACGTGGCTGGCTCGCGGCGGTCACAACTCCATCTTACGAATGCCGGGAGGCTCGAGGAGACGCACGCCGGCGGCCGGATGCTCCACCGCGTGCACCAGCGCGGCGATCATCTGCTGGATGGTCACCAGGCCCAGGCGCTGGGCGGCGTCGCGATAGGCCGGCGTCTGTTCCGCCAGCCAATAGAACGGACGCAGCGCGTGCGGCCACCAGTGCCCCGGCCCCAGCACGTACCAGGGACGGAGAATCGTCCTCGGGATTTGCCGGCGCGCCAGTTCCGCTTCGCCGGCCAGGCGGACTTCGATGTAGTCCTTCATGACGGGCGCCGGATGCGCCACGCTGACGTAGACGAAGTGCGCCACCCCGGCGCGGTCGGCCGCTTGAGCCGCCGCCAGAAGGGAGGGCAGGTCGAAGGAGCGGAACTGCGGACCTTTGCCTGGCCCGGGATGCGGCGTCCCTGCCAGATGCACGAGTGTGTCGCCGCGCTGGAGCAGGTAGTCCTCCGGGCGCAGCACGTCGCCCACCACCGGCTCGCCGCCCACCAGTTTGCGTTCGGACCCGGGCCGCACCAACCCGCGCACCCGGTGACCTCGCTCGAGCAGAGGAGGAATCAGATGCCGGCCCATGTACCCGGTGGCCCCGGTGATCAGGATCGTGCCGTTCATCGTGGTGAGAATACGGAATCCGTACGCCTTTGGATGCTAAATTGAAAGGCGATTGCCCTCCTACCTGCGAAATCTTTTTGATGTCCGGCCCGGAGAGGGCTGGCGAACCTTCTATATGGCGCTCTACATGATGAGCGTCCTGTTTTCTTACTACATCCTGAAGGCTTCGTCGCGCGGTCTATTTCTCGCTAAGTTCGACATCGATAAGTTACCCGGCCTCTATATTCTGATCGCCTTGTTTGGCGGCATCCTGGCCTACTTCTATACGAAGATCGCCATCCGCTCCTCGCTGAAATCAGCCGTGCTCGGCACCACCATCGTCAGTGTGACGGTGCTGCTGGGCTTGATTCCGCTGCTCAAAACGGGCCAGATGTGGACCTACTATTTCTTCAACATCTGGGTGAGCCTGTTCAGCATCATGCTGGTGAGCCAAGGCTGGCTGGTAGCGGGCAACGTCTTCACTTCGCGGGAAGCGAAGCGCCTCTACGGCATCCTGGGTGTGGGCTCGGTGTTGGGTGCGGCGTTCGGCGGCACGTTCGCCGCCTGGCTGGTGGGCATTGTCGGCGTGGGCAATCTGCTCTATCCCTGCGCGGGCATGGTGCTGATGACTTACGGCATCTTCCGCCTGCTGCTGCGCCTGCCGGAAGTGAACCTCGAAAACGCCAAAGGCGCCGATGAGCATGAAGGCGAGTTTTCGCTCGGCGAAATTCTGCGCTCGGTGCGCGATAGCCGCCACCTGCAGGTGATCGTGCTGAGCATCATGATCACCTACATCGTCGACGTGATGGTGGAGTACCAGTTCTCGGCGATGGCGAAGGAAGCCAACAAGAACGACCCCACCGGCAAGCAACTCACCGCGTTCCTCGGGCAGTTCTTCGGCATTTGGCTCAACCTGGTGACCTTCTTCCTGCAGCTCTTCCTCACCTCGTTCGTCGCGAGCCGCTTCGGCGTGGGCGGCACGCTGCAGATCATGCCGATCACGTTGTTCGTGGCTTCGATTGCGACCTACGTCTCGCCCAGCGTCTTTTCCACCGCCGGCGCCCGGCTGGCGGAAGCCGCCACCCGTTACACGTTCAACCGCACCGGCATGGAGTTGCTTTACTTGCCGCTCCCGATCGACCTGCGCAATCGCGTCAAGGCTTTCCTCGACGTCGTGGTGGATCGGCTGTCGCGCGGGCTGGGCGGCGCGATTCTCATTCTGTTGGGGAACTATCTCGAGATGGGCGTGAGCGAGGTGGCTCTGGCTGTGCTGCTGCTCACGATTATCTGGATGGGTTTGAGCTGGCTGGCGCAGCGTGAATACGTCACGACCGTCCGCAATCGGCTAGCCTCACGCCGGCTGGACCTCGAAAGCGTGCGCATCGCGGTGACCGATGTGGAGACCGTGCGCCTGCTGGAACAAACCGCGCTGAGCGATCAGCCACGGCAGGCCGCCTACGCGCTCTCCCTCCTTTCCGAAGCTCCAGGCTACGATCCGGCTCCGCTCCTGGCCAAGCTGCCGGCGGAGTTACCCGCCGTGGTGCGCGGCCCGCTCTACAAGCTGGCGATGGCCGCGGGCAGTGAGGAATTGCGCGCCCGGGCTGAAGCGGAGATGACGAGCGGGGACCCGGTGCCCGAGGCGATCGCGTATGCGCTGTCCTTGTCCGGCGACCCGGAAGCGGAAGTAGCGCAGTTGCTCGATCACGCGAATCCCGTCGTGGCTCGCGCCGCGCTCGACAGTTTGCTCCGTCATCCCGAACGCGCCCAACGCGTGCTGAGCGACGAGTGGCTCGCGCCCGCGGCGGCCAGCAAGGATCCGCAGCGGCGGGCACTGGCCGCCAGCGCGGTGCGCATCCGGGGCGACGCCGGCACCAGCGTCTTGCACCAGTTGTTGGCCGATTCGGACCCGGCCGTGGTCCGCGCCGCGCTGGCCTCGGCCGGCCATCTCCAAAGTCGCGGCTACGTGGAAGCCCTGGTGAGCCGTCTGGCCCATTCGCGCTTCCGCGGCGATGCCGTCCGCGCGCTGTCCGCCTTCGGGGACAAGATCACCGGCTCGCTCGCCGATCTGATGAACGACTCCTCGGTCGCCATCGCCATCCGCCGGCAGTTGCCCCGCGTGCTGCGCCGCATCCCGACCCAGCGTTCGGTCGACGCGCTACTCGCCGCCATCAACGCCCGCGACCTGACGTTGCGCGCCACCGTCCTGCGCTCGTTGAACGGCCTGCGCGAGGAGCAGCCGAAGCTGAACTACGGCACCCAGAGTGTGATTGCGCAAATCCACGCCGAAGCCCGCTTCTATTACGAGATGAACGCGACGCTGGCGGCCTTCGAAAAGTCGCACGGCAACACCAAATCGGGCGGCCTGCTGACGCGGACGCTGCAGGATCGCCTGCGCGATACGATCGCGCGGCTCTTCCGCCTGCTAGGCCTGCATTTCCCGCCGGCCGAAATCTATTCGGCCTATCTCGCCGTGCGCAAGCACAACTCCGGCGAGAACTACACGGCGGCGCTCGAGTTTCTGGATCAGGTGCTCGATCGCGATCTGAAGAAAGTGGTGCTGCCTTTGCTGGACAACTCGTCGAACGCCTTGCAACGCGGCAAGGAGCTCTACGGCGTGGAGATGCCGGAGGTGGAAGACGCGCTCCGGCAATTGCTGAAATCCGGCGACAACTGGCTCGTCTGCTGCGCCATGGCCGCCGCTGGAGAATGGAAAATGAAACAGCTGGCGGAAGATGTGCGCTGCCTGCATGATTCCGGAGAGGAGGTTTGCGCGGTGGCGACGAAAGTAAGCACCCAGCTTGCCGCCCTCTAACCGCGCATTCCATATGGCCGAATTGAACATCATCGAACGGGTCATTGCCCTGGAGGGCGTCGATCTCCTGAAGAATCTCTCGCCCGAGCAACTTTCGCGGATCGCTTCGATCGCGAAGGAAGTTCGCTTTGCGCCGGGCAAGACGATCCTCGATCCCAAATCCGCGCAGGATTCGCTGTACGTAATCCTCGACGGCAATGTCGACCTGAACAGCAACGGCAGCCTGTTGCACACTGCGCAACAAGGCGAGGTGCTGGGTGCGTGGGCGCTGTTTGACTCCGAACCGCTCCCCGTCCAGGCCGTCGCTTCGCAGGACGCGCACCTGTTGCGCATCAGCCGCGACGACTTCTTTGACCTGCTCTCCGACAACATGGAGATCACCGCCGCCATCTTCTCCACGCTGGTGCGGCGCTTCCGGCAACTCACCGAGGCGATCAAGTCATGACCGAAACGGAAGACCTGCGCAATCAGTTGAACTCCACCGTGCTGCGCATGGAAGAAAACTACCGCATGGTGGTTCTGGGGCGCCTGACGGCGGGCATCGTGCACGAGATCAACACGCCGATCGGGGCCATCTTCTCGAACAACGAAGTCATCCGGCGTTCCTGCACGAAGGTGCTCGACGAACTGAGCAAGCCGGAACTGAACACGCCGCCGAACATCTTGAAGACCATCAAGGTCATCGAGAGCCTGCTGGACGTGGACCGCATGGCCTGCGAGCGCATCGCCACCATCATCCGCGGCTTGAAGACTTACGCCCGCGTGGACGAGAGCGAATTGCGCGAGGTGGATCTGGGCGAGTTGATCGCCAACACGCTGAAGCTGGTGCAATCCGAGTGCAAGCGCCGAGTCATCATCGAGACACAGTTCGCTGAACTCGAGCCGGTGCAATGCTACCCGGCGCTGGTGAGCCAGGTGATCATGAACCTGCTGATGAACGCCGTGCAGGCCATCGAGCACGAAGGCACGGTGACCGTGCGCACCAAGCCGGACGACGACGGCGTCCTGATCGAGATCGTCGACACGGGCCAGGGCATTCCGCTCGAGAACCAGACCCGCATCTTTAGCGCCGGCTTCACTACCAAGGCCGTCGGCGTTGGCACGGGGCTGGGCTTGAATATTGCCCGGCGCATCATTGTCGATAATCATGGCGGCCGCATCTGGTTCAAGAGCGAACCCGGTCAAGGCACGACATTCTTTCTGCGGCTGCCCCTGCGGCAATCCGCCAATGCCCCGAAGGAGATCTCCGCGTGAGCCAAACACCCCGCATCGTCCTGGTGGACGACGAAGACATGGTGATCACCAGCATCAGCGCTTTTCTGATGCTGGAAACCGAATGGGACGTGGAGGGCTTTACCAGTCCGGAAGCGGCCATCAAAGACCTCGAAACCAAGCCGGCCGATGTGGTGGTGAGTGACTACCTGATGCCGAAGGTGAATGGGATCCAACTGCTGCGGCGGGCCAAGGAATTGCATCCGGCGGCGGCGCGCGTCCTGCTGACCGGCCATGCCGACAAGCAGAGCGCCATCCAGGCCATCAACGACGTGGGCCTTTATCAGTACCTCGAAAAGCCCTGGGACAATTCGCAGTTGCTGCTGGTGCTCAAGAGCGCCATCGAACGGACCGCGCTGCTGAAGACGCTGGAACTGAAGATCTCCGAGCTCGACGCGGCGCACTCGTCGTTGAAGGACGTGCAATCGCGGCTGCTGCGCGCTTTCCTGTAACGGCTGACCCTCTGAATCACCGACAATAGAGGGAATGTCACTTGTTGTAGTAGGCAGCGTCGCTTATGACGGGGTTGAGACTCCGCATGGCAAGGTCGACCGGATGCTCGGCGGCG
Organism: Bryobacteraceae bacterium; assembly: GCA_965229305.1. GTDB lineage: Bacteria > Acidobacteriota > Terriglobia > Bryobacterales > Bryobacteraceae > JALHNI01. The sequence goes on along the minus strand of CBDDIZ010000031.1, from coordinate 10,940 downwards.
CGTGCACTTACATTGCCCTTGCGGCCAGCTATTTCACCACGGTCAAGATTGTCGGCGTTGTGGGCGACGACTTCGCGCAGCACGACACGGATCTGCTCGCGTCGCGCGGCATCGATCTGGAGGGGCTGGAACGCGCCCCCGGCAAGACTTTCTTCTGGCGCGGCCGCTACACGCCCGACATGAACGATCGCGAGACGTTGCAGACCGACCTCAACGTCTTTGCCAACTTCAATCCGAAGCTGCCGGAATCCTACAAGCAGGACCCCTACCTGCTGCTGGGCAACATCGTCCCCGCGCTGCAGCGCGGCGTCCGCGAGCAGATGCCGAATGCGCATTTCGTCGGCGGCGACACGATGAATTACTGGATCAGCGACTTCCGCGAAGACTTGCTGAAGACCATCGCCGGCTGGCATTGCCTGATCATCAACGACGGGGAAGCCCGGATGCTTTCCGGCGAACAGAACCTGCGCCGGGCGGCGGCCCGCATCATGGGCATGGGCCCGAAGATCCTGGTGATCAAGCGTGGCGAATTCGGCGCGCTGCTGTTCGATTCGCACGGCATCTTTATGGCGCCCGGCTATCTGCTGGAGCAGGTGTTTGACCCCACCGGCGCCGGCGACTGCTTTGCCGCCGGCTTCTTCGGCTCGATTGCCTCCGAAGGTCTGGATGCCCGCAAGGACTACGACCCGCAGGTCCTCCGCCGCGCCGTGATTTACGGTTCGGTGATGGGCAGTTTCTGTTGCGAACAGTTCGGCGTGGACCGGTTCCGTACCCTGACCCGCGACGAGATCGACAATCGTTTCCGTGAGTTCCAGAGCCTCACGCGGTTCTAAGAAGGGCCGCAAACGCCAGACGGAGGCGGCGGGCGATCCGCTGCCTCTGCTGCTGGTGGCTTGCGGCCTGGCCACGCTCTCCGTTCTCGCCATCTACTTTTTCTATCGGCGCGGCGAACTGCTGTGGTACGGGGACGCCACCGCGCATCTGAACATCGCGCGCCGCATCATCGACTCCCGCTCGCCCGGATACGAGCAGATCGGCACCGTCTGGCTGCCCGTGCCGCACCTGCTGATGCTGCCGTTTGTCCGCTTCAATCACCTTTGGAGCACCGGCCTGGCGGGCGCGATTCCGAGCGGAGTTTGCTTTGTGGCGGCCGGCTGCTTCCTGTTCTCCGCCATGCGGCGCCTGATGGGCAATGCCGCCGCGCTGGCCGCGACGGGCATCTTTGCGCTGAACCCGAATCTGCTTTACCTGCAAGCGACGGCCATGACCGAGGCCGTGCTGTTCGCGTTTGTAATGGCGCTGTTCTGGGGCCTGGTGCAGTTCGCCCAGACCGGTTCGCGGCTCGGCCTGCTGACGGCCGCGTTCGCCGCCGCCGCCACCACCATGACGCGTTACGAAGGCTGGTTCCTAGTGCCGTTCGCGGCCCTGGCCGTTTTTCTGGGGCAGCGCCAGATCGCCCCGGTTATCGTCTTTGGCGCCATTGCGGGCGCGCCGCCGGCCTATTGGCTGATGCACAATGGCTTCTTCTTCGGCGACGCGCTCGAGTTCTATCGGGGCAACGGTTCCGCCAAGGGCATCTATCAGGCGGCGCTCGACAAGGGGATGCAGCGCTATCCGGGCGATGGCGATTGGGCAAAGGCAGTTGAGTACTTCTTTGCGGCGGCGCGCTTCAACCTGGGTTGGACCACGATTTGGGTGGCGGCGGCGGGCATCTTCGCCGCGTTGTGGAAGCGCCAATGGTGGCTGCTGTTCTTAGCCCTGGCGCCGCTGTTCTACGTCATCAGCATGCATGGGAGCGGCACGCCGATCTTCGTGCCGGATCGTTGGCCGCACAGCTATTACAACGTCCGTTACGGCCTGGCGGCGCTGCCGCTGGTGGCGGTGCTGATCGGCGCGATCGCCGGGGCGTTGCCGGAGCGGGCGCAATGGCCGGTGGCTCTGGCGTTGGTGGGCGGCACGCTGATTCCGTGGCTCGCCTATCCGCGGCCGGACAACTGGATCGCGTGGAAGGAAGCGCAGGTGAATTCCATCGACCGGCGCGCCTGGACCTACGAGGCGGCCAACTATCTGAAGCTGCACTACCATCGCGGCGAAGGCATCCTGTCGGGCTTCGGCGACCAGGCGGGGATCTTTACCGCCGCGGGCATCCCGCTGAAGGAAGTGCTGCACGATGGCAACGGACCCGCGTGGTTCGCGGCCATCGCCCGGCCCGAGGCGTTTCTGCATGAGACCTGGGTGGTGGTGCGCGAAGGCGATCAGGCGGGTCCGATGCTGTTGAAGCTGGCGGGTAAGCAACACCCCCGCTACGTTCTCAAACGGCGGATTGAGCGGAAGGGTCAGCCGACGGTGGAGATCTGGAAACGGGTGGCGATGCCCGTGGGGCTGCCGGCCGGGATTCCCGCGCCCGAACGCTAGGCCTGGCGGTCCTCTTCCATCGAGATCCGGAGCGACTTGAGGAACTTCGCATCCTGCGAAGTCCACTTCACCATACCGGCGGATTCAAAGGTGGTGCGTTCTGACTCTAGGGCTTCGTCCTCGGAGTCGGTTTCGCCGTCGCGCTTGTTGAAGCCGATGGTGGCCTCGAGGACCAAGAAAACGTCGTAACCGGACCGCTTGATGTCGCCGATGGCGCTGGCGATGCGATCCGACTCAGACAGCGATTCGTTGATCGCGTTGCCCAACTCCTGCATAAGTTCTTTCAGGCGATCGTCCAAGTTGGGTTCCTTTCCACTGAGCGGTTCCGTCCCTCTCCCACTCACTTCAGGCTAGCACCTTGCCACTCTCCGGCGCTAAGGCCTCCGCACCTACCTGAGTTATCGGCGGAGACTTTGATAGCATGAGAGCAGTCTCTTATGTGGACCCTGGTGAAGCAATTTGCGGGTACGGTTATCCCGGGGGTCCTTAAACCGCTCCGGGTGATGTGGAACGAGATGATCGGCTTTGTTTTCATCGTTTTCGCGGTGATGATCGCCGGCTCCACGATCCGCAAATGGAACGATTTCGACGACTCTCCGAGCTCGCTGGGCCTGTTGGCCGCCTCGATTTTCTTCTTTCTGGTGATGGCCGGCTACGGCCTTTACTCGTTCTTCCGGGCCCGCAAGATTAACCGCGCCAAATGAACTCCGGTGAATTTCCCTACACTCGCGGGATTCATCCAGACATGTATCGCTCCCGGTTGTGGACGATGCGGCAGTATGCCGGCTTCGGCACCGCCCAGGAAGCGAACGAGCGGTATCACTACCTCCTGAAGCAGGGCACGACCGGGCTTTCGGTCGCGTTCGACCTGCCGACCCAGATGGGCTACGACGCGGACCATCCGATGGCGGCGGGGGAAGTGGGGCGGGTGGGGGTGGCCATCTCCTCGCTGGCCGACATGGAAGTGCTGTTCCGCGGCATCGCGCTGGACAAAGTTTCGACGTCGATGACGATTAACTCGACGGCGGCGATTCTGCTGTCGCTTTACGTGCTGGTGGCGCGGCGCCAGGGGGCGGAGCAGCGCAAGCTGTCTGGGACGATTCAGAACGACATTCTGAAGGAGTACATCGCTCGCGGCACCTACATTTATCCGCCGCGCCACGCGATGCGGATCATCACGGACATCTTTGCCTGGGCGGGCCGCGAGGTGCCGGAGTGGAATACGATTTCGATCTCGGGCTATCACATCCGAGAGGCCGGGTCGACGGCGGTGCAGGAAGTCGCCTTTACGCTGGCGAACGCGATCGCCTACATTCAGGCGGCGATCGACGCGGGGCTGCCGGTGGACACGTTCGCGCCGCGCCTGTCGTTTTTCTTCAACGCGCACAACGACTTCTTCGAAGAGATCGCCAAGTTCCGCGCCGCCCGGCGGCTCTACGCCCTGCTGATGCGCGACCGCTTTGGCGCGAAGAATCCGAAGAGCCAGATGTTGCGCTTCCACACGCAGACGTCCGGGGCGACTTTGACCGCGCAGCAGCCCGACAACAACGTCGTGCGGGTGGCCTTGCAAGCCATGGCGGCCGTGCTGGGGGGGACGCAATCGCTGCACACCAATTCGCGGGATGAAGCACTGTCGCTGCCGACGGCCGATAGCGCGCTGCTGGCGTTGCGCACGCAGCAGGTGATCGCTTACGAAAGCGGCGTGGTGCGCGAGCCGGACCCGCTGGGCGGCAGCTACTACGTGGAGCGGCTCACCGACGAGATCGAAGCCGCGGCGCGCGGGTATCTGGAACGCATCGACGCTTTGGGCGGAGCGATTCCGGCGATCGAACAGGGCTTCATCCAGCGCGAGATTCAGAACGCGGCGTACGAGTATCAGCGGGGCATCGAGACCGGCTCGACGGTGATTGTGGGCGTGAACAAGTTCGCGCAGGACCAAGCCGCGTCGGTGCCGATCTTCAAGCTGGACCCGACGCTCGAGCGGCAGCAGGTGGAACGGCTGCGGGAAGTTCGCGCCAGCCGCAGCGCGTCCGAAGTCGAGATGCGGTTGGACGCCTTGGAACAGGCCGCGCGCGGCGCCGACAATCTTCTGCCGCACATCCTGGCGGCGACCGAGGCGTATGCGACGGTCGGGGAGATTTCAGACCGGCTGCGCAAGGTGTTCGGCGAGTATCGCGAAACGCTCTAGCCCGCTCCCGATAAACTGGTAAGGCCGATGCGGAACCTGTGGCCGATTCTCTGGCAGACGTTTCTTTCGTGGAACAGGCACGACGCGCCAAGGCTGGGGGCGGCGCTCGCGTTCTACACGATCCTCTCGATGGCGCCGCTGGTGATCCTGGTGGTGGCGGTGGTGGCCCTGGTGTTTGGCCATTCCACCGCGCAAGAAGAACTGCTGAATCAGGTGCGCGAGATGATCGGGCCGCAAGGGGCCGAGGCAGTGAGAGCGACGATTGACCACGCGCGCGAGCCGTCCTCCGGGTTGATCGCTTCGCTGATCGGTCTGCTGACGCTGTTCTTCGGGGCCTCGGGCGTCTTCACGGAACTGCGCTCGGCGCTCAACACGATCTGGGAGGTGCCGCCGTCGCCCGATGAGAGCGTGACCGCCTGGCTGCGTCAGCGGGTGTTCTCGTTTGGCATGGTGCTGGCGATCGGCTTTCTGCTGTTGGTGTCGCTGGTGCTGAGTGCGGCGCTGGCGGCGGCGGGCAAGTTCTTCGGCGACCTGCTTCCCCTCCCTGAGGTGGTGCTGAACAGCGCTAACTTTGTTGTCTCCCTGCTGGGCATCGCGATCCTCTTTGGGCTGATCTTCAAGTACGTCCCGGACAAAAAGATCGCTTGGCCGGAGGTCCGGACAGGTGCGTTGGCGACGGCGTTTCTTTTCACGGTGGGGAAAACGCTGATCGGGCTCTACCTGGGCAAGACGGGGGTGGGATCGGCGTACGGAGCGGCCGGTTCGGTGATTGTCGTGATCGTTTGGGTGTACTATTCGGCCCAGATTTTCTTCTTCGGCGCGGAACTGACGCGAACATTGCACTTATGGGCGGCGGCCAAGGCGGCGGCCCCACCGGCCGCCTCGGTCTGAGCTAGTACCGGTAGAGCAAAGTGCGGGATTGACAATCTTGTAAAGTCGGAGGTTTCTGTTAGCATCGAGTTGTCATGAGGAACTTTGGCCGGTGGATGATGCTTTTGGCGAGCGTTTCCGCCCTCTTTGCCACGGAAGTAACGAATCAACCTTTCTATCTCGGCACCGGCGATTCGGTCCTCATTTCGTTCAACCTGCGCGACTTCATGAACGCGATCCAGGGCATCGACCCGAGCGGACGCTTCCCGCGGCAGATCGGCATTCAATTCACCAGTTCGGCGCCGAGCGGACCACAGCCGCCGCTCTTCGACCCTTACCCCGGCTACTCGTTCCAGTTGCAATGGCTGTTGGCGGACACGCTGGCCGTGGTGGGGACTTCGACGCCGTTCGATCTGGTCCACAGCACGATCCAGAGCGGTCCGGCGTCGGCCGATGTCGGCACGGCAACCAATTCGATTACCGTGTCGCAGTCGGTGGCGGACGCTTCGCTGATCCCTTACTGCTGCCCGCCCGGACAAACGACCGGCATCCTGCGGCTTACCAACCTGGGCTTGGGCTATCTGTTCGAGAATCTGGTGCTGAACCAGGGCGGGACGGCTTATGAGCCGGGTGGCAGCAATCCGATCAACGTGCTGCTGTGGTCCGACATTACCTTGGCCGGGAACCCGACGCAAATCCAGGGCACGGCTACCATTCTGATGATGGAAACGGTGTCTTCGGGCGTGCCGGAGCCGGGCACTTGGGGTCTGGGTTTGGCGGTGCTCTCCGCTTTGGTGTGGGCGCACCGCCGGCGCGTCAACGCCCGTAACGCAGCGTAGAGACGGCGACGGCTTTGCCGTCGAGCAGCGTGATCACGAGCAGACGGTCGAATTCGGTGTCCGGCACGGGGGCGATCTTGCCGCCGCCCAACGACTCCACCAACGGGCCCAATTCATTCGAGTGACGGACGAACAGAGCCTTCGCCCCCGGCGGAAGCTGGCGGGCGGCGGCGAGCAGTTGGGCAAACTCGGCGCCTTTGAACTGAACGGGCGTCAGCTTGAGCTTGGCGGCGAGCGGCGCGGCGGTCTGCTGGGTGCGTTTCGCCTCGCTGACGACGACGGTGGAGATGCCGGCTTCGCCAAGCACCCGCGCCAGAGCTTGAGCCCGCTCCTCGCCGGCGGCGCTGATGGGCACGTCCTTCTCCATGCCGCCGGCGCGCTCCGCGTGGCGAACCAGGAACAAGGTCGCCGGCTGAGCCGCGGCCATCACCGCCCCGAGAATCAGAGTGAGAAATAGCTTCATCGGACCTTCATGATAACCACTCGCCGAGTGCAGAACTTGCGCCGCCGGCCAGGATAAGGCCGTCAAAAGCGCCTATTTCCCCTGCGAAAGCGGTTTGGCCCATCGCCTGCATATCGGAACGGCATGAAGAATCGATTTCAAATGCTCGCCTTCGCTACCATCCTCGCGCTGGCCACTTCCTGCGAACGCTCAGCCAAGGACGATATTCAGGACGCCGGTCATGACTTGAAAGATGCCGCGAAGGCCACGGGCCGCGCCGCCGACAAGGTGATCGATAAGGCCGCCGACAAAGTGAAAGAAGGTGCCGAGAAGGTGAAGGACAAAACCAAGCCCTAAGAGTTCATCAGCCAGATGCCGGCGGGGACCAATACGGCCGCCGCCAGTGTCCAGGGGGTGATGGGCTCGCCTTGGAAGATCGCCGAAAGAGCGACCGCGAAGACAGGGACCATGTTCAAGAAGGCTCCCGCGCGGGCGGCGCCCAAGGCGTAGACGGCGTCGAGGTACCAGAGGAAGGCTAACGCCGTCCCGAGGAAACCCAGGAAGCCGAGGGCGGCGTAAACTTTGAACGGCCAAGGCGTGGCGGTGGTGGGCGGTGAGAAAAGAACGTGCAGGACGAGCACGATCACTGTTCCTAAGAGCGTCGAATAGGCTGTGGCTGCGAGAGGCGTGCAGTTCCTCATGGCGGGACGCCCGGCTAGCGTGTAGACGCTCCAGCCGAAGACGCAGCCGACGATCATGACATCGCCGAGTCCGAAGCCGCCGGAGAGTAAGCCGGCGAAGTCGCCTTGGGTGAGAGCGAGCAAGGCGCCCGTAAAGGCGACAACCACGGCGAGCAATCGTCGCGTGGTGAGCCGTTCGCCCATGAACGCGCCAGCCAACAAGAGCATGGACGGATTGGTGGCGACGATCAAGGAAGCGCGCCCGGCTGGGATGTAGCGCAAGCCGTAAAAGAAGCAGATGTTATAGATGACGATGCCTGTGATCGCCATGAGCGTGAGCGGCCCCCATACTTTGCCACGCGGCACCGGTTCGCGGCGATACAACACGAGTAACATCAGCGCGAGAGTACCGAAGCAGAATCGCCAACTCGCGGCGTGAAGCGGAGCTAATGCTTGTTGCGCGACGATTCGTCCGGCTAACCAGGACCCGGCCCAGATAACCGATGCGCCGATAACCTTGAGATAGGGCGACAAGCGGGGAACTTCCAGTGTCGCATCCGTTGACAGGGCGCGGCGTTCCGGCCGATGCTCGAAGGAATGGAATACAGACTTCTCGGCAACTCCGGCCTCAAAGTATCGGCTCTTTGTTTTGGTGCGGCCACCTTTGGCGGCGGCACCGAGTTCTTCAAGGCTTGGGGCGCCACCGACGTCGCTGAAGCCAAGCGGCTGGTCAACGTTTGCACCGACGCCGGCATCAACCTGTTCGACACGGCGGATATCTATTCGAACGGTCTCTCCGAGGAGATTCTGGGGAAGGCGCTCGAAGGCCGTCGCCACGAAGTTCTGATCTCGACGAAAGCGACCTTTCGGCTGGGCACGGGTCCGAATGATGTGGGCTCGTCGCGCCATCATCTGATGCAGGCGTGCGAAGCGAGCTTGCGACGATTGGGCACCGACTACATCGACATCTATCACCTGCACGGCTTTGACGCGCTGACGCCGCTGGAGGAGACGCTTTCTACCCTCGACACGTTGGTGCGCAGCGGAAAGGTGCGCTATCTCGCGTGCTCCAACTTTTCGGGGTGGCATTTGATGAAGTCGCTTTCGATTGCCGAGCGCTATGGCTGGGCGAAGTATGCGGCGCATCAGGTTTACTATTCGCTGATCGGGCGCGACTACGAATGGGAGCTGATGCCCCTGGGGCTGGACCAAAAGATCGGCGCGCTGGTGTGGAGCCCGCTAGGCTGGGGCCGCCTGGGTGGCAAGATCCGTCGCGGTCAGGCGTTGCCGCAAGAGAGCCGGCTGCATCAGACCGCGGACAAAGGTCCGCAGCCGGACCTCGAACTCGTTTATGACGTGGTGGATGTGCTGGATGCGCTGGCCGCGGAGACGGGCAAAACGGTGCCGCAGGTCGCGCTGAACTGGCTGCTGCGCCGGCCCACGGTTTCGAGCCTGATTGTCGGCGCGCGCAACGAAGAGCAATTGAAGCAGAACATCGGCGCCGCCGATTGGGCGTTGACGCCCGAGCAGGTGGCGCGGCTGGATGCGGCGAGCAATGTGAAGCTCGCTTACCCCTACTGGCATCAGCGCCAGTTCGAAGAGCGGAATCCGAAGCCGGTTTAGCCGGTAATCGAGCTGACGTCGAACAGGTACATCTGCCGGCCGTTGCCGCCATGCGGCGAGTCGACGACAATCTTGCGGCCATCGGGACTGGTGCGCGGCGTAGTGTCGCAACGCCAGACGCCGGTGTACTCGGGCGCGGCGTAGAACGCGCCGAGTTCGTGCAAGCGGCCGGTCTCGAAGTCGTAGAGAGCAGGATGCTGCTTCCGGTCAGCGTCGGGGGCGGTGTCGGTGGCGAGGAAGCGGCCGCCTTTCAGGTAGCTAATATGGCCGTTGCGGCGGAGGACGTCGGGCGCGAGCACCTGTTTGTTGGAGGTGCGGTCCTGGAAGAGATAGAAGTGCTCGCCGGTCTCCGGTTGCCAGGTCCAGACGATCAAGTGGGACGGGTCGCGCCAGTTGAAGTGCGAGGTGCGTCCGTAAGGGTCGAGCAGGTAGAGGTCTTTCCCGTCCGGGTCGACGGTGAACATCCGCGTCTGGAAGCCCTTAACGCCGACGGTGGACCAGCGCTGCAGAAAGACGAGGCGCCGGCCATCGGGCGAGATCAGCAGATGGTCAAAGTAGTGGTGGGCGCCCTCCCAACTGCCTTGCTTGAGCGGCACGCGTAGCGTTTCGGAGATGGGCAGAATCAGGCGGCGCGCGCCGGTCTTGAGGTCGATGCGGAAGATGCCGGAGTTCTCGGGGGCCTGAATGTGGCGGTTCGGATCTTCGAGGCCAGCGTAGCCGGTTTCGGGACGCAGGTAGCGCGTGCGGCGGAAGTCCGCCACGACGGCCCAAGTGCCATCCGGGCTGAGCGCGTAGACGGCGGAACCGATGGTGCGACGCCGGCCGGTTTTGACGTTGAGGATGTGGGCGACAAAGTCGTCGCCTTGACGGTCGTTCCAGATGATCTCTTCCCGCGAGCCGGGGATCCACTGGAGCATGCAGGTCTGGTGCCAGCTCCAGGCGCGCGTTTCGCCCAGTTCGGTCCAACGGTCGCCGTCGGCGGCGTCGACCATGCCGATGCGCAGGGTGTCGCGCTCAGTGTTCAGGCGATGCTCGAAGGTGCCTTCGCAGCCCAAGGCATATCGCGAGGTGGGGTCGAGTTGCTGCTTGTCGTAGTAGCCGAACCAATGGAAGCGGGGCCCTTTGGTGATCGCCCGGACGGGCACGGAAGCGGCGGCCCGCAGCAGGGCGGGCGCGGCCAGCAAGGCGCGTCTTGACCAGTTCATCTTCATCACTCCCTACTTCTTCAGGTGCGCGTTGAACCAGCGCACCATTTCGCCGAGATAGTCCGGCGGATTGACGGCGCCGGGGAAGGTGGGGCCGTGCTTAGCGCCGGCGATCCGCAGCAGCTTCACCGTGACGCCGGCCGCCTTCAGGCGAGCTTCCATCTCTTCGGACTGCGCGTAGGCGACCTGCTCATCCTGGTCGCCGTGCATCAGGAGAAACGGCGGATCGTCGGGAGTGATGTAAGTGACGGGCGACGCTTCTTCGTGCAGCCGATACTCCGCTGAGCCTTTCGCTTCCGGTAACGGCTTGGCCATGCCGAGCAGGAAGATGCCGTTGTTGCCGGTGAGAAAGTCGACCGGCGCCGCGCGGGCGACGACGCATTGTACTTTGGCGCTTTCGCGCTCCACGGGATCGGGATCCTGCGGACGTCCGCGGCCGTCCTGAGTGCCCAGCATGCTGACCAGGTGTCCGCCGGAGGAGCCGCCGGAGGCACCGATCCGGTCCGCCGCGATGCCGTAACGGGCGGCGTGGTGGCGAATGAAGCGGACCGCGCGTTGCACGTCTTCCACGGGGCCGGGATAACGGAAGCGCGGCAGCGCGCGATGATTCACGGCAAACACCGTGTAGCCCGCCGTCGCCAGGGCCTTGGCATACAACTGCGACTGGCTGTTCGACTT
>CBDDIZ010000030.1:0-186174 GCA_965229305.1 Bryobacteraceae bacterium | reverse complement strand
CTCGTAGGCCTGCGCCAAGTGCCCGTCCTTCTCTTCAATCTCCGCGGACACCCGGTACGCTTCCCACAGCGGATAGAAGAGCGGCTGCGCCTTCGCCGCGGCCAGATACTGCGTTGCCCGGCGTCGTGCTTCCGGCAAGTTGCCCTGCGCCAGGGCCAGCCGCGCCAGGCCGTAGTGCACCTGCTCCGCTTCGGCGCGCCGCGCCAGCTTGTGCTGGCGATAGGCCTCCAGCAGACACCGCTCCGCGGCTGCGAGATCGCCGCGCTCCAAATACGAAAGGCCCCAACGTTCCCACGTCGAGGCGATCAGCGGCTCAATCTTGTAGCGTTCCAGATGCTCGATAGCGAGCTGAAAGTAGCGGTCCGCTTCGGCGTAATGGCGGTCATGCGATTCGCAATCCGCCAGACTCACGTAGAGCGTACTCGGCAGCCGCCGCCGATCCACGCGATCCATATCGCGCATCGCTTCCAGCATGGCGGCATGACCGCGGTGCCAGTCCCCCAAGCGCGTGTAGAGCACGCCGATGTTGAACGTCGCAAACCCCGCGTCGAAAGCCGAACCCGCTTGCCGCGCGGCGTCCTGGCTGCGATGGAAATAGTCGAGCGCTTGCCGGTAGCGCGCTTCTTTCACCCGCACCGCGCCCAAGCTGGTCAAAAAACCGGAGACATAAACCCAGTCGGCTTTCCCCTGCGCGCGGATCAGACCCTCCTGAAAGAGCCGTTCGGCGCCGGTTAAGTCACCGGCTCGCAATATCGTATTCCCCTGGCGTGCCAGAGCGCTGAGCTCCGGGCGGGGGCCTTGGACGGTGCGAGTTGGCCGCGTACAAAAGAACGACATGAGCAGGATCAAGACAACAAGTTTCGGCATAGTCGGTTCCAAAGACCGAGTAGGCCTGCGGCCCTGCCCAACGAATCCAAGCGGCGTAGAAATCGTTTGTCGAAGTTTACAAAAATAAGCCTAAAGAAATCAATTAATTTTCTCGATAATCCGAGGGGATTTATTTCCATTTGTCAGGAGAAACGCTCCCCTCGGTCCAAGCTGAAGCCCTGTAGGGCCTCCGAATCCACCGTTCGGTGGATGAAATCGAATCACACGGCGGGCAAGCCGCGCCTCAATTCAACGGGCTAAAAATTCCCATTGGTATCTTTGAATGCCCCCGAATTTCCCGTCGCCTTAAAGGAAGACGGGCGGTTCCGACGGGGAGGGCATAAACCGGGCTCGGTCCTTTCCGGATCGTCTGTCGAAGCAGAAGTTGACCCAAGCTCAGATTACCGAGGCCTGCCGAATTTCCCCTCGCTTGCCGATGGTCAAGCCGCTGAAAACAAGCCGGTAAGCGAAATTCAATTGCTTGTGACCGCCGTTTCGCCCCACCCCGATTTCGCCACTTTGCCATGCGTTGCGATACAACAGTAGCGTGAGCCTCGTCGACATCGCCAAGCTACCCACCCCGGAAAACTCCGCCATCCTGCTTCATGACACCGACAACGTTGCCGTCGCGCGCGTGCCGCTTTCCCCCGGCCAAACTGTACGCATCGCCGGCACAGAAGTCGCCGTGATCGATCCCATCCCGGCCGGACACAAGGTAGCGTTGCGCGACATCCTGGGCGGCACCCCCGTTCGCCGCTACGGTCAGGTGATCGGCCTCGCCAAAGAGCTCATTCAGAAGGGCCGCCATATCCACACGCACAACCTCGTCTATGAGGATGGCTCGCGCGACTATCAATTCCCGGAAAGCGAAATCGCCTTCCCCGCGTTGCCCAAAAACGTTCCCACTTTCCTCGGCTATCAGCGGGAGGATGGCCGCGTCGGCACGCGCAACTATATTGCCGTGGTCGCCGCGTCGAACTGCGCCGCTCACACCGCCGAACTCGTCGCCGAAGCCTTCGAGAACGAAACGCTGCCTCCCAACGTCGATGGCGTCGTCGCCTTTCCTCACGGCGAAGGCTGCGGGCACTCCATGGGGCCTGACACCGAACAGCTCAAGCGCACGCTCTGGGGCGTGCTCGATCATCCGAACGTCTCCGGTGCCGTGGTGCTGGGCTTAGGCTGCGAAGTCAATCAGATCGACCATTACGTCGGCGGCTCCGCCCCGCGTAAGAGCGACCGCATTGTCGGCATGACCCTGCAGAACACCGGCGGCACCAAAGCCACCGTCGAAGCTACTCGCCTCGCCATCCGTCAAATGTTCGACCGCGCCTCCGCCGAAAAGCGCGTCTCTGTCCCCGCCACCAAGATCGTGCTCGGCCTCAACTGCGGCGGCTCGGACTCGTTCTCCGGCATCACCGCCAACCCCGCCCTCGGGTGGTGCTCGGACCGTCTCGCCGAAATCCACGCCAGCACCGTTCTCGCCGAAACCACCGAATGCTTCGGCGCCGAGCACCTGCTCGTCTCGCACGCCCGCAACCGTCAGGTCGGCGAACGCTTCCTCAGCTTCATCGAAGGCTACAAGAATTACCTCCGCATGTTCGGCGGCAGCTTCAACGACAATCCCTCGCCGGGCAACAAAGAAGGTGGCCTCACCACCATTCTGGAGAAGAGCCTGGGCGCCGCGGCCAAGGCCGGTGCCACGCCCATGACCGACGCCATCGACTATGCCGAGCGCATCAAGACCCCCGGCTTCAACTTCATGAACACCCCCGGCTATGACCCGGTTTCGCTCACCGGTCTCGCCGCCGGCGGCGCCAATCTCATCTGCTTCACCACCGGCCGCGGCTCCGCCATTGGTTTCCCCACCGTTCCCGTCGTGAAGATCGCCACCAACACCGCCATGTTCAAGCGCATGCGCGACAACATGGACATCAACGCCGGCCGCATTGCCGATGGCGATGCCACCGTCGCCGAAGTCGGTCAGGAGATCTTTGACCTGTTGCTCTGCGTCGCCTCCGGCGAGCGTACCGCCGCCGAGCGCAACGGCCATCGCGAGTTCGTGCCGTGGCGCATCGGCCCGGTCATGTAGTTCTCCTCGGCACTACCGGAAGGGCGGCTTCACCCGATATCATAAAAAGATCGGCGGGTGCGTCAGTGCGCACCCATCGCGCTGAACTCGCAGCTACTTACGCGACAGCGAGCGACGCGAACACAACATGAAAACCGCCCCACGACATCCGCTTCAGAAAATTCTCGAACAGCGCATCGCCATCATCGACGGCGCTACCGGCACCACCGTCCGCACCTACGGTATGACCGAAGCCGACATTCGTGGCGACCGGTTCCGGCACTCCGCCAAAGACCTCCTCAACAACGGCGACCTCTTCTCGCTCACTCAACCCGCCATGATGGGCGACATCCATCGCCGCTTCCTCGAAGCCGGCGCTGACATCATCGAAACCAATACCTTCGGCGCCACCACCATCACGCAGAGCGAATTCTTCGTCGACGATCCACGTGAGCATGGCGGCCGCAAGGATCCTGCCTTCTATCAGAAAATCATCGAAGATCCCTCCCTGCGCACCCTCGCCTGGGACATCAACGAGCAATCCGCCCGGCAATGCCGCGAATGGGCCGACCGCGTGGCGAACGACACTGGCCGCCAGCGTTTCGTCGCCGGAGCGATTGGCCCTCTCACCGTCTCTCTCTCGAATTCTCCCGACGCCGACGACCCCGGCTTCCGCGTCATCCACTTTGACCAGGTCAAACACGCCTACATCGAGCAGATCCGCGCGCTGATCGCCGGCGGCTCGGACCTTCTCCTCGTCGAAACCATCTTCGATTCGCTCAACGCCAAAGCCGCCCTCGTCGCGCTCCGCGAAGTCTTCGACGCGGACCAGATCGAACTGCCCGTCATGATTTCGGCCGCCGTCGGCCGCGGCGGCGAGACGATGATCTCGGCTCAAACGGTTGAAGCCTTCTGGAACGCCGTCAAGCACGTCAACCCGATCTCCGTGGGGCTCAACTGCTCGCTCGGTCCGGACCTGATGTATCCGTTCCTGGAGGAACTCTCGGCCAAGTCCTCCGCTGCCGTTTCCTGCTATCCGAACGCCGGCCTACCCAATCCGCTCTCGCCCACCGGCTTCGACCTCGAACCCGCCGACATGGCCCGTTATCTTGGCGAGTTCGCTCAGGGCGGCCTAATCAACATTGCCGGCGGCTGCTGCGGCAACACGCCGGAGCACATCGCCGCCATCGCCCAGGCGCTTGCCGGCCGCCACCCGCGCGAACTCGGCGAGCGCCACGGCGTTTCCGTCACCGTCCCCGACCACCTCAGCGACTTCCGCCCTCTGCGCCTCTCCGGCTCTCAACCCTTCACGCAACAGCAAGGCGTCTACCTGATGATCGGCGAACGCACCAACGTCGCCGGCTCTCCCAAGTTCGCCAAGCTCATCAAGGAGGGAAAGTACGAAGAGGCAGTCGCCATCGCGCGGCAGCAGGTGGAGAACGGAGCCAACGTCATCGACATCTGCATGGACGAAGGCATGATCGATGGCGTCGCCGCCATGACTCGTTTCCTGCACTTACTGGCTAGCGAACCCGAAGTCGCCAAAGTCCCCTTCATGGTGGACTCCTCCAAGTGGGAAGTCATCGAAGCCGGCCTCAAGTGCCTGCAAGGCAAAGGCATCGTCAACTCCATTTCCCTCAAGGAAGGCGAGGAGAAGTTCCGCCAGAACGCCGCCACCGTGCTCAAGTACGGCGCCGCCGTCGTTGTGATGGCCTTCGACGAAGAGGGCCAGGCCGCTACCTTCGAGGACCGCATTCGCATCTGCGAACGCGCCTATCGCATTCTCGTCGACGTCGGCTTCCCCCCCGAAGACATCATCTTCGACCCCAACATCCTCACCGTCGCCACCGGCATGGAGGAGCACAACAACTACGCGCTCGACTTCATCAACGCCACGCGCTGGATCAAGCAAAACCTTCCGCATGCCAAAGTCAGCGGCGGCGTGTCGAACATCTCCTTCAGCTTCCGCGGCAACAACAAAGTCCGCGAAGCGATGCACTCGGCGTTCCTCTTCCACGCCATCGCCGCCGGCATGGACATGGGCATCGTCAACGCCGGCATGCTCGAAGTCTACGAAGAGATTGAGCCCGAACTCAAAGAACTCGTCGAGGACGTCCTCCTCAACCGTCGTCCGGATGCCACCGAGCGTCTCGTCGAACATGGCGAACTCCTGAAAGCCGCGGGCGCGAACACCGCCGCCGCCGAGAAGAAGACCGAAGAATGGCGGCTCGGCACCGTCGAGGAGCGACTCTCGCACGCCCTGGTAAAAGGCATCGATACCTACATCGACGTCGATACCGAAGAGGCGCGCGCCAAGCTCGGCCGCCCGTTGCTGGTTATCGAAGGCCCGCTCATGGATGGCATGGGCATCGTCGGCGATCTCTTCGGCGCCGGCAAGATGTTCCTGCCCCAGGTCGTCAAGTCCGCGCGCGTGATGAAGAAGGCCGTTGCCTATCTCACGCCCTTCATGGAAGCCGAGAAGGCGGCCCTGGCGGCCTCAGGACAAGTGGTCCGCACCCAGGGCAAGATCGTCCTCGCCACCGTCAAAGGCGACGTCCACGATATCGGTAAGAACATCGTCGGCGTGGTTCTCGCCTGCAATAACTACGAAGTCATCGACATGGGCGTCATGGTGCCCTGCGAAAAGATCCTCGAACGCGCCAAGGCTGAAAACGCCGACATCATCGGCCTCAGCGGCCTCATCACGCCATCCCTCGATGAGATGGTTCACGTCGCGCGCGAGATGGAGCGCCAAGGCTTCAAGCTTCCGTTGCTGATCGGCGGCGCCACCACGAGCCGCGCTCACACGGCTATCAAGATCGCTCCGCACTATAGCCAGCCCGTCGTCCATGTGCTCGATGCCAGCCGCGCCGTTCCCGTCACCACCAGCCTCTTGAGCGAGGACGGCAAGACCGCCTTCGTCGAACAGCATCGCGCCGAATATGAAGCCGTTCGCAAGGCCCACGCCGCTCCTGCGCAGAAGGCTGTTCCGCTTACCACCGCCCGGGAGCGCCGCACGCCCATTGAGTGGCGCGCCGAAGACCTTCCCACGCCTGAGTTTACGGGCGTTCGCGTCCTGGATCGCTTCCCCCTCGCCACCCTGCGCGACTACATCGATTGGTCGCCTTTCTTCCACACCTGGGGCCTGAAGGGGCTGTACCCGCGCATCCTTGACCACGAGAACCACGGCGCCCAAGCCCGGCAGATCTTCGCCGAGGGCAACGCCCTCCTCGACCGCATCATCGCCGAAGACCTCCTCACCGCGCGCGGCGTTTACGGACTTTTCCCCGCTAACGCCGTCGGCGACGACGTCGAGCTCTATACCGACGAATCGCGCACCGGCGTCCTCGAACACTTCCACTTCCTGCGCCAGCAAGTCCGCGACGACAGCAAGCCCTGCCGTTCGCTGGCCGACTTCATCGCGCCCAAGGAAACCGGCCTCCCGGACCATCTCGGCGCCTTCGCCGTCACCAGCGGCCTCGGCCTCAAAGAGCTCTGCGATCGCTTCCGCGCCGATCACGACGACTACAGCGCCATCATGGCCGAAGCCATCGCGGACCGTCTCGCCGAAGCCTTCGCTGAGTACCTCCACGAGCGCGTCCGCCACGAGTGGGGCTACGGCCGCACCGAAGGCCTCCGCAAGCAAGACCTCATCGACGAAAAGTATCGCGGCATCCGCCCCGCCGCTGGCTATCCCGCTTGCCCCGATCACACCGAGAAAGGGCCGCTCTGGCGCTTGCTCAATGTCGAAGCCAATACCGGGATGAAACTTACCGAGTCCTTTGCCATGTGGCCCGGCTCGAGCGTCAGCGGACTTTACTTCGCTCACCCGCAATCGCAATACTTCACCGTCGGCAAGCTCGACCGCGACCAAATCGCCGACTATCATCAGCGCAAAGGCATGAGTCAGGGCGAAGTGGAACGTTGGCTCGGACCGAATCTGAACTACGATCCGGCCCTCTAGCTAACGGATTGCGATCGTCACTCCGGAGACGCTTCGCCGGCTGCCCACCCACAGCTCCAAAGGCGCCTGCGCCTGATTGGTCACGCTGGCCGGCAGTCGGAAATTCACCTGCATCAGGCCCGACACCAACCCCGGCGCCGACCCCGCGTACAGCACATCGCCCGCCGGCAGTTCCACGCCATTCACCCGCACTAGCACCGGCGCCACCGGCCGGCGCAACGCCGTCGCGCTGATCACCTCGCCATCCTGCGCCCCCGGCGTCACCACGCCCTCCCCGGTCGCAAACACCGTCATGATGCTCCCAGCCCGCGCCGGCTGCGACGGACTGTTATACAACCCATCCTCATTGAACGCCGCCGCCTGCGCCCCATCCACCGTAAAGATCCCCGGCACACTCGCCTCCACTCCCACACTGAACGGCTGGGAACGCATCGCCCCGCATTGGACGATCACTTCCGAGGTCGTTCTCCCCGAGACACCATACGGCACCACGGCATTGATTTGCGTGGCATTCGCGTACAGCATCGGTGCGGCGAGCCCGCTGAACGTCGTTGAACATCCTCCGGCCGTAGTGGCAAACCGGGGACCCACCACCTGCCCGAAAACTCCGTCCGTCGGACCAAAGTTCGTCCCGGCCAGCGTCACCAGCATCCCCGGCGCCACCGCGCCGCCTTGGTACGTCGCCGCATTCACCACGCTGCTCACCAGCGGTGTCGGCCTCGCCTCCCCCACAGTCAGCAACGCGTATCCGGCTCCGGCGCTCACTCCCCCGCTCAGAAAGTGGATCGTGGCGCCATAACCTCCGGGCCTCAACGTCGCGGCTAAGGGAGTCAAGGAAAGTTCGATGTCAGAATTGGTCATCCCTTCCATGGGAGTCACGCTCAGCCAATCTCTCCCGCCGGTCAACAACTCGATCTTGTAAGGAACGGACGTCGCGGTGTTTAGGCGCATCTTGTTTCGCGCCGTGCTCACCTCGCCGGCCGTAATCGGGAAGGTGAACTGGATCGGTTGCGCCTCGATCACCGTCGCGGGTTGCACCGTGAACTCCACCGGAACCTCCACCAGTGGGTTATCTGCCTTGGGAGCCAAGATAAACACCGAACTCGTATAAGTGCCCGGTGGCTGGCCCTCCGGATTGCCTCTGACCATTACCTGGCCTGGCGTGGAGCGCTCCGCCGTGCCGGCGACGATTCCATACCGGGAGCCTTCAGGGAACACCGTCGGCGTCAGGGCATACTGCACCGGGGCCTGGGTACTGGTCACCTGCACCATCTGTTGCACCGTCCCGAGGCGCGCGGAGAGCTCTACGATTTGCGGGGCAACCCGGATCCTTGGCTGCGTGGTCACTCGGAGGGCCACCGGAATTTCGACAGTATTACTCCCGGAACGCACGTTGATCGTCGCCGCATAGTCGCCGGTTCCCAACTGCGCCGGCTGCGTTCGCACCAAGAGCTTGGCGGGCGACGCGGACCGGTCCAGCGACACCTCCAACCAACTTCCCCCTCCCGTGACGCTAACCGCCAGATCCAAGCCCGCGGCCGCCGGCGTTACCGGGCGCGACTGATTGGGCGGCAGTTCACCTCCTGGCGCATAACTGAAAACAAATGGTTTGCTGGACACGTTGGGGAACGGCTCATTGCTCACCTTGATCTGGGTCGGGATCAACAACGTGGGCGGCACGATGCCCGTTGCCTGCATCTCGATGACTCCCGAATAGGTACCCGGCCCCAGGGTCGTGAGCGCCGCCGCCAGCGGCCGTAACGTCAGCACCGTAAGACCTGACTCGGGGATCTCGTAAGCGAGAAGCCAGCCTGCGCTGTTTCTTGCAAGCCTCGGCCGTTCGCTCGCCCCGGTGCTCACCGCGACGTTCATCGTCGCCGGTAAGGGTGATCCTCGCTGCCAATGTATGGTCAGATTGCTATCGCTCACCGACCACTTCAGCGAACTGCGCACAATCGTCCAACTCACCGGAATCAGCACCGCGCTCGAGGAGAACCCAATGCGAATCGTTCCGGTATAAGTGCCAGTCGGTAAGCCGGTATCCACCACGTCCACCACCACCGTGCTCGGCGTCGTGCCGCTGCTTTTGCTCAGCTTCAGCCACGCCTCCGACGCCGACGCCTCGAAGTTCACCGCCATATCGTTATTCACTTGAATGGTCTGCGATGGCGGACTCACTCCTGCTTCTCCCGTCCGAAACGTTAACTGATTCGGAAACACGGTCGGCGTCGAGGGCGTGGGTGCCGCAATCGTGACTAACACGGGAATTGCTACGACCGGATTGGCTGTTCCCATGGTGCGTACCGTCACCTGACCCGAATGCGTCCCCACACCCAGACCGTTCGTATTGATCCCCACATTCACATACGCGGGCGTCGACGCGCTATTGGGCGACACCGAAAGCCACGGAACGTTCGTCGTCAGATTGACGGGGATCGCGCTATGGATGCTCGACGTGATATTAAGCGACTTAGCCGGCGGAACCCCCGCGAGGGTCGGTGGCGAAGGAGAGCTCCGTTGGCGAAATCAAAATGGTGGGATTCGCGGAGGGCGCGGACCCGCCGCTCACCGTAAAAGTCACCGCGATCACGACCGAGACGGTCGGCGCGCCTTCCCGCCCGGAATATGCCGTGATCGTGCCGCGATAGGTGCCGTTCGGCAAACCCGTCGGCAACACCATGACTCGCAGTTGCGCGGTGCTGCGGATCGAGCCGGGCCGCGAGTCCGTCGTGGTCGCCTGCACGCGCAACCAGTCGAAGGTCTCGGGCCGCGGCGCTACGAAAAGATCGCGGACACCTCCCACCGGCTGCAACGATACATCCACGAACTGATCCGGTGGCGGAGTGCCATTCCCTGTATAACTAAAAGAAAGAGAACTGGTTGACGCCGTAAACGTCGGTTGCTGGGACCAAAGTACCGGTAAGGCAAAAGCCAGTAAGAAAAAACAGCGAGACAACTCACGAACCTCCGAGCTTACCCGCTATCATACCCCGCCGGACCCGCCGGCGCCGACTTACTCTTTTTTCTTCGCCCCGTTGAACGACCGTTCCACCATATCCCGCACATCCGTCGACACGGCGTGGTCGCGCCACAGCCAGCGCTTCATCTCTGGAAACACCGTCGCCAGCATCTTCTGACCATGCCGCTGAATGCCCCACGAGTAATTCAGGTCGTAACCCTTCTCCTGCAGCGCTTTCTGCAAACGAACGTTCTGATAGAACCAGTCCCGCGTCTCATCGTAAGTCCCGTCCGCCCGCAGCGCGCGATTGTCATTCCGCCCATCCACCAGAAACACGCGGATCGGCTTCTTCTCGCTCTTGCGAATGATCTCCGGATACACATGACCGCCGCGCAGATTCGTAAAGCTGCCCACGTTGCTCAGCACCTTGCGGAAATGATTCGGGCGCTCCCAGGCCACCGTGAACGCCGCAATCGCCCCCGAACTCGACCCGCCAATGCCATGATGCTCCGGATCCTTCGAGATGTTGTATTCCTTGTACAGCACCGGCAATAACTCATCGACAATCACGCGCGCATACTTATCGTTCAATGTGTTGTACTCTGTGGGCCGGTTCGTGTCGCGATCGCCCCAATTCTGCGGCGTCGGCTCCGGCTGGTCCGGCCGCCGCCCCGGGTTGATGAACACGCCGATCATCACCGGAATCTCGCGCCGGTAGATCAGGTTATCCATCACCACTTGCGCGCGGATATCGCCCGTCGGGTTCATAAACGCCTGCCCGTCGTTATAGATCATCAGGCTCGCCGGCACCGCCGGATCATACTGCGCCGGCACATAAACCCAGTAAGTGTGCTGTGTCCCCGGATACGCCTCGCTCGGCAGCGTGAACGGACCTTTGATCTCGCCCACTGGCACACCGTCCTGCGGCACCGCATCCACCGCAACCTTGTAGTGAAGATCCGTATTCGGCGTCGGCGCCTGAGGCGAACGCGGCGGACGATTCTGCGGAGCTTGGCCTTGGGGCGCTTGGCTTTGGGGCGACTGTGCCAAGGCCAATCCGATGAGCGCGAACAACGAAATTAGTTTCATAACTTTCGGTCGACAACATATCACGTCCCCAGCGCCCGGTGAAACGATGTACCCTCGAATCTGCCATGCTTCGGCTTGCTTTCTTCTTCGTTGCCACCACGGTCTGCGCTCAGATTCCGTCTTCCTGGTCCGGCACCTGGCGCGGCCCGCTCGCCAACCTCCCGCTCAATGCCAAGTCGCGCGCCGTCGAAACCACGCTCGAGATCGGCCCGATGCCCAAAGAAGGCGAATGCACCACCTGGCGCAGCACCTTCACCACCCCCGGCAGGGACCCCGTCGTCAAAGCCTTTAAGCTCTGCCGCGAAGAAGGCTACGAGCATTACCGCTTCGAACTTGACGATGGCTACAAGCTCAAGGCTCGCTTCGTGGGTGGCGTGCTCTCCGTCCCTCACAAATATCGAAGCGTTGTCCTCATCCAGATGATCCGCCTTCGCGGTGACACGCTCGAGCAGGAGATTCTCACCGCTGCCGACCGCCCGGAAGCTGAGGCCGGTCCCCAAAGCCTTGAGACCATGGGCCTGCAGCGAATCACCTTCCAGCGCGTCCACTAGCTCATGTGGCGCTTCGGACTTTTCGCCTTCGATCCCCAAGCTCGTCAACTGACGCGCGACGGCCGCCCCGTTCCGCTCGAGCCTCAGCCCACCAAAGCTCTTGAGCTCTTCCTCTCCCGTCCCGGCGAACTCATCAGCCGCGACGAACTCCGCGCCGTCATCTGGGGCGCCGACACCCACGTCGACTTCGACCGAGGCCTCGCCTACGTCCTCTCCCAGATCCGCACCGCCCTCCAGGACTCCGGCTCCAACCCTCGCTTCCTCCAGACCCTCCCCCGCCAAGGCTACAAATTCATCGCCCCCGTCGATCGGCCCCTCCCTCCGCCGCCGCCAGCCAGCCGGCGCCTCTGGGCCCTCGCCGCGATTCCCATCGCCGTCGCCGGTGCCTACGCCCTCTGGCGGACCCGCCCCCTCCGTCTCGCCGTCTCCCTCTTCGACAACGAAACCGGCCACCCCGACCTCGACCGCTGGGTCCACGCCCTCCCCGACCTCGTCGTCGCCGCGCTTACGCCCCTCCACCCGTCCAAGCTCGCGATCATCGGCAACGCCGCCCCTCTCCGCCAGCCCCGCAACATCCGCCGCCTCAAAACTCTCGCCACCGAACTCGACGCCGACTACATTCTCCTCGGCCAGCTTCAGAACGACGCCGTCGGCGTCCGCTTCATCACCCACCTCATCCGCCTGCCCGGCGAAACCCACCTCAAGGCCAACCGCCTCCGCGGCGATCTCCAACACCTACCCGCCCTCGAGTCCGCCGTCGTCACCGAGTTCGTCCGTGCCGTGCGCCAACACGTCCTGCAGGAACCCCCTCAACCCTCCGCGAATCAACCACTTCAGTCCTAAAGCGATCCTGGCTTGCTGTCGCCCTCCTCGGACGGCGACAACCGTCCCATGCATCGTCGTCACTTCTTTGGCCTCCTGGCCGTTCCCGCTTTCTCCCTCACCGACGCCCCCGGCACGCTCGAAATGGTCACCGCCGCCCATCGCGATCCCCAACGCGTCCGCGCCCTCGCCGAGCGTCACCCCGGTCTGATTAACGCCTCCCTCGACTGGGGCTTCGGCGACTGGGAAACCGCCCTCGGTGCCGCCTCCCACGTCGGCCAGCGCGAGATCGCCGAATTCCTCCTCGCCCGCGGCGCCACCCCCACCATCTTCTCCGCCGCCATGCTGGGCCAACGCGACCTCGTCAAAGCCTTCCTCGCCGCCTCTCCTGGGCTCCAGCGCTCCCCCGGACCCCACGGCCTCACCCTCATGTCTCACGCCCGCGCCGGCGGACCCCGCGCCGCCTCCGTCGTCTCCTACCTCCACGAACTCGGCGACGCCGACACCCGCCAACCCGTCGAACCGCTCTCCGCCGAAGACCGCGCCGCTATCCTCGGCCGCTACGTCTACGGCCCCAACGCTGAAGATCACTACATCATCGACGACCAGCGCAACCAGCTCGGCATCAACCGACCCGGCGCCCCCGCTCGCCGTTTTCTCTTCCATGCCGGCAACCTCGTCTTCTACCCTTCCGGAGCCCCCTTCGCCCGTCTCACGTTTCAAAAAGCTGAAGGCCGCATCACCGGCTTCCGCCTCTCCGGAATCGCCCAACCGCTTGACGCCAAAAGAGCTTAACGCAAAATTTCGAGAGAGGAGGCAAACGCAATGGAAAAGTAATACAATTGAAACCAAATTGTAATGAAGTGTACAACCACCCCTGTTTTCTTGCTGATAGCGGCGGTTTGGCTCACCGGCTGCGGTTCGCCTCCCCAGGCCGCCACCCCCGCCAAGCCTTCAGCCGAAAAGCCCGCCGTGGCCGTCGCCCACCCCAAGCTCGAAACCCTCGAGCGTAAGGTCACCCTGTCCGGTGAGTTCCGTCCCTACCAGGCGGTGGACCTGCACACCAAAGTTTCCGGCTTCCTCAAGGACATCACCGTCGACGTCGGCTCCTACGTCAAAGCCGGCCAGACCATCGCCACGCTGGAAATCCCCGAGATGGAGGCCGAACTGGCCCAGTCGGCCTCGGAGCGCTTGCGCACCGAGGCCGAACTCCCGCGCACCCAGGCCGAGATCGCCCGCGCCGAAGCCAACCTCCGCCTGGCGACCGTCGCGCACAATCGCTTGGTCGCCGCCGCGAAGGCTGAACCCGGCATCGTCGCGCAGCAGGAAATCGACGAGGCTCTCGCTCGCCAGCAAGCCGCCCAAGCGCAGCTCACATCGATCCGCGCCGGCCTCCAAGTGGACCAGCAGCGCATCCTCACCGCCAAGGCCGCCGAACAGCGCACCAAAACGATGGCAGCCTACAAAGTCATCACCGCCCCCTTCGCCGGTGTCATCACCAAGCGTCTGGCGGACCCCGGCGCCATGGTCCAAGTCGGCGCCAGTTCCCAGCCCGTCGTTCGGCTCGCCGACCTCAGCCGCCTCCGTCTGGCCGTCACCGCGCCTGAATCCCTGGTGCCGATGATTCGCCAAGGCCAGCCCGTCGACATCTATGTCTCGTCGCTCAATCAGACCTTCCGCGGCACGGTTGCCCGCCTTTCGCGCGACGTCCTCGCCGACAGCCGCACCATGGAAGTCGAAGTCGACGTTCCGAATCCGGGCAACACGCTCACGCCCGGCATGTACGCCGAAGTCGTCATGAATCTGGAGCGACGCCAGGAAGGCCTCACCGTGCCGGTCACCGCCATCATCAACGGCGGCGGCAACCGCTCCGTCTACCTCGTCAACCAAGCGGGTGAAGTGGAAGAACGCGCCATTAAGACCGGCATCGAATCGCCGGCCAGCATCGAAGTCATCGCCGGTCTCACCGCCGACGATCGCGTCGTCATCGGCAACCGATCCTTACTCCGCCCCGGCCAAGCCGTGGAAGCCAAGCTGGCGGGGGACCGTTAATGCCGGCCTTTTCGATCCGCAACCCCTACTTCATCGTCGTCTGCTCCCTGATTGTTTGCATCGTCGGGATCACCGTCCTGCTGCGCATGCCAGTCGACATGTTCCCGCGTCTCGACCTCACCGCCGTCGTCACCGCCACGCTCTATCCCGGCATGCCGCCCGAGCAAGTCGAGAAGAACATCACCGAGCGTCAGGAGCGCTTCTTCACCCTCGCCCCCGGCATCGAGCACATCGAGTCCCGCTCCATGACCGGTGCCGGCATCATCAAGCTCTTCTTCCAGCCCGGCGCCAACCCCGATTCCGCCGTCTCCACCGTGGCCAACCTTGCCCTCGCCGAAATGCGCCGCATGCCCCCCGGCACTTTGCCGCCCTACGTGTTGCGCTTCGATGCCTCCAGCATCCCCGTCTGCCTGATCGCCCTGCGCGGTGAAGGACTCACCGAAGCCGCCCTCCGCGACGTCGGCCATTACCGCGTCCGCACCCAGGTCGCCAAGATCTCCGGCGCCGCGGTGCCCCCGCCCTTCGGCGGCCGCTACCGTCAGATCATGGTCTACGTCGATCCCCAGAAGCTCGAAGCCCACCAGCTTTCGTCGATGGACGTCGTGCGCGCCGTCAACGACTCGAACGTCATCCTCCCCTCCGGCAACATCCGCGTCGGCCCGGTCGATTACCCCATCTTCACCAACTCCCAGTTCACTGACCTTGAGGGCATCACGTCTCTTCCCCTCAAGACTCGCGGCACCGCCCAGGTCACCGTCGGCGACGTCGCCACCGTGCGCGACGCCGCGCAGATCCAATACAACATCGTCCGCGTCGATGGCCAGCCCTCGGTCTATCAGCCCGTCCTTCGCCAAGGCGGCGACGCCAACACCATCGCCGTTGTCAACGCCGTCAAGCATGAAGCGGAGAACTTACTCGACGTCCCCAGCAACCTCGAAGCGCGCGTCGTCTTTGACCAGTCGAAGTTCATCAAGAACGCCATCCACACGCTCGTCGACGAAGGCTCCATCGGCATCGTCCTCACCTCGATGATGGTGCTGCTGTTCCTCGGCAGTTTGCGCGCCACCCTCGCCGTCTTCTTCTCGATCCCGCTCTCCGCCCTGGTCGCCATGATCTGCCTCTACATCAGCGGCGGCTCCATCAACTCGATGACGCTCGGTGGCCTGGCCCTCGCCTTTTCCCGCCTCATCGACGATTCGGTCGTCGTGCTCGAAAACATCTTCCGCCACCTCGACATGGGCAAGACTCCGGAGGAAGCCTCCCACGATGGCGCCAACGAGGTCGCGCTCCCCGTGCTCGCCTCCACCGTCACCACCGCCATCGTCTTCTTCCCCGTGGTCTTCCTCTTCGGCGTCAGCAAGGACCTCTTCTCCGCGCTCGCTCTTACCGTCGTCCTCGCCCTCGCCGGTTCCTACTTCGTCGCCATGACGATCGTCCCGCTCTTCTGTTCGCGCTTCATCAAAGGCCACCCCGGCGACGCCCACGTGCACCCCGCGGAGAATGTCCCCAAATGGTTCTTCATCTTCAACCAGTCCTTCATCAAGGTGATGACGCTTTACGACATCCTCCTGAAGGCTGCCCTCAAGGCCCCCGCCACCGTGGTCTTGGTCCTGATGATCATGTTTGCCGTCAGCCTGCTGCTTTATCCGCAACTAGGCATGTCGTTCTTCCCCCGTACGGACCCCGCTCAGTTCGTCATGAACATCAAGGCGCCTCTCGGCACCAACCTCGAAATCACCGAGCAGAAGATCGCCCGCGTCGAACAGATTGTCCGCCGTGTCGTCACGCCCGAAGACTACGACATGACCGTCTCGAACATCGGCGTCGTCCCCGACTTCTCCGCCATCTACACCTCGAACTCCGGCCCCCACAACGGCTTCGTCCAGGTCAGCCTCAAAGAAGACCATAAGATCGGCAGCTACGAGTACATGGCCCGCATGCGCAAAGTCCTGCGCGATGAGATGCCCGAACTCACCGTCTACTTCCAGTCCGGCGGCTTCGTCGACGCCGTCCTCAACTTCGGCATGCCCGCGCCCATCGACGTCCAGGTCAGCGGTGCTGACCTCAACCAGATCTTCAAAGTCGCTACGGGCCTCGCCCCCAAAATCAAAGCCCTCCCCGGCGTCAGCGACATTTACATCCCGCAGGACATGGACCTGCCCGCCCTTCGCGTCGACATTGACCGCCAGCGCGCCGGCCTTCTCGGCCTCTCGCAACGCGAGATCGTCGGTAACCTGATTACCTCGGTCGCCTCGAACGCCATGATCGCGCCCACCTTCTGGACGGACCCCAAGAGCGGCAACGACTATTTCCTCACCGTGCAGTATCCCGAGCGCTCCGTCCGCAACGTCCGCGACCTCTCCGACATTCCCCTCCGCGGCCACGATCGCGAGATCACCAGCATGGATGCGGTCGCCAAGATCACTCGCGTCCAAGCTCCCACTGAAGTTGCGCACTACGGTCTGCGCAAAGTCGTCGACCTCTACGTCAATCTCGAGAGCGACGACCTCGGCCGCGCCGGCACCAACATCGAGAACTTACTCAAGACCGTCGAACTGCCCAAAGGCGTTCGCATCGACTTACGCGGTTCGCTCGAAGGCATGCGCTCTTCCTTCAAGAGCTTCGCCATCGGACTCGTCCTCGCGGTGGTCCTCCTCTATCTCGTCCTGGTCGCTCAGTTCCGCTCGTTCCTCGATCCGCTCATCATCCTGCTCGCCGTGCCCATGGGCCTCACCGGCACGCTCCTGCTGCTCTACGTCACCCACACCACCATCAACGTCCAATCGCTGATGGGCGTCATCATGATGGTCGGCATCGTTGTTTCGAACAGCATCCTGCTCGTGGAGTTCATGCGCCGCCTCCGCGAGGAAGGCGTCCCGATTGAAGACGCCGTACCGATGGCCGGCCGAGTCCGCCTCCGCCCCATCCTGATGACGTCGCTCGCCACCATCATCGGCCTCACCCCCATGGCCATGGCCTTGGGCACGGGCTCCGAAGCCTACGCCCCGCTCGCCCGCGCCATCATCGGCGGCATGACCGTCTCGCTCATCCTGACTCTGTTCATCGTCCCCGCCGCTTACTTAGTCGCTTACCGCGGAAAGGCGGCTCAGTAAATGAAGTACTTACTCGCCTTACTGGCCACCACCCTGGCGGCGCAATCGCCGCGCCCTCTCACCTTGGCCGAAGCCGAAGCCCTGGCCGTTCGCAATCATCCCCGCGTGATGGCCGCCAAGCTTCGGGCTGACGCCGCCCAGGAGTCGATCACGCAGGTGAAAGCCAACACCTCCCCCATCGTCTCCTTCGACGTCACCGGCTCGCTCGCGGACCATGGCAGCCGCCTCGGCACCGGCCCGCTCAACATCGTCAACCCCGGCAGCCTCTTCTCCCGCAGCGCCGGCGGCATCAACATCAACCAGAACCTCTTCGACTTCGGCCGCACGCGCTCGCTGACCGAGTCCGCCCGCTACCGCACCACCGCCGAACGTGAGACGGCCACCGCCGTGCGCGCCGAGATCATCCTCCGCGTCCGCGAAGCGTACTTCCGTGCCTTGCTCGCTCAATCGCAGTTACAAGTCAATCAACAGACCGTCGCGGACCGTCGTCTCACCGTCAAGCAGATCACCGCCCTCGCCGAAAGTAACTTACGCTCCACGCTCGATGTCAGCTTCGCCGAACTGAATCTCGCCGAAGCTGAGTTACTCTTTGACCGTGCTCGCAACGACTGGAAGTCCGCCCAGGTTTTGCTCGCCGCCGCCCTGGGCGAAACCGGCCCCCAGGAGTACCAACTCCAGGACCAGCCCCTGCCCCCCTTGCTCGATCAGAACGCTGACTCCCTCGTCGCCCAAGCGCTCCAATCCCGCCCCGACCTCGCCTCGCTGCGCGCTCAGGAACAAGCCGCCCAAAGCTTCGCCGAAAGCGAACGCCGCCAATCGCTCCCCAGCCTCAGTGCCCGCGGTGTCGCCGGTTACTATGGCCCTCGCGATGAGCGACTTCAATCCCGTTACGGCGCCATCGGCGTCAACCTGAACATCCCCGTCTGGAACGGCCGCCTCTTCTCTTCGCGCCGTCAGGAAGCCGACCTCCGCTCCCAGGCCGCCCATCAGGAAACCCGCGACCTCGAACTCCGCATCGCCCGCGACCTCCGCGCCGCCTTCATCGACGCCGAGAATGCCTTCCAGCGCCTGAGCCTCACCGACAAAGTCTTGAACCAGGCCCAGCGCACCCTCAAGCTCGCCCAAACCCGTTATGACCTCGGCCTCGGCTCCATCGTCGAGTTGAGTCAAGCTCAACTCAGCCGCACCTCGGCCGAAGTCCTTTCCGCCCGCGCCCGCTTCGAGTACCTGCTCTCGCGCGCCCTGCTGGACTTCCACGCCGGCAACCTCAAATAGAAAAGGCCTCCGCCGCGGCGGAGGCCTTTCCCGAAACAACGACCTTACTTCGTGGCGAAGCAGTAGAAGCGGCCCGCGCCGCCCGTCGCCACCAGATTCGCCTGGCTGCAGCCCTTCGAAGGATGCGCCGAGTTCCACGACGTCGGATTCTTGCCGCCGCCCTGACGGTCATGGTGACCCACCAGCGCGCTGCCTTCTCCGTGGCTCGTCCAGTTCTTGCACGTCGTATCTTCGGTGCCCGGCGCCGCCGTACCATCCAACTGCGAACCCGTCAGAATGTCATGCTGATTCGGCGTGTCGCCACGGCCATTCAGCACTTCGCCCTTCTCGCTCAGCGAACCCTGCTTGCCGGTCTTCGCGTTCTCCGAGTGCAGGTCGGCGATGTCGGCCGCGATCTGCACGCCCTTGGCGTTGAACCACGGACCCTTGCCGATGCGATCCTTCGCATTGATCACCTTCTTGCCGCCTTCGGCCGTCTGGCTCAGATAGGCATGCCAATTCTTTTTCTTCGAACCGGCCGCTTTCGCCAGCGCCTGGCAATGCGCGTCCGCACCCTTCAATCCGCCCAGATCGGCGCCGTTGCCGCTGCCAACACTGGTGATAAAAAAGCTCATCTTCGGATCAGCCTGCGAAAAGGCGGGCAGGGCACAGGCCAGCGCCGCGATAGCGATCATCTGAATCTTCATATGTTGTCTCTCCTTCGGGAATCCGAAGCCGCTATCGTAACTCATTCGCGGCGGCTTGGCATAGTAAACTGGAGAGGCGGGCGTTTAGCTCAGCGGTTAGAGCATCTCGTTTACACCGAGAGGGTCCGGGGTTCGAATCCCTGAACGCCCACCATCCCCCGCTATTCGGAAGTCGGCCCGGCCGAAACTCCCTTCACGTATTTGTCGAACCACGCCACCATCTCATACAGCGTGTGCTCGATGCTCTCCTTCGCCGCATACCCATGCGACTCATGCGGCAGCAACACCAGCCGCGCCGTTCCGCCATTGCCGCGCACAGCCTGATACATGCGCTCGCTCTGAATCGGAAACGTCCCCTGATTGTTGTCCGCCTCGCCATGCGTGAACAGAATCGGCTCGTTGATCTTGTTCGCCGCCATAAACGGCGACATGCCCAGATAAACTGACGGCGCCTCCCACAGCGTCCGCCGTTCACTCTGGAACCCGAACGGCGTCAGCGTCCGGTTATAAGCGCCGCTGCGCGCAATGCCCGCGCGGAACAGATCCGAATGCGCCAGCAGATTCGCCGTCATGAACGCGCCATAGCTGTGGCCGCCCACGCCCACGCGCGCCGGGTCAATCACGCCCATCTCCGCCGCCTTATCGATCGCCGCTTTGGCCGACGCCACAATCTGCGCGAGGAACGTATTGTTCACCGTCTCCGGCGTCCCCACCACCGGCATCGCCGCGTCATCCAGCACCGCATAACCGCGCAGCAGGAAAAACAGATGCGACATGCCGCCGATCGTCGTGAACCGGTTCGTCGACCCCGACACCTGCCCCGCCGTCTCCGGATCGTTGAACTCGCGCGGATACGCCCACACCACTGCCGGCAGCCGCGTCCCCGCTTGATAGCCCGGCGGCAGGTACAGCGTGAACGACAGCGGCACGCCATCCGGCCGCTGATACTTCACCAACTGTTTGGTGATGCCCCGCAAGCTCGGCGTCGGATCCGGGAACTTCGTCACCGCCGTGCGCTGCCCCTTCTCGAGCAAAAAGTAATTCGGCGGCTCCGTCGGACTCTCGCTGCGAATCAGCAATCGCGATCCCGCATCGTCCAAAGCGCCCACCACCGTTTCGTACTTACCCGGCGCGGACTCAAACAGCCTCTCCGCCTTCGCCGTCGCCAGATCGAACCGATCGAGGAACGGCTGGTCGCCCTTGGGCGACGCACCCAGCCCGTTCAGCAGGACACTGCCGGACGCCTCCACAATGGTCCCGTCCACGCCACTCGTCACCGGCGTCCCCGGATCCTTATAGCGATCCTGCACATTCCGGCTAAACAAGAGCTTCGGCTCGCCCTCCCCCACCAGATACGTCCGCTGCCAACGCCGGTCGCGATCGTAATCGCTCACCAGCATGCGCCGACCGGTCTTGAAGAACTGCAGCATCGTCAGCCGCTGCTCTGTCTTGGCGACCTCCACCGGTGCCATGCGCGTCGGCGGCCGATACATCATCAACTGGTCGCGATGGGGCACCTTCTCCTTCGGATTGCCGCCGTCGAGCGCCTGCACCCAGATCACAGTCCCCGGCTCACCCGGATGCCACCGTACCTGTCGCGGACCCGCCACGACGCCGCCAATCGGCACGCGATCCGCCAAAGGCAGCTTCGCCACCGTATAAACCACCGCGCCTTTCGTCGTCACCACGTCGATCTGCTTCGGAAACTCCGACGCATCGTGCAAATAGCTGTAAGGCCGCCTCAGCCGCGTCACCAGCATCATGCGCCCATCGGGCGAAGGCGTCACATTCAGAAACATGTCCGGCGCCCCGCACGGCGTCGCCGTACCGGTCACCGTATCCACCAGCATCAGTTGCACCTTGCCGTAGTAATCGAACAACGCCTCATCATGCGCGTTATGCAGCGCATCCGGATTCGTCCGCACCGGGCCGGACTTCCCGCCGGACTCCTGCACCGTCGGACCCGCTGGCGCCGCCACCTCCCGCGGCGCCGCCCCGCGATTCGCCGGCACTGTCTTCACCAACAGCGTCCGGTGATCCGGCATCCAGTCCACCGCGGGCCCCGTCGCCGCATTCACCGCCACGTTCAACTTCTTGGCCTTCGCCGTCGCCGTGTCGATCACCCACAGCTCCGTGCCATTCTGCGTCGCGTTGGTCACCGCCAGCCACTGCCCGTTCGCACTCCACACCGGCGCGCTCAAACGGACTCCCGCCGGCAGCGCCACCTTCATCTCCGCGCCGTCCGGCAGCTTCTTCACCGTGAGCGCGGTGGCGTAAGTCGTCAGCCGTGGACCATTCGACGCCGGATCAATTCGATAACCCGCCAAACGCAGCATCGGCTGCGCCAGGTCGGCAATACTCGGATGCACTACGGAATCGATCAGCACAAGATGGGTGCGCGTGGGGCTGAGCGAGACCGTCGGTAAGCGACGTGCGTGCAACACGTCCATAATCTCTGGCGGTGGCATTTTATATTGCGCACCAGCCAGCGGAACAAAAGCGAGAGCAGCCAATAAGAGGTTGCGCATCACTCTAGAGGGTAGCAACTTGATACCCTATGGGACGTGCGAGCCTTCCTGTTAATCGCTGCAGTGCTGGGCGTGTTGTTCGCCGCCCCCGCCACCATCGATTACTCGCGCGCCAAGCGTTTCTGGAGCTTCCGTCCCATCGACGTCAAGCCCGTCCCCACCGTGCGCGACACCGCCTGGGGCGCCTCACCGATCGACCGTTTCGTCCTCCGTAAACTCGAAGACCAGAACCTCAAGCCCGCCCCGCCGGCCGACCGTGCCACCTGGCTCCGCCGCGTCACCTTCGACGTCACCGGACTGCCCCCCACGCCCGCCGACCTCGCCGCCTATCTCGCCGACCGTTCCCCTCAAGCCGATGAACGCGTCGTCGACCGTCTCCTCGCCTCACCCCACTACGGCGAGCGCTGGGCCCGCCACTGGCTCGACCTCGTCCGCTACGCCGAAACCGACGGCCACGAGTTCGACAACGACAAGCCCGACATGTGGCGCTACCGCGATTACGTCGTCCGCGCCTTCAACGATGACCTTCCCTATCCGCAGTTCGTCCGCGAGCATCTCGCCGGCGACCTGCTCGCCCAACCTCGCCGCTCGAAAGACGGCCGCTACCTCGAGTCGCCCCTCGCCACTGCCTTTTACTGGCTCGGCGAAAACAAAAACTCGCCCGTCGATTCCACCGAAGCCATCGCCGACCGCGTCGATAGCCAAATCGACGTCTTCGGCAAGACCTTCCTCGGCCTCACCGTCGCCTGCGCCCGCTGTCACGACCATAAGTTCGACCCCATCGCCACGGCCGACTATTACTCTCTGGCCGGCTTCTTCCATTCCGTTCGCCGCGGCCAACGCGCCGTCGATGGCGAAGCGCCGCGCAACGAAGGCGGCCTCAGCGCCGCGGGCCTCAACTGGACCGTCGCCGGCCCCGCCTTTGCCCTCACCAACGGCCGCCTCACCTCCGGCGCCGTCTCGCCTCTCCGCCAGGGCGTCGCCTTCTCGAACATCTTCACCTTGAAGAAAAAGTACGTCCACGTGCGCCTTGCCGGCACCGGCTCCGTCCGCCTCGTCGTCGACGAGTATCCCCTCGGCCTCAACCGCTCCGGCACCTCGGACTTCAAATGGGTCAGCTACCAGATCGTCATGTACGCCGATCATCCGGCTTACCTCACGCTCACGGACCAGGACCCCGCCGGCCACGTCACCCTTGCCGAAGTCGTCTTCAGTGATGACCATCAGCCCCCGCCGCGCGACGCCGAGCAGGACTCCATCCGCGGCCAAACCACCGAAGATTGCCCCGAGCCCATGCTCACCCTCGCCCCCGTCGACGACGTCATCGGCGACACTCGCGTTCACGTTCGTGGCAGTCATAAGAACCTCGGCGACGCCGCTCCCCGCCGTCTCCTCCCGGTCATCGCTGGCCTTGACCAGCCCGCCATCGGGCAGGGCAGTGGCCGCCTCGAACTCGCCAACCGCCTCACGGCCGACAACAACCCCTTCCTCGCCCGCGTCATGGTGAACCGCCTCTGGCAGCATCACTTCGGCCGCGGGATCGTCGCCACGCCCGATAACTTCGGCCTTTCCGGCGAACCGCCCACGCACCCCGAACTCCTCGATTGGCTCGCGAACGAATTCCGCTCCTCCGGTTGGAGCCTGAAGCACATGCACCGCCTCATGCTCCTCTCGCATGCCTACCGCATGTCGAGCGCCGAGCAGCCCGGCGCCGCCGAGAAGGATCCCGCCAACAAGCTCCTCCATCGTTTCCCCGTCCAGCGGCTCGAAGCCGAAGCCATCCGCGATAGCCTCCTCGCCGTCGCCGGCTCGCTCGACCTCACCCTCGGCGGACCCAGTGTCCCCGTCTACGTCAGCCCCTTCATGGATGGCGACCCTCGCGGCAAACCCAAGTCCGGCCCCATCGATAGCCGCAACCGGCGCAGCCTCTACATCAACGTCCGCCGCAATTACCTGCCGGACTCGCTCACCATCTTCGATTACCCGCAGCCCATCTCCACCCTCGGCAAACGCAACAGCTCGGTCGTTCCCGCCCAGGCGCTGTTCCTCATGAACAACGAACTCGTCCAACTGCAGGCTCAGCGTTGGGCTGCTCGCATCGCCACGCAGCACACCAAGCCGCGGGCCCAGGTGCAGCAGATGTACCTCGAAGCCTTCTCCCGGCCGCCCTCCTCCACCGAAACCGCCGCCGCCCTCGACTTCCTCAAAACCCAATCGCTCGAAAGCTACGCCCACGCTCTCTTCGAGACCACGGAGTTCATCTTCCTCCGATGACCAGCCGCCGCCAGTTCCTCGCTCGCTCCGCCGCCGGCTTCGGTGGGCTCGCCTTGTCGGCCCTCGCCGCCAATGTCCGTCAGCCTCACTTTCCGGCCAAAGCCAAAGCCGTCATCTTCCTCTATATGGATGGCGGACCCAGCCAGATCGATAGCTTCGATCCCAAGCCCCGCCTCCGCGCTGAACACGGCCAGCCGCTCCCCTTCGCTCCGCCGAAAACTCAGTTCAATAACAACTTCAACATCCTCGGCTCGCCTTGGGAGTTCAAGCAATACGGACAGTCCGGCACTTGGGTCAGCGACCTGTTCCCGCACGTCGCCACCTGTGCCGACGACCTCGCCATTGTCCGCTCCATGGTCTCGGACCATTCCGAACACACCGCCGCCAACTACATGCTCCACACCGGCTTCGGCGTCCAAGGGCGCCCCAGCATGGGCAGTTGGGTGACTTACGGCTTAGGCGCCGAAGCCGACAATCTCCCGTCCTTCGTTGTCATGGAAGGCGGACTCATCCCAGCCGGCGGCATGGACAACTTCGGCAGCGGCTTCCTGCCCGCCGCCTTCCAGGCCACCATGCTCCGCCGCGGCGATACCCCCGTCGCCAACGTCCGCCCGCGCGAGACCAACCCAGGCGTCCAGGAAGCCAAGCTCGCTTTGAGCAAACGCTTGAATCAAGGTGTCGTCGCCAAACTCGGCGCGACCTCCGAAATCGACGCCATGCTCGCCAGCTACGAGATGGCCTACCGCATGCAGAGTGCCGTCCCCGAACTCGCCGACATCTCTGGCGAAACTCCGGCCACCCGCTCGCTCTACGGTCTCGACGATCCGCTCACCGCCGAGTACGGCCGCCAATGTCTCCTTGCCCGCCGCCTGGTCGAACGCGGCGTCCGCTTCGTCCAGTGCATCAACCCGCGCCTGAAAGGCCATGACCGTTGGGATCAGCACGGCGGCCTCCTCCGGGGTCACGCCGACAATTCGAAAGCCGTCGACCAGCCCATCGCCGCGCTACTCAAAGACCTGAAAGCCCGCGGCCTCCTCGATCAAACTCTCGTCCTTTGGGGCGGGGAATTCGGCCGCACCCCCATGTCCCAAGGCTCCATGGACCTCAAAACGGCCGGCCGCGACCATAACCCCTTCGGCTACACCATGTGGCTCGCCGGCGGCGGCGTCAAAGGCGGCACTGTTTACGGCGCCACCGACGATTACGGCTACTTCGCCACCGAGAACAAGGTTCACGTCCACGACCTCCACGCCACGCTCCTCCACCTCCTCGGTTTCGACCACAAGCAACTCACCTTCCGCTACGGCGGCCGCGACATGCGCCTCACCGACGTTCATGGCGAGCTCGTTCGCGGCATCCTGGCGTAGTTTCGCCCCCTTCGTTTCACCATGCGAAATGGATCCGCCTTTATGCGGTTTATCTGGATTCCGGCATAGCTGAAACAGGTTAATTGAAATATACTAATCGGAGACTTTTTCCTTCAGGAGAGACCCCGTGAGACTCCCGCTCCACGCCTTGACCGCGATCCTTTTTGCCACCCTGCTCTTTGCGCAGGACCGCGGCACCATCACTGGCTCTGTCCAGGACAATTCTGGCGCCATCGTCCCCGGCGCCAAGGTGAGCCTCACCAACCCCGCCACCGGCTACAAGCAGACCGTCGACACCAACACCGAAGGCACCTACACCTTCCTCGCCCTGGTCCCCGGCCGCTACAGCGTCGTCGCCGAAAAAGACGGCTTCCGCCGCGCCGAAGCGAACGATGTCGTCGTTCAGGTCAACACCACTTCGCGTCTCGATATCCGCATGCAACTCGGCGCCGTTCAGGAAACCGTTCAGGTCTCGTCCTCGGCCCCTCTCCTCCAAACCGATAAAAGCGACCTCGGCACCGTCGTCGAAAACAAAGCGATTCAGCAGTTGCCCCTGTTCATCAACGGCGGCCTCCGCAGCAACATGGCCTTCACCAGCCTCGCCCCCGGCGTCGTGATGAACCTCCAGAGCGACCCCGACACCACCGGCGGCGCGCCCCGCATCGCCGGCGGCCAGGCCAACGGCGCCAGCCTCCTCGTCGATGGCGGCGAGTCGATGAGCGAGCGCCGCAATGACCCGCAGATGCGCGTCGTTAGCGCCGAAGCCGTCGAAGAGTTCAAAGTCCAAACCTCGGCCTACTCCGCCGAGTTCGGCCGCGCCTCCAACGGCGTCGTCAACTTCACCACCAAGTCCGGCACCAACCAGCTTCACGGCTCCTTCCTCGCTCAGCTCCGCCACGAAAAGTTGAATGCCAAGGGCTTCTTCTGGGGCTCGCGTGGTGAGTCCGTGCAGCGCCAGCACGTCGAAGCCGCCAATATCGGCGGTCCCGTTTTCATCCCGAAAGTCTACGACGGCCGCAACAAGACCTTCTTCTTTATCGCGGGTGAACGTTCGCGCGCCAAGAACTACACGAGCACGGACCTCATCTCCATGCCCATCCAGGCCTTCCGCAACGGTGACTTCCGCCGCTACACGAACGCCGCCGGCCAGATGGTCCCGCTCTACGATCCCTTCGATGCCAGCGGTAACATTATCGCCAACGCCGCCAACCGTCCCCAGATGCAGTGCAACGGCGTGCTCAACGTCATCTGCCCGGAACGCATCAACGCCATCTCGAAGACCATCCTCGCCGAGCTTCCCGCTCCCGATCAGCCCGACGTGGTCTTCAATAACACGCGCGCCCGCAACAACGGCGGCCGCACCCCCGGTGCCTGGCAGGGCGTCTACTCCTTCAAAGGCGACCACAACATCAGCGACAAGTTCCACGTCAGCGGCATGTTCAGCCGGCAGTACTTCGATAGCTACCCGCTCGTCGGACCCATCCCCGGCCCCCTCGCCGAAGCCTTCCAGGAATTCGGCCACATCCGCTACTGGCGCTTCAATGCCGATTACACCATCGCGCCGAACATCCTCAACCACTTCACCTTCGGCATCAACCAGCGCAAGCTCGGCGAAGGCCCGAACCTCGGCTTGACCGATGCTTACCGCAACGCCACGCTGCTCCCCGGCCTCACCGGCGCGGGTGCCGAGAAGGCTCCCAACTACACGAAGTACAACACCGAGTTCGGTAACTACGGTGGCAGCGTCAACACGTCTTCGCCCGGCCGCACCATCAACCTCAACAATCAGCTCTCCTGGGTAAAGGGCAAGCACAACCTCAAGTTCGGCGGCACTTACATGGACATCAGCTACCGCCGCATTGACTGCAACAACTGCGCCGGCTCGCTCAGCTACTCTGCCGCCGGCACCGGCAACCCCAACGTCAGCGGCCAGAACGGTATCGCCTTCGCCTCCTTCCTGCTCGGCCTGCCCTCGGGCGGCTCCTTCAACTTCGGCGCCGACATCGACTACCGCTACAAGTATTGGGCCGGCTACGTGCAAGACGATTGGAAGGTGAACAACAAGCTCACCCTGAACCTCGGCCTCCGTTACGACTTCAGCCTGCCGCGCCGCGAAGCCAATCTGCAGAACAGCAATTTCAACCCCACCATCCCAAATCCCG
The DNA here is from genome assembly GCA_965229305.1 of Bryobacteraceae bacterium. GTDB lineage: Bacteria > Acidobacteriota > Terriglobia > Bryobacterales > Bryobacteraceae > JALHNI01. Next base: position 158,397 of record CBDDIZ010000030.1, on the reverse strand, counting down.
CCGCCGGCGGCATCTTGGGCGCCCTCGAATTCGCCACCAAGGACCGTCCGATTCTCCTGGCCAATCGCAAGAACGCCTTTGGTCCCCGCCTCGGCTTCGCCTATCAACTCGCGCAGAAGACGGTGATCCGCGGCGGCGGCGCCATCATGTACGACATCATTCGTGAAGACGGCAATGCCGACAACGGCATTCAGGGCTTCGGCGGCGGCTTCGGCGCCATCTCGAACAACCTCTCGAACGGCATCGCCTTCACTCACCGCGGCGGCATCAACGACTTCAAAGCCTTCGTCGACGGCCAGCGTCCGCCGCAGATCAACCCCGGGTTGGGCGTCAACGGCAGCGTGACTTACAAGCTCGGCGAATCCGGCAAGCCCGGCTACTACACCGACTACAACTTCACCATCGAGCACAGCTTCACCCCGTCCTCCGTCTTGCGCTCGAGCTTCCATGCCAACTACGGCATCAAGATCTACCAGAGCGGTCTGGACTTTAACCAGCTCGACCCCAAGTACTTCGGCATCTACGGCACCGCTCTTACCTCCACGGTGGCCTCGGCGCTTCAAAACCCCGCCGTTATCGCCGCCGGCTTCAAACTTCCGTATCCCACCTTCCCGACCAACCTGCAGCTTCAGCAGGCGCTCCGTCCGTTCCCGCAGTACACCGGCTTTGGCTCGGTGGCCTCGCAGAGCGGACACAGCACTTACAACGGTTGGGAGACCAGCTTCACCAAGCGTTACTCGGTCGGCCTCTGGATGATGGCTTCTTACACTTACTCGAAGACGCTGGTCAGCCAGAATGGTCAGAACATCTACAACCAGCTCACCGAAAAGGTGATCAGCTCGGCCAACCGCCCGCACGTCTTCACCGCCGCGTATGTGTATGAGCTGCCCTTCGGCAAAGGCAAACCTTTCGCCTCCGGCATGCACCCGGTGGCCAACATCATCCTCGGCAACTGGAGCGTCTCGGCCGTCCACCGTTATCAGAGCGGCGCGCCGATCTCCGTTGGCGGCTGCAGCCAGACCCTCGCCGGCGCCGGCTCGGCTCGCTGCAACTACGTTCCTGGCCAGTCGCTCTACAATCCGAACTGGGATCCCACCAACCCGAATAGCCCATACCTGAATCGCGCCGCCTTTGTACAGCCTGCCAACTTCACCTACGGCAACGTGCCCGCCGTCATCCCGCACCTCTACCAGCCCAATCAGCTCAGCGAGGACGTGGCGGCCAGCAAGAACATCCACTTCGGCAAGAGCGAAAAGAACAACATCGAGTTCCGCGCTTCGGCCTTCAACGTGGCCAACCGTCACTTACTCGGCGGCTTGAACACCAGCATCACGGCCAGCAACTTCGGCACCTTCTCCAGCCCGCAATCGAACCTGCCGCGTAACTTGCAGTTCAGCTTGAGGATCAGCTTCTAAATTGCGTTACTTACTCTTCTTCGGCTTACTGAGCACCGTACTGTTCGGGGAGGACTACTACCCTAAGCCCGATGCCGCGGGTGGCTGGCGCACTCTCAAGGACGCCGCCGCCATCCGCAAAACTGCGGGCATGGACTTGACCAGGCTCGACCAGGCTTTCGAATACGCCTCTCGTAGCTCGCAGCACGGCGGCTTGCTTGTTGCGCGTCACGGCTACCTCGTCTACGAGCGCTATTACGGCCGCGGCCACCGCCTCGCCAACCCGGCTTCCGCCTCCGTCGGCAAGGCCTATGTCAGCATCGCCTCCGGCGTCATGCTCGCCGACAAGAAGGCGCAGATCCCGGATGGCCTCGAAACCAAAGTCTTCACCGAGAAATACCTCCCCGAAGCCTTCCCCCTCGACGACCCCGCCAAGGCCGACATCACGCTCGGCCAGTTACTCTCGATGTCCTCTGGCTTCCACGGCGAAGGCTCGAACCCCGGCTTCGTGAACGGCGTCCCTTCCGTCAAGCTCTCTCCCGCCCCGCGCCCCGCCCAACCGCTGGGCCAGGACATGCAGGCCATTCGCACCCCTCTCTGGACCAAACCCGGCGGCGGCTACTCCTACGCCTCGTCCTCGCCTCACGTCGCCTCCATCGTCCTGCGCCACCTCACCGGCATGGAACTCCACGACTATCTCCAGGAGAAAGTCGGCAAGCCCCTCGGCTGGGGCGAATGGGCCTGGGCCCGCCGCCGTGGCGACTCCGAACTGCCCCACACCCCCGGCGGCGGCGACATCGCCCTCCATGCGACCGACCATCTCCGCTTCGGCTATCTGCTCCTCAAGAAAGGCCGCTGGGGCAAGCAGCAGGTCGTCCCCGCCGATTACGTCGAACTCTGCGGCAAGCCCACCAAGTGGAACCAGCACGCTCCCATGAGTCTCATGTTTGAGAACAACGCTGACGGCCACGTCGCCGGCGCCCCCAAGGACGCCTACTTCAAGTCCGGTGGCGGTGGCCACGGCATCATCGTCGTCCCCTCGCTCGACTTAGTGATCTACAAAATGGCCGGCGACGACAGCCAGTACAACCCCAACCGCACCGGCCTCAAGCAGGACTACCCGTACGATGGCTCCCGCGACAACTGGAAGCCCGCCGCCCGCACCCAGTTCTCCGACGGCCCCATCGGCACCGACGACGGCGTCCGCCGCATCCTCGAAATGGTCGCCGCCGCCGTCATCGACTAGAACTCCCGAGTCTGAAGCCCCTGTAATCTTTGGGCTTTTTTAGGCATCATATTTAGAGAGTGAACTCCCACATGCGCTTGCCGTATTCCGGCCTGTTGGCCCTCGCGCTGACGTCCCTGACCCTTGCTGCCGACCCGCCGGCCAAGCCGGCTGCGAAGCCTGTTGCGGCCAAACCCTCGGCGGCAGCCGCGAAACCGGCCGCCAAACCCGCCACCAAGCTCCCCACGCCGCCTGCCCGGAAGCCCCGCCTCTGGTCCTTGCAACCACTTACCCGGCCTGCCGTTCCCGCCGCACCCGAAGGCACCAATCCCATCGACGCGTTCGTCGATGCGATGTACAAATCCAAGAACCTTCAGCCCCTGGGCCTCGCGGACCAGCGCACGCTTCTCCGCCGTGTCTACCTCGACCTCATCGGCATTCCGCCCACGCCCGCCGAGCAGGAAGCCTACCTCAACGACCAGTCGCCCGACGCCTACGAGAAGCTCATCGATAAGCTCCTCGCCAGTCCGCAGCACGGCGTCCGCTACGGCCGCCACTGGCTCGACGTCCTCCGTTATGCCGACCAGGAAGAGCGCATGTACGCCGCCCCCGGCATCCACTATTGGCGCGACTGGGTCATCAACGCCGTCAACACCGACGTCCCGTACGACCAGTTCGTCCGCGCCCAACTCACCGGCTACCGCACCACCGAACGCACCACCATGCAAGCCGTCGGCCGCCGCACTCCGCTTGAGCGCCGCCCTGACGACCTCTTCGCCCTCGGCTTCCTTGCGCGCGGCGCCGTCAATCGCGACTCGAAAGAACTCGGCGAACTCCAGATCGCCGCCGTCGAAACCGTCTCCACCGCCTTCATGGGCATGACCGTCGGTTGCGCCAAGTGCCACGACCACATGTACGACCCGATCAAGCAGCAGGACTTCTACGCCATGAAGGCCCTCTTCGATCCGCTCGTCATCAAGAAACAAACCCTCGCCACGCCCGCCGAACTCATCGTCTACGGCCAGCAGCTCGAGGCTTACGACAAGCAGCGCCTCGCCGCCGAAGCGCCCATCAACGCCCTCACCGCACCCTACCGCGACAAACTCTACGCCGATCGCGTCGCTATGCTGCCCGCCGACGTCCAGGTCATCATCCGCAAGAAGGAACGCGAGCGCACGCCCGCCGAACAGAAGATCGCCGACGACTATTTCCCCGTCCTCCGCATCGACAACGACAAGATCGAAGAGGTCATGACGCCCGCCGACGCGAAGGTCTACAAGGAACTCCGCGCCAAGCTCAACCAGATCACCGGTCAAGTCCGCCGTCAACTGGTCAAGGACCTGCCCGCCTTCTGGACCGTCGAAGTCGATCGCGGCCTTGAGCGCGAGCCCAGCTACATCCTCACCAGCGGCGACCCCGAACGTCCCGAGAAGAACCATCCCGTCCAGCCCGGCTGGCCCTTCTTCACCGGCGACCCCGACTTCCGTGAAGGCCGCGTCGAAGCCTTCTCCGATTGGCTCACCGCCAAGGAGAACCCGCTCTTCGCCCGCGTCGCCGTCAATCGTCTTTGGCAATGGCACTTCGGCGAAGGCCTGCACAAATCCCCCAGTGACTATGGCGTCATGGGCGGCCGCCCCGGCAATCAACCCCTGCTCGATTGGCTCGCCTCCGAGTTCATCTCGCGCGGCTACAGCATGAAGCAGATGCACAAGCTCATGATGACCTCGCGCGCTTACCGCTTGGCCACTTACGGCGACAAGGAACTCATGAAAAAGAACCTCATCGCCGACCCCGCCAATCGCTATCTCTGGAGCTTCCGCCTCCAGCGTCTCGAAGCCGAACCCGTCTGGGACTCGATCCTGAGCGCCGCCAACAATCTCGACACCACCCTCGGCGGACCCTCCTTCGACATTGAAACCCGCGGCCCGCGCGGCGGCGGTGGCAACCGCTTCATGGCCATGACCGAGACCAAAAACAACCGTCGCGGCGCCTACATGATCCGCGGCTTCTCCACCAGCCGCGACATCGTCCCCAACTTCCTCCAGTCCTTTGACGTCGATGACGGCCGCGCTCCGTGCCCCGTCCGTACCCAAACCGTCACCGCGCCCCAAGGCCTGTTCATGATGAACAGCCCTGAGATCGATAAGGCCACCGCCCAATTCGCCGATCGTCTCACTAAGGAGACCAAAGGCGACCTCACCGCCGCCGTGGACCTCGGCTATCGCATCGCGCTGAGCCGCCCCCCCTCTCCTCAGGAGAAGGACCAGGCCCTCAGCTATCTCGCCAACGATGCCGCGCGCCTCAAGAACTTCGCGTGGCTTCTGTTGAACTTAGACGAATTCATTTACGTGCAGTAGCGCTATGAACCTCTATCCTTGTGGAAAGATTTCCCGCCGTCACCTCTTTCATCAAACCGCCGGAGCCTTGCTCGGCGGCGCTGTCGGCGCTCTCTGGGCCGAAGACGGTAAGCTCGATGCCCGCCTCCCAGAAAAGGACAAGAAGGCCGACGCGGTCATCTTCCTGTTCATGTGCGGCGGCGTGAGCCACATCGATACGTTCGATCCCAAAGGCAACAAATACGCCGGCCAACTGATTGACGCCATCGGCTTCGGCGACAACGTCGCCGAGATGAAGCGCCCGGTCATCCCTTGCCTCCGCACGTTCAAGAACTATGGCCAGTCCGGCATCCCCGTCTCGGATTGGTTCCCGCACGTAGGCGGCGTCATTGACGACATCGCCGTCGTCCGCTCCCTGTGGTGCCAGGAAGGCAACCACTTCCCTGCGGTCATCGAAACCCAAACCGGGCATCGCGGCCGCGCCTTCGACAATCCATCCTTCGGTGGCTGGATCTCTTACGCCCTCGGCTCCGGCAATAAGAACTTACCCACTTACGTCAACATCGGCCGCCCCTCGTCGCCCGTTCAACTGACCGGCGGCTACTTAGGCGCCACTTATGCCGCCACGCCTTTCCAGGCTGGCGCCACCCCCATCCCGAATCTCTATCCGCCCAAAGGCAGCACTGCCACCGAGCGCGACAAGCAGATGGAAACCCTCACGCGCCTTAATCGTGAGTTCCGTGACCATCACGAACTCAACACCGACATCGCCGCCCGCATCGAATCCTACGAACTCGCCGCCCGGATGCAGTTGAGCGCCCCCCAAGTCGTCGACCTCACTAAAGAACCGAAACACATCCAGGACCTCTACGGCATCGGCGACAAGGCCACGGACGACTTCGGCAAGCAGTTACTCATGGCCCGGCGTCTCGTCGAGAACGGCGTCCGCTTTGTCCAGCTCTGCCACGCCGGCGGCGGCAACGGCAGTTGGGACGCTCACGGCGACATGAAGACCCACGCCCCGCTCTGCCGTGCGGTCGATAAGCCCATCGCCGGCCTCCTCACTGACCTCAAACAGCGCGGCATGCTCAATCGCACGCTCGTCGTCTTCACCAGCGAGTTCGGCCGCAGCCCCTGGTCGCAGAACACCACCGGCCGCGACCACAACCCCAAGGGTTACTCGTCCTGGTTTGCCGGCGGCGGCATCAAAGGCGGCGTCGTGCATGGTGCCACCGACGAGTTCGGCTATAAAGCCGTCGAGCACCCGCATTACTACAGCGACTTACACGCTACGATCCTCAAGCAACTCGGGCTCGATCACAAGAAGATGCAACACCGCGCTTTGGGCCGCCTCTTCCACTTAGTCGAAGAGGGGCACGGCCCCATCAACGAGATCATTGCTTAGCGCGCGCTAAGTTCTCGCGAAACCGGGCCTCGCCGGGCGCGAGCGTCACCGCGCGCTCTAGCGGCGTGATGGCCGCCGCCCGATTGCCTTGCGACAGCAACACCTCCCCGAGCGCATTCCACGCCGGCGCCTCGTTCGGATTCAGTTGCGTCGCCATCTCCAAACTCGTCCGCGCGTCCGCCAATCGGCTTGCGCTCTGTTCTACTAACCCCAGCAGGAAATGATACAGCCACGTCGTCGGACTAATGCTGATCGCCGCCTGCGCGTACTCCCGCGCCACATCCAGCCGCCCTAAGTCGAAGTTCAGCCCCGCCAAACGAAACAGCAAGGTTGCATCGCCGGGCTTGGCCTCCCGCGCCAACTCCAGCTTCTGCGCCGCCCCTGCCAGATCGCCATTCTGCAGCAAGCCGCGCGCTTCGTCCACCAGCCGCGCCGCCTGCCGCTGCAACTCGCTATCCTCTTTCTCCTTCTTCGTTAGCTCGGAGAACTTTGCCAACGCCTGCCGCCTCTCCGCCGCTTTGCCCAATCCTCCCAGCGCGCGTGCCAACTGATAGTACACCTGCGGCTCCATCCCGCCGCCATAGGTCACCGCCAGTTCTAACTCCCGCCGCGCCTCTTCGAACTGATCGGCCCGGTTCAGCGCCGACCCCAACAGGAAATGACCCTCAAACCCTTTCGCTCGAGCCGCTACCGCTCGACGAAGTAACGGCAGGGCCTGCTCGCTCTCACCAGCCCGCGCGAGTAAGTTGCCCAGCCCCGTCAGAGCTGGATAGTAATTCGCATCCAGCGCCAACGCCTGCCGGAACTGCTCCTCCGCCCCGGACTTATTCCCGCTCGCCGCGAGCACCGCTCCCAAGTCGGTCCGTGCGTCCACCGACTTCGGCGTCGCCGTCACCAGCGCTTCCAACAACGGCTGCGCCTCCCGATGCAGCCCCGCCTTCAGATACAGCGTGGCCGCCGCCCGCAACGCCGCCCCGTCCTTCGGCTGCAACTGCAAAACTTGCAGGTAAGCCGTCAAGGCCTCGCCATCATTGCCCCGCGCGGCATACGCGTCCCCCAGCGCCCGATACCCCGCTGCCAATTTCGGGTCGCATTGCACGGCTGTCCGAAACGCAATCAGCGCTTCGTTCACCTGCTTCAAGCGATACCGCGCCAGCCCGATATAGAGCGAGTTCGTGCATTCCAGCTTCTTCTGATTTGCCGCTTCAAACAGACGAATAGCCGTCGGATAGTCGCCTCGATCAAATGCTGCCCGCGGATCCTGCGCCAGCAGTAACAACCACAGGATCACGGCTTCTCCTGCGCCACAAACACTTGGTTCGCTGCGACATTCTTCCACGTCTGCACTTGGCCGCTCGGCCAACGGACTTCGAGCACGCTCACTTCCTTCTCCGTTCCCAGCCCAAAATGTACCCGCGGATCATGCGCCGACAAGTAACTCCCCGCCGTCGTCACCGTGCCGAACTGCTTCCCGCCGTGCGCCGTCTCCACTCTCACCACCGCGCCCAATCCATCGCGATTGCTCTTCGTTCCCACTGCCCGCACCATCAGCCAATTGCCCTGCGGCGCTCCCTGTAACAGGCGTGGAGAGCCGTCGTTGGTGCCGATGGCGATATCGAGCGCGCCGTCGTTATTCCAGTCCCCGAACGCCGCCCCGCGTCCGGACATCACCTTCTCGAACCCTGCTCCCGCCCTAGTCGAGACATTGATGAACTGCCCTTTCACATTCCGCGCCAGCAACGGTTTCTCCAGATATTGCAAGCCAGGCTGTGTCATTTCGATGTTATCCATCACATGACCCTGCGCCACGAATAAGTCCTTCCATCCATCGTTATCGAAATCGAGAAATCTCGTCCCCCAGCCCGAATGCAACTTACTCACTTTCGCTAACCCCGTCTCTGGCGAAACATACTCAAACAGCCCCTTCACATTCCGGAAAAGGGCATAGCCTTGATTGGCTAAGGCATTCACGAAGACGTCCGGCCAGCCATCCTGATCATAATCCGCCACGGTAATGCCCATTCCCGCAAACACCTTGCCGTCATCATCGTAGGCCAAGCCTGCCTGCAGCGCGGTCTCTTCAAAAGTCCCATCGCCGCGATTCCGGAACAACTGCTGCGGAAAGCTGTCGTTCGCCACGAAGATGTCTGGCCAGCCGTCCCGATCAAAATCCTCGAATGCGACGCCCAGCCCCTTGCCCTTAGCCTTCGCCACCCCGGACTTCACCGTCACATCCTCGAACCGGCACCCGCCCTGATTCCGATACAGCAGGTGGCTCACCGGCGCATATTCATTCGGGTGACAGTAGGCCTGTAACTTGCCTTCACCTCCGCACGGCTTGTTCTTGCCAAAATCCCACTCCAAGTAACGCGCCACAAACAGATCGAGTTTCCCGTCACGATCAAAGTCCACAAAGCCCGCGCTCGTGGACCAGCCACTGCCCCGTACCCCGGCCGCTTCCGTCACGTCCTCAAACCGCCCGTCCTCCACGTTCCGATAAAGCTGATTCGCGCCCAAACTTGTGACGAACAAATCGGGGCGGCCGTCGTTATCGCAATCGCCCACCGCCACGCCTTGCCCGTACCCCGTCCCTCGCAAGCCCGCTTTCTCCGTGATGTCCCGAAAGCGGCCCTCGCCCTCATTGCGATACAGACGATTCCAATAGCCCGGCTCGGTCTTGTCCGCCACCGATGTCGCGGTCATGCCGTCCCGCAGGGCCGCCCCGTTCACCAGGAAAAGATCCAGCCGGCCATCGCCATCCGCATCGAACAACGCCACGCCGCCGCCCATGGCTTCGATCAGATACTTCGACGCCGTCTTGCTGGCGGCAAAACGAAAGCCAATCCCGCTGCGGGCCGTCGCATCCACGAACCCCGCCGGGGGACTCGCCAGCAGCAGCAAAAACGCCAGAAAACCTCGCACTCTGCCCGGATCATACCATTGCTTTCCCTGGCCACTCCAGGCCAAATCGCGCCAGATACTTCCGCAGCCGGTCCGCATCGTTCGCCGTCGCTTTCCGCGTTCGCGACGCCCCGAACAACCGTCGCCCCGCCTCCGATAAGGACCGGCTTTCCGCGCACACCTCGAGCACCGGCCCCAACTGCAACCGGTCAAACAAATCCATCCCTTCGAGCGTGGCCGCGTCCACCACGCCTTCCAGTCGGCTCTCCGGTTCCGTCCGCCACGCCGCTTGCAGGCGCTCGATTTCTTCGTCCACTAGCTCCTCAGAAATGCGCCCGCCCATCGAGAGCACTGCCATTCGCGTCACCGCCGCATTCAGGTCGCGAAAGTTCCCCGCCCATCGCGCCGCCGGCGACTGCGCAAACGTCAGAAACTTGCGTCGTGCCTCCTTGCTGAAAGTCACCTGACGATCCGTGCGCCGTGCATACTCTTCCAGTTCGAACTGCAGATTCGGCTCAATGTCCTCGGGCCGCTCCCGCAAGCCCGGCAGCGCGAATGTCCACAGGTTGATCCGCGCCAGCAGGTCTTCCCGAAATCGCCCCTCGCGTACCGCCGCCGTCAGATCGCGGTTCGTCCCCGCGATCAGTTGAAAGTCGCTCTGCACCTCGCGGTCAGAGCCCAAGGGCAGAAACGTCTTGTCCTCCACCGCCCGTAGCAACATTGCCTGCTCATCGAGACCCAGCTCGCCAATCTCATCCAGAAACAACAGGCCCCCATCCGCGCTACGCAGCAAGCCCGGCCGATCCGCCAGCGCCCCCGTGAACGCGCCCTTCTTGTGCCCGAACAACGTCGACATCGCCCCATCTCCGCGCAGCGTTGCGCAGTTCACGCTCACCAGTGGCCCCTTCACCGTGTGGCGCAGCTTCTTCAACTCATAGATTCGTTTCGCCAGGCGCGACTTGCCCGCTCCCGTCGGGCCCATCAGCAGCAGCGGGTCCCGCGTCGCCATCGCCACTTGCTCAATCCGCTCAATCAACCGGTTGAACGCCACATTCCTCGTCTCAATCCCCGACTTCAGGAACGACGTCGCTTCCCGCTGCTCCTGTTGAAACCTCGAAGCAATGCCGTCATACCGCGAAAGGTCCAGGTCGATGATTCGCACCTGCCCGGCCCCGCCCGCCTTGCGGTCCGGCGCACCCTGAATCAACCGGCCCGGCAGCCAGCGCGTCTCCGTCAACAGGAAAAGGCAGATCTGCGCCACGTGCGTGCCCGTCGTGATGTGGATCAGGTAGTCCTCGCCTTCGTCAAACGGGTACGTTCTGGCGAACGCGAATAGCTTGTCGTACACGGCCTCGAAGTCCCAGGGATCGCCGAAATCGACGGTGTGCAGCCGAACCTCGGTCTCCGGCGATACGGACTCGATGTCGCTCTTCACCACTTCCGCCTGCTTGGTCTCCCGCGAGCCATGCATGAGCTCGAACCGGTTCACCACCATGTCCGGCTGACGGCACAACGCGACCGACGGCCGCCAGGACTGCCAGCGGTCAGCATCCCGTCGGGCATCCAGGTTGGTCCCCAGTAGGCCGATCACGACAGTTTTCATAGTTTTTATTCTAAATAACAAGATAAAAAGCTAAATAAACAGCTTCATAAAATTGTTAATATATTGAAAATAAACCGGTTATAAACTGGCCACCCTCCTGCATAACTCTCACCGTATCGTAAAGGAGAGAACATGGCACAGTACAATGTCATTGCCGGCGAGGGCGGAGTGCCCGTCAAAGCGTGGACCCAAGGCGTCCCGGTCGAGGACGTGGCCCGCCAGCAGTTGCTGAACGCCGCCCGGCTGCCTTTCGTCTACAAGTGGATCGCCGCCATGCCTGACGTCCATTGGGGTGTCGGCGCCACGGTCGGGAGCGTGATCCCCACCAAGGGCGCGATCATCCCCGCGGCCGTCGGTGTCGACATCGGCTGCGGCATGATGGCTGTGCAAACCAGCCTGTCGGCGAACCACCTGCCCGATCACTTGGGCGGCATCCGTTCGGCGATTGAGGCGGCGGTGCCGCACGGGCGAACCAACCACGGCGGCAAGGGCGATCGCGGAGCCTGGGGTGAGATCCCCGGCGCGAACCAAACCGTCTGGGCTTCGGAGTTGAAAGAGGGCTACGACCGGATCCTCGCTAAGCACCCGAAGTTGGACCGCGGCAACCACGCCAACCATCTCGGGACTCTCGGCACCGGCAACCACTTCATTGAGGTCTGCCTGGATGAAGCGAACCAGGTTTGGTTCATGCTGCATAGCGGATCACGCGGCGTCGGCAATCGGCTGGGAACTTACTTCATCGAGCTGGCCCGGCGCGACATGCGGAAGTTCTACATCAACCTCCCGGATATCGACCTGGCGTATTTCCCGGAGCACACCGAGCACTTCAACGATTACTTCGCAGCGGTGACGTGGGCTCAGAACTACGCCCGGCGCAACCGGGACCTGATGATGGCTCAGATCGTTGACGCTGTCCGCGGCTCGGGGCTGGTGCCCGAATTCAGCGCTGAGGTGAAAGCGATCAACTGCCATCACAACTACGTGGCGCGCGAGTCGCATTACGGCGAGAACGTGCTGATCACCCGCAAGGGTGCGGTGCGGGCTCGCGAAGGTGACTACGGCATTATCCCGGGCAGCATGGGCGCCCGGTCGTACATCGTGCGGGGCAAAGGCAACGCCGAGAGCTTCCATAGCTGCAGCCATGGCGCGGGCCGGTCCATGTCGCGCAACGAGGCGAAGCGCCGCTTCTCGGTGGCGGACCATGCCCGCATGACCGAAGGTGTCGAGTGCCGCAAGGACGAAGACGTGATCGACGAAACGCCGGCCGCGTATAAGTCCATCGATGCCGTGATGGCGGCTCAGACCGACCTGGTCGAGATCGTCCACACACTGCGTCAGGTCGTTTGTGTGAAGGGATAACCGCATCATGATTCGTCTCGATGGTTCACAGGGTGAAGGCGGCGGACAGATCCTGCGCACGGCGCTGGGTCTGTCGCTCGCCACCGGGCAGCCGTTTCGGTTGGAGCAAATTCGCGCCGGCCGCCGGAAGCCCGGTCTGATGCGGCAACATCTCACGGCGGTGCTGGCCTCGGCTGAGGTCGGCGCCGCTACGGTGGAGGGAGCCACGCTGGGCTCCACCACCCTCAGCTTTTCGCCGAAAGAGATTCGTCCCGGTGCGTACCGTTTCGCTGTGGGAACGGCGGGCAGCGCGGGTCTGGTGTTCCAGACTCTGCTGCCCGGACTGTTGGGGGCGAAAGCTCCCACCGAGCTGGTTTTGGAAGGCGGCACGCATAATCCTGCGGCGCCGCCTTATGAGTTCCTGGAGCGCGTGTTCCTGCCGTGGGTGGCGAAGCTCGGGGCCAGCGTCACGCTGCGGTTTGAACGCTATGGGTTTTATCCGGCCGGCGGCGGCCGCTTTGCGGCCACCATCGTTCCGGCGCAGCTGTCGCCCATCGAGACGGGTCTGCGGGGCGAAATCGACGTTCGCCGCGTGCAAGCCGTGGTGGCGCAACTCGAGCGACACATCGCGGTGCGGGAGATGGAGACCGCTTTGCGCACGTTGGGCTGGCCGGCCGAGGCGGGCCAAGCGGTGTTGACGCAAGATTCAAACGGCCCGGGCAACATCGTCATGATCGAGGTGGGTTCGCCGAACGGTAACGAGTTAGTCAGCTCGTTCGGCGAACTGGGGGTGAGCGCAGAGAAGGTGGCTGCGCTGGCGGTGGAACAACTTCGCCCGTACCAGACTTCCCGGGCGGTGGCGGGCGAACATCTAACGGATCAGTTACTGGTGCCGTTTGCGCTTGCCGGTGGCGGCAGCTTCACCGCCGTCAAGCTGAACCGCCACGCGCGGACCAACATGGACGTCATCCGGGAGTTTCTCCCGGTACGCTTTGTTGAACGGGCGCTCGACGGCGCGATCGAGGTGGAGGTGCAACGGTGCTGATCACGCTGACCAACACCGGAGCCGAGGCGACGGACCTCGGTTACCTGCTACACAAGAATCCGCGGAACTTACACACGGCCACTCTGTCCACGGGGACGGCCCACGTCTTCTATCCCGAAGCCACCGCCGAACGCTGCACGGCGTGCCTGTTGCTCGAGATCGATCCGGTGGAGTTAGTCCGCGGCGCTCAGCAGCTCGAGCAATACGTCAACGATCGTCCGTACGTGGCTTGTTCGTATTTGACGGTCGCGCTCGGTCGGGTCTTTGGAACGGCGCTCGCGGGCAACTGCCAGCGTCGGCCGGAGCTGGTCGATCGGCCGCTTCCGCTGGAGGCCGGGGTGGAGGTGGTCCGCGCGCGGGGCGGCGTTGAACTGCTGCGGGCGCTGTTTGAACCCTTAGGTTACGAGGTGTCGGCGGAGCGTCACGGACTCGATCCGCAGTTTCCGGAGTGGGGCGAAAGCAGTTACTACCGCCTGAAGTTATCGGCCAGCGTGACGGTGCACGATTTACTCTCGCACTTATACGTCCTGCTGCCGGTGCTCGACGAAGAGAAGCACTATTACTTAGCGGATGACGAGGTCGATAAGTTACTCCGTCATGGCGAAGGGTGGCTCGCGCAGCATCCGGCCCGCGAACGGATCGTGAAGGGCTATCTGAAGCGGCGGCGATCGCTGGTGGCAGACGCGCTGACCCGCTTGGGTGGGGAGCCAGAGACCTCCGCGGAAGAAACCGAGGCGCAGTTGGAGCGGCCGCTGACGCTGCATACGCAGCGCTTGAATCAGGTGGCGGCGAAGCTGAAGGAGCTGGAGGCGAAGTCCGTGTTGGATCTTGGTTGCGGGGAAGGGAAGCTGGTGCGGCGGCTGCTGGCCGACCGGTCCTTCGAGCGCATCCTCGGCATGGATGTGAGCCATCGCGCTTTGGAAACTGCCGCTGAGCGTTTGCGCTTGGCGACGATGCCGGCGCGGCAACGAGCGCGCGTGGACCTGCGGCAGGGCTCGCTGCTGTACCGCGATGCGCGGTTGGCGGGGTACGACGCGGCGGCACTGGTGGAGGTGATTGAACACCTGGACCCACCGCGGCTGGCGGCACTCGAGCGCGTGGTGTTCGAGTTTGCGCGCCCGCACCATGTGGTACTCACCACGCCGAACCGCGAATACAACGCCCTGTTCCCGGGACTGGCGGAAGGCCAGTTCCGCCATGGCGACCATCGCTTCGAATGGACGCGCGAGGAGTTTGCCCAATGGGCCGGCCGAACTGGCGAACGCTTTGGCTACCAGGTGCAGATCGAGCCTGTGGGACCGGTGGATGAGCTTCATGGCGCACCGTCGCAGATGGCCGTGTTTTCACGGCAGGAGGCGGCATGAGAACGATTGAACTGCCGGAGTTGGCCTTGGTGGCCCTGGTGGGTGTGTCGGGCTCGGGTAAGTCGACCTTCGCGCGCGAGCACTTTCTGCCGACCGAGGTACTGTCGTCGGACTTCTTCCGCGGTCTGGTGAGTGACGATGAGAACGATCAGGCGGCCTCGCGGGATGCCTTCGATGCGCTCTACTACCTGCTGGAGAAGCGATTGGCGCGCGGCAAACTGACGGTGGTGGATGCGACGAACGTGCGCGCCGAGGACCGCCAGCGGTTGGTGGAGACGGCCCGCAAGTATCACTGCTTCGCGGTGGCGATCGTGATCGAGACGCCCGAAGCCGTCTGCCAGGAGCGCAACCGCAGCCGCCCGGATCGCGACTTCGGGCCGCATGTCATTCGGCGGCAGGCGATGGATTTGCGGCGCGGCGTGCGCGGGCTCGAGCGCGAAGGCTTTCGCTATGTGCATCGCTTGACCACGACCGAAGGCGTGACGGTGCGCCGAACTCCGTTGTGGACGAATCGCAAGAGCGAGCATGGTCCCTTCGACATCATCGGTGACGTGCACGGCTGCGCCGATGAACTGCGCCTGCTGCTCGGTAAGTTGGGTTGGGAGCGGGCGGACCTCGAGACCCACGAAGCGCCTTGGGGCACCGAAAGCTGGCGGCACCCGGAGGGCCGCCAGGCGATTTTTGTGGGCGATCTGGTGGATCGCGGCCCGGCCGTGCTCGACGTGGTGCGCATCGTGCGCAACATGATGAAGGCGGGGACGGCGCTGGCCGTGCCCGGCAATCACGACGTGAAGCTGGTGCGTTGGCTGCGCGGGAAGAACGTGCAGGTGAAGCACGGACTGGCGCAATCGATCGAAGAACTGGAGGCGTTGACGGCGGACGAGCGGCAGCGCGTGTCGTCTTTCCTCGACAGCCTGGTGAGCCATGCCGTGCTGGACGAAGGGCGGCTGGTGGTGGCGCACGCCGGATTGTGTGAGGAGATGCAAGGACGCACGTCCGGCGCGGTGCGCGAGTTCTGCCTGTACGGCGAGACGACCGGCGAGACCGATGAGTTCGGTTTGCCGGTGCGCTACAACTGGGCCGCCGAGTATCGCGGCCAGGCGATGGTGGTGTACGGGCATACGCCGGTGCCTGATGCGCAATGGTTGAACAACACGGTGAACATCGACACGGGTTGCGTGTTCGGGGGCAGCCTGACGGCGCTGCGTTATCCGGAGCGCGAGTTTGTGGCGGTACCAGCGGCGCGCGAGTATGCGGTGCCCGTGCGTCCGCTGCTGCCGGCCACCGACGGACGAACCAGCCAGCAGCAACTTGACGATGTGCTTGACCTCGCGGACGTGACGGGCAAGCGCGCGGTGGAAACGCGGCTGATGCGCCACCTGACGATTCGCGAAGAGAATTCGATTGCGGCGCTCGAAGTGATGAGCCGCTTTGCGATCGATCCGCATTGGCTGATCTACCTGCCGCCGACGATGTCGCCGAGTGAGACGTCGGCGCGAGCGGAGTATCTCGAGTATCCGACAGAGAGCTTCGACTACTTCCGCAAAGCGGGCGTGGAGCGCGTGGTCTGCGAGGAGAAGCACATGGGTTCGCGCGCCGTGATGGTGGTGTGCCGCGATGCCGCGGCGGCGCGGGAACGCTTCGGCGTACTCGATGGGCGGGCGGGAGTTTGCTACACGCGCACTGGCCGGCCCTTCTTTGCGGAGGCGCAGCAGGAGGCGGCGTTGGTGGCGAGGGTACGAGAAGCGGCTACGCGGGCCGGTCTGTGGGAGGAGTTGAACACGACCTGGCTCGCGCTGGATGCCGAGTTGATGCCGTGGTCGGCGAAGGCGCGCGAGTTGCTGCAGCGGCAGTATGCGCCGGTGGGCGCCGCCGGAGTGGTGGCGCTGGCGGCGGCGCGGCGGATGTTGGAGCAAAGCCCGGCGGCGGAACATCTGGCCGCGGCATACGGTGAGCGGCTGGAGAACGTCACCGCTTACCGCGAGGCGTATCGGCGCTATTGCTGGGAGGTGAAGTCGCTGGAGGATTACAAGCTGGCGCCGTTCCATCTGCTGGCGTCCGAAGGCGCGGTGCATTTCGACAAGACGCATGGTTGGCACATGGAGACGCTGCGCGGACTGGCGGTGGCCGATCCGGCGCTGATCGTCGCCACGCCATATCGCGAGGTGGAGTTGAGCAATGAAGCCGCCGTAGCCGAGGCGTGCGCGTGGTGGGAGGAACTCACGTCGCGCGGCGGCGAGGGCATGGTGATCAAGCCGTTGGACTTCGTGGCGAAGGGGCTGAAGGGGCTGGTGCAGCCGGCGCTGAAGTGCCGCGGACGCGAGTATCTGCGGATCATCTACGGGCCGGAGTACACGGCGGCGGACCAGTTGCCGCGGCTGCGACGGCGCGGCGTGGCGGGTAAGCGGTCGCTGGCGATGCGGGAGTTCGCGTTGGGTCATGAGGCGCTGGAACGTTTTGTGGCGCGCGAGCCGCTGCGGCGCGTGCATGAGTGCGTGTTCGGCGTGCTGGCGCTCGAGAGCGAGCCCGTAGATCCGCGGCTGTAAGTGAGCCGATTCCGGCCTGACTTGCGCGTGGTGAAGTGAGGAAACCATGTCAGTGAAAAGTTGGGCCGGAAAGTTATTGCTGGCGCTGGTGGCGCTGGAAGTGGCGATGCGGATTCTGAGTCCGCTGGTGACGGTGCCGAGCGTGAACGCTCAGGCGAATGAGCTACCGCTGTTTATTGAGCCGGGCACGACGATCCTGCGCGACCCGGTGAGCGGCGCTCAGATGCAGGGCAAAGTGATGATCGATCGGCGAACGGGCGACGTCTTCGGCTTTCCGACGGGAACGTCGGCGCCGTATCCGGTGGATTCTACGAACAATGTGCCGCCGACGGTGAAGGCGATCCATCTGGGGCGGTTTGACCTGGGTTCGCTGAAGGTGACGAAACGAACCCGGGAGTAGTTGATTCAGAAGGACTTAGTATTTTCGGTGGTCCGCGGCAGGACTCGAGAGGGTGAAGCCGGGCCACGATTCAGGGTCGCACGGCCAACCAAGCGCACAGGGTTGGTGGCCGGCGGGCGGTGCGCTAAGTGACTGCGGGTGAAGCGGTTGCGCACCGCCAAAAGATTTTGAAGGCCGGTGAACGCCCGCTAGGCTTTGGCACGGGCTAGAGCCACATTTTCCTGCACGTGCTGCGACGTGATCATCTCGGAGACGCAGGCGGTGAGGTGTGGATTGCGCAAGGCCCAGAGGTAGCTCTTACGGGGAGCGCTGAGGTCGCCGGGGACGGCGGCGTTGAGGCGTTCGAGACGTTCGGGCGGGGTGACGCGTCCGCGGCCGAGATTGGCGGGGCGGGCGGCTTTCATGGCGATGACGCCGAGGCCGGCTTGGTGCGCCGCCGCAAGGGCGGGTTCGACGCGCGGGGCGTTGAACATGTTGTAGGCGACCATGGCGGCGGAGTAGACCTTGGTTTTGACGGCGGCTTCGAGGACGCCACCGGGGTCCGTGTGCGAGGAGAGGCCGAGGTGGCGGACTTTGCCGGCTGACTTCAGCTTTTCGAAAGCTTCGAAGATCTCAGGATGATTGGCGACTTCGTAGGGCGTGTTGGCCCCGTGGGGGCACATGAGGAGGTCGAGGTGGTCGGTGCCGAGGCGGGCGAGGGACTCGTCGACGGACTTGAGGATAAGATCGCGGTAGTTGGTGGGCCGATCGATGCGGTCGCCGTATTTTTTGGCCATGACGTTGGCGAGCGAGGCCTGGTCCAGCTCTTCCTGCTGGCCGTTGAAGTAGTTCAGGAAGTACTCGGGCGCTTCGACCTGGCGGCGGGTGACTTCGTCTTTCGCGGCGGACTTCAAGCGTTTCTGCTCAGTGGCATCGAGGCTGGCAAAGATGTCGGCGTAGAGTTTGTTGCGGTTGATGTCCCAGGTGCTGATTTTCGAGTTCAGGAAGAACTTGTCCCGGCCGCGGGCTTTGATGACTTTGGCGTAACCGGCTTCGCTGCGGCCGTTGCCGTAGGCCGGGGCGGTGTCGAGGTAGTTGAGGCCGAGGTCGAGTGCTTCGAGGACATGATCGTAGCTATCGACGCTAATGGTGTTGCCGCCCATGACGACTTCGGAGATGAGGTAGTTGGTGCGGCCGAGACGGCGATAAGCCACGCCGGCTTGACGGTTGCGGGTTTCGCCTTCGGCCGGAGCGGCGTCGGCTTTGAGCGCGAGAGCGGCCGGCAGTGCGAGTTCGAGGAATTCACGGCGGCGGATCATGGGGATCATTCTAGCCGATCGGGGATCGAAGTATCCTGAAAGAGTCATGATTCATCGCCTGTTTTTGCTGGTGGTTTTATCGAGCCTGGGCCTGTTCGCGCAGGAGGAAGGGATTAACTGGTTGGACAGTTACCCGGAAGCGGTGAAGATCGCCAAGGAGACGAAGAAGCCGATCTTCGTTGAGTTCCGGTGCGAAGCTTGAATTAACGGAAGAAATTTTGACGCACAGGTTGTGCTGTCACCGAAAGATTCTCCGCTCGGCAAACAACTCGATCAGTACGTGTCTGTCCGCATCACGAGGCTGGACAACATGGACATGGGGCTGTTTGAACACGATCGCAATAATGCGATCTATTTCTACGCGCTCAACAGCGATGAGCAGATCTACCTGCGTTACGGCGGACGCGACTCGGCGTCGGCGGAGACGTATTTGCAAACGGACAGTCTGGAACTGGCGTTGAAGCAGGGGCTCGAGTTGCATCGGCGTTATCAGGCGGGGACGCTGCCCAAGGTGCCACGGCCGGCGCCGATTATGCCGCGGTCGATTCCGCTGTTGGTGAAGCGGACGTTTGAGCAGAATCAGTGCGTGGAGTGTCATCTGGTGCAGGACTTCCAGAACATGCACCGGGAGTTGGACGGCACTCTGGATCCGGTGACGCACTTGTACAAGTCGCCGGACATCAAGACGATCGGCATTTATCTTGACGTGCCGAAGGGGTTGGTGGTGCGCGAAGCGAAAGGCGCGGCGATCGCGGCGGGGATGCAGGCCGGGGATAAGATCACGGCGCTGAACGGGACGCCCGTTTATACGTTCGGGGATCTGCAATATCGCTACGACAAGGTGAACCGGCAGGCGAAGGAAGTGGAACTGACGGTGGAGCGGGCCGGGAAGCCGGTGGCGCTGAAGGTGGATCTGCCGATTCGCTGGTGGTACACGGATTTGAGGTTCCGGCAATCGTCGGTGGACCCGCGGCTGTACTTCGAGGACAAGGTGCTGACGAACGAGGAGCGGGCGAAGCTAGGGTTGAAGCCGGAAGGCTTTGCGAGCCAAGTGAAGTACGTGTCGGACTTTGCGAAGGTGATGGGCGCGCACGAGTTGAAGGTGGGCGATGTGATCTATGCCGTGGATGGGGTGGAGACGGATCCGCTGGCGCATACGGCGGAGCTGTATCTGAAGATTCGGAAGCCGGTGGGGGCGGAAGTGAAGCTGGGTGTGCTGCGCGACGGGCAGCGGATTACAATGCCCTTAAAGAGCAGTCGCATGAGTTTTCGCAAATGATCGCTATCTTACTTCTTGCCCTGGCCCAGGATTGGTCTCCGGCGGCGCAAGTGATTCACGACGAGACCATCTGCATTCAGTATCAGGCGCGCGTGGTGGGCGATCACCTGGAAGTGCGGGCGAAGCTGGCGCCAGGTTGGCACACGTTCTCGATGGACAATAAGATCCGGGCGACGGAGAAGCTGGCCGGGAAGCGGTCGCTGGGTCAGGATAAGCCGACGTCGATTGCGGTGAGCGGCGCGACGCCCGTGGGGGGCTGGTATCAGAGCGAAGTGAAGGACTTCTCGAAGCCGGAGCAGAACTGGTTCAGTTGGGGCTTTGAGAATGAAGTGCTCTTCGCGACGAAGCTGAAAGATGCCGCCGGGCCGCTCACGTTGACGATGAACGGCCAGGCCTGTTCGGATTCAACTTGCAAGAACATCGACACGACGTTGACGCTACCGGCCGTGAAGGTCGGCGCGGCGGCGGCCATGCCGACGGGACTAATCCCGGTGCGGCAGTAGCCGTCGGCGACGGTAGAGGCCGGCGAGCGCAAGCGCTCCTCCCACTAAGGCATAGGTGCCGGGTTCGGGGACGGCATTGATGCCGAGGCCGTAGCCGCGCGGACCGAACTCGGAGACTCCCTCAAAATTGAAGCTCGAGAGCGCCTGCGTCGTGACGTAGTAGAGCGTCGGGATATCGGTGTTGCCGGAGGGCGAGATGAAGTTGTATTCGCCGCCAGAGAAGACGGCTGTAGCGTAGTCGGTGGGGCCGACGGAACTGTTGTTGTCAGCGTCGAAGGAGGCGATCAGGCTGAGCCAGGGGGTGACGATCTGGCTGCCGCCGCTGTCGAAGGCCTGAAGGTGGGAGAGGGCTTCGAGCACGTCGAGGTCGAGGACGGTGAAGACGCTGCCGGCGGGAAGGACGCCGCCCGCGAGGCCGGTGAAGTCGAACCGGACGTTGACAGCGTTGCCGGAGCCGCCGGAGTCACCGACGACGAATTGGTCGGCGCCGTTGGGGTCGAGTCCGTTAGCGGGGTAAGAGGCGAAGGTGGTGGGGCTGTAGTAGGGGTTGGAACGCAGGACGAAGATGCCGGTGCCGGTGGCGCTGAGCGTTTCGACAGTGGCCGACCCGGTGATGTTACTGAAGGTGAGCTGGTGGGTGTTGCCGGGCGCGAGGGTGATCTGATTCGAGACAGGCGGATTGGTAATGGTGAGCCAGCCGGCTTGCGCGGGCAGGGCCGAGAGCGCGATGAGGGCGAGGCCGAGTCGGTGATGGTTGAGGGTCATAGGGTGGTCTCCTGCGGGTGAGTGCGGGAGCGGGCGGAAAAGGGGGTCATGGAGGCGGAGGTCGGCAAAAGGAAAAGCCTCGTCCGGGTGGACGAGGCTTTTTGTTTTTTGGAATGAGGTGAAGTTACTTGAGGGGCTTCACGCGGATGTTCTTGTACATGACGGTGGAGCCGGGGTCGTGGGCCTGGAGGGCGAAGGTGCCGCTGGCGAGCTTGCGGCCGGGGTTGTCCTTGGGGCCGGCCCAGTCGTCGGGCTGGGTCCAGTCAGAGACCTTCTGGCCGTTGACGAAGACCTGAACGTGCTTGCCCTGGACGACGATGTGTTCGGTAAACCATTCGTTGTCCTTGAAGGGGACTTTGTTGTCCTGGACGTTGTAGAGGCCGCCGGTCTTCTTCCAGTCGCCGTGCGAGTTATTGACCTGGACTTCGAAGCCCTTATCGGGCCAGCCGGTTTCCTGATACTTGGTGTGGAAATAGATGCCGCCGTTCGAGACCGGCTTGGTCATGACGTCGACTTTGAGTTCGAAGTTGGTGAGGTCGGCCGGCTTCCCTTTGATCATGCCGGTGTAATAGAGGTGGCAGCGCTTGCCGTTGGCGACGATGGCGCCGTCTTTGACGCTGAAGGCGTCTTCGTTTTCTTTGGACTTGGTCCATCCGTTGAGGTCTTTGCCATCGAACAGGGAGATGAAGCCTTTTTCAGGTTTGTCAGCAGCCAACAGAGTGCCTAAGGCGAGGCTTAACAGGAAGACAGATCGCATGTGTATGACTTTATCAAACGGGCTAAGGTTTGGCCGGGCGCCAGAGCCAGACGTGGTCCGGACGGGCGCCGGAGGTGACGATGCCGTTACGGACGTTGAGGCAATGGTGGCCGTGGGCGGATGCGGTGTGGCCGAGAATTTCGCCGGTGCGGGGATGGAGCTTGAGGAGCCAGCCGTTGGCGGAGGTGGGGTCCTGGAGGCGTTGGGTGCCGACCCAGAGGGCGCCCTCGGCGTAGGTGACCGAGGTGACCATGCCGAGGTTCGGGAACTCGCCGAGGAGGCGTCCGTCGAGGTTGAAGCGCTGGATACGGCCGTTTTTGCGGTCGGCGACGTAGATGACGCCGTTGGGGTCGATAGTGAGGCCGTGGGGCTGGTTGAACTGGGCGGGGCCAGTGCCGGGGCGGCCGAATTCGCGGAGGCGCTCGCCGGCGGCGGAGTACTCGAGGATGCGGGCGTTACCGTAGCCGTCGGAGATGTAGAGATGGCCGTTGGGGGCGAAGGCGATGTCGGTGGTGCCGTTGAAGTCGCTGCCGTTGGAGGGTTGGCCGCCGACGGCGATTTCGAGGAGTTTTTCGCCTTGGCGAGAGAACTTGTAGATCATCGAGCTGGAGGAGTCGGTGGTCCAGAGGTTGCCTTGGGGGTCAAAGCGGATGGAATGGGGAATTTTGAAGAGGCCGCGTCCCCAGGAGCGGAGGATTTTGCCGGCACGGTCGGTGACGAGGATGGGGTCGAGGGCGGGGTCGCGCTGAAGGATGTAGAGGAGATTGTCGGGGCCTAAGGCGACGGCGGAGGGGAAGCCGAGGGGGGCGGCGAGGCGAATCTCGGTGCGTTCGAGCGGGAGGCGCGGCGAGGCTTCGATGCGGGCGGTTTCGTCGAAGGCGAGCAGCGCGAGGAAGAAGAACATGGCGGGCAGTGTATCAGCAGGATTCTTGAATCGCCATGCGAGAATAGGAGTTTCCCATGACTGGCCACGAAATTCGCCAAACGTTTCTCGACTTTTTTGCGGCGCGCGGACATCGTCCGGTGCGCTCGTCGTCGCTGGTGCCGCACGACGATCCGACGTTGCTGTTTACCAACGCGGGGATGAATCAGTTCAAGGATATCTTCCTGGGTCAGGAGAAGCGGGACTATTCGCGGGCGACGACGGCGCAGAAGTGCGTGCGCGCAGGCGGTAAGCACAACGATTTGGAGAACGTGGGCTACACGCGGCGCCATCATACGTTCTTCGAGATGATGGGCAACTTCAGCTTCGGAGATTACTTCAAGGCGGAGGCGATCGAGTTTGCCTGGGACCTGGTGACCAAGACGTTCGCCATGCCGAAGGACAAGCTGTACGTGACGGTGTTCCGCGAGGACGATGAGGCGGAAGAGCTGTGGCAGAAGGTGGCGGGCGTGCCGAAGAGCCGCATCTTCCGGCTGGATGAGAAGGACAACTTCTGGCAGATGGGCGACACGGGGCCGTGCGGTCCGTGTTCGGAAATTCATTTCGACCTGGGCGCGCACAATGCGGAGAAGGGCCGCGAGCATGAAGCGTTTCCGCTGGACGGCGGCGGACGGTTCGTGGAGATCTGGAACCTGGTGTTCATGCAGTTCGACCGGTCGCAGGAAGGCGTACTGACGCCGCTGCCGCGGCCTTCGATCGATACGGGGTTGGGGCTGGAGCGCGTGGCGGCGATTCTGCAGGGCAAGGTGTCGAACTACGAGTGCGACTTACTCGAGCCGATCCGCGGGCAGGCGGCGGACCTGTTCGGTAAGCCGGTGAAGGCGTCGACGCTGAACATCTGCGCGGATCATGCGCGGGCGTCGGCGTTTCTGATTCATGACGGCGTGGTGCCGGCGAACGAAGGGCGCGGCTACGTGCTGCGCAAGATCATGCGGCGTGCGATGCGGCATGCGCGCATGGAAGGCTTGCAGGATCCGTTCTTGCACAAGCTGACGACGTTTGTGGCGGACTTCATGCGTCCGGCGTATCCGGAGTTGCTCGAGAGTGTGGAGCGCGTGGCGCGGATCGTGCGCGAAGAAGAGCTGCGCTATGCGACGACGTTCCAGGTGGCAGAGCGCATTTTCCATGACGAGGCGAAGTCGGCGCAGGGCGGCACGATCGGCGGCGCGGCGGCGTTCAAGCTTTACGACACCTATGGCCTGGCGCTCGATGAGCAGCAGGACATGGCGCGCGATCTAGGTTTGACGATTGATACCGACGGCTTTGCGGCGGCGATGGAAGATCAGCGGACGCGGGCGCGGGCATCGTGGAAGGGCGCGGAGAAGGCGGCCGTGAATCCGGCGTTGCAGCCGATCAAGGACGCCAACGGCGAAACGAAGTTCCTGGCGTACGATCACACCGAGGCCGTGGGGCAGGTGCTGTACGCGAGCGACAACGAAGTGGTGCTGGACCAGACGCCGTTCTATGCGGACTCGGGCGGCCAGGTGGGCGACCAAGGTGTGCTGGTGGATGTCGAAACGGGCGAGAAACTGGCCGAGGTGACCGGTACGGTGTACGGGTTGCCGAAGCTGATCGTGCATAAGGTGAAGTGGGTGCAGCCGCTGGGCGAGCGCAAGCAGGTGCTGGCGCGGATCGACGTGGACCGGCGGGCGGCGACGCGGCGTAATCATACGTCGACGCACTTGCTGCAGGCGGCTTTGCAGAGCGTGCTGGGCAAGCACATCAAGCAGGCAGGCAGCGTGGTGGATCCGACGCGCTTGCGTTTCGACTTTACGCACTATGCGGGGTTGAGCGCGGACGAGCGCGCGGCGGTGGAGCGCATCATCAACGAGCACATCGTGAAGAACACGGAAGTGACGACGACGGTGATGGACATCGATACGGCGCTGAAGACCGGGGCGATGGCGCTGTTCGGCGAGAAGTACGGCGATCGCGTGCGCGTGGTGGATATTCCGGGGTTCAGCCGCGAACTGTGTGGCGGTACGCACGTGGCGCGCACGGGCGACATCGGCGTGGCGCACATCACTTACGAAGGTTCGATTTCGGCGGGCGTGCGGCGCATTGAGATCGTGACCGGGCCGGAAGCGGTGATCCAGACGCTGGAAGCGACCAATACCGAATTGAAGGCGGAACTCGACAAGACGAGGGAAGCGCAGAAGCTGCTGGAGCGTCAGGTGGCGCAGATGAAGGAGCAGATTGCGCACGCGAAGTCCGGGTCGCTCGAGTCGGCGGCGCGCGAGGTGAACGGCGTGAAGGTGCTGGCGGCGCGGGCCGATGGTCTAGACCGGGCGCAGTTACGCAACTTAGCCGATGCGCTGCGGAGTAAGTGGCCTTCGGCGGTGATTGTGCTGGCGTCGGCAGATCAGGGCAGTATCGCGATTGTGACGGCCGTGACCAAGGATCTGACGAGTAAGGTGCATGCCGGGAAGTTACTCGGCACCGTGGCGCAGGCGGTGGGCGGCAAGGGCGGCGGCCGCCCGGATATGGCCGAAGGCGGCGGCACGAATGTCGAGGCGTTAGCCGGCGCTTTGGACGCCGTGTATCCGGCCGTCAGCGCCAGTCTATGAGCCCAGTTGAATTCGACGTGGTGATTGTCGGGGCGGGCCCCACGGGGCTCGCTTGCGGCATTGAGCTGAGCAAGCGCGGCCTGAAGGTGGTGCTGCTCGATAAAGGCTGCGTCGTCAATTCGCTGTATCACTATCCGACGAACATGGTGTTCTTCACGACGCCGGAGTTGCTGGAGATCGGCAACATTCCGATGACGTCGTTGAATGAAAAGCCGGGGCGGACGGAAGCACTGAAGTATTACCGGCGCGTGGCGGATCATTATGGGCTGGACGTGCGGCAGTATCAGCACGTGGACGCCGTGGAAGGCGCCGACGGGGCGTTTGTGGTGCGGGCGCACGACATCAATGGCGTGCCTTCGACTTACACGTCGCGCAAGGTGATTCTTTCGACCGGGTTCTACGACGTGCCGAACTTACTCGGCGTGCCGGGCGAGAACCTGCCGAAGGTGATTCATTACTACAAGGAGCCGCATCCTTACTACAACCAGGATGTGGTCGTGATCGGGGCGAAGAACTCGGCGGCGATCGCGGCGCTTGAGCTGTGGTGGAGTGGGGCGCGGGTGACGCTGGTGCATCGGGGGGCGGAACTGCACCGGCACATCAAGTACTGGATCATGCCGAACATCGCGAACCGGATCAAGAACGGCGAGATTCCGGCGTACTTCAACACGAAGGTGAAGGCGATCACGCCGGGGACGGTGGAACTGGAGACGCCGGAGGGGCCGAAGTCGCTGAAGAACGACTACGTGTTCGCGATGACGGGGTACCGGCCGGACTTCGGTTTTCTCGAAAAATGCGGGGTGACGCTGAACACGGAGACGCAGAGGCCGGACGTCGATTCCGCTACACTGGAAAGCGCGAGGAAAGGACTTTTTCTGGCCGGCGTGATTGTGGCTGGAGTTCACACCTCGGAGATCTTCATTGAGAATGGCCGATTCCACGGTAACCAGATTGCCGAGGCCATCGCCTCCCAGTTGAAAGGCTGACATATGTTACTTCGCAGAGACTTTACGAAATTGGCCCTCGCGGCGACCGCCGCGGCCCCGGCCTTTGGCAAGATCAATTCGGTGGTGGGTGGGGTGCCGCTGGGCGCGCAGAGCTACAGCTTCCGGGATCGGGACGTGGACGGCGCGGTGGCCGCGATGAAGGAAATCGGCATCGGCTACACGGAGTTGTTCAGCGGCCATGTGGAGCCGAAGGTGGAGCGGGGTCCGGCGGGTCAGGCGCAGTTGAAGGAATGGCGCCTGGGCGTGAAGAAAGAGGACATCGCGAAGATCAAGGCGAAATTCGACGCGGCGGGCATCAACGTCTATGCGTTCAACTATTCGTTCCGCGATTCGTTCACGGATGAAGAGATCGACAAGGGCTTCCTGATCGCGAAGTGGCTGGGCGCGAAGTACATCACGGCAAGCTCGAACGTGGCGACGGCGAAGCGCGTGGCGCCGGCGGCGGCGAAGCACAAGATGATCGTGGGCATGCACAATCATTCGCGCATTGTGCCGAATGAGTTTGCGACGGCGGAGAACTTTGCGACGGCGATGGCGGAAGGTCCGTACATCGGCATCAACCTGGACATCGGCCACTTCACGGCGGCGAACTTCGATCCGGTCAGCTACATGAAGGAGCATCACGACAAGATCGTGACGATCCACTTGAAGGACCGCAAGAAGAACCAGGGCGACAACGTGCCGTTCGGCCAGGGCGATACGAAGATCAAGGAAGTTCTGCTGCAGATGAAGGCGAACAAGTGGAAGATTCCGGCCATGATCGAGTACGAGTACAAGGGTGCGGACACGGTGGCCGAAGTGAAGAAGTGCTTCGAGTACTGCAAGGCGATTCTCGCCTAAGGCACTGAGCAAAGAAGAAGGGCTCGCGGAGACGATCCGCGAGCCCTTTGTTTTTGGTGGCCTGAGGTCAGGGCTGGAGGATGTTGAAGGTGGCGGTGAGGAACTGCCAGTCCGGTAGCTCGTAGGCGCGGAGCGAAGTTTTGACGGGGATCGTCATGTCCTTGGCTTCGTAGGGGCCGACGCCGGAGACGGGCGTTTTGACCGTGAACATGGGAGCGTCGTCGGGCTTGGCGTTCTTGGCGCGGACCTGAAGTTCAAGGTCGAAGGGGGCGATGTCGCCGGCCGCGTGGTTGACGACGATGAACTTGAGCTGGACCTGCTGCTTGCTTTCGACGATGCGGAAGCCGACGACTTCGATGTACTTGGCGAGCGGGCTGTTGGTGGGCGCGGAGGGCGATTCGAGGGCGGCCGGCGAGTCGGCGGCGGTGGTCTTATCGCGCATGAAGTGGATGACGCCGAAGCCGAGGGCGGCGACGCCGGCGATCGACAGCACGGCGATCAGCCAACTGGGCATGCCGCCGGAAGCCGGCGGTGCGGCGCCGTAGTTGTAAGTGGACATCGGCGGCGCGGTTTCCGTGGGGGCGGTGCCAACCAGGGGCGGCTGTGTGTACTGAGCCGGCGCGGGCTGAGTGACGTACTGCGGTTGGGGGGCCGGGGCCGCGTATTGCGGTTGGGGCGCGTACTGCTGCGGGGCGGGTGCCGGGGTGACCGGTGCTGGTTGGGCGACCGGCGCCTGCACGGGCGGAGGGGCCGCGGCGGCTTTCTCGCGTGCTGCGCAGTTGGGACAATCGTTATAGGAGGGGGGAACCTCCGTACCGCACTTCGGACAGATCCACGTGAACATGCTTGCCTCTAGAACTAGTGTAGGATGCCGTCGAAGTGACGTGCGCACGAGGAGAAGAGTTTCTTGAGTTATTTGAAGTTCTATCGCGAGGCGCGGGGACCGGCGCGGCGCGTGGCGGTGTTTCCGGGGAGCTTCAATCCGCCGACGTGCGCGCACTTAGCGCTGGCGGAGCGGGCGGCGGAGGTGATGGACGAGGTGATCTTCGTGCTGCCCGAGGCGTTTCCGCATAAGAGCTTCGAGGGCGTGGGTTTTGCCGAGCGGTTGGAGTTGCTGTTGAAGGCGGCGCAGCATCCGCGATTCACGGTGGCGAGTACGCCGCGAGGCCTGTTTATCGAGATTGCGCGGGCGCTGCGGCCACATCGGGCAGAGGCTTCGCTGCACTTTCTGTGCGGGCGCGACGCGGCGGAGCGGATCGTGAAGTGGGATTACGGTGAGCCTGACGCGTTCGCGGGAATGCTACAGGAGTTTCAACTGTTGGTGGCGGCGCGAGGCGGAGCGTATGAGCCCCCGCCGGAGTTGGCGCACGGGATCGCTGCGCTCGACTTAGAGCGGGACTATGCGGAAGTGTCGGCGACCGAGGTGCGGCGCCGGGTGTTGCTGGATGACGAGTGCCTGGATCTGCTGCCACGCGCGATTGTCGAGGATGTGCGGCGGCTTTACCGGGCGTAGACGGCGGCGCCATAGCGGCGCGCGAGGCGGGTGCCTTCGGGGATGCCAAGCAGACAGACGACGGTGGCCAGGGCATCGGAGAGAATGCCGTGGCGGGCGACGACGCTAGCGATAACGCCGTTGGTGAGGCCGTAGCCGGTGCGCGGGTCGACGATGTGGGAATAGCGTTGGCCGTTGGCTTCGAGGTACTGTTCGGTGTCGCCGGACGTGGAGACGGCGGAGTGCTTGAGCGGAACGATGCGGCCATCGACGGCATCGAGACGGATGTTCCAGGCGGGTTGGCCGTGGGGAGGGGCGCCGGCGGCGAGGTCGCCGCTGACGGCGATCAGGGCGCGGGGTTCGCCGGCGTCGCGCAGGATGCGGAGGGCTTCGTCGGCGGCGTAGCCCTTGGCGATGGCGCCGAGGTCGAGGCGGTTTTCGTTCTTTCGTCGGGCGGAAGCGATGGCGTCGGGCGAGGGAAGACGGTGGGCTCGGCGGGCGGCGCGCCAGAGGTCGTAGAGGGCGGTTTGGGTGGGGTCGAAGGCGCCTTGCGTTTCGCGGGTGAGGCGGCGAGAGAAGTCGAGGAGGCGGCGGAGGTCGGGGCTGACGTGGGCGGGATTGAAGTTGTTCACTTCGCTGTTCGGCAGATAGTTCGAGAGCCGCAGGTCGAGTTCGTGGATGCGGGCGAAGGCGCGGGTGAGGGCGGCTGGCGCGCGGTCCGGTTGAGTGGTGGAGACGGTGATGCGAACGAGCGTGCCCATGTGGGGCTCGGCACGCTCGAGACGTTGGGCGGCAGGGGCGGCGGCAGCGAGGAGAAGTTGACGGCGGGTCACTCGACTTCGACGCCGTTGTTCCAAGCGCGGTGCATGAGCGTGACGCTGGGGACGTTGACGGGGCGGACGAGGCGGAAGCCGAGGGACTGGGCGTCGGTCATGTACCAGATGCTTTTGGGAATTTGCGGGTCCTGCATTTTCCAGGAGGGATCCGAGGCGACGCGGGCGGAGCAGCGTAGTTTCTTGGCGGTATCGGTCCAGCCGCCGCCGCGGGCGACGTGGGGGTAGGGGCCGGTGCTGGGAGCCCAGTCGTTGGCGGAGGTCTGGGTGGTTTTGTAGGGCGCGTAGCCGTCGAGGGTCCACTCCATGACGTTGCCCAGCATGTCGTAGAGCCCCCAGGCGTTGGGCTTCTTTTTGCCGACGAGTTCGTACTTGCCGTCGGTGTTGGACATGAACCAGGCGTAGTCTTTGAGTTCGGCGGCGGTGGGCTCAGCGGCGCCGGCTTTGCAGGCGTATTCCCATTCGGCTTCCGTAGGTAGCCGGTAGAAGTGGCCGGTTTTGGCGCTGAGCCATTCGGCGTATTTGTTGGCGGCGTGCTGGGTCATGGAGATGGCGGGGTAGCCGTTCAAACCCATGCCGAAGCTCATTTCGACGTAGGGTTTGGTGGGGCGGCTGACGCCGTCGATGATGGGGTCCTTCGCGGCCTTTTCCGTGTCGTTGGCGAACATGAAGAGGCGGTACTCGTCCCAGGTGACTTCGGTCTTCTGCATCCAGAAGGCGTCGACTTTGAGTTCGCGGGTGGGCTGTTCGTCTTTCTCGGGGCCGCCCATGGTGAACTTGCCGGCGGGGATGGGGAGCATGTCGAAGGCGGGGTCAGCGCCGGGGATGGTTTCGCGATAGGGTTGGCCGGCGGGCGTGGCGGGTTGGGCCATGATCTTGCGGCGGATGAGGGCGGTGAGGGCTTGGTCGTCTTTCTTGGCTTTTTCGGGGAGTTTGAGGGCGCGGTCGGCGGGCCAGGCGGCGCCTTCGGCGATCCAGGCGGCGAGCAACTGGCGTTCGGCAGCGGGAAGGGGTTGGCCGCCGGGGGGCATGGCGCCGGGCTGGTTGGGGTCGAGGTTGATGACGCGGACGAGGTTGCTGTTGAGGTTCTTGGCGGCCGCGGCGCGGGTATGGAGGCGAACGCCGCCCGCGGCTTTCGCTTCGTCGTGGCAGGGGAGACAGGCGCGGACAAGGATCGGCTCCACTTGGGTGAAGGGGACCGCGGCGAAGGCCAGCAGCGGAAGGGCAATCTGCAACATTACTTTGATGCTAGCGCGCCCACGCTATGCTGTCGAAATGAACCGCCTGCTGTTGTACCTGCTGACTGCCGTTTGCGCTTTTCCTCAGGGATTGGAGTGGATCAAGGCGAATTACACGAAGTACGAATACCGGGTGCCGATGCGGGATGGCGTGAAGCTGTTCACGTCGGTGTATGTGCCCAAGGAGCAGTCGCGGGCGTGGCCGATCGTGCTGATGCGGACGCCGTATGGGGTGGCGCCGTACGGACCGGATCAGTATCGGGAACAAATGGGGCCGAATCGGTGGCTGGCGGAGGACAAGTACATCTTCGTGTTTCAGGATGTGCGCGGGACGCGGATGAGCGAGGGCACGTTCGTCAACATGACGCCGCACAAGGCGAGCAAAGCGGCGCGGGACTTCGATGAGAGCACCGATACTTACGACACGATCGAGTGGCTGGTGAAGCAGTTGCCAAACAATAACGGACGGGTTTGTACGTGGGGCTCGTCGTATCCGGGATTCTACACGGCGGCGGGGATGATCGATGCGCATCCGGCGCACAAGTGCGCGGTGCCACAGGCGCCGATTATGGATTGGTTCACGGGCGACGATTTTCATCACAACGGCGCCTTGTTTCTGCCGCATGCGTTCAACTTTCTGGCGAGCTTCGGGCGGCCGAGGCCAGAACCGAGGACGACGGCGGCGGACCGGTTCGACCATCAGACGCCGGATGGCTACGACTTCTTTTTGCGCCTGGGCCCATTGGTGAATGCCAACGAGCGGTACTTCAAGAATGACGTGGCGTTCTGGAACGAGATGATGAAGAACGACGTTTATAACGAGTTCTGGAAGTCGCGCAATCTGCGGCCGCATGTGAAGGGGATCAAGCCGGCGGTCCTGACAGTGGGCGGTTGGTTCGATGCGGAGAATCTGTATGGGGCGCTGCAGTTGTTCAAGACGCTGGAAAAGCAGAGCGCGGGGACGGAGCATACGTTGGTGATGGGGCCGTGGTGCCACGGGTGCTGGTATCGGTCCGGGACGGGGGAGAAACTGGGGGACATTCCGTTCAATGCGGCGACGGGGCCGTGGTATCAGCAGAACATCGAGTTTCCGTTCTTGCGGAAGCATCTGAAGGGGGAAGGGGACTGGAAGCCGGCAAAGACGATGCTGTTTGAGACGGGCGTGAATCAATGGCGGCGGGTGGAGCAATGGCCGCCGGCGAATGCGCAGGCGCGAACGCTGTATGTGCGGGCCAACGGCGGGTTGAGCTTTGAGCCGCCGACGGAGGGGACGGCGTTCGATGAGTACGTGAGCGACCCGGCGAAGCCGGTGCCGTATATCGATAAGACGGCGCCGGGCATGATGGTGGAGTACATGACGGCGGATCAGCGGTTCGCGGCGCGGCGGCCGGATGTGCTGACGTATGTGACGCCGGAGTTGACCGACGATTTGACGATCGCGGGCGAGCTGGCGCATGACCTGTGGGTGTCCACGACGGGGACGGACGCGGACTTCATCGTGAAGCTGATCGATGTGTATCCGGACAACTATCCGGATCCGAATCCGAACCCGACGGGCGTGCGGATGGGCGGCTATCAGCAGTTGATTCGCGGCGAAGTGATGCGCGGGAAGTTCCGCGAAAGTTTCGAGAAGCCGGTGGCGTTCCGGCCGGGCGAAGCGGCGGAAGTGAAGTTTACGGCGAACGACATCTTCCATACTTTCCGAGCCGGGCACCGGATCATGGTGCAGATTCAGAGCACGTGGTTTCCGCTGGTGGATCGGAATCCGCAGCAGTTTCTGAACATCAATCTGGCGAAGGAGGCGGACTTCCGGAGGGCGACGCAGCGGGTGTACCGGTCGGCGGCGATGCCGACGCAGATTCGTCTGCGAGTGGTACCGCGCGTTGGGGAGACGACGCGATAGAATGGGCTCAATCGATGTGCGCCTGTAGCTCAGCTGGATAGAGCAAATGGCTTCGAACCATTAGGTCGGGAGTTCGAATCTCTCCGGGCGCACCACCCTCGAAGTTCCCCCTTTACTTTCGTGACGGGTCGATATAGGTTAGGAACGCTTTGCCGCACTTAAGAACGACTTTCCTTGTTGTTTCTTTCTACTTAGGGGCAATTTTCTGCTCCTTGATGCCGCTTGTTTGCCTGGCTATCGCGTCCTCGTTGCCGTTCACGGAACTAGTACTATTCGGGCCATGGTTAGCGGCGATAGCCGCCGGGTGTGCGTTGATTGCGTGGGCCGTGGTGCCGCGCAAGACGAATCTGCCGCTGGATGGGATTCCGCTGAACTCGGCGCAGCAGCCGGAGTTGGTGGCGTTTCTCGAAGAGGTGGCTCAGCGGACGGGGCAGCCGCTGCCGTCGCTGGTGTTGCTGACGGCGGAAGCGCGCACGACGACGGGGTTCTATTCGGGGTTCGCGGGGATTGGCAGTCAGCGGGTGCTTTCGATCGGGTTGCCTTACTTTGCGGCGCTCGACCGGGATGAGCTGGGCGCATTGCTGGCGCATGAGCTGGGGCACTTCTATCGCGGCAGTATGTTTGCCTGGGCGTGGATCGTGGAGACGCAGAAGGCGGTGGCGCGGTTGTTCGGCGTGCTCGAGAAGTATGCGCCGCGGCTGATTCCGGTGTTCCAACTGATCTTTGAGCCGTTTGTGCGGGCGTGCCTGGCGGCGTCCCGCCAACAGGAACTGGCGGCGGATGCATTCGCGGCCGAGCATTATGGTTCGGACGTGGTGCAGAGGGTGCTCGAGAAGAATCAGCGGCTGGCGTTTCAATTTCACATCTACTTCGAGAGCGAGGTGCTGCCGTTGTTGCGGAACGGCTGGGCGCCGCCGCTGCTGGAAGGCTTTGGCAGCTTTAGCCGGTGGTTCCGGGCGGGGACGGTGCTCAACTTTTTGAGCGAGGTGCCGGTGGAGTTGATCAACGAGAGCGAGGGCGCGGCGGAGGTGGAGTTCGAGACGCATCCGAGTGTGCAGGCGCGGATTGAGGCGGTGGATCGGCAGCCGGATGCGCAGGAGGGGCGGTCGCGGCCGGCGCAGGGGTTGTTGACGAATCTGGAAGTGCTGGAAGCGCGGCTGATGGCGTGGGAGGCTCGCAAGCGGGAGTTGCCGGCGCCGCGGTCGATTGGCTGGAGCGCGGTGGTGGAGCGGGTGCAGCGTCCGCGCTGGGAAGCCACGGGGGATGGGTCTGATTTCGAGGGCAAGAGCGTGGCGCAGTTGCCCGAGCTGATCGACGCGTCCGGCGTGGAGTTAGTGGGGGCGGAGTTTGCGTCGGGCGTGCGGGAACGTTTGCAGCGGATTGCGGAGCGCTTGTGTGGCGCCTTGGAGCGCGACGGGTGGCAGGTGGGTAAGTTCGTGCCGGGCCGGGCGCTGGTGATGACCAAGGGCGATCGGCGCGTGGAGCCTTTTACGGCGGTGTCGCGGTTGGCGTGGAAGCAGATCGCGTTCTTCGAGTGGGAAGACGAATGCGCCGAACTGGGAATTGGCGAGCTGTCGCTGGCGGTGCCGTCGCTGTTGGGCGCTTGAGCCTACTCGTAACGTAAGGCTTCGACCGGATCGAGGCGGGCGGCCTTGACGGCGGGCCAGACTCCGAAGAAGACACCGACCGCGACCGAGACACCGACACCGGCGAGGATCGCCCAGAGAGGCGTCTCCGAGGGGAGCGACGGGACCAGCGCGGCGACCAGGAACGTCACAAAGATGGAGAAGGCAATGCCCACGGCGCCGCCAATGCCGGTGAGCGTGATGGCCTCCATCAGGAACTGAAAGATGATGTCGAGCTTGCGGGCGCCGATGGCCTTGCGGATGCCGATCTCGCGCGTGCGTTCGGTGACGCTGACGAGCATGATGTTCATGACGCCGATGCCGCCGACCAGCAGACCAAGGCCGGAGATGGCGATGGAGGCGAGAATGATGAGGCTGCTGACCTGGTCGAATTGCTTGATGATCTGATCGGGCGTGGTGAGGTCGAAGTCGTTGTCGGCGTCGGGGGGCGTGCGGCGCAGCTTGCGGAGGATGGAGCGCATTTCTTCGAAGGCTTCGTCGCGTTTGCCAGGGAAGGCTTTGGCATTAATCAGGAAGTTGTCGGCCTGGGGATAGCGCAGGCGAGCGGTGGACAGCGGGATGGTGATCTGTTTGTCGATGCCGTTTTCGCCGAAGAAGCCGCCTTTGGCGGGCTCAAGGACACCGATGACGAGGTACTCGGCGCCATCAATGCTCATGGTTTGGCCGACGGGTTTGCCGCCGGGGAAAAGGGCTTCGGCGACGAGGGTGCCGAGGACGGCGACGCGGGCGCCCCGCTGTTCTTCGTCGTCGGTGAAGTAGCGGCCCGCGCTGAAGTTGCGGGGCTGGACCTGGCGCGAGTTGGCGGTGCTGCCGGCGAGCGAGAAATTGTCGGTTTCAAAGCCGGGGACCTTGGCCGTCATGGCGCGGCCCTGCGAGACGGGCGGGATCCAGAGGGCGACGCTAACCACCTCAATCGAGGGGCAGAAGCGTTTGACGTACTCGCCGTAGATGGGCGGGATGGGACGGCGTTTGCGTTCTTTGGGGGTGCCCTGGCTGGTGGGGTCGCCACTGAAGCGTTTGACGAAGATCGTATCGGGGCCGAACTCCTCGAAGAAGGTGACGATGCCTTTGCGCAAGCCGGTAAGAAGCGAGGAAACCGTGACGACGGTGGTGATGCCGATGACGATGCCCAGGATGGTGAGGGCGGAGCGGAATTTGTTGGACCACACCGAGGTGAGGGACATGCGGATGCTTTCCGCGGGGCTGATGCGCATGGGTTACTCCGCTCTCAGGGCGACGACGGGATCGAGGCGGGCAGCGCGTCGCGCGGGGTACCAGCCGGAGATGATGCCGACGCCGGCCGAGACGAAGATCGCCAGGACGACGTAAGGCCAGGTGACGACGAGGGTGGCGCCGAGGAAGTTGGTGGCGAGGAAGGCGACCAGGTAGCCTAAGCCGAGTCCGAGGAGGCCGCCGGCGCCGGAGGTGATGATCGACTCCATGAGGAACTGGAGCATGATGTCGGCCTGGCGGGCGCCGAGGCTTTTGCGCACGCCAATTTCGCGGGTGCGCTCGGTAACGCTGACCAGCATGATGTTCATGATGACGATGCCGCCAACCAGCAACGAGATCATGGTGACGGGGACGACGATGACCGAGATGAGGCCGAGGATGTTATCGATGAAGCCGCGGATGGAATCGGGCGTGAGGAACTCGAAGTTATCGGGCTTACCGGGTTTGGCTTTGAAGTGCGTGCGGAGGGCGGCGCGGGTGACGTCCAAGCCATCGTCAAGGTTCAGGCCGGACTCGGCGCGCGGGCGCCCAAAGACCGACAGCGAGCCGCGCGAGGGGAATAACTTGATCCAGGTGTAATAAGGAATGTAGACCGAGTTATCCTGCGAGCGGCCAAAGCTGGAGCCTAACTTCTCCTGGACGCCGACGATGCGGAAATCGTAGCCTTTGACCTTGATGATGCCGTTGAGCGGCGAATGGTCGTTGAAGAGTTTGGACTTGATGTCGTCACCGACGACGGCGACAAAGGCGCGATTCTTTTCTTCCTGCTCCGTGAAGAAGCGGCCCTCGACCAAGGCGACGTCGCGGATGTCGGGCAGGGAAGCGGCGCAGCCGAGGACGACGGCGGCTTCGAGGGTCTGCTCGCCGCGCTTGACGTCTTCGAAGGCTTGGACGTAAGGGCTGTAAAGAATCTGGTCGCCGGTGGATTGCTTGAGGTATTCGTAGTCTTCCGTGCGAATGCGTTTGTTATAACGCTGGGCGGCGAGGACTTCTTTGCGGGTGCGGCGGCCGAAACTGGCGACCTGAGCGACCAAGTAACTTTCAGAGCCGAAGGCGCGTTCGGTGGTTTGTTGGGCCTGAACGCCCAGGCCGGAGATCGCGGCGCCGACGATGATGACGCTGGCGACGCCGATGACGACGCCGAGCAGCGTGAGGAAGCTGCGTAACTTATGGGCTTTGATGGAATCCCAGGCGAGCGAAAGAGCCGTGGTGGTGCGGTACCACGTGGAGGGCTCGCTGACGATGGGGAAAGGTATCGAGGGTGACACGCCGTTACGACCCGGTCCCTCTAGTCTAACTTGATTGGCGGTTGGCCCCAAGCCGGAGTTCAGGCTTTGACGCGGACCCAGCGTTTGGAACGCATGGATTGGTAACCGGCATCGAGGATGACGTTGACGATGTAGCCGTCGTGGTAAGTTTCGCGCGGTTCGGCGCCGGTGCGGACGCACTCGACAAAGTGGCGCATTTCGCCCTGATAGCCGTAGGCGAAGGCTTCTTCGGGGAGAGGGCGGGTCCAGCCGAAGTCGAGGTCGGCTTTCTCGATGACGTAGCCGGCGCCGCGGGTGGAGAAGGAAGTGAGGGCGGTGGCGCGGGTGACGTCGGTGAAGAGGGAGCCTTCGGAGCCGTGGATTTCGTTGCGGAGGTCGAGGCCGCCTTTGGTGGTCCAGGAGAGTTCGCAGTGGGCGATGCCACCGCTTTCGAACTTGAGGACGAGCAGGGCGTTGTCCTCGCCGCGCGTTTTCTCTTCGTGGACGAGATTGGCGCCCCAGGCCATGACTTCGACGACGGGGTTGTCTTTGCCGAAGAAGTAACGGGCGGCTTCGACGCAGTGGCAGGCGAGGTCGTTCATGGCGCCGCCGCCGGTCTTTTCGATGTCCCAGAAGTGCGGGCTGTGGGGGCCGGAGTGAGACTCGCGCGAACGGACCCAAAGGACGCGGCCGACGCCGCCGGCTTCGATCATCTCGCGGGCTTTGACGACGCAAGGGGCGAAGACTTCAGTTTCGGCGTAGCCATGGAGGCGTCCGCTGCGTTGCGCCGCCTGCCACATCTTCTTCGCTTCGGTGCGATTGCGGCCGAGAGGCTTGGTGCAGACCTGGTGGCGTTTGGCGGCGGAAAGTTTGAGCGAGACGGGGAGGTGCTCTTCGTTGGGGAGAGCAATGATGTAGAGGTCGATGTCGTCGCGGGCGATGACGGCGTCGAGGTCGGTGGATGATTCGGGAATCTCCCAACGCTCGGCGAAGGTTTGGGCGTGCTGGGCGGAGCGCGAGTAATTGACCACGACGCGATGCCCGTTAACGTTGGCCAGCCCCTGCAGATAAAAGTCGGCGACAAAGCCTGACCCCAAAATCCCAACCCGTACGACTTCCATAGCCGAAGATTCTATCTTGAGTTGGGGGCAGTTTTAGGAGATGGCGAAGAGGGCGAGTTGCGGAGGCGGCTCGACGGGAAGAACAGCGCCACCGGGGAAGTGATAGCGACTGCGGATTTCGTCGATGACGGAGCGCAGGCGTTCGTTCTCGTCGGGTTTGAGGCCGGTGCGGAAGGCGAACTGATCCTGATAAAAGCGGAGTAAGTGCGGATGGCGATCGCGCAGATAGCGGAAGAAAGTCTCGCGCGGCACGGGATCGAGATACAAGACGCGTCCTCCGAAGCGTTCGGCTCCCGCATCCCGGGCGGCGCGGGCCACCCGGTCGATGGCCTGAGGTTGATCGTTGAGGCGAGGCATCAACGGGCTGACAAAGACGCCGACGTGGAGGCCGTGGCTCGCGAGCTTCTCGACGGCGGCAATGCGGAGATCGGGGCGGGGGGCCATGGGCTCAAGCTCTCGGGCGAGCGCGGTGTCCATGGTGGTGACGGTGATGTTGATGCCGAGAGAATTGCGGCGGCGGATTTCGAGGAGTAAGTCGAGATCGCGGGCGATGAGGTCGCTTTTGGTGGTGATGGAGAGCTGATAGCCGGTGCGCTTGGCGAAGACTTCGAGGATCTGGCGAGTGAGGCGGTAACGGCGCTCGGCGGGCTGGTAAGGGTCCGTGGCGGTGCCGAGAGCGATGCTTTCCTGGAGGCGGACTTTGGAGAGCTCGTGGGCGAAGGCAGGAGCGTGGAAGACCTTGGCGTAGATTTTGGATTCGAAGTCACGCGGGTCGTGGAGTTCCAGGAACTCGTGGGTGGAGCGGGCGTAGCAGTAGCGGCAGGCGAATTCGCAGCCGCGGTAAGGGTTAATGGTCCAGGCGAACGACATGTTCGGGTTGGAGCAGCGGTTCAAGAGGGAGCGGGAGGCCAACTCGAAGTAGTCGACCTTGGCTTTGGCTTCGAGGACGGGGGCTTGGGCAGCCATTTTGGCAATTCCGCGGAGCATGGGAGTAGTTTCGCCTTTTATTCGCCATTCGTCAAGGCTAATCTGGGGACATGAAACAACTCGAACGATTCTCGTGGGCTTACCTGGGGTATTTGCTGGCGGTGATTCTGTTCGGGGCGTGGGTGCGGATTTCGGGGTCGGGGAACGGGTGCGGGAATCACTGGCCGGTGTGCAATGGCGAGATCATTCCGCCGGCGCCGAGTGTGAAGACGATGATCGAGTTCACGCATCGGCTGACGAGCGGGGTGAGCGGGATTTTCGGGTTGGTGCTGCTGGGGTGGGCGTGGACGAAGCGGAAGGAGCGGCGGTGGCTGTTCGGTGCGGCGCTGGCGTCGTTCGTGTTTCTGATGTTGGAGGCGTTCATCGGGGCCGTGCTGGTGAAGAAGGAACTGGTGGCCAATGACGCGTCGGCGTCGCGGGCGTTGGTGGTGGCGCTGCATCTGGTGAATACGATGCTGCTGACGGCGACGACGGCGGCGGCGGCGTGGCTGGCCAGTGGGGCGCGCGGGACGGCTGCGCGTCTGCCGGGTCTGGTGTGGGTGGTGGTGGGCGTGGCGTTGCTGTTCACGAACATGACCGGGGCGGTGACCGCACTGGGCGATACGCTGTTTCCGTTGCAGCCGGCGCTGGACGGAAAGCTGCTGGCACGCGTGCGGGAGGACTTATCGGCGAGCCAGCATTTTCTGGTGCGGCTGCGGATCATTCATCCGGTGGTGGCATTCTCGACGGCGGTGGGGCTGGCGCTCATGTTTCTGC
The DNA here is from genome assembly GCA_965229305.1 of Bryobacteraceae bacterium. Taxonomy (GTDB): domain Bacteria; phylum Acidobacteriota; class Terriglobia; order Bryobacterales; family Bryobacteraceae; genus JALHNI01. The sequence goes on along the minus strand of CBDDIZ010000030.1, from coordinate 118,425 downwards.
GGTTGAAGCTACGCGGGGCAGGGGACCTGGCGCAGATCGGGTTGCTGCTGGTGGGCGTGCAGGTGATGTTAGGGATGCTGAACGTGGCGCTGGCGGCGCCGGGCTGGATGCAGATCGTGCACTTACTGGTGAGCCAGGGCGTATGGCTGGCGGTGAGTTTGTCGTGGATCAAAGAAAGGGCCGCCCTTGCTGGTCAGGCAGGGGCGGCCGAGTAAGTTACAACTTCAGGAGAGTTAGAAGTAATATTTGAACCCTAACTGGACGTTGCGGGCGCCGATGGAGGTGCCGGTGATGGAACCGAAGGCGGAGTTGCCGTACGAGGTGTTGGGGTTGCTGAAGATGGGCGTGTTGGTGGCGTTGACGGCTTCGAGACGGAACTCGAAGCGCTGCCCTTCACGGGTGACGATGGACTTGAGCAGGGCGGCGTCCACCGTCTTGATGCCGGGTCCGCGGTAGTTGATGTAGCGGGCGGCGGAGCCGAAGAGGTCGCCGGGGACTTGCTGGAAGGCGGCGTTATTGAAGTAGCCGGCGTTCAGCTTGTCGACGACGCCTCCTGGCGTGGAGGGGTCGCCGATGAGGTTGGGACGCTGCGTGCCGCCGTTCTGCAACTGGCTGGTGTTCTGGGTGACTTGCAGCGGGTTGCCGGACTGGAAGATCGAGAAGCCGCTGACTTCCCAGCCGCCAATGAAGCCGTCGAGAACTCGGTTCACCTGATTGCCGAACTTACGGCCGCGGCCGAAGGGGAGCTGATAGGCGCCGGAGAGCACGAGGCGATTGGGGATGTCGTGCACGGAGAGCGATTTTTCGCCACGGCGGTTGAGCGGATTCTGCAGCGAGGTGGTGCCGCCAAGCCAGGTGACGTTGCCGGAAGTGACTGAAGAATCGTCGATCATCTTCGACCAGGTGTAGTGGCCAAGGAAGGTGAGGCCCTTGGAGAAGCGCTTTTCGTACTTCATCTGCAGGGCGTGGTAGTAGGAGTTGGCCACGGGCGGTTCAGCGGTGCCGGAACTGGTGCCGTCATATTGGGTCATGGGTCGCAGCAGGCGTAAGCGCTGAATCGTGGAGCGATTCATGTTGACGGCCAACGGGTCCGTGATGACGCCGAAGAAAGGATTCGGGACGCTGGCGTTCAACTGGTCGCGGGTGTATTGAGCGTTGGGGCCGTACCAGACGCTGAGCGGCAAAGGCGAGAGGCTGGTGAAGGGATAGAAGAGGTGCGCGCCGCGGCTGCCGGTGTAATTGATCTCGACGACGCCCGAGCCGACCTGGCGCTGGATGGAGTAATTCCACGAGTAATACTCGGGGTTGCGATTGAGCGTGGGAACCGGGGTGCCGACTCCTAAGCCGAGGTAAGTGGAATCGCCCTTGGAGTTACCGGGCGGCAGCAGCATGCCTTGGGGATAGGGGTTGTTCAAGCGGGCGAACAACGTTTCGTTCGAGTCCAGGGAGTAAGTGGGGGTGGAGTTGACGTTGAACCCTGCGCCGGTGTGGCCATAGACCGTGGCGCGAGAGAGCTGATAGAGCAGGCCCCAGGCGCCACGCATGGTGGTTTTGCTGTTGAGGGCGTAAGCGAAGCCGATGCGGGGGCTGAAGTTGTTGTAGTCGCCTTTGAAGGGTGAGCGGTTGTTGTTGTCGACGAACTTCATGACGCCGCGGAGGTCGTAGCCAGGGACGCTGATGGGCGACTTGGCGTCGAGGTCCCAGTAGCTTTGGCGGTTGAGCGTCTCCCAGCGGGGAACGTCGAACTCGTAGCGGAGGCCGAGGTTGAGCGTGAGCTTGCGCGTGATCTTCCAGTCGTCCTGGATGTAGTAGCCCATGTAGCGCGAGCGCGTGAAGGCTTTGGGGTCGATGTGGAATTGGCCGCTACGGGCCCAACCCAGGAGCATGGAGGCGAGACCGTTGCCTTCGAGGTTGCTGGTGCCCGTGTTGGTGGAGCGGGTGTCCTGCCCGCTGAAGGCGACCTGACCGGAGGGATAGCCGGGCTGGAGATAGTCGAGGAAGTTGAAGCGGACTTCGCCGCCGGCCTTGATGGTGTGGCCGCCGATGAACTTGGAGAGCGAGCCGGAGACCTGATGGGTGCCTTCCTGACGGTCCATGATGACGTAGCCTTCGGTGCCGATGTCGGTGTAGCCTTCGGGCGCGATGGTCGGGAAGACGGGGTAAGTGGCGTTGGCCTTCATGTACTGGGGGAAGCCCAGGGTGGTGAGGTCGAAGTCAGCCATGGCGTTGCGGTGGAAGTCCGAGTAGATGAGGCCATAGCGAACGGTCCAGACGGTAGAGGCGTTTTCGGTGCGGGTGAAGTCGGTGACGATGGAGTGGGTGCGGGTTTGGGTGGGGCCATCGTTGAAGGTGAAGGCGGGGTTGCCCGCGCCGAAGAGGTTGGCGGGGTCGCCGTTGTTCGGGGCGAAGCTATAGCGGCCGGTGAGGCGCATCTTGTCGTTGATATTGTGGTCGCCTTTGAAGTCCATTTGCTTGGAGCGGCTGCGGTTGGTGTCCTGCACGAACCAGTTGTTGTTATTGGTAATGGCGTTGGTGACCTGATTCTGCCGCGGGAAGAATTCCAGAGCCTTCAAGGCGATGGGGTCCGTCATCGATTTGGGGATGATGTTGCCAGGGAAGGGCTGACGGACGAAGTTGCCGGCGGCGTTCCGCGATCCGCTGAAGGGGTTGTACATCTGGATGAGCTGACCGTTGGACTGGAAGGTCTGGGAGAAGTTGCCGTCGCGCTGCAGATCGGTGGGGAAGGTCGCGGTCTGGCTGGTGGGCGAGGACTGCTTGGTTTGTTCGTAGGTGGCGAAGAAGAAGGTGCGGTTCTTGCGGACCGGACCGCCGATGACGCCGCCGAACTGGTCGCGCCGGAAGTCCGGGCGTTTGGCGCCGCTGCGGTTGGCGAACCAGCTATTGGCGTTGAAGCTATCGTCGCGCATGAAGTAGAAGCCGGTGCCGTGGAACTCGTTGGTGCCGGACTTGGTGACGACGTTGACGACGGCGCCACCGGTTTGGCCGTACTCGGCCGGGAAGAAGTTCGTTTGCATTTTGAACTCCTGGACGGCGTCGACCGAGGGCTTGTACTTCAAGTCTGTGATGCCGGAATTTTGTTCGACCGTGGTGACCGTGACTCCGTCGACCATGACGTCGGAGGTGGAGTTACGGGACCCGTTGGCCACGAAATTCGTATTGGTGGATCCCCGGCCGCCGGCGGACCCCACTACTCCCGGAGTGAGGTACGCCAGAGCCAAAGAATCGCGGCCAATGTTCGGCAGCGAAACCATATATTTGTTGTCGATCACCTGGCCGAGGCTGGCGATCGTGGTGTTGAGCAGCGGAGCGGAACCTTCCACGGTGACTGTGGATGTGAGTTCGCCGACCTCCAGCTTGACGTCGAGCGTGGCTTGTTGCTGGACCAGAAGGTCGAAATCCTGCTGCGAAAACTTCTTAAAGCCGGCGGCTTCGACAGTGAGATTGTATTTCCCCGGTTGGAGGGCGGGAAGGAAATAGCGGCCGGAAGCGTCCGAGACGGTTTGGTGGGGAACGTTGCGCTCGGCTTCGGTGGCGATGACCTTGGCGCCGGGAATGCTGGATCCGGAAGCGTCGGTGATGGTGCCACGCAAAGCGGCGGTGAAGGACTGGCTCCAGGCCAGCGAGGAGATCGTCAAGGCGAGGACGATGGTACGGCTGAGCAAACGCTGCTTGCGCATCAGGCAGACTCCTTGAAGGTGGCGATCGGGTGGCGGGGGCTATCCGCCAAGGTCGCCGCAAGTACTGGAAGCGAGATTATTCCAGGTGGCCAGGGAGAAGAAACGCTTGTAACGGATCGTAACGGGCCTTAACAATGCCGTAACGCGGGTGTATACTCTTCAAAGTTTTCTTATGGCTTCTGTGCTCGCTCCCATTCCGGACACGTCGGACGTGCGTGAACATCTCGCCGAAATTCTGGCGAGCGCGTCGTTTAAGGCGAGTGTGCGGTCGCAGCAGTTTCTGAAGTATGTGGTGGACGAGTCGCTGGCGGGGCGGAGCGAGAGTCTGAAGGAACGGGTGGTGGGGGAGCGCGTGTTTGGGCGCGACCCGGCGTACGACACGGGGCAGGATTCGATTGTCCGGGTGAAGGCGAACGAGGTGCGAAGGCGGTTAGCTCAATATTACGAGCAACATCCGCAGTCGCCGTTGCGGATCGAGATGGCGAGCGGGTCGTATGGGATTACGATTCGGCGTCCGGAGTTGGCGGCCGGGGAAGCGCCGCAGGCGCGTTCGCGGGCGTGGCAGTGGTGGGCGTTCGGAGTGGTGGCGGCGCTGGTGGCGCTGAGCGTGGCCGCCGTAAGAACAGCGCAGCCGGCGACGGCATTCGAAGCTTTTTGGAAGCCATTTTTGAATGATTCAAAGCCGCTATTACTTTGTATGCCGGTGCCGGAAGCGTACCGGATTTACGGCAAGGATAAGCCAGGTTTAGTGGAAACTTTTCGTCCGCGGCCGCCGGGCGCGCGCATTCCCACTGTGCCGGCGAACTGGCAGGACGTGCGGATTGTGCCGGAGCCGGGGTTACTGGTGGGGTTGGGCGATGCGCGGGCGATGGCTTATTTGCAATCGTTCGCCGCGACGCAGCATCACGAGATTCATGTACGGCCGAGCGGGATGACGACGTTCGCGGACTTGAGCGGGTCGCCGAGCATTGTGATTGGCGGGGAGACGAATCAGTGGAGCGCGGACCTGGCGAAGGGCAGCCGGTTCCAGATCACCAAGGTCAGCGGCCGGAGCGTGGTGCAGGATCAGCAGACGGGACAACCGGTGTGCCTGAAGGCGCAGACCTGGGAACTGCCGGCGGCGCAAGACTGCGGGATGGTGACGCGGCTGCGAGACTCGAGCACCGGGCATCCGCTGCTGTTGGTGGCGGGGCTCGATCACTACGGGACTTACGCGGTGGGCGAGTTTGTGACGGATCCGCACTTGTTGCTGCCGGCACTCAAGACCGCGCCCGCGAATTGGGAGCAGCGCAACGTGCAGATCCTGTTCCGGGTGGAACGGCTGCGCGATGGTGTGGGGCAGCCGCAGGTGCTGGCGATCCACACCTGGTAGTTACTTCAACTCAATCACGAGAGTACGGAACGGCTTGGTGCCCAGGTTCACTAACTGCGGCGCGTCCTCGCCTTTGTTGTGCCAGATGACCTCGCCTTGCTTGCGCTTGCGAACGGTCTTCTCCTTGGTTTGCGAGTCGGTGCGTTCGTAGGAGCATTCGTCGAGGAAGACGATTAACTGGTCGGTGGGGCGAATGTAGGGTTCGCGGGGCTTGCCGGGTTCGTAGATGACCTCGCTGGCGGTGACGCGGGGATTTTCGAGCACCACTTTCTTGGCCATGGGGGCGGCCAGGAGCAGGGTGAAGAAGCTGGCGAGCAGGAGGGAGGCTTTGAGTTTCATAGTCAGGATCCTTTCGTGAAGCGCATTCCGGCGAAGGAAACGACGCTCTGGTCGTCGATGTTCCATTGCTGGTAGCGGAGAAGTTCGCCGCGGGCGCGGGGAGCGGTGCGGAGGAAGGTGTAGAAGGGGGACGAACCGCACCACTTGAGGTCGTCCTGGCGGTGGCGGACTTGTTCCCAATAGCCGGAGGCATCGAAAGCGTTGAGGCTGGCGATGCGGGCGCGATCGCGTTCGGCGACTGCGGCCATCTCGTCGTGGTCGGCGCGGGCGTTGAGCGAGTCGCCGTAGCGGGGGCCCATGTGGGCCATGTCGACGCCTAAGACCCAGACGGCGTCGGGTGGGGCGGCTTCGCGAAGGGCGTCGAAGAAGCGGGCGACGTGGTCGTCGTTTTCGGGCAGACGGTCCTGGCCGTAGATGCTGCGGGCGAAGGAGCCGCAGAGGATGGGCGCGACGCGGATGCCGGGTCCGAAGCAGCGTTGGAGGAAGAGGACCTGGAACTCGATGGAGTGCTCGACGGCGTGGCAGTAGTCTTCGCGGGTGATGCTATCGGGGGCTTGTGCTTCGAGCCGTTGGAGGAGGTCGAGCATCGGGGTGGTGTCGCCGAACGGGGTGCGGTAGGGCTTGTGGGTGAGGCCGAAGCGTTCGGCAGGCCCGTAGTGCGAGGTACCGAGGATGATGAAGGGGCGGGAGCCGAGGTTGGCGGGCAGGGCCGCGTAGGCGTCGCGATAGCTTTCCCAGCCGCCTTCGGGAGAAACGTGAGGGGCGGCGATGGCGATGAGGTCGCCGTCGGCGGGGCGGGAGGTGCCGGCGAAGTAACGGTCGAAGGTGGTTTCGAGCGCGGGGAGTTCGTCGGGATAAGCGCCGCCGGCGTGGGCGGGTTCGCGGATCGGTTGCGCGGCGAACTCAGCGTGGGCGGCTTGCTTGCGGGCTTCGTAGGTGGGCGTCTCGAGGAAGGCGGCCTGATCGAGGGCTTGGGTGAGATGGTCGACGAGCTCGCCGACGGAGAGCTCGCCGGTGATTTGGGTGAGCAGTTGGCGGAGGTCGAGGTCAGTGGATTCGCCGTCGAAGAGCTCAAGGGCGGGGACCAGCGGTGGGGGAATGATCAGCGTGGCGTCGGAGTAATGAAACGAGTCCCGCAAGAGGAGACCGGGGCGGTCCTCCAGTGGGGAGGGCATGAAGTCGAGATCGCGCCGCAGCGCCGGTAACCGGTTGGCCACGGACTAGGTTTATCAGATTTCTACAGCGAGACTTGCTGGCCGATGCTATCGAGGATGACGGGGACGCGTTCGCGAGCGGCGGCGTCGGCAAAGCGTTCGATGGGTTCGCGATAGGGCTCGCGGCTCAGACGGAAGGTCTGATGGTGGACGGGCATGAACTGGCGGGCGCCGGCTTCCAGACCCATGCGCAGGGCTTGTTCGGGCGTACAGTGATGGCGAATCCAGGGATCGTAGGCGCCGATGGGGACGATGGCGAGGTCGATGCCGCGCGTGTTCTTGAGCTCGCGCAGGAGTTGAGTGTCGGCAGTGTCGCCGGCGAACAGGACGCGGTGGCGATCCGTGGCGAGGACGTAGCCGTTGTAGCCGCGGTAAGTGTCCGTGCGCATGCGGGCGCCCCAGTGGGCGACTTCCTGCGCGCGAATTTCCAGCGGGCCGACGCGCGTGGTTTCGTTCCAGCCGAGTTCGGTGACTTTGCGGAAGCGGTTCGCGCGAACGAGGTCCGAGGTATCGCGCGCCATGACGACTTCGGTGCGGGGCGACTCAAGCGAGCGCAGGGTGCGGGTGTCGAGGTGGTCGAAGTGGGCGTGCGAGAGCAGGATAAGGTCGAGGGGCGGTAGTTCGTCGGCGGTGAGTGCGGGGGCGACGAGGCGCTTCATGCCGAGCTGAGTGAAGAGCAGGTCGATGCCGACGTAGGGGTTCAGGACGGGATCGGTGATCATGGTGAACCCGTCGATTTTGAGCAGGACGGTGCTATGGCCGAGCCAAGCGGTATGGAGGCCGGTATCCGGCCAAAGCCTTGGCGTGGGCTTGTGCGGGGCGGACTTCACGCCGCGTTGACGGTCCGCGAGGATCTGGTCGACGAGGTTGGGCGCGAGGCGATAGGCGGCGGCGCCGAGAGCACCGAGGCCAGCCAGCGTACCGCCGCCGGCGAACATCAGATTGCGACGAAGTTTAGTCACCAGCCGAAGCGCTCCTCACGCCAGGGGTCGCCATTCATGTGATAGCCGTTGCGCTCCCAGAGGCCGGCGCGGTCGTGTTCGACCAGCTCGATGGCCCCGAGCCACTTGGCGGACTTCCAGGCATAGAGCTTGGGAACGATGAGGCGCGCCGGGGCTCCGTGCTCGAGGGTGAGGTCTTCGCCGTCGTGCTTGATGGCGACCAGAGCGTCGTCGGCGAGGAACTCGGCGAGGGGGAGATTGGTGGTCCACCCGTAGTCGTAGCCGTGGGCGACGACGTACTTGGCTTCGGGCTTGGGGCCGCCCGCGAGTTCGAGGAGCGTACGGGTGCTGACGCCTTCCCAGACGTTGCCGAGCCGGGACCAACGGGTGACGCAGTGGAAGTCGGCAAAGACTTTGACGCGGGGGAGTTGAAGGAAGTCCTGCCAGGTGAGGGCGATCTTCTGGCCGACGAGACCATCGATTTCGAGCGTCCAGCGGTCTAGGTCGAGCTTGCCGGGCGGCCCGCTGGCGTCGAGCACCGGCCATTTCTGAGTACGGGACTGGCCGGGCGGGATGCGCTGGTCGCGGTGGGTGTCGCTCGAGACAATAACTCCTTCGGGCTGGTCCGCCGGCGTGGGAACTCGATCAGGTTGCAGTTTGGGATCCCGCTCGAAAAGCATGACTAACGGTTGGATGTTCGGGCGGCAAGGCCGGTTGCAGGATCGGCGGCTTACCCGCGAATGTTCCTGAGCGCTCCCCGCAAAATATCGGAGATTTTTGGCGGCGGCGAGGCACTTATTTCTGAGAGGCCTCTTTTCATTTATGGTGCGAGCTATCTTTTTTGTTTTGTTGCTGGCAGGGACCGCGGTCGGGGCGGAGATCGGCGGGCGCGTGGAATATATCGGCGGAACGCTGTCGACCCTGACGCAGGGAACCGACGGGCGCCTGGTGGCGAGCGATCCCGCGCGGATGGTGCTGGATTGTAAACGGCAAAAGCTGGATGTGCCGTATCCGAAGATCAATTTGCTCGAGTACGGGCAAAAGGCGGACCGGCGGTACATGGCGGCGGTGCTGGTGTCGCCGATTTTTCTGCTGAGTAAGAAGCGGGATCATTTTCTGACGATTGGGTATGCGGACGGGGAGGGTCAGCAGCAGGCGATGGTGCTGAAGGTGGAGAAGAAGGATTTGCGGAGTGTGCTGGCGTCGCTGGAGGCGCGGACGGGCTTGCGGGTGCAGTATCAGGATAATGAGGCGCGCAAGGCGGCGTGGGGGTCCAAGTGAGTTGGCTGAGGTGGATGGTGCTGGCGCAGGTGACGGCCACCGTCCCCGCGCCTCCGGCGGCGGCCGGCTTGTCCGAGGTGAAGCGAGTCTATGTGGATAAGCTGACGGCGGGGGAAGGGTCCGAGCAGATTCGCGACTTGCTGATGAGCGCGGTGGCGGGGACGGGCTTATTCGTGATGACGGAAAATCCGGACCGGGCGGACGCCTATCTGCGGGGCGGGGCGGAGGACCGGGTGTTTCAAGAGACGTTCGACTTCAAGGAAGGCGTGGATGGACGGGCGCAGATTGGGACGGGGACCAGTTCGCGGACCTCGTCGCGACGCTCGGCCGCGTTGAGTGTGGGCGAGGATGAGAGCGCGCGGCAGACCGAACGCAAGCATGAGGCGATGGCCGCGATCCGGCTGGTGAACCGCGATGGGGACGTGATCTGGTCGACGCTGCAGGAAAGCGGGGGCACGAAGTTTCGGCAGGCGAGCGTGGATCTGGTGCGAAAGATTGTGGAGCAACTGAAGCAGGATGTGACGACGGCGCGGAAGCCGGGAGCGCGGTAAAAGGTTGTTAGCATAGGCTTGTGAGTCGGTTCTCTCGTCGAACGCTGCTGACGGCACCCTTCGCTGTTGGGGCGGGATTGGCGCAGCGGTCGCAAAATGCAGGTTCGGAACGACGGCGTTTCGCGGACGGGACGACGGAGAACGAAGTCTTTCGGTTGACGGATCCGGCGTACGCCAATTGGCTGCCTTCAGCGTCGGGGCGGTGCATCGCCAAAAACAATACCTTGCTTTATTGTTCTGACCGGTCCGGACGGGTGCAGGTGCATCGGATGGACCTGAAGTCGGGCGAGTCGCGCCAGTTGACGGACGGGGCGGAGGTGGCGCCGGAAAGTGCGGTGTGGCTGCCGGACGAAAAGTCTTTTCTGTTTGTCGACGGCAAGACGTTGAAGCGCTCGGATGGGAGCCGCGACCGGGACTTGTATCAAAGTCCGAATGCGATTGAGCCGGGGATCGCGGTAACGGAAGACGGCCTATCAGGCTTTGTGACGGAGCGCGTGGGGGACCGTTGGCGGATTGTGCAGGTGCCGCTGCTGGTGAAGGCGCAGGCCAGGACGCTGGTGGAAAGCGATCAGCCGTTGACGAGCTTGCGGCCGCGGCCGAAGCGGGCGTCGTTGCTGTACGTGCGGGGCGGAACGTTGAACCTGGTGACGTTTGACGGGAAAGCGTCGGTGGTGAAGTCCGAGGGGCAGGTGCGGCAGGCGGAGTGGATGCCGGACGGACGGACGGTGACGTATCTGTCGCGTTCGGTGGAGGAGCGTCCGCAGGCGACGTTGCGGGAGGTGGAGCCAGATGCGAATGCGGATCGGCTGTTCGCGAAGACCTCGCAATTCGGACAGTTTGCGCGCAATGCGGACGGCAGCGTCTTTGTGGGACTGAGCGCGAGCGTCGCGTCGCCGCTGGTGTTGCTGCTGCTGCGCGTGACCAAACGTGAGTTTCCGCTGTGCGAGCACCGGGGGAAGAATGGGCCGACGGCGCCGCCGGTGTTTACGCCGAACAGCCAACGGATTGTCTTTCCGGGCGATCGGGACGGGAAACCGGCATTGTATCTGCTGGCGCTCGAAAAGCTGGTGGAGAAGACCGAAGAATCCGAGAACCGTTAGGCGTTGAGCCGCAGGTGCGCGAAGTCTTTCATCAAGCCGAATTGCTTGGTGTACGGTTCGAGGCGCTCGCCGCGCTGCTCGATGTGCGTGGCGGCGGAGTAGCCCAGGTGCTGGGCACCCTGGATGTGGCCGATCTTGGCCGGATCAATTTTCATGAGGCGGCAGCAAGTGGCGTCGGCGGCCACCATGTCGTTGCCCATGACGACGACGCCGGCGTGAATGCCGGTGCCCTGGATAGGGCCATTGCCCTCCATGCCCATAATGCCGTCGATCATGGCGAAGGAGTTGCGGAAGACGCGATTCAGTTCGACGATCGATGAATCGATGCCCTTGTAGTGCAGGAAGTTCTTGGGCCAGCCGTAGATGGAGCCGGGGACGAGGCCGAAGAAGTTCTTCATCGAGAGCGTGACGCCAGCCCAATGGTGGGTCTTCATCTTGGCGAGCGAGACGATCAGATCGGCCTGCAGCAGGGTTTTGGAGAAGAAGAATTCGGGCTCTTCGAAGGCTTTGACGGCGGCGACGTCATCACGATTGAGGTCGACGAAGATCTTGTCGAAGTCGGGGATGATCTCGCGGTAGCCCGCTTCTTCGGCGACGCCCCAGCTATCGCGGCGGTGGCCGGGTCCTTCGCCGATCTTGACCTCGGCGGCCCCGAGCTTGCGGAAGGTTTCGACGGCGGCGGCGACAAAGCGCGGGTCGGTGTTGATGGGCGTGTTGGGGTCGTACTCGACGAGGTTGGGCTTCAGGAGGACGCGCTTGCCGCGGACGTTCAGGCCGCAGGTCATCACGCCGCGGTACATGACGTCGAGCAGGTCGACGGAGTAGTCTTTGGCGCCCATCACGGCCACCGGGGACAGGATGGTGGGGATGGGGTCCGGCTTCATGTTGTAGCCGACGACGCCGGACATGACGCCCAAGCCGATCAACGGGATGGCGGAACGACGGTCGAGAGGCACACTCATGAGGGTTTCTTCTCCACTTGGAACACACTGCCGGCTTCAGGGTCAAAGCCGAGGACTTCCAGCGCGCTGATGCCGATGTCGCGTCCGGGGACGAGGTCGGTGGGCAGGGGGAATTCGACGGGGGCGCCGTGGACGCGGAGGGCGAGGGCGAGCCAGGCGCGAGCGAGGCCGCTCTTTTTGACTTGGCGACCGTGGGCTAGAGCGCGGTCGAGGGAGGGTTTGAGTTCGGCGGCGCTGCGGCCTTGGAGGCCAATCAGGGCCAAGCCGGTGGTCTCCGGGAAGGAGAGCATGTCGGTGTAGTAGACGCGCTTGTTGCCGTAGTTCCAGCCGCCGTCGGGGGAGCGGCGGTCGAAGAGATAGCTTTCGCCTTCGGTGATCCGGGCGGCGAAGGCGGCGGACCGGGGACTTTGCTTCAAGGCGACCAGGGCATGGGAGGTCGGCTCGACCCAGGACGAATTGCCGGGACGCCAGGGCCAGCCGTGGACGGACTCATCCTGATCGACGACGCGGGCCTGGAAGCGCTGCACGATCCGGACCGGGAGGCTGCCTTCGGCGCCGGCCATTTTCGCGAGCCACTCCAGGGCCCGGGTGTAGGAGGCGTCCTGCCGGCCGAGCGAGCGGTAGAGGGTCAACGTGATCGCGGTGCCCCAGTGCGGGTTCTTCACCTGCGCGTTTGGGTGCCAGGCGCCTTCGGGTAACTGCCATTTGGCGAGCAGGTTCAAAGCGCGATCAGCCTCCGGACCGCCGAGGGCCATCGCGGCGTAGACGGTGGGCTCGAGCCAGGACTGCTTGCCGGGGAAGTAGCCCCAGCCACCGTCCGCGTTCTGGTGCCGCTTCAGGTGTTCGCGACGAACCTGAAGGGCGGCGGCGAGGTCGGGCTGCGGAAAGTCCGTAGGCATGAGCGCGATAGTAGTCCCATCGGCCCAAACCTCCCCGTTCTATAGAGATTCCCGGTCGGGTTTTCGCCTTAGCTGGAGAGACGGCGAAGGCGGATGTCTTTGTATTCAATCCATTTGCCGGTTTGATGGGCCTGTAAGGCGATCGGACCGGCGGAGAGATTTTTCAAGCCGCGGTAATCGACGACGGTTTCGCCGTCAACGCGGACGACGCAATGGTCGCCCTGGACGTGGATCTGGAGCAGGAACCAGGTTTCGGGTTCGAGCGGCCACCAGCGGGCGCGGCGGAGGCCGTAGAGCGAACCGGTGGGGTAAACGGCGCCTTCCACGTCGTGGACCTGGATTTCGTAATGGTCGCTTTTGATGCCGCCGGGGCAGCGGAAATAGACGCCCCCGTTGGAGTGGCGGGAAGGTCTCACATACATCTCGAGGTCATAGTCGCGAAAGTGTTCACGCGTCGCGAGATAGCCGAGTCCTTCACCGCGCAGCGTGCTGCCCAAAGTCTCCCATTTGGACTTCTCCATCCACTCGGGTTCGTCGGTGCGCCAGAGCTTGAGGTCCTCGGGTTTGTCATAGAGGGCGATCTGGGTGTCGGTGGAGGGGAGCGGCTTTACGGCGAGGGCGCGATAGCGGACGGGGTAGCTCAAGCTTTCGAGTCCGAGGAAGCCGCGGCGGAGCCGGTGGCGGAGTTCGGGATGCTGGTCCAATTTCAAGTCCTGAACGAGTTCTCCATTCATCCACAGCTTGAACTCAGGCCAGTTAACTCGTACACGGAATTGGTTCCACTCGCCCTTCGAGCGCACATTCACCTTCGAAGGGGCGACGAGGGGGAAGATGGCGCCCATGCTCTCGGCGAGGGGCGGATGGTCTGACTTCTGGAAGATGTTGATCTTCATGCCGCAACCGGTAGGACGGCCATGACGGGGGGCGTGGACGAAGATGCCGGAGTTGGCCCAGCCTTCGATGAAGACTTCACCCTGGAACTCGAAGTTCTCGTACTCGCGTTCGGAGCGGAGCCAGGTGGGGAAGTTGGAACCGTGGTGGACGACGATGGCGCCGTCTTTGACGAAGAAGGCGCTCTCGGGTCCGTTTTCGATGTGCCAGCCGTTGAGGGTTTGGCCATCGAAGAGGGGCTCAAAGCCGGGTTCGGCGGCGGGCAGGGCGAGGGCGAAAGGGAGGAAAAGGAACTGACGACGGTCGACCATGTAGGGTCATTATAGCGGCCGGGCTTATAATCAGACGTCGCCCCTAAATGGAACCTCGCGTCTCCCATCTGCACACCTTCTTCCTGTTCCCCTTTTCGATCGATCGGGACGCGGTGCTGCAGCGGCATGGGGACCTGTGGAACGGGCGGCGGTGGATTGACGGGTTGGACGGTTGGATCCGGGCCCATGACTCCGCGGCGGTAAGCGGGATCGGGCGGTGGCAGCGGTCGGCGTACACGAGCTTTACGCTCGACTCGCAAGCCTACCAGGACATGGTGTTCTTCCATCCGTTCATCCGGCGGGTGTACTTCGACTCGCTGGGGATGCAGGCGGGCGAGTGGCAGGGCGAGGAGATGGGCGGCGAAGGCGAAAGCCAACTGCGCTTCTACCGGATTCCGGTGGAGCCGCGGCACCGGCTCCGGATTCGCGCGACCGACGAACGGGGGCGGTGCGAAGAAGTCTCGGTGACCGAGCTACGGCTGATTCTGTTCGCCAACGGTATCGGCATTCTCTCGATCGGCGTGCAGGCGTTCGATCTGCTGGCGTCGCGGGCGCTGTGGATCAACGAGATGATGCGCAAGCTGTATCCGTCGAGCGGGCGGCAGAAACGTGAAGGACGGACGCCTAGCCTGGTGCAAATGCTGGTGGGTGACGAGATCGTCATCGAGGAAGACTTTAACTCCTGCGGCATCCGGAACTACCTGCCGCCGCTCTCGAAACTGCTGACGCGGCTGCTGTACTTCTGCGACTACGAGAACCAGGAATTCGAGGCCGTGCTCGACGAGCGGATGATCGTCTACACGTACGTCGCGCTCGATCCAAAGCATCTCCCGCCGGGATATCTGGAGAGCGACGACTACCGGACGTTCATCTCCCGGGTGCTCTACGTGGACCACTTTGCGTCCACCTATCGCTATGATCCGACGTTCATCGCCGAGCAGATGAAACAGCAGCTCTATACGCGGTGGGCGCATCAGGGGACCTACTACGGCTTTACCAGCTATTCGGCGGTGACGGTGTGCTTCGGTGAGCGCGATTGTGACGATCACCTGTTGCAGGAAGGCTTCCTGATTCACCGGATGTTCCTCTCGCGCTACTACCTGATGGCGCTGATTGCGCTGTTCTACCGCGCGACGCTGTTGGACTTTGCCGAACGGACGGCGCTGGTGTCGCGGCGGCTGGATCAGGACTTCGGCGACGGAAAGCTATCGCCGGAGAACATTGAGCTGATGGACGGATTGCGAAGCGAATTCGTGATCTTTTCCAACTACTGGCACTTCAACGAACTGGCGAACAAGGACGAAGAAGCCGAGCATTTTGCGTTGATTAACCGGGTGTTCCGTGTAGACCCGATGAAGGAAGAAATCGGGCAGGAAGTTGAGCGCTTAAACAGCGTGCTCAATGAGTATTATCAGCGGCGCAATACGATGGCCGTGAACCGTTTGGCGATGCTCAGCATGATCCTGGGCGGCGGCGCGGTGTTGACGGGATTCTTCGGGATGAACTTCGGCGAGGAGTTTGCGCGGATCTTCTTCCAGCCGCCGCCGCACGCGGCCGAGTTTCATTGGCTGGCGATGGCGCTGGTGACGTTGGTGACCTTTGGGGCGCTGCTGTTCGGGCTGATTCTGATTCTGCTGAACTGGCAGGACTACAAGGACGTGCTGTGGCTGCGTCCGCCGGCGGCGAAGGCGCGGGCATCGATCCGGAGGGTGGAGTAGGTCAGGCGGGCGTGGTGAGGCGGGGGGGCTGGTAGCCGCAGTCCTTGTTGGGGCATTCGATCCACTGCCGGGACTTGATCTGGCGCTCGACCAGGTACGGGCTGCTGCATTCGGGACACTTGCCGGCAACCGGCTTATACGAGGACGTGAATTTGCAGCGGGGCCATTGGTTGCAGGCGTAGAAGTGCCGGCCCTCGGCGGACTGCCGGGGCACGATGCGTCCGGCAGAGCAGCGAGGGCAGGGAACGGCGTCCACGCGCGCTAGGCTTCGACTTCTTCGGTGACTTCGGCGGCGGCCGCTTTCTTCTTGGCGGCTTTCTTGGGAGCAGCGGCTTTCTTCGCGCCACGCTTTTTCTTGGCGGGCAGACCACCCTCTTCAGCGATCTTGGCGGCGCGGGCAGAAAGCAGTTCCACAGCTTCTTCCATGGACAGGGTTTCGGGCGCGCGGCCGCGAGGCAGGGAGGCGTTCACTTCGCCATCGGAGACATAGGGGCCGTAGCGGCCAGCCTTGATGGAAAGCTCCTTGCCCGACGTGGGGTGCGGGCCCATGTCGCGAAGGCTCTTGGCGACCGCGGCCTGACGGCCACGCGCTTTGGGCTGCGAGAGGAGGCGGAGGGCGTCCTCGAAGGTCATATCGAGGGGCGACATCTCGGCGAGGGGCACCGAGCGGGTTTCTTCACCGGACTTGACGTATGGGCCGAAGCGGCCGTTCGAAACGACGACGGCTAAGCCGGTTTCCGGATGCTTACCCAGGTTGCGGGGCAAGGCCAGCAACTTGACGGCTTCGTCGAGCGTCAGCGTGCTCTCGCTCATGCCGGGCAGCAGCGAGGACATCTTCGGCTTCTTCTTTTCGCCTTCGATGGGATCGCCCAACTGGACGTAGGGGCCGTAAGGGCCGGTCTTCAAGTAAATCGGGAGGCCGGTTTCGGGATCGCCGCCCAAGCTCTGCGCTTCCTTATTGTTGCGCTCGAGCATCTCCATGGCGGCTTCAATGGTGAGTTCGTCAGGCGAGGTGCCTTCGGGCACCGAGGTGCGGCGCTCGCCATCGGAGAGGAATGGGCCATAACGGCCAATGCGGACTTCGTAAGGCTTGCCATCGGGCCCGATGCCGAGCGGGAGTCCGCAAACTTCGCGGGGGTCGACTTTCTTTTCGCCGATCTCGACGAGTTCTTTCAGGCCGGGATGGCCGTCGCCGTTGTAGAACTGGCTGAGGTAGCGCTGGTTGGACTCTTCGCCGCGGGAGATCGCGTCAAGGTCGTCTTCCAGTCGGGCAGTGAAGTCGAAGTCGAGGAGTTGCTCGAAGTTCTTCTCGAGCAGATTCACGACGGCAAGCGCCGTGAAGGTGGGCACCAGCGCCGTGCCTTTCTTGAAGGCGTACTCGCGGTTGAGCACGAGTTCGACGATGGTGGCCCAGGTGCTGGGACGGCCGATGCCGAGACGTTCGAGCTCCTTGATCAGGCTGCCTTCCGTGTAGCGGGCGGGCGGCTGGGTGGAACGTTCGATGGCGTCGAGCGACTCGATCTTGAGCTTCTCGCCTTCAGCGAGCGGCGGCAGGATCTTTTCCTGCTCGGCGAGGTCGGCTTCCGGATCGTCGGAGCCTTCGACGTAGGCGCGGAGGAAGCCGGCGAAGAGGATGGTCTTGCCGGTGGCTTTGAACCGGGCATCGTCGACGCCGATGGTGACGTTGACGTAGGTGCCGCGGGCGTCGGCCATCTGGGAGGCGACGGTGCGCTTCCAGATGAGGTCGTAGAGACGGTAGGCTTCTTCGCCCAACTGCTGTTTGACGACTTCGGGCGAAGTGAACTGGTCACCGGCGGGGCGGATGGCTTCGTGCGCTTCCTGCGCGTTTTTGACTTTGGTCTGATAGACGCGCGGCGTGGGGTGGAGGAAGGCTTCGCCGAAGTCGCGCTTGATGAGCGAGCGGGCGGCGGCGAGGGCCTGATCCGACAGGGTCGTCGAATCGGTACGCATGTAGGTGATGAAGCCGTTTTCGTAGAGCTGCTGGGCGATCTGCATGGTGCGCTTGGCCGAGTAGCGCAGCTTGCGGTTGCCTTCCTGCTGCAGGGAACTGGTGACGAAGGGGGCCGACGGCTTCTGGGTGAAGGGGCGCTCTTCGACGCCCAGGACTTTGCCTTCGCCGCGGGCGAGACGTTCGCGCAGAGCCTGAGCGGCTTCGCGCTGCAGATGGAGCAGGTCGTCTTTGGCGTTCAGCAGGCCCGTATCGGGGTCGAAGTCGCGGCCGACGGCGAGGCGCTTGTCGCCCAAGAGCGAGAGTTCGGTTTCGACGGTTTCGCCGGAGGCTTTGGCGAAAACGCCTTTCATGCCCCAGTATTCGGCGGCGCGGAAGCGGATGCGGGCGCGCTCCCGGTCGGCGAGCAGCT
The DNA here is from genome assembly GCA_965229305.1 of Bryobacteraceae bacterium. Taxonomy (GTDB): domain Bacteria; phylum Acidobacteriota; class Terriglobia; order Bryobacterales; family Bryobacteraceae; genus JALHNI01. The sequence goes on along the minus strand of CBDDIZ010000030.1, from coordinate 100,767 downwards.
TCACGGCGATCGACTGGACGCGGCCGGCGCTCAAGCCGGGGGCCATCTTCTTCCAGAGGAGCGGGCTGACTTCGTAGCCGTAGAGACGGTCGATGATGCGGCGGGTTTCCTGCGCACGGACGAGGTTGTCGTCGATGTCGCGGGTGTTGCGCAGGGCTTCGGCGATGGCGTCCTTGGTGATTTCGTGGAACACCATGCGGCGGGCGGGAATCTTGGGCTTGAGCACCTCCATGAGGTGCCAGCTGATGCTCTCTCCTTCGCGGTCTTCGTCAGTGGCGAGGTAGAGGTTGGTGGCGCCCTTCAGCGCGGCTTTGAGTTCGGCGACATTGGCCTTTTTCTTTGGCGGAACGATGTAGAGGGCCTGGAAGTCGTTGTCGACCTGGATGCCAAGGCGGGCCCAGGGCTCTTTTTTGACGCTGTCCGGGATTTCGGCGGCGTTGTTGGGAAGGTCGCGGACGTGACCCATGGACGCTTTGACGATGTAGTCGTTGCCCAGAAACTTGGTAATGGTCTTCGCTTTTGTGGGGGACTCGACGATGACCAGAGATTTCGCCATAAGGATGTACTAACCGACCCTTTCCTCGCACTCGGAGGGACTGCTCCCCGAGTCTACCAGACCTTTATATATTGCTTCCCCGGCAGCTGCCGGACGACACCGTCCAGCTCGAGATCGAACAAGCCTGCGATCAGCTCCGTGGACGAATGGGTGTCCAGAACTTCTATTAGATGATCCAAATGGGTCGGCTTGTCAAATGCCAGATGGCGTAGGATGTCCTGGCGGAGGCGGGCGCGAGGGTCGGTACGGGGGTCGGGGGAGGAATCGTCGGAGGTGTTCCCCGTCGTTTGATTTGTTGGGTTTAGCTGCTCCAGTCGAGCCGCATGCTGGGCGGAGAGGGCACGGCGGTCGTCGGGGTTCAGTTGTTGGACGACGTCCTGCCAGTCCTGGACGAGCGTGGCGCCCTGACGGATGAGCAGGTTCGGACCCCAGCTTTGGCGGGACGTGATATTGCCGGGAACGGCAAAGACTTCGCGGCCCTGGTCCATGGCGAGTCGGGCGGTGATGGCGGAGCCGGAGTACTGGGCGCCTTCAACGACGATGACGCCGGCGGACATGCCGCTGACGATGCGATTGCGGATGGGGAAGTTTTGCGGGTAGCTGGGCGAACCCATGGGGAACTCGCTGAGCAGCAGTCCTTTGGCGGCAATTTCGTCGGCGAGGCGGCGGTTTTCGGCCGGATAAATGACGTCGACACCGGAACCGAAGACGGCGACGGTGTCGCCACCGGCTTCGAGACAGGCTTTGTGAGCGGCGGTATCGATGCCGCGGGCCATGCCGGAGACGATGGTGAGTCCGGCGCGGGCGAGGTCTGTGGCGAGCCGCCCCGCGGCCAGGGTGCCATAGGCGCTGGGGGCGCGCGTGCCGACGACCGCGATGCCGACGCTGTGGAGGAGGTCGGTGCGGCCCCGGGCGAACAGCATCAGCGGCGGGTCAAAGATTTCGCGGAGGCGAAGCGGGTAGCGCGGGTCGACGACGGAGATGAGCGCGGTGCCGGTGGCCATCAGCCGCTCCTGCTGGCGGACAGCGTCCTCGAAGACGCAGCCGCTGGCGATGGTACGAGCGAGGGAACCGGAGAGTCCGCTGGCCTCGAGTTCGGAGACGCTGGCGCGGAAGAGTAGGACGGGGGAGCGGAAGCGCTCGAGGAGTTCCTGGCCGCGGCGGGGTCCGAGGCCGGGGACCATACGGAGGGCCAGCCAATGCAGTTCTTCCTCAGGGGTGAGCCGGGTGAGTTCGGGAAGCGCGAAAGTCGCCATCTTCCTATAAGTGGTTTGAAGTATTGATTCCTCTCCATTATTTTCGGAGAATTCTCGGACATGCGGCTCAAACGATGGTTGGGTGCGGGACTGGTCGGCTACGGCGCCTATCTTGTGGGTTTTTTCAGCGTGATGAAGCTCGCGCCCGAGAAGTTCACCAGCGTGGTGGCGGGGCTGCCGATGCCGATCATGATGACGGTGCCTTTTGAGAGCTTATGGAACGTGGCGCGCGGCGGGGCTCTGAAAGTCGGGATGAAGGCGCCCGATTTCGACCTCGAAACCTACGACCGCCACGGGCGCGTCCGCCTCGCCGACCGGCTGCGGGAGAAGCCCGTGGTGTTGGTGTTCGGCAGTTATACTTGACCGCCCTTCCGGCGGGAGGTTCCCGCCTTGAACGCGCTGTACCAGCAGTATCGTGACCGCGTGGATTTTCTGGTGGTCTACATCCAGGAGGCGCATTCCACCGACGGGTGGCAGTTGCCGGTGAACGTGCGCGAGAAGGTGCTGTTTGCCGATCCGAAGAATGCGGAGGAACGGTCGCAGGTGGCGTCGTCCTGCGTGCGGAATCTGAAGATCGAGATTCCGGCAGTGATCGACAACGAACGCAACGAAGTGGAACGGGCGTACACGGGCTGGCCAGACCGTCTGTTTCTGATCGACCGTGACGGGACGGTGCGGTTCAAGACGCGGCCGGGTCCGTTCGGCTTTCAAGTGGGGGAACTGACCGCGGCGGTGAAGGCGCTGGCGGGGAACTAATCAGTTCGCCAGGGTGCCGCGGAGGAGTTGCTGTTGGATCCGTTCGAGCACGGGCAGGCAATCGGGCAGCGTATCCACCACGAAATGCGCGCCGGCGGCTTTGAGTCGTGTGCGGGCGTTGGCGACGCGTAAAGCGCGTTCGGCGGGGGGCAACGCACTGAGGGCTGACAGGTCCAGGCCGACTTCGTTGCCGGTTTCGGCGACGCCGACGGTCCACATGCCGGCGCTACGGCCTTCCTGCATGTCAGCGACGGTATCGCCGACTTTGACGCAGGCGCCGAGCGGATGCAGGCGGAGTCGCGTGGCGACCTGATAACACATGTAAGGCGCGGGCCGGCCGGCGCCGGCGGCGTCATCGGGGCAGACGGTGGCTTGCGGCAGGAACCCCTGGCGAGCCGCCATCGAAGCCATCTGCTCCATGACGGGACGGTCCTGACTGGTGGTCATCGCGATGAGCACGCCCAATTGGCGCAGAAACTCGTGGAGGGGCATCACGCCCGGCAGCAGATGCCGCTCCGGCGTTTCGAGTTCGATTTGCGTGTAACGTTCGCGCAGGCGGGCTAGGCCCGCTTCGGTGAGCGGCACGCCGTGACGATGGGCCCAGGCTTCGCGGACGCGTTCGCTCTCAAAGAGGCCGCGGAACTGCTCGAGCTTTTCGATGCCCATCTTGCGGCGCAGATCGCCTTCGGTGGGTTCGACGCCCGATTCCTGCATGGTGCGGCGCATCGACTGGACGGCACCGCAGCAGCCATGATCCAGCACCGTGCCTCCCCAATCGAGAATCACGGCCTGAATGGGCCCGCGATAGATTCGTGCGCTCATCGACCTTGCCACCTCATAAAGGGCTTATCGGACGTGGACTGGACCTTGAACATGAGGAGGACTACTTAGACGGTTGGTTCCGGTACGCGTTGGATAATCAGGAAATGCAAGCCAAATCCATTTGTGTCTACTGTGCGTCGAGCCGTCAGGCGCATCCGGAGTATGCGGAGGCGGCCTATGAAATGGGCGCGGTGATCGCGCGGGCGGGCATCGAATTGGTTTACGGCGGGGGGACGGCGGGGTCCATGGGCGCGGTGGCCAAGGGGGCTTTGGAGGCGGGCGGCCGGGTCGTCGGTGTGATTCCGCAGTTCATGGAAGACATGGAAGTGATGAACCGCGATTGCACGGAACTGATCGTGGTGGCCAACATGCACGATCGGAAGCGGCGGATGCTGGTGGGGACCGATGCGGTGGTGGCGTTGCCAGGCGGCGTGGGGACCTTCGAAGAGCTGTTCGAGGCCATCAGTTGGAAGCGGCTGGGGCTCTACACCAAGCCGATCGTGATGGTGAATACTCGCGGCTTCTACGATTCGTGCACCGCGCTGCTCGAGCGGTGCATTGACGAGAAGTTCATGGCCGCCAAGCACGCGGCGATGTGGACGGTGGTGAACCGGGCGGACGAAGTGTTGCCGGCGATTGCGGCGGCGCCGTCGTGGGAAGAGTCCGCGCGGCTGTTCGCGGTGCTCTAACGGGCGACGTAGCCGGGACCGCGCAACGCCTTGCCGGGCTTGGCGCCGGTGTGCTTGCCCTGCGCCCAGACTTCGACGCCGTTGACGAAGACATGCTCGATGCCGGCCGAGACCTGGTGCGGGTTCTCGTAGGTGGCGCGTTCGGCGACTTTGTTCTCGTCGAACAGGACCAGGTCGGCGGCCATTCCTTCGCGCAGCACGCCGCGGTCCCGGAGGGAGAGGCGCGTGGCGACGGCCGAGGTGATCTTGCGGACGGCGTCCTCGAGCGGGATCACTTTCTCGTCGCGCACATACTTACCCAGGATGCGGGTGTAAGTGCCATAGGCGCGCGGATGGACGCGGCCGGAGTTACTCTCGGGATTGGGACCGCCTGCGTCGGTGCCGATCTTGATCCACGGAAGTTGTAATTGTCGCTTGACGTTGTCCTCATTCATCATGAAGTAGACGGTGCCGATGCGCTGGCCTTCGGAGAGGACCAAGTCCATCGCGGCATCCACCCAGTGCTTTTTCGTCATCGCGGCGATTTCGTTGAGACGCTTGCCGACGTACTTCTGATTCTCCGGCTTGTTCATGCCGAGCACCAGGACGCCTTCCGGGCCGGACTGCAGGCAGAGATTCTCGTAGTTGACCTTGTTCGCGACAATATCCGCCTTCACCTTCTGGCGAATGGCCGGGTTATCGAGGTTCGCGAAGAGCTTACCATCGGCGGCGATTTCGGCGGGAAAGCAGGAGGTGAGGCCGGTGGACGCGGCGTCGTAGGGGTACATGTTGGCCTGCACGTCCTGGCCGGCGGCGCGGGCAGCTTCGATCTTCTGCAGGGCGGCGTCGAGTTTGCGGTAATTCTCTTTGCCGGCGGCCTTCAGGTGATAGATCTCCACCGGCACGCCGGCGCGGCGGCCAATTTCGATGGCTTCGTCGATGGCTTCGAGTAACTGGTCCGCTTCCGAACGCATGTGCGTAATGTAGACGCCGCCGTAAGGAGCCATGGCCGTCGCCATATCGACTAACTCATCCGTGTTCGAGTAACTATCGGGCGGATAGATCAAGGCGGAGGCAATGCCAAAGGCGCCGTCTTCCATGCCGAGGCGGATCACGCGCTGGAGCTCTTTCTTCTCGGCGTCGGTCAGACGGCCGGGCGCCATGCCCTTCATGTATTGCCGCAGCGTGCCTGCGCCCATGAAGGAGCCCATATTGAGGCTGCCGCCGTGCGCTTCCATCGCGCGGAGCCATTCGTCGAAGCCGTGGTCGCCGGCAAAGCGGATGCGGCTTTCCTTGCTCATGGCGCTGCCCGGGATCTGGGTGGAGGTGCGCGCGTTGGCCGGCGCGTTGCTGGTGCCCTCACCCATGATCTCGGTGGTGACGCCTTGGGAGACTTTGGCGATCACGCGGCCATCGCCATTCAGGAGGAACTCGCGCGAGTGGCCCTGAATGTCGATGAAGCCGGGCGAGAGGACGAGGCCCTTGGCGTCGATGCGGCGTTTGGCCGCGGCCGACTTCAGCAAGCCGGGGGGCGTCATTTTGGCGATTTTTCCGGCAGTGACGGCGAGGTCGCCATAGAACCAGGGCGAGCCGGTGCCGTCGACGATTTTGGCTCCGGAGATGAGCAAGTCGTAACTTTGGGCGAGCAAGCCATAAGTTGACAAGATGGCGAGGAAAATCGTGCGCCGCATTGGTTGCAAGGTAGCATAATGAGGCTATGCCCTCCGTGATTCCGGACGTTGCCCCCGCACCGTTGACGCAGCTCACTGAAGAAGAGCGGATGTTTCGCGCCACGGTGCGCAAGTTTGCGCGAGAGCGGATTCGTCCGCAGGTGCGCGAGATGGATGAACAGTCGCGCCTGGCGCCTGGTCTGGTGCGTGAGATGTTCGCGCTGGGCCTGATGAGCATCGACATTCCTGAGGAGTATGGCGGCCAAGGCGGCAGCTTCTTCCAGGCCGTGCTGGCCGTGGAAGAACTGGCCGCGGTGGACGCGTCCGTGGCCGTGGTGGTGGACGTGCAGAATACGCTGGTGAACAACGCGGTGACGCGTTGGGCCAACCCCGCGCAAAAGAAGCAATATCTGTCGCAGTTGGCCACCCGGACCGTCGGCGCCTATGCCTTGTCGGAAGCGCAATCGGGTTCCGATGCGTTTGCGCTCACCACGCGGGCGGAAGAAAAAGAAGACCACTGGGTACTGAACGGCCGCAAGCTGTGGATCACCAACGCGCATGAGGCCGAGTTGTTCCTCGTCTTTGCGAACGCGAATCCGGCGGCGGGCTACAAAGGCATCACGGCGTTTCTGGTGGAACGCGGCTTCCGCGGCTTCGCCGTGGGCAAGAAGGAAGAGAAGCTGGGCATTCGCGCTTCTTCGACCTGCGAACTGCTGCTCGATGGCTGCCGCGTGCCGAAAGAGAATGTGCTGGGCGGCGTGGGGATCGGCTACAAGATCGCGATCGAGACGCTGAATGAAGGACGCATCGCCATCGGCGGGCAGATGCTCGGGCTGGCTTCCGGCGCGCTCGAGTGTGCCATTGGCTATGCCAAGGAGCGGCAGCAGTTCGGCAAGCCCATTGCCGAGTTCCAGGGCGTGCAGTTCAACCTGGCGGAGATGGCGGTGAAGGTGGAGGCCGCGCGCTTGTTGGTCTACAACGCGGCGCGCTTACGCGACCAGGGACTGCCGTTTACCACCGAAGCGGCGATGGCCAAATACTACGCTTCGACGATTGCGGAAGAAGTGGCGTCGATGGCGGTGGAAGTCTACGGCGGCGCCGGCTTCACGAAGGACTATCCGGTGGAGAAGTTCTATCGCGATGCCAAGATCGGGCGGATCTATGAAGGCACCAGCAACATGCAGCGCGTGGTGATCGCCAAGGCCCTGCTAGGCAAGTAGCGTTTCCACGTCGAGCTTGGCCACGTGGCGAAGGCGGTTGCCGAGCGACGCGGCGGCTTCGGGCAAGTCCGCATGATGGAGCACGTTCGGAATCCAGTCAGCCGTGGGGTGCTGATAGTCTTCGAGCGTGGCGAGCGTGCGGAAGGACGGGACTTCGCCCGCGAGGGTCAGTCGCTTCAGCGACGGGTGCAGCACCGCGGCCAGCACCGCCGGCGCGATGGTGCGGCCGGCGGCGGCGAGCTCCACGGTGAAGCCGCGGGCTTCGAGCGCGGCGACGGTGGCCAGGATGTCGGTGATGCGCTGGCCAATCAGCGGACGGCCCAGCATCAGGCAGCCCCAGGCCCAGAAGTCTTCGTCGTAGTGGGACGTGGCATAGCGGGAAGGTCCGCGGCCGTATTCGGGGCGCAGGTCGTAGAGGCCGCGCAAGTCGATCGCGCACGCGGCGGCGCCACGCTCGGCGAGCTGATGCAGCAGGGCGCCTTCCTGCCAGCGGACGCCGATGGCGCTATCCACCAGCAGAATCACGTGACGGGTGCCGGGCGGTGTGAACAGCCAGCCGGGAACGTAGACCTGGGGGTCGCTTTCGATCTCCACGCCTTCGATGGTGATGCGGCCGTAGCGGGTGGAACCGGCCGGGCGCAGCCGGGCCTGCGGACGCGCCTGCGCGGTGGTGAGCGCGGCCCAATCGGTCTGGGGCGGTGAGCTTGAACTTCGCGGCGCGGGGATGAGCTGGCGCGGCGATTTGCTTTGAAAGTCGCGCAGGACGTTGCCGGTGGCGCCGCACCAGAGGTCGGTTTCCTTTTCTGGCGCCACGCGCGGCTCCTCGGTGATCTTCTTCTTCGTGCCGTGCAGCCACTGCTCAAACCATTGGTAGATCTCCAGGCGCGCGGGCTCGGCCAGATTGTGGGGCAGGGGAGACTCCACCCAGCGCAAACGGCCTTCGGCGCCGAGGACAGCATAAGTCTTCTCCAGACGCGCGAACTCCTCGCGGCCATCGGCGAGGTAGTTGGGCGAATAGGTGCCTTCGAAGTCGCGGCCGCTGAGGAGAAAGGCCACCGGCTTGGGCGCGAGGGGATAGAGCAGGTCCCAACGGTCAAAGCCCAACGGACCCGCGCCCACGAAGTTCTGCTCGGCGTCGTCCACCGAGCCGGGAGCATTGAAGTCGCGGCAGGCGTGGTTCTCGGTGTTCGGACAGGAGAGCGCGGCGCAGGCGAGGCGATCGTCCACCGCGCCCAGGAACATGCTCACCGTGCCGCCGCCGGAGTTTCCGGTGGAGGCCAGTCGCTGGGGATCGACGCGCGGATGCGCGGCCAGGACGTCCAGACTGCGGACGGCGTCCCAGGTCTGGAGCTGGGTCGACGTGAGGCCGGCCAAAAGCATCTGCAGGCCGGGGACGGTGTGCTCGTCGTCGGCGGAGGGCAGGCGGGTGAGCGTGCCGCCGTTCGGACGCGGATAGTAGGTGCGCTCGCCTTGCCCCATGGGATCAAAGGCGAGGACGACGTAACCGAGCTGCACCAGTCCCTGGCAGCACTTCTGGTAGGTTTCGTAGGCCTTGCCGTTCAGGCTGTGGCCCATCTGGAACAGGACGCCCGGATGGCGGCCGGCGCCGTCAGGCAGGTAGAGATTGGCGGGGATCACCAGGCCTGGCTGGCTTTCGTAGACGATTTTTTCAACACGATAACCGGTGCGGCGGAACTCGCCGACGGTGCGGAGGTTGAGCGGCGTGCGGGCGGGTTGGCCACCGGTGAGGCTCCAGAAAGTCTCGCGGACCCAGCGCTGACGGTCGGCCACGGCGGCGGGCGTGGTGAGTTTGGCGAGCGCGGCCTGGCGGCGATCATACGCTTCGCGGGCGAGCCGTGTGAGATAGTCGGGCAGGCAACGGGCATAGGTCCGGTAGTGAATCTGCTGTTGCGGGGCCAGGGCGAGGGCCAAAATCTCACGGCGGGTCATGCAGGTACTGTACCGCAACCGAGCAGAATCAATCACTTCGGTGCGGGAAGTGGCGGAGGGGGCGGGAAATGGTTATTCTAGTAGAAGTCAATTTTTCGAGGTTGCCATGAATCACACCGCGCTCACCAAAGTTTTCCATGCCAAGAAGCGCACCGACATTCCCGCCATTCGCATTGGCGATACCGTTCGCGTTCAAGTGAAGATCCGCGAAGGTGAAAAGGAACGCCTGCAGGCGTTTGAGGGCACGTTGATCGCCCAGCAGGGTTCGCAGTTGGGCGAAACGATCACGATCCGTAAGATCAGCTTTGGCCACGGTGTGGAACGTATCTTCCCGCTGCATGCGCCGGTGCTCGACCGCATTGAGATCATCCGTACGGGCCGCGTGCGTCGCGCGAAACTGTACTACCTGCGTGGTCTGCGCGGCAAGGCTGCTCGTCTCCGCGAACGCGAATAATCCAGGACTCAAAATTTTCTGCGCGCCACCTGCCACAGTGCGTTTGAGCGTCGCGCCCGCCTGCGCGGGCTCGCGCACATCGCCGGAGTGGATGAGGTGGGCCGCGGCTGCTTGTTCGGCCCCGTGGTGGCGGCTGCGGTGATCCTGCCGCCGCGCCATGGGATTCGTGGCTTGAACGACAGCAAGCTGCTGGAAGCGGAAGAACGCGAACGTCTGGACGAACTGATCCGCGCGCGCGCCATCGCCTGGGCGGTGGGGCAGGGTGATGTGACTGAGATTGACCGCATCAACATTCTGCAAGCCAGCCGGCTGGCGATGCGCCGCGCTGTGGAAGCGTTAGCGGTCCGGCCGGAACTGCTGCTGGTGGACGCGGTGACGATCGACGTGGCCATTCAGCAGAAGCCGTTGATCAAGGGCGACGCGCGGTCACATTCGATTGCGGCGGCGTCCATCGTGGCCAAGGTCTATCGCGACCGGATGCTCCAGGAGTTCGATCGGCAGTATCCCGAGTATGGCCTGGGCCGCAACAAGGGCTACGGCACCCCCGAGCATCGCGCGGCGCTCGATCGGCTGGGGCCTACCCCATTTCACCGCCGGACCTTTGCCCCGGTACGGCAACTGGAGTTGTTCGCGTGACCGATGCGGTGAAGCCTCCCCGTTACCGCTGGTACCACAAGGTGCTGGCCCTGCTGAGCGCCGTGCTGATCATGGAGATCGGCATCTTCCTGCTGGTCTACCCGTGGTTCGACCAGTGGAACTTTTCATATTTCAGTTACATCTCGCCGCAATGGGACCGGATCTGGGATAGTGCCTATTTCCGCGGAGCCGTGAGCGGCGTCGGACTGGTGAACATCTACATCGCCTTTGCCGAAGTGTTGGGGCTGCGGCGATTCTCGCAGCCGGCCGCCGAAGACGATCAATCGCCGGACGGCGTATGATGAAGACGGAGAAGACCTTGGATCAAACGAAAACCGAATCGGCCCCGCAGACCGTCGAGAAGGGTAGCTCCAACGCCATTTGGGATTTCCTGTTCCGCCGCAAGGCGCAGAAACAGGAGCCGCCCCGCGGCACCATCGCCGAATGGACGGTGACCATCGTTCTGCTGCTGTTCGGCACCACCACGCTGGTGCAGGCGTTCGTCATTCCCACCGGCTCGATGGAAGATACGCTGCTGATCGGCGATCACCTGCTGGTGGACAAGTTGGCCTATGCGCCGCCGGGTCCGGTGAGCAAATATCTGCTGCCGTATTCGCCGGTGAATCGCGGCGACATCATCGTCTTCCGCTTCCCTGAGGATATTCGCCAGACGTTCGTGAAGCGTGTGATCGGTGTACCCGGCGATCACATCCGCATCGAGAACAAGCAGGTGTATCTCAACGGCGTGGCGATCAAAGAGAAGTACAAGTATCACAAGTGGGCCGGCTACGACTCCTACCGTGACAACTTCCCCAGTGAGCCCAACGTGCGCCCGAATCCGGGCCTCATGCGCATGCTCGAGAACCACGTCGTGAATCGCGAAGTCGTCGTGCCGCCCAATGCCTATTTCGCCATGGGCGATAACCGCGACTCCTCGCTCGACTCCCGCTACTGGGGCTTTGTGCCGCGCGAGAACATCATCGGCAAGCCGCTCATCATCTACTGGAGCTACGAGACCACAACGGACCGCTTGGCGGGGTCGCTGATTTCCATCGAGCACATCGTCGACCTGGCGACTAACTTCTTCACCAAGACCCGCTGGAGCCGCACCTTCATGCTGATCCACGGCGAACGCGTCGAGTAGTTTTTCGCCGTAATCTCTCGGTCAGTCAGCTGGCGAACGCTTAACGATGCTTGGAGCGTTGATGTGCAGGCATGTGCGGCATGGCCTGTTAAACAACCTTAGACCCGTTCTTCAGAATCGCGTGCAGATGCCTCCGACCATCCCGCCACAGATCACGGCCTCGCGCGGAGCGGGACACGATCCAATGGACCTCCGCCGACGGGGAAGGGAACCGTTCTCGCGAGCCGGCCACCCTGCGCGAAGCGGCCGTGCCTGAATCAATCGATCGCCGCGTTCTGTTACTCGGACTGAGCGCGAGCTTTCCCGCCTGTCGGTCGGCCGAACGATCCTTTTGTCGCATCCCTCGCGCCTCCCTCATTGACATGCAGAGTGCCATGTCCTGGGAGGTCTGTGGCCGCGCGCGGATGGCGCGGAAAATCCCAGGCGGCTTCTGGGATGAACTGACCGGTGGGCTAGTTCCTTCTCGCGGCATGCTGGCGACTTCGGAGGATGGGAACCGAGTCGTGATGCTGGACTTCACTCAGTTCCTTTCCGCGAAGTCCGAGCGGCGATTGGTTCTTTGTACCAGCTCCGGCGACTGGCTCCGTACGCTGACCTTCCCTTTCCGGCACCGGGCTTCGGCCACCATTGCTCACGGCGATCAGCTTCTTTCCATTGGCCAAAGAGTTGGGGACGACAACCGTTTTGGCGTATGGCGCACCACCTGGACGGATGGCGAGTGGGCCCATCTTTATTCGTTGTCAGAGGAGCACGCCCATCGTGAGACGGTGACCACCGACGGGACCAGCGTATTGGTCAGTGACCGAGGGCAGATCGTCGACGTGTCGCGTCAGAAGGTGATTGCCCAAGGCGATTGCCCGCGACTCTCTCCCCATCGGCGGTTTCTCTACTTTCGTGACGGACAAGGCTACCCATGCCTCCGCAGTTGGCCGGACCTGACAGAGCTTCGAGTGCCATATGCGCATCGGGTGGGAACCTGCGCTGAATGGAGCCCGGAGAGCGACTGGATTCTTCTGGAGACTCTCGGTCCGATTCTTCCGCGCTTGAAAGTCGTTCAACTGACGTCGGGGCTCGATCTCGACGTCGGCGGGGCCAGAATGAGCGGAACGTCGGGCCATGCCTTTCGTTGGATCGACTGGGGAGAGGCCGGTCCGGAAGCGATGCGCCGGTTCGAGGCGCGCTACTTACAAGGACAGGTCGCGTACGCGAATGGCCGATAGTTCGGGGTTCAGTGCCATCGATAGACGCGCACCCCCGGCGAACAACCAGGCCTCTCGTCAGCTCCGGTCGATGCGCGAGCGAATCATCTGGGCAAGCTCCCGGCGCGACCGGGCCTCCACCGCGCGATCCACCTTCTCCAGGACGATGGCGTAGGTCTCCTGGATCGTCGCGTTGAACGGGGCGCGCTGGACCGCCTGCTCGATCACCGGCAGGGCCTCCCCCGCCCGGTTGTCCTCAATCATCTGCCACGTGATCCGGCAAGCGTCGGCGATCCTGACGATCTCCGCCTCGCTTGCTTCGAGATCCGCGTGAACCTCGCGCACGGTCAGAATGCTGCAGCGGCTATGACGCAGCGCTCGCGTCGTCACCGGGTCGAGCCCGACGGGCACCGGGGGATTGAAGCCCCGGCTGCCGACCACCAGCAGGCCGGCGTCGTCCGCGGCGTCCACGATTTGTTCGGCCGGGTTTCCCGTCACCACTTTCACCGTCACGTCGAGGCCGGTGACCGCCTGCTCGGCCAGCATCTCTTCCAGGTCCCGGCGCGTCTCCTCCACTGACGGCCCTTCGGCCGGCGAGGTGTCCGACAGCACCGTCATGACGTGGAGCGGCACCTCGAACAGCCGCGCCATGCGGACGGCCGAGGCGAGCGCCAGTTTCGAGGGATGGCCAAGGTCGAGCGCGCAGAGCACCGGCCGCCGCACCGCCCGCTCCCCTCGCACTACCCAGACCGGGAGCACGGCGCGGTAAACGATCGCTTCCACCGTCGAGCCCACCATCCATCGCCGGATGGTCGCCGACCGGCCACGGCCGGTCATGATGAGTTGCGCGCCCACGCGTAAGGCGGTGTTGATGGCGAGGTCAGCGGGCGGCCCCACTTCCACCACCTCCCGGACATCCAATCCCGCGTTCCACAGCGGCTGCAGCCGCAGGCCGAGCGCCTGCTTGGCCTTGGCGATCCGGTCTGCCGTTCCCGGTTCACTCTCCAGCCGCCGCTTGCCGAGCGCGTGCACGACGACGATCGGACACTTGAGACGTTGGCCCAGCTCCAGAGCCGTCGCCAACAGCTCGTCGGTATGGTGGTCGAGGGGCAACGCCACCACGACTGGCTTTTGGTTGGTCATAATTCAGCTCCGTCTTTTCACTTCGATTAATGATGTTCGCCTGGACCTTCGCTCAGCGGTACATGCGTTTCGTCGCGCAGAAGTTCGCGTCCATCCGAAATCCGAGCGAACAGGTAATAAAGGCCAGGGATTACCAGCACCCCGAGGACGGTGCCCAGCAGCATGCCGCCCACGCCGGTGACGCCGATGGTCCGATTGGCGGTGGCGCCCGCGCCATGGGCCACCACCAGCGGAATCAGACCGGCCACGAAGGCGAACGAGGTCATCTGGATAGGCCGGAAGCGAAGCTTTCCACCCTCGATCGCGGCATCTTTGATCGAGGCGCCCTCATTCCGGCGCTGCACCGCAAACTCCACGATCAGAATCGCGTTCTTGCCCAGCAGACCGACCAACATGATCATGCCGAGCTGCGCCCAAACGTCGTTCGCCAATCCCAGGGTATTCAGGAACAGGAACGAGCCGTAAATGCCGACCGGCAGCGAAAGGACCACCGCCAGCGGAATCAGGAAGCTCTCGTACTGCGCCACCAGCACCAGGTAGACGAACACCACCACGATCATAAAGATGTAGAGTGCGGCGTTGCCCTTCCGGGACTCGTCCCACGATAAGCCTTCCCAGCCGAGAGCATAGCCGCGCGGCAGCGTCGTTTTAGCGACTTCCTGGATAGCCTCAATGGCCTGACCGGTGGAGTAGCCCTTCGCCGGCACCAACTGAACGGCGGCCGAAGGATACAAGTTATAGCGGGTGATCTCGTTCAGCCCCTGCGTTTTCTTTAGCTCCATGAACGCGGAGTAGGGAACCATCTCCCCCTTCTCGTTCTTGACGAACAGGTCGTCCAGGTCCTTCGGCATTCGGCGGAACTGCGGCCAGGCCTGCACGTAAACCTTATAGAACTGGTTGAAGCGAACGAAGCCCTGCTCGTAGGTGCTGCCAATCAGGATGTTGAGGTTCTTGAGCGCATCCTGAATTGACACGCCCTTCTGCATGGCCACATCGTTGTTGATCACCACCTCGTACTGCGGGTAATCCGAGGCATAGAAGGTGAACAGACTGCCGACTTCCTTCCGCTTCTCCAGCGCGGCGATGAATTGGTTGTTGATGTCTCCGAGAAGCTTGTAGTCCGGCGTACTCGATTGGGTTTGATCCAGCACGCGCAAGGCGATGCCGCCCGCCGCGCCGAAGCCGGGGATGGCCGGAGGCTGGAAGAACTCGAGTTTGACGTTCGTCATTTCGCGCGTCTTTTTCTCGAGATGCTCGATGATCTCGGCGGAAGTCTCGGTTCGTTCGGACCAATCTTCGAGGTTGATGATGGCCGTGCCCGCGTTCGATCCGCGGCCTTCCGTCAGCACTTCGTATCCGGCAACCGAGGTGACGCTGCGAATGCCTTTTACCTCTTTGGCGATCCGTTCCAGCTCTTGCGCCTTCGCGTTGGTATATTCGAGCGTCGACCCCGGCGGGGTCTGCAGCACGGCGTAGATCATGCCCTGGTCTTCCCCAGGGATAAAGCCTTGGGGCAGGATCCGGCTGGTGGCGACGATGCCGTAGGCGAACGCCCCGATCACCAGCACGGTGACCACCCGGAGCGTGACAATCGGCTTCAGCAGGCGCCAGGCGTACAGATTGGTGATTTTATCGATGGCGAGGCTGAACGGCTTCTGGACGAACGGCACCAGGAGCATCAGGAACCCTAAGCGGCCCCAAAGCTCATAGGCGAGATAGGTGAGACCCGCCAGCAGCGGTAGCCCCAGGAAGGCGTAGGCGAGCACGGTGGTGAGCTTGAGCTCCCGAAGTTTTTCCCGGAAGCCATGGCCCCCCGCGGCACCCTCCGGCTGGTGCGCATGAGGCTTCAGCACCATCGCGCAGAGCACCGGGGTGAGCGTCAAAGCGACCACGCCGGAAAGGACAATCGTGGAAGCCATCGTCACGCCGAACTGACGGTAAAACACGCCCACCGGCCCGGGGACGAAGGTCACCGGCACGAACACGGCGGTCATCACCAGGGTGATGGCGATGATGGCGCCGCTGATCTCGTTGAGCACTTCCAACGTCGCTCGATAAGGTGACAGGTGTGTCTCCGCCATTTTGGCGTGTACGGCCTCCACGACGACGATGGCATCGTCGACGACGACGCCGATCGCTAGCACCATGGCAAAAAGCGTAATCAGGTTGATGGAGAAACCCATCAGTTGCAGCACGAAGAAACTGCCGATCAGCGAGACCGGCACCGCGAGTACCGGGATGATCGTCGACCGCACATCCCCGAGGAAGAGGAAGACCACCAGCGACACCAGGATGAACGCTTCCAGCAGCGTATGCAGCACCTGTTCAATCGAGGCGTCCACGAACCGCGACACATCGTACGCAATCTCGTAGTTCATCCCGGGAGGGAACGACGGCTTCAATTCCTCGAGCGTCTTTTTCACCTCCGCGATCACTTCCGCCGCGTTCGAGCCGGGAGCCTGTTTCAGGACGACCGAGGCGGCCGGGCGGCCGTTGACGTCCGAATAGATGTCGAAGAATTCCGACCCCAGCTCGACACTGGCGTGATCCAGCCGGCCCGGGGGGGCGCCTTTGCCGCCGTTAGCCGCCGGCGGCACGCAGACGTCTTTGAGTCTCAAAATCTCGCCGTCCGGCATGGCCTTCAGAATGATGTTGGCGTACTGCTCCGGCTCATTGAACCGGCCGATGTAGGTGAGCACGTACTCCTTCGACTGGGAGGTCATGCCCGTCGCCTGACCGAGCCGGCCCGGTGAGCCGATGATGCTTTGCTCGGCCAGCGCCTTCATCACGTCATCCACCGACACGTCATAGGCGCGCATGCGCTCCGGATTCAGCCAAATGCGCATCGCAAAGGTGCGGTTGCCCAGGTTGACCGGGATCCCCATGCCCTTGAGGCGCTTCAGCACCGGCATGATGTACACATTGGCGTAGTTGAAAAGGTCTTTCTGGTCAGTGTGGGGGTCCGTGCTGTACAGATTGAGATACATCAACATGCTGGGCACCACCTGGCTCACCAGAATGCCCTCGCGTACCACCAGTTCGGGTAGCCGGCTCGTCATGATGTTGACGCGGTTCTGCACGTTCACCACGTTGATATTGGGATCGGTGCCCGGCTCGAAGAAGATCCGGATCGTCGCCTCACCCGCGCTGGTGGCGTCGGAGACGATGTAGCGCATGTTTTGGACGCCGTTGATCGATTGTTCGAGGGGAATCAGCACCGAATCGGTCAGGACCTTGGCGCTGGCTCCCGGATACGCAATCGACACGTACACCGTGGGCGGCGCGATATCGGGAAACTGCGCGATCGGCAGGCTCACGATGCCGAGCGACCCCAGCAGCAGAATGATCACCGCCAGGACGATCGCCAGCGCGGGTCGGTGGAGAATTTTGGTAAACATGATGGTTGGCGGTCGGTCCTTACTCAGCGTGGTGTTTGAGGTTTTTGACCGCTTCGTTGGGGGGACGAATCTTGGTGTGCTTCAGGTGCGCACCGTCCCGGACCTGACGAACGCCCTCCAACACGAACTTGTCTCCCGCCGCGAGGCCGTTCCGGATCACGTAGATGTCCTCGAGCTCATTCGCGATGGTGATCTCGCGTTGGTGCGCCACCCCGTCCTTATCGACGGCGAAGACATAGCGCCGGTCGAGGATCTCGAACGTGGCCTCTTGCGGGATGACCAAGGCGCCAGAGAGTTGCTGCTTGATCAGCAGCGTCCCCGTCTGGCCGTGCCGCAGGAGGCCGTTCGGATTGGGGAAGTCGGCACGGAACTCGATGTTTCCGGTTTCCTTATTGAACTCTGATTCAATCGTCAGCAACGTCGCGGCGTTCTGATCGAAGATCTGCCCGTTTGCCATCCGCAGCTGGATGCTGGCCCCGCGAAGCTCGAGCCTGCGGGGCGAGTCGGCCGCGGCTGCTCCCCGCGACGATTGGAAGCGCAGGTAGTCGGCTTCCGGAACATTGAAATAGGCCCACATCACCGAGTTGTCCGACATGGTGGTGAGCGTGTCGCCCACTTCGATCAGGCTTCCCTGTTGCATCAACTGCCGGCCCACGATGCCGTCGAACGGAGCGACAATCTTCGCAAAGGCGAGTTCCGCATTGGCCTTATCCAGTTTGGCTTTCGCCCGGTCTCGCTCGGCCACGGCCCGGGCCAGCTCGGGAGCCGACACGAAGCCTTTCCCCGCCAGCTTTTCCGTGTTCTGGAGGTTGATCTCGGTGAGGCGCAGTTCGGCCTTCTCCGCCTCGAGCTGAGTCTTGTAGAGAATCGGATAGATCTCGTAGAGACGCTCCCCGGCGCGCACCGCCTGACCCTCTTGCACGGGGATCTCTTCGAGATACCCCTCCTTCAAGGCGCGGATCTCGATATGACGCCGGGATTGCAAGCGGCAGACGTAGGCCTGGGTGGTGGGTACGCTGGTCACGCTGGGCGTGGTCAGGACGATCGTCTGCGCCTCCTCTTCCTGATGGCCGGCCTCTTCGACGTGCTTCTTGGTGCAAGAGCTGGCCAGCAGGCCGAGGCCGGTGACGACGAGCGCGGTCCGGAGATGCTTCTGCAGCGTCATTGCTTCACCTGCTTGTTGGTTTTCGGCTGTTTGGTTTTGGCCGGTTTGGTTTTGGGCTGTTTGGGTTCACGCTCGGGGTCCGCTCCGCCCGGAAACTTCGTCCCGACGTCTGCCGGAGGCTTCAGGCTGAGGCCATCGGCCGGCTCGAGCCCCGTATTGCGCCAGCCGCCGCCCAGCGCCTGATACAACGTCACGGTCGCCACCATCTGCTGCTGTTTCATTTCCACCAGCTCCTGCTGTGCCTCCAGCAACTCACGCCGGGCGGTCAGGACTTCCAGGTATTCGGTCCGATTCAACCTGAAGAGTTCGGTAGAGATGTCCACCGACTGGGAGAGGCGGTCGATCTGTTGTTGCTTCAGCCCATAGCCCTGGCTGAGATTTCGGGTCAGGCTTACGCGGTTGCTCACCTCGACGAAAGCGTTCAGGACGGCTCGCTCGTAGTGCAGCACCGCCTGCATCTCCCGGGAGTTCGCCGAGTAGTAGTCCGCGGTGATTCCCTTCCGGTTCAGCAGCGGCGCAAACGCTTTACCCAACACGGCAAACAGCAGCGAGTCGGGCGTGTTCACCAGCTTGGTCGCGTCGAATGACTGGTAGCCAATCACGGCTTCGATCCCGAGCGTGGGATAGAAGGCTTTTCTGGCCGCCTGAACGTCGAGCCCCGCGGCCGCCAGTTCCAACTCCGCCTGGCGCACGTCGGGACGGTTCGCCAAAAGCTCGGCGGGAACTCCCACGGACATTGCCGCGGGCTGCCGGTTGAGAAAGTCGGTGCGCGCCCGATCGATCCGCGCGGGGAACCGGCCGGCCAGGAAATTGAGTTGGTTCTCCGTCTCGGTGATCCGTTGCTGGATTTTGTACTGTGAGCTCTGCATCGCCCGGAGGTTGGCCTCGAAGCGTGCCGGAGCCGCCGAGGTGGCGCGACCCGCCTCGAACTGCGCCTGCGCGAGTTCGAGTGACTGCTGCTGGAGCGCCACGTTATCGCTGATCACCTGGAGTTGCCGGTCGAGCGCTAATAACTCGTAGTAGCTGCTGGCGATCTCCGCCACCAGACGCGTCACCATGAAGTTCCGGCCTTCGATACTCGCCAGGTAACGGTGGGACGCGGCGTTCGCCAGATTTCTCAGTCGCCCCCACACGTCGATTTCCCACGACGAGTAGAGCCCGAACTCGTGTTTCTGTAAGGTCGGTCCGATTTCGGACCGCTCATCGGCTTGACCCGGGCTCGTGAACTTTCCGACGTGTTCCACGCCGGTGCCGGCCCCGAACCCTACCTTCGGCAGGTACTCACCCCGCCGGGCCATCACCTCGGCGTTGGCCACCACCGTCTCCTGAATCAAAATGTTGAGCTCTTGGTTCTGCTTGAGCGCCGCCTCGACGAGCGCGACCAACTGGGGGTCTTCGAAGAAGTTGCGCCACGGGATCAACCCGGAATTGCTCGTATCCTTCAGCCCGCTAAAGGTGTCCGGCACGGTGCGGCTCGGGGGGCGGGCGGCTCCCTGGGGGGGCTTGGGAACGTGCAGGCGTGCGCACCCGGTCCCCGCCGTCAGCAGCGCCACCAGGAGTGTTGCCGTGAGTGCTCGCCCCACTCGCCCGGTCCTGGTTCCGGACTCTGTTTCCCACAAACCGTTCATCGCGAGTTAGGCCCGGCCCGCGGCGATCGCCGCCCCTGGGGTTTCCTGATCCTGCAGCGCCGCCAACCCTGAACCGCTAAGGAGAATGACGCTCAAATGAGCGGGAAGTAGAGCCATAACTCCACCTTGCCCGAAGGATCCCCTCCGGTCGACCCCCTCGAGAGCCCATTAAGGAATCCTTTTGGACACCACTTCCTCCCCCCGGATGCCTCTTTTCAGCCACTTAGCGATCCCTGGCGAGGGGGGGGCCGCGGCCGGGGTGGCTCTGGGGGCGGGTCCTCGAATGATGGGGACGCCCCGAGTGCCGAGCGGTCCTGGTCTCGGCCTCGCCCACCCGGTGTCGGTAAGGACTCCGCCTCCCCAGACAGCATCTCCGCAGGGGACTGTCCCCACGCCCTCACGACTCCGCCGGGGAACCACCGAAAGCGGGCACTGTGCTTCACATCACCCCGCCGCCATCGCCCGCTCTCCTGCACCACTTCCTCACTTCCTCCCCACCAGGTCCCCTGCCTACCCGGCCCCCTCTCGCTGTCTTCATCGCCCTGTTTTGGGGCGTCTCTTAGACGTTTGGTAACGGCACCACCTTCACGCCCATCGCGCCTGACGGCACCAGCCACGACGCGATCTCCCCCATCATCCCGGCCACCTGCCGCCAGGGCGCTCCGCCTGGGACGTTCCCCATCACCTGCTCCGCGCCACGTCCGGCGACGCGGGTTGCGTTGGCCCCGCTTACGACATTGTTCTCGATACGAACAGGTGCGGCCTGAATGGCCATCCTCGTCTCCACGTCTACAAAGTGGTCAGCGGTTCGGCGGCCACCCTTCACCAGCTTCATCCGCCAGGACGGAGCCAATCCCGGCATTCATGTCAAACTCGGCCTCCATGGGTGCCACGTCTCGAGCATCAGGTCGACTTGGCGGGACCACTCGCCTGAGTGAGATTGCCGCGAACGGTGTACGCTGTACGGTAAGTTCTGGAGGTGTGCGCCGAAGGGGAAAAGCCAACCATGGTGAGCCGGTTACTGCCGCCGTGGGAGTCATAGGTGGTGGTAAAGAAAGTGGTTAGCATTAGGTCATGACCGCAAGTAGAGAGACGGAAATCGGTCGAATGGCACGCCGCTCGTTTCTGGGCTGGGGCGCCGGCCTTAGCATGGTGGCGCAGCCGAATGCTCCAGAACGTCACGTGCGTTTCTCGCCCGGTTACGTCGAGGCGATTGCGGAAACCGATTCAATCGTTGCGATCCGGGTGGCGAAGAGTACCATTTGGACCGCTCTTTCTACTCCTCGAGATGGCCTTCGAACGACGGGATCACCCTCGGATGGCGTGATTCGAGTGATCAACTACCGCGAACGGAAGACTCTTTTCGATTTTCCCCTTCGGTTTAGTGACGGGGTGTTCACCGCGCGCTTTTTGCCCGACACTGGCGAGCTTTACTGTGATCACTACCTATTTACGAAACAACAGCGAGCTATCCTTCTGAGCCGAGAAGGAAAGCTCATTTTTGATCGAACGACGGCACGAGATGGCTTTCTGTTCGGTTCTACCAAAGGACACTTGCTCCTGAAGTCGGAAGGTCATTTCCCAGATCTTCGCTATCAATTAGTGCATCTCGACACGAATGAGGTTGTTCATCAGCTAGAGGTGTTTACTGCCTCAGAATTCAAGCTGTTCGGCTCAAATCGCATTCTGGGGTATGCTGCCTCTCGAACTCTATACCACAGCGGTCTGGACGCCGCCAAGCCGAGCATCGTGGCGCGATCGTTAGCAGATTGGTCTGTGCGTTGGAACCGCGCGAGTACGCCGCCGTCCAAGCTGTGTAGCTCTCCGGATGACAAAGTAATTGGGTTGGCGTTCTCGATCAGCGACGTTGATCCACACTCGACCGTAGAACTCTGGGCGGCAGAGAATGGCCGGCTACTGGAAACGTTCCAGATCAACGGCTCGGGAGGAATCGCGCTGTCACCTGAAGGCCGATACCTCGCGATCGGCGTCCGGCGTCCCTCACGTTGGCACTGCGACATGGCTGTCGCCATTTACGAAGTAAAAACAAGGAAACACCTGTGTGAAGTCTCATTCGGGCGGGTAAGTACAGTCAGCACGGTGCTGTGGGGTTACTTTGAGGCATTGTCGTTCAGTCCGGACGGGAATTACTTAATCGCGTCGAATCCGAAAGATTCGGTAGTGTCCTGAGTGAGAAATACGTTGAAGAAGTGGCGATAGAGGCCCATACTAAGGTATGGCAATCGGTCGTCCGACCAAACCCCTGGACCTGACCCCGGAAGAGATGGAGAAGTTGACCCGGTTGGCGCGGCGTCGGAAATCCTCCCAAGCCATGGCCCTGCGCGCCCGCATCGTGCTCGGCTGCGGTGAGGGAATCAGCAATAGCGAAGTTGCCGAGCGGTTGGGGATCACCGGGGCGACGGTCTGTAAGTGGCGCGAACGCTTTCGGGTGCAGCGACTGGAGGGGTTGTTCGACGAACCGCGAGCGGGAGCCCCGCGCCGGATTACCGATGCCCAGGTCGAAGAAGTGGTGACCAAGACGTTGGAAACGATGCCGACCAACAGCACGCATTGGAGCACCCGCCTGATGGCGGCGCAGACCGGCCTCACGCAGAACGCCATTGTGCGGATTTGGCACGCCTTCGGCTTGCAGCCCCATCGCGTGGAGAACTTCAAATTCTCCAAGGATCCGCAGTTTGTTGAGAAAGTGCGGGATATCGTGGGCCTGTACCTGAATCCGCCTGATCGCGCGGTGGTGTTGTGTGTGGATGAGAAGAGCCAGGTGCAGGCGCTCAATCGCACACAACCGCTGCTCCCGCTCGCTCCGGGCGTGCCGGCGCGGCAAACGCATGACTACCAACGGCATGGAGTCACGTCGCTGTTTGCTGCGATGGACGTGGCGACGGGCGTGACGATCAGCAATTGCTACCGGCGGCATCGTCACCAGGAGTTTCTGAAGTTTCTCCAGGAGATTGAGGCCAACCTGCCGACCGGCTTCGAAGTGCATCTGATCATGGACAACTACGGTACGCACAAGGTCAGCAAGGTGCAGGCGTGGTTAGCGCGCCATCCGCGCTATCACGTGCACTTCACGCCCACCAGCGGCAGTTGGCTGAACTTAGTGGAACGCCTGTTTGCCGAAGTGACGGAACGCTGTGTCCGCCGCGGCAGCCACACCGCTGTCCGCCACCTGGAGAAAGCCATGCTCGACTATCTCGATGACCGTAACCGCGCGCCTAAGCCTTTTGTGTGGACCGCGAGCGCCGATCTGATCCTCGGCAAGGTCGAGCGCCTTTGTAAGCGTATTTCTCGCTCAGGACAGTAGTTTGGCGTACCCCATTTGCGGCCGCCTCGGTGGAGCGGGGATAGGCCGCGTCCGGGAATTGACGATGTGTTTAAAGCCGTGACGAAACGACAGCTTAGCGTGCTGGTATATGGTGCTTCGTTGGCCATGGGCTGGGCCGAGGGGGTGCGATGGTACCACAAGAAGGTAAGGCTCAGTCGCATCGAGCCGCAGACGGTTCGACGATACTTCGACGCTCCGGGGAATCGGCTCGGGCAGTATTCTTTTGTCGTCTTGACCCGTCGAGAGAGCGATTTTGTCGGACGACCGGGAATAAGCTTCCGCTATGATCTTTTTCTGAAGCAATACGAAGAAGCCCGGGGAGCGGTTGGAAACGTGGCGCTTTTTATGCAGGTTCATGGCCGAAAGACAGTTGCCTACGCGCGGAGAGAAGAGATAGCCTACTCAGGAGATGAAAACCTGTTTGCAATTCCTGGACACGAAGGGACTCTGCTCGGACTGACTGGCTCCGGCACGATGTTGGCGCGCACGGCGGTGCTGCCGAGCGTGTCCCTGGCGTGCGAGCTCGCTCAACGAATTCGGAGGAACTTGAGAGATTCTGGTTTGCCGGTTGTTTTTAGTACGGATCCGTGGTTCCCGGAGCAATTACCGAACGAAGTAATCGCCTTCTGGGCGCTAGATCAGCCCGCGCCGAGTGCGGAGGAGTATCATGCCAGGAGGTGGGTTGATTGTTCCACAGTTGATACGGATTGTGGTTGTCAGCTTCGTGACGGTCGACGAGTCTGGTTAGGACCCCCGATTGTGGGGCAGCAATAGGCCAAGCCCGGCACCAGGAAAGAATGGACACGTCTGAGCGATCTGGCCTTCATGGGAGGTAGAATGCGCGACACTCTAAATCGCGAATCGGCGATATCACTAGGACCAAGGGAGAAAAAAAGGTGACTTTCCAGGCTTCAATAGCAGCGTCTACTCACGATAGAAGTACGATCTAAAGCCAGCTAAGTCTTTTGGTTTGCGTAGTGTGAACTTTGATAGCCTTCACCGGGCAATCAACTCTGCTGGCAAAGTACCGTGAGGGCGACGGGCAAAGATCCTAGAAATCTGACGCTTCGCTTTTCTGTAACCGATTGCAATGTCAATAGAAAATACCTCTCAGGCCGCGACTAAAACTTATCTTCAGATGCGACTGCTGCAAGCATTGGTGGTCGGTGTACTCGGCTACTGCTCGGTTCGCTTCGCATACCCTCAACCGAAGCAGTTGGGCTCGACGGTTATCACCGTTACCCCCTCGTGTTCGGTCTCCATCCCAGTACCCCCAGGTTGGGAGGCCGCCCGCGGGAAATTGAATTACAGCCCCACAGGAGTGATCCCCATACAAGGTCACTTTGATCCGCTCGGAGCTGCCGTATACGTCGTACCCTTCAAGAAGCCTACGGTTGGGCAATTAGGCCCACAAAGCGGAGACGAATGGCTAATGAATTCGATTCGGTTGGACAGCAACAAGACGGCGGTGGTTAAAATAGTAGAGAAACCGTGGGGATTAACTGAAGAAGTAACATACAAGAACGATGGCCCATTCTCGGCTATGTCGTCACGCATTGTGCGACGACGTCTCTGTGGTGAAAGTCTTTTTATTATTCTTTCTTACTATCATAACCGTACCTCTGCCAATACTTGGATACCGATCGCTGATTCGATAGTTGGAGGGATGAAAGAAAAAGCTGGAGGCGTAGGCTCGACGGCTGGTGGCGCGGCGCGGAGAGACCATTATAGTGTTATCGTGCCGCTGTGGTTGGTGTCTGTTGTGTCAGGCGTTGTTATGGTGCGGGCATAGGCCGTGTCCGGCATAGGCCGTGTCCGGCGGCATAGGCCGTGTCCGGCATAGGCGGCATAGGCCGTGTCCGGCACCAGGAAAGGGACGCCCATGCGGGGACCGCCGACGCAAACGAGGGCACCGACCGCCCCCACGGCCCGACCGTCGCCAATTGTCCACCGACCCCAACCCTAGCTCGCCATCACCGCATCCACCCGGCCACGCCTCCAGAGCTCCAGACCCCAACTCAGCCCACGGCCCGCCCCGCGACCTCCTTCGCGACCAACAACATCCACCCCGGCCGATTCCACACCGACCCCGAACGCACCCGCTCCCACGCCGCTGCCACCTTCTCCGCCTCGATCGGCGCCCGCAAAAACGCCCCCCAATCCAACGACCACCGCGTAAATTGCTCAAAACACAACACGCCCGTCGGATCCGCGCCCTCCACATGCGCCCGCGCGCTCGACCAGGCCCACCGCTCCGCCGACCCCACCAGCTTCGCCCGCACTGGATTCAGCTCCACATACCGCAAAAACGACTTGAACCCCAAGTCGCTCAACAACTGCGCATCGAACCGCGGCGACCAATTCGTCGGCCCCGCCCGCAAGTAGCGCGTCCACCCCCGTTTGCGCCTCCGCGATCCCCCCAGCGACCCAAACAACAACCACGGCGCCGCTCGATACTTTTGGTTCAAATACCGAGAAAACTGACCCTGCATATCCCGCATCGCATTCGAAATCGACTCCGCATCGGAAGCCTCAAAAATCCAGTGACCATGGTTATGGAGTAGGCACCACCCATGCACCTTGACGCCATACCGCGCCGTCGACTTCCGCATCAGTTCAAACGACCGCCCGAAGTCCTCCTCATCCCGGCACGCAAACCACGCAAACCAACTAGTGGTTTCCCGTCCCCAAAAATCTCAAACTCTTTTGCGGGCAGCCCCCATCCCCCGATGAGGGCCCCCGACTATCCCAGCCGCCATCGCCAACCATAAGGCGTCACTCGACTCCCACTCAGCGGATGCGTCGGCAGCGCATCGAACATCCCGCACACGCCCACCAACGGCACCGGACCCTCCGCTTCCAGATACCGCTGATGCGTCTCCCAGGCCTGCCACACCGCCAGCGCCGTCGCCATCACTAGGTCGTCATGCGCCGTCGACGTCGGCGTCCGAAACGCCACGTGTCCCGAATCCCGCACCTCGCGCTCGAGTAACATCAGCTCCGTCACTAACTGCTCCGTCAACGGCCCCGCCGCCAACTGCAGCTTCTTCACCCGGAGTAAGTTTTGATCTGTGCTATCGTTGCCCAAGCGGAGGAAATAATGCGAGTTCTGCTGTTAAAAGTCGCTTTGTGGGCGTCGATTGCGGCTCAGGCCGATGAGCCATCCGAATGTGAGGTTACCCTGAGAGTCGTGAATGTTGAGGGAAGTGCTCAGTCCTACCAGGTCACCTCTTTTAGGAATAATCGTGACATCGAATTCGCGAGCCGGTTCAGTGGTCTTCGCGGGCGGGTTCCGTGCTCTAAAACGTCTTCCTATACGTTCGAAGTCTCATGGAATCTCGCGCAAACGGCCAGGGTGGCTGAGGTTACACGGATAGGCGGCACCATCTTGGCGGAGCACCCGGAAAATTGGCGGACGGTGTCAACCAGTCCGAGTGCTCAGGTCCAGGCGGATGGATCGGGCGCTGGCTTTGTAAACTGGGGTAATCTGCCGGACTATGTCTTCCGTGGACGGATCAAGCCGACTCCATCCGAGCCGCTCTGGGTTCAGTTCCGCTCGGCTGTCCGCACCGGTAGGTCGGCATCTTCAGAGATGGAAGCCGCAGTGGACGAAAATGGAGAGTTTCGGGTCTACGACGCCTTTTATCGAAAGGCTCCTTATCTGCTCTACATCATGAACCAGAGTGGCACTATTGTTCATGTCGAACTCGTGAAGCCTGAGAGTCGAAACCCATTCACCCCCTTCGAGGTAACAATTCCTCCTTTTCAGCCCGAGATTCGAGTGATCGGCCAATAGAATAAGCGTGGGCATCAACAATCCAATTCGCGTGACCGGCGCCAGTGACCGGGACCAGTGGCTGGTACCGGGAGCGCATGGGAAGCACCAAAAATCCGAGTCCCCCCTAAACTAAGGTGCGGCGTGCAAAAGACGCCCACCATGTCCTTAACGCCGCACCGCGTCGTCGACTTCCGTATCAACTCAAACGACCGCCGAAGTCCTCCTCATCCCGGCACGCAAACCACGCAAACCAACTAGTGGTTTCCCGTCCCCAAAAATCTCAAACTCTTTTGCGGGCAGCCCCCATCCCCCGATGAGGGCCCCGACTATCCCAGCCGCCATCGCCAACCATAAGGCGTCACGCGACTCCCACTCAGCGGATGCGTCGGCAGCGCATCGAACATCCCGCACACGCCCACCAACGGCACCGGACCCTCCGCTTCCAGATACCGCTGATGCGTCTCCCAGGCCTGCCACACCGCCAGCGCCGTCGCCATCACTAAGTCGTCATGCGCCGTCGACGTCGGCGTCCGAAACGCCACGTGTCCCGAATCCCGCACCTCGCGCTCGAGTAACATCAGCTCCGTCACTAACTGCTCCGTCAACGGCCCCGCCGCCAGTCGCAGCTTCTTTACCCGGAGTAAGTACTCCAGCCGATCCATCAGCACCGTCCGCGGCACCGAGTAAGTGCCGTTATTGTTCCCCACCTGCTGGCCGCCGGTAATCACCACCGGCACAATCGGCGCCCGCTCGTTCAGCGGCGTGCGCCGCAGCACTTCCAGCACCGGCGCGCCCACGCCGCCCACATCGGGCACCAGCGTGCAACGACCCCTCACGCGCGCATGCCGTGTCACCTCCAGCGCCCGGTGCGCCACCGCCAGATACTCCGTCCCCAGCGGCGGGCTCTCCAAATGCCGCAGCGTCAACGTACTCCGAAACAACGGCGCGCGCGACGCCGGCTCAATCGTCCCGGTTGGCTCCATCGCGAACTCCACCACCGCCAGCGCCGACGGGTCTTGTGACTTACCTAAGTCGAGACCCACATACGCCCACGGCTTCGCCCGCTGCGGCGCCGCCGGCAGCGGCCACGGCGGACGGCTCTCGAAAAACTCCGGTAACTGCTCCGCCAAACAAGCCCGCACCAGTAACTCCGGAAACGCCGCCGTGGGCGGCTGCGCGAACTCGCCCAGATACTCCCGCGCAAACCGATCCGGCGGAAAAGTCCGCCGCGCCTCTTCCACCATCTCCGGCGAGATTCGCGGACACTCATGCGCCGTCACCTTCAACCGCGTCCACTCCGTCATCTTGCTCGTCCAGATTTGATGAAAGAAGCCCGTCGGCTGTGCCGGCGTCGACATCAGCCATAGCCATCCACCGCCCTCGACCGCATTCAACATCGGGAACACCGCATCCCAGATCTCTTCCGGTAAGTAAGCGGCCTCGTCCACCACCAGTAACTCCGGACTAAAGCCGCGAATCGTCCGCGGCTGATTCGGCAACGCCACCATCCGCGACCCATTCGCTAACTTCACCCGCTCCTTCGCCTGCTGCGCCGGAATCTCTAAGTCGCGTAACATCCCGCCCGCAATCGCGAGTAACTCCTCGCTCTGCCGCGCCGACGGCGCCACCACCAGCACCGTCGTCCCCGGCCGCTCCACCGCAAAGTGCGCCGCCTTCAGCGCAATCATCGTCGACTTACCCCACTTCCGGCAGCAGTTCAAAATCCCCCGCCGGATCCCCGGCTCCAGAATCTCCCGCTGCCGCTCATCCAACTCCAGCCCCAACCGCCCCGCCCACTCCGTCAAGGAGCGTCCTGCGGTTGCCGAAGAGAGACCATTACCGGTGGCCCCCGAACCAGCCGTTTCCGGTCCGGCCATTTCCGCCCGGGCCATTTCCGAACCGGCCAGTTCCGCCCGGGCCAGTTCCAGACCGTTCGGTTCCCGCTTCTGTCTCGCCCCGTGCTGGGTCGACCTGTGCTCGGTCGACCCGTGCCGCGCCGGCCGTTTGGCCTCCTCGTCTCTCTTCGGTACCCGCACCGCGCCTACTCCTTCTGCCCGCGCCGCTGACGGAGCTGCATCAAGTGCCGATAGGCGCGCTGGTACGCCCGCCCAAACGCCGCCTCGTGCCGGCGCAAAGTCGACAGCAGTTCCCCCATTTGTTCGCAGGCCTGGAATGTCTCGAGCGTCGGTTCCTCGTCGCCGGACCACTGCTGGAAACGGGCTCCCGCTTCGCTCTCCGCCGTCATCACCCGCCGTTGCCGCCACTTCGCCAACGCCATCTCTTCCACGCACAGAAACTGCACATCGTTCTCCGGCGCAAACTCCGCCAGCAGCGACATGAATAGCGCATGGAACTGCTCCGGATTCTCGTTGGGCCACAGCGCCAGCCGCGCCGTCATCCCGTGCTGGAGTGCATTCATCCGGATGCAATCCTTTCCCATGGCCGTCACCGGGCCCTTCGACTTCGCGCCGTTCAACCGCGACGCAGCCTTTTGTTTTTCGGTTCTCATCTTGCCTTCAGCATAATCTCGCCCCCCTTTCCGCCCGGGCCGAGATCTGCCCGGAACTCAAAGAAAGAAAAGCCACTTACGAGTTTTAAAATCGTTGTGAACGCCTTTCGCCGCGCGCCCCGTTCACCGCGTCCCGCCGATTTCGCGTCTCGTAACTGGTTGATAACGTGGAAGATCGCTGCCGTCTTCGCTCCGGGCTCTCGCCAGCGCTTGCTACTCTCATGCCAGGAGGACTTCGTCATGACTGCCTACACCGACATCGACTACTATTCGATCCCCGTGCCCAACCACCACGCCGGCCGACCGTGGACCCAGCTTCCCGCCGCCCAATGGAAAGCCCTTTGCGACGCCCGCCGCCGCGCCGACGAAGAGGAACTGAAGCAAAAGCACCCCGACCACCGCCTCATCCTGGTCAAAAGCCACCCGACTTTCTCCCCACCCCAGGACCATCTCTGGCCCCTCATCAACGACGCGATCATCCGCGTCCTCGAACATCACGAAGACGTCTTTGACGAGGTCTCCCAAGCCGTCACCGACACCGTCAATGCCCACCGCGGTTGGCGTAACCCCCACCCCGCCGACCTCGATACCCCCGATCATCTGGTCGATCCCGCCTTCAAAAAGAAATATAAAAATTGAAAACAAACCCGGCGATCTCGCTCAAAACAAAAGACCGGGGACGAGACCGAACCCGGGAGACCTGGCGGCCCCAACGGCACGCCGGTGCTGGCTTGCCGCCTCGCGTAAGCTGGTGTAGTGAAGAGTTCGCATCAATACGCCCTGATTCTGGCCGGAGGGCGGGGAACCCGGTTTTGGCCGCAAAGCCGCAAGGCCCGCTCGAAGCAAGTCCTCAGCTTCACCGGTGAGCGGACGTTGATCCAGCAAACCGTGGATCGGCTCACCGAGGTCTTGCCGGCCGAGCGCATTTTTGTTCTCACCAACCCGGCCCTGCGGGCGGAGATCATCAGGCAGTTGCCCGAGGTGCCCAAAAAACAGATTCTGGCGGAGCCGGCCCAGCGCAATACCGCGCCGGCCATTGGCTTGGCCGCGCATCTGATTTCTCAACAGGATCCGGAAGCCGTGATGGGCGTGTTCCCGGCCGATCATGTCATCACGAAGCCCAAACGCTTCTTGAAATTCGTTCGCGCGGCTTATGCCGGGGCCGCCCAGGGACAGATGGTGGTGTTGGGCATTCAGGCGCGGTGGCCGGAGACCGGCTATGGCTACGTGGAGTTTCTGCCGGGCTTCGCCGCCGGCGGCACCACTCCGCTCCAAGTCGCCAGCTTCCGGGAGAAGCCGAAGCTCGAAGACGCGCAGAAATATCTCGATTCGGGACTCTTCTGCTGGAATGCGGGCATGTTCTTCTGGAAGACGTCCGTCTATCAGGATGCCCTGCGGCAGTTAATGCCCAAGACGGCCACGCTGTTGGCTTCGCTGCCCAAGGCTTCCTCCAGGAACTTCAACGCTGAACTCGAACGCGTGTTTCCCCTGTGCGAAAACATTTCGGTGGATTACGGTGTGATGGAGAAGGCCCCCCAGATTACCGGGCTCGCCACCGACGACATCGGCTGGAACGACGTGGGCAGTTGGAATGCTGTCTACGAACTGCACGCGACCCCGAAGACGGAAAATGTCGCCCGGAGCGAAGTGGTCGCCCTTGGCAGCCGGGGAAATTATGTCGATGCCGGAAAGAAACTCGTCGCCCTGGTGGGTGTCGAAAATCTGGTCATTGTCGACACCCCGGATGCAATTCTCATCGCCCATCGCGATCACGCTCAGAAGGTCGGCGATGTCGTGAAGCTCCTCGAAAAACAGAAGCGCGACGAACTGCTCTAAATTTTCACTCTAGCCATAGAGTGACGAAAATCTTTCACTCCCAGTAAAATCAAGCGAACGCTGGACCCTTGCGGCCACTCACGAACTTTGGCAAAATCATGTGAGCTCAGGGTCGTTATTCCTTACATAACATGAAGATAACGTCATCTGAGGGGGATGTAACGAGGAGTAAGGGTACAGTGAAAGAACGTGGTTTGGTGAAGTGGTTTAACAACGCTAAAGGATATGGCTTCATCCAGCGTCAAACGGGTGAAGACGTATTTGTGCATTTCAGCGCCATCAACATGAATGGCTACCGGTCGCTTGAAGAAGGTGCTGAAGTGGAATTTGAAGTGAAGACGGGGCCGAAAGGGCTAACCGCCGAAAACGTCCTGCTGGCGTAATAGGAGCGTAGTAGGATCGAGTCATTGCTTTAAGGGTCGAAAGAAACCAGGGCCGCTGGGAGCTTCCCGGCGGCCCTTCTGCGTGGGTCGAAAAATATTTTTGACTGGAGTGAGCTTTTTTGCCGCCCGATTGCGCGTCTCTCAGTGAGGCAGCTCGATCCCGAGTGAGCGGTCAGAAAGAGTTCCCGTTTCGCGCCCAGGCGTGGAGCGCTCCATTCTTCCCGCCCTTTTTACTCAACTCGGGTCAAACTGCCGGATTCTCTCTCGAGGGAAGCGCAGGATGACCCGGTTATCGGAGGCCGGGGCGCCCTGCGCTTCCCTTTTCCTTTGCCTGGCAGGCAGTTCTCCCCCGCTGTGGTTTGACAGCACGGGGCCCAGGTCTGCTACTCTGTATGGAGAGATTAAGAGATTGGAGTTCGTACGTCTATGAGCACCGCTTTTCCCTCGGGGAAGGCGATCGAACGGAACTGGCATGTTCTCGATGCAAAAGAACAGAGCCTCGGCCGTCTCGCCAGCCAAGCTGCCATGATTTTAATGGGCAAGACCAAGCCCAGCTTTACCCCCTTTCTTGATGCTGGCGATCATGTGATCGTCATCAACGCCGATAAAGCCGTCCTCACCGGACGGAAGGAAGAGCAGAAGGTCTATCGCACGCACTCGGGCTATCCGGGTGGCTTGAAGGAAACCGGCGCTCGTCAAATGCGCGCGGAACGTCCCGTGCGGCTGATCGAACTCGCCATCTCGGGCATGCTGCCCAAGACCAAGCTCGGTAAGCAGATGTATCGCAAGCTCAAGGTGTACGCCGGCGAACAGCATCCCCACCAAGCCCAGAAGCCTGTCGCCCAGGCTGCCAAGGAGTAGTTAAGAGTTATCATGCCTGCGTTGCAACAAAATTTGGGAACGGGTCGTCGCAAGCTCGCGATCGCCCGTGTGTTCCTCCGCCCTGGCAAGGGCAATATCACGGTGAATAGCCGGACGCTCGAAGATTACTTCAAGACGGACTCGGCTCGCACGTTGGCCAAGCAGTCGCTCGCCGCGTCGGAACTGGCTGACAAGTTCGATCTCGTCATCACGGTGATGGGTGGCGGCACGATGGGGCAGGCGGGGGCCATTCGCCTCGGTGTGGCTCGCGCGCTGATCGACTACAACGCTGAACTTCGTCCGCGCCTGAAGCAGTTGGGCTGCCTCACGCGTGACCCTCGCGCTCACGAGCGCAAGAAGTGCGGCCAAAAGGGCGCTCGCAAGAAGTTCCAGTTCTCCAAGCGCTAATTCGGAATTGTTTTTCGAAAGGGGCAAAGAGCGGCCTTCGGCCAACCTTTGCCCTTTCGTGTGTTTCCACGATCCTCGGATTGTGCTTTCCCGCCCGGCAAATCTCGCCTTGGACCGCCGGGAAGTGGCTCGCCAGTTCGCTCTATCCACCAACCACCAGAAAGTTAGGAGCGCGTTTTGCCTTCCATTAGCATGAAAGAATTGCTCGAAGCCGGCGTACACTTCGGGCACCAGACCAAGCGCTGGAATCCGAAGATGAAGGAATACATCTTCGGCGAACGCAACGGGATCTACATCGTCGACCTGCAGAAGACCTTGAAGCTGTTCAAGGATGCCATGCGGTTCATCGGTGAAATGGCGGCCCAGAACAAGACGTTTCTCTTCGTCGGCACCAAGCGGCAGGCTCAGGAAGCCATCGCTGAGGAAGCGACGAAGTGTCAACAGTACTACGTCAACAACCGTTGGTTGGGCGGGTTGCTCACCAACAACATGACGGTGCAGAAATCCATCAAGCGCCTGAAGGAACTGGACGCGATTGCCGAAGAAGGCAGCTTCGCCGGCCGTTCCAAGAAGGAAGCCTCCCGCATGGAGCGTGAGCGCAAGAGCTTGCAGCAGAATCTCGCCGGCATCCGCGACATGCCCGGCCTGCCGGACGTCCTGTTCGTGATCGACTCTCACAAAGAAGCGATCGCCGTGATGGAAGCCCGCCGGCTGAACATCCCGGTGGTGGCCGTGGTCGATACGAACTGCGACCCGAACCAGGTGGACTACGTCATCCCCGGCAACGACGACGCTCTGCGCGCGATCAAGCTGTTCACCAGCAAGATCTCCGAAGCCATCGTCGAAGGCCGTTCGCTCGCCACCGAGCAGGACTTCGTGCCCGAGAAGATCGTCAGCGATGAATCGACGAACTCGCTCGACATGTCGGCCTACACGCAGTACGTCGACCCCTCGTACTCCGAGCAGTTGATGTCCGAGAGCCTCGTCTCCGACGAGGATCTGCCCAACATCTCGCTCCCCAAGAAGACCGCTGAAGAAGCGAAGGTGGCCGAATAGTTTTATGGCTGAAATTACCGCTCAACTCGTCAAACAGCTCCGCGATAAGACCAGCGCGGGCATGATGGAATGCAAGAAGGCTCTTGAGGAAGCCAAGGGCAACCTCGAAGAAGCGGAAGTGGTGCTGCGCAAGCGCGGTATGGCTTCGGCGGCCAAGAAGGCGTCGCGTTCCACCAAGCAGGGCAGCATCGGTACGTACATCCACCCCGGTTCGCAACTGGGCGTGATGATCGAACTGAACTGCGAAAGCGACTTCGTGGCCCGCACCGACGACTTCCAGGAACTCGTGCGCGACCTGGCGATGCACATCGCCGCCGCCGATCCGCAGTTTGTGCGCCGCGAAGAAGTCACCGAAGCCGTCCTCGAGAAGGAACGTGACATCGCTCGTGACCGCGCCAAGAACGAAGGCAAGCCCGAGAAGGTGATCGAACGGATCATCGAGGGCCGCATGGAAAAGTACTACGAGGAAGTCGTACTGCTCGAACAGCCCTTCGTCAAGGAAAGCTCGCTGACGGTGAAGGATCTGATCAATCAGAAGATCGCCAAGCTTGGCGAGAACATCACCGTGGCCCGTTTCATCCGCATGAAGGTGGGCGAAACGCAGTCCGGCGAGTCGGCCGAAGCAGCAGAGTAGTCACCACGGGGCGGCGGAAACGCCGCCCCTTTTTCGTTTCTGATTTCAGGTTGAGGGGATAGCAGCAAGCAGCATGGCCTATTCGCGGATTCTGTTGAAGCTTTCGGGCGAGGTGATGGCGGGACAAGGGTCCTTTGGCATCGATCCGGAAAAGGTAGCGGCCCTGGCGGCCGAAGTCGCCGATGTCGCGCGCACGGGAATCCAGATTGGGTTAGTGGTCGGCGGCGGAAACTTCTTCCGCGGCGTCGCCGCCGCGGCCCGCAACATGGACCGCGTTTCGGCGGACCACATGGGCATGCTCGCCACCGTCATCAACGCGCTCGCCTTGCAGGATGCGCTCGAAAAGCAGGGCATCCAGACCCGCGTGATGACCGCCATCCAGATGCCGCAGGTCTGCGAACCCTATATCCGCCGCCGCGCCATCCGGCATCTCGAAAAAGGGCGCATCGTGATTTTCGCGGCCGGTACGTCGAACCCCTATTTCTCCACCGATACCGCGGCCACGCTGCGGGCGCTCGAGATCAAGGCCGACGTCATCGCTAAAGCCACGCGCGTCGACGGCGTCTACGACAAGGATCCGCTCAAACATTCCGACGCCGTTTTGTTCCGCCATGTGAGCTACACCGAAGTCCTCACCAAGAGTCTGGCGGTGATGGACGCCCCGGCGGTGGCCATGTGCCGCGACAACAAAATGCCCATCGCGGTGTTTAACCTGAACGTGCACGGTAACATTCAGCGCTTTGTGCAGGGCGACGAGATTGGCACCATCATTGGCGTCTAAAATAGGAACACGTTATGACAGTTAAGGAAGTCGAAGCACAGATCAAGACCAAGATGGAGAAGACGGTTGCGGACCTGCAGTCCGACGTCGCTTCGCTGCGCACGGGCCGCGCCAATGTCAGCATGCTCGATAGCGTGAAGGTGGACTACTACGGCACGCCCACGCCCCTCAATCAGGTGGCGAACATGAGTGTGCCCGAGCCGGGCATGATTGCCATCCAACCGTGGGACTCGTCGATGATCGGTCCCATTGAGAAGGCCATCCGCACCGCCGAATTGGGCTTCAACCCCGCCAACGACGGCAAGCTGATCCGCATTCCGATCCCGCCGCTTAACGAAGAGCGCCGCAAAGAGATCGTCAAGCGTCTGCACGGGATTGCCGAACAGCATCGCGTCGCCCTCCGCAACGAGCGCCGCGACGGCAACGAAAAGCTGAAGAAGATGCTGAAGGACAAGACGATCAGCGAAGACGACGAACGTCGCGCGCTCGACGAAATCCAGAAGCTTACTGACGCCAACATGGCCAAGGTCGATACGATCGCCAAGGCCAAGGAAAAAGACATCCTCGACGTGAAGTAAGGCGGGCCGGTTCGCCTCCGGCTGGTACATGCATTACGCTCACGTGTCCACGCTGCTATAGTTGACAGTGTCCGCATGAACTTGCCGAATACACTCACGCTGCTGCGGATCTTCTTTGTTCCGCTGCTCGTCGCCGCCCTCGTCCAGCGGCAAGCCGAATGGGAGTTTCTCGGCGTGCGGCTCCGCAGCGAGATGTTCGCGCTTTGGATCTTCCTGGCCGCGGCCTTTACGGATTTGCTCGATGGCTATCTGGCGCGGCGCTGGGGCCAGATCACTACGGTGGGGACGCTCCTCGATCCCATTGCGGATAAGATGCTGATCTCAGCGGCGCTGATTTCCCTGGTACAGACCGGCAACGTGCCGGCCTGGCTGACGATTCTTCTCATCGGACGCGAGTTCGCCATCAGTGGCTTGCGCAGCATCGCCGCCAGCGCCGGCTACACCATTCAGGCGAACGACCTCGGCAAGACGAAGATGGTCTTCCAGGTGTTGGCCATCGCCCTGGTGATTCTCAGCATGCGTTTCCCCGAGCTCATCGACATCGCCCGGTGGAGCATGTGGGTGGTGGTCTTCTTCTCGATCGCCTCGGCGCTCAGCTACTTTGCGAAGTTCTGGGGCAAGGTGGATGAACACGTGAAGGCGAATCGGCGCCGGCAGTTCCTGATCCTGGAGCGCCGTCGTAAGCGCGCCCGGGCCGCCGTCGGCGGCGCTTAGCCTGACCCGTTTTTCCTGACATAATCTCTGTATGTTGCGAATAGCTGCATTCTTCGCGATGGCTTTGACTTTGTGCGCGCAGCGAAGCCCTTCGGTGCGTGCCACGGGAGAGGGCGTTGTCTCCGCCTTGCCCGACCTGGTGAAGCTGAGTTTGACGATCACCACGCAGGCCAATACGGCGCAAGAGGCGACCGATCAAAACGCCACCACCTCCCAAGCCGTCAATACGAAGGTGAAGGCGCTGCTCGGCACCAACGGCGAGATCAAGACGGTGGCCTATTCGGTGAACCCGAACTATCGCAGCCTGCCCACGGGCGGCCAAGCGCTGGTGGGCTTCTTCGCCAGCAATACGCTGGAAGTGACGGCCTACGACCTGAATGCGGCGGGCAAGATCATCGACGCCGCCACCCAAGCGGGGGCGACTTCGGTCAGCGGCGTCCGCTTTGGCTTGAAGGATTCGGAGCCGCAGCGGCGCGAAGCCCTGAAGCGAGCCACGCAAACGGCGCGGGCTAGTGCGACCGCGATTGCCGAAGGCCTGAGCGTGCGGCTGGGCGCCATTCTGGCGGCCGATGAAGGCTATTCCGTCACGCCGGTGACTGCTGACTTCCGCGGCGCGGCCGCGACGGCGCCCGCGGCTACGACGCTCGATTCGGGCCTGGTCGAAGTGCGCGCGACGGTGACGATCGAAGTCGCCATTCTGCAGTAAGGTCTAGTCCTGACGGACGGCCGCGGGGTCGAGCACTGCCAAATAGCCCAGATTGCGGTAGAGCTGCTTGTGGTCGAGCCCGCAGCCCACGACGAAGCGGTCCGGAATTTCAAAGCATCGGTAGTGAATGGGGACGGGAACCAGGCGCTTACTGGTTCGGTCCAGCAGTGTGCAGATACCCAGCGAATGCGGGCCGCGTCCGGCGAGCATCTGCAGCAGGTAGCGGGTAGTGAGGCCCGTGTCGACGATGTCCTCCACCAGTAGGACGTCTTCGTCTTCAATGCCTTCGTCGAGGTCCTTGGAGATGCGCACCACGCCGCCCGGCGCCAGCGGCTTGGGGGCGAAGTTCGAGATGGCGAGAAAGTCGATCTTCACCGGCACGGTGATCGTGCGGGCCAACGCCGTCAGGAAGAAGACGGAGCCCTTCAACACGCCAATCAGCTTGAGCGAGCGTCCTTCGTATTTGGCCGAGATCTCGGCGCCGACTTCGGCGATGCGGGCATTCACCTGTTCTTCGGTGAAGAGAATACGCTCGAGCCCCGGCGGCTTCAGCATGAGCCGTAGCGCTCCAGGGCTTCGCCCGTGAGGCGGAAGATGGTCCACTCGTCTTTGGCCACCGCGCCCATGCGGCGGTAGAACTCGATGGAAGGCGTATTCCAATCGAGCACGCTCCACTCGACGCGTCCGCAGCCGCGTTGATTGGCAACTTCGGCCAGCCGGGTGAGTAAGGCCTTGCCGATGCCACGTCCGCGCGCGGAGGGGTTGACGAAGAGGTCTTCGAGATAGAGGCCAGGCTTGGCGAGGAACGTGGAGTAGTTGTGGAAGAAGAGCGCGAAGCCCACCGGCTCGTCGTCCCAATAGGCCAGCAGGACCTCCGCGTAAGGACGCTCGCTGAAGAGCGTTTGGCGCAAGGCCTCTTCGGTGGCTTGCACTTCATGCGAGAGCTTCTCGTATTCGGCCAATTGGCGAATGAAGTCGAGGATCACCGGGACGTCGGCTTCCTGCGCGGAGGCGATGCGGAGGCTCATGCGGTCACCAGGGCAGGCAGGCCGTGTTTGAAGACGAGGTTCTGAAAGTCGCGCTGATAGAAGACCTGGATGTTGACGTCCGGGTAGATCTGTTTCAGCAGCTTGACCTTGCGGTTTTTCTTGGTGACGAGAGATTGCTTCATGGTGGTGAGTTCGACGTAGAGGTCAAATTCGGGGAGGTAGAAGTCAGGGGTGAACATCTCGAGCGGCTGCTGGTTGCGGTCCCAGGCGAGGGCGAAACTGCGAGGCTCGTATTGCCACTCAATGCGGTAGAAGTCGAGGAGGTTGGCGAAGATCTCTTCGCTCTTGTTGGCAAACAGGCGGCGCTTGAGCGGAGCGCGGCCGACGGGGGTGATGCCGTGCTGTGCCAAGTGGAGGCGAACGTCGAATTGGATGCGGGCCTCTTCGGCGGCCGAGAGCAAAGGTGGCAGGCCCTTGGTTTCGACGAGGTGGACGATGAGCGCGGCCATCTGGTCACTGGTGAGGAGGCCGGCGTGGAGAACCAGGTCGAAGTCGGCGGCGCGGCGCCCGAAGCGATCGTGCTTGCGCTGGCGGTGGAGGGCGACTTCCTGTTTGAGGCGCGCCTTGGCAGAAGGCTTGTCCTCGTTGTGGGCAAGCATCAGGCAGCCGACGCGGGCGTTCTCGGGAGCTTCGAGAGCTACGCGCAGGGCGTGGGAGGTCTTGGGAAAGAGATGCTCGGCGCCGTCGGCGGTGAGCAGCAGATGCTGTTCCAGCGCGGCAGTCACCAGGAGGGCTGTGGCGGCATCGGCCCAAGCTTTGGGTGGCAGGGTTTGCCCGGCGAACTCTTCGTCGAGCAATTGCTGGAGGCGCGCTTCGTCAATCAACTCGCAAGGGACGTCCTGACTGGCGAGCATCACTCGCGCCAGCCGCGCCACCTCCGCCGTGCGGATTCCCGGCCCTCCAGAGACAATAATGAAGCCCAACTTGGTGCCATCATAACGTAGATGGCCAGAACAAACCTTGATCGGCGCGTTTTTCTCACGCTGCCCTGGGCCGCGGCGCTCTCGGCTCGCGAGTTGAAGGCGGACGTGGCGGTGATCGGCGCGGGCACCGGCGGCTGCGCGGCGGCGCTGGCCGCTTTGCGCAATGGTCTGCGGGTGGTGATGACCGAGGAGACCGATTGGATTGGCGGCCAGTTGACGGCCCAGGCGGTGCCGCCCGACGAGCATCCGTGGATTGAGAGCTTCGGCGGAACGCAGGCTTATCGGCGCTATCGGAACAGCGTGCGTGACTACTATCGTGCCAACTATCCGCTGACGGCGGAGGTGCGGGCGAATGCGCAATTCAATCCCGGTGGCGGTTCGGTCTCGAAGCTGACGCACGAGCCGCCGGTGTCGCTGGCCGTTCTGCGGGCGATGTTGCAGCCTTACATCAGCGCGGGTTCGCTGACGCTGTTGCTGAACCGAAAGCCGGTGGCGGCAGACGTGAGCGGCGATCGGGTGAATGCGGTGGCGGTCCGCGGGGCCGATGGCCGTCTGCAGACAATTCAGGCACCCTATTTTATCGATGCGACGGAGATGGGCGATCTGCTGCCGTTGGCCAAGTGCGAGTACGCGATCGGGTTTGAGTCACGCAAGGAGACGGGGGAGCCGTCCGCGCCGGAGGCGGCGCAGCCGCAGAATCAGCAGTCGTTTACGGTGTGCTTTGCGATCGACCATGTGCCGGGCGAGGATCATCGGGGCGAGAAGCCCGCCGAGTACGACTTCTGGCGCGACTATGTCCCGCAGATGAAGCCGGTGAATTGGCCGGGTAAGTTACTCAGTTGGAAGATGGCCAATCCGCAGACGCTGGCCGAGCGGGCAGTGTACTTCGATCCGACGGAAGATGCGAGCCGGCCGGGGCAGTTGAACTTATGGATCTATCGCCGCATTGCGCGCACGGGGAATTACGAGCGAGGTTTTCTCCGCAGTGACATCTCGCTGGTGAACTGGCCGCAGAACGACTATTGGCTCGGCAACCTGATCGACGTGCCGGCAGCCGAGGCGGCGAAGCATCTGGAGCGCGGGCGGCAGTTGAGCCTGTCACTGCTTTATTGGATGCAAACCGAAGCGCCGCGCTTGGATGGCAAGCAGGGCTGGCCCGGGCTGCGTATTCGTCCGGACATGACGGGCACCGATGATGGCCTGGCGAAGTATCCCTACATTCGCGAGTCACGCCGCATCAAGGCGGAGTTGACGGTGGTGGAGCAGCACGTCAGCACGGCGGTGCGGAAGAAGGAAGGGAAGGGAGAGGCCGCGGAGGTTTATCCGGATTCGGTGGGCGTGGGAAGCTACCGGATCGACTTACATCCTTCATCGGGCGGCGATAATTATATCGACGTCAGTTCACTCCCGTTCCAGATTCCGCTCGGGTCGCTGCTGCCGGTGCGTCTGGAGAACTTACTCCCGGCGAGCAAGAACTTGGGCACGACACACATTACGAACGGTTGTTACCGGTTGCATCCGGTGGAGTGGAATATCGGTGAATCGGCCGGCATGTTGGTGGCCGAGGCGCTGCGCCTGAAAACGGCGCCGCGGGCGATTCGCAAAGATCCGAAGCGGCTGGCTGAGTTCCAGGCGCGCTTGGTGGCGCAGGGAATCGAGATTGCCTGGCCGAAATTGAGTCCTCGTTAAATGTACATTCTTCGTCTTCATTGTCAGGATAGTCCGGGGATCGTGGCCGCCGTTGCCACGGCCTTGAGTGTTTGCGGTTGCAACATTGAAGACTCCGCGCAGTTCAATGATCGGCTTTCGGGCCGTTTCTTTATGCGGGTAGTTTACGCGCCGGTGGAAGAGGGCGCGCAGCGTCTCTTCGCCGTGCATTTTGAAGCGATCGCCGTGAAGTTCGCGATGACGTGGCAGATTGACAACGAACAGGAGCCGGTGCGAACGCTGATCCTGGTCTCGAAGGACGATCATTGTCTGAACGACCTGCTGTACCGTTGGCGGACGAATCATCTGGCGATCGACATCACCGGCGTGGCGGCGAATCACGATACGAACCGCAAGCTGGTGGAGAATCACGGGTTGCCCTTCCATCACCTGCCGGTGACCCCAGCCACCAAGTCCGCGCAGGAAGCGCAGATCGCTGAGTTAGTGGAAGCGACGAAGACCGAGTTAGTGGTGATGGCCCGCTATATGCAGATCCTCTCGGATAGCTTCTGCGAGCGGTTTGCCGGACGTGTGATCAACATTCACCACTCGTTTCTGCCGAGCTTCAAGGGTGCCAAGCCTTATCATCAGGCGTACGAACGCGGCGTGAAGATCATTGGCGCGTCCGCACACTTTGCGACGGCCGACCTTGACGAGGGGCCGATTATTGAGCAGCAAACCGTGCACGTGGACCATACGCATACGCCGCAACGGATGCAGGCTTTGGGCCGGGATACCGAGGCCCTGGTGCTGGCGCGAGCCTTGCAGTTATACACGGAGCGCCGAATCTTCTTACACGGCATCCGCACGGTGATTTTATGACTTGTCCAACCTCTGAAGCAGAACTCGAAGAACTGCTCTCGACACCTTCCGATGCCGATCGCGCGGCGCTGGCTTTGCTGCGGGGCAACCTGCTGATGCTGGGCGCGGCGGGAAAGATGGGGCCAAGCCTGGCCCGCTTGGCCAAGCGCGCCGCGCCGCATCTGAACGTGATTGCGGTCGCGCGTTTCTCCGAGGCGGGTTTGCGGCCGGAACTCGAGCGCGATGGCATCGAGACGCATGCCGTGGATTTGCTGGCGCGCAGTGCGCTCGACGGTTTGCCCGATGCGGACCATGTCATCTATCTGGCCGCGCGTAAGTTCGGCACGGCGGGTGACGCTTCTCCTACCTGGGCGACGAATACCGTGTTGCCGGGGATGGTGGCGCAACGTTATGCGAGCTCGAAGATCATCTCCTGGTCGACGGGCAACGTTTATCCGCTGGTGCCGGTGAGCAGTGGCGGAGCGACGGAAGAGACGCCGCTGGCGCCGGTCGGCGAGTACGGACAATCGGCGCTAGGACGCGAACGCGTCTTCGAGTATTTCTCGCGTGTGCAGGGGACGCCGGTGTGCATGTTACGGCTGAACTATGCGGTGGATTTGCGCTACGGCGTCTTGGTGGACATCGCGAAGCAGGTGCAGGCCGGTGAGACGATCGACCTGACGATGGGGCACGTGAACGTAATCTGGCAGGGCGATGCGAACTCGGTGTGCCTGCGCGCCTGGGACCTGTGCGC
This sequence comes from Bryobacteraceae bacterium, assembly GCA_965229305.1. Taxonomy (GTDB): domain Bacteria; phylum Acidobacteriota; class Terriglobia; order Bryobacterales; family Bryobacteraceae; genus JALHNI01. Next base: position 58,278 of record CBDDIZ010000030.1, on the reverse strand, counting down.
GTCACCGCCCGCGGCGTTGAACATTACTGGTCCAGAGACGTTGACGGTGCGGGAGATTGCCGAAGCGATCGGAGAGCGGATGGGGGTGACGCCCAAGTTCAGCGGCACGCCGGCGGCCACGGCACTGCTAAGTAACTCGGATAAGTGCCACAAGCTCTACGGCGAGCCGCGAGTATCAGCGGATGAATTGATTACCTGGGTGGTGCAGTGGATGACGCAGGGCGGCCGACTGCTGACCAAGCCAACGCACTTTGCGGTGCGGGATGGGAAGTTCTGATGGTGCTGCGAGATCGGCTCTTACAGGGCTTAGTGATTCCGGCGCATCCGCTGGCGTTGACGCCGGAGCGCCAGTTAGATGAGCGAAGGCAGCGAGCGTTGACCCGCTATTACCGGGATGCGGGCGCGGGTGGGGTCGCCGTTGCGGTGCATACCACGCAGTTTGCGATTCGCGAGCGCGGGCTGCTGCGGCCGGTGCTTGAGTTAGCGGCGGGCGAGGCCGGTGACTTAGTGAAGGTGGCTGGGGTGTGCGGGCCGACGAAGCAAGCGGTGGCCGAGGCGACGCTGGCGCGCGAGCTGGGCTACGACGCCGGATTGCTCAGCTTGGCCGCGCTGCCCCAGGCGAGTATCGACGAACTGATCGCGCATGCGGCCGAGGTGGCGCGCGTACTGCCGATCTTTGGCTTTTACCTACAGCCGGCGGTGGGCGGGCGCGTGCTGCCTTATGCGTTCTGGCGGCGCTTTGCCGAGATCGAGAATGTGGTGGCGATCAAGATGGCGCCCTTCAATCGCTACCAGACGCTGGACGTGCAGCGGGCGGTGGAGGATGCGGGTACCGGGGTCGTGCTCTATACGGGGAACGACGATAACATCCTGCTGGACTTAGTGAGTGGCTGCGCGGGCGGGTTACTGGGGCATTGGTCGGTATGGACCAAGCGGGCGGTGGAGCAGTTACAACGGGCGCGGGAAATCGGGAACGGTGACGTGCCGCGGAGTTGGATCCAACTGAATCGCGAAGTGACCGATAGCAATGCCGCGTTCTTCGATGTGGCGAATGCGTTTCATGGCTGCATCGCCGGTTTACATCAGGTGCTGCGGCGCCAGGGTCTGTTGGCCGGGCGCTGGTGCCTGGATCCGCATGAGGACTTGTCGCCGGGGCAGATGGAAGAGATCGACCGCGTTTACCGGCAGTATCCGCATCTGAACGACGACGACTTCGTGCGGGAGCATGTAGACCGGTGGCTTTCGTAAAGCAACTCACCTCAGCCGACGTAGCCGGCGGGCTCGAGCTTTCGTCGGCGAGCGGCTGGAATCAGACGGCCGAAGACTGGGAACGGGCGCTGACTTTGCCGGGCACGCGCGGGTGGGGCATCGAAGCCGAAGGACGGATCGTGTCCACGACGACGGCGATTCGGTACGGAGACTTCGCCTGGATTGGCATGGTGCTGACGGCGGAAAGTCACCGGGGGCAGGGCTTGGCGGGGCGGCTGTTGACCGAGGCGCTCCAGTGGCTTGACGATTGCGCTTGCGTGAAGTTGGATGCGACGGCGATGGGGGCGCCGCTGTACCAGCGTTTCGGCTTTGAGGATGAAGGTGAGGTGACGCGGTACGTCGGGCGGCCGCCCGGCGATGCGACGGTGACGCTGGGTGGGGTGCGCGGGCCGGATGCCTTTGAGGCGGATCGGACGGAGTTGCTGACGGCGCTGGGTCCGCCGGCGTGCCTGGCCGATGGCAGCTTCGCGTTTGGGCGCGCGGGACGCCACTCGCCATTTTTTGGACCTTGTGTGGCGGAGGATGGCGAGCCGTTGCTGCGGTGGTTTGCGACCCAGGTAAGCGAGCCATTTTTCGTGGATCGGATGGGGGCGGCGCCCGCAGGGTTTGCTCCGGCGCGGACGTTGATGAGGATGTATCGGGGGCAGCCGAAGCCGACGTCACCGAGGCAGTATGCCTTCGCCGGCTTTGAGTTCGGCTAAGGCGTGGGGTCTTTGGCGTTGGGGTCTTTGAAGTCGAGCTGCGTATCGTCCTGACAGCACCAGCACTCGCCGGGCGAGTAGGTGCGAATGTAACAGACCGGGCACCAGTAAGTGACCATGAGGCGCTGGCCGTTGCGGTAAGCCCAGAGGGCGCGTTCGTGAATGGGGGCGATTTCGAACTGACCGTCTTTGGTGAACTCGCCAACGGCTTCGAAATCGACGCCGTTCAAGCGGTGGTCGGCGAGGACTTTCTCCGTGGCTTCGTCGCCTTTGAGTTGGACGGGACCTTTGGGGGTGGTCAGGCGGCCGACGGTGGCAAATTTCCCGCGCAGGGCCGTCTTGGCGGCGGCCGCCCAGGCGGCGAGAGGTACGAGGAAAAGTGCACGTCTCAGCACACTTTCATTGTACCGTCTACTTGTCGTTGGGGTCCTTTTCGTTGGGGACGTTCGAGAGGGCGGGCGCCAGGCCGGCGAGGCGGTAGGCTTCGATGAGCGCGCCGGTGGCGGGACCGTAGCGAGGTTCAATGACGGTTTGGCCTTCGGTGAGTTCAACGAGTTGTTGGAACTGCGTGCGAATCAGTTCGCTGCGCCACACGCCGCCGATGGGCGCCACGGCGACTGGCTCGGGCTCGGTGAAAAGCTGTCCGTAGACGGCCGCGGCGTAGCCGGCCAATTGTTGTGCCGCGGTGGAGAGCAGGGAAAGCGCCACGGCGTCACCTTCGCGGGCGACTTCGTCGACGAGCTTCGAGAAGTGCGCAATGCGAGGGCGGGGAAATTCGCTCGAGTAGAAGCGGTGCAGGAGGTCGTTGGCGTCGGCGGCGCCGGTGGCTTCGAGCAGCCGGTCGTGGAGCGCGGTCCGGGGTCCCCAGCCTTCATGCTGGCGAAGAGCGGCGCGGAGAGCCTGACGCGTGAGGTCGAAGCCGCCGCCTTCGTCGCCAAAGATGTAGCCCCAGCCGCCGGCGCGGCCGGTTTTACCGGCGGCGTTGCGGCCGAAAGAAAGCTGGCCGGTGCCGGCGATGGCGATGATGCCGGGAGCGCCGGCGGTGGCGCCGGAGAGCGCGATGAGTCCGTCGTGCGTGACGAAGGCGCGTTCCGTGGGGACGAGCTCGAGGAGCAGCGCTTCTTTGTCCGCGGGGCCGCCGCTGAAGCCGGCGCAGAGAGCCTGAAAGCGAGGCTGAGTGAGCCCGGCCTGCTCGCAGGCTGTGTCCACGCAGCCGGTGATGGCACCGGTGAATTTGGCGCGGCCATCGCCGACTTTGACATGGTTACAGGGGCCGCCACGTCCGTAGCCGAGGATGCGTCCGTCAGCATCACCGATGACGGCGGTGGTGGAGGACTGGCCGCCGTCGATGCCGAGAAACAAGTCCACGCTTAGCGCGCCTCGTCAGCCGAAGAGAACGGATTGAAGTCGGTGTTGCGGTCGTAGACGTCGACGCCTTCGGCGCGCTTGAGGCCGTTGACGACCAAGTAGGTGACGGGCGTCATGGCGGCTTCGTAGATGACCTTGGTGCCGTAGCCGCCAACGATCAGCTTGATGATGGTGTCCAGACTTTCCTTGCCGGCGAAGATGATGACGATGACGACGATCGTGTCGATCAACTGGCCCACGACGGTGGAGCCGATGGTGCGCGCCCACAGGTGCTTGCCGTTGGTGAGCACTTTCATCTTGGCCATGACGAAGGAGTTGGCAAACTCGCCGCACCAATAGGCAGTGAGGCTGGCAATGACGATGCGCGGCACAGTGCCAAAAAACATTTCAAAGGCGGGTTGTTTGTCCGCCCAAACGGGTGCCGGGGGCAGCCAGACGGCGAGGGCGCTGAAACAGGCCATCAGGATGGAGGCGAAAAAGCCGGTCCAGATGGCGCGTTTCGAAGCCGTGTAGCCGTAGACCTCGGTGAAGACGTCGCCAAAGATGTAAGTGAGCGGGAACAGGGCTTGTGCGCCGCTGACGTAGAACGGTTCGCTAAATGGCCAGAACGGACCGATGGCACAGATCTTCTGCGCGATCAGGTTGGAGACCAGCAGAACGGTGACAAAGGCGGTGACGAAAATGTCGAAGTATTTGAAGCGAACAGGTGGCACGGGTCTCTAGGATGCCATAAGTCTAGCGGGGGCAGGGATTGCGCGTTTCCTTGGTGCAATTGGGCGCCGTGCAGATCTCGACGACGGTGCAGCCGCTGGCGACCGGGATCTCCTCTTCCACCTGATTGGGGCGGCGGATGATGAGCTTACCGAGCCGGACGGAAGAGTCCTTGCCGAGGGCGAGCGCGTACTCTTTGCGGGCGCCGGAGGCTTTGACGAAGTCGGGGTTGGTGAGGAGCTTTTCGTCGGCGCGGGGCATCTTGTCGGCGGCGACCACCCAGCCGCGCTTCCCGGTTTTGGTGTAGTCGACGACGAGAGAGTCGCCGGAGTCCGTGAGCCACGGGCTCAGGTCGCGGCGATAGAGGGCCAGTTGCGGAGAAGGGAACTTGGAGGTGTCAAAGGGGGTCCAGCCTTCGCCGGCTCGCTTGTCCAGATAGACTTCGAGCACGTCGGTTTCGCCGAGCTTCACCTTCTTGCTTTGTTTCATGGTGTCGCCGTCGGGCTGATAGACGCGGATTTCTTTCTCGCCACCGACGGCCGGCGCACTGAGGCAGCAACCGTAGATGCCGGTGAGACGGTCCAGGGGAAAGACGCTCGAACGGAACAACAGACGGGCGGAGCCGTCGGTGATCAGGACCGGTTCGTCACGGAGGTTTTCCGTGGTTTGGGTGCCGGGCTCAGGAGTAGGCGACTCGGTCTTGGATCCTCCGCAGGACCCCAGTAAGAACGCCAAGCCGAGAACTGGCGTCCATCTTCTCCACGGGTTCATGAACTATGCGCCATTATAGTGAGATTTAGGCCGGGAAGCTATGCAGAAACGTCAACTTCAGTTGGAACGGCAATTAAGAAAGGATCAGCAACGCCCGTCGGAGTTACGGGACCGGGCGATCGAGCGAACGATCCGGTCAATTCCGAAGGGAAAGGTGTCGTCGTACTCGGCGGTGGCCGCGGCGGCGGGGTATCCGCTGTATCACCGGTTGGTGGCGAAGCTGCTGCGGGGTTGTGGGGATCGTCTGCCGTGGCATCGCGTCCTGGGCGCCGATGGCAGCATCAAGCTGCGGCAGGATGCGGCACTCGAGCAGCGTTTCCGGCTGGAACTGGAGGGGGTGAAGTTCCGCGGGTCGCGCGTGGACCTCGCCGCGCATCAGCATCAGTTTCGGACCTGGGAATTGGAGCTAGACTGAAGCCATGGATCTTTCGCGCCGCGATCTGCTTGCCCTAGCTCCCGCCATGGCCCTTGCTCCGGCCATGGACTTGAATGCCGCGCCCACGCGGCTGCCGAAGAGCCAGTTCGCCTTGCATCCGTTTCTGGTGAAGAATCCGAAAGCGGTGTTCATCCAGAAGACCAACGTGCCGGACAAGATGCACGAAGCGTCGAAGCTGCAGGCGGGGCTGCAACTGGCGCGCGAGGTGCTGATCCCAGTAGACAACGGCGGCGTTCCTACGTCGCACCGCATCGTGCTGAAGCCGAACTTCACTTCGGTCCGCAACCAGCGGCCGCACATCGAGAATTGGGGCACCGGGACGGACGCGCAGTTCTATGAAGGCATGATCATGGGCCTGAAGGAACTGGGGCTCAAGAAGTTTCACTGGGTGGAAGCGAACGGCTTCAACACCTGGAACTATCGCGGCCTGGTGGACATCAACGAGCGGCACGGCGTGGAGATGAACGAGCCGGAACGACGCGCGCGGAACTTCCGCGAGGCGTTCGAAATGAACTGGCATCAGGTGCCGGATCCGGTGATCTACAAGCGCATTCCGCACTTTGCCCCGGTGGGCGAGCCTGATACGTGGATGCTGAACATCGCCAAGTGGAAATCGCATGGCATGTGCATGACGCTTTCGGTGAAGAACCTGCAGGGCCTGGTAGTGAAGCCGTTCGTGCGCTTCTGCCCCGGTTGGAGCGGCGTGACCGGCGTGCCGGATTGGATGAAGCCGGACATTCACCCGAACGTCGAAAAAGTGGTGAACCGGTTCTTCGACGATCACCAGCGCAAGGGCTTTGCGCGCTATGATTCGCCGGCGCAACTGAGCCCGGTGCATCAGGAGATCTGGGCGCACAAGACCTGCGACCACATGCAGACCGTGGCGCCGGGCCTTTCGATTATCGAAGGTATCTATGGCCGCGACGGTGACGGCTTCGGGGTGGGCAACGATCATCTGACGAACATCGTGATTTTTGGCCAGGACAAGTTCCGCATGGACATGGTGGGCATGTACCTGGGCGGCCACGAGCCGGGTAACGTCAACCTGTTCCGCATTGCGAAGGAGCGCGGACTGATCGACACCATCAATCCGTGGGAAGTGGAGCTCTACGAATGGGTGAACGGCGCGCCGGTGCGCCGTAAGCTGTCCGACTTCAAGCGCACGCCGCTGAAGACCTACTACCTGCAGAAGGACGGCGAGCCGAAATATCACCTGGTGGATGAGTTCTTCGACTACGACAAGGTGAAAGTCTAAAAATCCGATAGGATGAGGGGCGTGCTGATTCGCGCGCTGCCTCTTCTTCTCATTGCCTCGCTTGCCGGGGCCGCTGACTACTATCCGCCGCCTGATGCGAAGGGCGGTTGGCGGACGTTCAAAGACCCGGCCAAGATCAAGAAAGTCACCGGCATCGATGTGGCCAAGCTCGATGCCGCGTTCGACTATGCCTCGCAGACCAGCCAGCACGGCGGTCTGCTGGTGGTGCGGCATGGCTATCTGATCTACGAGCGCTACTTTGGCCGCGGCCATCGCGAGGCGTTGCCGGAACTCGCGTCGTGTGGCAAAGCCTTCACGACGGTGGCGATGGGCATCGTGCTGAAGGAGAAGCCCGATCTCATCCCTGACGGGCTCGATCAGAAGATCTTCACTAAGAACTATTTGCCGGAGAAGTACTTTCCGTTAGACGATCCGCGCAAGGCGGAGATCACGCTGGGTCAGGTGCTCGCGATGTCCGGCGGCATTCGCGGGACGAATCCGGTTTACGTGAAGGGTGTGCGGCAGACTTGGGAGAATCCCACTGAGGACAACGGGCCGTACTCGACCACCGACGACTTCGCCATGCGCCAATCGCTGTGGTGCGCGCCGGGCGAGTGTTATTCGTACACCACGTCGTCCAGCCATATCCCCGCGATGATCGTGCGGCGGTTGGCGGGCATGGAGATGGAAGACTACATGCGGCAGAAGCTGACGACGCCGTTGGGCTTCGGAACCTGGGGCTATGCGATGTACCGGCCGAAGCTCAAGGGCGGGATCGACGCCAACGGACGAATGCTCCATACCCCGGGCGGCGGCAGCATCGCGGTGCGCTCGACGGACATGTTGCGGTTCGGGTATCTGATGCTGCACGAGGGCCGCTGGGGCAAGCAGCAGATCATCAGCGCGGATTTCGCTAAGCTGTGCGGGCGGATGGTGAAGTACAACCCGCACTATCAGCACAGCTTTAACTTCAACGTGAACGAGAATCACAACCTGGCGAAGGTGCCGGCCGATGCCTTCTGGAAGGGCGGGTCAGGGGGGTATGCGATTTACGTGGTGCCCTCGCTCGATCTGGTGGTGTACAAGATGGGCGGCACCGAGGGGCAGTATGATCCGGCGCTGACGCGGCTGCCGGTGAATTACAAATACGACGGGTCACGGGCGGGTTGGAAGCTGGGGGATCCGAAGGTGATCGGCGATGCGACGGGCAAGACGCTGCAGATGGTGGTGGCGGCGATCGAGGCTAACTTAAGTCAGCGTTGACCGAAGTGGATCTCGAACCAGTCGCGGGCGGTGGCTGCCTCAAGGCTGTTGGGGTAACTGGTATGCAGAAGGCGGTAGACGGCGAAGCCCACGTCCGGTTTCGGCACGGTGGAGAACCAACTGACGCCAGAGGCCTGCAGGGTTTCGAGCAGCAGACGTGGGGCGTCGGGACGGCGCGGATTTGCCTGGACGGCGGCCAGGATGCCGCGTGCGACAAAGTCAAAACCGTTGGGCACCAGTCGCTGCAGGCGGAGGCATTCCGCTCTTGCTTCAGCACGCTCTTCGGCGGTGGCGAAGGGGCCCTCGATCAACAGGTCGGGGAGTTGTGGGCGCTGCCAATACGGTAGGTCGTTGTCGCGTCCGAGCCCTTTCTCGTCGAGTGTCCAGTAGCTGCTGCGAAGCTCATCTGGCGCATCCTCGTTTTTCCCGCGGCCGACACCAATCTTGGGGTAAGGGCGCGCACCGCAGCGCCGTAGGAGAGCGAGTGGATCCGCGGTGCCTTCCAGCAACTGGCGTCGCAACTCGTAGCTGCGCGCGAAGGCCGGACGCATTTCCTCTGGGAGCCGGCTGAGAAAGTCGGGCCACAGCCGCGAGGGGAGCGCGCGTTGAATCTGCTGCACCGCCACCGGATCGAATTGTGGGAAGGGACGCGGCTTGTGGTGATCTTGCGGCCATTCCGATTGGTCCGTTTCGGCGCCTCGCAGAATGGCGCGACGAGGGGCCCAACGGGCAAACTCTTCCCAGTTGGCAGAAAGTTGCATCCGTAAGCTGGCGGCCTGGTTCTGCGTGGACGGTTGACCATCGAGCGAGCGGAAAATTGCGTCGCTGACCTGGCGGGCGCGGGCGAAGTCGCCATGCTGGGCGAGCAGGCGGGCGGCTTCAAAATGGAGTGCCGCGCCGCCAGGGTCTGCGAGGGGGACCGCTAAGGCCGCGTCGACTAGAGCGGCCTGATAAGTTTTGCTGTGTTGGAGCAGAGCCAAGAGCCAGGCACGTGAACCGGTCTGCCGCCACCCCAGTTCGATCGACGGCAGATGGCCGGTTTGATACGCGCGCAGCCAAAGCGTGAGTTCGTCCTCGGGGCGCGGATGGTTCTCGTAAGCATTCAGATAAAGTTCGAGATCGTGTTCTCGTAGGGAAAGACGGTTACGGGTGAGCAATCGCCGTCCCAGCCGTTCCAGCCCGGCTTTTGGCGTGGTGATGACCAGGATGCGGGTGAGTAAGCGCTCCGCCGGTTCGTGCATGCGCTGCATCGAGGGGTCGTTAACCACCCGTTCAAAGGCAGCTTGAGCGAGGCGCAACCGGGGAAGATAGCTCCGATCGAGTGCTGCGGAGCGAGCGTGCCACAACAGGCTTCGGCCTTCCAGATAGGCGGCCCAATCGCGCCACGGCAGTGCCCGATCGTTGGCCAGCTTGGCGAAGGCTTGCGCCGCCTCGGCGTAGCGGTTGCTACGGAAGAGTTTCGCGGCTTGTTGGTAAGCAGGGCCATCGGAAGGCATACGACTCGGAAGCGGGTCGCTCCTCTCTTGGGAACGCGGTCCTCGCCGCTCCCAGATGGCCTTCACGGCCCGTTGCTCGAAGGCGTTCAGTGGGCGCCCGGTGAGATAGCGATAGGTGACGTAGTGATAGATTCGGGCGTGGCGGGGGTGCGGTATTCCCAACCGCCCCTGCAGGAAAGGTTCCAGCGGCAGATCCGGGTGAAGAGTGTAGACGAAGACGGAACGCTCGTAATAGTGCTTGAGTCCTGCCTGCCCGGGCATGGCTAGAGCGCAGGTGAGGAGGAGCAGGCTTGTAACTTTCTGCATGCTTCGTCAAAGGCCTCGCGGGTCCATCGCTGATGATGGAACAAATAAATCGTTTGAGCCGGCGGCCGCCAAGCCGGAATCTGGTCGGTGGCTAACCCGATCGTACCGCGGCAAGCCGGCGTCAGATCTTTCTGGCGATAGAGACGCGTGTAGAGAGCGTTTTGCCGCGGCCCCATGTCATAAAGCATGGGGATGACCGTGAGGAGAGTGGGGCGTTCCGGGGCGAAGAATGGGGTAGTGAGACACCAGGAGGCGAGAGCCGTTATGCCCACGGGCCGCGCGGAGTCTTTGGCGAGCTCTCGCAGCAAGCCGCGGTACCAGTCGCGTTCAGATTCGCGGGCGTCGAAGTCGAGCAGCAAAGGGACGCGGCCGCGGCGCGAGTCGACGACTGAGCTCTCGGCTAGACGGGGGATCACTTGATCGTAAGCCGGTAGCGCGAACCCCTCGCTTTCCAGCCGCACAATTGGCTGCGCCTCGAGATGGGACGGGAGGCGAAGCGGCAAGCGGCGGGGGTGAAAAGTGATGCCATCGCCACGCAACTTGAGGGTGGACATCCAGGCGACCACCTCAGCTTCGCCGGGCTCGAGGAAAGTGAGGTCTTCCGCGCGATCCCAAGCAAAGAGCACGAGCTTCGGTTTCACTGAGGGCCGTTGGGCCGGCTGCTGGGCGCAGCCGGCGAGCAGCAGGAAGACTATCGCAGCTTGATGGTGCGTTCGCCCCATAGCAGTTCGACGGACTTGAGGTTCTTGATCTTGCCGTTGAAAGGGAAGTAGAGCAGGCCTTTGGTGGGGCCGAGGGTCGAGCCCTCCGGGAGAGCGGCTTCGATGACGGCTTCGGAATCCGTTTTGGCGGGTTCACGCTCAGGCAGGCCGTGGGGGGCGGGGCGCGGCATCGGGCGCGTTTCGCGCTGATCGCCGGGGAAGCGGGACTCGGTACGCGGCTGCCCGACGATGACGGGGCCGCTGGAGGCGCGCGCGTCGACGCCCTGGGGCAGGGAATAGTCGGAGTACTTCAACTTGCCAGCGACCATGCCGGGTGTTTCCGGCTGGAGCGGCTCTTTCTTGGGATCGATGCGGAGACGAAAATCGCCGGCGGAGAGGCGGAGCGGGTTGCCTTTATCGGGAATGACTTCCACTTCCACTACCAGATAGCCTTTGGCAAAGTAGGTGGTGTTTGCGTAGGGAACGCTGTGGCCGCAGAAGTCTGCTTTCCAATCCAGTGCGAAGAAAAGCAGCAGGGGAAGCATACCCCCTCAAGGTAGCTCAGATCCTGTCCGAAGATAGGAGAGGATGCTTCGACTGCTGACGATTCTGTGTGCGCTCCCCCTGGCAGCCGCCGATGACCTGACGGCGAAGATTGACCGGATCCTGGCCGGGCATCGCGGCGAGTGGGGCATCGCGGTGCAGAAGCTGAGCGACGGACAGATTCTCCAGCGGCGCTGTGCGGATTGCTACTTTACGCCCGCTTCGGTGACCAAGCTGTTCTCCACCTCTTATGCGCTGGCGCGGCTGGGCCCGGATTCGCGATTCTCGACGCGCGTGATGGCGGCTGAGCCGCCGGTGGAGGGCGTGATCCGCGGTCCGCTGCGGCTGGTGGGCGGCGGCGACCCGACGATGACCGGCCGCGGCTATCCGTATCTGTCGCGCGACACTGCGCCTTTTGCGGCGCTGGCGACGTTGGCCGGTCAGGTGGTGGCGGCGGGCGTGGTGCGCGTGGAAGGCGACATCCTGGGCGACGATACGCTGTGGCCGTGGGAGCCGGTGCCCGATGGCTGGAGCCATGACGACTTGACTTGGGATTACGGCGCGCCGCCCTCAGCGCTGATGCTGAATGAGGGCGTGCTCCAGATTACGTTGTTGCCGGGCACTCGGGCGGGGGAGATTGCGCGGGCCTCGCTGCAACCGGCGCTCGAGTACTTCACGCTCGATAATCGCGTGGTGACGGTGGCGGCGGGCCAGCGGAAGATCCGGTTGATCCGCATGCCGGGCTCGCGGCAGATACAGTTATCGGGGCAGATCCCCATTTCCGACGGCGGGTGGAGTGGGCTGGTAGCGCAGGACGATCCGGCGCAGTATGCGGCGCAGGCCTTTAAGCAGTTACTCGTGGAGCGGGGCGTGGCGGTGGAAGGCGCGGCCCTGGCGCGGCATCGAGCGGTGGGCGAGCCGTTGCTGCCGCAAAGAGGCGTGACGCTGGCGGAGCGGTCGTCGCCGCCCTTGATCGAGATTCTGACCGTGGTGAACAAAGTCAGCCAGAACTTACTCGCGGAGATGATGCTGCATGCGGCGGGCGGCGTGGAGGGGTTGCGGGAGTATCTGGCTGGCATCGGCATCCCCCGCAGTGAGTCACGGTTTGAGGATGGTTCGGGGATGTCGCGCTTGACGGTGGTGACGCCGAACGCGATGGTCCGGTTGCTGGGCCAGAAGCAGACGGCGGAGAACTTTATCGAGACGCTGCCGCATGCCGGCGTGGATGGATCGCTGAAGCGACGGTACGCGGGGTCCGTGGCGGGACGGCGCATTCGCGCCAAGACCGGGGGGATGACCGGCGTAAAGACCTTGGCCGGCTACATCGATTCGGTGACACATGGGAAGCTCGCGTTCGCCATCTTCGTGAATAACGATCACAACAGTCTGGACACGGTGAAGCGCATCGACCAGATCGCGCTGTTACTTACGGAGTAGCCAGGCCCCTACTTCGCAGGCGGTTCTCGAGGATGCGGCTTTCGTCGAAGTGCTCCCACCGGACGTCGCGTTGGGGCAGGGCGGCGCTTGGGATGAGGCCGATGAGCTCGCTGCCCAGGATGTCGGCTTCGGCGGCGACGACTTCGTAGACCTGGTCGATGCCGGTTTGTTCATAGTCGGTGAGGTTCATCGACACCTGGACGATCTCCCGCGATTCGAGCGCGAGGCCCAGTGCTTTCACGGCCGGGAAGCCGCCGGACGAAGTGCGCAGGCGGGCCGCGAGCCGCTTGGCGAGGGCCAAGTCATTCGAGGCGAGGTTGATGTTGTAAGCGATGAGGAACTTGCGAGCGCCGACGATCGCCGCGCCCGCCGTGGGATGCAGCCCGGGGCCGCCGATGTCCGGTGGTCGCGCGGCTGTCTGGTCGCGCAGAGCTTCGAAGCCACCGCGGCGGACGTCCGCCAGGTTCGTTCGGTCTGGACGGCGGGCGGCCGCTTCATAGAAGTAGACAGGCACGCGGGCGCGCTGCCAGATGGCCTCGCCGGCTTCGTGAGCGAGCGCGGCGCAATCGGCGAGCGTAACTCCGGCAACCGGGACGAAGGGGACGACGTCAGCGGCGCCGACCCGCGGGTGGACGCCGTGCTGACGGGTGAGGTCGATGAGGCGGGCGGCGGTTTCGACGCCGCGCACGGCGGCTTCGCGCACGGGAGCGGGCGGGCCGGCGAAGGTGATCACGGACCGGTCATGGTCGGCGTCCGACGTGCGGTCGAGCACGCGGACTTCGGCCACCGACGCAATGGCTTGTTCGATGGCGTCGACGATGCCGAGGTCGCGTCCCGCCGAAAAGTTCGGGACGCATTCGACGATCATGAGCGGGCGGCCATCATCTTTTCAACGTACTTGGCGATGACGTCGACTTCGAGGTTCACGCGGCGGCCCGGCTGCCATTGGCTCATGGCCGTGTGCGTGTAGGTATGGGGAATGATGGTGACCGAGAGACGGTCGCCTTCGAGGGCGGCAACGGTGAGGCTGATGCCATCGATGCAAATGGAGCCTTTGAAGACGATGTAACGATCGAGTTCGGCGGGGACGCGGATGGTGAGCCAGTAATTGCCGTCGCCGAGTAAGTCGAGGGCGAGTAACTCGCCGGTGCCGTCGACGTGGCCTTGGACGATGTGGCCGCTGTAGCGGCCGTGGGCCGGCATGGAGCGCTCCAGGTTGACGAGTGAGCCGGCGGCGAGGTCGCCAAGATTGGTGCGGCGCAGGGTTTCGGGGGCGAGGTCGGCGCCGAAAGAGTCCGGGGCGAGGTCGACGGCGGTGAGGCAAACGCCATTCACCGACACACTATCGCCCGGCTTCAAGCCTTCGCGGACGGCTTGGCAGGCAAGGCGCAAGCTGGCGCCGGTGTCGTGAGGGGTGTAAGTGAGCAGCCGTCCGGTCTCTTCGATGATCCCGGTAAACACTAGAGCTGCTCCTTGTCGACCCAGGCCTCGACGGCGAATTCGTCCGGCGGGATGGGATGAATCTGGGTGTTCTTAAAACGAATGGCGTCCATGCGGCGTTTGATGCCGGCGCCGCCGGCTACCGGCAGAGACTGCAGGCCGCCGAGAATCTTAGGGGCGTAATAGAAGAAGATCTTGTCGACGATGCCGGTTTCGAGCGCTGACCAGTTGACCTTGCTGCCGGCTTCGATCATGAGCGAGAGATACTTCCGCTCCGCGAGGCGATCGACAACGGCGCGCAGGTTGGTGCGGCCGGACGGCGTATCCATGATCCAGATTTCGGCGCCGCGGCTTTCGAGAACTAATTGGCGTTCGGGTGAGGCGGCCGACGTGGTCACAATAACTAAGTCGTTGGCGGCGCTGGTGAGCATGCGGCAATCGAGCGGTAGACGTAACTGCGAGTCTACGACGACGCGGAGGAAGGGACGGCTGCGCGGGCGGCCGCTGCGGTCGTTGAGCATGGGGTTATCGGCGAGCACGGTGCCGATGCCGGTGAGGATCACGTCGTGCTGATGCCGTAACTCCTGCACATGGGCGCGGGCGCGCTCGGACGTAATCCAGCCGGAGTTATCTTCGGGGGCGGCGATCTTGCCGTCGAGCGTCACCCCGGCTTTCAGCGTGACGAGCGGCTTGCCAGTGCGCATGAAGTGGACAAACGGCTCATTGAGGCGTTCAGCTTCGGCGGTGGCGTTCGCTTCGATTTCGACTTCGATACCGGCGGCGCGCAACTTACTCAAGCCTGCGCCGCGCACCAGGGGATTGGGATCCTGCATGGCGGCTACGACGCGGCTGACGCCGGCGGCGATCAGGGCATCGGCGCAAGGACCGGTCCGGCCGGTGTGCGAGCAGGGCTCGAGAGTGACGTAGACGGTGGCGCCGCGGGCCTGCTCGCCGGCTTCGCGTAGCGCGATGATTTCGGCATGGTCGCGTTCGGCCCAGGTATGCGCGCCGCGCCCCACCACCACGCCGTCGCGCACCATGACGCAGCCGACGGAGGGGTTGGGCGAAGTCTGTCCATGGCGGGTACGGGCCAAGGCCAGCGCCTCGGCCATCGGCTCAGTTATCAAAGAGGCTGGCAACGAACTTCTCCGCTTCAAATGGCAGCAGATCATCGATCTGCTCGCCGACGCCGATATAACGAATCGGTAAATTCAGCTCCCGCGCGATCGCCACCACCACGCCGCCTTTGGCCGTCCCATCGAGTTTGGTGAGGACGATGCCGGTGACGCCGGTGCTTTCGGTGAACTTGCGGGCTTGTTCCAGGCCGTTCTGGCCGGTGGTGCCGTCCATCACCAGGAACACTTCGTGGGGAGCATCCGGGATGACGCGTTGCGTGGTGCGGCGCATCTTCTCGAGCTCAGCCATGAGGTTCTCTTTGTTGTGGAGGCGGCCGGCGGTATCGACGAGGACCACATCGGCTTTGCGGGCTTTCGCTGCCTGGAGCGCATCAAAGAGCACGGCGCTCGGGTCAGAACCTTGTTGCTGGCGGATGACATCGACGCCATTGCGTTGGCCCCACACCTCCAACTGCTCGATGGCCGCGGCGCGGAAGGTGTCGGCGGCACAGAGCAGGACGTGCTTGCCTTCGGAGCGCAGACGATGGGTGAGCTTGCCGATGGTGGTGGTTTTGCCGGCGCCGTTGACGCCGACGATCAGGATGACCATGGGGGGCTCGGCGGGGCGCTTCAAGGGGCGTTCGGTAGCTTCGAGGACGCCGAGCAGATGCTGCCGGATGAGGGACTTGATCTCGCCGGGGTCGCCGACGAGCTTGCGGTCCACGCGCTGGCGCACGTCTTCGAGAATTTCGGTGGCGGTGCGCACGCCGACATCGGCGGTGATGAGCGCGTACTCGAGTTCGTCGAGGAGGTCGCTATCGATCTCCTTGCGGCCCTTGAAGGTGTCTTCGATTTTGTCGACGAGCCCGGCGCGCGTTTTCGCGATTCCGGCTTTTAGACGGTCTAACAGACTGGACATGAGGGATTAACTTTCTAGTGTAACGTCTAAGGTTTACCCCAGAATGACAGCGGCTCCGGAATGGCCGCTCCATCCTTGCGCGGGGACGAGGCGCCCATCTTGACCTTGGTGACGGAGTTATAGAGGACGGCTTGCCCCCCGCCCATCAGACCAGAGTATTCGCCGCGCAGGTCGAGGTAATGACCTTTCTTGTCGAGTGCTTCGCGGGTGGCCAAGGGCACGCGCGATTCGATCAGGACGCCGCAGCCATTCAGGTTGCGACGGGTGAAGCGCGGAGCTTCGAGCGCGGCCTGGAGGTTCATGTCGTGGTCGGCCACGTAGGAGACGAATTGGGCGTGGGCCTGCGGCTGGTTGTTGCCGCGCATGATGCCGAAACCGATGTGCTGTTCGCCTTTCTCCATAAAGCCGGGAATGATGGTGTGGAAGGGTCGCTTGCGCGGGCCGGCGGAGTTGGGGTGGCCGGATTCGAAGTTGAAGCCGTTGGCCCGGTCGTGCAGGTGGAAGCCGTAGTCATCCACCACGACGCCCGAACCCCAGATGTCGGAGATGCTCTGAATCCAACTGACGATGTTGCCGTCGCGGTCGACCACCGAGAGGTAGATGGTGTGCTTGCTACCGGGGGCTTGGCCGGGTTCGACGCTGCAGTTGGCTTTGTCGGCCTCGATCTCGCCGGCGCGTTTCTTGGCGTAGTCGGCGTTGAGGAGGCCTTGGACGGGGACGGGGCCGAAGCGCGGGTCGGCGATGTATTTGGCAAGGTCGGCGAAGGCGAGCTTTTGGGCCTCGATCTTGGTGTGGAAGGCTTCGGCGGAGAGCGGATCCCAGTTCTGGATGGGGAAAGCGGAGAACAGGTTCAGCATCATCAGCGCGCCCACGCCCTGGCCGTTGGGCGGCAGTTCGTAGACTTTCCAGCCGCGGTAGGTGGTGCTGATCGGCGTCACCCATTCGGAGGCGTACTGGGCGAAGTCCTCGCGGGCGAGCGTGCCGCCGAGGCGTTGGGAGGTCTTGAGAATCGCGTCGGTGATCGGGCCGCGGTAAAACGCATTGGGGCCCTGGTCGGCAAGCAGGGTGAGCGCTTTGGCGAGTTCAGGATTGCGGAAGATTTCGCCGGGCTTGGGAGCGCGGCCCTGGGGCAAGAAGACGCGTTTGGCGTTGGCATCGCCTTCGAGTTTGAGGGCCGAGTTCTGCCAGTCCCACTGGATGATCTCGGTGACGGGGAAGCCGACCGTTGCGTAGTGGATGGCGGGAGCGAAGAGATCCTTCCAGGGCAGCTTGCCGAAGCGCTGGTGGACCTTGGCGTAGCCATCCACGGCTCCGGGCACGGTCACCGTGTGGATGCCGAACGGGCGGGCGGCGGCGCCGCGTTTTTCGAGGGCGGCGAGGGTGTAGCCTTTGCCGGACCAGCCGCTAGCGTTCAGACCGGAGAGCGCGCCGGTTTTGGCGTCCCAGTGCATCATGAACAGGTCGCCGCCGATGCCGTTCATCATCGGCTCGACGACGCCGAGCACGAGGTTCGCGGCAATCGCTGCATCCACCGCAGAGCCGCCGCGAGCCAAAATCTGCGCACCAGCCTGGGAGGCGAGCGTCTGCGAGGTGGCGACAATGCCCTGGTTGGTCATCACCAGGGAGCGGGCTTGCCAGCGCTCCTGCGCGGCAGCCGGCAACGCGCACGACAGCATCAGCATGGCGTAAGTTCGCATGGGTGCAACGATTGTACCGAAGCAATTGAGTGTGATACGTTCGGGGTGGCTCGTAGCCTGCTGGTTGGCGGCTGAAGAGTTTACCTGGAGACGCGGCGAGGTGGTCCCCGGCGTGCACGTGCGCAGAGGTAGACCCGCGCTAGGATATTCAGAAGAAGGAGAAGTTTGGCGATGAAGGCTTGGAAAATTGGTGCCCTGATGGGCGTGGTGGCTCTCGGTCTGGTGGCGCAATCGAAGAAGGGGCCCGGCATCCTGCAACCTCAAATGAAGGTGGAAGGCGGCAGCTACGCTGCGCCGATGGGCAAGTTGGGAACCAAGGGCGACGTCTGGAGCGCGACCACGATGGCCGCTTCGGTGGACGGGAAGCCGAACAAGGCCGCCGTGGAAACCGTGAAGGGCGAGATCCTCGACTTCTCCTGCTATCTGCAGATCGGCAAGCATGGCGAAAAGCATCGTTCCTGTGCGCAGAAGTGCTTCACGGCTGGCCAGCCGATCGGCTTGCTGACCGAAGACGGCACGATGTACATGCTGATGGACGAAGAGCATGACCTGCGCCGCGACGGCATGACGGAGTTCCGCAAGGCGGCCATCGAGCACACGGCGCACATCATGGAAGTGACCGGCACGGTGTCCAAGCATGGCGGCTTCAATGCGCTTTATGTGCAGGGCTACGTCAAAAAGTAGATTATCCTCGTATTGATGTCGATCAATCGTCAATGGCTGGCAGCGGCGACGTTGCCAGCCTTTCTCATTGCTACCTGCTTGTGGGCTCAGACTGCCGCGAAAGGGCCGGCGGTGCCGCTGGGCCTGATTCCCGTCCAGTTTCCGAAGGACAACCCATACACGCCGGAGAAGGCGGCACTGGGCAAACTACTCTATTTCGACAAGCGCCTTTCGGCGGACGATTCGGTGTCCTGCGCGAGCTGCCACAGTCCGGAACTGGGGTTTACGGATTGTCAGCCGGTGTCTACCGGAATCAAGTCGCAGAAGGGCGGACGCAGCGCTCCCACGGTCATCAACCGGGCGTATAGCCTGAATCAGTTCTGGGACGGACGCGCCGCTTCGCTCGAAGAGCAGGCCGGCGGGCCGATGCAGAATCCGATTGAGATGGGCAACACGCACGCGAACGTCGTGAAGCGGATCCAGGCGATCCCCGGCTACAAGGCGCTCTACCAAAAGGCCTTCGGCACGGACCAGATCGACATCGATCTCACCACCAAGGCCATCGCGACCTACGAGCGCACCGTGCTTTCCGGTAACTCGCCCTATGACCGCTACAAGGCGGGCAACAAGAAGGCGCTGACGGCGGCGCAGGTGCGCGGCATGGACATCTACTTCAATAAGGCCAAGTGCGACCAGTGCCATGAAGGCATCAACTTCACGCTGAACTCGTATCACAACCTGGGCGTGGGCATGGATAAGCCGAACCCGGATCTGGGTCGCTACGAAGTGACGAAGAACGAAGCCGATTGGGGCGCCTTCAAAACGCCGACCCTGCGCGATATCGCGCGTACGGCTCCCTATATGCATGACGGCAGCCTGGCGACGCTGGAAGACGTGGTCGACTACTACAACAAGGGCGGGCTCAAGAACAAGAATCTTGATGAACGCATGAAGCCTCTGAATCTCACCAAAGCAGAACAGACGGACTTGGTGGAATTTCTGAAGGCTCTGAATGGTGAAGGCTGGCAGGCGCAGCATCAGGCGCCCAAGCAGTTCCCGCAGTAGTTTCCCGAGCAGAAAGCTGAATACATGAATCGTCGAAGCTGGATCGCCGCCTCGTCCGCGGCCCTGATTGCCTCTTGCAATCGCACGCAGAAGAAGACCATCGGAATGGTGCCGAAAGGCCGGACGCACGTCTTCTGGCAGTCGGTGAACGCCGGGGCGATCGCCGCCAGCCGCGAGGTGGGCGTCGACGTGAGTTGGAACGGGCCGGCCACCGAGACGGACTTCAACGGACAGATCCAGATCGTCGATGCCATGATCAACCGTCACGTCGATGCCATCTGCCTGGCGCCGATCGATCGCAAGTCGATGGTGGGCGTAGTGACACGCGCGGCCGATGCGAAGATTCCGGTGATCATCTTCGACTCGGGCATCGATACGGATCGTTTTGCCACGCAGATCGCCACCGACAATTACGCGGCGGGTTCTTTGGCTGCCGATCGCATGGGCGAAGTCCTGGGCGGCAAGGGCAAGGTGGTGATCGTCGCGGTACAGCCCGGCGTCGCCTCCACGATGGCGCGCGAAGCGGGCTTCGAAGAGACGCTGGCCAAGAAGTTCCCGGACATTAAGATTGCCGACAAGCGTTACGGCAATGCGGACTACGCGCAGTCGCTGAAGGTGGCTGAGAACATGCTGACGGCGCATGCCGATCTGACGGGCATCTTCGCTTCCAACGAAAGCAGTACGGCCGGCGCGAGCCAGGCGGTGAAGGCGCGCGGCACGAAGGCCAAGCTGGTGGGCTTCGATTCGAGCCCGCAGTTGCTGCAGGACCTGACCAACGGCGTGATTGACTCGCTGGTGGCGCAGCATCCCTTCAAGATGGGCTACGAGTCGATTATGGCGGCCGTGAAGCTGCTGAAGGGTGAGACGGTCGAGAAGATTCAGAACATCGCGCCGCTCCTGGTGACGCAGAAGAATCTGAACGATCCTGAGGTTCAGCAACGGCTGAATCCGGACCTCAAGAAGTACCTGCAATAAAAACGAAAAGGCCCGCCGAAGCGGGCCTTTTTCGTGGGGAAGGTAGCCGAAAGATTTAGCGACGGCCGCCGCCGCGACCACCGCCACCGCCTCCACGGCCCCCGCCGTGGAAGCCGCCGCCGCCGACCCGGCCACCCACGATCACCGTGGGGCCGAAGCCGTAGCCGTAGCCTCCGTAGAAGCCCGAGCCCCAGAACGGATAGCCGTAGCCGCCCCAGCCGCCCCAACCCCACGGATAGCCGTAGCCGACGCCGCCGTAGTAGCCGCCTCCGCGGCCGCCGGTGTTCGGCTCGAGCACATCGTCGCGGCGTTCGTTCCAGCGATCAAAGCCGTCTTTGTCGCCGGCGCCTTGCACGCGAAGTTCGGCGGATTGGCGGTCACCGCGGACGGTCGCCCGCTTGCCGCTCTTGATCACTTCACTGTCGCGACCGCTGGCGAGTTCGGCTTCACCCTTGCGGACGGTGAGGTCCGTCTGGATGTTCTCGCGCACCACGACCCGATAGATGCCCGCCTTCAGCGGGCGAACGTTTGCGTTGCCGGCGATCACCGTGATGTCGGCATTCATCCCTTTGAACTGCGTGATGCTCACATCACCGGTGAGCACTTCCACGCGATAGAAGCGGTTGCCGATGTCGAGCACGCGAAGGCGCGTGTCTTCATTCAGGCGCACCAAGTTCCCGGGGCCGAGTTGTACTTCGGCTCGCGAGGCACGGGCGGTGGAGATCGTGTCATGCGACATCAGCGGCATGCCGCCGCGCGCCTGCATCCGATCGCCGGACTCACGCAACACTTCGACGTCGCCGTCGGCGACGCTCACTCGCGCCACGCCGACATCGCTGCGTCCATCCCCGTCCATATCCGCGCTGTACCCAGGCCCATTGCCGGGCCCGTTCGACGGGCCGTTCATGACTGGCCCATTGGCTCGCGGGTTCTGCGTTCCCGCCGTCCCCGACGAACCCACCTGCCGCCATTGAGCCGCGGCCGGCATCACCCCCAAGGCTGCCACTAAGGCGCCTGTCATCCATAATTTGTTCCCCATACTCAGTTTCCTTTCCGGAGCGCACTCTGGTTCATGCACTTTGGTGGCCAAAGGTAAGTAGTTGAGAATGCAAGAGGCCGGGTGGCTGGGGGCTGGTGGATTACCACCGGTCCGGCTTAAAACGCCCAGCTCTGGCGAACGCGCCCGGTGGGCGGAAGTGATTGAGCTGTAAAGGGCTATTTACATCTTCTGCTCAATCGACGAACACCACCGGACGGCTGCGCTCGTCGTACGCTTTCCCCAGCGAGTGGCCCAGAAGAGTGGTGGCGACCGGGAGCGCGACCACCCCATAAGACTGCACCCGCATCGCGAGCGGGTAGAGCAGCATCAGGCCGACCGTGAGGCCCGCCGCGCGACCGACGTGGCGTCCGGCGCTGCGCCGCGGAGCCACGCGCACTTCGCTGATCGCTGCGCGCGGGATGGTGCGCAGTCCCTTGCTGATTGCCTTTTTGTCGGAGGTCCGCGCTACTTTCATGGTGAACTCGTCGAGGGTGACCGAGGTCCAGCGGCCGGCGATCCGCGTGCCCGTGTTCAATTGGACAACGACCAGATTGTCGACGAAGGCTTCGGGCGAACGAGCCCAGGACACCGGCTCCGCCGACCAGGCCAGATGGGCGAGAAAGACGAGCAATAGGGTGCGCATGCCTGACGCTAACGCCGTTGAGAGGGCGGTGGTCGCCGGTCTATGACACTTTCTGCCGCCGTCACAATCAGCCGCACGCCAAGGCGAGCAGTTCGGCCAGTGACTCCTCGGACAGCAGCCGAAAGACGACCGGCCGCGCCGGGGCAGGGAGGTCGGCGGCGGCGATGACATCGCACGCAACGACGGCACACAGCGAGAGTCCGTCGGCGAACGCTGGGTCGGCCGGATCGCGCAGGAGGACTTGGGCAGCGTCGAAGCCGAGTGACGAAAGCAGCGTGCCCGCCCACTCACGGATTTGCGGCGAGCGGGAAACTACTCCGATGAGGATGGGGAACGGCGGCCGTTGCCGGCCGGCCAGGACCTCCTGCATCGACTTCACGTGGATCACGCGAAAAGGACGGTCGCCCACGGCGCGCGCCACATGGTCAGCTTGTCCGGCTTGCGCCAGAATCAAGGCGCCGGTGGGCGGATTCTCGAGTGGCGCAACGCCCACCGGCTGGCCCACCGCCTCGCTAGCCTCGGCGGCGAGGATGCGGGCGAGTTCCGGATCCGGGTCCATCACCACGAAGCTGGCGGGGCGCAGCCGCTCGAGCGCCGCCTGAACATCGGCCAGCGAGTAGCCGAGCGTTTGCGCGTCCTCGACCCAACTCCGCACGAGTTCATCGAGCCCGCCCTTACCCGCGGTCCACTTGAACTCGCGCACAAAGACCCCGCTGCCGCTCTGCGCTCGCACCCAACCTCGTTGGGCCAAGTCGCGATACACGGCCAGCACGGTGTTGCCGTGAATCTTCAAGCGGCGGGCCAGTTCGCGGACGCTGGGGAGTTTTTCACCCGGCGCGAGTTTGCGGCTGAGGATGCCGAGCAAGAGTTGCGCGCTAAGCTGTTCGCGAATCGGCAGGCTGGACTTTCGCGAGATCCAAAGCCTGATCATGCAGGCTTCATCATATGGCGGATCAGGTGAGCAGATGGCGGGTCAGTTGATCGATGTTGACGAGGCCGGTGAAGCGGCCGAGTTCGTCGATGGCGACGATGGGGTCGAAGCAGAGCGACCCGGGCCGGGTGAGGGCGCGCTGCAGGGCCGTGCGAGCCGGCGTGGAGCCTTGCATGCGCAGCAGCGGGGCCACCACGCGAACCCCGGCCAGCGGATGGCGCTGCAACAACAGGGCTGGTCCGCCCCAGGCGTCGACCACCATCACGGCCTCGAGGGCCGGATCGGCGGCGAGCATGGCCCGCGCATGGGGCTCGTCGAGAGCACCGACGCACGGGTCGACCGAATCTCGCAACTGTCGGGACGATTGAATCTCGCGGACCCGCTTCACGATGGCGTGCGCCGGCGCTGCGGCCAGGGGCTGCATCTGTGGTTGTGGACGCGCCAGAAAATAGCCTTGGGCAAGTGGCACTTCGAGGTTGATCAACTCTTCGAGCTCACGCTCGGTTTCTACGCCTTCGGCGATGAGCCAGGTATCGAGCCGTCCGGCGGTGTTGCCTACCATTTCAATCAGCGCGCTTTTCGCCGGATCCTTGTCGCAATTCGAGACAAAGGTCCGGTCAAGTTTGACGAATTCCGGCCGTAACGCCATGACGTGCTTCAGACTGGAGTAGCCGGAGCCGGCGTCGTCGACGGCGATGCTTCCCCCGGCCTCACGAATGGCCGCCACCTTCTGCAACAGGGGGCCATAGTTATCCACGGCCTGGTTCTCGGTGATCTCCACCACCACCCGCCGTAAGTCGCCGGCCTCGGCGAGGATCTCATCCCAAAAAGTCGAGAGGACGAAGGACGGGCTGGCATTGATGGACAAGAAGGTGTTGACCGGCAGGAAGCCGCGCTGATGAACTGCTTCCCGGGTGATCAGCGCTTCGAGCTCTTCGCGGCAACCCCAGTGGTCGGCGCAGGCGAGCATGCGATCCGGCGGAATCGTGGGCTGGATCGGGAAGCGGACCAGGGCTTCGTACCCGGTCGTAATGCCGCGGGCCAGATCCACGATGGGCTGGTAGTGGTAGACAAACGGCAGTTCTTCCTGCAGTACTGCCGCCAGGATGGCCTCGACTGGCGCATCCGCCAGCGTGTCCGTTTCTTCTTCGTGCAGCGCGTGGGCCAGACGCGACAGGGCGTCTTCAGGGCCCTGGACGCGATGGAGTGCGGAACGCGCCATGAAGTCTGTAGCGCCGGTTAGACGACCGGCAGGGATTCCGTCGACGGCTGAATCAGGGACCGGACCTTCTGCTCCAATTCCGGCGGGACTTCGGCCAAGCCATGATCCTGACGGGCGTGCTCCGCCACTTGGCCCAGAATCTCTTCATCGGTCTCGCCAATAAACACAGCCTGGCATCCCTTCACCACATCGCCACAACAAAACTGCTTCATGGGGAAATCCTTTTCGGTGTAAATACGAACGGCATTTACAGAGTAATTACGCTCGTATCCGCGAGCACTCGGGGATTCATCTGAGCTTGGGCTAAAGGGCACCTTACGCCCCCGCGCCCTATGGCGGGGCGGGCCGCGGAAATTTATTTCTCCATTTTTGTTCCAGCTCCCTCCGGGCCTTGTCTCAACAGACGAACCAGGGATGCCAAACGCTTTAGGGGTCATCTCAAAAATACGAGCAGGGAGCAAAAGGAATGACAGGACTGAAGAGAAGGTGCCGGTGACATGCCTCCCGAAAACTCTACCAGGTAAAACTAGAGGAGCTCCCCCACGAAAGGAGCCAGTAGAGATGAAGAAGAGCCGATACACGGAAGAGCAAGTGATCACGACGGTGAAGCAGATGGAGGCCGGGCGGAAGGCCAAGGAGCTATCGCGCGAACTGGGCGTGAGCGAAGCGACGCTATACGCCTGGAAGTCGAAGTATGGCGGCATGGAAGTGAACGAAGCCAAACGGCTGCGTGAACTCGAACAGGAGAACGCGCGACTGAAGAAGCTGGTGGCCGACCTGTCGCTGGACAAAGACGCGCTGCAGACGGTGATCCGAAAAAACGGGTGGAGCTTGTAGGGCAACGGCGCGATGTGGCGCTCGTGATGGCCGAACACGGACTGAGCGAGCGCCAAGCCTGCAAGCTTTTGGAAGTGGATCGCACCTCCTATCGTTACGAATCGCAACCGGAGCGGAATGCCGAACTGCGGCAAGCGCTGATCGAGTTGGCCCGGCAGAAGCCGCGGTTCGGATACCGGCGCCTGGGAGCCCTCCTGATCAAGCGTGGTTGGAAAGCCAACATGAAGCGGATCTACCGGCTGTACCGCGAAGAGCATCTGACGGTGCGCCGACTGAAACGCAAGCGTCTGTCAAGAGTCACACCACCAGTTTCCGCGCTAACCGCGGCCAATCAGGAATGGGCCATCGACTTCGTGACCGATGCGCTGGCCACCGGCCGCAGCTTCCGTGCGTTGACGATCGTGGACAGCTTCACGCGCGAATGCCCAGCCATTGAGGTCGACAGTTGCTTGTCGGGACATCGTGTGACGCGGGTGCTCGATCGCGTGATCGAGCAGCGAGGCACGCCGGCCGCCATCCGTTGCGACAACGGCCCGGAGTTCACCTCGCGGCACTTTTTGAGTTGGTGCGAAGAACGGAAGATCCAGTTGATCTTCATTCCGCCGGGACGGCCCATGCAGAACGGCCACATCGAAAGCTTCAACGGGAGACTCCGCGACGAATGCTTGAACGCCAACTGGTTCACGACTCTCGCCGACGCCAAAAGCAAGATCGAGGCGTGGCGGGAGGACTACAACACCGAGCGTCCCCATTCGGCGCTGGGCTATCTCTCGCCCGAGGAGTTCGCCGCACGATGGCCATCGCGCGGGGACACTACATTGCTGGGGTGGAGAAAGGGGGCTCAAGCGCCGCCCCCTTCCCCCACACCCCCATCCCCGCTGCCCGAGACGGCAGCTCGACGAGGTAAGCTGATCCAGCTTCTCTAGTTACGTTTGGTAGGAAGTTTGGGGGCAGGTCACCGGATGGGGCAGGTGTTGATGGGATGCGTCGTGTTGGCGGCCGTGCCGATGGCGATGCGGGCTCAGGACGTGACGCTGTTCGGCGCCTTGAGCAACTTTGACGTTTTGAACGATACCGGCCAGGAGACGCACGGCTTCGAGATCGAGATGCAGGGCGTGCCGTCGAATTCACAGCCCTACACCTTCAATGCCACGCGCTACGGTAGCTCGAAGACGATCCCGACGGCGAATGGCGTGGTGATTCGCTGGGCCAGCAGCTATGATCCGTCCACCGGACGCTTCGCAGTGGGCACGACCGTGCCGTCCACCTTCCAGCCGACTTACGGCCACTCGTGCGTGTTAACCAACATCGTGGGGTGCGATCATTACGGCGTCGTGGTTGGCTACGGCGGCTTGCCAGCGCCGACCGCGACCTCCTACTACTGGCTGGTGGAGGATCCAGCGAATCCGGGCACGCTGATCCGCTACAACGGACCGAAAGTGCAAATTCCTCAACCCACCATCACGGTGGTGAATCAGCCTGGGTTGCCGCCGCAGGTGGCGTTTCAGATCCAGGCCCCGGTCCCGCCGCCTCCCCCGATTCCGAAGCCGGTGCCGCAGCACGGTGAGGCGAAATGGGTGAAGGTTTATAAGTCGGAATTGCTGCACGAAGTGGCGCTGGAAGATCTGGTCGCCGACAATCCGGAAGTGCCGCAGGATCCGGGCAAGGTGGAAACCAGTTGGAAGCTGCTGCAATTCAATCCGAATAGCAACGGGAACAGCGGGGTGTTGCGGAATCAGGGTGGCTTGAATGGTGGCTCTCGGGCAGTGCTGCGCCGCTACGAGTTCTACAAGTTCACGGGCACTTACGATCCGGTGGACCATGCGGCGATCTGCGCCGATGGTACCTGCAGCGCGCCGGCCCCGAACGAAGTGGGTGACTTCATCGGCGCCCAGAACGCGGCGGCCAACCTGGGCGTGCCTTCGGTGACGGTGACGGTGGTCGGCGACGGCCAAGTGTCTTCCTCAAACAACGTGATCCGCTGCCCGGGGACTTGCGCCATGAATCTGGCCTTGGGCTCCTCGGTGACCCTGACGGCCAAAAACGGCAAGGGCATCTTCTCGAAATGGACGGGCGCTTGCGAGGGCACCAACCCGGTCTGCACCGTCACGCTGAACGACTCGCTGACGACTACGGCTACTTTCCTGACGCCTTATCGGCTGACGGTGCGAACGACCGGGTCGGGCTCGGTCTCCTCGAATCCTGGTGGCACGTCGTTCCCGAGCGGGACCGTCGTAACCCTCACGGCCACGCCCGCCGCGGGACAGACCTTTGCCGGCTGGTCCGGCGGATGCGCGGGTACGGCGCCTTCCTGCACGCTGACGATGACCGCGGATACGTCGGTGACGGCCATCTTCTCTGGTCCCGTCGCCCCGCCGCCGGCGCCCACCTATAAGCTGGTGGTGAAGACCAACGGCAGCGGATCTTACACGGCGAGTGCCCCCGGCAACACCTTCGCCGCGGGAACGGTGGTCACGCTGACGGCGATTCCGGGCAGCACGGCTCCCTTCGTAGGCTGGACCGGCGGCGGTTGCTCCGGCACGGCTCTGGTCTGTGCGGTGACCGTGAACGCGGATACCACGGTGACGGCGAACTTCCGCTAGCCCGTTTCGTTAGGCGCGAGGCGGGATCGGTAGCGGACGGCGCTCTCCCGCCTCCACTTGTAAATAAATGGAAAGGCAGTCCAGGCATCGCCGGTCAGTTCTGATTTAGACCGGGAAGCTACTCCCGGCGGCACTATAATCAAGCGAATGCAGAACCTCGACGACGAGGACCTGCTCGCGCGATACCGTGCGGACAGGGAACGCGGCGAATCCGGGAGCCGGTGGGTCAACGAGTTATTCGGGCGCTACCACGCCAGGGTGGCGACTTGGTGCTATCGCTTTACCGGCAATCGCGATTCGGCGGCGGACCTGGCTCAAGAGATCTTCCTGCGGACGTATCGCAACCTGGATTCCTTCCAGGGCTCCGCGCGCTTCTCCACCTGGCTCTATACGATTGCCCGCAATCACTGCGTCAACGAGATGCGGTCGCGGCAGAACCAGGCGCAGGAGGTGGCCGAGTCGTTGGACTTCGAGGTTGCCGACGCCGCGGCCAATGCGCTCGACTCCCTGCAGCAGAAGGAGTCGCTGCAGCAGATGCGGTCGCTGATTGAGGAGAACCTGGATCCGCTCGAGAAGCAGGTGATGGTGATGCACTTTGCGAGCGGTATTAGTCTGGGCGCGGTTTCGCGGTTGCTCGGTCTTACCAATGCCAGCGGCGCGCGGGCTTACATTGTGAGCGCCAAGCGTAAGTTGGCGCGGGCGCGAGAAAGATGGAAAGCGGAAACTAACATTCCGAGGCAGGGAAACCCATGAGCGATCATTCCGAGAAAGCATTGCGCGCCTTGAGCCCGGGTGAGGATTGTCCTTCGCTCGACGAACTGGTGGGTGGACGCGAGGGCCAACTCGGTGCGGATCGCCGCCGCGAGGTCGAAGCGCATGTCGCCGGGTGCGCCTATTGCACGACGGAACTGGCGCTGTTTCGGCAGTTTCAGGAACCGGCCGTCCGGCCCGAGGAGCAAGAGCACGTCGCAGCGATCGTTGCACGGCTGCGGCAGAACTCGCCGATGCCTCAGGCTTCCTGGTGGCAGAGCCTCTGGAACGTCCGCACCCTCGCCCCGGCGGCGCTGGCGCTGGCGGCGGTGCTGGTGGGGGTGCTGGTCTGGGCGCCTGGGCGAGCAGGTTCGGGCATCGCACCGCAGGTGTCGAGCGACGCCGATGTGATGCGTTCAGCTCGAGTCGAGGTCGTCTCGCCGCAGGGCAGCTTGGCGACGCCGCCGGCGGCTTTCGAGTGGGTTGCATTAAAGCGGGCGGCGCAGTACCGCGTGAATTTACAGGAGGTGGACCGCACGCCGCTCTGGTCGGCCACCACGGCGAACACGAAGCTGCCGCTGCCGCTCGGCATTCAGGCTAAACTTTTGCCGCGAAAGACACTTATCTGGGAAGTCAGCGCCCTCGATGCGAAGGGCGCGGTGCTCGCGGTTTCCGGCGGGACACGCTTCGTCATTGCGGCCAAGCCGCCGGATGAATAAATACAAACATTAGAATTCTCGACGTCTGCTCGATTGCGGGCGATGCTGAAGGGAACGACATGACCAAAGTCAAAGTGTTGGGGCTCGGGGTATGGTGGGCCGTGGTGGGGTTGGCCGCCAGCGGTGGCGGGGGATCAAACAAACCGCCGGGCGGTGGCGGCGGCGGTGGCGGGGTGCAACCGGCGGGCATTGCCGAAGTGCGCTCCCTGAACGAAACCGTGCCGGCCGGAGGGGTGGTGCAGGTGAAGTATTCGCTCACGACGCCGAGACCCATTTCAGGTGGCGGTCCGCGGATGGATGACTGGGATTTCGAGGTCAATGGCGTTGGGATCAGCAGCCCGCTCGGCACCACGGCCGGCGTGGCGCTCTCGCACAACGGGACTTTGGCGGTGGAGATCGTCTCGCCCGATTCCGACTACGGCACGAACCTGGATTATCCGTTCCTGACCATTGCCATGACGGTACCGGCCACCACCAAGCCGGGAACAGCGTTTCCTCTGCGGATGCAGGACACGCTGGTCTCCACGCCCACTGGCCCGGTGACGCTTTCTAACACTAAGGTTGGGACCTTAACCGTGGGCGGCACGGTCTCGATCCGTGGCTTAGTTCCGGGCGGCGGCACTTGGCCCGCCGGGACCATCGTCCGCGTGCAGGGTACTGGCTTTGTGCCGGGCACGCGCCTCACCTCGAAGATGAAGACCACCAACCCGGTCTATGTCAGTCCCACCGAGATGGTGTTTGCGTTAACCAGCACCACGACGCTTGACCAGCAACCCGTCACGGCCTCGAATCCCGACGGCTCTACAGTGACTTACTACTCCTACTTACGCGGGGTGCCGGTACGCGCGCCGTCACGGGCCTTGCTGCTGAAGGCGGATCCGATCTTTCAGCAAAGGACGCGTGGGGCGGCGACGCTGGGCCCGTTGCCGGCCCTGGCTCCCGGTCAATTCACGGGCTTGGCGATTCAGAACCCGTCCACGGGGCCGGTGATCGTCTCGCTGTATCATCCACGCACCGGCCGGGTGGCGACGATTCTGCTGGCTTCCGGCACTCGGATCATGGACGAGTTGGGAGCCCTGCTGAACGGCACGAGCCTGGAACCCGGCGACGTCGTCCAGGTGAATGCCACCTCCGGCGTGCAGATTCTGGGCCTGACGGGCGACGATGCCGCCTTTACGCTGAAGCCTTGGCTTCCCGCGTTTTGAGCTTGCGCACGATCATCCATGCGAGCGTCCCCGTCAGCGCGCCAGCGAGCCCCAGCCATGCCCAGCCGATCAGCCGGGGAAGCCTCCAATGGCCGTCACCCTGCAGGACAAACGCCGCCCAATGCGCCGGATGGCTGGACGGCGGGTGGCGGATGAACTCGAGCTTGGCCAGTCGCAAGGCGTCGTCCGCCGCTTCGCCCGCTGCCAGCTTCGTGTAGAAGCGAACCATCAGTTCTTCAGTCGAGACATCGCCCACGCTCCAGAGCGAGCTCAGCACGCTGCGCGCGCCTGCGCTCAGAAAGGCTTCCGCAAACGCTCGCAGACCTTCGCCCGGAACAAACTCGCCCAAGTTTGTTTCGCAGGCGGAAAGCGTGACCAAGTCCGCCCCGGCGAGCGGCAGCGTACTCACCTCTTGTGAGTAAAGGTAGTCGAAGCGCTGGGCGGACCCGACCTTGGGCGCCAACAGCAGGAACGAGCGGTCCGGATTCTGCGGGTTGGCCTCTCCATGCGTGGCGAGGTGAAGGATGGGGAAACGCGCGGATTCGTGGAGATGTTCCTTCTGAGCCTCGTCGCCCAGATAGATGCTTGTGCGGCCGCCGATCAGGCTTGCGACTTGTCGAGTCTCGGTTCGCGCGTGGGGGAGCGCCGTCCATTGCCGATTGTCGCCGGGAGCGGTTCCGGGTTGGGGATCGCCAAGGCCCGTCAGCGAGGGTTGCCACGGCCAACGAACGGCGGGCGGTGGCGCCTTGATGTGGCCGGACAGAGTCGCTGAAGGCGCATAGGAAACGGCGAACCGCTCGACCAGAAGTCTCGATTCATCCCACGGCAGCGCCTCCAGGGGCAGAAATGAGAGTGGCCCGTCCGGAATCACGCGTAGCCGTTGCAGTCCTTCATTGCTTCGCAGCGGCAGGCCTGCCCACAGCGACCCAGCGAGCCGGTTCATGGAATCGCGCCAGTCCTGGCGGCTCGGATTGGCAAGAGCTTGGCGTGCGGCGGCCATCGCGCTAAAATCAGGCGTCCAGGAAACGAAGCGAACGTCGGCTCGGGAGATCCAAAGCGTGCGGGCCGACTTCTCCCCCACCCAAAATTCGAGCACCGCCGTGTCGGCTGGGAGGGACCGCTGAAACTCCCTTAGCGAGGCTACCCGCGGCGGCGCCAACTTCTCCGAGAGGCTGCGGGCGCGCGATTGCTCCATCCAGCGGAAGACCTCTTCAGGGGAGGTTGAGCTTTCGATGAGGCGGTCGTAAACCGCACGCTTGTCCGCGAGGAACCGCGAACGCAGCGAAGCAGTGCCTGCGCTCTCGCGCAACGACTCGATCAACTCCACGGCGCGCGTCAACAGGCCGCGCGACGCGGTTGCGCCCCGCGTACCCGCCCGGGCCAGCCCATACAGAGCGCGCCATTCCTCT
Organism: Bryobacteraceae bacterium; assembly: GCA_965229305.1. Taxonomy (GTDB): domain Bacteria; phylum Acidobacteriota; class Terriglobia; order Bryobacterales; family Bryobacteraceae; genus JALHNI01. The sequence continues at coordinate 26,789 of CBDDIZ010000030.1, read as the reverse complement.
TCTTTTAGTCCTAGCTCATGTGCGCGGAGGGAGACGGCGTCGAAGTCGGCGAGCGACTCACCGGCGCGGCCGGCTCGATAGCGCGCCTCGCCGCGGTTCAACTGGGCGTGGATCGCCAGCGGGCGATCGCCCGCGCGTTCCGCCAATTCCTTGGCGGCGGAAAAGGCGGCTTCGGCGCCCGCGGCATTGCCCAGGTCCATCGCTTGCACGATACCGATGTTGTTCAGCACCGCGATCTCGCCATCGGCGTGTTTCGCGCGGCGGTATAAGTCCTGGGCGAGGCGATAGGTTTCGAGGGCACGCACCGGATCGCCGAGTCGGCGGCGCAACGCACCCACATTCGAGAGCAGTTGTGCCTGCTCACTCGGCTGCAAGGCTTCCTTCCTTTGCAGCAGGCGCGAATAGAGCTCGAGCGCTCGGTCGTATTGCCCCAGCGTCTGGTAGAGGATGGCGATGTTGGCGGTGGTCACCTGACGCGCCCACGGCGACCACGGATCGTGAGGCACGGCTCGCACCCGCGCCTCGGCCTCCTCATAGCGGTCGAGCGCTTCCCGGTAGCGACCCTGGAGGTACGAGGCCATGCCGAGGTCGTTGAGCCGGGCGACCTCGTTGCCGAAGTCGTGCAGTTGCCGGGCGACGCTGAGTGCTTCAGTGAGGCTGCGGCCGGCGGCGGCGTAAGCCCCCGAATACAGGCCGGCCAGACCGGCCACGCGCAACGCGGAGGCGAGGTTCCTCGCGTCGGAGCTCGCGCGAAACCTGGCGACTGCTCGCTCGGCCTGCTCCCTCGCCTGCGTATACTTCCCGTCGTTGAGCGCGGCCCGCGCCTCTTGCAGCAGACGCGTGTCGCTGGCCTCTTCGCCGCAGAGCCAAGCCGCCACCGCTAACCATGCCAGGATCGCCCGCAAGCTTCAGTTTATCGGGCGAAGCTTTGGATTCCCTTAAAGCCGGACGAGTGATGGCCCCGCCGCCGATGTCCGGCAAAATAGAACGATGCGACTCTTGCTTGTCCTGGCTCTCGCCGGCGCCGCTTGCGCTCAGGTTCCCGTGCTCGACTCGCCGGCCGGGCGCGCCGAAGCCCTGCGGCACTTTCGCGCGCTCGTGCAGATCGAGAGCGTGAACGGCCATGAAACGCGCGTCGTGGAGTATCTCCAGCGGGTGCTGGAAGCCGAGGGCATCCCGGTCAAGACCTTCGCGCTCGACCCGCAGCGCGCTAACCTGGTCGCCCGCCTCAAGGGCAATGGCCGTAAGCGTCCCCTGCTGCTGATGGCGCACACCGATACCGTCGCCGTACACCGCGAGAAGTGGACGGTGGATCCGTTCGGCGCCGTGATGAAGGACGGCTACATCTGGGGCCGTGGCACCACCGACGACAAAGACATTCTGACGGCCAACCTGATGACGATGCTGACGCTCAAGCGCAGCGGCCGGGTCCTGGACCGCGATGTCATCTTCCTTGCCGAATCGGGCGAAGAGACCGACCCCACCGAAGTCGGCATCAAGTTCATGGTGGAACAGCATTTCGACGAAATCGACGCCGAGTTCGCTCTCACCGAGGGTGGCACGGGCACCATCGAGAACGGGCAGGTGGCGGCGATCATGATTGCCACCACTGAAAAAGCGCCGCGCCGGGTGCGGCTGGTGTCGAACGGGACGTCCGGGCACGGCTCCGTCCCTCGGCTCGATAACGCCCTGACGCATCTGAGTGCGGCCGTCCATAAGGTGGGTGCCTGGGAAACGCCACTGCGCCTGAACGACACCACCCGGACCTACTTCGAGAAGCTGGCCGCCATCAGTCCGCCGGAGAAGGCCGCTCGTTACCACGGCCTGACGGACCCCGCCCGGAGTGCGGCCATTCAGCGCTATCTGCGAGAATTCGAGCCCCTGCACTACACGATGCTGCGGACGTCGGTGGTGCCCACGATCCTGAAAGCCGGCCTGGGGGCCAACGTCATTCCGTCTGAAGCCGAAGCCACCATCGACATCCGCGTGCTGCCCGACGAGGACGTCACCCGCTTTTACGAACAGATGCGGACGCTGATTGCCGATCCCGCTGTCAAAATCGTGCCGATCGTTTCCTCGCGGCCCGTGGCCCCGCCGTCGCGCCTCGATAACGAAATGTACCGCGCGCTCGAGCAGTCCGGCCGCCGCATCTACCCGGGCGCCATCGTCCTCCCCAGCATGCTGAGCGGCTATACCGATATGGCGCTCCTGCGCGCCAAAGGCATTCAATCCTACGGCATCGGACCGGCGATGAGCCCGCAGGACCGCACGAACTTCGGACCGCACAGTGACGTCGAGCGCATGCTGGAAACGTCGTTCTACAAGCTGGTGGCGTTCACTTGGGATGTGGTGGCGTCGGTCGCCACACAGCCCAATTGACGCGACCGCTCACGCGCTACGGAAGTGCAGCGGATCGCGCAGGCTTTGCAGTTCGCGGTAGTAGTAAAGCGCTGAAGGATGCCGCCCCGGGAACCGCAGGGCGCGCAGAAATTCCAGCTCTTGCGGGGTCGCCTTCCCGCTCAGTGTTTTGTCCTCCAGGAACTGGACGAAGCCCGCTTCCGGTTCCTGCGCGACCGGCTCAGGCTCCACCTCCCGATACTCGAAGCGCTTCCGGCCCCCCGGCTTGAGGCGGGTGTTGAGCGTGATGTCGAGCGCGAAGGTTCGCAGGTCGATGTCCCACGCGGCGATCATCGGTTCGAGGAACGAGACGCAGCCTTCGAGCGACACCTGCCGGACGTCGGTGTCCAGGAACTCGAGCGTGGCCACGCGCATCTGCTTATAGCTCCGGTGGCTGAGCTTTGCCAGTTGCCGCAGCCAGGCTTCGTTGCGTAGCTCCTCGCGCGCCAGGGCTTGCGCCACATCGAGAACTTTCTGCGTCACCAGCCGCTCCAGCTCGCCGAAGATGTCACGGGAGAAGATGCGCTCCACTTCCGCGCGCCGGTCGCGGTGACACTTGCGCAGGATGAGTTCGCGGCAGGCCTGGAAGAGCGGTGCCGGTGGTGCTTCCAGCTTGCGCTTCCGCTCGGCCTGGCGTTGCTCCTCCGCCAAACGGGCCAGTTGGCCGCTGGGGAGGTTGAGAAAGTCCCCGAGCTTGTCATAGAGGTCGGTGCGGTTCGGCGCCGGCGGAGCCTTCTTCCGCGCCAACAGTTGCGAGATATAGGATTCGGTGACCTCGGCTGCGGCGGCCAGGTCCTTTTGGTCCAGGCTCAGTTCGGCCAAGCGGCGCTTGATCAGTTGTGGCAGGTCCACCGGATCTCCTTCCTGTTGATTAACTGATCCTGGTTAAGCTAAAGGCGTCATCTTCGCATAGAGCGGGCTTGACTGGCAAGAGTAATTCACCGATAATAGTTAAGAGCGGACATCCTCTGTCCGACTGCAGGTCTCCTGAACTAAGTCAGCTCTCCTGTCTCTGCCTCTTAGGTACACCGACAACCCAGGAGGTTGCCATGTTCGATTCTCACCAGAAATCTACAGGTACGCAGTACACCATGACGGTGGCTTTGCTGATGGGCGCATTCGTCTTCAGCCCAGCGGTACTGATCGTGTCCCGCCCGTTGGGCGCCGGCCTGATCGCGATGGCCATGGGGTGCAGCGCGGTCTGCATGGGCCTGGCTTGGGCCACGTGGCGCTGGAACTCGCGCCTGACGATCCCTTCGCTCGAAGGCAAACGCGGCGGCTGAGCGAGCCCTGGCGGCAGATAGCGAATCAGGAGTACTTCATGACCGGGACCCCCAGCCAAATCGAATGGGCGGAGTTGATCAAGCCACGAGTCGGCGCCGAGTTTGACCGCGTCGCGCGCGCGTTGCGGGAAACCGTCCAGGGACCGCAGACGGGGCCGGAAGGCGAGATAGTGCGAGCCGTAATCGCGATCATCGAAGAGAAGCGGGCCGAAGTGATGGCGCGCGACGAGGCGGGCTACTTCATCCGTTACTGGCAGGAATTGAGCGATCAGGTGCGTGAGATGGTGACGCGGGATCCGCGCTACCAAGCCCTCAAGGCCCAGCGTCAGGCGCCGCTGGGATGACCGTGTGCCCCCTCCGCTGTATCAGTTGAAAAAGGAATTTTGATGCCGTTTGAACAATTTTTCCCCCGCACGCTCTCGGTGGCTTCGGTGCGCGAACACGCGCCGGCCCGCTCCGGCGTCTACGGGATCTCGAATGCGCGCGAATGGATCCTGATCAACGAGACCGACAACATTCAGGCGGCGCTGCTCCACCACCTGAGCGAAGCCGACTCTGGGATGCGCCAGTGTCTCCCCACCGGTTTCGTATTTGAGGTTTGTGATTACGCGCGCCGCCAGGATCGCCAGGAACGGCTGGTGCGCGAGTATGAGCCCACTTGGAATCGTCAGGGGCCCCGGCAGGGTCGTCTGGCTGGTTTCGGGACGGGCGGATAAGGTTTATGGAAACTATTAAAGCCAATTTCATCTTCAAGGATTTTCGCCAGGTCGCGGATTTCCGGGTCTTCACGTTTGAGCGCATCGCCGCCGACCATTCGCGTTCGCTCTTCACTGTCGGGGCGGATATGGCCCTCGCTCGGCGGCACCGCATCCGTCTGCAGGAACTGCCGTTGTTATGCAAGGCGCTCCTCGATCAACAAACCGACAGCGGCGAGGTACGCATGCTGGTCTTCACTGAAGGCGACATGCGCCGCGTCGTCGATCGCGAGACGCAGCGGACCGAAGCTGCCAAGCAACGCCGCATGCCCCGGCGTCCGCCCACCGAAAACCTTGGGGCGAGTTGGCGCAGTTTTCCCGGCCGTTAAGTCGGGCCCACGCCCGTAAGTCCTTACCTCAGGAGCGGCGCTAAATTCGTTCCGCTCCACAGGCCAGCGGCTTCAGCGCCGCAGTGATGCGGTGCCAGCCGGCAAAAAAGTGCGCCAGGAATGATGGGCGATTCGCGAATTCTACGCCTCCCACATCATGTACCCTGTCCGACTCCTCATGCTGTTCGGCCTAGCGGCCGCCCTCGTGCCTGCCCAAACCTCAAGAACTCGCAGCGTCGCCATCCGCAGTTGGATGGGCTGGTTCTCCGCCGAAGGTGGAGGCGGGGGGGCGGTGTCGGGAAATCGTGGCGCCATCAGCACCTGGGAACGCTTCACGATCACCGACCTCAATGGCGGTGAGTTGCAAGAAGGCGATCTGGTCACTCTGCAAGCTTCGAACGGCCTGTATCTCTGCGCGGAGGGCAGCGGTGGCGGACCCATCGTGGCCAATCGTAGCGCCGCCGGTGGCTGGGAGCAATTTACCGTCGGCCTGCAGCCCAACTCGTCCATCAGCCTTAAGGCTTCCGGCGGCCAGTTTCTCACCACGGAAGGCAATGGCGCCGTGATGGCCAATCGCGGAGCCGTCGGTGCCTGGGAGACCTTTTCACTGCAATTCATCACTCCGCCCGCGCCCACCGGTAAAGTCGAGGAGGATCACACCGCCCTCACCTTGAACGGATCCTGGAGCCGCCAATCCGATAGCGCCGCCTCGGGTGGCGGCTTCGTGGCCAGCAGCACCAACGGCGCCACGGCCACCTTCCGCTTCTCCGGCGACACGGTGACGATCTATCGGCGCCTCGATTCAGACGGTGGCTATGTGAACGCCCTCGTGGACGACAAACCGGTGGGCCGGATTAACTCGTACTTCCCTCAACGCCGCTGGCAGGTGCCGGCGGTGCTCAGCAATCTGGGCTCGGGCGACCACACGCTGGTTCTGCAAGTGCTGGCCGACCAGCCTTCGGGCTCGTCTGGCACCACCACTTACCTCGATGCCTTGGAGGCTCCGGCGCCCTTTCCGCCCAGCCAGGCGCAGCAGGATGCCCTCAACACCGCGAATGGCTATCGCCGCCAGATGGGTTTGCCGGCCGCCCGGCTCGCCCCCGCCGTCAGCCTTGCGGCGCAAGGCCATGCGGACTACCTCCAGGACAATACAGACGGTTCGCACAACCAGGTGTCCGGTCGCCCCGGCTTCATTGGCGTCGACCCCACCGCCCGCATGGACTATTTCGGCTACAGCGCTGGATGGGCCGAAAATATCTGGGCCGGCAACACGCTCGCCGCCTCCGTTGATGCGGTGATGAGCACCATCTATCATCGCGTCCCCGTCATTACTTACAGCGCCATCGAAGTTGGCTTCGGCCGCAACAACCGCGGCAACAACGTTCAGAACTTCGGCGTGCGCAATGCCCCCGCTCCTCCCGCCGCTCGCTTGCTCGCCACTTATCCCGCTGACAATCAAACCAATGTCCCCAACTCCTGGAGCGGCGTCGAAGGCCCTCAGCCGTTGCCGGATAAGCCCCGCCCCTTCGGCTATCCGCTCACGCTGCACATCGTGCAACCGGCGAATGCCGCCACCGGCACTGACACGGTGGCGAACACCGCCACCCTCACCAGCCAGTCCGGCCAGGACGTGCCGATCTACCTCCTGAACGCCCAGAACGACACCAATAATCAAGTGGGCCGCTCGGACTTCCATATCGTCCCGCAACGGCCGCTCGAGTTCGGCACCACTTACACGGCCTCCCTCAAGGGCACGGACGAGAAGGGCAATAGCTTCGAAAAGACCTGGAAGTTCACCACCCAACCCGCCTCCGGCGTCACGCTGGTATCCGCGGAACCGGTGGGCGCTGACTTCAAGATCTACTACGGCACCAACGGCCCGGTGGTCGGCACCAAAGTTGAATACGGCCCCACCAGCGCCTATGGCTCCCAAGTCGCGGGCAGCGTCGTTCAGGACACCCTCCACAGCGCTTTGCTGGTGAATCTCGCTCCTGGAACATATCACTACAAAATCACGGCCACGGACGCCAGGGGTACCGTTGGCAGTACCCCGAACGCCACATTTGTCATGCCGAATGTCCCCACCACCATCACCGGCATCAGCGCCTTTCAGTTCTCCGCTCAAGCCGCCACCATCTTCTTCCGGCCGAGCCGTCCGGTCGCCTCCACCGAGGTCGAGTACGGGCTCACCACCGAATATGGCAGCAAGGAAGCAGGGCGCCCCGACGATCAGCCGGGTAGTTACTACGTGACCCTCACCAAGCTCAACGCCGGCGCCACCTACCACTACCGCATCATCGCCAAGGACGCTCAAGGGGCAGTCGTGGCCACCTCCCCGAACCAGACCCTGGTCCTCAAGTAGGATGGCTCTGCTCCTGACGTAGGCGCCGGGGCGGGGAAGTGGGCGTCGTGAGAAGGCAGCAAATCGGCAGCCACGGCGTCCCCTCCGTTCCGGGGACGCCGCCCGTGGTACGATCCGAGCCAGACCCATGCGCGTGTTTCTGGCTGCCTGGACCCTTGCCTTTGGCCTGAGTGCCCTCACGCCTGCTGCCGAGCCCCGGGCGGTATCTCTGCACCCGTTTGCCGGACAGCGCGGCACCGTATTTCAGGCGACGCTGCGTGGCGGCAACCTCAAGACTGCGAAGTCGATCGTGGTGGAGCCTGCGGGCCTCCGCGTCACCGTCGAGAGTGCTGAACCGGAACCAGCCTCTGACCAGGTGAAGCCGGGCCTGGACCTGGTGCACCTGCGCATCGCCTCTGAGGTCGCCACTCCGCCCGGACGCTACACCTTGCGGCTGGTCACTCCGGAAGGCGTCTCGAATGCGCTGCCCTTCCACTTGTCGGCGACGCCGGTGCTGGCCGAGCCCGCCGGTCTCCACGATGCTCCGGAAACTGCCATCGCCGTAGCCTCCGCCCCCGCGCTCTACTCCGGGCGCCTTGCCCGACGCGGTGAAAGCGACCTGTATGCCTTGGACGTCAGCGCCGGCCAAACCATGTCCTTCCAAGTGATCTCCGGCCTGCCCTCCCTTGGCGCCGCGGGCGGCAATGCGAACGGCTTCGATCCCTCCCTTTCCCTCTATGAGCCTTCCGGCAGTTGGTTCGACTCCAAGCGGCTCAACCGACTCGCCTTCAACGACGAGCCCCTGTGGGTGCTGGGCCGCCTGACGGATGCCTATCTCGTCCACCGTTTCCCCAAGGCAGGCCGCTACTATCTGCGCGTCGAGGCGTTCTCCGGCCAGGGCGGGCCCGACTATAGCTATCAGTTGAAGCTCGCGCCCGGCCTCGTCCCTCAGGACGCCCCTCCGGAGAAGACCGGCTGGGACGAACGTGGCTATCAGCGCCAGCTGAGCGCCAACCGCCTGAACGACCTCGCCGAACGCGGTGGACGGCCGCGGAATCAGAAGTCGATCGAGACCTATGCCACGCCCGCCTCATTCACCCTTCCCGGGACGCTGGAAGGCGTCCTCAGCGCCCCCGGCGACGCGCGCCGGAGCCAGTTCCACCTTGACGGGCCGCAGGACATCGCCATCGAAATTGAGACGCCCGACGCCGCTCCGCCGCTCTTCAATCCCGTGGTCCGCCTGCTCGATGCCCACGGCGAGGAAGTGGTCACCAACTTCTTTGTCGGCCGTGGCGCCTGTACTGGTGCCATGACGAAAGGCCTCACCGCCAAAGCGATCTTCCCTCTGCGCAATCCCGGCGACTACACGGTCGAAATCCGCAACCTCACCTCGGACGAAGCCGGCGCCTCCTTCAAGTACCGTGTGCAGGTTCGCCCCCAAGTGCCCCATCTCGGCAACATTCAGATCGCCGAGGACCATCTCAATCTCCCCAGCGGCAGCGCGAAGACCACGCGCGTCACCTTTGACCGCGAAGAGGATTACCGCGGCGCCGTCGCCGTGCACGTCGAGAACCTGCCTGACGGCGTGTCGGCCCTGGCCGCCGCCGACTACGAACCCGACACCGATCCGCCCCCCACCCCGGGCAAACGCGAACGCTATGTCCCCCGCACCGAGCGCATGGTGCTCGCCTTCACTGCCGCTGAAACCGCGCCGCCCACCGCCCAGCCGCGCTCTGCCCGGGTCACCGTTCGACCCCTCAACGAAGGAAAACTTGGCCCCGTGATTGCCACCAAGGAAATTCCGATCATGATCGTAGCCAAGCCATGAAGTATCTTTTGATCCTTGCGTCGCTCATCGCCTATGGCGCGCCGTCGCCGGTGAAGTTGCGAACGGTGCCCGCCTCGGTCATCTTGACCGGCGCCTCCGCCGGCCAGCAGTTTGTGGCCATCGCCACCGGCCCTGACGGCGCCGAACGCGACGTCACCGGCGAGGTCCGCTGGAGCGTGTCGCATCCGGCTCTCGCGCGGCTCTCGCCGTCCGCGCGCGTCACTGCCCTCGCGGATGGCGCGCTTACGCTTACCGCCGAATGGCAAGGCGCCACCAGCCGGTCCACCATCCGGATTCGCGGTTCGCAAACGCCCCGCGCCTTCCACTTCGCGCGCGACGTGGGCGGCATCCTCACCAAGCGCGGCTGCAACAGCTCAGCCTGCCACGGCGGCGTGAAAGGCCGCGGCGGACTGAAGCTCTCCGCCAACGCCCTGTTCCCGAAAGACGACTACGAGTGGATTACCAAGGGTGGCACCTTCGAAGTCCTCACCTCCGAAGTGAAGGGCGAACGCGTGCCGCGCGTCTCAATCCAAGATCCCGCCAAGAGCCTGTTGCTGGTGAAGCCCCTCATGGCTGTGCCCCATGGCGGCGGCAAGCGTCTGGAAGCGGACTCCGAAGACTATCGCACGTTGCTCGAATGGATCCGGAGCGGCGCTCCGTACGGCTCTGAAACCGAAACTGCCAAGCTCGCGCGCCTGGAAGTCTTTCCCGCCCTGGCCACCTTGCCCGTCGCCGCTTCCCAACGCCTGCTCGTCACCGCCTGGTTTACCGATGGCCATTCCGAGGACTACACGCATCAGGTGCTCTTCAGCTCCAACAACGGCGACGTCGCCACCGTCTCCCCCGCCGGACTCGTCACCGGCAAGGGCCTCGGCGAGACCTCCATCCTCATTCGTGCCGCCGGCCAACTCGCCAGCGCCGGCGTCGGCGTCATCGGACCGCCTATCGCCAATTACCCCGCCGTTCCCCGCGGCAACTTCATCGACGAATCCATCTTCGCCAAGCTCAAGCGCTTCCACATCATCCCGTCTGACTTAGCCGGCGACGCCGAATTCCTGCGCCGCGTCTGTCTCGACCTCACCGGCACGCTGCCCCCGCCCGAGCGCGTCCGCGAGTTTGTCGCCCTGCGCGACCCCTCCAAACGCGAAAAGGTCATCGACACCCTCCTCGGTTCACCCGAGTATGTCGACTATTGGACTTTCCGCTTCTCCGATATCTTCCGCGTCTCGATCTTCGCCAACGGACTCACTCCCAAGTTCAGCCAGAAGTATTGGGAATGGATCCGCCAGAACATCGCCACCAACCGGCCCTATAACGAAGTGGCCAAAGAGCGCCTTTCCGCCCAGGGCTATGGCGCCGCCTCCCGTCACTTCATTCCCTATAACCAGATCGGGCCGCCGGGCGACGTCATGGCGGAAGAAGTCCGCGTCTTCTTCGGCCGCCGCCTCGATTGCGCCCAATGCCACAACCATCCCTACGAGAATTGGAGCCAGGATCAGTTCTGGGGCATGGCCGCCTTCTTCGGCCAGCTCTTCAAAGCCGGGCCCGTTGTCTTTGACCATCCCTCCAATATGGACTTCAGTTCCAAAGACGTCGACGGCAAAGTGGAGCTCTTCCATCCCCGCACGAAAGCCGCCGTCAAGCCCGTCCTGCTGGACTCTTCGCCCCTCCATCTGCGTGCCGACGGCAATCCTCGTCAGGAACTCGCCCGCTGGATGACCAGCCATCCCTACTTCGCCGAAGCCGCCGTCAACCGCGTCTGGGGTTACTTCTTCGGCCGTGGCCTCGTCGACCCGGTCGATGACTTCCGCTCCACCAACCCCGCCACCCATCCCGAGTTACTCACGGCCCTGGCCAAGGACTTTACGCAACACGGCTATAACTTACAGCACCTGATGAAGACGATCCTGATGTCGCGCACTTATCAGTTGTCTTACCGCACCAATGCCACCAACCGGGCCGACGTGACGAATTACTCGCACAGCCTGGCACGCGCCCTCGACGCGGAAGTCCTACTCGACGCCGTCGTGGCCGTCACCGGCGTTCCGGAAACCTTCTCCACTGCCGTCAGCGAAGGCGGCACCGTCGGCCAGGCGCCCGCTCACACGCGCGCCATCAATCTCCAGGATCCGGACATGTACTTCTCCCGCTTCCTCGAACTCTACGGCCGGCCGAATCGCGGCGCCATTCCGGAACGCAGCGGCAAGCCGAACCTGGGGCAGGCCCTGCATATGCTCGCCGGCGCCACCTATGTCGATCGCCTCTCCGCCCCTCAGAGCCGCCTGCGCCTCTTGCTGGACCGGGGCGCGGCGGACCAGGCCATCTTCGAAGAGTTCTATCTGGCCGCCCTCGGCCGTCCCCCCGACCGTGAGGAGATCGCCGAACTCAGTCACTTGGTCAGCCGGCGGGAAGACCGCCCCGCGGCCTTGCGCGAGTTTGTCTGGGCCCTCATCAGTTCACGAGAATTTGCGGAGAATCACTAAATGGCACCTCACCGGCGAGATTTCTTACGAGCGGGCTCCCTGGGCTTTCTCGGCATCGGCCTGCCGCAATACCTGGCGGCCGCTCCGGCCCCGGCCAAAGTGCAGTCGGTGATTCTGTTCTGGCTCGAAGGCGGACCCAGCCACATCGACACCTGGGACCCCAAAGCGAACAGTAACTTCAAGCCCATCTCCACCAACGTGCCCGGCATTCAAGTCTCCGAGTTACTGCCGAAATTCGCCCGTAAGATGGATAAGTTCGCCCTCATCCGGTCGATGCACACCCGCGGCAACGACCATCCGCAAGCCACCCACTACGTCATCACCGGCCATGAAGTGAATCCGGCCATGCAGTTCCCCAGCATCGGCTCGATGCTCACCAAAGAACTCGGCCCCCGCAACGCCGTTCCCGCCCACGTCCTGGTGCCCAAGTGGGATCGCGGCCGCCAATACGAAGACTACTTCCGGGCGGCCTTCCTCGGCGGCGACTACGACCCCATGTGCATCCCGGACCCCAGCAAAGCCGACTTCCAGGTCACCGACCTCAGCCTGCCCAAGTCCGTCTCCGGCGCCTCTCTCGATAGCCGCAGCGCGTTTCTCAAAGCCGTCGACCGCCGCTATCGCGCTCTCAACGACACCGCCGAGCACACCGACCTCGACGCCTTCTCCGCCCAGGCCATGAAAATGATCCTGACGCCGCAAGTCCGCGACGCCTTCGATCTCTCCAAGGAATCCGACCGCACCAAAGAGCGCTACGGTAAGGACTCCATCGGCCAGTCCTGCCTCCTCGCGCGCCGCTTAGTCGAGGCCGGCAGCCGCTTCGTCACCGCCGCTGGCTACCATGGCACCTCTTGGGACACCCACAGCGACAACGACAAAAGCCATCGCGATCGCCTCTGCCCGCCGCTCGATCGCACGCTGGTCACGCTGGTGGAAGACCTCGAAGAGCGCGGCTTACTCGATTCCACGCTCGTCATCGCCATGGGCGAGTTCGGCCGCACCCCCAACATCAACCCCGCGCTCGGCCGCGACCATTGGCCCAACTGCTGGTCCCTGGCCCTCGCCGGCGGCGGCATCCCCACCGGCCAAGTCATCGGCTCGAGCGATGCGCGTGGCGCCAACGTCACCAGCCGCGTCGTGTCCATGGGCGATCTCTACGCCAGCGTCTACAAATTGATGGGCGTCGATTGGACCAAAGAGATCATGAGCCCCATCGGCCGGCCGATCAAGATCGCCAACTCGCTCGAAGACAAAACCGGTGAGCCGATTCCCGAGTTATTCGGTAAAGGATAAGTACCCATGCGGCGTCGCGCCTTTCTGCCTCTCGCCCTCGCTCCGTTACTCCCCGCCGAAGAATACCCTTACGGCCCCGCTTCCTCCCGTCAGCCGCATGTCCCCGTCGGCCAGGTGACGAAACACACCTTCGCCTCGAGCGCCGTCTATCCCGGCACCACCCACGACTATTGGATTTACGTGCCCGCCCAGTACCAGGCCACCCGCCCCGCGGCGGTCATGGTCTTTCAGGACGGCAGTACCTTCGTCAACGAGACCGGCGCCTTTCGCGTCCCCATCGTCTTTGACAACCTCATTCACCAGGGCGAGATGCCGGTGACCATCGGCATCTTCATCAGCCCGGGAATCCTGCCGGCGCGCAGCGCCACGGAGCAAGCCCGCTTTTATCGCAGCTTCGAGTACGATGCCGTCACCGGACGCTACGCCCGCTTCCTCCTGGACGAGATTCTACCCGCCGTGGCGAAGTCCTATCGCCTCACCGACGACCCGAATCTGCGCGCCATTTCCGGCTCCTCCTCGGGTGGCAATTGCTCGGTCAATGCCGCCTGGGAGCGCCCCGATGCCTTTCGCCGCGTCGTCAGTTTCATTGCCGGCTTCACCCACCAGCGCGGCGCGCTCATCCTGCCCTCGCAAGTCCGTAAGTTCGAAGGCAAGCCGCTACGCATCTTCCTGCAGGATGGCACCGGCGACGTCAATATCCAAAGCAACCAGGACATGATCGCCGCCCTCGATCAGGCCGGCTACGACGCCAAGCTCGTCGTCGGCACCGAAGGCCACAACTCGAAGCATGGCGGTCCCTTATTGCCCGAGGCTCTCCGCTGGGTCTGGCGCGACTGGTCTCAACCCATCCGCAAACCGCTCAAATCCTTTGCCGCCCGCTTCGTCGACCCCGCCCTCGAATGGGAGCCCGTCAGCCGCGGCCATCGCTTCACCGAAGGTCCGGCCGTGGACCCCGCCGGCCACGTCTACTTCTCCGATATCCCCCACCAGCGGATCCACCGGCTCGACCACGCTTCCGGCCAAGTCAGCCTCTTCAAGGAAGATACCGGCGGAGCCAACGGCCTGATGTTCGGTCCCGACGGCCGCCTTTACGCCTGCCAGAACGGGCGTCGCCGGATTGTCGCCTACCGCCTCGACGGTCAGGAGTCCGTCATCGCCGATGGCGCCAACTGTAATGACCTCGCCGTTACCGCCCGCGGCGAAGTCTATTTCACCGAGCCCGCCGCCCACCGTGTCTGGTTCGTTAACGCGTCCGGTCAAAAGCGCGTGGTGCACGAGGGCCTCACCTCGCCCAACGGCGTCCGCCTCTCGCCGGATCATTCGCTGCTCCTGGTGGCGGACTCGGCCACCCGCTGGGTCTGGTCCTTCCAAATCCAACCCGATGGCTCGCTCGCCTATGGCCTCGCCTTCCACCGTCTCGAAATCGAAGACGAGGTCGGCGAAGGGCAAACGCGCACCGGCGCCGACGGCTTCACCGTCGACACCGAAGGCTTCCTCTATGTCGCCACGCGGCTCGGGCTTCAAATCTCCGATCCTGCTGGCCGCGTCTCGGCCGTGCTGCTCAAGCCGGAAGGCAAAAGTCTCTCGAACGCCGTCTTTGCCGGCCCGTCGCTCGATACCCTCTACGTCACCGCCCAGGACTCGGTCTTTCGCCGGCGCACCCTGCGCCAGGGTGTCTTCCCCTGGAAGCCCGTCAAGCCGCCCGTCCCCCGGCTCTAAGCTCGCAGCGCCGGCGAGCCGTTCTTGGCGCCGGCCATCCCGGCCGTCCCCGCTGCGGACGACACCGCCAGCATCTCGTGGTCGAAATCGGCCTGAAACTGGTTCTCCAGCCGCTCCAACCGCGCGTTCACCGCCTTCAATTGGACGATCGCGGAGCGCGCCGGCCCCCGCCGCGGATTCTCCTCGCGCAGCGTCTCCGTCGCTGCCAGAATCTCGCCTCGCGCCACGTTCACCTCGCGCAGCAATCCATGGCCCAGCAGCGCCATCGCGGAAAGGCGCGACGACGAACTGATGTGCCGAAAGGTGGAATTCAGTTCCTCGCCCAAGCCGTTGAACGCCGCCGTCAACTCGCCAATCTCATCCTGACGATTCACCGGCAGCGCCGACTTCCAGGTGCCGCGCCCCATCACGTTGATCTGCGCCAACAGCCGCCCAATGGGCCGGTAGATCACGCGATACCAGACGTAATTCAGCACCGCCACGGAAATCAGCAACGTCAAAAAGGCGTGCGTCAGTCGCCACGCCGTCACGTTGGCAAACATTCGGCCGCGCGTCGCCTCTAGCTTGGCCAGCGCCACCGTGTGGTCCGCCGTCTCCCTCAGAATCGCTTCATGCTCCGCCAGCAAGGCGGCCGTCTGCCGGTAGCTCAGCCATTCGGAGATGCCGAAAAGGCCCAGCACCACGGCCGAAGTCATCAGGACGAGTCTCCATCGTAAAGTCATACGAATCGTTTCCCTTCACTCTGTTTTTCGATGTTGGTACCTCGGTACCGGGCGGGAAAAATCAGAGTGCGGGCGGAGCTCGGGAAGGGGGACGCTGGGTCCAATTCGTCGATCGGGTGCGCCAGCCGCACTCGCGGACGAAATCCCGGCTGCAAATTTCCCCCGGCAGCGCCATCGATATCGGCAAGGCCGGGGATGGTCCATCGCCGCCCAGGGTCTTGTGTCGCGCGGTGGCCAGTTGGCTCACCGCCGCGGGGGAGGGAACCGCGCGCGAGGACCGGGTGAACTTCTCCACTCCCTCTGGCTCGTGCGAGTCCGGCCCTGGGCCCGCCCAGACGCCAAGCGCCACCGCCGCCAGCACGATGGCCATCAGACCGGCTTGCGCTATCGCTCGCGTGGTCGAACCCTTCACGCCTTCAGCATACCGCTCTGCGCGAAACCGAGAAAGCCCCGCTCGCCCTCCGCCGCCGAAAAGCCCCGGGAGTTTAACTCCCGCCTCTCCCTCGTGACCGGCTTCCCGCGCGGTCGGCGGATCCTGGCCGGCTTGATGAGGTGGGGAGTCACTCTGCCGGCGGGGGGGCAGGATTTCAGGGCCTCGATCCGCTGGCCCACTACGCGCCAGCCCAATGCCGGACAGGTCAAAGCAACAAAAGCGACCGTTCTGCCGTGAACGCCTCGGCGTCGCCATCCCTGAGGGGACTGTCCCCACGCCTCATGACACCGTCACGAACCAACCAAAAACCAGGGGACTGTCCCCAGGTCCCCCGCCGTCGTCCGAACTTTTGTCCCCACGACGTCCCTATGCGCGCCCGTCTCACTCTCGCCGTCTCCACCGCCCTGATCCTGGGCCTCTACTGGGCGTCTGGTAGCTTCTCGCCCAGTGCCTACTGGAGTAACCCGGAACCTTCCCGCTGTCTCGCATACCTTTCAGGTCGCCAAAACCAGCGCCCCCCTCGGCACCAGAGATCACGAGATCTCCACCACCATCCCGGCCACTTGCAGCCGGGGCGGGCGGCGGTGGTCCAAATGCGGTCGCAAATCAGCCGGTCAGGGTGATGGATTCAGCAAATTCAAATGGACCGTCTCGGACCTCTGTGAAGCGTGATGCGGGCCGATGCTGTTAACATCAATGGCCATGATGGCCGAACGAACGGACAACTCAAAACTTGTCCGACCAATGATCTAAGGCAATGAATACAATACTGGTCTTACTTGCCCTTATCTGTACAGTGCTCGTTAGCTGTCATCAAGTTCCGGTGCTGGAGGCGGATCCACGGCCACTATCTATTGCTGATCGCATTGAAAGATCTAGCTTGGTGGTGATTGGTACGATCGAATCTGAAAAGCCGATTCGAGATGTTGAGCACGAAGGGGCGGTGGTGATGAGGTTGATGGAAGTCCGCGCCCGCCTGGAAGGGGTGTTGAAAGGAAATTACCAGGATCGGACCCTAAGGTTTTACTATTTCGCCTA
This sequence comes from Bryobacteraceae bacterium, assembly GCA_965229305.1. Lineage (GTDB taxonomy): Bacteria > Acidobacteriota > Terriglobia > Bryobacterales > Bryobacteraceae > JALHNI01. Next base: position 10,171 of record CBDDIZ010000030.1, on the reverse strand, counting down.
CGCTGCACGAGCCGGATGGACCGGCCCGGCTCCCAATTTCGTTGCCACGGGTGACCGTAGAATTATTTTCTTGAGAGCTGAAAGGGGCGTTTTGCGCGCGACGAACGATGTCTATTCGTCCATGACCAGCTTCGAGACAGGTAAACATACCGTTCAATCACAATCTGATAATATGAGCGTCCGGCGATCAGTTGCCCGATTGCTACTCTTGCCTGGCCGCGAAGTTGATATCCCGGAGTACTTGGCGTCCTTGAGCGTGTCGCGAGCAGCAGTTGTGTCGCTGGTTGGACAAGAAGAGACGAGAACCATGCTGTCCTCCCTCCTCCAAAACCCAGATAAACGAATCCGCCGTGAGGCTTGCCTTCTACTCGCGGCCAGTGAGCCCACCTGCTCGTTGGAGCGATAGGCTGTGTCCCGGTGCGTGTTGCCGTTCGTGAGATAGGCGGTATGCGGGGGATAGGCGGGGACAGGTCATGTCCGGCAGCAGGGAAGAAGCCCCAACGCGGGGGCCGCCGACATAACCGAGGACATCGATCGCCCCCACGGTCCGTCCGCTAATCGTCCACCTCAGACTGCAACCCTAGCTCGGCTAGCCATCGCTATATCCACCCGGCCACGCCTCGAGGGGCCCTGGCCCCAACTCAGTCCACCGCTCGCCCCGGCGCTGACGTCAATCAAGTATGATGCTTGGTCAGAATTCGGGCAATTGGGCTGGCGTCTTCCAGCGCTTGCGTCTTCTGACTATGATAGAACGAATGCCATCTGAGGTACGCGGGTCGCGGCCACGCGCTTAAATCCGATAATGCCGACAGATAAGTGCCTGAAGAGTGAAGGGCGTATTTAGGCGAAAGATTAAATGAAAGCTGGTATAAGATGTTAGCGCTAATCTTAATGATCTTGCTTGATCACGCGCAGCAATTACCGACTCCGCAGCGTGAGTTTCGCTTACCCACAATCAGTTACGAACGTGGCGATCGGGAAAAAATACCGTCATTTGGTCCGGATTCCCAAAATGTCGCTCCGTCCGCCGACGCGACGCGCTGGTATTTTTCTAGGAACTTGTTGAAAAACGCGCGGTCGGTGTGACGCCAGAGCGTTGTTGGGCATCTATGTTTTATGCGCGGCAACGACAGTCAACAATCGTCCCTGATCAGCTACGTGAGTCTGGAAGAACGCATCGCCCAGGATCATCCGCTGCGAAAGATCCGTCAATTGGTGGACGGTCTTTTGAGGAGCATGGATGGCGAGTTCGCCAGGATGTACGCGCAAGTCGGCCGTCCATCGATTCCGCCGGAGCGGTTGTTGCGGGCGTTGCTGCTGCAGATCTTTTATTCGGTGCGCAGCGAACGTATGTTGATGGAGCAGGTGGATTACAACTTGCTGTTTCGCTGGTTCATTGGCCTGGAGATCGACGAGCCGGTTTGGAATCACGCCGTGTTCAGCAAGAATCGCGACCGGCTGCTGAACGAAAAGGTGGCGCAACAGTTCTTCGCGCGGGTCAATGAACTGGCCGCGGGCCATATGTCGGACGAACACTTCACCGTCGACGGAACCTTGTTGGAAGCCTGGGCGAGCCAGAAGAGCTTTCAGCGCAAGGACCAGGATGGGGCGAGGCCGAAAGACGGATCCAACTTTCATGGCGAGAAGCGCAAGAACGATACGCATGAATCCAAGACTGATCCGGAAGCCCGTCTTTACAAGAAGAGCAGCGGACAGGAAGCGAAACTGAGTTACCTCGGTCACCTCGTCATCGAGAATCGCCATGGCCTGATCCGCGAGGTGATGAGCACGCAGGCTGACGGCCACGGCGAGGCTGATGCCGCCATCTTGATGGCCGCCAAGCTCGTCCGGTCCGGCCAGCGAATCACGCTCGGAGCTGACAAAGCTTACGACCGGAAGGACGTCGTCAAGACGCTCAGGGAACTGGGCGTGACACCGCATGTGGCGCAGAACAACAAGCACCGCCGTAGCGCGATCGATGGGCGCACGACCAGACACCAGGGTTATGGAATGAGCTTGAGTAAACGCTGGCTGGTGGAGAAAGCCTTCGGCTGGATGAAGCAAACCGGCGGACTCAAGAAGATCAAACTGCGCGGCTTGGATAAGGTCGGATGGCTGGTTACTTATACGGCCGCCGCTTACAACCTTCTCCGCATCAAGACCCTGCAGGAGAAGTGTGCCTGAATGAGGGGCAAACGCGTCTAACCGCCGATTGGCGGCTTCGTCGAGGGCGACTTCGGGACCACGCCAAAGGCAACCGTCCGATGCTAACTCCCCCTTAAATACACTGCGGATCCACGGGGAGGTTATTTTTCAACACGTTCGTAGAATTACCTCCTACAATGAGGTCGGATTTATGTCGCGCGCTGACATCTGTTTGGCGGATCTGAAGAAAGGGACGTATACGGTTCTCGTGACACCGGAAGATCTTCCCGCGGACACAGGAGGGAGCCCAATACTACTTGCTCCGACTTATATAAAGAGAGAGCAGGTACTTTTATTCTCATCGTTTCACAGTATGTCTCGGAGCGGTATGTGGATGATGAAAGGTTCCCAGGTCGTCTGGCTGGGAGATGTCAAAGAAGAGGTAGTCGCTGCCGACTCTGAGGATGATACCTGGTTGATCACTTCTGCGTATTCGGCACCACAGAAAGGAGCTCCGCGCACCGACGTAGTAAAACCCTTTGACCCGCTACATCCTGAGCCTCCCATCACTCTAATTCGGCTTCGAGATCTAAAAGTAGTCAATTGGGATGGGCCTCCTGAAAGCGTGCTGCAGTTTTACCGGAGATTTAAAACGATTCGGATTGATTGAATTTAGGAAGTGGTGACGTAGTAGGCCATGTCCGGAACCAGGAGAGAGAGCATTCACGTTCTGGACTCCGCGACAGTTGTTATCATTTATGGGTCAATAAAGTAAATGTGTTACTATTTATCGGTTTTACTGTCGAGCTTTGCCCTCATGGCGCAGGTTCTTGATGCAGATCGATCACTTATTTCGAGTGACCTCGTTAAGTTCAATGTGCCTGAAGCGCTCTTGCGGTTTGAGCGCGGTAATCTGGAGGTTCGCAAAGGAGAGATCCGGCGGCTCACCGGACTCACTTCGGACCTCGAGTCCATCTCGATTTCTTATGTTGGCGAGATCCAATTGGATAGTGACTCGGAACGTGAGGTTGTTTGTGAGTTTCGACTGAACGTTGAGTTCTCATGGGTAATCATATTTGACAAAACTACCGACGGATGGAGCCGACAGATCTTTGGATTTCAGCTTCTTCCGTATTGGCCCAGGGTCTTGAAAGGCGTCAGGGAGGTCAACGGCGGCTCTGAATTGGTAGTTGAGTCGATTTCTCGCGGAAGCGATATCGTCATTTCTTGGCTCTCGATTCTGCGGCTGCACGAGAAAACCGCTAGGGAGGTGCTTTCAGTCGGTTTGGGCCCGATCAGGTCGGGGCCGCAGTCATCGCTACTCCAGCGGGTTCGTGCCGATAGGACCAATCGCGAAATACTTTACATATCGAATCCAATGCTACCTTCTGGGATGTCGCCTTGCGCTACGTTCCGCTGGGTGCCATCGAAGGTTGCCTACCAGATAGATCAACGCACACCTTGTTCTGGTCGTGGCATAAGGAGTATTCGACCGATTGGCGGCGGGATGGGCCACGTCCGGAAGTAGGCCATGTGCGGGAAATACGGAGGAAGACTGATTGATTAGATACACATGAAGATTCGTAAGCGAGCGGCGAACCCATCTTGCGAGGGGAGCGTGCCAGCGGGAAGCTAAGGCATGAGCAGGCGGGCGGAGCAGATGCGGGCGATGGTGGCGGAGTACGAAGCGAGCGGACTGCCGCGGCGGGCGTTCTGCGCGGAACACGGACTGGCGGTGACGACGTTGGACTACTGGCGGCGCGAGTTGGCCAACCGGCCGCAGTTGGTGCCGGTGCGAGTGCTCGACGACCACCCCAGCTATGCGTTGGTGCTCGCCAACGGCCGCCGCATCGAATGCGCAAGTGAAGGACTCGCCAGCTTGATCCGCGCCGCCGAACAAGCGTGATGTTCGGGCTCGGTCCCGCGACGAAGATTTACTTAGGCGCCGCCGCGGTTGACATGCGGAAAGGCTTCGACGGGCTCCACGGCCTGGTGCGCGACTGCCTGCAACACGACCCGCTCAGCGGCCATCTGTTCCTCTTCACCAACAAGCCGCGGACCCGCATCAAGGCGCTGATCTGGGATGGCAGCGGACTCTGGATCTGCGCAAAACGGCTGGAAAAGGGCCGTTTTCGCTGGCCGGAAGCGGCTGGCCCCAGCGTAACGCTACGAGCCGAAGAGTTGGCGATGCTGCTGAATGGACTCGACTGGAAAAACACCCAGCCCCGAAAATGGTTTCGGAACAAAGTAGCGTGAAAATGATGCTGGAACATTTTCCGGACATCGCGTACTATTAATTTTCCCGCATGGATCCGCAAGCCCGCATCGCGAACTTGGAGCAAGAGTTGGCTTGGTCGCGCATGAAAATCCAGCAACTGGAAGAGCGCTGGCGGCGGCATCTGATCGAGAAGTACGGTCCGAAGAGCGAGACGCTGAGCGACCTGCAACTGAACCTGCTCGAGGAAGAGCCCGGCGTGACGCAGGATGAAGTCACGGCCGAAGCGGCGCGTCCGCCGTATCAGCCGCGCGAGCGAAAACCGCATCCCGGCAGAAGACCTTTGCCGGAGACTTTGGCGCGGGTGGAGGAGACGCTGCCGTGTGCGGCGCAATGCGTTTGTTGCGGAGGCGAAACCAAAGTCATCGGCCATGACGTGAGCGAGGTGCTGGATCGCGAACCGGCGCATTGGTTCGTGCGAGTCACCAGGCGCGAGAAGCGGGCCTGCGCCAAGTGTGTAACGGTGCGGATGACGGAGTTAGCGCCGCGCATCGTGGAGAAAGGCTTGGCGAGCGATCGGGTAGTGATCGACACGGTGGTGGCCAAGTACTGCGACCACTTACCGCTCTACCGGCAGGAAGCCATGTTCGAGCGCGAAGCGGGCGTCGAGATCTCGCGCGCTACGCTGGATGGCTGGGTGCTGCGCGTGGGCGAGTTACTCGCTCCGGTCGTGGAGGCGATGCGCGCCGAACTGCTCCGGGAGCCCTATTTACAGGCCGATGAGACGACTGTGCCGGTGCAGCTCAACGACAAGAGTGGCTCGGATCATCAAGCTTACTTATGGCAGTACGGCGCGCCGGGCGGCGCGACAGTCTTCGAGTTTCAGCTGGGGCGCGGACGGGAAGGTCCGCAGAAGTTTCTGGGTGATTGGGCAGGCATCTTACAAACCGATGGCTATGCGGCTTACGACGGCGTGGGCGGCGAGGGCTTGATCCATGTAGGTTGCTGGGCGCACGCGCGGCGTAAGTTTGTAGATGCGGTGAAGGTGAATAAGGACGATGCGGCGTCGATCGCGATGGTCACTCGCATGGACGCGTTATTCTGCGTGGATCGTGAGGCGAAGCGTTCGGCGTTGACGGCGGAAGAGCGGCACGCTTTGCGGCGCGAGCAGGCGTTGCCGTGGCTGCACGAGATCCATGAAGAATGTTTGAAACAAAGCGGCCACGTTTTGCCGAAGAGCGCGGCGGGGCAAGCAGTGACGTACACGCTCAACGCGTGGCCGAAACTGGCGCGGGTGTTCGACCACGGCGTGGTGGAGTTATCGAATAATCTGGCCGAGAACTCGATGCGGCCGGTGGCGCTGGGCCGCAAGAACTGGCTGCATGTGGGGAGCGCGAAGGCGGGTCCGAAAGTGGCGGCGATCATGTCGGTGGTGGAGTCCTGCCGGCGGCTGCGGGTGCCCGTGCGGGACTATCTGCTGGCGATCCTGCCAGGACTGGGCCGGCGGCGCTTACCCGAGGTCGCCGCGCTCACGCCATCGGCCTGGTCCGCCCGCCGATAGGTGGGTTCGCCGTACGCTTACGAAGATTCAATGTCCCAGGTCCGGGGCGAACGAATTCGAGGTAGAGCCGCGGCGTGACTCTTTGCTTCGACGATTGCCCACCTTGGTATTGGAGCAACGTGTTCAGTCACATGGTCGCCAAACTCGAATGTAATCGGAGGCCAAATTAGTGGGAGGCATTAAAGATGATGATAAAAAATATAACCTCAATGTTAGCTCTTCTGCTTGCTATATGCTTAGGTTGTAGTAACTGTAAGGCACAAGAGTCCGGTTCTTCTGATCTGCTGGAGCTGGCGTCTATGTTGGCCAGTCGTTCTACGCGAGCGGCAGCTATTGAGAGGCTTGCGGTCGCGGGGAAGGCGAGAGTTCCGCAGCTTCTTTCGTTGGCGCTCAATCCTCCGGCTCACGTTGACAAAAATGAACTGTATATCGGATTAGCTGAGCTGTTCGGTAAATTGAAAGCCGCTGAATCGATACCATTTCTTGTCAGGAATATCAGCCTTCGTGAGTATCCTGACGTTAGTCCAAACATCTGGTTAAAAACTGCTGACTCTATATTGGAGCGACGACCCAGTATGCGGGCTTTAATACAAATCGGGCCGGAATCGTCCCGGGCACTCATCGCCGCATTCCATAATGGATTGAATGGCGAGGATCGGCTCGCGGTGATCTTTGTCGTCTCCCGAATAAAAGATGTGCCGGAGGCTCACGAATTTCTTCTGTCAGCTCTTTGGGAACTGAATCAAGAACGCCGCATGGTTGAACAGGGGTTGAGGCTCCAACGTCCCGAGTAACCATGTCCCATCGGCCATGTCCGGCACCAGGAAAGAGGCAGCGGGCGAGGCCGATATATTGAGGTCCTTGAATGCAGCTGGATTAGATTCACGGCTCGATGGCGCCGCGCAACTGGACTGATGGATCAACGATGGTTGTAAGACTAAATAGCCTAAGTGAGGACGCCTCAGAATGATTGGGTTAGTATTGGTTGAGATATTGCACTTTGCCCAGCAAAGTGGGGATCTTGCGCATTCTTCATCTGACCGCACTCAGCGTACAGTAAGCGAGCGGCGAACCCATCTTGCGAGGGGAGCGTGCCAGCGGGAAGCTAAGGCATGAGCAGGCGGGCGGAGCAGATGCGGGCGATGGTGGCGGAGTACGAAGCGAGCGGACTGCCGCGGCGGGCGTTCTGCGCGGAACACGGACTGGCGGTGACGACGTTGGACTACTGGCGGCGCGAGTTGGCCAACCGGCCGCAGTTGGTGCCGGTGCGAGTGCTCGACGACCACCCCAGCTATGCGTTGGTGCTCGCCAACGGCCGCCGCATCGAATGCGCAAGTGAAGGACTCGCCAGCTTGATCCGCGCCGCCGAACAAGCGTGATGTTCGGGCTCGGTCCCGCGACGAAGATTTACTTAGGCGCCGCCGCGGTTGACATGCGGAAAGGCTTCGACGGGCTCCACGGCCTGGTGCGCGACTGCCTGCAACACGACCCGCTCAGCGGCCATCTGTTCCTCTTCACCAACAAGCCGCGGACCCGCATCAAGGCGCTGATCTGGGATGGCAGCGGACTCTGGATCTGCGCAAAACGGCTGGAAAAGGGCCGTTTTCGCTGGCCGGAAGCGGCTGGCCCCAGCGTAACGCTACGAGCCGAAGAGTTGGCGATGCTGCTGAATGGACTCGACTGGAAAAACACCCAGCCCCGAAAATGGTTTCGGAACAAAGTAGCGTGAAAATGATGCTGGAACATTTTCCGGACATCGCGTACTATTGATTTTCCCGCATGGATCCGCAAGCCCGCATCGCGAACTTGGAGCAAGAGTTGGCTTGGTCGCGCATGAAAATCCAGCAACTGGAAGAGCGCTGGCGGCGGCATCTGATCGAGAAGTACGGTCCGAAGAGCGAGACGCTGAGCGACCTGCAACTGAACCTGCTCGAGGAAGAGCCCGGCGTGACGCAGGATGAAGTCACGGCCGAAGCGGCGCGTCCGCCGTATCAGCCGCGCGAGCGAAAACCGCATCCCGGCAGAAGACCTTTGCCGGAGACTTTGGCGCGGGTGGAGGAGACGCTGCCGTGTGCGGCGCAATGCGTTTGTTGCGGAGGCGAAACCAAAGTCATCGGCCATGACGTGAGCGAGGTGCTGGATCGCGAACCGGCGCATTGGTTCGTGCGAGTCACCAGGCGCGAGAAGCGGGCCTGCGCCAAGTGTGTAACGGTGCGGATGACGGAGTTAGCGCCGCGCATCGTGGAGAAAGGCTTGGCGAGCGATCGGGTAGTGATCGACACGGTGGTGGCCAAGTACTGCGACCACTTACCGCTCTACCGGCAGGAAGCCATGTTCGAGCGCGAAGCGGGCGTCGAGATCTCGCGCGCTACGCTGGATGGCTGGGTGCTGCGCGTGGGCGAGTTACTCGCTCCGGTCGTGGAGGCGATGCGCGCCGAACTGCTCCGGGAGCCCTATTTACAGGCCGATGAGACGACTGTGCCGGTGCAGCTCAACGACAAGAGTGGCTCGGATCATCAAGCTTACTTATGGCAGTACGGCGCGCCGGGCGGCGCGACAGTCTTCGAGTTTCAGCTGGGGCGCGGACGGGAAGGTCCGCAGAAGTTTCTGGGTGATTGGGCAGGCATCTTACAAACCGATGGCTATGCGGCTTACGACGGCGTGGGCGGCGAGGGCTTGATCCATGTAGGTTGCTGGGCGCACGCGCGGCGTAAGTTTGTAGATGCGGTGAAGGTGAATAAGGACGATGCGGCGTCGATCGCGATGGTCACTCGCATGGACGCGTTATTCTGCGTGGATCGTGAGGCGAAGCGTTCGGCGTTGACGGCGGAAGAGCGGCACGCTTTGCGGCGCGAGCAGGCGTTGCCGTGGCTGCACGAGATCCATGAAGAATGTTTGAAACAAAGCGGCCACGTTTTGCCGAAGAGCGCGGCGGGGCAAGCAGTGACGTACACGCTCAACGCGTGGCCGAAACTGGCGCGGGTGTTCGACCACGGCGTGGTGGAGTTATCGAATAATCTGGCCGAGAACTCGATGCGGCCGGTGGCGCTGGGCCGCAAGAACTGGCTGCATGTGGGGAGCGCGAAGGCGGGTCCGAAAGTGGCGGCGATCATGTCGGTGGTGGAGTCCTGCCGGCGGCTGCGGGTGCCCGTGCGCGACTATCTGCTGGCGATACTCCCGGGATTGGGCCGGCGGCGCTTACCCGAGGTCGCCGCGCTCACGCCATCGGCCTGGTCCGCCCGCCGCTAGGTGGGTTCGCCGTACGCTTACAGCGTACAGAGTCCTCGTTAATAGGAAGCGTCATCGCCTCCGAGGAGGACCTGCTTTCACAGCCGCTTGAGCACTGGATAAAGATTGCACAGACATTGAAGAATAGAAGGCCCATTACTTACGTGGTCTTTCATGTTGCGAGCGAGTCCTTCGTTGGCGGGGCGCGAGAATTCGATGGGTCTACTTATGAGAGATGGGTTCAGGACTATGTTAGACGTCGGGATATGTTTCAAAAGCCGCGGGTTGAAGTTCTTATGACGCCCGGGGCAGGCCGGGTTAGGCGTTTGATTCAGGGCCGGATCGAGGAGATGTCGGCGTTGTCCCAGGAGTTGCAGCCAACGGATTTTGAGAGGCTGCTGTTGCGGTCCCTGGAACTGGCTACTGTCGTACCGTCGCAGGGTCCGCAGCCGACAGTTATTCTCTTTCTTACGGTCTCGAATCTCGAAACGTCGGCTTCTGCCGTGATAGCTGCGAAGCCTCTGCTGACTGGAGGAATGATAGTTGTGATGCGACGCGATAGTTGCTTCGGTGGTAATACTTATTATCCTCGCGCAAACCCGTTTGTTCGTTCAATCCAAAGTTGCCCACCTCGGTCTGTCTCTCTGCCAAATGGCTACGTGTGTAACGTCGGGTCAGGTGAAATCGTATGTTCCTCACGAGGGGGGGCATAGGCCATGTCCGGCACCAGGGGACATAGGCCATGTCCGGCACCAGAAAAGAGACGCCCATGCGGGGACCGCCGACGCAAGCGAGGGCACCGACCGCCCCCACGGCCCGCCCGTCGCCGGCATAGGCCATGTCCGGCACCATAGGCCATGTCAGTACGTTGATAACGACAATCAATCAGATGTTTCCCGATACGATTTCCGTCCAAGAAATGCCGATCCCGACGGCAGGTGGAGTGCCCTTATCGCAGGTAATGAGCTTTAATTCTCAATACAGCGGCTTTAATGGCGAGTGTCAAGAATATATTGACGGGG
>CBDDIZ010000029.1:0-205782 GCA_965229305.1 Bryobacteraceae bacterium | reverse complement strand
CGGTCGCCTGGGTGAGCTCTTCCACCGTTCCCCGGTTCGGTCACGAAGCGATAACCGCCGCCCGATTGCGGCGTGAACCGCACTACCTGACGGTCCAGGTTGAACGGATTGCGCTGCGCCACCACGCCGCCACCCGCATCCATCACCACGAGGTCGCCGACGGTGGTGGCCGTATTGGATCGTTCGGCGAGCCTCACCTTGCGCGCTCTGGCCAGCCGCAGATTCTGCTGGTGGCCGCAGCCGGGCCGCCACCTCGGTGCCCGGAGTGGTGCCGCAACCGCGCGCGGATCCGCCGCCGCCAGCGAAATAGCGAGAACGAAAAAAGACAGAATACGTTTCATGTTTTGTCTGGGAAGCGAAAAGCGAAAACAGGCAGGACGCGGGCAGTTTGGCAACGGGATGCCGCTAGCTCGATTGTAGAATACGAAGTGTTGAGGAGGTTGTAACGGATGGCTTTCTGTACGTCTGTTGTGGTAGCCAATTGGCGGAGGGCGCCAAGTTTTGTCCCAAGTGCGGGGTCCCGGTGCCGGGGGCAGGCCCCACGCTCACTCCACCGCCGCTGATCAACCAGACGTTCAACCAAACCCCGCTTGATTACACCATCCAAGGCGACAACCTCCAAGTGGTCCGTATCCGGCTCAACCCCGGCCAGGAGATCTATGCCGAAGCCGGCAAGATGCTGTACAAAACCCCGGCGGTGAACTGGGAGACTCGCATGAGCGGGAATTCTCTCGGCGAAAAGCTGCTGGGCGCGCTGAAGCGCAAGGTGATGGGCGAAAGTCTGTTTCTCACCTATTTCCGGGCGAATGCTGCTGGGGAAGTGGGCTTTGCCGGCAGTTATCCGGGCCGGATTCAGCCGTTTGATCTGCGGGCGGGCCAGTCGATCCTCGTCCAGCGCGACAGCTTTCTGTGCGCGCAAACCGGCGTGAATCTGAATATTGCCTTCACGAAGAAGCTCGGCGCGGGCTTTTTCGGCGGCGAAGGTTTCATTTTGGAACGTCTCACGGGCCCCGGCACCGTTTTCATCCACGGCGGCGGCGATTTTGTCGAGTTCGATCTGAAGCCCGGCGAAATGCTCCAGGTGGACACCGGCTGCATCGTGGCCTTCGACGAATCGGTGAGCTACGACATCCAGTTCGTCGGCGGCATCAAGACGGCAATTTTCGGCGGCGAAGGCCTGTTTCTCGCGACTTTACAAGGACCTGGCCGGGCCATCGTCCAGAGCATGACGCTCGAAAAGATGCGTCGCGAACTCGCGCCTACCGCCACCGGAGGCGGCGACGAACGCAGCGGTCTGGGCGCGATCACCGGCATGTTCGCCAGCGACGACTAAGCATTTACCTAAACTTTTCCTAAGGCTGGTCCGATGAAGCTACTAAGGAAGCGGCCAGCATGGACGGTTTGTACTCAGAATTCGACGATCGTCTCCTCCCCGAGGACGACGAGCCCCTCGTCGCCACGCGCGTCGCACCCTTGTGGGCGGTTCGTGATCTCAAGGCGCGCGAGAACCTGAAGCCCAGCGAAGAACTGCAGAACCTCAAGGGGCAGTTCCTCACCAGCCTGAACCACGAGATCCGCACGCCGCTTACCGGCATTCTCGGCATGACCGACCTGCTGTCGGAAACGCCGCTCACCGCCGAGCAGCGCGAGTATCTCGAAATCACCCGGGCCTGCGCCGACACGCTTTACGACATCCTCAGCGCGACGCTCGAGTACGCCGCGCTCACCGCGGGCAACGTCCGCGCGGAGCGCACCCCGTTCCAACTCGTGCGCGCGGTCGACGCTCTGGTCGCCGAACACGAACGCAAAGCGCGTGCCAAAGGTCTCGACTTTGAACTGCGCCTGGACCGTTCGTTGCCCGAACTGATCGCCGGGGACGAACTGCGTTTCCGCCGCCTGATCGAGCAGCTTCTGTCGAACGCCGTCAAGTTCACGAACACGGGCCACGTCTCGTTGTCCCTGCGCCGGTATCAGGCGCTGGACGGCCCGGGAGGCGAACGCCTCGAAATTGCCGTCTCGGACACCGGCATCGGCATAGCGCCGGAAATGGTGCAGCGCGTCTTTGAAAGCTTCGAACAACTCGAAGGCGGCTTGTCGCGCCAGTATCAAGGGCTGGGCCTCGGGCTCGCACTCGTTCGCGAACTGACGCGCCTTTTGGGGGGCGACATTCGCGTCGAGAGTCAGCTTGGCAAAGGCAGCACGTTCACCGTCCATCTGCCGCTCATTGCCGCCGACGACGCTCTACCCGCTACCCCGTCCCGGCTGATCCGCCAAGGCAAGCCGCGCATTCTGCTGGTGGAGGATAACAAGGTCTCGCAGATGATCGTCGTCCACATGCTGGAACGGAACGAGTTTGAGGCCGATTGCGCCGATAGCGGCATGGCTGCTCTCAAGGCGGCTTCCGGTTATCGCTATGACTTGGTCCTGATGGATCTGCAGATGCCCGGGATGGACGGCTTCGAAGCCACCCATCGCCTGCGCCGGCTACCCGGCTACGAGGCGATTCCGATTCTCGCTCTCACCGCCAACTCGTCCAGCGAATTCTACGAGCTCTGCCGGCAGCACGGCATGCAGGCCTTCCTCTCGAAGCCGGTTCAGTCTCAGCAACTCATTCAGACCGTCCAACAATTCCTCGCCGCCTAACCGGTTTGGCCCTTTGGTTGCTCAGGTAAAGGGCGGAATGAAGTACATTCCCTCCAATCCGCCCCTGGCCGCGCCGGAACGCGCTCTCTACCGCGATCCAGCCGCGATTTTCCACCCCGCGCTGCAGACTATCCAGGTCAAAAAATGCAGCGAGTGGCAAATCTTGCAGTCGCGCGGCCCGCTGGGGCGTGGAAATTGAGGACATCTTTCATGAAATCTTTAATTCGTTATTCGCTTCTGAACGTTCTGACGGTTTTCGTCGCACTGAGTGCTATCACTCAAATTCCCCCCGGCACAACGGTGTCTGTCAAAACCATCGACAGAGTCGAATCTGACTCGAACCGGGAAGGCCAAACCTTCCGGGCTTCGCTCGCAGATCCGATCGTGGTTAATGGCAACACTGTTGCTCCCGTGGGCTCTGATGCGGAATTTGAGAATCGTCGAACTGAAGGAAGCGGGTCGCGTTAAGGGTAGCGCTGAATTAACCGTTACCCTGGTTAGCGTTACCGCCAACGGCGAGCGGATCAACCTGGTCACTGACAACACGACGAACAAGAGTGGTGGCAAGGGCAAGGGGACCGCTACCAAGACGGGAATCGGCGCCGGCGTCGGCGCTGCACTCGGTGCCATTTTCGGAGGTGGCAAAGGTGCGGCGATCGGCGCGGGTGCTGGTGCCGCCGCCGGAGCGGGTGTCTCGATGATTACTTCGGGTCCACGCGTCGTGATTCCTTCTGAGTCTCGTCTCTCGTTCGTGGTCCGTTAAAGCTCCCAACACGCCAGCACAACCCTTACGGCCGGTCCGCGACTCAGGTCTGCGAACCGGCCATTTTTTTCGTCAAACATCGCTATCCTTGATAACGATGCAGGACTTCGAAAAGCTCGGCGTTTTTTACCTGGGCCGCGACCCCCAGGCCCCCGATAATCTCCTCCTCTACGACTCGAAAGACCTCGTCACCCACGCCGTTTGCGTCGGCATGACCGGCTCCGGCAAAACCGGACTTTGTCTCAGCCTTCTCGAGGAAGCGGCCATCGACGGTATTCCCGCCCTCATGATCGACCCCAAGGGCGATCTCGGTAACCTCCTGCTGCAATTTCCGAACCTCAGTGCGGAAGAATTTGCGCCCTGGGTGAACGCCGAAGAGGCCAAGCAGCAAGGCGTCTCGCTCGACGATTACGCCCAGCAGCAAGCGGACCTGTGGAAAAATGGCCTCGCCAAGTGGGGCCAGACCGGGGACCGTATCAAGAAGCTTCTCGCCACGGTCGACCTCGCCATTTACACTCCGGGCTCTTCTGCCGGCCTGCCGCTCAGCATCGTCCGCTCCTTCGAGCCGCCTGACACCGACGACCGCGAAGCCATTCGCGACCGCGTCACCACCACGGCCACCGCTCTCCTCGGCCTGCTCGGCATCGACGCCGACCCCGTCAAAAGCCGCGAGCACATTCTGCTCTCGCAGATCCTGTCCCGCGCCTGGGCCGACGGCCGTTCGCTCGACCTTGCCGGCATCATCCACGACATTCAGCAGCCCGGCTTCCAGAAGATCGGCGTGATGGATCTCGAAGGCTTCTACCCGGCCAAGGAGCGCTTCGAACTCGCCACGGCCCTCAACAACCTGCTGGCTTCGCCCGGCTTCGAGTCCTGGATGGAGGGCGACGCGCTCGACATCCAAAGCCTGCTCTACACTGCGCAAGGCAAGCCGCGTATGTCGGTGATCTCGATCGCCCATCTCAGCGACAGCGAGCGCATGTTCTTCGTCTCGCTGCTGCTCAATGAGTTCCTCGCCTGGACGCGCAAACAGACTGGCACCACCAGTCTGCGCGCCATCCTCTACATGGACGAGATCTTCGGCTACTTCCCGCCCATCGCCAATCCGCCTTCGAAGAAGCCTCTGCTCACGCTCCTCAAGCAGGCCCGCGCCTATGGCGTCGGCGTTGTGCTCGCCACGCAGAATCCGGTCGACCTCGACTACAAAGGGCTCGGCAACACCGGCACCTGGTTTATCGGACGGCTGCAGACCGACCGTGACAAGAGCCGCCTGCTCGACGGCCTCGAAAGCGCCTCCGCCGAGGGCGGCAAAGGCTTCAACCGGGCCGCCATGGACCAGTTGCTCTCGAGTCTCGGCAAGCGCGTCTTTCTGATGAACAACGTGCACGACAACGCGCCCGTGGTCTTCGAGTCGCGTTGGGCGTTGAGCTATCTGCGCGGCCCGCTCACCCGAGCCCAGATTCAAACCTTGATGAAGGACCGCAAGTCCTCGGCGACCGTCGCTCCCAGCGCGGTGAGGAAGTCCGCCGCGGGAGGCACGCGCCCCATTCTTCCGCCGGAGATTCCGCAGTACTTCCTGCCTTCGGCCGCGAGCGACCCCAGCTATCACTCACGCTTGTTTGCCGCTGCCAGCGTGCGCTTCAGCGACAAAACTCTCGACAGCGACTACCTCCGCGAAGTCAGCTATCTGGTGCCCATCGAAGACGGCGCGCTGCCTGTCAATTGGGAGAAGGCCTACGCGGTCGACGTGGCTCCCGAAGACCTCGAAAAGACGCCTGCCGAAGCCGGCACCTTCGCCGAACTCGCCCCCGCGGCCGGGGTCGCCAAGAACTACCCCAAGTGGCAAAAGGACTTCGTCAATTACGTCTTCGGCTGCGAGACGCTGACCCTCTATCGCAGCCCCGTTTCCGGCGACGTCTCCGAGCCCGGCGAAGCCGAAGCCAAGTTTCGCATCCGCATTGCGCAATCCCAACGCGAAGCTCGCGACGCCCAGATCGAGGCGATCCGTCAGCGCTACGCGACGAAGCTCAACAGCCTCAATGACCGTCTGCTGCGCGCCCAGCAGGCCGAAGCTCGCGAGAAGGAACAGTCGCAAGGACAATGGCTCGGAGCCGCCGTCAGCATTGGCTCCAGCGTTCTCGGCGCGCTGTTCGGTGGCGGACGCAAAAGCACCACCGAAAAAGCGATCAGCGCGGCCGGCAAAGCGGTCGGTTCACTGAGCAAAGTCCGCAAGGAGTCGAGCGACGTCGACCGCGCGGGCGAAACCGTCGCCGCCGTCCAGGAGCACATTAAAGAGCTCGAAGCTCAGGTGCAGGCCGAGATCGACCAGATCCCCGCGGGCTCCGCCGAAGAGCTGGAAAAGCTCGACCTGAAGGCGAAGAAGACGGCCATCACCGTCAAGCTGGTGGGCCTCGCCTGGAGCCCCGAATGAAACGCCGCGAACTGCTGTTCGGCGCTCCCACTCTCCTTCTTGGCCAGGACCGTCCTCAACTCGCGCAAGGCATCCAGATTGGTGACGTCCAAGCCGGCCGCGCCCTCGTCTGGACGCGGTCTTCAGCGCCCGGGCAGATGAACGTCGAATGGCGCACCTCCGAGCGCGGCGTCGTCCATCGCGTCAAGGGCCCCATTCTCACCGCCGAAACCGACTTCACCGGCCGTCTCGACCTCGCCAATCTGCCCGCCGGCCAGACGATTCTGCTCAACGTCCAGGTCAACAACAGCCAGCCCGTCACGGGACGCTTTCGAACGCCTCCCGCCCGGCCCAATCAGCTCCGCCTCACCTGGGGCGGTGACACGGTCGGCCAGGGTTGGGGCATCAACGAAGAGTTCGGCGGCATGAAGATCTACGAGTCCATGCGCCAACTTCAGCCGGACGTCTTCATTCACTCGGGCGACACCATCTACGCCGATGGCCCGGTGCCGCGCGAGATGAAGCTGAAGAACGGCACCCTCTGGAAGAACGTCGTCACTGAAGAGAAGAGCAAGGTCGCCGAGACGCTCGACGAGTTCCGCGGCGCCTATCGCTACAACCTGCTCGACCGGAACCTTCGCCGCTTTAATGCCGAAATTCCCCAACTCTGGCAATGGGACGACCACGAGGTGATGAACAACTGGTCGCCGTCAAAGGACATCCGCGACAACCCGGCCTATCGCGAGAAGAACGTCCGCCTGCTCACCGAACGCGGCAAGCGCGCCTTTCTCGATTACAGCCCCATCCGCTTCCAGCGCGATGACGCCGGCCGCATCTATCGCCAGATCTCCTACGGACCGCTGGTCGACGTCTTCCTGATCGACATGCGCAGCTACCGTGGACCGAACACTGCGAACCTGCAGACCGTTGAGTCCGCCGACACCACTTATCTCGGTGAAGCCCAGCGCGCCTGGCTCAAGAACGGCCTGCGCCAATCGAAAGCCTTGTTCAAGATCATTGCTTCGGATATGCCACTGGGCTTGAACGTGGGCGACGGCCCCGGCCGTTGGGAAGCGGTCGCCAACGGCGACGGCGGTCCGCCGAAGGGCAGGGAACTCGAAATCGCGGATCTGCTCTCCTTCATGAAGCAGCACGGCATCCGCAATACGATCTGGATCACCGCCGACGTCCATTACTGCGCGGCCCACGAATACACGCCGCCGATGGGCGACCCCTTCTGGGAATTCGTGGCCGGACCGTTGAACGCTGGCTCGTTCGGACCCGGCGAACTCGACGCCACTTTTCGCCCCCGTGTCGACTTTAACCGTTACCCGCCCAAAGGCATGGCCAGTTGCGGCCCCGCCGATGGCTATCAGTTCTTCGGCGAGATTAACGTCGACGGCGGCAATCGGACGCTCAGCGTCGACCTGCGCGACCTAAACGGCCAGAGCCTCTATCGCAAGACTCTGTCGGCGGTCTAGGAACTCGCTTCAGCCTCGCTAAAGAGCGGTCCGCGAATGTTGGGCTCGCTCAACCAGGCACTTTGTTGGCCGTCAAGCTGCTTCTGAGAATGGCATGTCCACTCTTACCAGCACCCTTAACGGATTGATCGAGACCCTCAACGACGGTCACCTCGGCTACACGACGGCCGCCAACGACGCTCAGCGTCCTGAACTCAAGACGCTTCTGCAGAAATTGGGCGCCGAAAGGGCCGATTTCGCGGCCCAACTCCAACAAATCGTCCAACAACTCGGCGAAACTCCCGAAAAGACCGGCACCGTGGCCGGCGACCTTCATCGCGGCTGGATCAATCTCAAAGCAGCCATCAGCACGCGCGAAGATTTGGCCATCCTGGAAGAATGCCAGCGCGGCGACGAGTCGGCAGTTTCTGCCTTCCAAAGTGCACTTTCGGAAGATTTGGGCTCGGCCCGCGGTCTGGTCGAGCACCAGCTCCAGCATCTGCAGACGGCGCTGGGCCGCATTGCCAGCCTCCACGAGACGCTCAAATCAGTTCACGCTTAGCAGGATGCCATGAACTCCGAACTGGATATCTTCTATCAGTTGATCGAGAAAATCGAAGTCGCCATGATGACCACCCGCCGCGCGGATGGTCATCTGCGCTCGCGGGCCATGGCCACGCAGAAACGCGCCGACGGGGCGGATCTCTGGTTCGTCACCGCTGCCGGCACCGCCAAGTTGGCGGACCTCGCCTTCGACAAGCACATCAACCTTACGTACTTCAAAAACAGCACCATGGAATGGATCTCCGTCTCCGGTACCGCCGTCGTCACGACGGACCGGCAGAAGATTCGCGAGCTCTACGCTCCGGACTGGAAGATCTGGTTCCCCGATCGCGGCGACGCCCGCGACGGTACTTCGGACGATCCGCGCCTTGTGCTGATCGGCGTTCAGATTCATGCCGCCGAGTTCCTTGAGGTCAACAAGCCTAAGCCTGTAATCCTTTACGAGCTGGTCAAAGGCTGGTTCACCGGCACGGAGCCCCAACTCGGAGTGGAGCATCATCTCCACGAACCACGCCGCCCGGATTGATGCCGCGCCGCTTGGTGGCATCATAGGGGAGGATGCGGATACTGGCATTGCTCACCGTCGTCGCTGGCTTGGCCCCCGCGGCGGAGGATCTGGAATTTTTTGAGCGCAAGGTAAGACCGGTGCTGGCCGCCAAGTGCCAGTCCTGCCACGGCGCTGAGAAACAGTTTGCGGCGCTACGTCTGGACTCGCGAGAAGCCATCCTCAAGGGCGGCCTCAACGGTCCTGCGGCCGTCCCCGGCCAGCCGGATACCAGCCTCCTGATCAAGGTCGTCAAGCATCAGGGCACGACCAAGATGCCCATGGGCGGCAAGCTGCCCGAGGCGGAGATTGCCGCCCTCGAAGCCTGGGTTCGCTCCGGTTTAGTGTGGCCCGCTGCCGTCGCTGGCGGCAAGCCCGCCAAAGCCGGGTTCTACGAAAAGCTACTGAAAGCGCATTGGTCCTATCAACCGGTTCGCGCGGTGACCCCGCCCCCCGGCAAGGCGGCGAATGCGGTTGACCGTTTCCTCGATCAGAAGCGCACCTCCGCTGGTCTCATGCGTGCGAAGCCGGCGGAGAAGCGCATTCTCGCGCGCCGCGCCGCGTACGTCATCACCGGGCTGCCGCCCCAGCCAGAGCAGTTGGAACGCTTCGTCAACGGCCAGCAGTCGTACGAGGCATTTGTCGATGAGTTACTCGCCTCGCCCCGTTACGGCGAGCGTTGGGCCCGTCACTGGATGGACGTCGTCCGTTACGCCGAAACTTACGGCTACGAGTGGAACTATGAGATTCAGGGTGCCTGGCGCTATCGCGACTACCTGATTCGCGCTTTCAACCTTGACGTCCCCTACAACCAATTTGTGCGTGAGCATGTTGCCGGTGACTTGCTGCCCGCGCCCCGCGTGGTCGATGGCCGCAACGAGTCGATGCTGGCGACCGCCTTCTATCGTCTCGGCGAGATGGGTCACGATAACTGCGACCAGTTCCGCGAGCTTCGCACCGACGTCGTCGACAACCAGATCGATACTCTGACGAAAGCCTTCCAGGGCGTCACCGTTTCTTGCGCCCGCTGCCACGATCATAAGATCGACCCGATCCCCACCGAAGACTACTACGCCCTCTACGGCATTCTGAATAGTTCGCGGCCGGTCGCGCGCACGCTCGAGACTAAGGTCCCCGCGGCCGACCGCATCGTCGCCCTCAAGGCGGACATACGCCGCGAACTTGCCACCGCCTGGCTCAGCACGACGGCCAGCGTCGGCGCCGAATTGAAAGCGGCTCTCGCCGCGAAGAAAGACGAACGCGCCGCCGCTCAGCTTGCCGCGCAGCTCGACCCCGTCCGCATCCAGCGTTGGCGCCAGTTACTCGACCGCGACAAGGTCGACCTCGCCGATCCCCTCGCCGTCTTTGCCAATTCTCGCGACACGTACACCCAAGAGACCGCCGCGCGCGAGACCTTCAACCGCGAGAAGTTCGTCACCGCCGCTGACTTCACCCAAGGTCTCCCCGCCGGCTGGGCCGTCGAAGGACTCGGCCTGCAAGCCGGGCCCGCCTCCGCCGGCGACTTCTCTCTCGCCACCGAAGGCAGCGATGCCATCGGCACCATCTTCCAGGCCGGCCTGTTCACCAACCGCCTCACGGACCGTTTGAACGGCTCGCTCCGTTCGCCGCTCCTGCCTTCCAATAAGAAGTACGTCAGCCTCTTACTCCAAGGCGGTAAGTTCGCCGCCCGCCGGGTCATTGTCGATAACTGCGTCATCGGCGAAGGTCACGAGTTACTCGATCATCAGGACCTCCGCTGGGAGAAAGTCTCCACCAACCTTGCTCAGAAGTTCCCCGTCTATCTCGAGCTCAATACCAAGTCGGATAACCCGCGCCTGCCTGAGCGTCCGGGCCGTCTCAAGGTCGCCGTCGACGACAGTCCGCGCTCTTACTTCGGCATCACCCGCGTCGTCTATCACGATGAAGATGTCGCCCCTAAGGCTCCGCTGAACCACCTCGCGGACCTCGTCGCTGACCCCACGGCCGACCGCTTCCAGACCCTCGTCACCAACGCTCTGCGCGCCTGGCGCGACGGCCAACCGACTCCCGAGCAAGTCACTTGGCTCGATTGGCTGCTCCAGTCTGGCATCCTCATCAACTCGCGCAATCTCACGCCTCACTTGCGCGAACTTACGGATCAGTATCGTGCCGCGGAAAGCGCCTTCACCACGCCCACCGTGGTCGCCGGCATGGGCGACTTCGACCCCGGTAAGGACCATCCCATCTTCCTGGCGGGCTCCGCTCTCAACCCTGGTCCGATTGCTCCGCGTCATTTCCTCACGCTGATGCCCTCGAAGCTCAAGCCCGTCGGTCCGCAAGGCAGTGGCCGCCGCGAACTCGCCGAGGCGATGGCCAGCCCGGATAATCCGCTCACCGCGCGCCTGATGGTGAACCGCCTTTGGCATCACGCCTTTGGACGCGGCATCGTCGCCAGCACCGATGACTTCGGCCATAACGGCGCCGCGCCCTCACACCCGGAATTACTCGACTACTTAGCGGCTGAGTATATGCGCCAGGGTTGGTCCACCAAGAAGTTACTGCGCCTCTTGCTCACCTCCGAGGCCTTCCAGCAATCGAGCGCGGTTGACGCCGCCACTCGCGCCAAGGACCCGCTCAACACCCTGCTGGCGCATTATCCCGTCCGCCGTCTGGAAGCCGAAGCCGTTCGCGATACTCTTCTCGCCGTCTCCGGCCGCCTCGACGACCGGCTCTACGGACCCAGCATTCAGCCCCACCGCGGCGAACCCCAGCAGCACCGCCGCCTCTTCCAAGGTCCCCTCGACGGTGATGGCCGCCGCAGCATCTATGTCAAGATCACCCGCATGGAAGGCCCGCGCTTCCTTGAGATCTTCGACTTCCCCAGCCCGCTCCAGACCCGCGGCAACCGCGACGTTACCAACGTCCCGCCGCAGGCGCTCGCCATGCTCAACGACCCCTTTGTGCTCGATCAGGCTCACGTCTGGGCCAAGCGCCTCATCGTCCGTCGCGACGACGCGCTCGATGCCCGCCTTGCCAGCATGTTCCAGCAAGCTCTGGGCCGTCCGGCCACCGCCGAAGAGCTCGCTCAATGGCGTTCCCTCACCAACGACTTTGCGCGGCGTCACCAAGCCACGGACTTACTCACCAGCGAGCCCGTCTGGACGGACGTCGCCCACACCCTCTTCAACGTCAAGGAGTTTCTGTACCTGCGATGAACCTCAGCCGCCGTCAATTACTCCGCACCGCCAGCAACGGCTTCGGCTATCTGGCCTTTCAGTCCATCGCCCAAGCCGCCGCGCACCATCCCGCGAAGGCGAAGAATGTCATCTTCTGCTTTATGCCCGGCGGCGTCTCACACATGGATAGCTTTGATCCCAAGCCCAAGCTCGCCGAACTGGACGGCAAGCAAGCCGTGCTCGAAAGCTATGTCGCGGGCCCCAAGCGCAAGTGGCTTAAGTCGCCGTGGGCGTTCAAACAGTACGGCCACTCTGGCTTGCCGGTCAGCGAGATCTTCCCCCACATCGCGCAGGTCGCTGACGAACTCTGCGTCGTTCGTTCGATGAAGAGCGAGTTCCCGCTCCACGCCCGCGCCAACGTGTTTCTGCATACCGGACGTAACTTCGGCGGCTTCCCGTCGCTCGGCTCCTGGGTGAATTACGGCTTAGGCAGCGAGAATAAAAACTTACCCGGCTACTTACTCCTGAACCACGGCGATAACCCGCCGGGCGGCCTGGAAAACTTCTCGAACGGCTTCCTGCCGGCCACTCATCAGGCGATGCCCGTGCGCGCTGCCGGCACGCCCGTCGACAACATCGTCCCCGCCGGCCCGGCGGACTTACAAAGTGCCAAAATGGCCGCCCTCCGCAGTCAGGACAGCGCCTTCCTGCGCGCCACGGCCGATGACGGCGCCGTGGAAGCGGCCATCGCGAACTTCGAAATGGCGTACCGCATGCAGTCGCTCGCGCCGGACGTCCTGAACCTGGACCAGGAGTCGGAAGCGACGAAGAAGCTCTACGGCCTCGATGCCCAGAACCCGCACAAGAAAGCCTATGGCCTGCAATGCCTGCGCGCGCGGCGGCTGGTGGAAGCCGGCGTCCGCTTCGTCGAGATTACGCCGCCCAATCTCTACGGCGGCAACAACGGCACCTGGGACCAGCACGACAAGCTTCGCGAAGGTCACGAAACGAACGCCAACGTCACTGACCAAGCCGTCACCGCGCTCATCAAAGACCTCAAGTCTCGCGGACTCCTCAAGGACACCCTCGTCCTTTGGGCCGGCGAGTTCGGCCGCACGCCGGATACCGGCAACGGCGATGGGCGCGACCATCATCCCTTCGGTTTCACCATCTGGATGGCCGGTGGCGGCTCGAAGGCCGGGCTCATCTACGGCAACACCGACGAACTCGGCAACCACGCCGTGGAGAACGTCACCACGGTGCACGACCTCCACGCGACGGTCCTCCATCTCCTCGGCCTCGATCACACTAAGCTCACGTACCGCTTTGGCGGACGCGACGTCACCTTGCCGGACGTCCACGGCCAAGTGGTTCCCGCATTGGTAGGATGAAGTTCGATGAGTGACCCGATTAACGAATACCTGCGCTGGAAGCAGCAAGGCCAGGACCTGCGCGCCAACGCGAAGCAGGCGATTGAACAACGCTTTCGCGAACTGCTGACCGAAGCTGCGCACCTTGCCGAAGAATACAAGTCTGACTTCGGCAAGGCCCTCACGCCGCCTCCGGCCATCACCGCCTTCCGCTACAAAGCCGGCGCTAAGCGCCCTGCCACCAAGGGCAAGGCGCCCGCGAAAAATGCCGCCGGAGCCGCCCCAAAGGCCGCCGTCCCTGCCGTGAAGGTGGACCCCAAGATCGCCGCGCTCACCAAGAAGCTCGATAGCGCGAAGACCAAGCTTGAAGCCGCCAAGGCGGCCGGAGCACCGACGAAGAACCTCGAAGACAAAGTCTACGAGATCGAAGACGACCTCCGGCTCGCGCAGTCCGCTTAAGCAAACACGGCCGTCAGCTTCTCCACCGCCAGATCCATGGCTCCGCGTGCGGCGTTTGATTCCGCCAGGTTGTTCAGCATCACGAAGTCATGGATCGTGCCGAGGAAGCGAATGGCCGTCACCGTCACTCCTGCTTCAATCAGCTTCGCCGCATAGGCTTCGCCTTCGTCGCGTAGCACGTCGTTCTCGGCCGTGATGATCAGCGCGGGAGGCAGTCCGGTGAGTTGCTCAGCGGATGCCCGCAACGGCGAGGCCGTCACATTCAGCCGGCTCTCCACGTCCGGGGCATACGCCTTCCAGAACCACTCCATCGCCGGCTTGGTGAGCCACGGACCGTCGGCGAACTGCGCGTAGGACGCCGTGTTCATCGCCGCGTCAGTCACCGGGTAAAACAGCAACTGAAACGCGATCGTCGGGCCGCCCCGTTCCTTGGCCAGCATCGCCACCACGGCGGCCATATTCCCGCCGACGCTGTCGCCCGCCACCACCAACTGACTCCCGTCCACGCCCAACTCGTCGCCATGCTCGGCGACGTACGCCGTCGCCGCGTAGCACTCTTCGAGCGGTATCGGATAGCGCGCCTCCGGTGAGGGCGTGTACTTCACAAACACTACCGCCGCGTTCGTGCTCACCGCCAGTTCGCGCACCAGCCGGTCGTGCGTCCGCGCGCTCCCCAGAATCCAGCCCCCGCCATGGAAGTAGACGATCACTGGCAGATTCGTCAGCGAGCCTGTGGGCTTCACGATCCGCACGTCCACCCGACCCGCGGGTCCGGCCGGGAGGCTGAGGTCACGCACGTCGGCTGGAAACGCATCGGTGACATCCGCCTGGGCCTTCTCCAGCACCTGCCGCGCCTCATCCGGGGTCAGCGTGTAGATCGGCGGGCCACCCTCGGCTGCCGCGGCGTCAATAAACTCTTGTGCTTTCGCTTCCAGGGTCATACCCCGTGTACGAAGTGCAACCAGCCCACGGATGTTAAGATGCCCCTCGATGCACGCGATCGAAGTCCCCTCGCTTCCCCCGAATAACGGCACTTACTCGCAGGCCGTGCGCCTCGGCGACCTCATCTTCGTCTCCGGCCAACTCGGCTTGGTTCCCGGAGGCATCCGCGAACAGACCGCGCGCGCCATCGACAACCTGGAAGCGATCCTCGCTGCCGCCGGCTCCTCGCTCAGCCGCGTCGCCAAGGTGAATATCTTCCTCACGGACTTTACCCAACTCCCGGCCATGAACGAGATCTACGCCGTGCGCTTTCCGCATCGCCCGGCCAAAACCACCGTCGAAGTCAGCCGGCTCGATCGCGACGCGCTCATCGAGATCGAAGTCATCGCGGCCGCGGGATGAACCTGTTCACCTCACGCATGTATTGGCCGTAGTCGTCTGGGAAACGCGCCAACAGAAACTGCTCTTCCGTCCGCGTCCGGATCGCCAGCAGCGTAAAGACCAGCACTCCGCCGAGCGGGAACAACCAAACCTGCGTGGCGAGCCCCAACCCGACCGCCAACCCCAGCAAGCCGATGTACATCGGGTTTCGGACCCACGCGTACGGCCCCGTCCGCACCAGCGTCGCCGCTTGCCGGGTAACCACCGTATCGGTCAGGTTGCGGCCTAACGCTCCGAACATCCATCCCAACCAAAGCACCGATCCCGCGAGTAAAGCCACGCCGCCCCACGCCACCACCTCCGGGACGTGAAGCCTCCACCCGCCGAACCAACGGGGCTCCCACACCCAGGCAGCGATGGCCCCGAATAGCGTTAACCCCGCTAGGCGGATCCCGATCAGAAGCCCCCAACCTTCCTGGGCCCGGTCCAGCCGTTCCCCGTGGTGGACCGCCATCGATGATATCCACCCACCACCGCCAGCCCCGTCAGGAGCGCCATTACGATTTGGTCGATAATCATGGTGTTCACATAATACTTAGCTATAGTTAAACATGCAAACGAATACATGAAGGAAAGTTATTTCCCTCCTTGTTTCTGTCACTTGGCTGTGATAGGTTATGCCCCACCACTGTCTCTCTAAGGGGTATCCATGTTCCGACTCCCGCTCATTGCGATTCTCTCGACCGCCCTGTTATGGGGCCAAGCCGCCGGCACCGCCACCATGGTGGGTCGCGTCGCCGATAGCTCAGGTTCCATCATTCCCGGCGCCAAAGTGACCGTCGTCAACATCGAAACGTCGTTCGTTTCGGAGACGATCACCACCGCCGAAGGCACCTATAACGTGCCGTACCTGGCCCCGGGAAATTACCGGCTTACTGTCGAAGCCACGGGCTTCAAACGGCACGTCCGTGAAGGCATCCAACTGCGAACCGGCGAAACTCCTCGCCTGGATGTCGCCCTCGAAGTCGGCGCCGTCACCGAAAGTGTTCAGGTGGATAGCGCCGCTGCTCTGCTCGAAACAGAAACGTCTGCGTCCGGCCAGGTTCTCTCGGGGGACGTCCTTCTCAAGATTCCTGTCCCGCAAAAACGCGCGATCCGCGCCCTGTTCTACTACCCCGGCGCCAGTGCCATTAACGGCTTCCACATTCTCGGCCAGCGCCCCGGTGCGATGGGCTACACGATGGACGGCGTCAACGGCAAGGAGCCCGGCATCGGCATCGTCGGCGGCACCAACGAACAGATCTCCACCACCCAGGACGCCTTCCAGGAAGTGAAGGTCTACACCACCGGTACCCCCGCCGAGTTTGGCCACTCCGCCGGCGGCCTGATGTCGGTCGTCTTCAAGTCGGGCGGCAACGAGTTCCACGGCTCTGGCGAGGACCGCTACATCAACAAGGCGATGATCCATCGCACCTATCTCGAGCAGCCCGCGCGCACCAACCCCTTCTCCTATCACGAGACCTCGTTCCTGTTCACCGGCCCCGTCGTGATCCCCAAAATCTACAACGGCCGCAACAAGACCTTCTGGCTCGCCGGCTGGGAACGCCACCTCGAGAACGCCGGCACCTCCGGCATCCGCAACACGGTCCCCACTCCTGAGATGTGGGGCGGCGACTTTTCCTTCGGCGGACAGCGCTCGCCCGCGCCCCTGCCGATCTACAACCCCTACACCACGCGGGCCGTCGGCACCAGCTTCGAACGCGACCCGTTCCCCGGCAACGTCATTCCCAAAAGCCTGATCGACCCCGCCGTCCAAAAGTTCATTGACCGGAAGCCCTTCTCCGCGCCCAACCAGCCCGGCGTGGCCACTGCCACCGGTCCCATCGAAAACCAGGTCGTGAACAACATCAAGAAGATCAAGCGCACCCGCTGGGACGCCAAGATCGATCATCAGTTCACCTCCAACCACAAGATCTTCGGCCGCTACTCTCAAGCCCGCCACCGCGCCGACAAAGGCGACCGCCAGGAACAGTTCGCCTGGATCGAGCTTGACCCGAACCGTCAGCCCGCCCCGGTTGACCACGTCAACCTCGCCTTCTCGGACATGCTCATCCTGAGCCCCACGATGAGCAATGAGTTCCGCGCCGGCTTCAACCGTCGCGCCCGCTACGAAACCGCCTTCACCAAGGGTGGCGACTGGGCGAAGCAACTTGGCATTCCGAACGTCTCCGGTGAAACTTTCCCGTTCTTCAACATCGGCTACACCATGGCCGCGCTGCCCAGCTTCCAGAACATCGGCGAGGACTTCATGTTCCAGAACAACCTCTCCAAGATCTCCGGCAAGCACACCATGAAGATGGGCTACGAACTCCTCCGCACGCGCTACAACGCCACGTCACAAGCGCTCCCCGGCGGCACTTACAACTTTGGCGGCACCAATGCCCCCTTCGTTCCCAACACCGGCCAGACGCTCGCGTCTTTCCTGCTGGGCACCGTCACCAGCGCCACCTTCACCCAGGACTTCGGCTCCTGGCTGCCTCGCTGGTGGTCGCACCAGGCTTACTTCCAGGACGACTGGAAGCCGCTCCGCAACCTCACGCTCAACCTCGGCTTGCGCTGGAGCTACGAGTCGCCCTTCAAGACCAAGTACGGTCAGCAGGCGCAGTTTGACCCCACCGTCCGCGACCCGATCAGCGGCCTCATGGGTGCCATCACCCACCCCAACAGCCCTCTCGCCAAGCGCGACCTCAACAACTTCGCCCCGCGCGTCGGCCTCGCCTACAACTTCCGCCCCAAGATGGTCTTCCGTGCCTCCTTCGGCATGATCCACCAGGACATCTTTGCCCAGGCCACCAGCATCATGTTCAACGAGTACCTGGCGACCGCCACCGTGGCCGCCCCTGTCGGCGACCCCCGCCACGTCTTCAAACTCTCCGACGGCCCGCCCACCATCAACTTCGTCAAGCAGCCCGACGGTTCCGTGCCCTTCGTCGGCACCAACTACTCCACGCGCTCGGCCAGTTGGTACGACCCCAACATGCGCATGCCCTACGTCATGAGCTGGTCCGGCGGCCTCCAGTATGAGTTCGCCCGTAACTGGCTCGTGGAAGGACAGTATCAGGGCCAATCCGGCGTCGGCCTGGCCAACAACTGGGACATCAATGCCATCCCGCTCAACGTCTCGAGCGACGTCAACACGCTGAACACCATCTTCCAGAACCAGCAGAACTATAAGCCGTACACCCAATTCGGCTCCATTCAGCACTTCTCGAACTACGGCCACAACTCGTATCATTCGGGTACGGTCCGCGTCGAAAAGCGCTATCAGGCTGGGCTCGCCTTCAATGCCTTCTACACCCTGCAAAAGACGATCACCGAAACGGAAGGTGAAGGCGGCGACAACGGCATCACCTTCTACAACCGCCGTCTGGAGAAGGGCCGCGCCAGCTACGACATCCGCCATCGCTTCGTCAACGTCATGACTTACCAGTTGCCCTTCGGCACGGGTCGCAAGTGGCTCAACAGCCGCGGTTTCACCAATCAGGTGATCGGCGGCTGGGAACTCACCTGGACCCAGACGTTGCAGTCCGGCCCGCCCTTCACCGTCGCCTTCGCCGGCAGCCCGAATCGCTACCTCGCTGGCGAATCGCGGCCCAACATCGTCACCACCAACGAGCAGGCCCAGGTCGCGAACTGGGAACTCGGCCCCACGCGTTTCCCCACCAACCTGCAGAACCCGTACCTGAACGCGAGCTCCTTCGCTTACCCGCCCGCCTTCACTCCGGGGAACCTGGGACGCAACACCTTTGAAGCTCCCGGCCTCAACTGGACGCAGCTCTCGCTCGCCAAGTGGTGGGACATCAAGGAACGTTTCCGCGTGCAACTCCGGCTCGACGCGAATAACTTCCCGATCAAGCAGCCGCAGTTCTCCACGCCGAACAATTCGTTCAATACGAACGCCCTCGGCGCCTTCGCCCGCATCGGCACCGCCACCCGGGGCAGCTTCTCGGACGTCGGCACTTCGAACCCGAACCTGCTGCTCGTCCTGAAAGCTCAGTTCTAAAACGCCTGATTGGTGGGCGAGCGCGACGCTCGCCCACCAATCAGCGAAGCACTTCGCCCTCCGAGTCTGATACCGTGACTGGGATGCGATTTCTTGTCAGCCTCGTCGCTCTCGCACTCCCCCTCTTCTCCCAAACCACCCTGGGCAACGCCGCGCTCAACGGCACGGTCACCGACACCAGCGGTTCGCCCATCATCGGCGCCGCAATTTCGCTCACCGACACCGCCCGCGGCCAAGTCCGCGAAACCCAATCCAACGACGCCGGCCGCTACGTCTTTCCCACCATTCCCGCCGGCACCTACACTCTGCGCGTCACCAAGGACGGCTTCAACACGTTCGAGCGCACCCAATTCGTCGTCGAAGTCGGCCAACTGGCCACCATCGACGCGCCCTTGCAGGTGGGCCAGGTCAACACCGTCATGACCGTCAGCGGCGAACGCGGCATCGTTGTCGAAACCGAGTCAAACACCATCGGCACCGTCGTCGACTCCGCCCGCGTCGACGCCCTCCCGCTCAACGGCCGCAACTTTCTGCAACTTGCTCTCCTCTCCGCCGGCGCCAATGACGCTACGGGCCGTGCCGACGTCGCTGGCCAAACCGGACATGCCGGCCGTCAGGTGATTGTCGCCGGCAACATGGGCGGCGCCACCGGCTACATCATCAACGGCATCGCCGTTCGCGGCGGCCGTCTCGGCGAACTCTCCCTTGGCCTCTCCGTCGCCGCGGTCGACCAGTTCAAGATTCAGCAAAGCTTCTTCATGCCCGATCAGGGCCCCAACCCCGGCCTCGTCAATGTCACCACCAAGGGCGGCACCAACCAACTCCATGGCCAAGCCTTCTGGTTTGTCCGCAACAAAGCCTTCGATGCCCGCAACTACTTCGCCGCCACGCCCGAAGACCTCAAGCGCAACCAGTACGGCTTTGCTGTCGGCGGCGCCCTCAAGAAAGACCGCCTCTGGTTCTTCGGCAACTTCGAAGGTCTCCGCGAAATCACCGCCTTTAGCGCCGGCGCGTATGTCCCCACGCGCGCCATGTTTGCCGGCAACTTCCAGGAAGTCCCCGAGATTATCTACGACCCAGCCACCTACAACGCCACCACCGGCCTCCGCACGCCGTTCCCCAACCAGACCATTCCCGACAACCGCATCAACGCCGTCTCCAAACGTCTGCTGCAGTACTATCTGCCCGGCTCCAGTGTTGCTGTGCGTCCTCGCAATCTCGAAGGCAACCCCCGCAACACGCTCGACGATGACCAGTACGGCATCCGCGTCGATTACGCCATCAACACGCGTCAGTCGCTCTTCGGCCATTGGGTCTCGCAGGATTCGCCCGCCGTGCAAGGCGCGCTGATGCCTTACGCCGGTGCCTTCTACCCGAACCAATCCCAACTTGCGATGGCCCAGCACACCTGGACCCTCTCGCCCTCTCTCGTCAACACCTGGCGCGCCGGCTTCTCGCGCAACATCGCCCTCTTCAGCAACGAAGGCCGCCAACTCGGTCCTGTCCTGAACGACGCCATCCGCAACACGCTCGACCCGCGCGGCGTCTTAGGCGTCAGTTTCCAGGAGTATGGTGGCTTCGGCCGCGCCAGCGGCGACCTCGGCAACCTCGACAACAACTACCAGATGGACGACAGCATGAGCTGGAATCGCGGCCGCCACAACTTCCAATTCGGCGCCAGCATCCGTTATCGCCGCACCTGGCAGCAAAACGCCAACGCCGGCGCCGTTGGCACCGTCGGGTTCCAGCGGACCTTCACCACCCAACTCCAGCGCGACGCGCAAGGCCGCCTCTCCCCCAATCGCAACACCGGCAATTCTTTCGCGGACTTCCTCCTCGGCGACGCCACTAACGGCTCCGTGCGTGGTCTCCCCATGCTCCCCTACCGCTTCGGCCAAGTGATGCCTTACTTCCAGGACACCTGGAAAGTCACCCGTGATCTCACGCTCAACTACGGCATCTCCTACTTCTACGCTCAGGTTCCGAACCCGCAAGGCTTCGCCCGCCAGATCCCTCACGGCTTCGATGAAGCCACCGGACTCCTGCGCTTCGCCGCGCTCGGCCAAGTCGATCCTCGCGTCGTCAGCCGCGACACCAACAACTGGACGCCGCGCTTCGGCTTCGCCTGGCAGCCTCGCTTCCTCCCGCGCACCGTCTTCCGCGGCGGCGCCGGCCTCTATTACAGCGACACCCGCCTCATCGAACTCCAATTCGCCATGGTCGGGCCGCCCTTTAACGACTCCGTCGACCTTGTCACCGACCTCACCAACCCCACGCCCAACTGGGTCCTCGGCCAGAACATCTTTCCGCCGCAGCCCCAATCGCCCCTCAACGAAAACTACGCCGCCAACCTCCGCAACGTCGCGCCCTTCATCGTCAACCCCAAAGGCCGCGACCCCTACATGCAGCAGTGGAACTTCTCGGTTCAGCACTCGCTGAACGACAAAGCCCTGGTCGAACTCGCCTACCTCGGCGCCTCCAGCCACGCTCTCCAAAACCGCTACGACTTTGACCAATGCCGCCTCACCGTCGGCCTTCGCTGCGACCCCGCCACGCGCCCCTATCTCAACTACACCAGCCTCCTCCGCGCGGACTTCAACGGTAACTCCAGTTACAACGCCTTACTCACGAAGTTCCAGATGCGCCTCGTCTCCGGCCTCAACCTGAACGTCGAGTACACCTGGGCCAAAGCCCTCAACGACTCCTGGGAAGGTAGCGCTTCCACCAACGCGCAGATCACCCAATGCCGCCGTTGCGACAAAGGCTACGCCTCCTTCGACGTCCGCCACCGCGCCGTCGTCAGTGGCATCTATGACGTCCCCTTCGGCAAAGGCCGCTCCTTCGGCAGCAGTCTTCCCACGGCTGCGGACATCCTCGCCGGCGGCTGGACGCTCACGGCCATCTCCATCTTCCAGACCGGCGTGCCCTTCGACATCACGTCGCCCGCTACCACCGGTAGCGCCTTCATCTCGCATCTCTCCAACCGCTCCTGCGACGGTACCGACGCCAGCCGCGCCGATAACCTCCGCAACAACGGCGGCCTCTACTTCAACACTTCCTGCTTCGCCACTCCCGCCACCGGCTTCTTCGGCAACAGCGCTCGCGCGCCGCTCCACGGACCCGGCCTGCAAAACTGGGATGTCGGCATCCAGAAGCACTTCCGCGTGCCCATCACCGAACAGATGAAACTACAATTCCGTGCCGAAATGTTTAACGCCTTTAACCACGCCCAATTCGGCAATCCCAACGGCAACACCGGCTCGCCGCTCATCGGCCTCATCAGCAGCGCCCGTCAGCCGCGCCGCGTCCAATTCGCTCTCAAGTTGATGTTCTAACCTCGGAGAATTCATGAACCGTCGCGACTTTCTATCCCTCGCTCCCGCCGCGCTCAGCGCCGCTCAAGGCTCTCGCAAGCCGAACTTCCTGATCATCCTTGCCGACGACATGGGTTACTCCGATGCCGGCTGCTACGGCGGCGACATCGATACCCCCAACCTCGACCGTCTGGCCGCCAACGGCCTTCGCTTCACCCAAGGCTATTCCACCGCCCGCTGCGGACCCTCCCGCGGCTGCATCCTCACCGGTCAATACGCCCAGCAGACCGCCGGCGACGTCATGACCCCCGGCAACACTCCCGACTGGACCCGTTACGCGCCCCACCACCTCAAACCCCTCGGCTACCGCAATTACCACTCCGGTAAATGGCACATCAAGTTCCAACCCCTGGCCGGCGCTGGCTTCGATCACTCCTACACCCTGCTCGATCAGGACAGCTTCTTCATGCCCCGCGCCAGTCAAATCGATGGCCAGCCCCTGCCGCGCGGCAAGATGAGCGACAACTTCTACGCCACCAAAGCCATCAGCGCCCACGCCATCAAGTTCCTCCAGGAACACGCGAAGGACCATCCCAACGATCCCTTCTTCTTCTATCTGCCCTTTACGTCACCCCACTTCCCGCTCCACGCCCTGCAGGAAGACATCGACAAGTACAAGGACCGGTTCGGCGAAGGCTGGGACGAGGCTCGCGCCAAGCGCTACGCCCGAATGCGCAAGATGGGCCTGATCAACTGTTCGCTTGCCCCCCTCGAAGCCGACATCTGGCCCGACTGGAATCTCACCACTCAGGAACTCGCCGACCGCATCGGTCCCGGCGAAGTCTCTCGCGCCGTGCCTTGGAAGACGCTCACCCCCGAGCAGAAAAACTTCCAGCGCACCAAGATGGCCATCCACGCCGCCATGATCGATCGCATGGATCAGGAAATCGGCAAGGTGCTCGACCAGTTGAAGGCCATGAACGCCTACGACAACACCGTCATCATCTTCATCTCCGACAACGGCGCCAGCGCCGAACAGATGATCCGCGGCGACGGTCATGACCCCAAGGCCGCTCCCGGCTCCGCGTACTCCCATCTCTGCCTCGGTCCTGGCTGGTCCACCGCCGCCAACACACCCTTCCGCCTCCACAAATCCTGGGTCCACGAAGGCGGCATCTCGTCGCCCTGGATCATGCACTGGCCCCAAGGCATCGCCGACCGCGGCAAACTGCGTCACTCGCCCTGCCACCTGATTGACCTCGTCCCCACCATGCTCGATCTCGCCGGCGGCAGTTCCTCGCGCGGCGCCCTTCCGAATCAGGCGCCCGCCCTTACCGGACGGTCGCTCAAGCCCGCCCTTGCCCGCGACACCACCATCGAGCGCGACTTCCTCTACTTCAACCACAACAAGAACCGAGCCATCCGCCAGGGCTCACACAAGCTCGTCGCCATCGGCGAAAAAGGACCCTGGGCCCTCTACGACCTCGCGAAAGACCGCGCCGAACAAAATAACCTGCTCGCGCAGAACTCCGCGCTCGCCGGCAAACTCGCCGCCACGTGGCAACAAACCGACGACTCCTTCGTCAAAACCCGCGAGTCCGCTCCACCCACCGGTCTCGCCCGCATGCCCACGATCCGCAAGGGTTGACAAACATACCAACCGGTATGTAATCTGGAGCGGTCATGAACTCCCGCAAAGTCTTCTGGCTGAGTTGGGTCCTGAGCGCCATTCCCGGCCTCTTCCTCCTCTCGAGCGGTGTCAACGTCGCCCGGCAGGCGGATTTCGTCATGGAGAGCTTTCGCACTCTCGGCTTTCCCGAAGCCGCCGCCCCCGCCGTCGGCGTCGTCGAGTTCATTTGCATCGCGCTCTACCTGATTCCGCGCACCGCCGTAATGGGCGCCATCCTCGTCACCGGCTATCTCGGTGGCGCCGTGGCGACGCATGTCCGCGTCAGCGACCCCACCATGTTCGCGCCGATCCTGATGGGTGTCCTTGTCTGGGCCGGCTTATATCTGCGCAACGCCCCGCTGCGGGCCTTGGTCCCCTTCGTCAGTTCGAAATAGGAGTCCTCATGAAATACGCCACTGCCTACCTCAACTTCGACGGCAACACCCGCGAAGCCTTCACCTTCTACGCCGAGTGCCTCGGTACCGAAGCGGCCATCATGCCGTTCCCGGACGACGCCTCCCGCACCCTTCACGCTTGCGTCAGCCTTAACGACCGTCCCGTCGTCATGGCCTCGGACTGCAAACCCGGCGACTTCAAACGCGGCAATGACTTCTCGGTCTGCCTCGAGTGCGAATCCGTCGAAGAGATCGAAGCCCTCTTCGCCAAATTCGCCGCCGGTGGCACCGTCGAAATGCCGCTGCAGGACATGTTCTGGGGCGCTCGCTTCGGCCATCTGCGCGATCGCTTCGGCGTCCAGTGGATGTTCAACTGCCCCTTGCCATAAGCCGTTACTTCTTGGGAATGGCGGCTTCGTATCGCCGCAAAAACTCGTCCACCGGAATCCGCGCCACCACCTGTCCGATCACGTCCAGGGGAAGATCCTCCAGCTTCTTGAAGCGCACGCAGCTCTTCCCCATATCCAACTTCTTCCCCCGCGCGGCAAACTCATCCTTCAGCCACTGCGCCGTCCCATCTTCCTCATAGGCCGTCATCAGATACAGCGACAGGTGATTCTTCTGTGACGCCAGCGCGGCAAACGGCACCGGATCGCTCGGTTTGCAGTGATACCCGGCCGGATACACCTTGTGCGGCACCACCCAGCCGATCATCCCGTACTGCATCTGCTCGGCAATCCCCTTCGGCAGATTCTTGCGGACCACCTTCCGCACCGCCTCCACCACCTTTCGCCGATCCTCCGGCAACCCCTCGATATACTCGCTCACGGTCGTTGCTGCGCTTTGCATTCGCCTATTCTAGCCGCGCCGCATTTGGCCTGCTCGCTATACTGGAACTTATGTCCATCGAAGCTCCAAACGGGAGCGAATCCGCGAAGCC
Source organism: Bryobacteraceae bacterium (assembly GCA_965229305.1). Taxonomy (GTDB): domain Bacteria; phylum Acidobacteriota; class Terriglobia; order Bryobacterales; family Bryobacteraceae; genus JALHNI01. The sequence goes on along the minus strand of CBDDIZ010000029.1, from coordinate 180,710 downwards.
TTCGAACTTCATCCGCGACATCATCATCGAAGACATTAAGGCCGGCAAGCATGGCGGCCGGGTCCATACGCGCTTTCCTCCCGAACCCAACGGCTACCTCCACATCGGTCACGCCAAGTCCATCTGCTTGAACTTCGGCCTTGCCCAGGAGTTCGGCGGCCAGTGTAACCTCCGCTTCGACGACACCAATCCCTCCAAGGAAGAAGTCGAATACGTCGACTCCATCATCGAGGACGTCCGCTGGCTCGGCTTCGATTGGGAAGACCGTCTCTTCTACGCCTCCGACTATTTCGAACAACTCCACGACTGGGCCGTTCAGCTCATCAAAGACGGCAAAGCCTTCGTCTGCGATCTCACCGCTGAGCAGATCCGCGAATACCGCGGCACGCCCACCGAGCCCGGCAAAGAGAGCCCCTACCGCAATCGCTCCGTCGAGGAGAACCTCGACCTGTTCGCCCGCATGCGCGCCGGTGAGTTTCCCGATGGCTCCCGCACCCTTCGCACGAAGATCGACATGGCCTCGCCGAACTTCAACATGCGCGACCCGGTCATGTATCGCATCCTCCACGCCGAACATCACCGCACGGGCAACAAGTGGTGCATCTACCCGATGTACGATTACACCCACGGCGAAAGCGATTCCATCGAGGGCATCACGCACTCCATCTGCACCCTCGAGTTCGAAGACCATCGCCCGCTCTACGATTGGTACGTCGAGAACCTCGGCATCCACCATCCGCAGCAGATCGAGTTCGATCGGCTAAACCTCACCAACACCATGCTCAGCAAGCGCAAGCTGCTCATGCTGGTGCAAAAGGGCATCGTTTCCGGCTGGAACGATCCCCGCATGCCCACTCTCTCCGGCATGCGCCGCCGCGGGTACACGCCTGAAGCCATCCGCAATTTCTGCGGCAGCATCGGCGTCTCGAAGACCAACGGCATCATCGAATTCGCCCTGCTCGAGCACCATCTTCGCGAGGACCTCAACAAGCGCGCCTCCCGCGCCATGGCCGTGCTCGACCCCATTAAGGTGGTCATCGAAAACTACCCCGAGGGCCAAAGCGAAGAGCTCGAAGCCGTCAACCACCCGGACGACCCGTCGCTTGGCACGCGCACCGTGCCGTTCTCGAAAGTCCTTTACATCGAGCGCGACGACTTCCGTGAAGATCCTCCCAAGCAGTACTACCGGCTCTCGCCCGGCAAGGAAGTCCGCCTGCGTTACGCCTACTTCATCACCTGCACCGGCATCGTCAAGAACGACGCGGGCGAAGTCATCGAGATCCGCGCCACCTATGACCCGGCTACCAAAGGCGGCAACGCCCCCGATGGCCGCAAGGTCAAGTCCACCATTCACTGGGTCTCGGCCAACCACGCCGTCGACCTCGAAGCGCGCCTCTACGAGAACCTTTTCCTCGCCGAGGCCGGCGACGATCAGGACTTCCTCGACACCATCAACCCCAACAGCTTGGTGAAGGTTGCCGGCAAAGGTGAGCCCAGCCTGGCCCATGCCGCGGCCGGCGCGCACTATCAGTTCGAACGCGTCGGCTACTTTGCCGCCGATCCGGACTCAACGCCCGGCCGCCCCGTCTTCAACCGCACGGTCCAGTTGCGCGACACCTGGGCCAAAATCGACAAGAAGTCCAAGTAACTCGGTCCACGGCATCGGGCGCACTCCCCGCGCCCGATTCGCCGCGCCGATCTCAAACGCCACCCGCCACTGCCACGCGAGCGACCGGTACACCTCCCGCAGGCTCACCGCCGGGTCATAGATATGGCCGGCCTCCGCCGCCACACCATTCAGCTCAATCACCCGGAAACCGCGTCCCTGTTGCAGTTCCTCGAGCGATGAGTAGCGAATGTCGTAGCGGCCGAAATAGAAGCCCGGCACCGCCCGGCTGATTTCATCGATCGTCTCCTCCAACTCTCGCGTCCACCATTGCCGCGCATCCAGAAACTGCGTTCCCCGGCAATGCGCCCCAATCTCCACCAGCCGGACGCGGTCGCCCGCTGCCGGTACGCGCTCGCGATCCACCTCGTATAAGCCCGCTCGCGGATCGCCCCGCAGTAACTCGCCCAGCCTGCGCACTCCATCGCCCGTCACCTCGGGAAACACCTTCCGATGCATCGAGTAAATCCGCCCTCGCGTCTCTCCCGGATAGCGATAGTAGAAGATGCCCACTTCGTCTCCCGGCACATACTCCTGTACGATCACTCGTCCCGTCGTGCGATATGCCCGCGCCTCCGCTTCGCTGCGCACAATGGCGACGCCGTTCCCGCGCTCCCCTATGTCAGGCTTCATTACCGCCGGATACGTCTCCGGCAACCCACCCACGCGATACGCCGCCACGCACCACGCCGGCAACGCCCCCAAGATCGCCGACTTCGACTCGCCTTTTAAGCCGCCCCCAAGATGCCCGGATTCGCCGCCGTAAACACCGTCGCTGACCGATGCTTCAGTGCCAGATACACGAAGTAAGGCGCCAGCGGCAGATACGCCAACCACGCCGGCCAGAACTCCCAGCGCCAACGCGCCCGCGCCGACCATCCGCGCGCACCGGCATAGGCGAGCAGCCCGATCGCCCACCACGGCACTCCCTGCATTCCCAGGTAAGCCGTCCCCGCGATGAACAAAGGCGTCCACACGGCCGCCGCCGCCACAAAGTAAGTCAGAAAGCGGAGAAAGTTAGTCCGCAACATACCGGCAGCAAAGTAAGTCGGCAAGCGCAGCCCCGGCGTAAACCGGCTCAGAAACACCACCATCAGGCCCCGCTCCTCCAGCCACGCTCCGGCCCGTTCCAAACCCGCCGGCCGCCACCAACCGGCACCCCAACGGCCGGCGAGAAACAACAGCACGTCGCCCAACACGATGCCCGCCGCACACGCCAGCGTCGCCGGCAACCAGCCCACTTCGCCGCGCCCCACGGCCAATCCCGCCGCCGCTAGCGCCAAGTCCTCGGAGATCAGCGTGCCCACGGCATACCACCATAAAGAGTCCATGCGCGCACCATCCCCGTCGCGCCCCCAAATATTCCGGAATAAAGCCCTCCCACCTTGTGATATCCATCGGCGATGAGCGAAGCGAATTGGAAATTGTGGGGCCCCTACCTCAGCGAGCGCCAATGGGGCACGGTCCGCGAGGACTATAGCGAGTCCGGCAACGCCTGGGAATACTTCCCGCACGACGACGCTCGCCGTCGCGCCTATCGCTGGGGCGAGGACGGCCTCGCCGGTCTCAGCGACCAGCGCCAGAAGCTCTGCTTCGCCTTAGCTCTGTGGAATGGCCAGGACCCCATCCTGAAGGAGCGCCTCTTCGGCCTCACCAACAGCGAAGGCAACCACGGCGAAGACGTCAAAGAGCTCTACTACTACCTTGACGCCACGCCCACGCACTCCTACCTCAAGATGCTCTACAAGTATCCGCAGCGCGCCTATCCTTACCAGCAACTCGTCGAAGAGAATCGCCGCCGCACCACCGCCGACCCGGAGTTCGAACTGCTCGACACCGGCGTCTTTCACGAAGACCGCTACTTCGACATCTTCGTCGAATACGCTAAAGCCTCTCCTGAGGACATCCTCATTCGCATCACCGCGCACAATCGCGGCCCCGACGCCGCTCCGCTGCATCTGCTGCCGCACCTCTGGTTTCGCAACACCTGGTCCTGGGACTATCACCGCCCCAAGCCCACCCTTTTCCGTGACGACCTCATCATTGCCCGTCACGACGAACTCCCCGAGTACCGCCTCGCCGCCGACGGCCCCTGCAACTGGCTCTTCACCGACAACGAGACCGGCGCCAAGGATGCCTTCCATCGCCATGTCATCCACGGCGAAGCCCTCCATCACGACCACGGCACCAAGTGCGCCGCCCATTACCTCACCGACATTCCCGCGGGAGGCTCCCACACCATACGTCTCCGTCTCTCCACCACGGGCGCGCTCTTCACGGACTTCGACGCCATCTTCGCCCGTGAGATTGCGGCGGCCGATGCGTTCTACTCCGACCTCCAGCACGACCTCCCGGACCCCGACTCCCGCCTCGTCCAGCGCCAAGCCTTTGCCGGCATGATCTGGAGCAAGCAGTTCTATCGCTACGACGTTGACCTCTGGCTCAAAGGTGACCCCGCCCAACCACCGCCGCCGCCCAACCGGGCCCGCAACCGCGATTGGCGCCACCTGGACAACTCCGACATCGTGTCCATGCCCGATAAATGGGAATACCCGTGGTACGCCGCCTGGGACCTCGCCTTCCACACCATCGCCCTTGCCCTGGTCGACTCGCCCTTCGCCAAAGACCAACTCGTCCTCATGACCCGCGAATGGTACATGCACCCCAACGGCCAGTTGCCCGCCTACGAGTGGGCCTTCGGCGACGTCAACCCGCCCGTCCACGCCTGGGCCGCCTGGCGCGTCTTCCAAATCGACCGCAAGCGGCACGGCGGCCACGGCGACCTCGCCTTTCTCGAGCGCGTCTTCCACAAGCTCATGCTCAACTTCACCTGGTGGGTGAATCGCAAGGACGCTCAAGGCCGCAACGTCTTTCAGGGTGGCTTCCTCGGCCTCGATAACATCGGCGTCTTCGATCGCAGCGCACCCCTGCCCACCGGCGGCTTCATCAACCAATCCGATGGCACCAGTTGGATGGCCATGTACTGCCTCAACCTGATGCGCATTGCCCTCGAACTCGCGCAGCACAACCACGTCTATGAGGACATCGCCACCAAGTTCTTCGAGCACTTCCTGCAAATCGCCCACGCGATGAGCGAGATGGGCAACGGCCTCTGGAACGAGGAGGACGAGTTCTTCTATGACGTCCTCAACTTACCTGACGGCCATCAGATTCCGCTCAAGGTCCGTTCCATGGTCGGCTTGATTCCGCTGTTCGCTGTGGAAACCATCGAGCCTGACTTACTCGCCAAGCTGCCTGACTTTTCCGAGCGCCTGCACTGGTATCTCGACAATAAGCCCGAGCTAGCTGCCCTCGTCTCGCGCTGGCACGAGCCGGGCTTCGGCTACCGTCGTCTGCTCTCGCTGCTGCGAGGCCACCGCATGAAGCGACTACTGGCCCGCGCCCTGGACGCCACCGAATTCCTCTCGGACCACGGGCTCCGCGCGCTCTCCAAAGTCCACCAGGACCAGCCCTACCACTTCCACTGGAACGGCGACACGCTCAGTGTCCAATATGAACCTGCCGAATCTCGCTCCAATCTCTTCGGCGGCAACTCCAATTGGCGCGGACCCGTGTGGATGCCGCTTAATTACTTACTCATCGAGTCGCTGCAAAAGTTCCACCATTACTACGGCGATGACTTCAAGATTGAATGTCCTACCGGCTCCGGCCAATACCTCACGCTTGAGCAAGTCGCCGCCGAACTGTCCGCGCGCCTCACCCGGCTGGTTTTGCGCGACGAGCACGGCCGCCGCCCCGTCCACGGTGACGACCCTCGTCTTCAAAGCGACCCGCATTTCCGCGACTACATCCTCTTCTACGAGTACTTCCATGGCGACAGCGGCCGCGGCGTCGGCGCTTCCCACCAAACCGGCTGGACGGGCCTCATCGCCAAATTACTGCAACCCCGAAGGAGTGATCATCAATGAAGTTACTAAGTGGCCAGAAAGCGCTGGTAACCGGCGCGAGCTCCGGCATCGGCCAAGCCGTAGCGTTGGCGCTGGCCGAAGCCGGCGCCGACGTCGCGGTGAACTACGCACGCGGCGAAGACGCCGCCCAAGCCGTCGTCGAAACCATCCGTCGCCGCGGCGGGCGCGCGATCGCCGTTCAGGCGGACGTCTCCCAGGAGTCTCAGGTCCAGGCCATGTTCGCCCGGGCGCTCGACGAATTCGGCACGCTCGACATCCTCGTCAATAACTCCGGCGTCCAGCAGGACGCACCTTTCGAACACCTGACGCTGGACCAATGGAACGCTGTGCTCTCCGTCAACCTCACCGGCCAGTTCCTCTGTTCGCGCGAAGCCATCAAGGAGTTTAAACGACGCGGCGTGGTCCCGGCCGTCTCGCGCTCCGCCGGCAAGATCATCTGCATCAGCTCGGTGCATGAAGTCATCCCGTGGGCCGGTCATGCGAATTACGCTGCGTCCAAAGGCGGCGTCATGCTGATGATGAAAAGCCTGGCTCAGGAAGTAGCGCCGCACGGCATCCGCGTCAACAGCATTTGCCCCGGGGCGATCCGCACGCCCATCAACACTGCCGCTTGGGATACGCCCGTCGCCTATGAATCTCTAATGCGACTGGTGCCCTACAAGCGCATCGGTGAGCCGGAGGACATCGGCCGCGTCGCTGCCTTCCTCGCCTCGGACCATGCCGACTACATCACCGGCACCAGCATCTTCGTCGACGGTGGCATGACCCTTTATCCCGGCTTCGAGGCTGGAGGATGATCGAATGATGACCCAACTCGTCGTTCTCATCACCGGCGCCACCGGCGGCCTCGGCAATGCCGTCACCGAAGCCTTCCTCGCCACCGGCGCACGCGTCGTCGGCGTCTCGCGCAAGATCCAATCCACGGACTTCGCCTCGCCCAACTTCTTCGCCTTCCCGGCCGAAATGACGGACGCCGCGTCTTCGAAAGCCCTCATCGACCGCGTGGTCGCCCAACTCGGCCGCCTCGACGCCGTCGTCCATCTGGTTGGCGCCTTCGCCGGCGGCCAGTCCGTGGCCGAGACGCCCGAAGCCGTCTTCGAGAAGATGCTCGACCTCAACTTCCGTTCCGCCGTGCATCTCTTCCAAGCGGCCCTGCCGCATCTGCCCACCGGTGGACGCATCCTCGCCATCGGCAGCCGCTTCGCCGTCGAACCGATGGCCACCATGGCTGCTTATGCGGCCTCCAAGGCCGCTCTGGTCTCGCTGATTCGTACGCTGGCGCTCGAAGGCAAGGGGCAGGGAATCACCGCCAACATCGTGCTTCCCGGCACGATGGACACGCCGCCCAACCGCGCCGCCATGCCGAACGCCGACTTCTCCCGTTGGGTGGATCCCTCCCAGGTCGCCGCGCTGCTCGTCCATCTCGCTTCGCCGGCTGCCTCGCACATCAACGGCGCCGTAATCCCCATCTACGGAGCCGACGCCTGACCATGCTTGTCCTCACGGCTTACTGCACGTCGGGTGTTGTCTTCGGAACTTACTTCGTTACTTACGGAGTCAACCGCCTGGACCCCGCCGCGCAGTCCGCCGGCTGGGGCTTCCGCCTGCTGATCCTGCCCGGCGTCATCGCGCTGTGGCCCTGGCTCTTCTGGAGATCCTGCCGATGACTCGCCCTCTCCGCCGCACTCACTTACTCGTCTGGATCTTACTCGCCGGCTTACTGCCTGTGTTACTGGCCGTGAGTATCTTAGTCCGCCAGCGTCCCGCCCCAGCTTCCGGCATCCAGTGGGAGCAACTCCGATGAGCGTCCAATACACGGCCATCGGCTGGAACCGCCAGAAGAAACTCTACGACGCAGTTCTCGTCTCCGGCGGCGCCCTCTATCTCACCGCGTTCGTCGCCTTCGGCTTGCTCCTCCATCCGGCCGCCACCGCCGAGACGCTCTTGATCCGCGCCTTCGGCACGCTCGCGCTCCTCCTGCTGCACGTGATCCTCATCATCGGACCGCTCTGCCGCCTGGACCGCCGCTTCCTGCCGCTGCTCTACAACCGCCGTCACCTCGGCGTCACCATGTTCCTTGCCGCGCTCGTCCACGGCCTCTTCAGCCTCGTTCAGTTCCACGCCTTCGGTGACCAGCCGATGCTCGTCAGCCTCTTCACCGCCAATTCAAACTACGGCAGCCTCGCTGACTTCCCGTTCCAGCCGCTCGGCGCCCTCGCTCTCGTCATCCTCTTCCTGATGGCCGCCACCAGCCACGACTTCTGGCTGCACCAGCTCACGCCTCCCATCTGGAAGAGTCTCCACATGCTTGTTTATCTCGCCTACGCCCTCCTGATCGCCCACGTCAGCCTCGGCGCGTTGCAATCGGAAACCAGCCCCGTCCTTATCGCAATCCTCGCCACCGGACTTGTCATCGTCCTCACCGTGCACTTGGCTGCCGCGCTCCGCGAAGCGCCCGCCGACCGTCCCCACGCTGCTTCGGGCTTCGTCGACGTCTGCCACGTCGACGACATTCCCGACCAACGCGCCCGCGTGGTCACCGTCTCCGGCGAGCGGGTCGCCGTCTTCCGTTACGACGGCCGTCTCTCCGCGCTCTCGAACGTCTGTCGTCATCAGAACGGCCCGCTTGGTGAAGGACGCATCGTCGATGGCTGCGTCACCTGTCCCTGGCACGGCTACCAATACCGTCCCGCCGACGGCTGTTCGCCTCCACCCTATAACGATCGCGTCGCCACCTACCGCACGCAACTCGTCGATGGCCGCGTCCTCATTCATCCCGTGCCCTGCGCCCCCGGCACGCCGCTCGAACCCACGCGCATCCCATGAACGACTTCTATATCGGCTACTTGCCGCACATGCCGTCCGCCCTTGGCGCCTTGCTCAAGCGCGCGGCGCTCGCTCTCATCGTCCTCGCCCTGGCGCTCGCGCTTCTCCTCGTCGCCGGTCAAAGCCCCTTCGCCCCGAGCACCTTCGACTACGGCCACGTCCACCGATACACCGGCCGCTACGATGCCTGGCCCTATCCGATGCTCCATACGCCGCAGGGTCGCTTTCTGCTCGTCGCTCCCGGTAAGCACGGCCTCGAACTCCCCTTCGACCAGTCGCGCGTCACGCTCGCCGGCACCCTCGCCCGCCGCGGCGACGACCGGCTTTTGGAAGTTATCCCCTCCTCGGTCACGCCTCATGGCGCCGCGCCCGCCGAGCCCACTCGTGACCTCGGCCCCGTCGCCCTCGCTGGCGAGATCGTCGACAGCAAGTGCTACCTCGGCGTGATGAATCCGGGGCAGGGAAAGGTCCATCGCGAGTGCGCCACCCGCTGCATCGCCGGGGGAGTGCCGCCCGCGCTCTTGGTCGATGGTCGCGTCGTTCTTCTGGTCGCCGAGCGCCGCACGATCCTGCCCCTCGTTGGTCGGCCCGTCCAAGTGAAAGGTCGCTTACAGAAGCGCGGTGAGCAGTTTGTGTTAACTGCTTCTAACGTGGTGCAGTTAAGCCGCTGAGTGGTGCATTTCCACCGGCACTTTTGCTTCGCTTCTCCATCGCCGCCAAGGCTTTTCAAATATTTACGCTTTGGCCAAACAGTTGCTACAACTTTCATCGGAGGCGAGTGATGAATCGAATTCTTGTTCTCACGATGGCTTTGTTGCTGGCTGGAGCGACCTCCTCCTTTGCCCAGCGGGGCGGCGGTCGTGGCGGTGGTGGACACGGTGGCGGCGGCTTCAGCGGTGGCGGTGGCCGCGGTTGGAGCGGTGGTGGCGGCTTCAGCGGCGGCGGTGGTCGCGGCTGGAGTGGCGGTGGCAGCTTTAACGGTGGCGGCGGTCGCGGCTGGAGTGGCGGCGGTGGCTACTCGCGCGGTTGGAATGGCGGCGGCTATGGCCGTGGTTACGCGCCGGCGCCATATCGGGGCGGCTACGGCCGTGGCTATGGTGGCTACTCTCCCGGACGCTTCTACGCCGGTCGCGGCTACTTCTGGGGTGGCGGCTGGTACGCGCGGCCCTACTATGGCTTTGGCGTCGGCATCCCGTTCGGCTACGGCTACTGGGGGCCGCGTGGTTGCGGCTACTACGACGGCTGGGGCTATTGGGTTCCTGCCCCCTGCTATCCGTATTAGTCTTCGTCGAGCTGCATCGAGAGGTACTTCTCGTACCCCATCTCTTTGATCTGATGGAGCTGCGCTTCAAGGAAGTCGGCAAAGTCTTCTTCCTTGCGGAGCAGCTCCTCAAACATGTCCCGTGACCCGTTGTCGCCATGCTTCACCGCATGCGCGATCGCCTTGTTCAACCGCTGGCAGGTCTCACTCTCCAGCTTCAGGTCGCTCTCCAACTGCTCCTTCACATTGCGCCCGATCTTCAGCTTGAAGAGCATGCTCATGTCCGGCGAGCCGTCGAAGAACAGGATCCGCTCCATCAGCGTCTCGGCGTGGCGCATGTCTTCAATCGACTTCTTGCGCGCGATCTTCGCCAACCGTTCATAGCCCCAGTTATCCATCATCTTCGCGTGCAGAAAATACTGGTTGATCGCAGTCAATTCCGCGGTCAACACTTCCTGCATCAGCTTCAAGACATCAGCGTTACCCTGCATGCGTTCAGTTTAGCAGCCACCTGCCCGCCAAGCGGAGTATTCTAATGGGTTGAGCCTAATGACTAAGTCCGTCGTGATCTTTGGCGCCGCCGGCCAACTGGGCGTCGAATTGGTTCGTGAGTTCTCCCAGCGCCGCGCGCAAGTTCACCAGTACACCCGCCGTCAAATCGACCTCACTGACCCGGCCCAGATTCGCCAGGCCATCGAAAATACCCATGCCGATCTGGTCGTCAACGCCGCCGCCTACAACATGGTCGACCTCGCCGAACAGGACCCCGCCGGCGCCTTCGCCGTCAACGCCCTCGCCGTCCAGGCCATGTCCAAAGCCTGCCGTCAATCCGACGCCCGGCTCGTCCATTTCTCCACCGACTATGTCTTCGATGGCGAAAAGCACGCGCCCTACGTCGAGACCGACCCCACCCATCCCCTCGGTGCCTACGCAGTCTCCAAACTCGCCGGCGAGTTCTACGCCCGCGCCTACGTCGATGCCCTCGTGATCCGCACCGCGGTCGTCTTCGGTCCCGGCGGCCGCCTCACTCCGCGCGGCAATTTCCTCGAGACCATGCTCAAGAAGGCCGAAGAGCAAAAGACCTCCAAGAAGCCCATCCTCGTCGTCAACGACCAAACCGCCTCGCCCACCTCGGCCGTCTGGCTTGCCGCCCGCACCGCCGACCTCGTCGACCTCGGCCAAACCGGCGTCTTCCACGGCGCCGGCGAACAGGCCGTCACCTTCTACGACTACGCTCGCCTCATCTTCCAGGTCGCCAAACTCAGCGTCGATCTCCAGCCCGCCAACGAACGCATGTTCCGCACCCCCGCGCGCCGTCCCAAGTACTCCGTGCTTCGCAACGAGCGCCTCCGTTCGCTTGGCCTGCCCCCGATGGCGGACCTCGAGTCCCTCGTCGCCGCCTATCTCCAAGGGCGCTAGACTCGGAGGTAGGAGATTCCCCACATGTCCGTTGCCCGTGTAACTGAAATCATTTCCGGTTCGAAGAAGAGCTTTGACGACGCGATCGAGACCGGCGTCGCTCGCGCCTGCAAAACTCTCGACAACGTCACCGGCGCCTGGGTCCAGGATCAGAGTGTCGTGATCGAGAAAAAGAAGATCAAGGAATACCGCGTCACCCTGAAGGTCACCTTCGTCCTCAACGACTAGTTCCTACTCGTAGCGCAGGGCTGTCAGCGGATCCACGCGCAGTGCCCGCCGCGCCGGCCACCAGGCCGCCAGCCCTGCCGCCACCACGAACACTCCCACCGCCGCGCCGTACGCCACCGCGTCCAGATGGCTCAGCCCGTAGAGTTCGCGCCGCAGCAGTTGCGACAGTCCCGCCGCCCCCGCCACTCCGACCGCCAATCCGATCAGCACCGGTCGCGAGAACTGCCACAGCACGCTCCCGATCACCTGCCACGGTTTCGCGCCCAGTGCCATCCGGATGCCGATTTCCTTCGTCCGTTGCGACACCGCATACGTCACCAGCCCCACGATCCCCAGGCACGCCAGCGCCAGCGCCGTCAGGCCCATCACCGCCGTCGCCGCCGCGCTGCGCTCGGCCGGCTCCATCTTCCGCCGGAACGAACTCTTCATCGTCCGGACCTCCGGAAAGAACTTCGGATCGATCCCCTTCGCCACGCCGGCCACTTCGCTCAGCACGTTCTCGGGTGATCCGCTCGTTCGCGCGAGAATCTGCAAACTCGGCCAATCGGTCGGCTCGATCGGCAAGTACGCCTCCGCCGCATCCGGATCGTTCAACGCCCCGGTCCGCGCGCTCGCCGCAATGCCCACAATCGGCCATTGCTCGTCGCCCATCGGAAACGTCTTCCCCAATCCGTCCGCCGCTGGCCATTGCTTCCTCACGAAGGAATCACTGACGATCAGCACCTTCTGCTCACCCGTCCGAAAGTTGCGCCCGCGCAGCAGCCGGATCTTCATCGTCTCGAAGTAACCCGGATCCACATGGTTCAGATGCAAATCCACCTGACGCCCGTCGATCACCACCCGCACCGTCGACGTCCGGTTGCCCAGCGGCGCCGAGTCCACCAGACTCACCGCCTGCATCCCCGGCAAATCCCGGATCCGCCCCATCGCCGTCTCCAGATATGTCTTCGCCGCCACCGGCGAATAGCCATGCTCGCCCAACTCCGGACTGATCGTCACCACCTGCTGATACTCGAAGCCCGGGTTCATCGTCACCGCATGATTCAGCGCCCGCACCAGCAGACCCGCCACAATCAGCAGCACGCAACTCGCCGCCACCTGCGCCCCGATCAGCACCTGCCGCGCCAGCGTCTGCCGGCTCTGCTGCCGCGCCACCTGCCAGGCCGGCGCCAGTCCGAACAGCACCGCCGTCAGCACCGCCAACCCCGCCGCAAATAGCATCACGCGCCAATCAGGCACCGGCCGCATCCATTCCGGCGCCCCCGTCCACGCAATCAGATTGCGCAGCACCGCATACCCCAAACCGACCCCGGCCACCGTGCCGAGTGCAGCCAACAGCAGACTCTCCGTCAGTAACTGCCGCAGCAACCGTCCGCTCCCAGCTCCCACCGCCACCCGGATCGAAATCTCCCGCTGCCGCGCCACGCCGCGCGCCATCAGCAGACTGCCCAGATTCGCGCACGCCACCGCCAGAATCAGCAGCACCAAGCTGCCCACCATCAGCACCACCGGCCACATCTTCGTTCTCGGGTTCACCGGCGTCCCGGTCCCCCGATGTCCGCCGCCGTTCAACCGCACATAGCCGCCGGCCTCGGTCGCCACGCCTTCGTTCTTCCAGATGTCATTCGGATGCTGCTGGCGCAACTCTTGCGCCAGCCCGCGAAACTCCTGTTCCACCGCCGCCGGCGTCAGCCCGCTCCGCAGCCGGCCCCACATCAACACGCCTTGCGTCTCGCTGGCCCAATCGGTCAGCATCTGGCTCCCCGGCACAAACAGCGGCTGCTGTTCAATCGGCAGCCACATCTCCACCTGATTCAGATTCAGCCCGCTGAAGTCCTCCTCCGCCACGCCGATCACCGTCGCCGTCTGCTGATTCAGCCGCACCGGCTTCCCCACCACGGACTTGTCCCCGCCGAACTGCCGCTGCCAATACCCATGGCTCAGCACCACCACCGGCTCCTGGATCCCCGGCTCGAGCACGCGCCCCACCTGCGCCTCGCCGCCCAACTCCGTGAAGTAGTTCGCCGTCACAAAGTGCGCCCGTACAGTCTGGCCGGCCTCGCCCATCCGCAGATTTGTCGCCTGCAGCGCCAGCACCGCCGACAGCGTTCGCGAATGCTCCCGGTAGAACTCCATCACCGGATACGGAAAGTCCGTCGCATACCGCTCCGGCGACCGCCGCTCCAGGCTCACCAGACTATCCGGATCGCGCACCGGCAGCACGCTCAGCACAATCAGATTGAAGAACCCGAACGCCGCCACGTTCACCCCAATCCCCAGCGCCAGCATCGCCACCGCCGCCACCGTAAAGCCCGGCGACTTCCGCAGCATCCGCGCCGCATAGCGAAAGTCCTGCGCCAGCCGGTCGATCCACATCCAGCCCCAAGCCTCACGCGCTTCTTCCCGAAACTTCAGCGCGCTTCCCACGTTGTTGCGCCCCGCCCGTGCCGCCATCTCGCGATGGAACTCGAGCTCATCGGCCAACTCCCGGTCCGCCCGCTTCCGCTGCAACAGATACTGCAAACGTCGCCACAGTTCCATGGCTAGGCGCTCCTCAACACGGCGCGAATCGCTTCATTCACGCGGTCGTATTCGCTCATCTCCACTTCCAACTGCTGCCGTCCGGCGGGCGTCAGCCGATAGAACCGCACCTGCCGATTCGTCTCGGACGTTCCCCATTCCGCCTCGGCCCAACCCTTCAGCAGCATCTTCTGCAGAGCAGGATAGAGCGACCCCTCCTCCACCCGCAGCACTTCGGAAGAAAGCAGATGAATCCGCTGCGCAATCGCATACCCGTGCAACGGACCCGCGCTCAGCACGCGCAGAATCAGCAGCCCGAGGGCGCCGGAAGGCATATCAGTCTTAGGCATAGAGAAGCTAGGGGTATGATAGCTATGCCTGTCCTCGCCGTCAACCCGCCCGCGTCAGCAAATCAGCCGGCACTCGCAAGCGGACTCCCCGGTCTCCACCTGCAACGTCGCATGCTCAATGCCAAAACGGTCATGCAGCCCCCGCTCCACCAGCCGCAAGAACTCGTTGTCCGCCCCGGCCTCCTGCATCACCAGATGCGCCGTCAACGCCGTTTCGGTCGTGCTCATCGCCCACACATGCAAGTCGTGCACGCCCACTACCTTCGGTTGGCTCTCCAGATACGCCTTCACTTCGGCGATCTTGATTCCGTCCGGCACTGCATCCAGCGCCAGATTCAGCGAGTCCTTCAATAGCCCCCACGTCGCCATGAAGATCAGCACGCAGATCGCGATGCTCACCACCGGATCCAGCCACAGCCACCCCGTCGCGCCCATCGCAAACCCGCTCACCACCACGCCCGCCGATACGGCCGCATCGGTCAGCATGTGCAGAAATGCGCCGCGCACGTTCACGTCCCCCTTGCGACCCGAGAAAAACAGCAGCGCGGTCGCGCCGTTGATCACGATCCCCACCGCCGCCACGCCCATCACCAGACCTTCGGCCACCGGCGCCGGATTCGCGAACCGTTGCAAGGACTCCCACGCGATCGCCCCCAGTGCGATCAGCAGCACCACCGCATTCGTCAGCGACGCCAGAATCGAGGACCGTCTCAGCCCATACGTCCGGTTCGGCGTCGGCAGCCGCTTTGACAATACCGCGCCACCCCACGCCAGCATCAGGCTCAGCACATCGCTCAGGTTATGACCCGCATCCGCCACCAGCGCCAGCGAATGACTCACCTTGCCGTAGTAGAACTCCGCCAGCACAAAGCCCAGATTCAGCAGAATGCCGATCAGAAACGCCCGCCCATGATCGGGTGGTCCGTGGTGGTGATGATGATGCCCGTGATGGCTGTGCGAATGAGCGTGGGACACAGTCTGCACCCACCATTATGGGCCTGAACGACTATGCCTTCGCAGTTGGCCGCGGCGCGTACTCCTGCTTCACCAGAAACACGTACGCTCCAATGCCCAGCGCCAGAAAGAACAGGATCGAATACATCGGCGCCGTATAGCTCCCGGTTTGCTTGAGTAAGTAGCCCGTCAACCAGGGCGCCACCACGCCGGGTAAATTGGCCGCCGCATTCTGCACGCCCACCACCCGTCCCACCGCCGCGCTCGAAAGCAACGTCTGCGTCAACGCCCAGTAATTGGCCGTCGTCATGCCCAAACCGGAAAGCGAGAAGATACTCCAGAACAACGCCGCTTCCAGCGAGGTCGAATAAACGCCCAGAATCTCCGTACTCGCAATCAGGAAGCCGGCAATGATGAACCGCTTCCGTGTCGCCACCGGATCCGCCCCGCGCGAGATCAGCCGGTCCGCCCACCAACCCGCCAGAATCGCCACGATCGCCATCCCGCCAAACGACGCCCCCGTAAACCAGCTGCTCTTCGCCACGTCCAGATGGCGCTCCTTCCCGAAGTAGGAGGGCAGCCACGTCAGGCAGTAGTAGACGAAGTATTGATAGCAGAACGTCCCGATAATCGTCCCCAGCATCACCGGGCTGAACAGCGTGTCCCAAAAGCTCAGACTTTGCCCTCCCGCCGCTTTCTGTGCCGCCGCTTCGATTTCGCGATCGTCATTCTTCACCAGCATCAGCCACGGCACCAGCCACAGCAGACTCCCCAGGCCGATGATCAAAAACATGTCCCGCCAGCCATAGGACACCAGCAGCGCTCCCGCAATCGGGGTCCCGATCGCCGGCCCGATCTTCGCCGCCGCCATATAGATGCCCACCACCAGCCCGCGCTGACTCTCCGGAATATTGAAACGGATCCAGCGCATCCCCGCCGGCGTAATCACGCTCTCGCCCAACCCCAGTAGTAGCCGCAGTCCGAACAGTTGTTGGAAGTTGCCCACCCACGCCGTCGCCGCCGACATCAGGCTCCAGATGAAGAAGCCGCCCGCATAGGGAAACTTCACCCCGTACTTGTCGACGAACCACCCGGCTGGAATCTGCACCAGCGTATAGGACATGAAGAAGGCCGACAGCAACTGCCCCTTCTGTTCGCTGTCCAACTGAAAATGCTCCTGGAACGTCGCATCCGCCACCGCGACGGACAGATTCACACGGTCAAAATAGGCCACCATGAAGCCGAGGCACAGTAGGCCGATAATCGTCCAACGACGGGAGTCAGTCATGAGTTCGACGATCACGATATCATACGGCTGGCATGAAACAACCTCATGCGAAAATGTTTGGTGCGCCTCCGCGCGTTTCGGGTATGCTATTCAGCGTGTCTGACGTGTTGGGTTGGGCAGCGACAATTGGGGCAGAAAAGGCGGAAATGGCATGCAACTGCGAGTCATGGCATTCATTCTGGCGGGCGGCAAGGGGACGCGGTTATACCCCCTTACCAAGGAGCGGGCCAAACCCGCGGTGCCGTTCGGTGGAAGATATCGAATCGTTGACTTCGTTCTCTCGAATTTCATCAACTCCGGGATCTATTCGATCTACGTCTTGATCCAATTCAAGAGCCAGAGCTTGCTACAGCATCTGCGTGACGGCTGGGAGTTCACCGGCCTCCTCAAGAATCACTTCGTAATCCCGGTTCCCGCCCAGATGCGCAACCAGGGCGAATACTGGTATCGCGGCACGGCCGACGCCATCTACCAGAACATGAACCTGATCGAACAGGCGAATCCCGATCTGGTCTGCATCTTTGGCGCCGACCATATCTATCGCATGAACATCCGCGACATGATCGAGTTCCACGTCAAGAAAGCGGCCGAAGTCTCCATCGCCGCGATCCCTGTGGAAAAAGAGCTGGCTAGCGAGTTCGGCGTGATCGAAGCCGATGAGAACGGCTCCATCCTGGGCTTCCACGAAAAGAATCCCAACGCCCCCACCATGCCCGGCGACCCCAGCCGCGTCTACGCCTCCATGGGCAACTATGTCTTCTCCACCGGCCGTCTGCTCCGCGAACTCGCCGCCGACGCCAAACGCGAAGACTCCACCCACGACTTCGGCCGCGACATCCTCCCTGGCCTCATCGGTCGCTCCGCCATGATGGCCTACGACTTCCAAACCAACAACATCCCCGGCGACCCCCCCGGACAGCCCGCCTACTGGCGCGACGTCGGCACCATCGAGGCCTACTACGACGCCAACATGGACCTCCGCGCTGTCACCCCCCAGCTCAATCTTTACAACCGCCGCTGGCCGCTCCGGACCGCCGGCTACGACGATCCGCCCGCCAAGTTCGTCCTCGACGAAGACGGCGGCCGTCGCGGTGAGTCCGTCAATTCCATCGTCGCCGGCGGCTCCATCGTGTCCGGCGGCATGGTCCGCAATTCCATCCTGGGCCGCGGCGTGCGCATCCATGATTACGCGGTCGTTGAGGACTCCATCCTCTTCGACAACTGCATCGTCGGCAAACGCGCCCAGGTCCGTCGCGCCATTCTCGATAAGAATGTCATCATCCCGGACGGCGCCCGCATCGGCTTCGACCCCGAAGAGGACAAGAAGAATTACCACGTCACTGAAACCGGCATCGTCGTCATCGAAGGCCGCCGCAGTTCCGTCGACGTCGCCTCGGTCATCTTCTGATGCGCCATCTGCTTTGGCTTCTTGCCGGCACCCTGGCGGCCCAACCTGGCTTCGTCGCCAACTACGACGAAGCCAAGGTTGGCGCGTATACGCTTCCGGACCCCCTCGTCTTTGCCGACGGCACTCCGGTTAAAACACCCAAGGATTGGACCCATAAGCGCCGCGCCGAGGTCCTCCGTCTCTTTGAAGACCACGTCTACGGCAAAACGCCTCCGGCTCACAAAATCGAGTACGAGATCACGAAGCGCGAGCCCAAGGCCGTCAACGGCGCCGCCACCCGCGAGGAGATCACCGTATGGCTCGCCGGCAAGGGCGGCCCCTCCATGCGGATCCTGCTCTACGTCCCGAACCAGGCCAAAGGCAAGGTGCCCGCTTTCGTCAGCCTCAATTTCCCCGGCAATCACTCCGTCGAAGCGGACCCCGCCATCACCCTTTCCACCCGCTGGACCATCAAAGGTCCCGGTGTCGTCGACAACCGCGCCACCGAAGCCGCCCGCGGCTCCGCCGTCTCGCGCTGGCCCGTCGATCTGATCGTCTCCAAAGGCTACGCCCTCGCCACCGTCTACTACGGCGACCTGTTCCCGGACCACAAGGACGGCAAACCCGACAGCATCCTGCCTCATCTGCCTCCCGCTAGTTGGAACGCCATCGGCGCCTGGGCCTACGGCATGAGCCGCATGCTCGATTACCTTGAGAAAGACGCCCGCATTGACGCCAAGCGCGTCGCCGTCGTCGGCCACTCCCGCCTCGGCAAAGCCGCTCTCTGGGCCGGCGCCCAGGATCAGCGCTTCGCTCTGGTCATCGGCAACGACTCTGGCGAAGGCGGCGCCGCCCTCTCTCGCCGCAACTATGGCGAAACCATCGAAGTGCTCAATACGGCCTTCCCGCACTGGTTCACCGCGAAGTATGCCAGCTACAACCGCGCCGCCGACAAGCTTCCCGTAGACCACCACGAACTCCTCGCCCTCATCGCGCCGCGGCCCGTTTACGTCACCAGCGCCACCGAAGACCGCTGGGCCGACCCCCACGGCGAATTCCTCGCCTGCGTCGGCGCGAGCCCCGTCTACAGGCTCCTAGGCACCGACGGTTTCGCCGGCACCGATCACACCCTCGTCGAAAAGCCGGTCCGCTCCCGCATCGGTTATCACCTCCGGGCAGGGAAGCACGACATCACCCGCTATGACTGGGAACAGTTCATTGCCTTCGCGGACCTGCAGATGAAGGTAAAATAAAAGGCGAATGGCGAATCAAGCAGTCGCAGCAGCACCGGCTCCCAGCGTGCCGTTTCAAAAATGGGCCACCGCCGTGGTCCTCGGTTGGCTGGTTCCCGGTGGTGGACACTTCTTCCTCAACCGCCCCATCCGCGGTGCGATCCTCTCCGCCAGTGTCATCATTATGTTCATCTTCGGACTGCTGATGCGCGGCGCCATGTTCGAATGGCTCTGGACCTCTACCGACATGCTCACCACGCTCATCTTTTGCGGTGGGCACATCGCCAATAACGCGGCCGGAATTCCCTACTATCTCGCTACCTGGATGGGCTACACGCAGCCCGACGTCGCCGGCCATGTCCACGATTACGGCACCAAATTCCTCGCCGGCGCCGGTCTCCTGAACATCCTCGCCATGGTCGACGCCTACGAAATCGCGACCGGAGAAAAAGACTAATGAATCTCTCGCTCTCGCACTTCGAAGCGTCCCTGCTGTTCGCTCTGCTCACCAGTCTGGTCTTCGGCGTCGTCACCAAGAAGACCGACAAAGAGCGCATCCAGTACGGCCTCCAGACCTTTGGCTACTTCATGCTCGCCTTGTTCGGCATCGCCTGGATCATGAAATTAGGCCACGGTTAAGTGGCCTGCTTTCAATCGATTCTCGCCGTTCACCGGCTCTGAAATTTGGTGCCCTGTGCGATCCTGTAAGTGAGGACCTTCGCCCGCCTCTCCGGCGGGCGTCGTTTTTGGAAGTCCTTTAGATTCAAGAACTCCCGGGTTCGTTTCGTCACCTAGTCCCAGATGTCCCGCTTCGGCGTGCCGCTCGGATCGTCCTTCGCATTTTTCAGTAATTCGTCAAATTTCCGATCCAAAAGTGTCTCGCGATTCTTTACGTCGTTGAGCGATTTCTGGAACGCGTCCTCGCGCTTGGCGGCCGCGCCTTTCAGCTTCTGCACCGCCTCGGCCAGGTCTTCAATCGGTCCCGGCGGCTTGGCTGGCGTCTGGTGGTGGATCACCGCCTGGAGCACCGGATCAATTTTTAGGGTCGCTTGGCAGCACGGGCAGGTGACTTCAAATCCAATGGGCTTTGCCATAAAGGAAATCGTATCCCAAGCCGAGAGTACTAGGGAGCGGAATCGGCTCAGGCAAACCGGCTAAGGGAGCCTTCCACCGCTCTAGGACTTTCTGGCTAGGGCGTTCGCTCTATTGGATCGTCATGTGAATCCCCGTACGCTGGGAACAGAAGGAGAACGCCACGGATGCTCCGCAGCATCATCATCTGTCCTGATCTCGAATTGAGCGAGAGCCTGCAGGCGAATCTGCTCGATCTCGGTCACGTGGCCGTTTTGAAAGCGGTTGACAAGTACCCGCATTCTCACGAACTCCTGCGCATCGTGCGGACCAACGGCCCGCAGATCATCTTCCTCAGCCTCCAGCAGATCGACCGGGCGTTGGAAGTGGTGAAGGAGCTGGAGCAGAACGCCCCCGGCGTTCAATTCGTAGCCATCTCGCGCACCACGGACCCGCAATTGCTGATCGACGTCATGCGCGTCGGCATCCGGGAATTCCTCTCGCTGCCCTTCAATCTTCAGTTGCTGGCGGACTGTATCGGACGCCTCAAGGAAGCCCTCGACAAGCGCCCGGTGGTCATGGACTCCACCGACCTCTTGTTTGCCTTCCTGCCGTCCAAGGCGGGCTCCGGTACCTCGACGATTGCCGTCAACGCCGCCATGGCCATGTCGCGCCTCAATGAGACGCGCGTCCTGCTGACGGACCTCGACCTGAACTGCGGCATGATTCGCTTCATGCTGAAGCTCGAAAACGAATACTCGATCGTCGATGCCGCCGAGCACTCGCTCGCCATGGACGAGAACCTTTGGCCGCAACTGGTTTCGACGATGGGCAACCTGGACGTGCTCCACGCCGGTCGGATGAACCCGTCGTTCCGCCTCGAAGGCACGCACGTCCGCCACCTGCTCGACTTTGCCCGGCGCAACTACAAGTCGATCTGCGTCGACCTCTCGGGCAACATGGAAAAGTTCTCGCTCGAGATCATGCTCGAAGCGAAGAAGATCTTCCTCGTCTGTACGCCCGAGATCCCCTCGCTGCACCTGGCGCGCGAGAAGTATCTCTTCCTGAAAAACATTGAATTGGGCGATCGCGTCAGCGTGCTGCTCAATCGCTGCACCAAGCGCAATCAGGTGATCTCATCGGAGCAGATTGAAAACCTGCTCGGCATGCCGGTGGCCATGACGTTCCCGAACGACTATCACGGTGTCCATGCGGCGCTCACCGCGGGCAAGCAGGTGGAACCCAACTCAGAACTTGGCCGTCACTTCCAGACGCTAGCCGAGACCATGCTCGACCGTCGGCCGCCGGAAGGCCGTCCGGCGCCGCCCAAGCCGCAGAAGAAGGGTTTACTCGACCTGTTCAGCTTCAAGCCCGCTGGTCGCGTACCGGCTCCCGCCAACGGCGGCGGTCAGGAATAACTACTGCTTCGGCATACCGCTGGAGGGCAGCACCGTGATGCCCACCAGCATCGATTGCGCGCTCTGCTTTGAGGCCACCACCACGGCGGTCAGCTTGCGCGCCGCGTTGAGCATCTCCACCTTCTCCAGCGTCGGACCGGAGGTGGCTTTCACCGACTGGAAGCCCTGCTTCTCCAGGCTGGCCTTGAAGAAATCCACCGGCCCCTTGAGCGGCGCAGGCTTTAGCGTCAGCGAGTAGAGTTCGATGTCCGGCAAGTTGCCCGACTTCTTCGCCAAGCCATAAACCGGCTTCTGACCCATAAACGACGGCACGTCGATCTTGTAAAGCTGTTTGACGTCACCTTGCCAATCGGCCTGGCCGAAGAGCGACGCGCTGAAAGAGGCGAGCAGGAAAAGGGCGGAAAATCTGGTCATGGAAGTTTCGGTTACTGAAGGTAATACGTGCGGTACAGGGTATCGCGTTGCTTCGGAATGTAGCCGGCCCCGCGAATCAAGGTCCGCAACTGTTCGGTCGTGGACTGGTAGTGGGCTCCGGCCTGAGACACCACGTTCTCTTCAATCATAATACTTCCGACGTCATTGGCGCCAAAGCTCAAGCCCAACTGGCAAAGCTTGTGGCCCACGGTAAGCCAGCTCGATTGCACGTTCGGAATGTTGTCGAGGTAAAGCCGCGAAATGGCGAGGGTTTTCAGATAATCCACCGCCGTGGCTTCCTGCTTGATGAAGCGCCCGAGCGAGGTGTCGTCGCGCTGGAAGGGCCAGGCAATAAACGCCGTAAAGCCGCCGGTCTCTTCCTGAATCTGCCGCACGACTTCGAAGTGATTCACGCGCTGCTCGTACGTCTCGCCGCAGCCGAACATCATCGTCGCGGTCGTCTGCATCCCAATCGAATGCGCCGTCCGGTGGACGTCCACCCATTCGTTCACCGAACACTTCAGGCGGCTGATCCGGTGCCGCACGGCGTCGTCGAGAATTTCAGCACCCCCGCCAGGCACGCTCTGGAGACCGGCGTCGCGCAGGCGGAGCAAAGTGTCCTTGAGTGTCAGGCCGCTTACATTAGCGATGTTGGTGATCTCCGGGGCCGAGAAGCAGTGGAGCCAGATCTGGTCACCGAACTCATTGCGCATCGCCCGCAGCAGGTCTTCGTACCATTCGATCTTCAAATCCGGGTGCAGGCCGCCCTGCAACAGGATGCCGGTACCGCCTAACGCAATGGTTTCGCGGATCTTCTGGAAGATCGTCTCGTGCGAAAGCACGTAGCCTTCGGCGCTGCGGGGAGGGCGGTAGAAGTTACAGAAGCTGCAGTACTCGGTGCAGAAGTTGGTGTAGTTGATGTTGCGATCGATCTGATAGCTGACGATCGGCTCGGCGTGGTGCTGCCGGCGGACGGCTTGCGCTTCGGCCCCCAAGGCCAGCAGATCCGGGGAGCGGAAGCGATCGAGCGCTTCGGCGCGAGTCATTCCACGTCTAGCATAGCAAAGGCTGGCCGATAAGAGAAGTCGAGCAAAATATCCTTGATTTTGAAGGCTTTACAAAGGCTCAAGCGGGATGATAACCTTGGAGTTCGACATGCGTACAGTGGACCTTATTCAACGGAAGCGGGACGGCGAAGAGTTGGCGGTGGAAGAAATCCGCCACCTGATCGAAGGCTATTCCGGCGGCAGCATTCCTGATTATCAGGTGTCGGCGTTCCTGATGGCCGTGTTTCATTCCGGCATGACGGATCGCGAAGTGAGCGCTCTCACCGACGCGATTATCGCCAGCGGCTCGACGGTGGATCTCTCCGATATCCCCGGCCCGAAGGTCGACAAGCATTCGACCGGCGGCGTCGGCGACAAGACCAGCCTGATTGCGGCGCCCTTGGCGGCCGCGGCCGGCGTGGTGGTCCCGATGATCTCCGGACGCGCGCTCGGTCATACGGGCGGTACGCTCGACAAGCTCGAATCGATCCCAGGGTTCCGCACCAACCTCACGATCGACGAATTCAAAGCGCAGTTGCGCGAGACCGGCTTGGCCTTCATTGGCCAGACGCCCGAGATCACTCCGGCGGACGGTAAGCTCTATGCGCTGCGTGATTCCACCGCCACGGTGGAAAGCATTCCGCTGATCGCCAGCTCGATCATGTCGAAGAAGATCGCGGTCGGTTTAGACGCGATTGTGCTCGACGTCAAAGTCGGCAGCGGCGCCTTCATGAAGCGGCAAGTGGAAGCCCGCCGTCTGGCGCAGATGATGGTCGGCATTGGCCGCCGACTCGACCGCCGCGTGCAGGCTCTGATCACCGACATGAACCAGCCGCTCGGCTTCGCCGTCGGCAACGCGCTCGAAGTGATGGAAGTCTCGCAGACTCTCCAGAACGCGGGCCCGGTCGACCTGACCCGTCTCTCGCTCGAACTCGCTGCGCGCATGATCTTTGTCGGTAAGGTCACCAAGACCATCGACGAAGCGCGCGAACTGGCTCAGTCCAAGCTGCTCGATGGCTCGGGCTATCGCAAGCTGAAGCAGGTGATCCAGGCGCAGGGCGGCAACCCGGCGGTGCTCGACCAGTTCGAACTGCTCCCCAATGCGACCGGCGCGCGTGAAATCACGTCGCCCCGCGGCGGCTACATCAGTGCGATCGACGCCGAACTGATCGGCAAGGCCTCCTCGATGATCGGCGCGGGCCGCGACGCCAAGGACGATTCCATCGATCACGCGGTGGGCGTGATCCTCGAGACCAAGGTCGGCCAGAAGATGGATTCCGGCGCCATCCTCTGCCGCATCTACTACACCAACGACGCGCAAGTGGAAGAAGCCGCCGAGATGGTGGAAGACGCCTTCCGTATCTCTCAGTCGGCTCCGGAAGAACGTGAACTCATCCTCGAAGTCGCGAGCTAAGCACGCGTCGCCATGGATGCGACTCTCCTGATTGCGGTGTTGCTGGCGGTGGGCCTGGGCCTCCTATTAGGTCGCTTCGGCAAGGGCGCGCCGGCGACGCCCGCTTGGGTGGAACAACTCGAACGCTCGGTCCGCGAGGATAGCCGCGCCGCGGCTCGCGAAGTGCGCGAAGAGCTCTCGCTCGCGATTCTGCGGCAGGGCGACTCCATGCGGGGCTTACTCGACGACCGCCTGCGCGATGTGCAACAGGACGGCGCGCGTCAACTCGAACAGATCCGCGCGACCGTCGATGAGAAGCTGCAGGAGAACCTCGACCGCCGCTTCACAGAGTCCTTCAAATCCGTCTCCGAGCGGCTGGAACAGGTCCACCGCGGGCTGGGCGAGATGCAGACGCTCGCGGCCGGCGTAGGCGATCTCAAGAAGGTGCTCAGCAACGTGCGGACACGTGGCACGTGGGGCGAAGTGCAGTTAGGTTCGTTGCTTGAGCAGGTCCTCTCACCCGACCAATTCGCGCGCAATGTGGCCACGCGCGGCACCAACGAACGCGTGGAGTTTGCGATCCGGCTGCCGGGCAATTCCGGCGAAATTCCGGTCTGGCTACCACTCGATGCGAAGTTCCCGGCAGACGCCTATCAGCGCCTGCTTGAAGCGATCGAGACAGGCGTGCCCGAAGCGGTGGAGCCCGCCGCCAAGCAACTCGAGAACGCGATCAAACTCCAGGCTCGTACCATTCGTGAGAAGTACGTGGAGCCGCCGCTGACCACGGACTTCGCCATCATGTTTCTGCCGACTGAGGGACTGTATTCGGAGGTCCTGCGGCGGCCGGGGCTGGCGGAGTACCTGCAGACGGAGCAACGCATCGTGGTGGCCGGCCCGATGACGCTCGCGGCACTGCTGAACAGCTTGCAGATGGGGTTCCGGACGCTGGCGATTCAGAAGCGTTCGAGCGAAGTCTGGAAGGTGCTGGGCGAGGCGAAGACGGAGTTTGCGCGCTACGGCCAGGCGCTCGATAAGGTGAAGAAGAAGATTGAGGAAGCCGCCGTGGCGATCGATGAGGCGCAGGTGCGCACGCGAGCGGTGAATCGGCGGTTACGAGATGTCGAAGAGGTCGGTACGCAGAAGAATCTTCCGCTGCCCGGCCTCTTCGATGTTCCAGACGACGAGTAGTTAGCGAATGCGCTCGGTGACGACGACGTCCGAGCGGATCTGGAAGGGCACGCGCGTTTCCACTTCAATGACGGCGGGCTTGCCGCGGGTCATCAGCACGGTGCCGGCGCCCGCGCCGCCACCGGCACCTGCTCCGATCGCCGCACCTTTACCGCCGCCAAAGATGGCGCCCAGAGCCGCGCCGACGGCCGCACCGGCGCCGATCTTAGCGGCGTCGGCCTTCTTCGACGTATTGCCTTCGCGGTTGAAGGCTTCGGTCTGAATGGAGACCGTTTGCCCGTCCGACGAGGTGAACTGCGTGAGCTCGATGGCGAGCTTCGAGACGCCCTTGACGCGACCGGCGCGGTCGCTCTCGACGATGCGGCCCACGGCGCGGGCACCGCGTTCGGCGATCGCAAAGCCGCCGACTTCGAGCGGCGCGTCGAGCGTGGCGTGGAACGTGTCGCCCGGCTGCATCTTGTCGGCCGTCAGCGTCTCCTGGAGGCGCACCACGATCTGGGTGCCGGCGGGGATGGTGACGCGCGCGGGCTCGCGCTGCTTGCGGCGCGCTTCTTCAGCGACCGGGTCCGGCTTGCGGATTTCGACGGGCGCCGGGGCCGGTTTGGCATCGCCGTGGACGACAGGCTTGGGCGCTTCCTGCGGCGGGATCACGACGGCCGGCTGGGTGGCCACCGAGGCGGGAATTTCGATCTTCATCGGCTCTTCCGCTTTGGGGGCCGCCTTGGCGATCACCTTCTTCGGCGCCGGCCGCGGCTCTCGATAGACGGGAGCAGGCGGCGGGGGAGCGGGGGCCGGGGCGGGCTCCTCGGCCACCGGGGAGGGCTTTTCCGGCTCCGGCGTGAGGGGCTGCTCCGTGGTCTTGGAGGTGATTTCTACCGGCGCGGGCCGGCTGTTCGAGGTCAACAGATACGCGCCGCCGCCGGCCAACAGGGCGCCGATTCCGAAAGCTGCGAGGATATTCTTATTCATACGACTGTTCCTAAGGATCAAACGCATCCGCCGCGTAACAAGTTGCAGGCTGTTTTCGGCCGCAACGTGGTTGATTTCAACCACTTGGTGGGACACGGTAAGATAGAGGAAGCGAGATGATCGAGTTCCCCGCCACTTACCGGTTAAACAGCCCGAAATCGCCTTCGGTGGACGTCACTCCGGCGACAGTCCTGGCGCCGATGGCCGGCGTGACCGACACCGTATTCCGCCGCCTGATTCGCGAGCAAGGCTACTGTGGCCTGCTGATGACCGAGTTCACCTCCTCGCACGGGATTGTGAAGTCGGCTAAGAGCGCCAAGGAGCACAAGTGCAAGAAGTACTTGGCCTTCCAGCCGGACGAGCATCCGATTGCGGCGCAGTTGTTCGGCTCCGATCCGGTGGTGATGGCGGAGGCGGCGCGCATTTGCGAGGCCCAAGGGTTCGACGCGGTGGACATCAACTTTGGGTGTCCGGTGAAGAAGGTGGTGACCTGCAACGGCGGTTCCGGTTTGTTGCGCGATTTGCCGCTGGTGAATCAGATTCTCAGTGCGGTGCGCGCGGCGATCTCGATTCCGTTGACGTGTAAATTTCGGGCCGGCTGGAACGATCGGGAGCTGGTGTATCGGCAGATGGGGCAGATCGCCGAGGACAATGGCCTGGCGGCGGTGGCGATGCACGCGCGGACGCGGGAGCAGGGCTACTCCGGCATCGCGCATTGGCCTTGGATTGCCGAGTTAAAGCAAGCGACAAAGCTGCCGGTGATCGGCAATGGCGACATCCGCACGCCCGAGGACGCGGTGCGCATGGTGCGCGAGACGGGTTGCGACGCGGTGATGGTGGGCCGGACGGCGGCGTCGAATCCGTGGATCTTCCGCGAGATTGGCGAGTACCTGGCGACGGGCGTCTACCGTCCGCCGACCGAAGAGATGCGCTACCGGATCATGCGGCAGTATTTCCAGATGCTGGTGGATCAGGAGTCGCTCGACATCGTGGGGAAAATGAAGCAGTTCACGACGTACTTCACGCATGGCGTCCGGAACGGCGCGAAGCTGCGCGTTTCGATCTATGGCGAGAAGACGGCGGAGGCGATCATCGCCCGGGTGGATGAGTTTTTCGCTGAGGAGTTGGTGGCCGCTTAGGACATGTCCGAAATCAAGAAAGTGCAGTTGATCACTGACGGGGCGTGCATTGGCAACCCGGGGCCGGGCGGTTGGGCCGCCATTTTGCGGTACGGCGATAAGAAGAAAGAGCTGGTGGGGTCCGAAGCCGAGACCACGAACAACCGCATGGAACTGACGGCGGCGGTGGAAGGGTTGAAGGCGTTGCGCGAGGCGTGCGACGTGGAGATCACGACGGACTCCGAGTACATGCGCAACGGCATCACCAAGTGGATCGAGGGCTGGAAGGCCAAGGGTTGGATGACGAAGGACCGTCAGCCGGTGAAGAATCGCGACCTGTGGGAAGAACTCGATGCGCAGAACCAACGGCATCGCACGGTGTGGAAGTGGACCAAAGGCCATGCGGATCATCCGGACAACAATCGGTGCGATGAATTAGCGACGGCGGCGGCGCGCCAAGTACGCGGTTCGCGATAAAATCGGGTCCGATGAAGCTCTTTCTCGTTGGCCTAATGGCCGCCTGCCTCGCATTCCCCCTGACCAAAGAAGAAAAGAAGGAAGGCTTCAAGCCCATCTTCAATGGAAAGAACTTAAATGGGTGGGATGGCGATCCGCGGCTGTGGAAGGTGGAGAAGGGCATCCTGGTGGGATCCACCGACGGGAACAAGATCGCGGGCAACACGTTCCTGATCTCCGAAAAAGAATATGGCGACTTCGAGCTGCGTTTGCAGATCAAGCTGCGCAATCACAATACCGGCGTGCAGTTCCGGAGTGAGAAGATCATGCCGGGCTGGGTGGTGAAGGGTCTGCAGGCCGATGCCGCCGAAGGTAACTGGTGGGGCTCGATCTATGACGAGAAGGGCAAGCGCGGCGTGATCGTCAACGGGTGGAAGGGCAAGGGCGAGAAGGTAGTGAAGGCGAACGACTGGAACGACGTCACCATCTACTGCAAAGGCGACGAAATTCGCGTGACGTTGAACGGCACGGTCACCGCCGAGCTGAAGGACTCTGCGAAGCTTTCCGGCATTCTCGGGCTGCAACTGCATGCGGGTCCGGACATGCGCGTGGAATTCCGTGACGTGCGGCTCAAGGAACTGAAGTAGAGTTGCGGCTCGCGCTCTACGGCGGCACGTTCGATCCGGTTCACGCGGCACATCTGGAAGTGGCGCGCGCGGCGATCGGCTTTCAGCAACTGGACCGCGTGTGGTTCGTGCCCAACAATCGTCCGCCGCACAAGCAGACGGGGCCTTACGCGGGCTTTGAAGATCGGGTGCGGATGCTGGAACTCGCGTGCGCGGGCGATCCGCGGCTCGAGGTGAGCCGACTCGAAGCCGGCACCGAGCGTAGCTATACGATCGAGACGCTGCTGAAGGTGCGGCAGAACATGCCGGCGCGGCTCTTCTTCCTGATCGGCGTCGATGCGTTTGCCGAATTGCACCTGTGGTATCGCTGGCAGGAAGTGCTGCTGCTGACGGAGTTCATCGTGGTGACGCGCGCGGGCTATCCGGTGCCGACGGTGCCCGGCGCCACCGTGCATCTACTCGATTCCCTGAACCTGACGGCATCCTCGTCCGAGATTCGGGCGGCGCTGAGGGCAGGGGAGCGGCCGAAGGATGTGCCCGCGCCGGTGATGGATTACATCGCTGAGCGCGGGCTTTACGCTTAAGCCTGGGTGGTGGCCTGGGGCAGCGGCTTCTGCGCCAGCGTGCGGTAAATCTGCAACTGCAGGGCGTCGACCATGGCTTTCCAGCTTGCTTCGAGGATATTCTCGGAGACGCCGACGGTGGTGAAGGAGCGGTCCCCATCGTGCCAGTTAATCAGCACGCGGACGCGCGAGCCGGTGCCGCGGTTGGTTTCGCGGACGCGCACCTTGTAATCGACCAGCGTCACTTCGGCGCAGCGCGGATAGGTGCTCTGGATGCACTCGCGGAGACCCTGGTCCAGGGCGTTCACGGGGCCTTGCTGCGAGCGCGCGGTAGCGACGTAGACGTTCTCGCCGACGCGGACGGTGACGGTGGCTTCGCTTTCCGAGCCGGTGTGCTTGATGGCCTTGCTCTGGTTCACGTGGGTGATCACTTCATAGGCAATCACTTCGAAGGGCGAGTAGGCGGGTTGGGCGGCTTGGTGCACGAGGAGCTCGAAGGAGCCCTCAGCGGCTTCGAACTCATAGCCTTCGTACTCGAGTTGCTTGATGCGGTCGAGGAGGTCGCGGCGCGAGGCTTCGGTGAGCTCGGGGAGGCCTTTTTCGGTGGTCTTATGGACGATGTTGGCCCGGCCGGAGAGGTCCGACATGAGGACGCGCTGGACGTTGCCGACGGCCTCGGGGCGGATGTGCTCGTAGGTGCGGGAGTCCTTGAGGACGGCGCTGACATGGATGCCGCCTTTGTGGGCGAATGCGCTGGGTCCGACGAAGGCCTGGTTATTGGGAAGCTGGAGGTTGGCGAGGTCGGCGATGAAGCGGGCGGTGGGGGTGAGCAGGGCGACACGCTCGGGGCCGATGGTCTGGTGGCCTTGCTTGAGTTCGAGGTTGGCAATGATGCTGGGCAGGTTGGCGTTGCCGCAGCGTTCGCCATAGCCGTTGAAGGTGCCCTGGACGTGCGTAGCGCCGGCGCCGACAGCGGCGAGCGAATTCGCTACGGCGAGTTCGCAGTCGTTGTGGGCGTGGATGCCGAGGCGGGCGTCGGGGAAGCGCGCGCGCACGGCGGCAGTCGCCGCGGCGATCTCTTCGGGCATCCGGCCGCCATTGGTGTCGCAGAGGCACAGGACGCTGGCGCCGGCGGCGAGGGCGGTACCGAGCGTGTCGAGAGCATAGTCCGAGTTGGCGTAGTAGCCGTCGAAGAAGTGCTCGGCGTCGTAGATGACTTCCTTGCCTTTGCTCTTCAGGTAGGCGACGGTTTCGCGAATGAGGACGAGGTTCTCTTCGAGGGTGATGCCCAAGGCGCGGTGCACGTGCAGATCCCAGGTTTTGCCGAAGATGCTGACGGCGGGAGTGCCGGCGTTGGCGAGTTCCTGCACGCTGGGGTCGGTTTCGACGGTGAGCTTGGCCATGCGGGTGGCACCGAAGGCACAAAGCTTGGCGTGATTCAGATGAAGGTGCAGGGCGCGGGTGAAGAACTCCTTGTCCTTCGGGTTGGAGCCGGGCCAGCCGCCCTCGATGTAGTCGATGCCGAGTTCGTCGAGTTTAATCGCAATGCGGAGTTTGTCCTCGACGGTGAAAGAGACGGCTTCGCCTTGCGTGCCGTCTCGGAGCGTGGTGTCGAATGTTTGGATCCGCATAAAAGCTCTCTTTGAAGTTAGGTATAAAACAGGACGAGGCGGGCCTGGCGGCCCGCCTCAGGTTGGTTACGAGGTGGGGGCCGCTTTATGCCTGCGGAATGCCGGCTTCCTTCTTCTTCTTGAGGAAGGTCATCATTTCGCGCAGTTCGGCACCAATGGTCTCGAGCGGCTGCTTGGCGTTGTCTTCGCGCATCTTGAGGAAGCCGCCGCGGCCATTCTTGTTCTCGGCCATCCAGTTGCGAGCGAATTCGCCGCTCTGGATTTCCGCGAGGATCTTCTTCATCTCTTTGCGCGTTTCGGCGGTGACGACCCGCGGGCCGCGCGTGTAGTCGCCGTACTCGGCGGTGTCGGAGACGGAGAAGCGCATGTAGCCGAGGCCGCCCTCGTAGATGAGGTCGACGATGAGCTTGAGTTCGTGCAAGCACTCGAAGTAAGCGATTTCCGGAGCGTAGCCGGCTTCGGTGAGCGTTTCGAAGCCCGCGCGGATCAGTTCGCTGACGCCGCCGCAAAGCACGGCCTGCTCGCCGAAGAGGTCGCTTTCGGCTTCTTCCTTGAAGGTGGTTTCGATGACACCGGCCTTCAAGCAGCCGAGGCCCAACGCGTAAGCGAGGGCGTTTTCGGTGGCCTGGCCCGAAGCGTTCTGGGCCACGGCGATCAAGCCGGGGACGCCGACGCCTTCGGTGTACAGTTCACGGACGCGATGGCCGGGAGCCTTGGGGGCGATCATGGAGACGTCGACGAAGTCCGGCACCTTGATGAAGCCGAAGTGGATCGAGAAGCCATGCGCGAACATGATGGTCTTGCCGGGGGTGAGATGCGGAGCAATCTCCTGGGCATAGAGGTCGGCCTGGATGTGGTCCGGGACGAGGATCATCATGATGTCGGCGGCCTTGGCGGCGTCGGCGGTCGACATGACTTTCAGGCCGGCGGTTTCGGCCTTGGTCCAGTTCTTGGAACCGGGGTAGAGCGCGACGATGACATTCAAGCCCGAGTCGCGCAGATTGAGCGCGTGGGCGTGGCCCTGCGAGCCATAGCCGATGATCGCGATCGTCTTATCCATCAGACGCCGATGGTCGGCGTCCTTCTCGTAATAACGCTTAGCCATTTAAGACTCCGTTCTCCTCTTCTTCCGATTGGGTGGCGCCGCGCGCAATGGGCGGGGCCAGCTTGAGTTTTTTCGATTCGAGCGACACGCTCACCATGCCGCTACGAGTGACTTCGATTTCGCCATAGCTGCGCATGACGTCGATGAACTCGTCGAGCTTCTCCGAATCGCCGGTGACTTCGAGGA
The DNA here is from genome assembly GCA_965229305.1 of Bryobacteraceae bacterium. Lineage (GTDB taxonomy): Bacteria > Acidobacteriota > Terriglobia > Bryobacterales > Bryobacteraceae > JALHNI01. Next base: position 148,466 of record CBDDIZ010000029.1, on the reverse strand, counting down.
CGAAGCCTTCGACATTGGAGGCGACGACGCGGGCGCCGAAAATTTCCGCTTCTTTCAAAATCGCGGTGCGGGCATCCTTGTTCTGACCTTCGCCGGCGGTAGCACGGACGCGGAGCAGCAACAGTTCGCGCGAGACGGCGGGGGAGTCGGTATGATCCTGCGCCTGCAGCACGTTGATGAGCTTGTTCATTTGCTTGATCACCTGCGGTCGCAGGCGGTCTTCGACGTCGACGACGATCGTCATGCGGGACAAGGTCGGGTCGAGCGTCCGGGCGACGGTGAGCGACTCGATGTTGTAGCCGCGCGCCACCAGCACACCGGTGACGCGCATCAGCGCACCGGGCTTGTTTTCCACCAGGAGGGAAATAATTTCAGCCATGTTCGTTTCCTTACTTCACACCAGCCGGCGCGGGCGAGGGCTGGCCCAGCACCATTTCGTTGATGGCGCCACCAGCGGGAACCATGGGGTAGACGTTTTCAAACGGCGTGACGCGCACGTCGAGCAGGAACGGGCCGGGTTCAGCCACGGCCTCTTCGAGAGCGGCGCGGAGGTCGCGCGGATGTTCCACGGTGCGGCCCTTGAAGCCGTAGGCCGCCGCGAGCAGGTCGGCTTTGGGGAACGTGTCGAGGGTGACCTGGGAGAGACGGTTGTTGTAGAAGAGCTCCTGCCACTGACGCACCATGCCCAGGTAGCCGTTGTTCATGACGATGATCTTGACAGGCAGGCCATTGGAGACGATGGTGGCGAGTTCGGGGAGCGACATCTGGAAGCCGCCGTCGCCGGAGATCGAGAAGACGAGTTGGCTGGGGTTGGCGACCTGAGCGCCCATGGCGGACGGCATGCCGAAGCCCATCGAGCCGAGGCCGCCGGAGTTCACCCAAAGGCGCGGCTTGTTGAAGCGGATCAACTGCGCGGCCCACATCTGGTGCTGGCCCACGTCGGTGCAGACGATGGCGTTGCCGCCGGAGATGCGGTCGATTTCGGCCATCAGGTGCTGCGGCTTGATTTCGTCGACGGAGACGGGACGGTCGAACGGATGCTCGTCCATCCATTCCTTGATCTGATGACGCCAGGCGGCGCGGCCGCTTTCGGTCTTGGGCGCCATTTCGGCCTTGGTTTCGCGGAGGTAGACGTTGAGGCGCTTGAGGACGCGCTTCACGTCGCCCACGATGGGCAGGTCGGCGTGGCGGATCTTGGAGACTTCGCTGGGGTCGATGTCGACGTGGATCACCTTGGCGAAGGGGGCGAAGGAACCCAGGCGGCCGGTGACGCGGTCATCGAAGCGAGTGCCGAGGGCGATGAGCAGGTCGGCGTTGTACATGCCCATGTTGGCGGCGTAGCTGCCGTGCATGCCGGGCATGGAAATGAAGCGGGGATGATTGGCGGGCACCGCGCCCAGGCCCATCAGCGTGGTGACGGCGGGACAATCGACGATGTCGATCATCTCGACCAGTTCCTGAGAGGCGTCACCGTGGAGGATGCCGCCGCCGGCGTACACGTAGGGGCGTTCGGCTTCCCAGATCATCTGGGCGGCGCGGCGGATCTGGCCGTTGTGGCCGTCGACGACGACCTTATAGCCGGGGAGATGAATGCTGTTGACGGGCACGTAGTGGCCCTGGCCCTGGAAGACGTCCTTCGGGATGTCGACGAGCACGGGGCCGGGGCGGCCGCTCTTGGCGATGTAGAACGCCTCGTGCAGGATCTGCGGCAGGTCTTCCAGCTTTTTGACGAGGAAGTTGTGCTTAGTGGCCGAGCGCGTGATGCCGAAGGTGTCGGCTTCCTGGAAGGCGTCGGTGCCGATCAACTTGCTGGTGACCTGACCGGTGAGGGCGACCATGGGGATGGAGTCCATCATGGCGTCCACCAGGCCGGTGACCAGGTTGGTGGCTCCGGGGCCGGAAGTGGCGCAGCAAACGCCCACCTTGCCGCTGGAGCGCGCGTAGCCCTGAGCGGCGAACGCGGCATTGGCCTCATGGCGCACCAGGATGTGCCGGATCGGATGCTCGTACAGAGCATCGTAGAAAGGCAGCGTGACGCCGCCCGGATAGCCGAAAATGACTTCGACACCCTCTTGCACCAGGCACTCGAGCAGCACTTGGGAACCGGACATCAGTTGATTGGCTGTGGCGGTCGACATAACTGTTTTCCTCTCAAATCAATACAAACAAACGGGCAATGAAAAAGGCCACCGGGGAGTTGGTTTCCCACCGGTGGCCTTCTGAACTTTTACGATTGCGTCAGGCCGTGCGGTGGGGGCAAGGTACTACCCCTACTACCGTAATTCGAAGAATGACAACAGCCCTCTGCGGGACACACACCACAGGCCGTAGGTTGCGGCCACTGCGGAGGAACGTATCCATGCAGTAAGATTAGCCCACAATTTTCCCAAATGCAAGACGCAAAATTCATAAATAGTAATTATGTGGGCATTGGGTGGCACATCAGTTCTAAACTATGAAGCGATGCTCCTCCGCCTTCTTGCCCTGTGCTGCTTCACGGGCGGATTCGCTTGGGGGAGTTCCGTGCTGAGCCATGAAGCGGTGATCGACCTGGCGTGGGACAATGCCATCGTCCCCATTTTGCATCAACGGTTCCCGGGCGCAAGCCCCGAGGAATTGAAGCAGGCACGGGCGTACGCATACGGCGGCGCCATCGTGCACGATATGGGCTACTATCCGCTGGGCAAGCACTACTTCAGTGACCTGACGCACTATCTGCGCAGCGGCGACTTCATCGAGAATCTGGTGCGTGAGGCGAAGGACCTGAATGAGCTGGCGTTTGCGCTGGGGTCGATTGCGCATTATGCGGGCGACCATACGGTGCATACGGTGGCGGTGAACCGGAGCGTGGCGCTGCTGTATCCGAAGCTGCGGCGGAAGTTCGGCGACCGGGTGACCTACGAGCAGGCGCCGGCGGCGCATCTGAAGGTGGAGTTCGGGTTTGACGTGGTGCAGGTGGCGCAGGGGCATTACGCACCGGAGTCCTATCACGACTTCATCGGGTTCAGCGTGGCGAAGGAAGTGTTGGAGCGGGCGTTCGAACGGACTTACGCGCTCAAACTGTCGGACGCGTTCCCGAGCGTGGACTTGTCGCTGGGGACGTTTCGCTACTCGGTGTCGACGGTGATGCCCAAGGTGACCAAGGCGGCCTGGGCGGCGCGCGAGAAGCAGATTTCGGCGCAGTTTCCGGGGACGACGCGCAAGCAGTTCATCTACCGTCTGACGCGACGGAACTACGAGAAGGAGTGGGGCACGTTGTACGAACGCCCCGGGAAATTGGCGCGCTTCATCGCGTTTCTGTTCAACCTGATGCCGAAGGTGGGACCGTTGAAGGCTTTTGCCTTCGAACTGCCGACGCCGGAGACGGAGAAGCTGTTCACGGAGAGCCTGCGGCAAACGCTCGCTCGTTATCAGCAGGTGCTGGCGCGGGTGCGCGCGGGGCAGCCGACCGGGATTCCGAACGAGAATTTCGATACGGGTGAGGCAATGCATTGGGGTAAGTATCAGTTGGCAGACCGGACTTTCGAGAAGCTGGTGCACCAACTGGCGGAGCGCAAGTTCGCGGGCGTGGATGCGGCACTGCGGGGCGAACTGATCGAGTTTGCGGCCGGTGCACGGGCCTTGCCGGCGGAGGTGGCGAGCGAACTGGCGGGGTTGAAGTCCGAGGCGGGGGCGCAGTAGGCCGCTAACGCCCGACCGACTTCAGGACGCGGTCCGCGAGCACGCGGGCAATGTTGAAGCTCTCTTTGGCGGCGGCCGCTTTGCCGGCCAGCATTTCCTGACGGCCTTTTTCGAGCATGGCTTTCATACGGCCGATGGTGGCCTGGGTATCGGCGTTGAGGGTCATGCCCTGGCGCTCGAGATTGGCGGCGATGGGGGCGATGGTGCTTTCGGCGAGCTGGATGCGGGCTTCGGCACGGTTGAGGTCGTCCATCAGGTCGGCGGGAATGCCGGAGGGCGGGGGAGTCTGCTTGGGCGTTTCGGCAACCGGAACCGGGGTCGGTTTCGGGGTGTTGGCGACCGGCGGCGGCGCCGTGTTGGGTTTGGTGACCGGGTCCGCGGGGCGGGGCGTGGTCTTCTTCTCCGCGACTGGCGGCGGGGCCGGCTTGGTGTCGACCGGAGCCGGCTCGGCCACCGGAGGCGCGGCCGCCTCTTCCACGTGGCCACCGAGCTTTTCGACACGCTCCTTGACCATGGCGAGGCGTTCGACCACGGCGGGTTCAGCGGGGCAGACGGCCAGAGTGGCCGCGGCTCGCTGATACGTGACTAGAGCCGCGTTGCGGGCTTCGGGCGTGGGGGCGACGTTCTCCTGCATCACGCCAAATTCCTGGTAGGCATCGGCGAGTTCGACGCCGAGGGGGGCGACGCCGGGGGCGGCAGTCTGGACGCGGTCGAGGTAGCGGATGGCGCGGGGCATGAGCGGGTCAGCGCCGCGGGAGCGGGCCGCAATGGCCGGGTAGTCCTTGGCGAAGGCTTGCCGGACCTGGGAGACGTCGGCGATGCGTTCCTGAATCTGCGGCGGCTGCGTGCCGGCCGAATCGAGGCGGCGCTCCATCTGTTCGAGCACACCGCGGAGATGGGCTTCGCGGGCGCTGACTTCGGCTTCGCGGGCGGTGGTTTCCGCGCTGCCGCGACGGGCCGCTTGCCATTGCCAAACGGCGACGCCACTGAGAGCGAGCAGCGCGGCGGCACCGGCGAGCAGGGTCCATTTGCGGCGGAGGACGCGCAGCGAGCGCGCGGCGGCCGATTCATGATGGGCGGCGACGGGCTCGCCGGCGAGGAAGCGCTGGAGGTCGGCGGCCAAGTCGTCGGCGGAGGCGTAGCGATCGCGCGGGTTGACGCGGAGCGACTTCAAGACAATGCTGTCGAGTTCGCCGAGCATGGAGCGGCGGAGTTGAGCGGTGGAGTCCGTGGCTTGCAGGTCCGCGCGGATGTTGGCGCTGGGGCGCGGCGGATTCTGCATGTTGGCGATCTTTTCGGCGTAGCTCTCGAAGGGCTGGCGGCCGGTGAGCAGGATGAAGAGGATGGTGCCGAGGGCGTAGATGTCCGAAGGCGGCCCGAGGGTTTCGCCGGCCATCTGTTCGGGGCTGGCGTAGCCGGGCGTCATCAGCGGGCCTTGTGCGCCGGTGGCGCCGGTGGCGTTGAAGGCGGTAGGGTCGGTGGCTTTGGCGATGCCGAAGTCGAGGAGTTTGACCGTGCCGTCCTGCGAGACGAAGATGTTGGCGGGTTTGAGGTCGCGGTGGAGGGTGGAGTTTTTGTGCAGGTACTGCACGGCTTGGCAGATCTGCAGGAAGATCTTGAGGCGGTTGGTGAGCGAGAGGCGATGCGTGTCGCAGTACTGGTCCACTGGCTCGCCGTCGACGTACTCCATGACGTAGTAGGGCATGCCGTCGGGAGCGTCGCCGCCGTCGATGATGCGGGCGATGTTGGGGTGTTCGAACGGGGCGAGGACTTGGCGCTCGTTGCGGAAGCGCTTGATGAAGTCCGGGGAGACGTCGCCTTGAAGGAGTTTGAGCGCGACGATTTTGCGGAAGGCGCCGTCGTCGCGGACGGCCAGGTGGACCACCCCCATGCCGCCGCGGCCGAGTTCGCGAATCAGTTTGTAGGGGCCGATGTAAGGTCCCGTGCCGGATTGAGCCGCCGGGGGCCGCGCAGCCTGGCTGGCGGCATCAATCCGGGCGCGGAGCTGTTGGAAGAGAGGCTCGTCGTAATTGCAGGCACGCCAGAGCCACATCTCGCGTTCAGCGGGATCGACGGCCATGGCCTGTTCGAAGAGGGCCTGGGCAGGGTCCGGAGAGCCGGACGAGGCCGCAGGTGGGCGGGTGTCAGCGCCGCACTCGATACAGAAACGTGCTTCGTCCGCCAAGGGCTTCGAACAGGTGGGGCAGGATCGCGTCACGATCCTATTCTCTGCCAGCTTGGCCGGCCTTTAGCTAAGACCCAAAAGATTTCGGAACCAGCCGCCCGTGGGCGAGGACGTGGGCGGCTCGCCGAGTTCCTCGTTCAGGTCCTCAAGACGGAAGGTGAGCTGCTTGATCTCCTGCTGCTTTTGGGCGATCAGGCGCTCGAGATGCCGGCGCATCTCTTCGGGCGGCGTCTCGAGGGCGTGGGCTGCTTCCACCGGGCTGAGCGTCACCTCGGTAAGCAGGCGAATGGAGTCGAGTCCTGATCTGTGTTGCATCGTTCCTCCTCTTGATTGATTTAAGCGGCGATTTGCGAGTCTTCGGCGACGACCACGGGCGTGGCGACGGGCTCGAAGAACGGCCGCGACACGAAGTAAATGGTGAGGGCCGACAGGACGCCGGTTAAGAAGTCCGTGAGCGGCACCATGGCCGCGGTGTAGAACATCAGAGCCGCATGGAAGCGGCTACCGGCCATGACGTGCTTCACTTCTTTGACATTGATCATGTTGCTGGCCACCCAGAGCATGATGCCGCCAATACAGGCCATCGGCACCATCTCGAGGTAGTTGGCGAGGAAGACGGCCATGCCGAGCTTGAGGATGGCTTTGAAGTAGCCGGCGAGCGGGGTGACGGCGCCCGCGCGAATGCTGGTGGCGGTGCGCGCCAAGGCTCCGGTGCAGGGGAAGCCGTTCAAGAGGGGCGTGATGATCTGAACCAGACCCTGGCCCCAAAATTCTTTGTCGGGGTTAAAAGGCGTGCGGGTGTTGCCGGCGAGGCGATCCGCCATGGAGGAGCAGAGCAGGCTTTCCACGCCGGAGATAAAGACAATCGCGACGACGAAGTAGGCCATGTCGAGCATGACTTCGTTGGTCATGGCCGGTAAGGTGGGCGGGGTAAAGACGAAGAAGTTGGTGGGGATCTGGCCGTACTTGGTGCTGATGAGCGAGAGTCCTTTGCCGCCCCACATGGTGGCGGCGATGACGCTGGCGGCGCCAACGGCGATCAGCGGGGCGGGGATGAAGGTGGAAATCTTGAGCAGCCGCCGGGTGAGGAAGAAGGTGAGCAGGCCGAGGGTGAGGGCGTAGAAGTTGGTTTCGGTGGCGTGGGCCGCGACGCCGCTGAGCTTGGCGACAAGTCCCGGGCCGCTGTTGGCTTGGATGCCGAGCACTTCGTAGAGATTGGTGGCGGCGATGGTGATGCCGATGCCGACGGTGAAGCCGACGACGATGGAGTTCGGCACGTGGCGCGCGACTTTGCCGAGTCCGAGAAGGCCGCAGAGGCAGAGCACGACGCCGGCCATCAGCGAGACGGCGACGAGGAAGCCGTGGTCATATTTCTGCATCAGAGCGTAGATCAAGGGGATGAACGCCGCGGTGGGTCCGTAGACCTGATACTTGGAGCCGCCCCAGGTGCGGCCGACCAGGCAGGCGATGGCGCCGGCGATGATGCCTTGTTCCGGGCGCAGGCCCATCGCCATGGCAAACCCCATCGCCATGGGAATGGCGGTCATGGCGGTGACCAGGCCTGCGCTGAGGTCGCGATAGACGACCGTGCTGGCATTGTCCCGGGTTAAGTCTTCGAAACGGCTATCGCGAATCGTAAGAAACTGTCGTAGGCGCGTCCACATTGATGAGCTCCAGAAAAAACACTGCTGACGCTCCCACGTTGCCGGAGATGGGGCGAAGTCTCAAGGAGTTACAAGCGATTCGGAGGGCCAGAATGGTGGTGCGCCATTAGGCTGTAGGTGGGTCTACAAGTGGACCTGCAGGAGTTTCTACAAGTCATCTGGGATACTCAAGTAGCGGAGGGCTTGTCATGATCGAAAAGGGCTCCGTCGCCTCCAGCAATCTGATGAACACCAGGGACTTTGTGCAATACGGCGAGCCGCGCTTCCGCGGTTTGGAGCGGCGCTTTGTGCGGACGCTGATCGCCGGCTTTGGCGTGGTGCTGATCATGATGGTGATTTCCGGGCTGATCGGCTTGCGCGCGGTGCAGCGGATCGACGACGGGACCAACGCGCTCACCGAGCGTCATCTGCGCGAAACCAGCCTGATCGATGAGCTGTCGCGGCAGCAGGCCAATCTGGGCATGCAACTCTATGCGATGGCCGATGAGGATTCAAGCGCCGAGTTGCAGCGCCTGAGCAGCGAGTTTCAGGCCGAGCGCGGGAAACTGCAGCGGATTGTGGAGAATGCGCTGGCGGGCAAGCCAGGCGGGCCGGAGCGCGAGGCTTGGAATGCGGTGCAGCGTGCGGCGAGTCCGCTGTTCGATGAGATCGACAATTTGCTGGGTAAGCGCCGCAATAACTCCGAGGATCTGGCAGCGCGCTATCGCGCTTTCACCAAGGCGACGGTGCATTTGATGGACGCCTCCTACGATGACGCGTCGCGGTCGCGCACGGCGCAGATGACCGTGGATGCGGGCGAATTGCAATCGGCGCGGAATCTGCTGGTGGTGGCGCTAGTGCTGGCCGGCATCGGTGCGGCGCTCTCGGTGGCGGGCGCGATTACGTCGTTCCATCGGCTGGAGCGGCACGCGGACGTGTTGGCGAAGCTCTCGCTGCATACGCTCGCACGGCAGGAGGAGCATGCTCGACGTTTCTCGCAGGAGATGCACGACGAATTCGGGCAGACGTTGAACGCGATTGGGTCCACGTTGAGCGTGGTGCGGGCGCGGGACGACGAAGGCCAGGCGCGATTGGCCGATGCGGTGGGGTTAGTGAAGGAGGCGCAATCGATGGCGCGCGATCTTTCGCACGTGCTGCGGCCGCGTATTCTGGACGACTTCGGTCTCGATGACGGTTTGCGGGAACTGGCGCGCAACTTCTCGCAGCGGACGGGAATTGCGGTGGACTATCGCAGCCGGGTGCGCGAGCGGCTGGGAGCCGTGGTGGAGACGCATCTGTTCCGGATTGCGCAGGAAGCGCTCACCAATACGTCGCGCCATACGCTAGCGACGAATGTGGAGATTGAATTGGAGCGGGAAGGGGCCGAGATCCGTTTGACGATTGCGGACAATGGCGGAGGCCTATCGACCAACGGGCAGAATCATCACGGATTGGGGTTACTGGGGATGCGCGAACGGGCGCAAGCGGTGGGCGGAGAGTTGACGGTGCGTTCGCGGACCGGCGAAGGGCTGACGATCAGAGCCACGGTACCGGTGGCGCAGGAGGTGCCGGCATGACGCGGGCGACACGAATTTTACTGGTGGATGATCACGCGATGGTGCGGCGGGGCTTTCGTCTGATCCTGGGGCAGCATCCTGAAGAGTTCGATGTGGTGGGCGAGGCGGGCACGGGCGAACAGGCGCTCCGCATGATCGCGGAACTCAAGCCGGCCCTGGTAGTGCTGGACGTCGCGATGCCGCAGATGAACGGTGTGGAAGTGACGCAGCAAATTACGCAGAATTGGCCGGAGATCCGGGTGCTGGTGCTTTCGATGCACAAGGACCCGACTTATGTCCGGGAGACTTTGCGGGCGGGGGCGAAGGGGTATGTGCTCAAAGAGTCCGTGGACTCGGAGTTACTGCGGGCGGTACGGGCGGTGGTGAACAATGAAGCTTACATCGCGCCGGGGGTTTCAAATACAGTCCTTTCGGACTACCAGCGGTTTGTGGGGAGTCCGCTGGATTTGCTGACCGCGCGCGAGCTGGATGTATTTCGCTTGCTGGCTGAAGGCAAGCCGGCGAAAGATATTGCGACGGAGTTGAATATCAGCGTGTATACGGTGGATGCTCATCGGAATCGCATTTTCCGCAAGCTGGAGCTACGGAGCAGCGCGGAGTTAGTCCGATTTGCGATCCGGCAGGGCTTGTTGCCTCAGTAGAAACGCTGAGTGTTCCTCCAGCGGTGTCCCAGGTCCGGGGGGCTCAGGGAAGTTACCCATTGTTTCTGCTCGACTCCGCATCCTGTTTGATTAACGAAAGACGAGCCAACAGCCCAGAGCACCGACGACGGTCATCGAGAGGCCCCAGGCCATCAGGCGGTTGAAGAGCTGGCGTGAGTCCTCTCCGGCGGGGATCGCCGCGATGCACAAGGCGCCGATGGTGGAGAGTGGGCTGACGTCGACTAAGTGAGCGCCGATGTTCATCGACGAGGCGATCGCCATAGAGTCGGCGGAGCCGAGGCGCTCCGCCAAGCCGGGTACGGTGGGGAGAAACGCCGGCAGAACTACGCCGGAGGTAGAGCTGTAAACCGACGTCAGACCGGTAAGAAAGGCGATCAAGCCGGTGACGGTCTGCGGAGTGGAGACGCGGGCGAGTAAGTCGGTGAATAACTCCATGCCCTGCGTTTTTTCCAGTAGGGCGGTAAGCACGGTGACGCCACACACCATCACCATGACGTTCCATGGCATCTTCTTAATGGCGTCGCTGGTGTCAGCGGCGTGCGTGAGCGCCAGGACGATGGCGGCAGCGTAAGCGCCCATGCCGACGGGAACCTTGAAGAAAGCAACGCTGACGAGCAAGGTGAGAATGACGGCGGCGGTGATCCAATTGGCTCGGTCAAGCGGTGGATGCTCGACGTCCGGGCCGTCGTAAGTGCGGCGGAAGAGCGCCCAGCCACCGAAGAGCGCGAAGCCCGCGAAGGCAACGATCGCGTGCGCGGTAAGGTTATAGAGGTAAGTAGCGAGTTCGTGGCCGCCGAGTCCGGCCTTGTTCATCAGGCCGGTGACGATGATGCCGGTGGGGGCGAAGGGCGAAAGCGAACCGGCATTCGCTCCGTTGCCGACCATGATCGCCATGACGAATAGCGGGATGCCGGCGCGGCCGGCCACGCTCATCGCGATGGGGGCGAGCAGGGCCGTGGTGGCGATGTTACCGGGGCCGATGGAGGCCAAGCCGGCGGCGACGGCGAAGAACAGAATCGGAATCAGGCCGGCGTTGCCGCGACAGATGCGAACGGCCTGATGCGCGAGCTTATCGAGCGTCTGATTGTTTTGGGCCTGGGCGAACAGCAGCGTCATGCCCGAGAGCGTGATGAAGAGCGGGACCGGGAAGCCGGCGAGAACGGCATCTAACTTCATGCCGCCGAGATAGACGCCGATGATCCAGGCGGCCACCAAAGCGAGCACGCCGACATTCAGCTTCGAGAAGCAACTAACGACGATGACGAGTAAGAGCGCGAGGAGGGAGACCCAGGCGAGACTCATGCCTGCTCCTCGAGTAAGCTCGCGAGTAAGACGGCTGGATGGACGGCCTCAGCTTCGGCGAAGTCGCCAATTTGGTGACGGCAGGAGAAGCCGGCGGCCACAACCGGAGTGCCGGGTTGTCTGCCGCGCACCGCGGGGACCAGCTTACGTTCGGCGATGCGGCGCGAGACGTCGTACTTCTCCTCGGCGTAGCCGAAGGAACCGGCCATGCCACAGCAACCGGCGTCAGGCTCTTGGACGGCGACGCCGGGAATGCGGCCCAGCAGGGACTTCGCCGTCTCGAGAAGGCCCATGGCTTTCTGATGGCAATGGCCGTGGAGCAGAATCCTGGGAGGCCCGGCGCGGAGTGGCAACTGCGACTTGCCATCGGTAAGTGTGCGTTCGACGTGGTCTTCGAAGAGAACGCAGGCGGCGGCGACTTGTTCGGCCCTCTCGCGCTCCGCACCGCGGAGAAGGGCGGGGGAGTCTTCTTTGACAGCCGAAAGGCAACTCGGCTCGCAGAAGATGAGCTTCTGGCCTTGAGTCACCAGGGCGTGCAGGCGCTCAGTGTTCTGACGGGCGAGGTCGCGCGCCTCCTGCAAGAGGCCTTGCGAAATCAGCGGACGGCCACAGCAAACGTTGGGGGCCAGGGCGACTGGCTGTCCGGCCGCGGCGAGTACCTTGGCCGCGGCCAGACCGATCTCGGGCTGGTAGTAGTTGGTCCAGGTGTCGTTGAAGAGCAGGGCGCGGGGCTGGGCAGGAGCGCGGAAACGTGACTGCAGCGTCCGGAAGCTGAGTTTCGGTAAGCGGCGATCCGGATGGATGCCGGCGAAGCTGCGGGCCAGTCCCATCGCGGCATTGGCGACAAACGGTAACTTACTGCCCCAGGCGGCGAAGCGATGGGAATTGCCGAGTAACTTAGCTTTAAGGGGAGTGCCGTGCTCTTTCCAGTAGCCAGCGAGAAACTCACTCTTATAGCGAGCCATGTCGACGCCAACGGGACACTCGGACTTACAGGCGCGGCACTCAAGGCAAAGTTCCAGGACTTTGTAGAGGCCCTGGCCGGTGAGGCCGGTTTGGCCGAGGTCGCCGGCCATGGCCATGCGGAGGGCGTTGGCGCGGCCGCGGGTGGAGTCCGCTTCTTCACGCGTCACCATGTAACTGGGGCACATGGTGCCGGCGAGAGTTTTGCGGCAGGCGCCGACGCCGCTACACATTTCCACCGCGCCGGCCATGCCGCCGTAGTCGGAGTAGTCGAACCAGGTTTCGGGGCTGACGGCCTTGTAAGAGGGGCCAAAGCGGAGATGCGAGGTCAGCGAAGGTGAGTCGACGATCTTGCCGGGATTGAGGATGCCGTGCGGGTCGAAAGTGCGTTTGATCTCGCGGAAGGCCTCATAGAGCACGGGTCCGAACATCTTGCGCATGAAGGGGCTGCGGACGAGTCCGTCGCCGTGTTCGCCGGAGAGGGCGCCGCCAAATTCAAGGACGAGGTCAGCGACGTCAGTCGCGATGGCTTCGAACTGGCGGATGCCGTCCTCGGTCTTCATGTTGACGACGGGCCGCACGTGGAGACAGCCGACGGAGGCGTGCGCGTAGACGCCGGCGGTGGTGCCGTGCCGACGGAGAAGGTTCATGAATTGGCCGATGAACTCGGCCAGACGCTCGGGAGCGACGGCAGTATCTTCGACGAAGGAGATTGACTTGGCATCTTCCTTGACGGCCATGGACAGGCCGAGGGCGGCTTCACGCAGACTCCAGACGCGGGCTTGCTGGGCCGGCTCGATGACCGGGGTGTAACGATAGCCGAGACCGCGATTGAATAAGTCGGCTTCGAGAGCTTCAAGGCGGGGGAGTAAGTCCTCGCGACTGTCGCCGTAGAACTCGATGCAGAGGGTGGCACCGGGGTCGCCTTTGATGAAGGCGGCACGGATCTTCTCGAGCGCCGCATTCTGACGAGTATTGTCGAGGATGGCTTTGTCCATCACCTCGACTGCGGCCGGCCGATGTTGCAGAATCGTGGGAACGGCGCGGAGCGATTCGAGCAACGTATCGAACTCGGCGACCATCAGGACCTTGGCCTTGGGCAGCGGAACAAGCTTGAGCTTGGCTTCGAGGATGACAGCGAGCGTGCCTTCGGAGCCTACGATCATCTTGGCAAGATTGATGTTCTGCTGGGGGTCGACGAACGCGTCAAGGTTGTAACCGCCGACGCGGCGGAGGATCTTGGGGTAGCGTTCGGCGATCTCGCCGGCGTGGCGTTGGGCGAGCTCGAGCACCTTGCGGTAAGCGACGGCTTCAAGAGAGTCGCCGGTGGGGAGTTGATCGCGTTCGCGTTCGCCCAGTGCAACGACGGAGCCATCGGAGAGGGCGACGGTGAGTTGCTGCACATGGTGCAGGGTGATGCCGTACAGGACGCTGCGGGCGCCGCTGGAGTTATTGGCGATCATGCCGCCGATGGTTGCGCGGCTGGCGGTGGAGATGTCGGGCGCGAAGCGCAGCCCATGCGGGGCGAGCTTGGCGTTCAACTCGTCCAGCACGATGCCCGGCTGGACGCGGCACCAGCGCTCTTCGACATTGACTTCGAGGACCTGGTTGTAGTGCTTCGAGAGGTCAACCTGCAAACCGTCGCCGATGGCCTGACCGGCTTGCGCGGTGCCGCCGCCGCGGATCGTCAGCGGGCAGCGGAATTGGTGACAGAGCTCGACGCAGCGGACGATGTCTTCGCGGGTCTTCGCGATGACCACGCCGATGGGCATGATCTTATAGACGCTGGCGTCAGTGGAATATAAGGCGCGGGTGATGGCGTCGAAGCGGACGTCGCCGGAGATGACTCGTTCGAGTTCAGCGCGGAGTAAGTTGGCGTCGACTAAGTTCGCTTTAGCCTGAGGCACGGGCGTGCCGGGTTGGAGTTGGACGAGGCTCACGGCTGCAAGGCTCCGAGGGCCGCCGAAAGTCGATCGAGGCCGGTTTGCAAGGCCGCGCCGCCGGTGGCGAAGGAGACGCGCAGGGTGCCTTCGGCGGCGGGCCCGTAGGCCGAGCCGTGCACGACGACTACGCCATAGTCGCTCATCAAAGTTTGCCGAATGTCGTTCGAGGGGCGATGCCAACTGCGTAGGTCGAGCATGGCGAAGAAGCCGCCCTCGGGCGGCAGGGCTTGGGGTAGGCGTTCGAGAACGAGCGCGCGGCGGTGGGTGTACTCGGCGAGCATGGTGCTGACGCAGTCCTGAGGGCCAGTGAGCGCGGCAGCCGCGGCGTCCTGAATGAAGGTGGCGGGTCCGCGGCTGCTTTGGGCGAGGACGAGGTACATGGCCTGGATGATGGGGGCGGGTCCAGCGCAATAGCCGACCCGCCATCCGGTCATGGCGTAAGTCTTGGAAAGGCTGTTGATGAGGATGGCGCGATCGCGTAACTCGGGACAGGCTTCGAGCGGCGAGATATGGCGGTGGCCGTCGTAAGTGATGGCTTCGTAGATTTCGTCGGTGAGTAAGTAGACGTTGCGGCGCAGGCAGAAGTCCGCAATGGCGGCTAACTCGGTGGCAGAGGTGACGGTGCCAACCGGATTCCAGGGAGTGTTGAGGATGAGGAGCTTGACAGCGGGGGTCCAGGCGGCATCGAGGGCTTCGGAGGTGAGGACGAAGCGGCCATTGACGATGGGGGCGGGGACCGGGCGGCAGCGACCGCCCGCCAGTTTGACGGGCGATTGATAGGCGTCGTAGACCGGGTCCGGCAGCAAGACTTCGTCGCCTTCATTGAGCGAGGCCGTTAGAGCGGCGTAGATGCCGAAGGTAGCTCCGGTGGTGACGAGGATCTCGGTGGCGGGGTCGTAAGTGAGTCGGTTGTCGCGCAGCAGCTTGTGGGCGACCGCTTCGCGAAGAAGCTTCTCACCGCGGTTGTCTGGATAGCCGGTGCGCCCGGCCGCGAGCGCGCGGGTGCAAGCTTCAACGATGTGAGGGGGCGTGGCGAAGTCTGGTTCGCCACGCATCAGAGAGACAAGAGAGCGGCCGGAGGCTTGCAGCGAGCGCACCTCCGCGAGAATGGCGTTCACCGCGGTGGGCTGCATCGCCGCCAGACGGGCCGAGATGGGTGGTGCTTGGACGGACAAGAAAGGAGGATATCAGAAGAGCAGTCGTAAGCCGAGCTGCATCTGCCGATTCGACCGTGCCGTGCTGCCGATAGTGCCGAAGGCCGGATTGCCAAGTGCCGCGTTCGGCGTGCCGAACTGCGGAGTGTTGAAGAGGTTGAAGGCTTCGCCTCGGAACTCCAGGCGGCTGCCATCGCCGAGCGGCATGCGGAAGTTGCGCTGGATGGAAAGGTCCGTGGAGACGACGCCGGGCCCGGTGAGCGTATTGCGACCGCCGTTGCCGATGGTGTATTGGGCAGGGAAGACGAACGCCGCCGGGTCGATGTAGCGATCGACCGTGGGATTGTCGAGCTGTCCGGACGCGATGCGGTTCGGCCAGTTGGTGTTGCCGGTGTTGGCGTTGTCGAAGTTCAGCGTGACGGTGTACGGCAGGCCGGACGAGAGGGTGGTGATGCCGGAGAGTGCCCAGCCGCCGAAGATGGCGGCGGCGGGACCGCTGGTGAGAAACGGCTTGCCTTGGCCGAAAGGCAGCTCGGCGAGACCCGAGAGCACAAAGCGCTGGGCGGTGTGCTGATCGGAGAGGCCGTAGTTCAAGCGGCGATTGCGGGAGTCAACCACGGCGCCGCTGCCGGCCGAGCCGCCGCAGCCGTCGCAGAGGTCGATGTTCGATTGCATGTCGAGCGCGCGGCCGAAGGTGTAGACGGCGAGGAACGAGAAGCCTTGGGCGAAGCGGCGCTCCAGGCGTCCGCTGATGCCGTGATAGGCCGAGGTCACCCAAGGCGCGACAGCCAGGATCGAGCCGGAGGTGACGGTGCCCGCCAGCGGACGGCGCGCGTTGACGGCGCCAGCGCCGGGCACGGGCTGGTTGCCTTCATAGGCGCCATAGAGCTTGACGCCGTGGTTGCCGACGTAATTGACTTCGGCCACCAGGTTCTTCGACATTTCCTTCTGCAGGGAGAAGTTCCACTGTTCGACGTAAGGAATCGTGTTGCGCGTGGGCCAGGAGCGGATCTGCGCGGTGTTCGTGGGGCTGAGTTTGTAACTCGCTGGATCTGGAGCCGCGGGACGCGCGGGCAGGGAACCGCTGAGCGGAATCGTGGAGGAGACGTTCAACTGGTCCGAGGTGACGTTGAAGCCACCGAAGCCGACGAAGGGGGGATTATTCGTCATGCGTTGGGAGACGCCGAAGCCTTCGTCCTGCGCGAAGAAGATACCGCCGCCGCCGCGAATCACCAGACCGCGGCCAGCGCGGTAGGCGAAGCCGACCCGCGGGGCGATGTTGTTCTTATCGAGGCCTTGCAAAGAGCGCGGGAGACGCGGGTCGCCGGCGATGACGTATTGGTTGTAGAGACTGCCGGGATCGATCACTAAGTTGGCTAAGCGGTTATTAGCGTCATAGAAGGGAGCCGTAAGTTCGTAGCGGACGCCGAAGTTGAGAGTGAGCTTGGAGGTGATGGTCCAATCGTCTTGCACGTAGAAGTAATAATTGCGGGCGCGTTCGTTGGCGTCCGAAGGGCTGCCGATGGTAATGGTGTTCGGGTAACCCAGGAGTAAGTCGGCCACGGAAGAGCCGGTGCCCGGGCGGCTTTGCGGATTCTGGGTGAAAACGCCGCTGAAGCCCCAGGAGCCGCGGCCTTGCAGGGCGGCGAAGGTGGGGATGTCGAGATACTGGAAGTCGATGCCGGTTTTGATGGTGTGCTTATTGCGGACCCAGGACAAGTTGTCCGAGAAGTTCCAGACCTTCGACTTCTTGGTGACCGGGTTATTGCCGAAATTGGCCGGTTGATCGCCCAGCGTGGGATAGCCGTTGACGCCGAAGGTGGGGATCGAGGATTGGACGCGGGCGTCGAGGGAATTGGGAATGATGGGGTCCAGGGGCAAGGTGGCGTCCTGCACGGTGCCGACGTAGTTATAGGCGAAGCGGAGTTCGTTGATGAGCGAAGGGCTCAGGATGCGCGTGTAACCCACGCCCCAGGAGCGCGCGGGAATGTCGCGATCGACACCGGTTTGCGCGCCGACGGGCAAGACGGGCAGGCGGGAGAAGACGCCATTATCGACGGAGTAACGCAGGAAGAGCGAGTCGGCATCCGTGAGGCGGACGTCGCCGCGGACGGTGCCATTGTGGCTGCGTGTGGCTTGCAGCGGGTTCGAGACCCAGTTGCGCGCGGTGCCGGGCAGGTTGGGGTCCGGGAAGCGATCGACGAGCGATTTGCCAATGCGGTCGAAGCGGTTGGCTGGGATGACGTTGCCGGGGAAAACGGTACGGACCGAGCCGGCGCCTGACGGGTTAGCGCGCGTGGTGAGCGGATCGTAGATCGGCAGCGTGAAGATGCCGTTGCGTTCGGCGGTAAGCGGGAGGGTGGCGGTATTCACTTCGCCTTCAGAGATGTGGGTGCGCTGATAGGCGCCGTGGAACCAGGCGCGATTGCGCTTGATGGGGCCGCCGAAAGAGCCGCCGAACTGGTGCTGAATGTAGAGCGGTTGTTGCGAGGTGGCGGGCAGGAAATAGTCCCGGGCGTCCATCTTATTGTTGCGGAGAAACTCGAAGGCGCTGCCGTGGAACTGATTGCTGCCGGACTTGGTGACGACGTTGACCACCGCGCCGGCGGAAGCGCCGTATTCGGCTGAGTAATTGGACGTCTGGACCTTGAACTCGGCGATCGCTTCGAGCGACGGACGCATGGCGTCGCGAGCGCGATTGTCGAGGCCGCGCAGATAGTTCTGATTGCGCGCGCCATCGAGGAGGAAGGCGTTCTGCAGACTGCGATTGCCGTAGGCGGAGAAGGTCTTATCGCGGGAACGAGTGGATGGAACGGCGCCGGCGGTGAGGTTGCCGAGGGCGAGATAATTGCGGCCGTTGAGCGGCAACTGCTGCATGGCGCGGTCGTCGATCACCTGGCCGACGGTGTTGGTGGTGGCCTCGACTAACTCGGCCGAACCGGCGACAGTGACCGAGTCCGTGGTGGCGCCCGTCTCGAGCGTGAGACGTAAGGAGACTTGATCGTCAACGCGGAGCGTGATGCCGCTGCGGACCAGCTTTTTGAAGCCGGTGGCCGACACCTCGACGGTGTAAGCGGATGGGCGGAGCAGGGGAGCGCTGAAGGTGCCATCGGCGGCACTGGTCAGTTCGCGGGCCACTTCGCCGGTATCGGTGCCGAGCAGGCGGACCTGCGCGCCGGCAATGACAGCGCCGGTGGAATCAAGGATCGTTCCGGAAATGGTGCCGGTGGAGGTCTGCGCCATCAGCGCAAAGGTAGTGAAAGCAAAAAGCAGGAAGCGGAGCAACATGGGAGTTCCTTTAGTTCGACTTGGGCAAAGAAGCTTGCCATTGATTGGCGAGGGTGGCGAGTTCGTCGACGAGATTCGCGTTTTGCTGGCGCAGGTTGCGCTGTTCGCCGGGATCTTCGTCGAGGTTCGAGAGAAAGTAGGCGTCGTTGCCGGTGAGGGCTTTGTTGCCATCGGGCCGACGGTCAAAGTCCTTGCCGTTGATCACCAGCTTCCAGGAGCCGCGGCGGACGGCGAGTTGACCTTGATTGGTCCAGAAGAGAGCCTGGTGCGGCGAGGGACGGTTGTCGCGCAGGACGGGCATGAGCGAAAGTCCGTCGAAGCCGCCGGGGTTCGGGAGTCCGGCGCCGTCGAGCACGGTGGGGAGAATGTCCATCGCCTGGCCGAGTTGCGTGACCGTGCGCGCGGCGATCTTGCCCGGCCAATGGATGAAGCCGGGAATGTGCAGGCCGCCGTCGAAGGCCGAGAACTTGAAGCCGCGGAAGGGGCCGTTGGAGCCGGCGGTGGCGTATTGTCCGCCGAGGCCGGCGCGTTTTTCGGTGGTGGCGCCGTTGTCGCCGCTGAAGACGAGGATCGTGTTCTCGAGTTCGCCCCGGCGGGCCAGGGCGGCGCGGATCCGGCCGACGCCATCGTCGACGGCGGCGATCATGGCCGCGTAGGTCCGCCGCTCCAGTGGGAGGTGGGCGAAGCGTTGCATGTAGTTATCGGGGGCGTGCATCGGGTAATGCGGAGCGTTGAACGCGACGTAGGCGCAGAACGGGTCGCGGCTTTTCTCGATGAACTCGACTGCCTCATCGGCGATGCGTTCGGTGAAGTAGCGGCCGTCCTCGAAGATTTCGGTGCGGTTGCGGTAGAGGTCGTGGAAGTTGGGGCGATTGGGCTCGCCCCAGTAGAAACGGTGTGAGTAGAAGTCGATGCAGCCGTTCAGGAAGCCGTAGAAATAGTCGAACCCGTGGGCGTTGGGGTGGGTTTCCGGTTTGAGGCCGAGGTGCCATTTGCCGACGACGGCGGTGCGATATCCGGCGGCTTTGAAGGTGCTGCCGAGCGTGGCGATGCCGGGTGTGAGCTCGCCGCCATTCGAGGCCACGCCGGCCTTCGCCGGAAATCGCCCGGATAGAATCGAGGCACGGGCGGGTGCGCAGACGGGGGCGTTCGAGTACCAGTTCGAGCAGACGGCGGCATTCTTGGCGAGTGCGTCAAGGTGGGGCGTCTTGAGGTCGGTGGCGCCCAGGTAGCCGAGATCGCGACAGCCGAGGTCGTCGAGAACGATGACCAGGACGTTGGGCCGATTGGCTCTCGATTGGGCGGAGAGCAGGGCAGGCGCGGCGAGAACGTGGCGACGGGTGATCGGCAACATGGCTTCAGGATAGTATTTGGGGTTCTGAGGGGCCGAAACAGGGGAATTCACGGTGAAATGACCCTGATATGATGTCGCGAAGAGGTTTTTCGAGCTGAGTCCCCTGGTTGCCATTGACGAAGGCCAGCGCGCGGCGCTGGAACACCTGCTGAACAGCCGGACCCTGGAGAGCCGTCCGAGGCTGCGAGAGTTCCTGCGGTTTGTGGGGGACGCGGCGCTGGAAGGCCGAGGCGCCGAGATCAAGGAGCAGTCGATCGGCGTGGCGGTGTTTGGGCGTCCCAAGGACTACAGCATCAACGACGACACGATCGTCCGGGTGACGGCGCGTCAGCTACGGCAGAAGATCGACGAGTTCTATGCAGCGGAAGGCGCCGACGAGCCGATGCGGGTGGCGATCCCGCGCGGGAGCTATGTGCCGCTGTTTCAGGAGCGGCAGGAGCTACCGGCCATCGTCGTCCGTCGCCGTCAGGTGAATTGGGGATGGGTGACGTCCGGAGTGCTGGCGGCCCTCTGCGCATTCCTGTTTCTGCGTAGCGAGCCAAAGCCCGAGCCGACCCTGATGGGCCTGATGCAGGAGCCGGCCGGGCAGCGGATCAGCGTCGTTTATGGTGACGCCGTGGTGCAGATTTATAAGCTGCTGACGGGCTGGGCGCCGAAGCTAGCGGAGTATCAGGACGGCAGCTACAAGACGTCGGACAAGATCCGTAACGCCGTGGGCGAGAGCAACCCCGTGTGGGAGCTGTTGAAGAAGCAGCGGATGGTGGCCTCCGGCAGTCTGCAGTTGCCGGCGCAACTGGCGCGGACGATCCATGGGGCGAACGTCGTGGTGCGGCATCCGCGCGACGTCACGGTCCGCGAGTTTTCCGACGACAACATCATTCTGCTCAGTGGGCCGTTCTCCAACCCGTGGGTGCAACTTTTCGAGAACAAGCTGAACTTTCGGATCGATCAGGACGCGCCCGGCAATGTATTCATTCGCAATATGAAACCGCTGCCCGGTGAGCAGCGGGAGTACCGTTTGCAGGAAGGGCGCTGGGAGCGCACGACGTATGCGCGGCTGGCCTACCTGCCGAATCTTACCGGCAACGGGCGAGTGCTGCTGATTGGCGGTCCGTCGACGCCGTTGATGGAGATTATGGGCCAGGCGGCGAGCGACCCCGCGTTCTTGCGTGACCTGGCGCAGCGCTTCAATGCGACACCGCGCACGCTGCCCTGGTGCGAACTGCTCATGGAAGTTCGCGAGATGGAGACCGCGCCGACGCAAGCACGCATTGTGGCCGTGCGCCGCGTGGATGGCGCTACAACAAAAACGAATTGAAGAAGAGTTTGAACGCCTGGTAACTGGTGGCGCGATACTGCGGCCGCATGCCGAAAAGAATCGCGCGTCCCTTGCCGATGGGCGCATCCACCAGCGCGGACCGGTTAACGAGAAATTTCTCGCCCAGCAGCCAGCCCGAGGCCAGTAAGCCTTTCGGCAAGTAGTTCGCGACGGACTTTTCGCTGCCCGTCACTTCCCAGGCCGGCGAGCCCTCGCTCCAAATCGTCAGCTCAGCCGGCAGTCCGTAAGCGAGTGGATGCTTCGTATCGAGCGTCACGTTCAGCAGGGAGCCCGGCGAGTAGAAGTCGCGCGAGGAGACGCCTTTCAGCACGTCGGTGGCACCGAGGCCCAGCGCCTGCAGCGCGTACTCGGTGCTGTCGTTCAGAAAGACGAGCGTGCCGCCCTGCTCGGCGAAGGCTTTGAGAGCGTCGGCGCCTGCTTTGCCTAGGCCGCCCACGTACTCGGCAGGCATCTGGCCCGGGCGATAGCCGGTGGCAATGGTGGCCGTCGATTGGTCCGGGAAGACGATGACATCAAACTTGGCGCGCAGGTTACCGGCGATGATCTGCGGATTGGTGAGGCGCGCGTAGTCGAAGGCGAAGTGCTCGAGGATCCAGCGCGTCCAGCCTTCGTCCATGCTGGACATCCAACTACGGTAGAGGCCCACGCGGGGCTTCTTCTTCTCCACCAGACCGGGCGCGGCGGCGGTGAAGAAGTCGCCGGTGGCGGGGTCGCGCCAGATCGATTGGCCGGTCTTCCACACGGCGTTCACTTTCTTCCAACTGTCGACGTCGGAGGCGGCGAGCGCACCGGGCCGCAAGGCGCCTTTGAGTCGCGGGGTGAGGTTGGTGGCTTTGACGAGCGAGGCGCTGAAACGGTCCTTGATGGTGTCGGTGCTGACGCCCATCAGCAGCGGCAGAGTTTGCGCGGTAACGTCGTAAGGACGCTTGGGCGGTCCGCCGGGATAGAGGCGAAGGTCGGGATACTGCTGGCGCTCGAGCAAGGTCTTGGCGAACGAGCTGTAGGGCTGCTGCAGACGAATGACGAACGAGCCGGCCGGATACTCGCGGCCATCAGCGGTGAACTTGGCGGTAGCCTGTTCCACTTCCACTTGGCCGAAGGCGAGCGTCTCGAGCATCTTGCGCGTGGCGCCGGGGTCCAATTGATCGCCGGGGACGACGAAGGCATACGGGCCAGCCGAGCGTTCCACGGCGCGCTGATGGATTTTGTAGAAGTTATTCAGCAGGTCTTCCCGGCGCACGGCCGCTTGCCAGAGGACGCTTTCGTAAGCGATGAGCTGATCGGTGATGATTTCCTTCAGGCTCCACTCGCCGCCGGTCCAGGGCTCCAGATGGTTCCAGGCGCGCTCGCCGACGTTGTAGCCGAGAGCCTGTCCGCGCAGTTGTTCGGGCCTGATGGTGATGGGCGAGAAGAGGCGGGCGCTGGCGGACTCGGTGAGAAGTCGCAAGCCGCCGTGATAGCTCTGGTAGTGGCGCGCGGGCGTCCAGAAGTCGTACATGGCGTTCACCACCACGCCTTTGCGGCCGGCGGAAGTGAGGTCGAAGGCCATGCCCATGCCGAAGGTGTTGCAGGCTTGGGCGATGGCGGGGTCGATGTTCGGGTCGATCGGATCCATCCACGGGGGGACGAACATGCGCGCGGCGGTGGGGCCCATCTGGTGGACGTCGTAGACGATTTGCGGATGCCAGGCGTTGTGCAGCTTCTCCACCGCGAGGCGGGTTTCGGCCTGCGAAAAGATGTACCAATCGCGATTGTTATCGTGGCCGACGTACTTCTGATAGAGCTCGGGCGGGATGGTGCCTTCGTGCTCGGTGCCCAGCGTTTTGCGCGCCCAGTTGCCGACGATGTCCACGCCATCGGGGTTGAGCGACGGCACCAGCAGGAAGATTGTCTGGTCGAGAATCGTCTTGAAGCGCGGCTTGTCTGTGGTGAGAATGTTGTAGGCGAACTGCATGCCGGTAAAGGTGGAGGCCACCTCATTGGCATGGATCGAGTTGGTGATGGCGACCACGGCCTTGCCTTCGGCCACCAGCTTGGCGACCGCGGCGGGCGGCGTCTTGCGCGGATCCGCCAAGGCGGCCTGAATCTCGCGATAGCGGTTCAGCTTCTTCAAGTTTTCGGGCGACGAAATGATGGCCATCAAGAAGGGACGGCCTTCGGTGGTGGGGCCCAGCTTTTCGAGCTTGATCCGATCGCTGGAGGCGGCCAGCTTCTCGTAGTAGGTCACTACCTTCGACCAGGCGAGCGGCTGGCGATCGGCCGTGAGCGCGTGGCCGAAGTGGCTTTCCGGCGTGGGGACCGCCGCGCGCAGCGTGGCCAGGGTGAAGAGAGCGAGCGTTATCCGCATGGGCGATTCAACTCCGTCCAGAGGGCGCGATACCAACGGAGGAATCGTTCGGGTTCTTTGCTTTCCTGGGCTTCACAGAGCGTGTAGCGTTCGTAACGTTGCTGCTGCAGCAGCTTGAATAGCTCGCGATACGGATACGGGCCGGCGAGTTCGTTGATGTGAACGTTCTTGATCCACTTCTTCAGCAGGTCAAAATTCTGTTTCACGCTGCCGTTGACGACGTCGGTGGGGTTCGAGTTCCAGCACAGGCCCACGGCGTCGTGTTTGGTCGCGTTCATGATGGCGGCGCATACCGCGGGCTCTTGCGTGTCCTTACCGTGGACCTCGACCCACACTTCCACGCCTTTGCCCTGCGCGTAGTCGCCGCATTCGCGCAGGCTGGCGGCAATATTCTGGATGGTCTGCTCGCGCGTCACGCCGGGCGGAAAGCCGTTGGGACGAACCTTCACGCCCCAGGCGCCGGTATCGTGAGCGAGGTCGATGAAGGTGTTGGCGGTCTGCACGTTCTTCTGGCGTACGGCCGGGTCCGCCGCATGGAACTCGCAGGTGGAGCCGAAGCTCAGGAGGCGCACTTTGCTGCGGGCGAAACGTGTCTTCACCCGTTCGCGCTGCTCCGGAGAAATGCCCGGCTCCACGCCGTGCTTATGTTCGGTGCGCAGTTCGACGGCGGCGAAACCCGCCTGCTCAAGCTGGGTGATGACAGTTTCGAGATCCCAGTCCTTCAGCACGTTGTACGTGACGGCGCCGAGTTGAAACATACCGGGTATTCTAGCAGCCGCGTTTACATCCGAAAGCAGAGCGTTTTGCTACGCTCAAGGTAGGTGAAGGTGTACAGCTTTCTTTTCGTTCTCCCTCTGCTGGCCTTCGACGTCTCGACGACCACGCTCGAGCCACAAACTGTCCGGGCGTTTGACGAGTACGTCAAACGGCGCGAAGCAGAGATGCAGCAGCGTGAGTCTTTTCTCTGGTGCGACCAGCGCGAGAGCTGTCTGATGACGGTGAAGCAGCGCGAGGTGATGGTGACGCCGCGTGAATCGCGGGGGGTGCATGAGATCCAGGGCGGGTTGGTGCACGATTGGCAAGGCGCGACGTTCATCCCCGGCACCAAGCTCGACGATGTGCTCAGTTTCCTGCGGAATTACGCGAATCACAAGAACGTCTTTGCGCCCGAGGTAATCGACTCAAAAGCCGTAACTTCGGACACCGATCGCTACAAAGTTTACCTGCGTCTCCGGAAGAAGAAGGTGATTACGGTCATCCTGAACACGGAGTACGACGCGCAGTATGAGCGCGTAGATCCGACGCATGCGCGCAGCCGCAGCTACAGCACGAAGATTACCGAGGTGGAGGACGCAGGCACCAGTTCCGAACGGGAACTGCCGGTGGGCCATGACCACGGCTTCATGTGGCGGCTGAACTCGTACTGGCGCTTTCAGGAACGCGACGGCGGTGTGTATGTGGAGTGCGAAGCCATCTCGCTGTCGCGCGGCGTGCCGATGATGCTTTCGTCGATCATAACGCCGATTGTGCGCCAACTGCCGCGGGAGTCGCTGGAAAAGACGCTGCTCGCTACGCGTCATGCGCTGGCGCGCTAGCCAGCCAACTCTGCAACAAAGTTGCGGCGCAGATGATCGCGCCTCCCACGATGGCCAATGTGCCCGGATGCTCGCCGTGCACGACGTAAGTCCACACGGGATTGAGCGCCGGCTCCAGCAGGATCAGCACGCTGGCTTCGAAGGCCGGTACGCGGGCGAGACCGACGTTCAGCAGATAGTAAGCCAAGCCAATCTGAAAGATGCCGAGATAGCCAAGCACCAGCAGGTCGGCGGCGGTGAAGGCGGGCACGGGCCAGGCCGGCGCGAAGGCGAAGGCGGCCGCGAAAAGATTGCCCATCGCGGCGGTGGCATAGCCGCCGGGGACGCCGGAGCGATTCAGCCAACGGAGGCCGGCCATGGTGAGAGCCCAGGTGAGTCCGCTGGCGGCGCCATAGAGATTGCCGAGAGCCGGATGGGGCGCGGTGGTGGCTTGACGGTCGCCGTCGGCGAAGAAGAACGTCATCCCGACGGCGATCGCCGCGGGGCCGATCAGGTCGCGCGGGCGCAGGCGTTCGCCAAGCAGCAAGGGAGCGATCAGCAGCAGGTACAGGGGGGCGGTCGCCTGAAGGAAGATGGCATTGGCCCCGGTCGTGAAGCGCGTGGAGAGGACGAACAACACCAACGTCAGAGCGTAGGTGATGCAGACCGGCACCATTCGCCAGCGCCAGCCTTGCCGCGCAGCCGGGACGGCGACAAAGAGCACCAGCGCCGCCACCAGCGAACGGTAGGATGCCACTTGCCAGGCGGTCAGCGACGAAGCCTTGATGACGGCGCCGCCCGTGGAGAACAGAAAGGCAGCGGCGAGGATGGCGAGGCGGGAATTCACGCAGTTCGTGAACCAGTTTAACAGGCGGTCACACGGGTTTCGAAATTCTTAAACGTCTTAAAATCAGTTGGTTGAGTCGAATGGCGGGGTCGGGGCCTTGGGGGGCGTATGGAATGATGAAATCACAAAACGAGCGGCTTACGGTTTGGCGGCCGGAGCGCTCGCGGATGCTAGAGGACGGCATCCGAGCCAGGTTGATCGCGCCGCGCTCTGGGTGTGCGCGGCGCGGTCCCGGCTAAGAACGTGAAGCGTAGTAGCCCCGGCGGGCCTGCACCTTCAGCTCTTTGTTTTTCACTTTGATTTCGAGCTTGCGAAAGCCGCCGTCGCGGTTCGTATTGCTGGACGAGTAACTCAGCGTGTACTGATTGCGCATCTCGTCTTCAAGTTGCTTGAAGATATCTTCGAGCGTCGTTTTGCGCTCCACGCGGAAGACGCGGCCACCGGTATCTTCGGACATCTTCCGTAAGTCGCCATCGCTCACGCCGAACATGTGATAACCGTAAGCGCCGCGATCGAAGTAGTAAATGCCGTAGATGATGGCGTCGGAACGGTGCGCCGACTCGATCGCCTGATTCAGGGTCTTGCGGCTGCCCATATCCACGCCGTCGGTGATCAGCAGCACCACCTTGCGGCCCACTTCGCCCTTGAGCTTTTCGTCGGCTGCCAGATAGACGGCGTCGAAGAGAATCGTGCCGCGCGGGGTTGACGGAACCGGGCCCTGGGTGATGGGTGAAGAGACCGAAGCGTTGACGCGCAAGCCTTCGAGGCCCAGCGTCAGGAGCTTCGGCGAACTGGTGAGGTCCTGCAACAGTTCGGCTTCGCCACCAAAGCTGATCAGGAAGGCCATGTCCTTGTTCTTGAGGACGGTGCGGAAGAACGACGCTGCGGCCCGCTTCTCGACGTCGATCAGACGTTCCTGGCTGGGGCTGACGTCCACCAGCAGGCCGATCGTCAGCGGCAGGTCGCCTTCTTTATTGAACGAACGGATTTCCTGTTTCTTGCCGTCTTCGTAGACTTCGAAGTCGGCTTTTTCGAGCGTCGGAATCAGGGCACCCTTTTTGTCACGCACGGAAAACGTGACGTTGACCAAGTCCACATCGACCCGGATGACCGCTTGCGGATCCTGCGCAAGGAGCGGCGAAGCGGCCGCCGCGGCCAGAATTTGACGCCGTGTCATACTGCTTTGAGGGTCGCACAACCGATGCGTCAAGCGCTGAATCATCTTCGTCTCTCCGATCCCACTATGGCTGCGATTATCGAGCGCGTGGGGCCTTACAAAATTCAATACAGCCCGCCGACTTTCGAGGCGCTGGCGCGGTCCATCGTCTATCAGCAACTGAGCGGCAAAGCCGCTTCTACGATTTATTCGCGGGTGTTGGGGGCGGTGGGCTCCATGACGCCCGAGAACCTGATGCAACAAACCCCGGAAGCGCTGCGCCTACTCGGTCTGTCGAATCAAAAGGCGAAATATGTTTTGGATCTCGCTGAGAAGACGCGCGCGGGGCTGGTGCGGTTTCACGATCTCCCGGACATGGACGACAACGCCGTCATCGAACACCTCACGCAAGTGAAGGGCGTCGGTGTCTGGACCGCCCACATGTTTCTGATGTTTGCTCTCCAGCGGCCTGACGTCCTCCCGGTGGGCGACCTGGGCATCCGCAGCGCCGCGCAGCGGGCCTACCGTCTCCGCGAGATGCCGAAGCCGGAGCGGCTCGAGAAACTCGCGCGCAAGTGGCGCCCGTATTCGAGCGTCGCGTGCTGGTACCTTTGGCGCAGTATCGACGGCGACGCAGCGCTCTAGTCTGCCATCGGGACGAGGCGCGAATCGAGAATCCGCTCATCGGCGGTGACGAGCGTCAGCCGGTGCACGCGCGCGGTGGCGACGATGGTGCGGTCAAACGGATCGCGCAAGCTGTCGCCCATGACGGCCACTTCAGTGCACACGGCGGCATCGCAGGGCAGCGCTACGAAGGACGGGTTGGTATCCACGTAGCGGAGAATTTCGGCGGCCTGAGTTGGATACCTGCGATTTCCCGCTCCAAAGATCAGGGCGATTTCGAGAAGCGTTATCGCACTGACAAAAACTCGCTGCTCTCGAGCCTCGATGCCTTCCAATAACCGGCGGTGATTCCGGGAAAGACGCTTCGCATCCGTCAACCACCAGACGGCGATGTGCGTATCCAGCAGATACGGCACTAGCGTTTGGGCCCACGCACGAGAACATCTTCTTCGAAGAGATGGGTCAGGTCGAAATCTCTCACTGTCTTGGGCGGCGACAACAAACCGGCGAGAGCGTTGCTGATCTTGGATGCCGCCTTCGGCTGTACCGCGCCCAGTCTGGCGACCGGCTTGCCGCGCTTGGTGATGGTCACCGTTCCCCCGTGCGCGTGAACTTCATCCAGGAGTGCCAGGCATTTCGCCTTGAATTCCGTGGCGCTGACGATGAGTTCTTTCACCCCTTCAGTCTAGCATCGTGGTCATCTGACCACTTCGCGCCCGTTCCTCGACGCGCAGATACAGGATGCGGGCCGCCGCCACCGTCGGGATCGCCAGAAACATGCCCGGAATACCGCCGAGATGCTCGCCGCCCAGGATCGCCGCCAGCACCAGCAGCGGATGCAGTTCAACGCCCGCGCTCATCAGCAGTGGCGAGAGCACATAATCCAGGAACAGCCGGTACACCACCAGGAAGATCACTAGGCCCAACAGCATCTGATAGCCGGACATGGCGCCCACCAGCACGGCCGTCACGCCGGCGACGGCCGGCCCCACCACCGGAACGAACTCGAGCAAGGCGGCCCAGGTGGCCAGCAGCGTGCTGTACTGCATGCCCGTCGCCCAGAAGAAGACTTCGAAGCAGACGAACGTGGAGAGCGACAGCAGTACCATGGCGCGGATGTACTGCGCGAGCAGGCGGTGCAGGTCGTTGAAGATGAGCCGCACAAAGCTGCGGTCACCTTCAGCGAAGCGCTCGACGATCGCTTCGCTGAGTTCGTGGCCGTCCTTCAGAAAGAAGAAGGCGAAGATCGGCACCAATAGAAACGGCACCAGGCTCCCGATGCCTAGCAGGAGTTGGCCGGAGATGGTCCGCAGGAAGGGCAGAAATTGTTCGAAGCCGCCCGCCACCAGATGCGTGGCCCACTTCACGGCGCTTTGCCGCGCGGGTTCGAGCCAGGAGGGCAGGGGAAAGGTGAGCAGCAGGTCCTGCTTCTTGACCAGTTCGGGGATGCGTTCGGCCAGCCCTGAGGCCTGCTCCACCGCATTGCCGATCACCCAACTTGCCACCGAGCCCACCGCCACCAGCGACGCGACGTACACCAGCAGCAGCGCCTCCGTGCGGGCGCGCTTGAACGGCAGCCGGGCCTCCGTCCAGGTGACAACGGGCGCAATCATGTAGGAGAAGAACAGGGCTACCGCCAGCAGGAACCAGACGTCGCGCAGCAGCCAGACCACCGCCGCCACCGCCAAAACAAAAATGACCGTCCACGTTCCGCTCGCCACCCGTCGATCCAAGCCCAACATACGGCTCCAGTATACTGATGGCGTTGAGCCCTAACAGCCTGCAGCAGCGCGTCGACCAACTGCTCGACCTCGAAGATCGCCTCCGCCGCGGCGGCGGGGACGCCAAAATCCGGAAACAGCACCGCGACGGCAAGCTCACCGCCCGCGAGCGAATCGCCCAACTGATTGACCCGGGAACGCATTTCCTCGAACTGGGCCTGCTGATCGCCTACGACCAGTACGACGGCCAAGCGCCCGCCGCCGGTGTGATGACGGGCTTGGCGCGCATCGAAGGCCGCCCCGCGGTGATCGTCGCCAATGACGCCACCGTCAAGGCCGGCGCCTGGTGGCCGGAGACGATCACCAAGATTCTGCGCGCGCAGGAAGTCGCGATGCGCAACCGCGTGCCGATCATCTATCTGGTGGATTCGGCCGGCGTAAACCTGCCGCTGCAGGACCGCATCTTTCCCGGCCAATACGGCGCCGGGCGCATCTTCTACTACAACTCGCTGATGCGGCGGCGCCTGAAGATTCCGCAGATCGCCGCCGTCATGGGACCCTGCATCGCCGGTGGCGCTTATCTGCCCGCGCTAAGCGACGTCATCATCATGGTGGAGGGCACGAGCTTCATGGGCTTAGGCGGGCCGAATCTGGTGAAGGGCGCCACCGGCCAATCGATCGACGCCGAATCGCTCGGCGGCGCCGTGATGCACACCACCGTCAGCGGCGTGGCGCATCAGCGCGCCAAGGACGACGCCGAGTGTCTGCGCATGATCCGCCAGCGGATGGCGACGATCGGGCAGCCGTTCGGCAAGGCCGAAGTCGTGCCTCCCACCAAGCCCGCCGAGACCCTCTACGAGACGCTGCCCGAAGACCATCGGCTCCCCTACGACATGACGGCGCTCCTCGCCGCGCTGCTCGATGGCGAGCCGTGGAGCGAGTTTCAGCCGGATCACGCGCCGGAGATGCTGTGCGCCGAAGCCAAGCTGGGCGGCCGCCCGATCGCCGTCATCGCCAATCGGCGCGGCTACCTGAAGCCGCGCATCGGCGGCATCGTCTACACCGAATCCGCGCGCAAGGTGGCCTACTTCGTGGAGTACGCCGAGCGCGCCGGCCTGCCGATTCTCTACCTGCAGGACGTTTCCGGCTTCATGGTTGGGGTGGAGGCCGAGCAATCCGGCATCATTCGCGCGGGCGCGGAGATGGTGGAAGCGATGGCCTGCGCGACGGTGCCCAAAGTGATTCTCACGGTGAACCACGCCTCCGGCGCCGGCTACTACGCGATGGCCGGCCAAGGCTTCGACCCGCACTTCGCCTTTGCGTGGCCCACGGCCCGCATCGGCGTGATGGAGGGCGATTCCGCCGTGGTGGCGATTCACGGTCCGGAACTCGACAAGCTGAAAGCCGCCGGGCAGCCGGTGCCCGAAGAACTCGCGGCGCGCATCGCGCAAACCCGCGCCGACTATGAGCGTTGGCTCGACGTCCGTTACGCCGCCGCCCGCGGCCATGTCGATGCCGTGCTGGACCCGCTGGCCACGCGGCGCGTCCTCAGCTTCGTCTTCGACTTTGCCGCCTGGAGCGGCCATCGGCAACCCGCCATACTGGAGCAGTTATGATTCGTATCGCCAATGGCCAAGGCTTCTGGGGGGACTGGCTAGAAGCCCCCGTCCGCCTGGTGGAGCAAGGGCCCATCGACTACCTCTGTCTCGACTATCTCGCCGAGATCACCATGTCGATCGTCCAGAAACAGAAGCTCGAGAACCCGGAGTTGGGCTACGCCCGCGACTTCCCACCGCTGATCGGCCGCATCGCCAAACAGATCCGCGAGCGCGGTGTCACCGTCATCGCGAACGCCGGCGGCGTGAACCCGGCTGCGTGCGCGCGCGAAGTGAAGCGGCTGGCACCTGAACTGAAGGTAGCCGTCGTCCACGGCGACGACGTCTTCGGGCAACTCGACGACTTCCTCGCCCGTGGTCTCGAACTGAAGAACCTCGACACAGGCGCTCCGCTCTCCGACATTCGTGCTCGCGTGCTCTCCGCCAACGCCTACATCGGCGCGTTTCCGCTGGTGGAGGCGCTGGCCACCGGCGCGCAGGTGATCATCGCGGGCCGCTGCACCGACACGGCGCTGACGCTCGCGCCCATGATTCATCGCTTCGGCTGGAAAGAGACTGACTACAACCTGCTCGCCGCAGGCACCATCGCCGGGCACATCATCGAATGCGGCGCGCAAGCCACCGGCGGCAACTGCCAGGTGGACTGGCAAACGATTCCGGACTTCGCCAACATCGGCTACCCGATCGTGGAAGCCGAACCCGACGGCACCTTCACCGTCACGAAGCATCCGGGTACCGGCGGCCGCGTCAATTCCGATGTCGTGAAAGAGCAACTGCTCTACGAATTGGGCGACCCGCGCGAATACATCACGCCCGATTGCATTGCCGACTTCACCACTGTCCAACTCAAGGATTGCGGCAAGGATCGCGTCCGTGTCACGGGCATCGAAGGCCGCGCCCGCACGCCGTTCCTCAAGGTTTCACTCAGCTATGAGTGGGGCTACAAGGCGATCGGCTCGCTGGTCTACAGTTGGCCCGAAGCCTACGGCAAAGCTCGCCTCGCAGAGCGCATCGTCCGCGAGCGGCTCTCGCAACTGGGGCTCGAGTTCGAAGAGATCTGGGCCGAGATTCTGGGCTTCAACGCCTGCCACGGACCGGCGGCGCTGCCGTTCCCGGACGTCCCCGAAGTCCAACTGCGCATCGGCGCGCGCGGCCAGAACAAAAAGCACGTGGACCGTTTTACCCGCGAACTCATCCCCCTGGTGCTCAGCGGACCGCCCACCGCTACCGGCTTTGGCGACGGTCGCCCGCCCGTGCGCGAAGTGGTGGCCTACTGGCCGGCGCTCATCCCCCGCGAAGAGATTCAAACGCACGTCGAGGTGTTCGCATGAAGATCCATCTTTCCGAAATCGCCCACGCACGTTCCGGCGACAAAGGCGATATGGCCAACATCGGCGTGATTGCCTATCAGGCGCAGCACTATCCGATTCTGGTGCGCGAAGTGACCGCCGAGCGCGTCAAGGCTTACTTCGGCAACTTCGTCAAAGGTCCGGTGGACCGCTACGAACTGCCGAACCTGGGCGCGCTGAATTTCCTGCTGCATGAGTCCTTGGGCGGCGGCGGCACGCTGTCGCTGCGCATCGATGCCCAAGGCAAAACCATGTCGGCCGCCCTCTTGCGCATGGAAATTGAGGTGGAGCCCGGTGAGCTCGAATCTGCTGGTTAGCCGCGAAGGACGCCTGCTGCGGCTCACGCTCGCTCGCGAAGAGAAGCGCAATGCGCTCAACGTCGAACTCTGCCGGGCGATCGTCGAAGCCTGTGAGCACGCTGATGACTCCGTCGGCGCCATCCTGCTCGACGCGCAAGGCAAGGTCTTCTGCGCCGGCATGGATCTCGCCGAAGTGAAAACGCTGGATCCCACCGAATGGCATGAGCGCCTCTTCACCCTCGGCGCCCGGTTGCGCAAACCGCTGGTGGTCGCCGTCGCCGGACCCGCCCTCGCCGGCGGACTCGGCCTGGTGGCCAACGCGCACGTGGCCTTCGCGGCGCAGGGCTCGAGCTTCGGCCTCACCGAGATCCGCATCGGCATGTGGCCCTTCGTCGTCTACCGCGCCGTGGTCGATGCCGTTGGTCATCGCCGCGCGCTCGAACTGTCTCTTACCGGACGCATCTTTGGGCCCAATGAAGCCGTGCAATATGGCCTGATTCACGAAGTGGTTCCGGCGATCGAGCTCGACGACCGCGCGACGGCGGTGGCCGAAATGCTGGCCAACGCATCGCCCGAGACGCTCGCCCGCGGGCTCGACTTCGTCCAGCGTAGCCGTCACTTGAGCCTGAACGAAGGCGGCGAACTGGCCGCCCGGATGCGCGCCGAGAGCTTCGCCAGCGCCGACTTCGCCGAAGGCTTGGCCGCCCTTGAGGAACGCCGCGCGCCGCGTTGGCCATCCATCGGTTAGCGCGCGAGGTTCGCTCGATAGCGCCTCGCGGCCTTCGCTCGATAGTGCTTCACGGCCTCGATCCAAAGCAGCTTCAAGTTGCTCTCTCCCACCCGCTGTCGCAAGGCGAGGTCGGCCACGCTGTTATAGCCTCGCCCAAACGCGGACCTCTCCGGGGAGATCACGCATCCGGCGAGAACGTAGGTCTCCACACCGTAGCGCTGCTGCAGCAATTCGTCGTAAATCCAGGATGGCTCCAATCGCAGCCCCCAGGCCATCACGCGCTGACGCCCTATCGCCAGATCGACATACGCCGTCGCCGCCCCGGCGTAATGCACCACCGGTAACCGAACCACCGCGAGAAGAAGCAGCGCCACCACCAGCAGTTTCGCCATGCACTTCTGACGTTCGCCCCGGCAAAAGCGTGCGGGTAAACTAAACAGGTGCAGCATCTGCTACGACCCTGCAATGTCGAACAGGCCCGCCAAGCCTTCGACACTGCTCAACCCTTCCGCCATCTGATCCTCGATGACTTCCTCACCGCGGACTTCTGCGCCGAACTGCTGCGCGAGTTTCCCGCCTTCGACGAGAAACAGGCCTTGAACGAAATGGGGCTGGCCGGCGGCAAAGCCGTCGTCGAAACCCTGCCGAAGATCGGACCGGCTTACGCCAAGTTCGATGCTCTGATCCAATCGCCCGAGTTCCTGGACTACATCGGCCGGCTGACCGGTGTCCCCCACCTGCTCTATGACCCGCACTACTTCGGCGGCGGCACCCACGAGAACCGCCACGGGCAGGACCTCGACATCCACGTTGACTTCAACTACCACCCCAAGAACCAGACGCACCGCCGCCTGAACCTGATCATCTTCCTCAACCCCGAATGGGACCCAGCCTGGGGCGGCTGCCTGGAACTGCACCAGAATCCCTGGGGCGAGCGCGCCGAGGACTATACGGTCGCTGTCACGCCGTTGCTGAATCGTTGCGTAATCTTTGAAACCACCGAAGCCTCCTGGCACGGCTTCCGCCGCATCCGGATTCCCGAGGCGAGACAGCCGCTTTCGCGCAAGTCGCTCGCGATCTACCTCTACACCGAAGAGCGGCCCGCCGAAGAAACCGCGCCGGCGCACAGCACCGTCTACGTGCCTTGGCGCATGCCGGACCATCTGCAGCCCGGCCACACGCTGACCGAGGACGACGTGGCGGCGCTCGACGAGCAGTTCTCGCGGCGCAACGAATTGCTGCGCTTTCTCTATGAACGGGAAAAGGAATTTACCGAAGTCCGGGAAGGCTTGCTCAACTCCTACTCGTACCGGCTGGCGCGCGGACTGATGGCTCCGGCGATCTGGGCGAAGAGATTATTGAAGGGGAGTGGTAGCGCTAAGGGGAATCGAACCCCTATTTAAGCCTTGAGAGGGCTCTGTCCTAACCGTTAGACGATAGCGCCACAGGGTGAAACGAACGACTTCAGTATACCCTGCGATACAATCTGGGAGCAATGCGCCACTCCCTTCTTTTGGTCGTGGTGACGGCTCTCGCCGCCACCCGCCCGGCTGACCTCCCCTTCGAAAAACGTACCCTCGACCTCGGCGGCAACGAAGCCGCCGCCATCGCCGATCTGAACGGCGACGGAAAACTCGACATCGTCGCTGGCGAGAACTGGTACGAAGGGCCTTCCTACAAGCAGCACCGCTTCCGCGAGTTCGAATACGCCAACAACTACGTCGATAACTTCTCGGACCTGCCCGCCGACTTTGACGGCGATGGCCATGTCGACATCGTCTCCTGCGCCTGGTTTGGCAAGTCGCTCACCTTCTGGAAGAATCCCGGCAAAGGCCGCGGCATGTGGAAGAGCCAGCCGATTCAGGAAGGCTACAACGTCGAATTCTGCTTCCTGGTCGACCTCGACAACGACGGCAAAGCCCTCGAAGTGATCCCGCAGTTCGGCAATACGCCCGCGCCCATGAGCTGGTACGAGTTCAAAGGCGGCAAGTGGGTGAAGCATGAAGTAGCTGCCAAGAGCTTCGGCCACGGCATCGGCGTGGGCGACGTGAACGGCGACGGCCGCAACGACATCCTCACGCCCACCGGCTGGTTCGAAGCTCCCGCCGATCCGCGGGCAGGGAACTGGACCCAGCACGACGACTTCGTCCCGCTCGGCTTCAAGGCCCTCAGCTTCATTCACGTGCTCGACGTCAATGGTGACAAGAAGCCGGACGTCATCGCCGGCAACGCCCACGACTACGGGCTCATGTATCTCGAGAACCTCGGCGGCGGCCAGTGGAAGAAGTTCGTCATCGACGAAAGCTGGAGCCAGCCGCACGCCGTGACCCTCGTCGACCTCAACAAGGATGGCAAGATCGACATCCTCACCGGCAAGCGCTACATGGCGCACAACGGCAAGGATCCCGGTGAGCGCGAGCCGCTCGGCATCTACTGGTACGAGAGCATCCGCACGCCCGGCAAGCCCATCGATTGGGCCCGCCACATTGTCGACTTCAGCACCCGCACCGGCACCGGCATGCAACTCCCCGTGGCCGACCTCGATGGCGACGGCGACCTCGATTTCGTCGCTCCCGGCAAGAGCGGCCTGTTCCTGTTCGAAAATAAGAGCAAATGACCCGACGAACCTTGGTGAGCGCGCCCGCCGTGCTTCTGGCGCAGACCCCTTCGAACGAAGTCCGCGTCGCCTTTATCGGCGTCGGTAATCGTGGCAGCAGCCTGCTCAGCGGCATGCTGAAGGTGAAGGGCATTCGCATCGTCGCGATTGCCGATCTAGCGGTGGAGGCGCGCAATCGTGCCGCCGAACACGTCGCCACGATCACCGGCCAGGCGGCGCCCGAAACCTTTGACGACTTCCGCAAGATGCTCGACCAACGCAAGGACATTGACGCCGTTGTCATTGCGACGCCCGTCGATACTCACAAGTCGCTGGCCGTGGCGACGCTCGAAGTCGGCAAGAACGTCTATCTCGAGAAGCCGGTGGCTCTGAACCCAGCCGAGATCGCGCAGGTGCAGGCTGCCGCCAAGTCGGCGAAAGGCATTTTGCAGCTCGGCTTCCAACTGCGTCATGACCCGGCCCGCGCGGCTTCCATGGCTTATCTGCGGAGCGGCGCCCTGGGCAAAGTCATCTATCTGCATGCCACGCGCCACACGGGCGACTTGCCGCACAGCGTCGACTGGTACTTCGACCGCAAGCGCTCCGGCGACATCATCGTCGAGCAGGCCTGCCACATCATCGACCTGATGGTGTGGGCCGCCGGCGGACCGCCCGACACGGCCTATGGCTCCGGCGGCATCAATCTGCTCAAGAACGATCCGCCTGGCCGCAGCATTCTCGATAACTACTCCGTGCTCTACGAATGGGGCGACGGTAAGCGCCTCAACTTCAGCCAGATCTACTTTGACCCGCCCGGTTTCTCCGGCATCAAGGAACGTGTCTACGCCGAGCGCGGCGCCGTGGACCTTGCCACCGGCATGGTCCACCTGCTCGATAAGAGCCCGGCCAGGAAGCTCGAGTTCGAACCCGGCGACAGCACCGTCCGTTCGCTCGAAGCCTTCATCGAAAACTCACGCGGCCACAAGACGCCGCTCAACGACATCACCAGTGCGAAGCAATCCACTCTGGTCGCCATCATGGGCCGCACCTCGATCTACGAGAAGCGCATCGTGAAGTGGAGCGAAGTCAGCGGGGCGTGAGGTCACGTTCGCCGCTTCGCGATTGGCTGGAATACGCGGTGGCTCGCGCCACGCTCGGCACGCTTGCCGCCCTACCGGACGCTGCCTCGCAGCGCGCCTCTTACTGGGTGGCCTGCGCTCTGGATCGCGTGGCGCCCCGCCTGCGCCGCGTCGCCCGTGAGAACCTCGTGCGTGCCGGCTACGCGAATCCCGAGCCCATCATTGACGGCGTCTACGTCTCGCTCGGCCGCTTGCTGCACAGCTTTGCGCACTTCCCCTCGATCACGCGCGCCAATGTTCGCGACTGGATCGATTACGAGGGCTTCGAGCACTACGTCGAAGCCAAGCGCCGCGGCAAGGGCGTGCTCTTTGCGACCGGCCATCTAGGTAATTGGGAGCTCTCCGCCTATGCCCACGCCCTGCTCACCGAGCCCATGCACATCGTCGTGCGACCGCTCGACAATGCCCGTCTCGATGCCTTCGTCGCCCAACGCCGGGCGCTGACGGGCAACGGCGTCATCGAGAAGAAAGACTTCGCCCGCGGACTCCTGCGCGCTCTCAAAGCCAACGAAGCCGTCGGCATCCTCGTCGATCAGAACGCGCTCGAGAACGAAGGCATCTTCGTCAACTTCTTCGGACGCCCCGCCTGCACGTCGCCCGTCTTTGCCAAGATCGCCGCCCGCTCCGGCGCCACCGTCCTGCCCGGCTTCGCCGTCTGGCGCGACGGCCGCTTCGTCCTCAAGTTCTACCCGCCGCTCGAACTCACCGGTGAAGAGACGCAGGACACGCAGCAAATACAAACGGCGGTGGAGCAGGCCGTTCGGGAATATCCCGATCAATGGCTCTGGATCCACCGCCGCTGGAAAACGCAGCCTTAGCGACTACTTCTTGCGCAACTGAATTCCGAGTTCGCGGAGTTGCTTGTCGGCCACCGTCGAAGGCGCTTCGCACATCACGTCGGTGCCCTTGGTCGTCTTCGGGAACGGAATCACGTCGCGGATGGACTGCTCGCCCACCAGCAGCATCACAATGCGATCGAGCCCCAGCGCCATACCGCCGTGAGGCGGCGCGCCGTATTCGAGCGCATCGAGCAGGAAGCCGAACTTCGACCGGGCTTCTTCGTCGGAAAGGCCCAGGGCCTTGAAGACCTTCGCCTGAATGTCGCGCCGGTGAATACGGATCGAGCCGCTGGCGAGTTCGTTGCCGTTCATCACTAGGTCATAGGACAGCGCGCGGCAGTTGGCCGGATCGCTTTCGAGCTTGTCCATGTCGGAGTCCGGCACGGTGCAGAACGGATGGTGCGCCGCCACCCAACGCTCGTCTTCGTCGTCCCATTCGAACATCGGGAAGTCGGTGACCCACAGCCATTGCAGGTTCTTCGGATCGAGCAGCTTGTGACGGTCGTTGAACATCTGCGCGGCAAACAGACGCAGCGCGCCGCAGGCTTTGAGCACCGTCTCATGCGGACGCGCACCCTTGGCTTCCGCGGCGGCCCAACCCGCCAGGATCAGCAGGTCATTCTCGCCCGCGCCCACGCGCTGGCGGACCTTGGCCATGGCCTCGGCATAGTCGCGATCCAGGCGCTTGGCATCGTCGAACACGCGCAGGCCGCGTTCGTTGCCGAACGCCTTCATCTCGTCGCGTTCCTTGCGGCTCGGCGCACCAGTGCCCGGCAGCATGATCGCCACGCAGGGCAGGGTGCCGATCGGCAGGTCCGTGCCCGCAAAACAATCTTCCACGCGGAACAGCGGAGGGATGCGCGTATCAGGCTTGTCCGAACCGTACTTGTCCATCGCCTCGGCGTAGGTCAGGCGCGGGAAGGGCAGGGGAATGTCGATGCCGGCCACGGCGCACATCTTCTGCACCAGCGGCTCCACGGCGGCAAAGAGCTGGTCTTGCTGCGGGAACGACACTTCGAGGTCGATCTGCGTGAACTCCGGTTGACGATCGGCGCGCAAGTCTTCGTCGCGCAAACAGCGCACGATCTGGAAGTACTTGTCGTAGCCGGCCACCATGAACAGCTGCTTGAAAATCTGCGGCGATTGCGGCAGCGCGTAGAAGGTGCCCGGGTTGATGCGCGAAGGCACCAGGAAGTCACGCGAGCCTTCCGGCGTCGACTTCGTCAGGAACGGCGTCTCGAGTTCCAGGAACCCCTGCTGATAGAGATACTCGCGCACCACGAACGAAATCTTCGAGCGCAGAATGATGTTGCGCTGCATGCGCGGACGGCGCAAGTCGACGTAGCGATACTTCAGGCGCGCGTCTTCGCTCACGTCCACCGTGTCTTCCATCGGGAACGGCGGCGTCTTCGATTCGTTCAGAATCCAGATCTTGTCCACGACGACTTCCACTTCGCCCGTCGGCAAAGCCGGATTGATCGTGTCGGCCGAACGCTTCTCCACCAGGCCTTCCACGGCGATCACATACTCGGACCGCAGATGTTCGGCGCGGGCATGGGGCTCCGGGAAGCTTTCGCCGCGGAATACGAGCTGGCTGGTCCCTTCGCGATCGCGCAGGTGAATAAAGATCACGCCACCCAAATCGCGGCGGCGATGCACCCAGCCCATCAGCAGCACGCGCTGCCCTTCGTGCGAGAGGCGAATGGCGCCACAATCGTGGGTGCGCCGCAGGTCGCCAAGGAAATCGAGTTGAATGTCAGACATGATTGAGAAGTCGCTCGAGCAGCGGCTCGCGCGATAAGCTTTCCTGTTCACCGGTCGCCATGTGCTTCACCGCATAGACGCCTGCTTTTAATTCATTGTCGCCGACCATGATGGCGGTTCGCGCGCGCAGCTTGTCCGCCAGTTCCATCGCCCGCCGCGGCTTGGTGGGCGCGGCGAGTTCCACCGAGAGACCCTTGTCACGCAGTTCGCGCGCCAGTAGCGAGCAATGCCGGAACGACGGTTCGTCGAGTGGCGCCAGATACACGGACAACTTCGGCTCGCTGAACTTGTCTTCCACGGCCATAATCAGCCGGTCCTCGCCGATCGAGAATCCGACTCCTGGCGCCGCCAGCTTCGACCCGATTGACTCGGCCAAACCGTTGTAACGCCCGCCGCCGCAGATTGCATTCTGCGCGCCCAGCGCGCCATGCAGAAACTCGAATGTCGTATGCGTGTAATAGTCGAGCCCGCGCACCAGCCGCGGATTCACCTCGTAGGCAATGCCGCGATCGTCCAGGTACGCGCAGACGTCCGCAAAATGCTTCTTTGCCCCGTCGTTCAAAAACTCATGGATGCTGGGCAGCGTCGCAATGATCGCTTCGTCCTTGGCTTCCTTCGAATCGAGCACCCGCAGCGGATTCGTCTCCGCGCGTCGCGCATTGTCCGGTGAAAGCTGATCCTTCACACCCGCCAGACGCTGCCGTAGCTCTTCGACGTACGCTTTGCGCGATTCCGGATCGCCCACCGAATTGATCAGCAGCCGCGCGCCTTCCACGCCGCAAGCCTTCAGCAGCGTATCCACCAGTTCGATCATCTCGGCGTCGACGACGGCGCTGTCCACGCCGATCGCCTCGGCTCCGATTTGGTAGAACTGCCGGTAGCGCCCCTTCTGCGGACGCTCGCGCCGGAACATGGGTCCCAGATAATACAACTTCTGGATGCCCGGCTTCTGATCCAGCCGATGCTCGAGATAGGCGCGCATCACGCCCGCCGTGTTCTCCGGACGCAGCGTCAGGCTGTCGCCATGGTCGTCGAAGGTATACATCTCCTTCGACACGATGTCGGTTTCGGCGCCCACGCCGCGTGCAAACAGCGCCGTCTCCTCGAAGATCGGCGTCCGAATCTCTTGATAGTTGAAGCGCCGGAACACCTCGCGCACTCGCGCTTCGATGTCCACCCACACGTGGCTCGCCGGCGGCAGGATGTCCCGCGTCCCTTTAACTGCCTTCACTCTTCCGCCTTGTATTCCTTGGTCCGGTTGACGTAGTGTTGCGCGTTTTCGAGGAAGCGCTGCTGCTCTTCCGGCGTCACCTGGCGCACCACTTTGCCCGGCACACCCATCACCATCGAACCCGGCGGAATCTCTTTGCCTTCGGGCACCAGGGCTCCGGCAGCAATCGCACTGCCGGCGCCGATCCGCGCGTTGTTGAGCACAATCGCGCCGATGCCGATCAGGCAGCCGTCTTCCACCACGCAGCCGTGCAGCATGGCTAAGTGGCCCACCGTGACGCGGTTGCCGATTTTGGTCGGCACGCCGAAGTCGCAGTGCAACACGGCGCCGTCCTGAATGCTGGTCTCCTCGCCGACTTCGATCTCGGCGATGTCACCGCGAGCGACGGCTGAGGGCCAAATACTGGAGCGCGCACCGACCGAAACCTTGCCGATCACTTGCGCGGCAGGGTCGATGTAGGCCGAGGGGTCAATCTGCGGCAGAATGCCGCGATAAGGGCGAATCATGGCTGTAAGGGCGTGACTTTTCATGCTAGCACGGCTGGAAAAATGGCCGTTATCCACCTCGCCGCTCCCGGCACTAAAATTAAAACAATGCGCATCCTCCTCGCGTTCGCGATGCTCGCGACTGTTCTCACGGCTCAGAAGCTCCCGTTTACCTTTGACGCCATGATGAAAATCGACCGCGTCAGCGAGCCGGCTCTCTCGCCCGATGGCAAGCTCGTCGCCTACACCGTTCGCCACATCGACCTCGCCAACAACAAGAGCACCCGCCAGATCTACACCGTGCCCGTCGCCGGCGGCACCCCCCGCGCCATCACCACCGAGGGCAACAACGAACGTCCGCGCTGGATCCCGAACTCCACCCGTCTCGCTTTCATCTCTAACCGCTCCGGCTCTTCCCAGGTCTGGACCATGGAAGCCGACGGCAGCGCCGCCACGCCGGTCACCGCGCTCGACACCGAAGCCAGCGGCGTGATCGTCTCTCCCGACGGCAAGCAACTCGTCTTCATTAGCGAAGTCTTTCCCGATTGTCCCGATGAGGAATGCAACAAGGCTAAGCTCGAGGCCGAAAAGAAGAACCCGGTGAAGGCGCGGGTTATCACCAGCCTTCTCTACCGCCACTGGGACTCCTGGCAAAGCGCGCGCCGCAAGCACCTGCTCACCGTGCCCGTCACTGGTGGCAAAGCGCGCGACCTCACGCCCGGCAATCGCGA
The DNA here is from genome assembly GCA_965229305.1 of Bryobacteraceae bacterium. Lineage (GTDB taxonomy): Bacteria > Acidobacteriota > Terriglobia > Bryobacterales > Bryobacteraceae > JALHNI01. The sequence goes on along the minus strand of CBDDIZ010000029.1, from coordinate 106,327 downwards.
CGTCCCCACCTTCTCGCTCGGCGGTCCCGACGACTACGCCATCTCGCCCGATGGCAAAGAGCTCTGCTACGTCATCAACACCGACCCCGACCCCGCCACCAGCACCAACAGCGACCTCTACGCCGTCTCGCTCGAAGGCGGCGAAAGCCGCAAGATCAGCATCAGCCCCGGCGCCGACCTCAGCCCGCAATACTCGCCGGACGGCAAGTACCTGGCCTGGCGGATGCAGGAGCGGGCCGGCTACGAAAGCGACCGCTGGAAGCTCGTCGTGATGGAGCGCGAGTCCGGCCGCAGCCAGTTGCTCACCCAGTCGGTCGACCGTCCGGTGGAGTCCTTCACCTGGCTGCCGGACTCGAGCCGCCTGTTCTACGTCGTCGAAGACCGCGGGCGCACCAATCTCCAGATGGTTCCCGTTGGCGGCGGCGCGGCCCGCATCATCCTCGGCGGCAAGTCTCATGTCGACGACGTCCAGTTCACCCCCGACGGCAAGACGATGATCTTCTCGCAGCATTCCGGTTCGGCTCCCCTGGAAGTCTTTAAGGTCTCGAACACCGGCGGCGAGCCCGTCAACCTTTCGAACGCCTCGGCGCCTGTCCTCGAGCAATACCAGCTCACCCCGATGGAAGACTTCACTGTCGAAGGTGCGGAGAAAGCGCGCGTCCAAAGCTTTCTGGTGAAGCCGCCGAAGTTTGACCCCGCCACCAAGTACCCGGTCCTGTTCCTGATCCACGGCGGCCCGCAAGGTGCCTGGGGCCAAAGCTGGACTTTCCGCTGGAACGCGCAGGTGATGGCCGCCGCCGGCTTCGTGGTGGTGATGCCGAATCCGCGTGGCTCCACGGGCTATGGCCAGAAGTTCACCGACGACATCAACGACGACTGGGGCGGCAAAGTCTACGACGACATCATGGCCGTCGTCGACCATGTCGCCAAGCAGACCTGGGCCGACCCGGACCGCTTCGCCGCCGCCGGCGGCAGCTACGGCGGCTACATGGTCAACTGGATGCTCGGCCACACGGACCGTTTCAAGGCCTTCGTCTCGCACGCCGGCGTCTATGACCTCAAGAGCATGGGCGGCGAAACCGAAGAACTTTGGTTCACCAAGTGGGAATTCAAAGGCATGCCCTGGGAGAACCCGGACACCTACGCGAAATGGTCGCCCAGCAACCACGTCACGAACTTCAAGACGCCGACGCTCGTCATCCACGGCGAACTCGACTACCGCGTGCCCTATGGCCAGGGACTCCAGCTCTTCACCGGCCTGCAGCAGATGAAGGTGCCCTCGAAGCTGCTGGTGTATCCCGACGAAGGCCACTGGATCACCAAACCCAAGAACGCCGAGCTGTGGTACCAGCAGATGCTCGACTGGGTGACCGAGTGGACGCGCAAAGCGCCCAAACCGCAGTAGCTACCAGAGGTTGTAGTAGCCGTCGCGTTGCACCACTTCGAGCTCCAGGCCGAATAGCTCGCTCAGATTTTGCGACGTGAGGATGTCGGCGGTCTTGCCGTCTTTGAACACTTGCCCGTCCCGCATCAGGATGACGCGCTGCATCTCGGGGATCAGGTCCGGTAGATGATGCGTCACCAGGATGAGCGTTTTGCCGGCGCCGGCCAGCTTCCGCATCAGGTCGCGCAACTCGCGCGTGGCGCGCAGGTCGAGCGATGTCGACGGCTCGTCCAGCACCAGCGCCTTCGGATCATTCACCAGCGCGCGGCCGATCACCACGCGATGCGCCTCGCCTGACGACAACTCGTTTGTCGGACGCTCGGCCAGGTGCTCTATCTCGAGCAGCTGCATCACTTCGTCCACCTTAGCTTCCATGTGCGGTTCCACCACATGGTGCGGCCACACCCCGACGCTCGAAAAGAAGCCCGACAGAATAATCTCGCGGGCGGGGAAGCTGCAGGTGCAACTCGCCACCAGGTCGTTGTTCACGATGCCCAGCAGACTGCGCAGCTCGAAGACGTGCCAGCGGTCGCGGCCCATGATGCGCAGCGCCCAGTCTTTGTCCACCAGCATCGGATAGAAGTCGCGCGTGATCGTACGAATTAGCGTCGTTTTGCCACAGCCGTTCGGCCCAATGATGGCCGTGTGCTGCAAATGCTCGATCTTGAGCGACAGGCGATTCAGGACACGTTTTTCGCCGCGTCCCACGGTGAGGTTTTGGCACTCGAGAAGAGGATGATGATCCGGCATGAAGGTTAAGTCGCAGGTTAGCAGGATCATGAGGGTAGGGGACCGCTCTATAATCTGAGTGTGCTGTTTCGTACTGTTGTGTCGACCCTGGGTCTGTTGGTGCTCTTCTCCTGCACCAAGAACATCCAGACCAAAGAAGCGGTGCAAACCGCCCTGATGGAACACCTCAACAAAGTGTCCGGCCTCAACATGAGCCAGATGAAGATGGAGGTCGGCAGCATCTCGTTCCGCCAGAACGAGGCGGAAGCCGCCGTCAGCTTCGTCCCCAACGGCATGGATCCGTCGCAGGGTATGCAGATGGTCTACGTCCTCGAACGCAAGGGCGACACCTGGGCCGTGAAGAGCAAGCGCGGCGGCATGCACGACAACGTGGCCACGCCTCCGGCCGGCCATCCGCCCACAGACCCCAAGTAGTCTGGATAGAATTGTGAATCTATGGGAGACTTCCGCAGCGGTGGTAACTTCGACATGAAGAACCGGCGTCAGACTCACATGCGTCGGGTGGTGTCGAGAGAGTCGGTGACGGCATGAAAACCGTCGCTGTCCTCGGTGGTGGACCCGCCGGGTCTCACACCGCCGAACGTCTGGCCCGCGCCGGCCTGCGCACCGTCCTCCTCGATGAAAAGCTCGCCTGGGAAAAGCCCTGCGGCGGCGGCATCACCTACAAGGCCTACGAGAAATACGCCTACGCCGCCGATAACTCCGTCCCCAAACAGCCTGTCCACGACTGTTACATCACCGCCCCCAAGGCCGGCCGCGTCAAACTCTCCATGGAGCGTCCGCTGCTCATCTACGCCCGACGGGACCTGAACCGCCTGCTGCTCGATCGTGCGGCCGCCGCTGGCGCCCAAATCGAGAAGACCCGCGTCCTCGGCGCCGACCGTAAGGAGCGTGGCTGGAGCATCCGCACCGCCCAAGGCGCCATCGAAGCCGATTACTGCGTGCTTGCCACCGGCGCCCGCAACCCGCTCAGGCAAATGGGCACTCAGTACACCGCCGCCGACACGATGTACGCGCTCGGCTACTACGTGCCCGCGCATCGCGATACGGTCGACATCGCCTTTCTCGACGGCCTCGAAGGCTACATCTGGGTCTTTCCGCGCCATGACCATCTCTCGGTCGGCATCTGCGGCAAGGGCGAGTCCGCTGCCGTGCTCCGCCTGCGTCTCGAACACTACATGCGCGAGCACAGCCTCCCGATCGAAGGCTCCACCTTTTACGCCCACATGCTACCCGCGCTGGAATCGCCCGGCTGGCGCCGCAATCGCGTCTCCGGCGATGGCTGGCTCGCCGTCGGTGACGCCGGCGGCCTGGTGGACCCCATCACCGGCGAAGGCCTCTACTACGCCCTCCGCTCCTCGGACCTTGCCAGTCAGGTCATCCTGAACGAGTCGGTCGCGCCCGAAGCCAAGGGCTCCTTCTATCACCAGACCATCAACGCCGACTTCATGGACGATCTGGCCTTTGGCGCTTCGCTTGCCCGCCGCGTTTTCCTGCGTAAGTTCCCCATCGTCGGCAGCGCGCCGGATGCGATGGTGCACCTAGTGCGCCGCAGCCAGAAGTTCCAGCACGTCATGCAGGATCTGTTCGCCGGCACGCAGCCGTACCTCGAACTGAAGGAGCGGCTCACCCGCAACCTCAGCGGCGGTCTGCAGGAAGTGCTCCTCAACTTCTTCCTGAACCGCATGGTGCTTGAACGCTAAAGTCTGAGGTTTGGCCGCCTCTTCCTGGCGACGGCATGCGATTCTGTAATTGAGTTCGGTCTGGCGACCGCTCAGCAGAGGCTGGACCAAAAGATCGACACAACCCATCATGCTTAACCTCAAGGTCCAGGTTCGTTGGCTTACGCTGTTCTGGCTGGCGGTCACCCCGGCGGCCACGCAGGTGATTACCTTTGAGACCAACGGGCTTAACTATCAGACGCTCACCAAAGGCGGTTTGACGATCATGTTCGCGCAACTGCCCATGCACACCAAGGACTACGCGGTGCTGCAGGTGGCGATCTCGAACGGGTCGAAGACGAGCTGGATCGTCAAGCCGGAAGACTTCCTCTTCAAGCCAAACGAAGGTGACGGGTTAAAGCCGGAGCAGCCGCGCGTAGTCGTGAACCGCTTCATCGATCGGGGCGGCCGCGACGACGCCATTCGCCTCATGACCACCTACGAGGCCAGTCTGTACGGCCTCAGTCGCATCAAGAGCACCAGCGGCTACGAACAGCGGCGACAGCAGATGCTGGCCGAACTCACCAGCGCCAAGATTAAAGCCGCCGCGGCCGCCAGTGCGATCGCCTTCGTGGCCAGCAAGCTCAAGCCCGGAGACTCTACCGACGGAGCCATCTTCTTCGGCACCGGCGGCAAACCGCTCGGCGCCGGCAAGCTCACCGTCAACGCCGCGGGTGAATACTTCGAGTTTCTACCGCTCGAGCCCCTCGCGCCCGAGCATCAGAAGCGCTAACGGGCGTGCAGCGGACGCGGCGCGTCCTGTTCGGAAACCTGCGCCGCCAGATTGGCCAGTTCGTCCCGCAGCGTATCGGCAATGCGATGCGCCCAGTGTTCCACTTCCGCCTGATTCTCGCCTTCCACCATCACGCGCGCTAACGCTTCGGTGCCGGAGAAACGCACCAGTACCCGGCCGCGGTCGCCAAAGGCCGCCTCCGCGGCCGCAATCTCGGCCTGAACGTCAATCAGCTCTTGGAGCGGACGCTTGGCCCGCACCTTCACGTTCACCAGCAATTGCGGGTAGATCGCCAGATCTGCCGTCAGTTCGTCGAGCGACTTGCCCGAAGCCTGCACCGCCGCCAACACCTCGAGCGCCGTCAGCATCCCGTCGCCCGTCGTGGCGAACTCGCGGAAGATCACGTGCCCCGATTGCTCGCCGCCGATCAGCGCGTCGCGCCGGATCATCTCCTCGAGCACGTACTTGTCGCCCACCGGCGTCCGCGGCATCTCGAAGCCCTCCTGCCGCAGCAAGCGCTCGAGGCCCAGATTCGACATCACCGTCGACACCACGATGCCGTTCGTCAGATGGCCTTCGGCGCGCAAGTGCCGCGCGCAGATCAGAAGGACATGGTCGCCGTCGATGATTTTGCCCGTCGGCGAGACAATCATCACGCGGTCGGCGTCGCCGTCAAAAGCAATGCCCGCGTCGAACCCGCCCGCCACCACGCGTTCGCGCAACCCTTCCACGTGCAGCGCCCCCACGCCGGCATTGATGTTCCGGCCGTTCGGCTCGTCGGCAATCGCTGTCACGTCGGCGCCCAGCCACCGGAAGAGTTCCGGAGCCAGCGGCGTGGCTGCGCCGTGGGCGCAATCAAGCAGGATTCTCTTGCCGGAAAGTGGAGTCTGCGCGACCTTCACCAGGTAGTCCAGGTAGGCGTGGGCCAAGGCCGATTCCGGCGTCAGCGTCTCGCGCCGCACCGTGGGATTGGTCTCCGCCAGTCGCAGCAAGTCTTCTTCGAGCCAATGCTCCTGATCGTCAGGCAGCTTCAGGCCGCTGTGGTCGAACACCTTGAGGCCGTTGTCCTCGAACGGATTGTGCGACGCCGAGATCATCACGCCGGCAATCACCGGCATCGTCCGCGTGAGAAAAGCGACTCCGGGCGTCGTGATCACGCCGGCAAAACGCACCTTTACGCCTTGCGTCACCAAGCCGCCCGCCACGCATTCGGCGATCCACGGACCCGATTCGCGCGTGTCCATCCCGATAATAACTTCGGCTCCCGGCCCATGCTCCCGTGCCCATTCGCCGAGCGCGAGTCCAAAACAGAAGACTGTTTTCGGGTCGAGCGGAAACTCACCCGCTTTGCCGCGGATGCCATCGGTGCCAAAAAGTTGTTTCGCCATGCTTAATCGATTCTTTCGAGCTGGATGCGCGCGCGGATTTGCGACGGCGAGGCCAAGCTCACCAAAGGATCGGACACAAAAGCGTTTAACATTACCTCCGTCGGCCGCACGAGGTCCGAACGGAGGTGGGAAAAGTCGAGGGCATCCGTCTCGATCGAGTCGATCAGCTTGACGCGCCGTTCCGGTCCGACGACTGAGATCCGCTCCGGAATCAGCTCGGTCCAACGCACCCGGTAGCCGGCTGGCGGCGGACTCGCAAATCGCAACGTCACCGGCACATCCTTCCGCAGCCGCCGCTCCAGCACCACGCGGATTTGCGACGGCACTGCGCGCACCAGTTCAATCCCCTGCGGCAGATTCAAATGTACTTCCTGCACCGTGAAGGTCTTCTCGCCCGGTCGATTTTGGCCGCTCAAATCGAGCACCACGGCCGAACGCGGCCCGGTCGCCAGAGACACGCGGCTGCGCGGCCCGCGTAGTTGCAGCACGATCCGGTCCGGCACCTCGGCTCCCAAGTCCAAACCCGCCGCCAGATTGCGGAACTCCACCGGAGCGGTGACGTTGGTCGTCAGTTCCGGCTCGTCCACCACGGCGATCCACAGCATCAGCGCCGCGGCCAGCGACAACAGCTTCCACAGGAAATGATCGGTGACCAGGCGGATCGCCTTGGGCATCGTCATCGGGCCGCCTCGCTCTCTTCCCGGTTTCGGCCCGGCCGCGCCACGGCTGCCGAGGCGGCGCGCATGGTCCGCGTCATCGCGCCCGGCGCCAAGTCACCCGAAAGCCGGCGTTCCAACTCTTCGATCGTTACGTCGCGATCGATCTTGTTGTGAGCCGCCACGGAGATCTTCCCCGTCTCCTCGCTCACCACAATCGCCAGACAATCGCTTTCTTCTGTCACGCCGATGGCCGCGCGATGGCGCGTCCCCATCTCCGAAGCAATGCCGCTACTGGTAGCCAGAGGGAGAAAACAGGCCGCCGCGGCAATGCGGTCGCCTTGGATGATCACCGCGCCGTCATGCATTGCCGCACCCGGATGGAAGATCGCCAGCAACAGGTCGCGCGAGATGAGCGCATCGAGGTTCACGCCACTCTCGATAAAGGTCCGCAGCCCGATATCGCGCTCCACCACGATCAGCGCGCCCACTCGTCCGCGCGCCATCTGTTCCACGGCCAGCAGAATTTCGTCGATACTTTCGCGGCGTTCCGCCCGGCTCCCGAAACCCATCCACCACCGGCGTCCGATGCGCGCCAGCAGCCGGCGAATTTCCGACTGGAACATCACGATCAGGGCGAAGGCTGTATACGGCGCCAACGTCTGTAGAACAGAGCGCAGGAGCTCGAGCCCCGCGTAAGTCGCACCCAGATACACGCCCAGGAGCACCATCAGGCCCGTCAGGATCTGAGCCGCGCGTCTTCCTCGAATGATCGAGACGAACTGGTAGATCAGAAATCCAACGGCAAGAATATCCACCACCGCCCGAAAATCGAGCTTCCGTAGTGCCTCGAGGATCGGTGCGAGGATGGCTTGCATTCTAAATCGTTATATACCTGTACCCTACAGTTTATTGCAGCCGCTTGGTGGATGGGCGAAACCCGCTGGGTTTATTCCGGATCCACTCGACAAACCGCGCGACACCGGGATGCTGCGCCAGGCTCTCGACGGTATGAAAGCTCCGTTCTAACTCTTTCTCGGTCAGCAAAGCATGCACCTGACTATGACAAGGACGGCAGAACATCGCCACGCGTTGGCGCTCTTCCCGCGAGAAGGTCCGCTTGGCCCGTTCATTGGCATGCCGGGTTTTGGGAATCAGGTGATGACGAGTCAATGCCACGCCGGAGCGGCCACAGAGTTCGCACGCCATCATGCTTCATTTGAGTCTACAATCAGCCAGGAGGCTTCCATGAAAGCTGTTGTGCTGGCCCTCATCGCCGCCACCCTGCTATCCGCCAAAGGCCCGACGGTCCGCATCGACTTCGTCGCCGACGCCAACCAACCGCCTGTGCAGATGATGAACGAAGACGTCGGCGCGTTTCATATTTGGTCCGGCCCGGGCGTCTTTGTAAACCGCGTCGAGCAGACCGAAGGCTTCATCCTCGAGTGGTCGCAGCGCGCCGAGGAGCCTGCGCCGGCGTGGCCCCGACTCACCGTGCGCTTCTATACCGACTGCCGTGCGGCGTCGCCTTGCCAACCGGTCTTGTCTTACGTCGTCCGTTACACCGTGGACCCCGCCACCGGCGCCGGCTACGTCTACCTGCCCGGCCGGGACGATCCCGAGTTTGCTTCGAATACCGCCATGCTTCACGGCCATGGCCACGAAGGCCATTGGTTTCGTGCGACCCCCGCCTGGGAGCAATTCGCCCGCCGCGCCTTGCTCAAGCGCTAGTCGGCGATCGTCATCGTCGGACCCTTCACCGCCGACACCTCATCGATGCGATTCGTCACCTTGCGAGCCAGTTCATAGAACGGTGCCGCGCGTTCGTCCTTCTCGCCATAAACGGTGATCGGTCGTCCCGTGTCGCCGCCAATGCGCACGTCCGGCAGCAGTGCCAGTTCGCCAAGTAACGGCACCTTCATCTGCTCGGCCGTTTTCGCGCCGCCACCGGTGCCGAAGACGTCGACCTTCTGGCCGGTGCCCGGAACGACAAAATAGCTCATGTTTTCGACCAGGCCCAACACCGGCACGCGGACCTGCTCAAACATATTGATGGCCTTGCGCGCATCTTCGAGCGACACGTCCGACGGCGTGGTGACGACGACGGCGCCGGTGAGCGGCGCGGTCTGGATCAGTGACAGCGCGACGTCGCCGGTGCCGGGCGGCAGGTCGATGACGAGGTAGTCGAGCGTGCCCCAATCCACTTGGCGCAGGAACTGCTGGATGACGTTATGCAGCATCGGGCCGCGCCAGACGAGCGGCTTGTCGCCGGGGTTGAGGAAGCCCATCGACATGACGACCACGCCGTAGTTCTGCAGCGGTTGAATGCGGTCGGAAACCGAATGCGGCTGGTCGTGGATGTTCATCATGCGCGGAACGTTGGGTCCGTAGACGTCGGTATCGAGCAGTCCGACGTTATAGCCGAGTCCGGCGAGCGCAATGGCCAGGTTCACCGAGACGGTCGTTTTGCCGACGCCGCCTTTGCCGGATCCCACGGCGATGAGATTCTGAACGCCTTTGATGGGCAGCTTGGGCAAGTCAGCAGGACTGGGAGGCTTGGTCATCTCCCCCATTTTACCCCTGTACCCTTGAACCAGCTTCCGTAGTAGAAGGAAGCTAGACTCGGCCACAATGCGGCGAGCGCCATATTTGCCCCCTGCGACAGAGCGCCTGGGGGGGACGTGCGCCGCCGCAGGGCGGCCGTGGAGCACGTCCTGTGGGGAGTTTGTGCCAGCGAGCACCAGTACAGGGCTCGATGAGGCTTCGCGGCTTGGTCGTGGGAAAGGAGACCATGCCAGAAGAAGACTGGTTATTGTTGGTAGGCATTGATTGGGCGAAGGAAGCCCACGAATTCTGCGCGTTGCAGCCAGACCGGAAGGCGGTGGCGCAAGGCTCCATCGAGCACAGCGGCAGCGGCATCGCTCAGTTCATCGAGCGCCTGTTGAAGCTCAGTGAAAATCAACCCGGACGCGTAGCGATCTCGATCGAGACACCGCGCGGCGCGGTGGTGGAAAGCCTGCTGGAGCGAGGATTCGCCGTCTTCGCGTTGAACCCCAAGCAGATGGATCGCTTCCGCGACCGGCACTGTGTGGCTGGATCAAAGAGCGATCAGTTCGACGCGTTGGTACTGGCCGATTCTCTGCGAACGGACATGCACTTGTTCCGGCGTGTCAAACTAGACGACCCGTTGATCATTCGTCTACGTGAGCTGTCGCAGACCGAGGAGGATCTTCAGCAAACAGCCGTCCGCTTCGGTCATCAACTGCGCGAACTGCTGGTTCGCTATTACCCTCAGATGCTGCACTTGTGCCCAGGTGTGGACGAGCCCTGGTTCTGGACGCTGGTCGAGTGGGCGCCGGTGCCGGCGCAGGCCGGCAAACTCAAGCAGAAGAAGGTCGAGGAACTGCTGAGAAGTCATCGCATTCGCCGCCACACCGCCGACGATGTGCTCAAGAAACTGCGGGAACCCGCGTTATACCTGGCGCCAGGCGCGGCGGAGGCCGCCAGCGAGCACGTGCTGTTCCTGCTGCCGTTGCTCCGGCGGTTGCGCGAGCAGCGCGAACAAGTCGCGGCGCGGATTACGGAGATCCTCAACGAACTCAGCGAACCGGGGCAGCTCAATGAGCATCGTGACGCCGCTATCATCCTGTCCTTGCCGGGAGTGGGTCGAGTCGCAGCCGCCACGATGCTCGCGGAGGCATCGGAAGCCATCCAGGATCGAGACTATCATGCGCTCCGCAGTTATGGCGGCGCAGCGCCCATTACTCGCCGCAGTGGGAAGAGCCGCGTCGTTCTGATGCGGCGAGGTTGCAACATACGTTTGCGCAATGCGTTTTATCACTGGGCACGCGTCAGTGCGCAACATGATGAACGCAGTCAGCGGCAGTATCAGCAACTCCGCGCTAAGGGGCATAGTCATGGCCGTGCGCTACGCGGCGTGACAGATCGCCTGCTCGCCGTCCTCATCGCCATGCTGCAAGCCGGCACACTCTACGATCCGGCCTTCGGTAAGCCGGCACTCGCCGAATCGGCATAACGCAGGCTACAATCAAAACGCTCAAGCGGAGGATAGGGCTCTGCAGGGATGCAACCTGAGCGTCGACTTGAGTGTGGACTGGTGGGGCGACTCGCGTCGCCCCTTCCGCGCGACCAGTCTACCCGAAAGCGATAAATCCTGGGGTCGCAGGGGCGAAGCCCCCGTCAAACAAACCAACTTCAACTCTTGACAGAAGGTGGGGAGTCCTCCCCCTCCGCCACCGTGTCCGACTCATTCGTAAGTCTCACAGAATCAGTCAATTGCCGGCAGATTGTCGCTGTTTGAACGGTGTCAGGTTGCCATTTCTGATGTGTAACGTACTGATAAAGAAAGACTTCTGCTTGATCTGCATCCGCCTCGTTACCGCATCAATCGACTTACATCGTCCCAAGTCACTCAAGTCAAAAGACTTAGACGCGAGTCGGACCACGGCTCCCAACAACTCGCCCCACCCCCAAGAAAAAAATATGAGAATAATCCCCCCGTCAACCCACTATCTAACGTGCGATCGACCTCTCCTCGCATCCGCCACTGGAAGTGCCGTCAAGTCTTCCACGTCTACCAACGCGGCTCCCGCCGGCAACCGACCTTCCTCCGCCCCTCCGACTACATCCTCTACCTCGATCGCCTTGACGTCCTCGCGCGCCGCTACAAAGTGCGCATCCATGCCTTTTGCCTCATGCCCAACCACGTGCACTTCCTGCTCGAGCCTCTCCGCCGCGGCGCCATCTCGCGCCTCATGCAGCACCTTCAGAGCCAGCACGCCCGCTACATGCACCGCCTCTCGCAAACCGCTGGCCACCTCTGGCACCACCACTTCCGCGCCAAGCTGATCACCTCCACCACGCAGTACTGCGAAACGCTCCTCTACATCGAACGCAACCCCACCGCCGACCGTCCCGAACGCCACGCCCACCTCTATCCCTACTCCAGCGCCGCTGCGCATCACGCCAATCAACCCCACGCCACCATCACGGGCAAGCGCCATCACGCCACCGTCAAGCTCTACCTGGACCGTTGGCGACAGGAATTCGGCTTCACCGCCCACGACGATACCCACTGGTCCGGTTGGCTGGTCAGCGTCCGCGTCGCCACCCACGCCCGCGACCTCGCCACGCCCACCCGGCTCATTCGCGCCGCCACATCCCCCAAGACAGTCCGCGCCCGCGGCAGCTAGAACTCGATCGCCCCCAATATCTCCGATGGCTTCTTGCCAAACGCCCGCGCAATCGCAATCAGCGATTCCATGGACGGTAAATGCGCCCCGCGTTCGATCGACGAAATCTGCGACACGCTCAACCGCGTCATCGTCGCAATCTGTTTCAAAGACCAGTCCCGCTCCACGCGCATCAGCTTCAAACGGTGCCCCAACCGCTCGCGCAAGCGGTCCTGCAGCGCGCGTCCGAAGCCGAACGTCTCAATTGCGTTCCGCAGCGTCTGCCGCAGATGCGCGATCGAGAACGGCTTCGCCAGATAGTCGAACACCTTCAGCTTGAAAGTCGCGCGCATGTCTTCGAGCGACGGATAGCCCGTAATTACCACCACGCACAGCCCCGGCCAGCGCGCGAACAGTTGTTCGATCACCTGGTCGCCGGACGCCTCGCCCATCTTCATGTCGAGCAGGATAATGTCGGGCAGCCGCGTGTCGCAGGCTTCGTAGAGAGCCTCGGGAGTCGCGCAGGTACGCACGGCGAACCCGCCCTCCTCGCGCAGAAAGTCATCCAGATATTGGCGAAAATCGCTGTCGTCATCAAGCACAACGATGTCGACTAGAGAAGCATCGATCGGTTGGAGCGCGTCAGTACTCATGGGTTAAGCAGCCGGCAGTTTCACCTCGAGGCAAGCTCCGCCGGAAGCACGATTGGATGCTGAGATTGTACCGCCATGCTGGCTGATAATGCCTTCCGCAATCGTCAATCCCAATCCTGTCCCGCGCGAATCAAGCCGCGTACTCACAAAGGCGTCGAAAATGGCGGGCAGCACATCCGCCGGAATCCCGGGGCCGTCGTCTTCCACGTTCAAGTGAAGCCAGCGGCGCCCGCCCTCGATCGTCAGAAAACTTCGGACCTCGATATGCCCGCCGGGCTTGATCGCGTTCAGCGCGTTCCGCAGCAGATTCACGAACACCTGCACCAGCCGGTCGGCGCTGCCCATCGCCGTATCCACCAGCCCCACCGAGTTCTTGAAGCGTACGGAAGCCGCCTTCTCGTCGATCCCCACCAGGTCCCACGCCTCTTCGATCAACGGCTGCAGACGCACCGGCTCAAAGACATCGCGCCGCACGCGCGCAAAGTCGATCAGGCTTTCGCTGATTTTCTTGATGCGCTGCGCCACGCGCAACATGCGGTCCAGCCGTTGCCGCGACGGCGCGTCGCAAGGCTGCTCCGCCATCTGCTCGAGCGAGCCGAGCAGCACCGCCAACGGCGTGTTCAGCTCGTGCGCCACCGAGGCCGATAGCAAGCCCAGCGACGCCAGCCGATCCTGCGCTTCCAGCGACTCCAGCGCCTTGGCCAACTCGTCTTCATGCTGCCGCAGCGCCATCACCGTGACGTTGCGCGAATGCATAATCTGCCCGATCTCATCGTCCAGAACTCGATCCGGATCGATAATCTCGTCCTCGCGCCGATTCTCGCGCACGGCCCGGTCTGCATCCAGCATCATGCGGATCCGAGAGTAGACATAGCGCGGCATGATGAGCAGTTCCAGCCCCAGCACCGACAGCAGGTAAATCACTCCCAGCACGAAAAACAGCGTCAGCCGCACGCGTCGGGTAAATGAGTCGTAGACCTCCGACGGAAACTCCACCCGCTCATACCGGCCGGCCTCCGGTAGCCGCCGGAAGAGAAACTCCCGCGCTTCCTGATGGTGCCGATACGCCGCCAGCGGATAGTCCACCAAGAATCCCTGCGCCTCGGCCGGCATTTGCAGTTCCTGCGCCGTTCCCCCCATCAGCGGGTACTCCGCCGGCACCCGGCCCTGCATGAACGCCCGAATCAGAATCGCTTCCTCGCGCGCCCGCGCCGCGTTGATCCTCTGCTCGATGAACGGCACCAGCGAAAAATAGATCGTAGCCGTCAGCAGCACGAAGAACAGGTTGTGCAGCACCATGAACTTCGGCCGCACCTTGAGATTCCCGAACAACCCGGCGAGCGACGGAAACCGCCAAATCGGCGACGGCGCTGCTGAAGAAAGCAACGCCTGCGTCCGCCGCCGCAATCGGGGGCGGGGAAGCAGGTCCGAGAATCGCTGACCAAACCGTTCGGCCACGGGTTCAGTTTATCCCGCCCCGGCTCCGACCATCGGATTAAGCGGCGTTAATGTTGAAGAAGTCCTCGCCCGGACGCTCCCGCCTGTGAGAAAAGTGAGAAAAACTGAGGTTTTCGCACATTTTCCCCCTCGCAGCCGCCACTCTCCGGATGCTCTTGAGGCGAAAGCGATAAACCGCGTTTTTTGCGCGGCTTGCAGGCAGCGGCCCGTGCTTGGGATGCGCTTTTTCGGCCGGTCTGGCCGAAAGTCCCATTTTGGAAATCTTTGCTAACCATCGTGTAATCAGCTGTTTATGCTCAATGCGCTTTCGCCCGAGAATCCTGTTGACTTCCCCCGGCCAAGGTCTTACACTTCGATCAACCGAAGATTTTAGCGGTCGCAAATCCGTTGAAATCGATTCTCCCATTGAACATCACCTGGCAATCCCAGGGTTCGACAAACGCCCATCCCTCAAAAGATGGGCGTTTTTCTTTCCGCCTGGGCCTTGACACGCCGCCCCGCCTCCCCGTATCCTTCGATTTCGTACATGCCCCGCTACTTTAGCTACGTCGGTTACCGCTTCTGGTTTAGCAACCAGAGCGTCCGAGTGGCTTGCGGTGCGATTCGCTAAAACGAAAAACACAAAGAAAACGCAAAATCGGCCCACTCGGCGCAAGCCAAGTGGGCCGATTTGCTTTTGGATCCGGAAGGAAGGGTTAAACCATGATCGTTTCACTGAAGAAAAATGCAACATCGACTCAGGTCGAGGAAGTTTGCGACCGGATCCGCGGATTCGGCTACAAAATTCACGCCAGCTCTGGCGAAGAGAGGTCGGTCATCGGCGCGGTCGGCGTCGGCGGCGACCTCACCGCATGCCTGGACTCGCTTCGCGCCATGCCCCAGGTCGAGAAAGCTGTCCGCATCTCCGCCCCCTACAAGTTCGTCAGCCGCGAGTTCCGCGAAGAGCGCACCATCGTTCGCATCCCGTCGCCCGCCGGTGACATCGAGGTCGGCGGCGACACCCCCATCGTCATGGCCGGACCCTGCTCCGTCGAATCCGAAGCCCAGATCATGGAAACCGCCGAACGCGTCGCCGCCGCCGGCGCCCGTATCCTTCGCGGCGGCGCCTTCAAACCCCGCACCTCGCCCTACGAGTTCCAAGGCCTCGCCGAAGACGGACTCGCCCTCCTCGCCCGCGCCCGCGAACGCACCGGCCTCGCGATCGTCACCGAAGTCATGACGGACTCCGACGTCGCACTCGTCGAACAGTACACGGACCTCTTCCAGGTCGGCTCGCGCAACATGCAGAACTTCGCCCTTCTCAAGGCCCTCGGACGCTCCTCGCGGCCCGTCCTGCTCAAGCGCGGACTCAGTTCCACCATCAAAGAATGGCTCATGGCGGCCGAATACATCGTCGGCCACGGCAACCCCAACGTCATCTTCTGCGAACGCGGCATCCGCACCTTCGAAACCGCCACGCGCAACACCTGCGACCTCGCCGCCGTCGCCGTCCTGAACGAACTCACCCATCTGCCCGTCGTCGTCGACCCCAGCCACGCCACCGGCAAGCGCTCGCTCGTTGCTCCGGTCGCCCGCGCCGCGATCGCCATCGGCGCCGACGGTTTGATCGTCGAAGCTCATCCGCAGCCCGATAAAGCCTGGAGCGACGGCGCCCAGTCCTTGAGCCTCGACGAGTTCGACGACATGATGCAGATGCTCAAGCCCTACGTCGACCTCTGGCGCGCCTCCCGGCCCGCCCTGGCCCTCGCCTAACTCATTGAAACTCGAGCCGTGGGGACGCTACCCCAGTGTCCCCTTCAGGCTCGCGGCTTCCCGAACGCCTGGTAAACCTGGCAATTCGACGCCGGTCCAGACCGTCGCGACTTCGCCACCAGACCCTTCAACTCATCCCGCAGTCCCCTCAACGACTCGATCCGCGCCTCGATCTCGCGCACCTTTTGGTCCACGAGGGCGCACATCTCCTGGCACGACTTCGCGTCAGTCGCCACCATCGTGTACAGCTCATCGATCTCTCGTAAGCTGAACCCGAAGTCCTGCGCCCGCTTGATCGACCGAATCCGCTCGATCGTCGCTTCCGGATAGTGACGATAGGACCCGCGGGCCGCGGGGCGGGGAATCAGGCCGAGCCGCTCGTAATAACGAACCGTCTCGACATGTACTCCCGCCTCGCGCGCCGCTTGGGCGATCGTCTTAGGCTTCGCAGCAGGGGCAGCCGCATCCGCAGTTGCAACCGCATTTCTTGGTACGGTCACAGGTGCAAGTCGGCCCCTTGCATTCTTCGCAAGTGCATTTGTCGCAGCATTTCTTGGGAGCATTGTTGGCCTGGGTCATTGGACCCTCCTTTCACCTTAACTCTAAACTCCGTACCACAGTACGGAGTCAAGGCCTCATTCTCCCCGGCACGTTAAAATTGAGCTACGTGTTGGGGCTCCTCACCCTCGTCCTGCTGGCCGACACCCGGCTCACCCATCCCGCGGACCAGCGCGCCTTCCGCCTCTGGTTCACCTTCCTCGCCGAATCGCAGTACCACTTGCCCCCCGCGCAACGCGCCCGCGACGTCACTGACTGCGCCGCCCTCCTCCGTTTCGCCTACCGCGAGACCCTCCGCCGTCACGATGCCGCCTGGTACAAATCGATCGCCCTCCCCGCGCCGCCCAATCTCCCCGCCATTCAGAGCTACGCCAACCCCGGCGCTCAACTCTTTCGCACCAGTTCCACCGAATACCGCCAGTTCGCCGACGCCCGCACGCTCCGTCAGTGGAACGCCACCTTCGTCAGCCGCCGTCTGCAGGACGCCGCTCCGGGCGATCTCCTCTTTTTTGAACAAGCCGGTCAGCGCATGCCGTTTCATGCGATGATCTACCTCGGCAAGAGTCAATTTACGCCGAGCCCCGAGCCGTGGATCGTCTATCACACCGGCCCGATCGGAGACCAGCCCGGCGAAATCCGGCGTCTGTCGCGCTCTGAACTGCTCAATCACCCGCAGCCGCGTTGGCGGCCGCTTGAATCGAACGCCACGTTTCTCGGCGTCTACCGTTGGAGGATCTTGAGTGCGTCCCAATAAGCGAATCTTTTGGAAGCCGATCTTATTGGCTCTCCTCGCCTGTCTGCTCACCGCGCAGGAAGAGGAGTCGCACTACTTTTCGCTCGTCTCCAACCGCACCTTCGGCGTTGGCGAAAAGGCTTCCGTCACCGTCTCCAGCTCTGGCATGGGTTCGCTCGAGTTCCGCGTCTACCGCGTCAACGACCCCGTCAAGTTCTTCGAACAGCTCGAAGATCCCCACCAATTCGGCGGTACCCATCCCCGTCCCGAACGTGACCTCACCCTGCTCGAACGCTTCGAAAACTGGAAGCGCAGCTACCGTTCCGCCATCCGCGACAGTTTCCGCGCCCAATTCTCCGCACCCTCGCGCAGCCGCATCCACGCCTGGACCAACGCGAAGCCCACTCGCGGACCCGCCTCCTTCGCCCAAATCCCCATCCTCAACCAGCAGCAACTGGTCACCAAGTTCCGCCAATCGCTCTCCAAACAAAATCCCTGGGACTCGGTCACCGTCCCCCTCGACCTTCCCAAAGCCGGCGTCTATCTCGTCGAAGCCACCAACGGCGCCCTCCGCGCCTACACCATCGTCTCCGTCTCTCAATACGCCTTGATCACCAAGTCCGGCCCCGGCCGTCTGGTCACCCTCGTTGTCGACCGCCAATCCGGCGCTCCCGTCCCCGATTGCCCCGTCCGCGTCGTCGTCAAACGTAACCTCATGGCCGAAGGCCGCACCGACCGGCTTGGCCTTTCCTCGCTCAAACTCGCCGAGTTCAAGAGCGACGACGTCCTGGTCATCGCCAGCCCCAAAGGCGACTTCGCCATTAACGCCCTCCCCGCCTACTCCTTCAACCGTGGCGCCCGTGACCTCCTTACCGGCTACGTCTACACCGACCGGCCCGTCTATCGCCCCGGTCACAAGCTCGGCTACCGCGCCATCCTCCGCGCCCCCAGCGCCAAAGGCTACGACCTTCCCTCCGTCCAACGCGCCACCGTTGAAATCAACGATCCCGAAGGCAAAACCGTCTTCCGCGAGGTCCGCAACGTCTCCGCCTACGGCACCATCAACGGCGATTACACCGTACCCGACGGCGCCTCGCTTGGCAGCTATTCCGTCGAACTCAAGCTCGGCGACGCTCAGGTCTCCGGCAGCTTCGATGTCGAAGAGTATAAAAAGCCGGAATATGAGGTCAAAGTCACTCCTGCGCGCAAGCGCTTCCTCCAGGGCACCGCCATCGATGCCGAGATCGAAGCCCGCTACTACTTCGGCGAGCCAGTCACGGGCGCCAAGGTGAAGTACGTCGTCTATCGCTCCCGCTACTATCCGCCCTGGGACGACTCGAACGACGAAGACGACCCCGGCAGTTGGGGCGCCCAGGAAATCGGCCAGTTCGACGGCCAAACCAACGCCGACGGCAAGCTCCACGTCTTGGTCGACAATCCCGTCGCCGATAAAGAGGACGAACGCTTCGGCTGGGTCTATCGCCTCGAAGCCCGCGTCACCGACGCCGCCCGCCGCGAGATCAGCGGCTCCGGCTACGTCATCGCCCCTTACGCCAGTTACTCCGTCACCGCCCAGCCCAACGGCTACGTCTACGCGCCTGGCGAAACCGTCAAGCTCAATGTCCAGGTGCGCGACCACGATGGCGCCCCGCAATCCGCTGCTTACCGCGTCGACGTCCTCACCTCTTATTGGCAGGAGAAAGAAGCCCGCGTCGTCGCCTCTTATCAGGGCCGGACGCTCGAAGGCCAGTCCGTCACCGAACTCCCCGCACCCGCCGCCGGCAGCTATCGCCTCCGCGTCAGCGCCCGCACGCCCGAAGGCCGCGAAGCCATCACCTACGCCTACCTCTGGGTGGAAGGCGGTGGCCAGAGCGCCCGCGACAACTCCATCGAAATCGTCCCGGACAAGAAGTCGTACAAGCCCGGCGAAACCGCCCGTGTCCTGATCGTCACCGGCGTTCCGAAGGCGCACGTCCTGGTCAGCATCGAAGGCCGCGACCTGCATCAGCACGAAGCCCGCGCCGCCACCTCGTCGTCCTTCATCGTCGAAGTCCCCATCCGCAACGACTACGCCCCCAACTTCTACGTGTCCGCCGCCTTCATCCACCAAGGCCAGCTTTACCAGGGCACCAAGAGCCTGAAGGTGCCGCCCGACGAGCGCAAGTTAAACGTTAAAGTCACGCCCAGCAAGCCGCAGTTCAAGCCTGGAGAAGCTGCCGGTTACACCATCGAAGCCAAGGACTGGCGCGGCCAACCCGTCTCCGCCGAGTTCTCGCTCGGCGTCGTCGATGAAGCCATTTACGCCATCCGGCCCGAGCCGCTGCCTGACCCGCTTCGCCATTTCTACGGGCGCGTCTATAGCGTCGTCTCCACCGAAAGCTCGCTTTCCTATTACTTCTCCGGCGAAGCTGGCGAGCGCGCCATGCAACTCGCCCAGGTCCACACCTCGCTTGCCCAACTCAAGCCGGACCGTGTCCCCGAACCCCGCATCCGCAAAGCCTTCCCCGATACCGTCTACTGGGCACCCGCCGTCGTCACCGGTCCGGACGGCCGCGCCTCTGCTCGCCTCGAGTTCCCGGACTCGCTCACCACGTGGCGAGCCACCGCCCGCGGCGTCACCCGCGACACACGCCTCGGGCAGGGCATCGACAAGGTTATCGTCCGCAAGAACCTGATCCTCCGTCCCGCCGTCCCGCGCTTCTTCACTGAAGACGACGAAGTCACGCTCTCGATGGTCATCCAGAACTACCTCGAAGCCGAGAAGAACGTCAAAGTCACCCTCGAAGCCACCGGCCTCGAACTCCTGGACGGCGCCGCGCGCGACCTCACCGTCGCCTCGAAAGGCACCGTCCGCGCTGACTTCCGCGTCAAGGCCAAGCCGGGCAGGGAGGTCACCCTCCTTGCCAAGGCCCTTGCCACGGGCGAAAGCGACGCCGTCGAACTGAAACTCCCGGTAAAGCCCTTCGGCATCCCGCTCGACATCTCGAAGTCCGGCGCCCTCAAAACGAATCAGGAGTCCGCCAACCTCACCCTCGACATCCCCGCGAACTCCGTGCCCCATTCGCGCGAGCTTGAACTTCGCCTCTCCCCCTCCATCGGCGGCGCGATCTTCGGCGCCCTCGACTACCTCACCACGTTCCCCTACGGCTGCACCGAGCAAACCATGTCCGGCTTCCTGCCGAACCTCATCGTCTCCCACGCCTTCACCGAACTGAAGCTCAAACCCTATCAGGACCCCACCACCCTCCAAGCCAAAGTCAACGACGGCTTCGACCGCCTGCTCGACTTCCAGCATGAAGACGGCGGCTGGGGCTGGTGGCAGACCGACGATTCCTCCGCCTACATGACCGCCCTGGTCGTCCAAGGCCTCGCCTACGCCCGCGAAACCGGCCACACCAGCCGCCGCGGCGATGTCGAAGGCTCGCTCGCCAAAGGCGTCGCCTGGCTCACCAAGGAATTCCTTCGCGAGGAGCGCGCCATCCCCGATTCCCGCGCCCAAATCCTCTACGCGCTCGGCCTCGCCGGCGCTTCCACCCCCCAGCAACTCGACAACGTCTGGCGCGATCGGGACCGTCTCTCCCCCCAAGCCCTCGCGCAACTCGGCCTCGAACTCCACCGCCGTCAGGACGCCCGCCTCGCCGACGTCCTCACCAAGCTCGAAGGACTCGCCCAGCAGCAAGGCCCCGAAGCCTGGTGGCGTTGGGACCGTGACGATGTCCTCGGCTTCCTCTACGACACCTCCACCGAAGCCACCGCCCTCAGCCTCAAACTGCTGAGCCGCGCCAAGCCCGAGAGCCCCCTTGTCGAGAAGGCTGCCCTCTGGCTCGCCGCCAATCGCAACGAAGGCTACTGGTGGTCGTCCACCAAGCAGACCGCCCTCGCCCTCGATGGCCTCACCGAATACCTCAAACGCTCCGGCGAACTCAAGCCAGACTTCACCGTCAACGTCGAGGTCAACGGCAGGAACGTCCTCACGCGCCGCTTCACCCAGGACGACGTCATGGGCATCCGCTCGGCCACGCTCAAACTTCCCGCCGGCCTCAACAATCGCGTCCGCATCACCCGCTCCGGCGAAGGCCGCGCCTACTGGTCTGTCCGCGCCAATTACTACTCCACCGACGAGAAGCTCCAGAAATCCGGCACCGTCGCCCTCAATCTTCTGCGCGACTACTTCAAGCTGGTGCCCATCCAGCGCAACGGCCGCATCGTCTATCAGTTGCAGCGCTTCGATGGCGAAGCCAAGTCCGGCGACTTGATCGCCAGCCGCCTCACCCTCACCGGCGGCGACTGGCGCTATCTCCTCCTCGAAGACCCGATCCCCGCCGGCGTTGAACTGGTCGAGAAAGACGACCTCTACGAACTCGCCGAACGCCCCGACTGGTGGTCCAGTTACGCCACCCGCAAAGAACTCCGCGACGACCGCGCCGCCCTCTTCAAAACCTATTTCAGTTCTGGCCAGGGCACCTTCTTCTCGCTGTTTAAAGTCGTCAATCCCGGCAAGTTCCGCGCGAGCCCCGCCCGCGTGATGCCCATGTATCAACCCGAATATCTCTCCACCACTGAATCGCGCACCCTGGAGGTGAAGCCCTAATGCGACTCTTCCTCCTCGACGCCGCTGGTAGCCTTGTCTTCTTCGCCCTGGGCTACTATTGGCTCGGCCTGAACTCGGCCACCAACACGAGCCTCGCCCTCTCGGTCGCCGTCCTGATCGCCCTGGCGGTCCTGGGCGCCTGGCTGATGTCCTTCGCCTTCTCACGCGATGTCCGCTCCGCTCTCCGCCGCGTCCCCGTTCTGCTCCCCTGGCTCCTGATCGCCGCGTCCGTCGCCGGCCTCTACTTCTACGCGGCCTCTTACGCCGAGCCCCTCGATCACTGGGTCAGCTCCGCCCTCACGCTGGCCACCCGCACGCCCGTCCAACTCCCGTTCGCCCGTCCCCTGATCGGCTTCCTCGCCTTCCTGATCGCCGCCACCGTCCTGCTGCCCGCCGCCGCGCGCGCCGTCCACACCGGTTCCCTGCGCGATTGGCGCCCCGTCTTCACCCGGCCGCACCTCGCCGCCGCCCTCGTCTACCTCTACTTCGGACTCTGGCTCCCCTGGACGCTCTTCTGGTGGATCCCCGAAACCGGCTCCTTCGCCGGCGAAATGACCAGCTTCCTGGTCCGCGCTGGTCTCGCTCTGTTCTTCTTTGTGGGCGCCTGGCTAGTCTTCGCTTGGCACTGCCGTGCCGAGGCCCTGGCGCCAGAACGTTAACACCCGATCCAACCCGTGCTCGCTGATCAACGCCTTCACCCGGCGCAAGGCCTGCGTGTACTTCGCATCAGTCGGCTGATCGCCCGTCAGTTCCAACGTCAGCCCCTCGCGGAACCACCATGGCTGATCGGCGTGCGCCTGACTTTCGAGCACCACATGCAGCAACTCGTGCAGCAGCGTCGGCTCAAGGACCTGCTTCGCCTGCAGCGTCTTCGCCGGCTGCAGACGCACCACCCGCCCTCTCGTCGACGCCGCCACCGCGCCGCTCTCGCCCGTCGCATTCCGGAACGTCGCCACCGTCGGGAACAGCTTCAATTGCACCCGGCCCGCGTAGTTCATGTGCGCCCGGCTCTCGGCTTCCTTCAGCGCCCGCTCCGCCGCCGTCAGCACAAACTCTTCCTGCTCCGGATTCGTCGACAGAAAATCCATCCGCTCGCTGCGCCGCGCCACCCACTCGAGCCCCTGCGCCGTCAGCCCGATCTTCGCTCCCGGATAATACTCCTCCAGGATCTCCCGCGCCGAATGACCCTTCGCCCCCATCTGGATCGCGCCCATCTGGCATAGCCCCACGCCATGCCCGCGCCCCTTGCCCGAAAACACAAACCGCTCCCCGACCTTGGCCACGTCGAACAGCAGGCTCTTCACCTGCCACCCATACCGGTTGCCGATCGCCGCCTGAAACTGATTCGCCCCGACCCGCCGCCCATTCACCCGCAGATAATTCGCCCGCCCCGACTGCGACCGGTCGACCACCTCCACCGAGTTCGCCGGAATCGCTAACTTCAGCGCCTCGGCCAACTGCTCGCCCGTGTAAGCCGCCCGCCAGTGATCGTTCCCCCGCGTCACGCAGTGCGCGTCCGCTTTTACCGGCAAATACGCTCCCATCGGCGACCCCTCGCTCATCCCGCCACAATGCGCATGATAGTAGGTCGCGGCTGGCTCACCCTTCCACCACAGCAGCAAACCTTCCGTCGCTTCCGCCGCGTCCTGATGAAGTTTTCGACGCTGGCTCCAGTACACGTTCTGGCAATGCGTCGTGTCGCACAGGTCGTAGCCCTCGCGCGCATGCGCCGTCCGATGCCGGATCGCGTAGGTCCGGATCGCCACGGCCATCGCCTTCAGCGTCTCCGGATTCGCCACCCCGTTCACTTCGCCCGCCATCACACTCGCCACGTACTGTTCAAGTGGAATCTGAGCCAGGAAAATCAAATGTCCCGCTTGCGATGAAACGTTCAAGTGGCTCAAAAAAAGCGGCTTCGCTCCGCGCACTTCAAGCGTTACCTGACCCTGGTACACGCCCGTGTGCGGCGCTTGCACGCGCTTGCCGTTGATGCGCGCCTCCGTCACCGCCGTCCGCGAGAACAGACGAATCCGCAGCGCGGAATCTTCGGAGGGCACTCGGGCTGAGTTCAGCGAACCGCTGAGCCAGCAACAGACGAAGAGTGCAATGAGCCTCGTTGCCATGATTCGTAAAGCCGCCGTGCGGCAGGCGCGGCGTCGCTAGCGCCCCGCCCAACTGGCAGAAACACGACCATAACATGTTCTGGCCGCTCGCGGGGGGCCCACCCGGCAAACCACGCCTGCAGCGACAGCCGATTTGCACTCGCCGCGGTCCCCGTTTTTCCACAGAACGACCCACCCGCCAGCCGCGCCGTTCCCGCTGTCGCCGCCAGCATCAACCCATCACGCACCACCGGATTCGCCTTCAGCACCAACTGCCGATACGCCCGTGCCAGCGTCAGCGGCGTCACCGCCACGCCCTCCTCCCCCAGCATCGCGATCCGCGCGTCCGCCCCTGGCCTCACCATCAATCCGTACTCCGCCCACGTCCGCACCAGCGCCGCGGGCTCGAGCTTCGCCCCCGCCTGCGCAAAGTAGTTGTTGCAGGAGTAAGCCAGCGCCTCCCGCCCGTCGAGCGCATTCAGCGGCGGATGGGTACAATCGAATCGCCGACCGCCCAGTGTCAGCCGGCCCGGGCAGGGCAGCCGCTTCTTCGGATCGAGCCCCGCTTCCATCAGCGCCAGCAGCGTAAACGGCTTCACCGTCGACCCCGGCCTCGTCGGCGTCACCTCCGCCCCCCAGTGCAACAGACTCTTGCCCGTTGCTACCGCCAGAATCTCAGCTGATTCCGAAGTAGCCACGATACTTCTCAGGCAGCCGCGCCGGCCGCAGCTCCGTCCGCCCCTCGTTCACGGCACAGAACAGATGCTTCGTCGTCCCCGTCGCCAGCTTCCGCTCCCCAGCCCATAACTCATAGGCAAAGGTGATCATCCGCGAACTCGCCTCGGCCACCCGCGTCCGAATCGTGATTTCGTCGTCGTAGCGCGCCGCCTGCCCGTACCGCACCGACGCCTCCACCACGGTCATCACAATCCCCTCCCGCTCTAAGTCTTTGTAGAAAAAGCCATCGCTCTTCCCGTACTCCGTCCGTCCAATCTCCATCCACACCAAATAATTCGCATGATAAACAACACCCATTTGGTCGGTTTCGGCATATCTGACGCGTACGCGCGTCTCACGATAAGGAAGGTTCACGCTCCCTGAGCGTAACCGATTCGCGTAAACTGAAGAAAGTCCTGACCGATTTGGAGACCCTTTCCCATGAGTAATAGCCTCTCTCGCCGAGTCCTCCTCGGCGCGCTGGCGTCTGCCTTGACCCTCCCGGCCCAGAACCTGGCCGACCTCGAAAAACGCGTTACCGAGTTTGACCTGCCCAACGGCTTGCACTTCATCGTCCTCGAGCGCCACACCGCCCCCGTCTTCGCCGGTTTGAGCTACGTCAACGCCGGTGCCGCCAACGACCCCGCGGGTAAGGCCGGTATCGCCCACATGTTCGAGCACATGGCCTTCAAGGGCACCCCCTCCATCGGCAGCAAGAACTACGTCGCCGAAAAGGCCGCCAATGACGCTGTCGAAAAGACCTACGACTCCCTCGAAGAGGAACGCCGCAAGGGTCCCCGCGCCGACCAGGCCAAGATCAAGCAGCTCGAAGCTGATCTCAAGTCCGCCATCGACAAAAGCTTCTCCTACGTCGAACAGGACGCCTTCACCCGCATGGTGGAAGAGAACGGCGCCGTCGGCCTCAACGCCGGCACCTCCATGGACTCCACCGTCTACTTCATGAGCCTCCCGGCCAACCGCCTCGAAATGTGGTTCATGCTCGAAGCCGACCGCTTCATCAACCCCGTCTTTCGCGAGTTCTACAAAGAGCGCGGCGTCGTCCGCAACGAGTACGCCATGCGCGTCGAAAGCGACCCCCAGGGCCAACTCGTCACCGCGCTGATGAACACCGCCTTCGCCGATAGCCCCTACCACGTTGGCTACGCCGGTATCCCCTCCGACATCGAGAACCTTCGCGTCGGCGATGCGCTCGCCTTCCGCAAGACCTACTACGTCCCCGGCAACATCACCATCGTCGTTGCTGGCGACGTCAACCCCACCGAAGTGAAAGCCCTCGCCACCAAGTACTTCGGCCCCATGCCCGCCGGGCCTCTCCCGCCCCCCGTGATCACCAAGGAGCAGGAGCAGCGTGGCGAAAAGCGCGTCGCCATCGAAACCGAATCGCAGCCCATGCTCGCCATCGGCTACAAACGCCCCGATAACCTCCACGCCGACGATCCCGTCTTCGACGTCATCTCCGGCGTCCTCTCCCAAGGCCGCACCGGCCGCATGTACAAAGAGCTCGTCGAAGAAAAGAAGATCGCCTTGGGCGCTGCCGCTTACGCCACCTTCCCCGGCGGCAAGCAGGATAGCCTCTACATCCTGTTCGTGGTCCCCAACCAGGGCAAGACCATCGAGGAAACCGAAAAGGCCACCTACGAAATCGTCGAAAAGCTGAAGAAAGAGCCCGTCGACGACGCCACGCTCAAGCGCGTCAAGATCAACGTTCGCGCCGGCCTCATCCGCGGCCTCGCCTCCAACATGGGCATGGCCAACGCCTTGGCCGCCGCGCACGTCAGCTACGGCAGTTGGAAAAAGCTGGTCACCCAGCTCGACGAACTCGACAAGATCACCGCGGCCGACGTCCAGCGCGTCGCCAAAACCTACTTCACGGAAAAGGGCCGCACGGTCGCCTTCATGGCCCCGGCCGCCAAGGAGGCTAAGTAATCCCATGTTCCCGGTGACCCTGTCCCGCACCCTTCTCGTCTCCGCCATCGCCGTGTCGATGGTCTTTGGCCAGGCCAAGCCAGCCCGCAAGAAAGGCTCGGCCGCCGCGGCCACCGCTTCGGCCAGCAAGTACAAGAACCTCAAGTTCCCGCCCTTGCGCGACGTCGAAATCCCCCAAGTCGAGAAGTTCACCCTCTCGAACGGCATGCGCGTTTATCTGCTCGAGAATCACGAACTGCCCCTGATCTCCGGCCGCGCCCTCGTTCGCGTCGGCAACCTCTTTGACCCGAAAGAGAAGGCCGGCCTCGCCGACCTCACCGGCAATCTGATTCGCAGCGGCGGCACCAAGGCCAAGACGCAGGAGCAAATCAACGAAGCCCTCGAAGGCATCGCGGGCTCAGTCGAATCGTCCATCGGCGAAACCTCCGGCAACGTCGGCTTCTCCGCACTCGCCGAAACTTCGGACCAGGTGATGGCCCTCTTCGCCGAAGTCCTCACCCAGCCCGCCTTCCGCCAGGACAAGATCGACAATGCCCTCATTCGCGAGCGGAGTGGCATTTCCCGCCGCAACGACGACGCCGGCGACATCGCCGGCCGCGAGTTCGCCCGTACCCTCTACGGCAAGGACACGCCCTACGGCATGCAGGTCGAGTACGCCACCCTCAACAACATCACCCGCGACGACATGGTGAAGTTCTACGACCGCTACTTCTTCCCGGCCAACATCATGCTCTCGGTCACCGGCGACTTCAAGTCTGCCGACATGCGCGCCAAGCTCGAGAAGCTCTTCGCCAACTGGACCGTCAAGCGTGACCCCGTCCCGCCCATGCCCCAGGTGAATCAGCCGCCGCACCACGCCGTCCAGTTCGTCGAAAAGACGGACGTCACCCAGACCTTCATTCGCATCGGTCACCTTGCCGGCAAGCTGAACGACCCCGACTATCCCGCCCTCGAAGTCACCACCGCCATCCTCGGCGGCGGCTTCCCCAGCCGCCTCATGCGCAAGATCCGTTCCGAGATGGGTGCCGCCTACTCGATCTACTCGAACTGGGGCGCCAACTACAACCACCCCGGCACGTTTGTCATCGGCGGCAGCATCGAAGGCAAGTACACCATCGATGCCTTGAGCGCCATCCAGGAAGAAGTCTCCAAGCTCCGCACCCTCGAAGTGACGGACCAGGAACTCGCCACCGCCAAGAACACCGCCCTCAACAGCTTCGTCTTCAACTTTGACTCGCCGGTGAAGACCCTCAACCGCATGGTCACCTACGACTACTTCGGCTACCCCTCTGACTTCCTCAACCAATACAAGAAGAGCCTTGAAGCCGTCACTAAGGCCGACGTCCTCCGCGTCGCCAAGAACTACATCAAGCCCGAAAACTTCACCGTCGTCGCCGTCGGCGACCCCAAGAAGATGGGCGGCAAAGACTTCAAGAGCCTCGGCATGCCGGTCGAAAAGCTCGACATCACCATCCCCCAGCCCAAGCAGGCCTCCGCCAAGAGCGATTCCGGCTCGCTCGCCAAAGGCCGCGACCTTCTCAACAAAGCCGCCGCATCCATCGGCGGAGCCCAGAACCTCTCCGCCCTCAAGGACTATATCCAGGTGGTCGACTCCAAGATGGGCAACGGCATGGCCGTCCAGCAAAAGAACCAGTGGATGCCCCCGGGCCTCCTCCGTCAGGACGTCACCTTGCCCTTCGGCAAGATCACCTCGTTCTTTGACGGCCAGCAGGGCTGGGTGAAAGCGCCTCAGGGCGAGCAGCCCCTCACCGGCTCCGGCGCCCTGCAGATCCAGCAGCAGCTCTTCGCCGATCTGTTCAACCTTCTCCGCAGCAACCAAGTCCAGGGCCGCAACGTCAACTATGCTGGCAACGGAACTCTCGAGATCACGGAAGGACCGTTGATGGCTAAGCTCGTGGTGGATGAATCCTCCGGGCTGCCCGCCAAAAGCGTGATGCAGATCACCGGACCGCAAGGCCCCGTGCTGATCGAAACGGCCTACTCGGACTTCCGCGACATCGGCGGCGGCCTCAAGTACCCGTTCAAGTCGCAAGTCACGCAGGGCGGCAAAGTCGTCAGCGACATGACCGTTGCCGAAATGAAGGCCAACATCGGCTTGAAGGCCGAAGACCTTTCGAAGAAGGAGTAGTCGCCGCGCCGCATGTCCACCACCACTCGCCGTCAGCTTCTCACCGCCGTCGCCGCCCCGTTAGCGGCGCCGTTCATCATCCGCGGCCAGTCGAAGATTGAACAACGCGGCCGGCAGGTGGTGGACGAGGCGCTCGCTGCCTTAGGCGGGCAGAGCTACCTCAACATGCAGGACCGCGTGGAGAACGGCCGCGCCTACTCGTTCTACAACTCGCGTCTCACCGGACTCTCCCGCGCCCGCATCGCCACTCGCTACCTGCTCCGTCCACAGCCGCCCCTCGCCGGCTTCTTCGGCCAGCGTGAGCGGCAGTCCTTCGCCCGCAAGGACAAACAGCTCGACGATCTCCCGTTCTACCTGTATCTCGAGGACAAGGCCTACGACGTCACCTACCGGGGCGCCAAGGAACTCGACAAAACCACCACCGAGCGTTACCGCGACTCCACCCGCCGCAACATCCTCTACCTGCTTCGGCAGCGCCTTGGCGAGCAGGGCCTGATCATCGAGCACCAGCGCTCGGACGTCGTCGACTACCAGCCCATGGAAATCGTCAACTTCACCGACGCCGATAACCTGGTCACCACAGTCTTCTTCCATCGCTCCACCAAGTTCCCGATGAAGCAGCGCTTCACGCGCCGTAACAAGGATCGCGGCGACAACGACGAAGAGATCGCCACCTTCGACAAGTACCGCGACGTCGGCAACGGCGTACAATGGCCGCTCGTCTACACGCGGCACCGGAACGGCGACAAGATCTTCGAGATGTTCGCCGACGACGTCAAGATCAACACCGGTCTCACCGACGCGTACTTCAGCATCCCGGCCAACCTCGAAGTCCTCTAACAGACTGCTACCATCTCCGGTATGCGTCGCTTGCTGGTTGTCCTTCTTTCGGCCCTGGCGCTCCCCGCCGCCGAACCCGTCGTCGATTGGGAGAAAGCGAAGGCCGAAGCGCTCCAGCACTTCCAGGCCATCGTTCGTTTCGACACCAGCAATCCGCCTGGCAACGAGACCCAGGTCGTCAACTACCTTAGGGCCCAGTTCGATCGCGAAGGCATTCCCTACCAGATCTTCGCGAAGGACCCGAACCGCGCCAACCTCGTCGCCCGCCTGAAAGGCAACGGAACCAAACGCCCCATCCTCATCCTCGGTCACACCGACACCGTCGGCGTCCAGCGTGAAAAATGGCCCGTCGACCCCTTCGGCGCCGTCCGCCGCGACGGCTTCATCTGGGGCCGCGGCACCACCGACAACAAGGACTGCGTCACCGCCGGCGTCATGCTCATGCTGCAACTCAAGCGCCTTCGCGTCCCCCTCGATCGCGACGTCATCTTCCTCGCCGAAGCCAGCGAAGAGAGCTCCACCGGGCCCACCAACGTCGGCATCGACTTCCTCGTCAACGAGCACTGGGCCGACATCGAAGCCGAGTACGCTCTCGCCGAAGGCGGCTTCGTCCACTCCGAGAACGGCAAGGTGCGCTTCGTCGAAGTCGCTGCCAGCGAGAAGGTTCCGCGCCGCGCCAAGCTCGTCTCTACCGGCACCTCCGGACATGGCTCGCGTCCCCGTCGCGACAACGCCGTCGTCCATCTGTCGACCGCCGTCAGCCGCATCGGCCAGTGGGAGCCGCCCATGCGCTTGAACGACGTCACCCGTACGTTCTTCGAACGTCTCGCCACCATCAGCCCGCCCGCGGAAGCCGCCCGCTACAACGGCCTGGTCGACCCCCAGAAGTCCGCTGCCATCCAGAACTACTTCGCCCAGCACGACCTCGGCAAGTACTCCGTCCTCCGCACCTCCATCTCGCCCACCATGCTCACCGCCGGCTTCCGCGAGAACGTCATCCCCTCCCAGGCCGAAGCCATGCTCGACATCCGCGCGCTCCCCGACGAAGACATGACCGCCTTCTACGCCCAGATGGCCCGCATCATCAATGACCCGGCCGTGAAGATCGTCCCCGCGCCCGCCGGCCGTCCCTCCGCCCCGCCCAGCCGCCTCGACAGCGACATGTTCCGCGCTCTCGAGAAAACCCAGCGCCGCCTGTACCCCGGCGCCATCACCGTCCCCGGCATGGTCACCGGCGCCACGGACCTTGCCCAACTCCGCGCCCGCGGTGTCCAAGCCTACGGCATCGGCCCCCGCTTCGACGAAGCCGAGTTCGCCGAACACGGCTGGCACAGCGACGTCGAGCGTCTCGCCGAGGACTCTCTCTACGGCCTCGTCCAGTTCCTCTGGTATTCGGTCCTTGAAGTCGCCGCCACGAAGTAACGAGTCGCCCAACCGCTCAGCAGTGACGGGCCTCCAGGCCCGTCACTGCAACTAAGGGATGGTCACTAAGTTGCTGGTCCGGTTACCCACCCTCACCGTAATCGTGCCCCTCGCCTGCGCGGAGGGCAGTCGTACGTTGATCTGGTCCAGACCGTCGTAGCCAGGCGCCACGCCCGCGTACGTCACCGGCAAGCGCTGCCCATTCAGTTCCACCACCGGCGAGGTCACTGTCATCCCCAGCCCAGTCAGATACAGCGAAAGATAGTCTTCCGTCTGAATCGCCGCCGCCGCGCCCGTCCCCGACCCATTCAGCGTGAACACCGCGGGCACCGCGTTCTCCAGATTCACGTTCACCGACTGCGCCCCCTGCGCATTGCTCACCGTCAGTTTGGCCAGCCCCTGACCCACGGCCGGCAGCAGCGCGTTGATCTGGTTGTCGCTATTGAAGCTCACCGGCAGCCCCGACCCATTCAGCGTCACCATGCTCGCCCTCAATCCCGTCCCGTAGACCGAGATCAGCATCCGCGGCGCCAACGTCAAAGACCCCAGCCGTGCCGCGGATGGGCAAACCAACGCCACCACCGGACCCGGCTTGTCGATCATCACGCTGTAGCCGCCCTTGCGCGGCGCATTCGTCGTCAAGGGCGTATCGCTCAGATTCCCCAATGCCGCATCGTCCCGATCCCGCATCTGCCGCAAGACGCCGCCCACCTTCGAGAGATACGGATCCTCACTCGGCGCGCGTCCCAACGTTTTCCACCGTTCCGTTCCAGAGAGGAACGAGTCGATGATTTGCCAACTCAACGGATTGTCGGTCTGAATCTTCGCGAGCGGGGGCGCCTCGCAACCCAACCCCAGGATCGACGTCAGATCGCCGGCGCCATGACAGTATGGCACCACTCGCGTCCGTTCATCCGGCAGGGCAAAGGAGAACGACGCCGAGGTCACCGCCACCGTCCCGTCGTTCGACCCCGCCAGTGGCCCCACGCCCCCCGCATTCCCCACGATCGCCACCGTCTCCACCCCCCGCAAATCATCCTGGTTCTGATTCCACGTTGCCAGATCGAAGAGAAACTGGTTCCCCGGCACCATCTGCCGTGCCCGCACACTGGGCAGAAACGGCAACGCGATGCTCGGAATGAGCGCCCCAAAGTTCGGCGTCGCCATCGCCACCCAGCGCCGGATCCGCGGATCGGGCGGCGGCACAAACACCCCCGCCGGCGTCTGCTTGCCGGCCAGATAGGACCGCACCACCAGCCCACCCATGCTGTGGCTCACCACATCTACCTGCTGCGAATTCATCCCTCGAATCAACTCGCCCAGCGCGTTGCCCAACTCCTCAATCGAAGCGCCCGCATTCACCGTGCACGATCCGAAGAAGCGCGTCGCCACCCCTTGGTCATTCAGCCGCTTCTCGAGCTCCCCAAACTCTGACGTCGAGACGAGATTCTCCCGCTGGCACAGCAGATGAAAGCCATCCACCAGCACCACCGGCGGACGCTGCCCCCACGCCATCGCCGCCATCCCCCACAGGACCCACCACCGCTTCAACACACCCCCAGCTTAGCGATAAACTGTTTCTCAAATGCAAGGCACCGTCTACACGGAAACCGTGGTTCACATGCCGCCGGCCGCGCTGCTCGATCTCGCCCCCTACCAGCTCGTGATGATCGATCTCGCCGACGGACGCCGCGTCACCGGGCGCGCCGAAGGCGACCGCGTCTCCATCGGCGACCCCGTGGAACTCGCCGAAACCCGCGACGGCGTTTTCATCTTTCGCCGAGCCCCCGTTCCCGCCAAAATTCCTTAGCGTTTTCATCCGTTTACCACCAAGCGCTCTCGCCCGCCTGCTATCCTGAACTCTAGACCCCGGCTGAGTTCGCCGTTGGCTGTGGAAAATAGCTAACTCTCATTGAATCAATAACTCCCGGGTTCGTTTCGTCATTTTGACCCGCACACCCCGGAGAACCGCATGAAACTCGCCGAACGCATGAGCCGCTTGAGCGGAGAGGGCGCCTTTGAAGTCCTCCAGAAAGCTCGCGCTCTCGAAGCCAAGGGCCAGCACATCATCCACCTCGAGATCGGCGAACCCGACTTCGAAACCCCCGCCCACATCGTCGCCGCCGGCAAAGCCGCCCTCGACGCCGGCTACACCCACTACGGCCCCACGCCCGGAGACCCCGAATTCCGCGCTGCCCTCGCCGCTCACGTCGCCGAGACGCGCGGCATCTCCGTCGCCGCCGAGAACGTCTGCGTCGTCCCCGGCGGCAAGCCCATCATCTTCTTCCCCATCCTCGCCTTCGTCGAACCCGGCGACGAGGTCCTCTATCCCAACCCTGGCTTCCCGATCTACGAAAGTATGATCAAGTTCGCCGGTGGAACCCCCGTCCCCGTGCCGCTCATCGAAGAACGCAGCTTCAGCTTCGACCTCAACGTCCTGCGCGACCGCATCACGGACAAAACCAAGATGCTCATCCTCAACTCGCCGCAGAACCCCACCGGCGGCGTCATCCCCGCCGAAGACATCCGCGCCATCGCCGACCTCGTCCGCGAGCGCGACATCGTGGTCCTCTCCGACGAAATCTACTCGCGCATTTATTACGGTGAGCGCCCGCTCTCCATCGCCAGCGTCCCCGGCATGGCCGAACGTACGATCATCCTCGACGGCTTCTCCAAGATCTACGCCATGACCGGTTGGCGCCTGGGCTACGGCGTCATGCCCACCTGGATGGCCGATGCCGTCAACATGCTGATGGTGAATTCGAACTCCTGCACGGCCAGCTTCACCCAGCGCGCCGGCCTCGCCGCCATTACCGGTCCCCAGGACGACGCCGTCAAAATGGTGCGCGAATTCCACACCCGCCGTGATCTCTTTGTCCGCGAACTGAACACGATCCCCGGCATCCGCTGCCAGGTCCCCGAAGGCGCTTTCTACGCCTTCCCCAACATCACCGGCACTGGCTGGAAGTCCAAACCCCTTGCCGACGCCCTCTTGAACGCTGGCGTCGCCTGCCTCTCCGGCACCTCCTTCGGAGCCTTCGGCGAAGGCTACCTCCGGTTCTCCATGGCCAATTCCCTTGAGAACCTGAACGAAGCCGCCGCCCGCATCCGCCGCTTCCTTACGTCGTAATCAGCGGGTTCACCGTCTTGAGCGCAGGGAAGCGCTGAAAGTCCCGATCCGCCGTCCAGAGCACTTCCACGCCGTGCTCGATGCAGATCGCTGCGATTCGCGCATCGTGAATCATGGGCCCCACCACGGCGCCAGGGTTGAGCAGTGTTTTGAGTCGATCCCAGTACTTGGGAGATTCACCGATCAGGCGAAGCGACGGACTATTCCGCCACAGGTCCAGGTGCATCACCGCCTGTTGCGGCGACATCGCCCGCTTGTACAAGCGTGGATTGGTCATCACGCTGTAGAACTCGTGCAAGCAAGGCCAGGGAACAGCCCAGGGCCGGAAGTCTTCCGCGAGTTCCGTCACTCGGCGCTTGGCAACGGCATGCCAGGGCGAATCCGAGTGTGCGGCGTAAACGAGGATGTTGGTGTCGACGGCGATCACGGCATGCGATCTTCGCGAATGATTGCCTTTACGGCGGCCCAGTCGGAGAGGTCAACGAGCGTTTCGGAATGGAAGGCCGGTGCTTCCCCCAACTTGAACGGCTTCGACTCGGTCTGTGCCGCCTGCAGGTGGTCGCGAAGACTAATCTCCACCAGTTCGCGAAACGGCATGCCGTGCTTAGCCGCAAACTGCTTGGCTTCCTGGAACAGCGCGTCGGGCAACTCGAGCGTCGTCTTCATAAAACAATTATACCCATACACCCATATCGTGAAATATGGGCGTATGGGTATTGATAATAAACGACTTAGAGGGCCTTCGCGTCGACCCCGGTCTTCTCCCATTTGCCGTTCCCAGCCGACCGCAGCACCGCCTCGCACACCCGCTGCGTCTGCAGCGCGTTATTGAAGTCCGGCTGCGTGGGCTTGCCGCTCTCGATCCCGGCCACGAAGTCGGCCAGGGCATTGAGGAACGTATGCTCGTAGCCGATGCAGGTTCCGGGCACCCAGTAGTGCTTCATGTACGGGTGTTCGGAGTTCGTCGTGTGGATCTTGCGCCAGCCCGTCAGGTGGCTTTCCACCTTCTTCCCGCTTTGCTGCTGTTGATACTCGAAGTACTGCAGATACTCGGGCTCTTCGAGGTCGAAGTACACCGATCCGTCAGCGCCGTTCAGTTCGAAGGTGTTGAAGTTCTTCCGGCCGCGCGCATACCGCGTCGACTCGAAGGTTCCCAGCGATCCGTTGGCGAACTCAGCCAGGAACATGCAGGCGTCGTCGATCGTCACCTTTTGCACTTTGCCCGACACTGCGTGCTTCCGCTCTTTGACGAACGTTTCGGTCTTCGCCGTCACACGCGTGATCGGCCCGTTCAGCCACATCGCCGTATCGATCGAATGGGCCAGCAGGTCGCCGGTAACGCCGGAGCCGGCGACTGACGCATCCAGGCGCCACAAGCCGGGGCCGCCCTGTGGCACATCCGTCGCGATGGTCCAATCCTGCAGGTAGGTCGCGCGGTAGTGGAACGGCCGGCCAATGCGGCCTTCGTCCACCACTTGCTTCGCGAGTGCAATGGCCGGCACACGGCGGTAGTTGAACCACGCCATGTTCGGGACCTTGTACTTCGCCACCGCGGCCACCATCTTCTCGGCCTCTTTGCTCGTCATCGCCAGCGGCTTTTCACAGCAGATCATCTTGCCGTTTTTCGCCGCCGCCATCGCGATCTCAAAGTGCGTATCGTTGGGCGAGCAGATATCGATCAGGTCGATGTCCTTGGCTTCGACGACCTTCTTCCAGTCGGTCTCGATGCGCTCGTAGCCCCAGTTCTCGGCGAAGCTCTTGGCCTTC
Organism: Bryobacteraceae bacterium; assembly: GCA_965229305.1. GTDB lineage: Bacteria > Acidobacteriota > Terriglobia > Bryobacterales > Bryobacteraceae > JALHNI01. Next base: position 70,624 of record CBDDIZ010000029.1, on the reverse strand, counting down.
TCGGCGCTGCGCGCAGCGACGGCTTTGAGCACGGGCCGATGCGCCACCGGGAAGAAGTCGTTCAGGCGCTTATAGGCGTTCGAGTGGGCCCGGCCCATAAAGCCGTAGCCGATCATGCCAATGCGGAGTTCTTTTGCCATGTCTTATCCGTAAAGCTCCACGAGTTCGTCGAGGTAGGTCTTGCAGCGTTCGGTCGCCGCCCAGGCATCGGGCCAGAAGCAAAGGTCGATCGTCCACCAGTCGTGGGGGACGTTCGAGGCCTTCAGCAGTTCGGGCACGATGACGTGGAAGTTCAAATGCCCCAGGCCAAAGGGCGGATGGGCCGAGGTCTCGTCGGCGCCCGAAGCGTCCTTGTGGCAGGTGTCGTCGGAGTCGATCAGATGAATGTGGTTGATGCGTCCGGCGAGGCGATGGATCAGGTCCGTCTGTGAGGCGTAGACTTCTTTCTCGCCTTCCTGCCGCGCGCCCACCACGCCCACCATCTGACCGTGGCAGGTGTCATAGAGCAGGCCGAAGTTCTTCCGGTTTACCGCGTCATGAATCCGCACGATGTCCGAAGGCTTGTTGAAGGCGAAGCCCGGCTCGAACTCCCAGGTCATGTTCAAGCCATGGTCGGCGGCGATGTCCGCGCAGGTCTGCCAGGTCTTGGTGACGCGGCTGAACGCCGTCGCGTAGTCCACCTCACGATGAATCGTCGGGGGCTGCACGGTGTCCACGCGCACGCCGCCGATGCCGGTATCCACGGCGAACTCGCAGTTGCGCTTGAACTCGGAGATGTACTTCGACTGATCGTCGGTGTTGATCAGCTTCTCGCCCCAGAGATTCGCGGCAATGCCGGAGAAGCCCAAGCCGCGTTCGGCCATCTTGGCTTTGAGTTCCTGGCGCTCCGCTTTGCTCGCCAGTGTTCCGGGCCACGCGTCATCGGGACCATTCGGATTGCCCGGGTTCGGATGCGGCGGAAAGGCGCCGAGTTCAAGGCCATGAAAGCCCAAGGCTTTCAGCTTTTCACAGACCGTATCGAAATCGATCGGATTCGGACCGTACGGGCCAATCGTATAGGCCCAGGAGCCAATAGAAGTTCTTTTACTCATGGAGTCTCGTATGGGTATATCACGAAGCGGAGCCGACCAACTCGAGCTGTTCGCCGGTCGTCTTTTCGACGTCGGCGTGCAGCGAGTTGCCGTGCGAATCCATGGTCACGATGGCGGCGAAGTCGTAGACGTCGAGCTCCCACATGGCTTCGGGGATGCCGAACTCCATCAGGCTGACGCCTTTCACTTGGCGCACGGTGCGCGCGTAGAACTGGGCCGCGCCACCGATGCCATTCAGGTAGACGGCACCGAAGTCTTTGAGCGCAGCCAGGGTCTTAGCGCCCATGCCGCCTTTGCCGATCACCACGCGCACGCCGTAGTTCTTGATGACGGTCGCTTGGTAGGGCTCTTCGCGCGAACTGGTGGTGGGGCCGGCGGCCTTCACCTGCCACTCGTCGCCTTGCTTCAACATGACCGGCCCGCAGTGATAGAGCACGGCGCCGTTCAAGTCCACTGGAGGCGGATTCTTCATCAAGTAAGCGTGGACGGCGTCGCGGCCCGTGTACATCGTGCCGCGAATCAGCACGACGTCGCCCACCTTGAGCTGCCGGACCTTCTCTTCGGTGACCGGCGCTTCGAGCACCACTTCCTTACCGGTGAGCGTGAAGCCCTCGCCGGAGGCCATCTTCTTGACCTCTTCGGCCGGGTTGCGATAGAGCCACTCGGTGATGGCGCCGGTCTGCGGGTCGAGGTGCACGCCCAGGCGGCGGAAGGCCCAGCAATCGTAGGCCACCGAGACGAAGAAGCTGGCGGGCAGACGGTTGGCGGCCATCACCTTGCAGCCGATCAGCGAGGACTTGCCGCCGAAGCCCATGGCGCCCACACCCAACTTGTTCGACTCCTCCATCACTTCGGCTTCGAGTTGCGCAAGCACGGGATTCGGGTTCACGTCATCGAGCGTGCGGAAGAGTTGCTCCTTGGCGAGCACGTAGCCGTGCGCCCGGTCACTGCCGATGCAGACGCCGATGGCGCCGGGCGCGCAGCCTTGGCCTTGCGCCTGCCAGACGGCGTGCAGGAGGCACTTCTTCACACCGGCGAGATCGCGGCCAGCCTTGCCCAAGTGATCGAGCTCAGCGGGCAGGGAATACTGAATGTTCTTGTTCTCGCAGCCGCCGCCCTTCAAGATCAGCTTCACTTCGATGGTGTCTTTCTCCCACTGCTCGAAGTGAATGACGGGCGTTTCGGTGCCGAGGTTGTCGCCGGAGTTTTTGCCGGTGATCGAGTCCACGGAGTTCGGGCGCAGCTTGCCGAGCTTGGTGGCCTGGGCGACGGCTTCTTTGATCGCCTTTTTCAACTGGATCTGATTGGTGCCCACGGGCGTGTGCACGAAGAACGTCGGCATGCCCGTGTCCTGGCAGATGGGGCCTGAGTCCGCTTCGGCCATGTCGATGTTGGTGGCGATGATGTTAAGCGCCTGCGCCGATTGGGTGGCGGGCGTTTCGTTCTCGATCGCAATGCCCATCGCGGCGCGCACGTCCGGCGGCAAATTAGTCGAGGTTTGGGTGATCAGTTCAAGCAGGCTTTCAGCAAGATGTTGCATGGGTGGGAACTCACTTCAAGGGGATGCGGACCTGGCCGATCAGGCCGGGGCGAACGCCGGGCCCAGGGCTTTTGAAGTCCAGGTAGGCTTCGTTCGCTTTGATTTCACGAACCACGGCGGGAATCGGCTCGTTGCCGGCTTCCACCAGATAAAGAACCGCGTTTTGGCCGGGTTTGACGAGCTTCAACTCTTCGGGGTTGAGTTGGACGACGGCTTCCATCGACGTGAGGTCGACGGCGATTTGAAAGACTTCGGTGATGCGCCGGTCGACAGGCTCGCCATTCTGCTTGCCGACTTTGACGATGACGCCGTCGGCGGGCGAGTGGATCTCGGCGGAGTTCAGTTCGCTTTTGGCTTCTTCCCAGTCGGCTGAGCGGTCGGCGAGCGCTTTCTTGGCTTCGTCGAGCGAGCGGCTGGTGGTTTCGACACGGTCCGCCGCCTGGCGGGCGAGGTTGTCTTTGGCTTCGAACTCAACGAGGGCGCTTTCGTAGTCAGTCTTGGATCTTTCGAACTTGAGCCGCGGCGTGGCGCCTTCCTTCATGAGCATGGCCTGACGATCAAATTCCTTACGGGCGGCTTCGAGCTTCGCCTTCAAGGCGTCCGCATCGGAGCGGGTGCGCTGAGCTTCGAGTCGCGCGGCAATGAGCGACGCGTCCAGGTTGTTCACCTTCGATTGGAGGGCTTCCAACTGCTGTCCGGCCTGTTCGTGGTTGAGGTCGAGGGCGTTGTTCTTGACGCGAGCGAGCAACTGGCCTTCGGAGACGTCTTCGCCCTCTTTTACGCGCAGTTCCTCGAGCACGCCGTCGACGGGGGCGACGACCTGGATGAGCTTAATGGCCTGGAGACGACCAGAGAGGCTGAGTTCGTCCGGCTTGGCGGTGGGGACCGGGGCGGCGGGCTTCTGAGCCGCCGGCTCCGCGCTGGCCGGCGGGCGGGCGTACCAGACGGCGGCGGCGGTTGCCAGCACCATCACCACGACGCCGAGTCCGAGAAGCCACTTACCTTTCATCTTCATCACCATGATACGTGCTTCGGGCGGGATTGGTCTGGCGGGCTAAGTGTTTTTCCGCCTGCACGCCGGCCGGGGGCGCGGCGTCATCCTTCCAGGATGAGACGCCTACTTTGCACACTTTGGCTAACGGCCCTGGCCATGGCCCAGGAGCGGATTCTGTTTCTGCCGAGTACGCTGAGCGAACAGGCCGTGGCGGAGACGCACGGCGTGGTGCAGATGATGTCCGGAGTGACCGAGGCGTTTGTCGATGCCGAAAAGAAGACGATTACGGTGCGCGGAACGGCCGAGCAACTGCAGATCGCCGAGTGGATTGCGCGAACGCTGGAGGCGGGCGGCGAGAAGCCGGTGATGGTGGATGGTGGCGAGGCCGGGGTGACGTGCGCGATCTTCGCCAAGCGTTCCGACACGCCCGCCTATGAGTTGGCGACGGTGATTCGCAGCGTCACGAGCATCAACAAGATTGCGATGCGGTCCGACCCGCGGGTGGTGCTGGTGCGCGGCAATCAGGCCCAGGTGACCGTGGCGGCGTGGCTGGTGGAGCAACTGAATCGGGAATCCGTGAGCGCGACGCAGCCGCCGGAACTGAAGCTGGGCGAGGACGATCTGCTGCGCGTCTATGGCGTCCCGCGGGCCCGCGAGGCGGCCGAATTGCAGGAGACGGCGGCGGCGATCCGCAGCGCGGCGCGCATCTCGCAGATGTTCACTTACAGCAAGCCGATGGCGCTGGTGGTGCGCGGGACGGCAGCGCAGATGGACATCGTCCAGAAGATGGTGCAGTAACTAGGGCGCGACGGATTTCGCGCAGCGGAAGCCGATGTTGGCTTGCTTCTGCGTGGGGCGCACCCAGTTGCGGAAGAAGACGGTGACGCGCTTGGGCGGGTCGCTCCAGGCGCCGCCACGAATGAGGCGATAGACGCCTTCGGCGGGCCCCGGCGGATTCTCGGCGGGCGATTTGGCATAGTACGCGCGGTCGAAGTAATCGGCGATCCACTCGGAGACGTTGCCGGCCATGTCGTAAAGGCCGAAGGCGTTGGGGGGATACTTGCCGACTTCGCCCGGTCCGGTTTCCACGCCCGAGCGGACTAACTTCGCGTCGAACTTATCGCCCCACGGATAATCCTGAGCTTCGAGGCCACCGCGCGCGGCTCGTTCCCATTCGGCCTCGGTAGGCAGCCGGGCGCCTTGGGCCTCGCAATAGGCTTTGGCTTCGTGCCACGAGACGTTATAGGCCGGGACCTTGGCGAGACCGGGAGGGATCTCGCCGTTGCGCCAATGATAGGGCGGGAGTAGCTTCTTCGCTTTCAGATACACGGCGTATTGCTCGTGCGTCACTTCGTGCGAGTCGAGATAGAAGGCCGGGAGCGTGACCTCGTGTGCCGGACGATCGTCGAGCAGGATCTGCGGACGCATCTTCGTCTTGTCGTCCGAGGTGAGCTTGGTGCGCCCCATGGTGAACTTACCGGCCGGAATGAGGACGGGGTCCGCCGAGAGGACAGCGGCAAAGAGTAAGGGCCAAAGGAAGCGCATCAGACGAACAAGTCAGCGATCTCGTCGTCGAGCGCCATCTCGGTGGCGCCCAACATGTCGACGTAACGGTAGGCGCGCTTCGAGGGCGTGTTGGTGATCTCTTTGCGCCAGTCAATGCCGAGGGCCGAGTAGACGGAGGCGTAGATGTTCTCGGTTTTGATCTGGGCGCGTTTGTGGCCCCAGCCGGTATCGATGACATGTTCGCCGGCGGCGTCCGTCTTGCCGATGATGCGGCCGGGTTGGGTGCCGCCGCCGGCAAACATCGACAGGTAGGCGAGGTTGTAATGATGGCGGCCGGCGATGCCGTTGAGCGGGCCGGGGACCCGGCCAAACTCGGTGGCGACCACGATGAAGGTATCGTCGAGTAAGGTCTTGCCGGGCTGGCGGGGCGAGGGGGCGGCCGAGAGGTCGCGGAGTAAGTTGGCCAGCGCACGGTCGAACTCGTTGCAGCGGATGTAATGGTTCGATTTCTTCGCGTGGTTGTAAATATCGCGATGGTGGTCCCAATCGGGGTGGACGATGTGGATGTAGCGGGTGCCCGCGTCCGCCTGGACTAAGTTGCGGGCAAGTAAGCAACCGAGGCCGACTTCGTTGCTGCCGTAGCGCTCGGTTTCTTCCTTCGACATGTTGAAGGCGGCGGGCCAGCGCGGGTCGCCGAGGATTTGATAGGCGGAGGACTGGAAGTCGGAGAACGTGCCGAAGGAACGGTCGCGGCCGCCGCGCGAAGGTGTCATGACCTTGTCGAGTTCTTTGAGCAGGCGGTAGCGCTCGGCGAGGACGCCCAAGGCTTCTTTGGAAGACGGGGCGGCGCCGGCGCCCGACTTCAAATTGACGTCGAGGACGGAGTGGCGCGGATGCAGGAAGCCGGTGGAGAGAGCGCCGCAGCCCGAGGTATCCAGGCCGCAGCCGATGTAAGTGGGGAAGGTATCGGTGGGGCGGCGTTGGGATTCGAGTTCCATGGCGACCACCGAGCCGACGCTCGGAATTTCGGAGGCTTGGGCGGGATTGAGCGGGCGGCCGGCCTGCGTGTAATACTGGCCGCGGAAGTGGACGACTTCGTGGCTCTTCATGGAGCGCACGACGGTGATCTTGTCCATCTCCTTCGACAGTTCGGGGAACAGACGGTACGGGAGGTACATGTCGTTCTTGACAGGGCGAACGTCGAAGTCTTTTTGAGTGCCCTCGTTCTCTTTGAAGTCGAAGGAGTCGATGTGGGAGAGCGCGCCGGCGAGTTCGATGAGGATGCAGAAGCGAGCGGTGCCGCGCGGATTGCTGCGGCCGGCGGCGCGCATCTGCATGGGCATCAGCGCCTGATCCGCGAAGGCGGAGAGCAAGCCGTAGCCGCCGAGCTTGAGGAAGTCACGGCGGGCGGGGAAGAGATCTGAGATGCGCTGGTTCATGTCAGTAGTTGAAGATAAACTCCGGACTGTTGAGCAGAGCCCATTGCAAATTCTCGGCGCCGTGACGCCGGTCCGCTGCGAGAGCCTTGGCGGCGATGTCGGCTTCGGGAGCGCTGGGGCGGCGGGAGATGGTGTGGAGGAAGATCTGTTCGACTAACTTGCGGTTGTCGGTCTCTTTTTCGAGTAGGCTTTGGACGAGTCCGCCTTTGGTGGAGTCGACGCGGTCGGTGACGACGTGGGACTGCATCAGGAGCATGGCTTGCAGGGACGACGGCGGAACTTTCTTCGGCATGTCGTCGCGATTGGATTGGCCGAAGGTTTTCATGAAGCCTTGGACTTCGGCATCGGCTTTCTTCGGTTCGGCCATCTGCATCACCATGCCGACCTTTTCGGTTCCGGTGGAGAACTTGCCGGGCCGTCCGGTGGCGAGGGCGATCGCGTCGTGTAACTCCGGCGCGGTGAGCATGCGGACATACTTACGCGCGTAGTAAGTGGCGTAACGATCCTGCCATTCGCCTTCGAAGCGCGAACTGAGTTGGTAGGCGCTCGACTTCATGATGGTGCGGACATAGTGCTTGAAGCTGTGCTGATGTTTACCGAAGTCGTCGGCGAGGGCGTTCAGGAGGGTGGGGTTCGAAGGCTGATCCGGCTTCAAAAGGTCAAAGTCGTCGACGGGCTCGACGATGCCAAAGCCCATGAACTCGGCCCAGATACGATTGGCGAAGGCGCGGCGGAACTGAGGATGATTCGTCATGATGCGGGCCAGGGCATCGCGTTGGTTCTCGCCGGCGTTCGGCTTTTCACCGCTCAAGATGAAGCGGGCGGAGGCATCGCCGCCGCGGCGGGGGACGCGGACGATCGACTCGGCTTTGGGGTCATAGTCCGGGCCGACGTCGTCGACGGTGTATTCGGTGTTGGCCTGGTAGCCGTTCTCCCAGTTCATGATCTGGCGCGTGCGGCCGAAGAAGGCGGCTTGACCGAAGAAGTCTTCGCGCTTCTTGGAGGTCAAAAAGAGGTTGACCTTCTCCAGATGGTTCTTGCCGTCGTGGCAGGAGATGCAGGCGAGATTGAGGCCGAGGAAGACTTTGGAGTAAGTGACGGTAAACTCGTCGACGGTGTCGGGCTGGTTGACTAAGTCGTGGGCGTCGGGGGCTTCGGGGTCGTCTTTGGCTTTGACGAAGTCACGCGCGTAGTACATGCCGGCGGGCACGGAGAAGCTGCTTTTGCCCGCGCCGGTGAGCAGGTCGGTGACGACTTCGTTATAGGGACGGTCGAGGGTGAGCCATTCGCGGAGCCAGAAGTTGAAGAGGTTCAGGCCGGAGCCCATGCGGCCGCCGGCGCGGAAGAGGTCCGAGAAGTAGTAAGTCCATTTGTCGACGAAGGCGTCGCTGTCGGTGAGGGTGTCGACCAGCTTGTCGCGCTTCCTGGGATCCTGGTCGGCCAGGAAGGCGTTCAACTGTTCGGTGGGAGGAATGCGGCCGGTGGCATCGAGCCAGGCACGGCGGGCGAACTGTTCGTCATCGGCGAGAGGGGCGTGCGGCACGCCATCGCGCTTCATGCGGCCAAAGACGTGTTCGTCGATGAAGTTGCGGTATTGGATCGGGGGGCTTTTGATGGCGCGGGCCGGAGAGTAACGAGCGGTGAGCGCGGCGGCGGACTTGGCTTTATCGACCTGCGGCTCGATGATCGGCGCGTGAGCCCGCTCGAGCTCGGGCGTTTGCGCCATAAGCCAGACGGGCAGGAGTAGGAAACCGTACTTCACTTCGTCCTCCGGAAAATCTGAACCCGCTTGCCGTTGACCTCCGCGACATAGAGATTGCCGCGACGGTCGTTGGCCATCAGGTGCGGCAATTGCAGAGTCTGCGAATCGCCCCACTGTTCTTCTATTTTGCCGCTCTCTAAACCGAAATGGAAGATCTTGTTGACGTCGCCTTCGGAGACCAGGAGCTGGTTGTCGCGTACGAGGAGGCCGAAGGGGTTGCCGAAGCCGTCCCAGAGGGTGAGGAATTTGCCCTGAGCGTCGAAGACCTGGATGCGGTTGTTGTTGCGGTCGGCGACGTAGATGCGGTCCTGCCGGTCGATGGCGAGGCCGTGGGCGGTGGCGAACTCACTTTGGCCTTTGCCTTTCTTGCCCCACTGGCCGAGGAATTTGCCGGTGGAGTCGAGGTGGACGATGCGGGCGTTGCCGGAGTCGGCGATGTAGAGGTCGCCGTTGGAGGCGAAGACGACGTCGTCGGGCGAACGGAAGTGGGCGCCGTCGTTGCCGGGGACGCCGACTTCGCCGATGGTGCGGAGGAGTTTACCGTCGGAGGAGAACTGGCGCAGGACGTGGTTGCCGTTGTCGGTGGTCCAGAGGTTGCCGGCACGGTCGACGCGGAGTCCGTGGGCGACCTTGAACATGCCTTCGCCCCAGCCTTTGACGTACTTGCCTTTGGAGTTGAATTTGACCAAAGGCGGTTCGCCGCGGTGGAGGACGTAGACGTTGCCCTTCTTGTCGACTTCGACGGCGGACATGGCGCCGAGCTTCACCTCCGCCGGGATCTGGACGAAGCCGGTAGAGGTGAAGGAGGCAGCGAGCGCGAGTTGGCAGAGTAACAACATGGTGCCTACTAGAAGATCAGTTTCAGAGCGAGTTGGCCAACGCGGGCATCACGCGAGGAAGTGATCGTGCCGAAGCTGGCGCTGGCGTTCTTGCCGTCCGGGCCGGCGACGAACGAGTCGTTGGCGAGGTTGAAGTTCACGCGGTTGGTGAGGTTGAAGGCCTCGGCACGGAACTGGAGCTTGAAGCGTTCCTTGATGACGGTGTCTTTGATCATCGAGAAATCGATGTTGAAGGCGCCGGGATGGCGAACGTCGGGGATGGTGCGGCCGACGTTGCCGAAGGTGAAGTTGGGCGGGTTGACGAACTGCGAGGTGTCGAACCAGCGGGTGGCGGTGGGGTTGTCGAGCTTGGCGCTGACGCCGGTGGAGTTCGGGCGATTGGCCTGGAAGTTGGTGGCGCCGCGCACGGTGAGCGGGAGGCCATTCTGGGCGACGACGATGCTGTTCACCTGCCAGCCGCCGACGATCTTACGGAGCACGCCGTTCGAGGGGTTGAGGGCTTTGCCGGGGCCGAAGGGCAACTCGTAGACGAGGCTGAGCACGCCGCGGCGGGAGACGTCCGCGGGGTCCGTGGCACGTTCGGCTTGGCGGTTATAGAGGCCGTTCTGGAAGCTGTTGTCGGTGGTCTGTTCGATGGCGCCGAAGTCGACCGGGGAGAGGTTCGAGTCCGAGATCTTCTTGCCGCCGGTGAACGAGAAGTTCAGCAAGAGGCCGCGCGAGAAGCGGCGCTTGATGTTGATCAGCAGCAGGTGCGACATGTAGTTGCCATAGCGCGGGTTGGTGACGGAGACGCCGTTGTATTGGGGATACGGCATCAGGAGGCGTTCGCGGGCCACGGTGGCGGCGCCCAAGCCGCCGGGCACTTTGCCGGCGAGCGGGTTCGGGACGTTCTCGTTGAGGGAGAGGCCGAGTTGGAGGCGGACGGCGGGGTCGACCTGGTTCAGGTTATAACCGCCGGCGGCGTAGTGGTTGCCTTTGTTGGCCGAGTAAGTGACGTCGAGGAGCCAACTGCCCACTTGCTGCTGGACGGAGAAGTCCCATTGCTGCGACATCGGCGTGGAGCCGTAGCCTTCCCACAACTGAGCAGACTGGCCGAGCAGCGCGCTGGGGCCGGCACTGGCGCCGGGCGATTCCGTGGGGGCGAACGGCAGGCCGTCCTTGAAGAGGAAGGCGCGGGCGCCGGCGCCGGTGGCGACGTAGCTGGTGCGCGTGGAGGAGAACAACTGGACGTTGCCCATGAAGGTGCGGAAGAAGATGGAGGGGTAGAAGATGCCGTAGCCGCCGCGGACGACGGTTTTGCCGGTGCCGAAGACGTCGTAGGCGAAGCCGAAGCGGGGAGCGAAGTCGTTGTGGTCTTCGTTCAGGAACGAGCGGGGCTGGCCGTTGCGGCCGGCGTAGACGACCACGCCGGGCAGGCCGGTGATGGGCTCGCGCTGGGTGAGGTCGAGGTTGATGTGGCCGTTGTTGCGTTCGTAGGGCTTCTGCTGGAAGTCATAGCGGAGGCCGAGGTTCAGGGTCAGGCGGCGGTTGACCTTCCAGTCGTCCTGGATAAAGCCGCTGGCGGCGTAAGCCTGCCAGGAGTTGCCGAGGATGCGGTCGATGAACGAGCTGCTGACTTCGCCGAGGAGCAACTGCGCGAGGCCGTTGCCGGTGTTGGCGGGGACCTGCGGGTTGGTGGTGAGGCCGCTGAAGGAGTAGTCGCCAGAGAGGGCGGCGCCTTGCTTATTGCCGCCGTAGAGAATGCGGTGGTTGTAGCCCATCTTGAGGGTGTGCGAACCCCAGACTTTGGTGAGCATGTCCTGCATGTCCCAGTTGAGCGAGGTGCGGGTGCCGGCGGCCTGGCCACCGATCTGGCCGTAGCCGAAGTCGATTTGCGGGAACTGGTCGTTGGGGACGTTCGAGGGCAGGCCGAGCTTCTGCGGCCAGCCCTGGCCATAGTTGATGGCGAAGAAGGTGAAGGCCTGGCGCATGATGCCGACGCGGAGGGTGTTGATCAGCGTGGGCGAGAAGGTGTGGGTATCGCTGACGACGACGTTGCGGTTGATCTGGTCGTCGACGCGATTCTGGCCGACGGTGGGATCGGTGAAGATGCTGTTGCCGGTGGGCTGATGCTGGGCGAGCGTGTAGCGCAGGAAGATCGAGTTTTTGTCGGTGAAGCGATGGTCGATTTTCCAGTTGGTCTGATTCCAGTCGACGGCCGTGAGGGAGGCGTCCTGGAAGTTTTGATTCTGGGCGAAGGCGTTCGCCGGGGCGCGGTTGGGGAGGGGCCAGAAGGCGGGGATTTTGACGGCGATGGGGTCAAAACGCGCAGAGGGGATGACGTTGCCCGGGAACGGATCGCGGACTTGGCCGGAGCCGTTGGGGTTCTGGCGGGTGGTAGCGGGGTCGTAGATCTGGGTCAACTGGCCGTTGGCGTTGAGGAGCGTCGAGAAGTTGCCTTGACGCCAGGCCGGCAGCGGGACGCTCGCAATGCGCGGCGTGGAGCGGCGCAAGTTGTAGCCTTCGTAGTTGTAGAAGCCGAAGGTGCGGTTTTTGATGAAGGCGCCGCCGATGGTGCCGCCGTACTGGTTGTAGCGCAGGGGCAGGCGGACGGTGGCGAAGGCGTTGCGGGCGTCGAACTTGTCGTTGCGGAGGAACTCGTAGAGCGTGCCGTGTAACTGATTGGTGCCGGACTTGGTGACCAGGTTGATGGTGCCGCCGGCGGTGAAGCCGAACTCAGCCGACATGGTGCCGCTTTGGACTTTGAACTCTTCGACGGCGTCGACGGCGGGTGGGATACCCACTTCACCGACGTAGGAAAGGATGTTGTTGTTGCCGTCGAGCATGGAGGCATTCATCGCGCTGGGAGCGCCGTTGATAGAGATGGCGGAGATGTTGACGCCGCGATCTCCGAAGCCGGATTGCGTGGGGCCGGCATTGGAGATGACGCCGGGGGTGAGCAAGGTGAGGGCGAGGGCGCCGCGGCCGTTGAGGGGCAGGGCTTGCACCTGGCGGTTCTCGATGACGGTGCCGACGGTGGCGGAGGTGGAATCGACGAGGGCCGCTTCACCGCGCACTTCGACGGTTTCGGCGAGTTGGCCGACCTGGAGGACGAGGTTCACCTGGGCGTTCTGGTTCACCTGGAGGGTGATGCCGGAGCGCACGGCGCGTTTGAAGCCGGAGAGTTCGGCGCGAACTTCGTAGGGGCCCACGGCGAGTCCGGGAGCGGTGTAGAAGCCTTGCGCGTTGGTTTGGGTGCGGAAGACCGCGTTGGTGTCAACGTTGACGATCTCCACTTTGGCGGCAGCGATGAGCGCGTCCTGGGGATCGGTGACGGTGCCGGAAATAGTACCGGAGCCCTGTTGGGCAAAAGCGAAGATGGGCGCCAGAAGCAGCATGGCGAGACGGGACATGGTCAAGACCTCATATCTGAAATTTCAGATTGAGGAAGCATATCACAGACGAAGGGAAAATGGCAGGGGAATCAGCGGCGATGAATGACGACGCGGTCGATTTGGTCGACGCCTTGGCGTTGCCCCAAGGAGAAGGCCTCAAAGTGGGCGACCGGGATTTTGAGGACTTGGCCGAAGACCTTGGCGGCGAAGCGAGAGTCGTTGTGGACCAGGGCGCCGCCGGGGGCAAGCGCTTGGGCAATGGCGGCGAAGGCGGCGAAGAGCGAGCGGTCGTCGAGGTAGACGAAGAGGTTGGTGGCGACGATGAGCTGGTAGGGGCCGGGCGGGACGGTGGTGGTGATGTCGAGTTGGAGGGGACAGACGGGGCGCGTGGCGAGGAAGGAAAGGACTTCGGGGCGGACGTCGGCGCAATCGAGTTGCCGGGTGTGGAGCAGGAGGCGCTCGACCTGATGGATGCGGAGTGGCAGATCGTCGGTGAAGCCTTCGCGGCGGGTGAGGTCGAGGCCGGGGCCGACCAGGAGCGTGCGGCCGGGGGGAGCTTTGAGGAAGGCGAGGGCGCGGTCGATGACTTGCGTTTGTTCGGCGGTGGTGTCGGAGCTAAGGCCGCGGCGTTGGTAGAGGGCATCGCGTTCGGCGCGTTGGCTGGCGCTGCGTTCGGCGAGGAAGTGCATGGTGTGGACGAAGCAGGCTTCGGGCGTCCACTGGAGCTCGCGATGGAGTTGTTGAATGAGGGCGTGGCGAGGGTCGAGGGGCTGGGTGACGGCGGCGAAGTCGGCGAAGCGGGCGGCGACGGGCGGGGGCATCGAGGATGGTTTGGTGGCGGCGAGGCGGACGGGGTCGAGAGGGGGGCGGTCCGTGAAGCGGCGCGACTGGAGGACGTAGTAGGTGAGGTGCTCGGCGGAGCCTTCGGCGATGCGGCGGGCGAGGTCGCGTTGCTGTTGAGCGCGGTAGGCGGGCCAATCGGTGAGGTTGAGGTCACGGGCGATGGCGGCGGCGGAGTCCGGGACGCCGTCGAGGGGCGGATAGCCGGGAGCGGGGCAGGCGGCGTAGGCGGAACTGGTGAGGGCGAGGCAGGTGCGGCGGGTCATGGTCGGATGGCGAGAGTGACGGTATCGGGGCTCAAGGCTTCGCCGACGGAGAGGACGATCGGGACGGCGTCACCGGTGGGGACGTTGGCGGGGAGTTGGATGTTGATCTGGAGCGCGCCGGCGACGAGTCCGGGCGGGGCGCCGGCGTAGAGGATGGGGCATAGGACGCCGCCGAGCGTGACGGTGACGGGGCGGACGGGGCGGGGCAGTGGCTCGGCGCCGGGGGTGACTTGGCCATCGGCTTGAAGGGGTGAGGTGAGGCCTTCGCCGGTGCCATAGAGGATGACGACCTGGCCGGGGCGCGCAGGGTTGAGGCGCGTGTTGAGAGTGCCGTCCTGGTTGAGGATGGCGCCGGGTCCGGAGCCGGAAGCATCGGCGGCATAGAGCGCGGGCAGGGCGGGGAGAACGCGGACGTTGACGGGAGTGGATTGCGCGCCAAGGTACTCGGCGATGACCGGGACGGTGGTTTTGTTGGCAACGCCGTAAGGAACGATCGCGCTGACTTGGGTGCGCGAGGTGTAGACGAGCGGGGCGGGCGTGCCGTCGAAGAGCAGTCTGGTGCCGGCGAGCGTGCTCGAGACGAGTTGGCCGTTCAGGGTGAGGGTGGTGAGCGTGTCCGGACCGAGGCCTTCGCCGTAGAGGGTGATGATTTCGCCGGGGGAGACGCCGCCGGGTTGGTAGCTGGCGGAGTGGACGAGGCCGGCGGCAGAGAAGCGCGGGGCGGTGCCGGAGTTCTGGCGGACGGGGATGGCGCGGCCGGCGACGGTGAGCGTGCCGGAGCGAGCGGAACCGGCGGAGTTGGGGTCGACGGTGTATTGGACGCTGCCTTGGGCGCCGCCGGTGATCTGGCCGATGATGCGGAGCCAGGGGACGTCAGAAGAGGCGGTCCAGTCGCAGCCGCTGGTGGTGGTGACGGTGATGCTGGCGGTGGTGACGCCGGCGGGGGGAATGTCGAGCGAATCCGGCGAGACGGTGTAGGAACAACTGGACCCGGCTTGCGTGATGGTGAAAGTGGCGCCGGCGGCGGTGATAGTGCCGGTGCGCGCTTGCACGGAGGTGTTGGTGGCGACCGAGTAAGTGACGGAATTGGCGCCGGCCGTGGCGGTGATCCAGGCGACGTTCGAGCGGGCGGTGAAGCTGCAGGGAGTGCTGACGGCGAAGGTGCCGGTGCCGCCGGCGGAGGCAATATTGGCAGAGGTGGGATTGAGGGTGACGTTGCAAGCGCCGCCGGCTTGCTGGACGGTGAGGGTGCTATTGCCGACGGTGATCAGGCCGGTGCGGGCATCGGCGGAGTTAGTGTTGGCGGCAACCGTGTAAGTGAGCGAGCCGTTGCCGTTGCCGGCGGTGGGTGGATTGAGGGTGAGCCAACTGACGTTACTCGTGGCGCTCCAGGCGCAGGCGGTGACGAGGCCGGCCGAGTAAGCGCCACCAGCGGCGGGGACGGTCTGCTGCGTCGGGGTGAGGGCGAACGAACAAGTGCCGGCGGCCTGCGTGAGCGAGATGTTTTGTCCGAGAGCGGAGATGATGGCCGAGCGCGGAGTGGCGGTGTTATTCGCGGCGATGGTCAGCGAGATGGCGCTGTTGCCGCGTCCGGTGGCTGGGGCGATGGTGACCCAGGGCTGGCTGGAGGTGACGGTCCATTCGCAGGAGGTGGTGAGTTGGAGTTGTCGCGTGCCGCCTTCAGCGCCGAGTGCGGAGCCGCCTTGCAGAGTGAGGGTGGCATTGCAGGTGGCGGCGGCCTGATTGACGGTGAAGGTGGCGTTGCCGACGGTGATGGTGCCGGTGCGGGCGACGGGCGTGAGGTTGTTGTCGACGGAGTAGCCGACAATGCCGTTGCCGCGGCCGGTTTGGCCGACTTGAACGGCGATCCAGGAGTTGTTGGAGGTGCTGGCCCAGGTGCAAGTGCTGAGATTGGAGGTGACGTTGAAGTTGCCCTGGAAAAGCTGCCCGGTGGCGGCGGGAAGGTCGCGGAAGGTTGGCGACAGTGTTTGTACGCAGGTCTGTCCGAAGGCGGTAACGGTCAGCCAGGAAAGAAGCAGGATGGCACGGCGCACCTCCTCATGCTAACGCCGGTGGGGCGTGCGGGCTGTAAGGGTTCGTTAACGGCAGCCGTTCACTACGGCAAAATTTGCACGGAAAATGCGTGGCACGACGATTGCAACACGAAATGGCAGGAGGGCATAACAATGCCGTTGTTGGATATCGTGATTGTTTTAATCGTGGCCGGAGTTCTGCTGTATTTGGTGAACAACTACATACCGATGGCGTCCAGCATCAAGTCGATCCTGAATGCTTTTGTGGCGATCGTCCTGGTGGTGTGGCTGTTGCAAGCGGTCGGCATCTGGGGTGGCGTAAGCCAGTTCAGAGTGGGCCGTTAGAGACGCTTCCAAAGGACGTCAATGACACCGGGCGCGCTCGGATACCAACCGGCGCCGCGCCAGGCGGTGTGAGCCTGCAAGCAACGGTAAGTGACGCCGTTATAGGTGACCACTTGCCCAACGGCATATGTGCTGCCCTCCACCCACGCATTCCCGGCGCTGGGTGGAGGAGGGTTGGCCGGGAGAACTGTGTCGAGCGTGAAGGTGACGGCGGGTGCGTTGGCCAGGCGATAGACCTGCAGAACGGTGGCATCGGCGATGAGTCCCAGGCGCACGTAGGCTGAGGTCTGATTGATTTTGTTGGCGAGGGCGGCGAGCCAGGCGGCCGCCGGCATCGCCGTGTTTAGCGTATAGCTGACCGTTTCCGCATCCTGGCCATTCGCGCCAAAGACGCGGAAGTTGAGCGTGGCGCCGGCGGGCAAGTCCTGCCGGGCGGAGAGCTGTCCCAGTTGCAAGGACGGTTCGCTTGGCGGCGTTGGCGAATTTCCAAAAGAGACATCGGAACAGGCGTAGAAGGCTTCCTGACTGTCGGCCCGTTGCCAGACGGTGTAGAGCAGATGGCGGCCGCTGCGCGCGGGCAGAGCGAGGCGAACGACGTAGCGGGAGTCGGTTGTGGTGACGATTTGCGCGCGCGGCACTTCAGCAACTTGGTCCAAGTCGGCCCAAGTGAGCGGGTGTGCGGCGGGGTCAAAGCCGGGGCGGGTGAGATAGAAGCGCATGTAGAGCGTAGAGTGCGGGGCGGTGGCGTGGTAGCGGAACTCGTAGCGGCCATCGGCGCCGGGAGCCCAGAGGGTAGGCGTCCAATCGGCGCGGGCGAGGTCGAAACCGCGAAAGAGACTTTTGCCGCCGGCGCACAAAGTGCCGTTGGGGACGACGGCTTGGTGGTTGCCGTTGGCGGCGCCTTGGTTGACCCCGTTCCAGTCGTAGCGGGCTTGCTCGAGTCCGCCGGCGACGGCGGCGCGGCAGGCTGGCAACTGCGGGTTCTGATAGCAGTTGTACTGACGACTGATGGGATACTCCGGAGCGCCGTGCGCGAAGAGGGCGAGAGGAGTGAGGAGCGCGGACCAAAGCAAACGCATGAGGGTTCAGTTTGCCGGAGTTCGGACGAAATGGCGATCCGGAGGAAGCCTGAGCGGGATGTGAAAAAGGGTGCGCCGGAAGCCGAAGCTTCAGGTGCACCCTCAGTTTTCTTTACCGATGTGAAGCGGTTTAGCTTTCGGCTTCCTCGCCGGGGTCATCGCTTTCGGGGACAACCGAAGCGGCGGCCACGCGGTCTTCGCCTTCCATCTTCACCAGGGTGACGCCCTGAGTGGAGCGGCCCGCCTGGCGGATGTTCTGCGATTCGATGCGGATGATCTTGCCGTCCTGCGAAATGATCATCAGGTCCGTGTTTTCCTGAACTTCGAGGATGCCCATCACCTTGCCGATCTTGGGAGTGGTCTTCATGTTGATGACCCCCTTACCGCCGCGGGTTTGCATGCGGTATTCCTTGGCCGGCGTGCGTTTGCCGAAACCCTTCTCGGAGATAGAGAGGATGAGTGCGTCGTCGTTGACGACCGCCGCGCCGACGAGGTAATCGCCATCGTCGAGCGACATGGCGCGGACGCCGCGGGCGGGACGGCCCATCGGGCGGACGTCGGCTTCGTCGAAGCGGATGGCCATGCCTTCGTGCGTGGCGAGGAAGATCTGATCCTTCCCGCCGGTGATGCGGGCGGCAATCAGTTCGTCGCCTTCGTCCAGGGCGCAGGCAATGATGCCGCGCTGCATGACGTTGTCGAACTCGGTGAGCTGGCACTTCTTGATCACGCCTTGCTTGGTGATCATGGCGATGAACTTGTCTTCGGTGAACTCTTTCACCTGCAGGAAGGCCTTGGGCTCTTCGTCCGGCTGCAGGTTGATCAGGCCGTTGATGTTCTTGCCTTTGCCGGCGGCAGCAAGGTCCGGGATGTTGTAGACCTTGAGCCAGTAGACGCGGCCCTTGTTGGTGAAGATCAGCAGGTAGCTGTGGGTCGAGCTGATGATGAGGTGCTCGATGACGTCTTCACTGCGGGCGCTCATGCCGATGCGGCCCTTGCCGCCGCGAGTCTGGCGGCGATAGGTGTCGACCGGGGTGCGCTTCAGGTAGCCGCCGCGCGTGACAGTGACGGCGACGTCTTCCATCTGGATGAGGTCTTCGAGGGCGATTTCGCCCGCGTCTTCGACGATCTGGGTGCGGCGATCGTCACCGAAGTCCTTCTGGACTTCCTTGAGTTCCTTGACGATGACGGCGTTCAAGACCTTCTCCGAGCCCAGGATCTCGAGGTAGCCGGCGATCTGGATCTGGATCTCCTTCAACTCTTCGATGATCTTGATCTGCTCCATGCCGGTGAGGCGCTGGAGTTGGAGTTCGATGATGGCCTGCGCCTGGCGTTCGCTGAAATCGAACGAGGCGATCAAGTTCTCGCGGGCTTCGCGCGGCGTTTTGGCGGCGCGGATGATGCGGATGACTTCGTCGAGGTGGTCGAGGGCTTTCTTGAAGCCCAGCAAGATGTGCTCGCGCTCGCGAGCCTTGCGGAGTAAGTAGTCGGTACGGCGGCGGACGACGTCGTTGCGATGCTCAAGGAAGAGCTTGAGGACGTCGCGCAGACCCAACTCACGCGGCTGACCGTTGACGATCGCCAGCATGATGACCCCGAAGTTGGTCTGCATCTGGGTCTGCTTGTAGAGCTGATTGAGAATGATCTCGGGCTGCTCGCCGCGCTTGAGCTCCATGACGATGCGCATGCCTTCGCGGTCGCTCTCGTCGCGGATGTCGCTGATGCCGTCGATCTTCTTTTCGTTGACCAGGGCGGCGATGTTCTCGATCAGGCGGGCTTTATTCACCTGGAACGGAAGTTCAGTGACGATGATGGCTTCGCGGTCGCCTTTGCCCATCTTTTCGGTGGCGGCCTTGGCGCGCATCTTGATGGAGCCGCGGCCCTTGGAGTAGGCTTCGGCGATGCCGTTGCGGCCGAGGATGAAGCCGCCGGTGGGGAAGTCCGGACCGGGCACCAGTTCCATCAGGCGCGAGAGGGGCGTGTTGGGGTTCTGGGCGAGTTCAATGGCGGCATCGATCACTTCGCGCAGATTGTGCGGCGGGATGCGGGTGGCCATGCCGACGGCGATGCCTTCGGAACCGTTGACGAGCAGGTTCGGAATACGGGTCGGCAGGACCTCGGGTTCCTGTTCGGTGTCGTCGTAGTTGGGCTTGAAGTCGACGGTTTCTTTGTCGATGTCTTCGAGGAGAGTGGCGGCGATTTTGGCGAGACGAGCTTCCGTGTACCGCATGGCGGCCGGCGGATCGCCGTCGACGGAGCCGAAATTGCCCTGTCCATCGACGAGCATGTAGCGCATCGAGAAGGGCTGAGCCATACGGACGAGTGCGTCGTAAACCGACCCGTCGCCGTGGGGATGGAACTTGCCGAGGACTTCACCGATGATCTTGGCGCACTTCCGGGTGGGGCGGTTGTAGTTGAGCCCCATCTCGCTCATACCAAAGAGGATGCGACGATGGACAGGCTTGAGGCCGTCTCGAACATCCGGGAGCGCACGGCCAATGATCACGCTCATCGCGTAATCGAGGTACGAGCGCTTCATCTCGTCTTCGATGTTGATCGGAATCAGGTTCTTGCCGTCTGGCGCCGAAGGCGGGACGGGTGGATCTTGATTTTCGTTATTGTTGGCCAAGCTGCTATTTTATCAAGACCTTAGGCTCCGCGTCCAATACGAATGAGGGGAGAACAGGGGGAGAAACCGGAGCTAGCGCTTCAGCAGCGCTTCGAGGAACTGGAAAACGTACCGTGCGACGAGTTCGTTGCCCTTGGCGGTGGGGTGGATACCGTCGGACTGCATGGCGCCTGGGACGGCGATGGTGGTTTCGAGCAGGAAGGGGATGCGGGGCGCGCGGTACTTGCGGGCGGTATCGGAGAAGATGCGTTCGAAGTCCTGGATGTAATCGCGGCCATAGTTGGGCGGCAGGGTGATGCCGGCGATCAAGAGCTTGGCGCCGGCTTTGGTAAACTCGCCGGCCATGTAGTCGAGGTTTTCGCGAGTCTGCTTGAGCGGGAGGCCGCGGAGACCGTCGTTGCCGCCGAGTTCGAGGATGACGATCCGGGGCTTGAGCTCGAGGGCGATGGGCGTGCGGACGCGCCCGCCGGTGGTGGTGTCGCCGCTGATGCCCTGATTGACGATTCGGTACTTGTAGCCGCGGGCATCGAGGAGTTTTTGGAGGAAGTCCGGGTAGGACTGGCCGGGGTCGGCGCCGAAGCCGGCCGAGAGGCTGTCGCCGAAGGCGAGAATGATGGGCCGAGGGTCGGGGGGCGGAGGCGGCGGGGTGGGCGCCTGAGTCTTAACGGTGGAGACCGCAGGCTCCGGCTGACTGGAGCAGGCGGCAAGCAGAAGAAGAGTGGCGGCGACGCAGAAGGCGCGAGCAATCATCTTTCTTGAGCCACGCGAACCAGCATCTTGCCGGTGTTGTCGCCGCGCAGTACGCCGAGGAAGGCGGCGGGCGCGTTTTCGAGTCCGTCGACGAAGGTTTCGCGGTATTTCAGTTTGCCCTCGCGCAGCCAGCCGCCGATTTCGAGCAATGCTTCGCGCGCCTGATCGAGGTACTGCATCAGGAGGAAGCCGCGGACGGTAGCGGTTTTGACGAGGATCTGGGAGAGATTGCGGGGGCCGAGTTCGACGCCGGTATTGTTGTACTGCGAGATCTGACCGCAGATGGCGATACGGGCGTTGGGATTCAAGAGGCCGAAGACCGCGTCAGTGATGGTGCCGCCGACATTGTCGAAGTAGCAATCGATGCCTTTGGAGCAAAGAGCCTTCAGTTGGCCGTAGGTGTCGGGTGAGGACTTGTAGTTGAAG
Source organism: Bryobacteraceae bacterium (assembly GCA_965229305.1). Classification (GTDB taxonomy): domain Bacteria; phylum Acidobacteriota; class Terriglobia; order Bryobacterales; family Bryobacteraceae; genus JALHNI01. The sequence continues at coordinate 49,714 of CBDDIZ010000029.1, read as the reverse complement.
GCAGAGTCGAAGCCGAGCTCTTCGGTGAGCCACTTCACCTTGGCGTCCGAACCGGCGATGCCGACGACTTGGCAGCCTTTGAGGCGGGCGATCTGGCCGACGATGGAGCCGACGGCGCCGGCGGCACCGGACACTACGACGGTTTCGCCGCGCTTGGGCTGGCAGATGTCGAGGAGACCGAAGTAGGCGGTAAGGCCGGGCATGCCCATGACGCTGAGGGCGGCGGAGACGGGGCCGGCGGCGGGGTCGAGCTTGCGGAGTTGCTTGGCCTGGGCGATGGCGTATTGCTGCCAGCCGAGGAAGCCTTCGACGTAGTCGCCGTAGGAGAGGGAGGGATCGTTCGAGCGAAGGACCCGTCCGACGACGCCGCCGACCATGACGTCGCCGATCTGCATGGGCGCGGCATAGCTCTTGGCGTCGCTCATGCGGCCGCGCATGTAGGGATCGACCGAGAGATAGACGACCTCGATGAGGGCTTCGCCGTCTTTGAGTTCGGGGAGTTCCGTCCGAACGACGCGGAAATCGGACAGCTTGGGAAAGCCGACCGGGCGCGCGGCCAACAGGACCTGCGTGTTTGTCATTCGATGATTAGTCGGTGGAAGAAGTCTTGGCGCCGTCGGCCGATTCGGCGGGCGCCTCAACCTTGGGCTTGGGGGCCGGCTGGCGAACCTGGTAGTTTTCGGTGTCGAAGACCACCGTCCGGACTTCACCGCTCGAGCCGAGGCCGGGGAGCGGTTTGCCATTCTGCTTCACTTCGATGCCGCCGGCGTTACCGGTAAGCAGCTCGGCGTGGCTGGCATTCTGAATGGCCTGCGACTGGCCGGGCTCAATCAGACCCATGTAGATGTTCTTGCCGTCGGCAACGAGCTTGATCCAAGTCTGTTCCCGGGCGCTGATGACGATCTGCAAGCGGCCGGAGCCGAGGTTGGTGGCTTGGACGACGGTGGTGCTTGGTTCGTTCGCAGCGGGCTTGACGGAGTTCGCGGCGGGGGTGACCGGCGTGGAGTCGACGCGGGCCTGTTCGACCGCCGGGACGGCCGTCGGGGTGTCGCCGCCACGGCGCGTGGCGAGGTAGGAGACCGAACCGACCAGCAGCAGAGCGGCGAGAGCCATCCAACGCTTGGAGGTACGGGCTTCTTCGAAGATGGCGGCCATCGCCGGCGCGGACTCATCGCGGGCGGGAGTGGCGGGTAAGACGAGATTCTGCACCACGGCGGGCAAGGGACGCTGGGTGGGAGCGGCAGGCGCCGTCGTTTCGGCGACGGGCTCCACGGGCGTCAACTCGCGGCGGAGGTTGTTGGTGATTTCGTCGGCGGAAATTCCGAGATATTCGGCGTATTGCCGGACGAAGCTGCGATAGAAGAAGTCCTGCGGCAGGGTGCGGGTATCTTCGGTTTCGATCGCTTCCAGATAGCGGGCGCTAATCCGGGTTTCGCGGGCGATGTCGGCGAGCGGAATACCGAGACGCTCGCGTTCCTGGCGGAGCTTTTGGCCGAGGGATGCCATAGTTCTATTACCTACTGACTAACGGATATAATAACGCATATGGAGATTCATCCACCCCCACTTGTGGATGTAAAAAGGATCCAAGTGAAGTTTTTTGCCGCATGATCTCCGTCATTGTTGTCAATTGGAACCGCCGGGAGTTGCTTCGTTCCTGCCTAGAGTCTCTCACAAGGCAATCGGAAATGGATTTTGAGGTGGTGGTGGTGGACAACGGGTCGACAGACGGGTCGCTGGAAATGGTGGGCAATTTTCAGGCGGCATTTCCTATTCAGCTGATCCGCAACCGGGAGAACCGGGGGTTCTGCGCGGCCAACAATCAGGGCTTCGCGGCGGCACGCGGTTCTTTATTGGCACTGTTGAACAATGATGCAGAGGCGCGCCCGGAATGGCTGGCGGCGTTGAAGGAAGCGTGCGAGCGGCGGTCCGAAATCGGGATGGTGGCGTCGAAGATTCTGGTGCACGAGGACCCGCGGCGAATCGACAAGGTGGGGCACGTGATCTATCCGGATGGGCAGAATCGGGGGCGGGGAAGCGGCGAGGTGGACCGGGGACAATACGATCAGCGGTCCGATTGCCTGTGGCCGGACGGGTGCGCGGCGATGTATCGCAAAGCGATGATCGACGAGATCGGCGGCTTTGACGAGGATTTCTTTGCTTACGCGGACGACGCCGAACTTGGCTTGCGCGCGCGGATGGCCGGTTGGGACTGCGTATACGCGCCACGGGCGACCGTGCTGCATCATCGCGGCACGACGCTGGGCGTCGCGTCGGTGAAGCGGTTGACGCTGATCGAACGCAACCGCGTGCTGCTGGTAGCGAAGCTGTTTCCGTGGCGGATGGCGCTGCTCATGCCGTTCTACTATCTGCTACGCTTATCAGCGGGTGCGCTGGCCAGTGTCCGGGGAGAGGGTGAAACGCGCCGGTACCCGGGGGCGGGAGGCAAACTCCGCATGGCCTGGGCGCTGATGCTGGGGGACTTGACGGCGATTCCGCTGTTGCCCCGGATGGTGATGAAACGAAAGGAGATTGCGCGATTTCGAAAGCGAAGCGACGCCGAAGTGAGCGCGCTGCTGCACGAGTACCGGATCTCGCTAAAAGAGATCAGCTCGCAAGCAGTGTAGCCGCCCCGGAAGCGCCTCCGGCGCCCGAGGTGGAGGTGCGTGTGGCGCCTGCAGTGGAAGCTGTAGCCGAAACGCCATGCTCCCGAGCGCTGTCTCCCCCGTCTCCGAAAGCTGACGCGCGATCGGCCGCCGCCGACTGTCCGGCGTGCGGCGAGAGCTGTGTCCGGACGCTGTTCAGCAGTTCGGACCGTCTGTACTCCACCACGGACCAGACGTTTTACGTCGTGGAGTGCGTCCGCTGCCGGCTGATCCGGTTGGATCCGCAGCCGACTCCGGAAGAACTGCGCCGGTTTTATCCCGAGAACTATTGGTACGAGCCGGACCCGAGTTCCGTCTCGCAACTCACCGAGGCTTACCGCCGCTTCGTGATTCGCGATCACGTGAATTTTCTGGTGTCGTCGCTGCGGGCGGTGGGGCCGCTGAATGGGCGGCAACCGACGTTGCTCGACGTGGGCTGTGGCGGGGGCCTGATTGCCCAAGGCGTGCGGAAGGCCGGCTACCCGGCGATGGGCTTGGACTTTTCGATCGACGCCGCGCGCGTCGCCTGGCGGACGAATGGGGTGCCGGCCTATGTGGGAACGCTGACGCAGGCCCCGCTCGCGCCGGGGACGTGTGGAGTGGTGAGCATGTTCCACGTCCTGGAGCATCTCTACGATCCGGCGGCGTATCTGGAAGCGGCGTACGAACTGCTGCACCCCGGCGGACGCCTGATCATTCAGGTGCCGAATGCGGCGAGTCTGCAGTTTCTGTTGCTGGGCGAGCATTGGAACGGTCTGGACGTGCCGCGCCATCTGTGGGACTTCCGTCCGGACGACCTCGAAGTGCTGCTGGACCGTTGCGGCTTCGAAAGCTTGCGCACCAAGCACTTCAATCTGCGGGACAATCCGGCCGGGATGGCGACGTCGCTGGTGCCGGCGCTTGATCCGATGTCGCGCTTCATCCGCGGCGTGAAGGAAAGTCCGAGCTTGCGGCTGGCGAAGAATTTCGCGTACTTCGGTTTGACGATGGCGTGCCTACCGTTCACGATGCTGGAGGCGGCGTGCCGCGCCGGCAGCAGCATCATGGTGGAAGCCCGCAAGAAGCCGCGATGATCTACGCGCAGGCGCAGCGGTGGCTTCCGCGCTGGCTGTATCGGTATCTGCTGCATTTCGACGCGGTGTTGGACGAGGCGGTGGCGGACTTTGCGAAGAGTCTGCCGGCGGGGGTGCGGGTGCTGGATGCCGGGGCAGGGGAGGCGCGGCATGGCGATTTATTCGCTCAGCAACGCTACGTGCCAGTGGATCTGGCAATCGGCGACGTGAGCTGGGATTATTCGAAGATCGCGACGCTAGCGGACTTGTCCGCGCTGCCGTTCCGCGCGAACACGTTTGCCGCGGCGCTCAACATCGTGACACTCGAGCATGTACGGGAGCCGGCGGAGGTGATTCGGGAGATCGCGCGGGTGTTGGAGCCGGGTGGACGGGTGTTGCTGGTGGTGCCGCATGAATGGGAAGTGCACCAGGCCCCGCACGACTATTTCCGGTACACGCGCTACGGCCTGCGTCATTTGCTGGAGCGGGCGGATTTGAAGGTGGAACGGATTACGGCGGTGGGGGGCTATTTCCGGCTGATGTCGCGCCGGCTGTTGAATGGCTTACAGTTCTTTCCGGGATGGGCGTTTCCGCTGGCAGCCCTGTTTTTGGGGCCGCCAGCGTTGATTTTGCCTTGGTTTGACTCGCTGGATCGCGATAAGAACTTCACGCTGGGCTACGTTTGTGTGGCCCGGAAGCCCTAGTGCTTAGCGTTTCGGGGGGACGTAACCGGGAGGGAAGGCAGCGCCTTCGCCGAAGAAGTAGTTTTCCATCTGCTGCAGGATGAACTCCTGCGCTTCCTTGGTGCCGAGGTTCAAGCGGTACTCGTTCATGATCATCTTCATCTGTTCGAGCCACAGTTTCCACGCCTCTTTCGAGACGCTGTCGAAGACGCGCTGTCCGAGCGGATGACCTTCAAACGGTACTTCGTCCAAGCCGTACATCTCGCGGCCGAACTTGACGCACATCACGCGCCGACCGGTGCGATTGGGCTCCTCGCCTAAAAACGCGCCTGTCGATCCTGACCCACAACCCATTGCTCTCGGAGCCTCCTGTAAGTTTCAGGATAGCAGCCCGGGAGCGAGACTAGGCTGCGTTCACGGGCTGGGCGACGGTGATGCGGCGGGAGCGCTGGTTGGCGAGATAGACGGAGATCATCATTGGCCGAGCCGCGCCCTTCTCCATGTCGCGTTGGACGGCCTTCTGATAACGCTTGAGCGTTTCTCGCTTGGCCGAATCGCGCAACTGGCAGCCTTCGATGTCGAGGAGGATTTCAATCTCCCACGGCTGAAAGGTATTCCGCGTCACATTGCCCCGCAGGAGTTCGTTGATCAGCTTGTTGAACTGATTGAGCAGAACTTCGCTGTCGATTTCGCTGACGTCGCGGCGAAACCAGTTCGTCATGGGTTTATCGATCGTGCTGTTTCCCATCACTAGGGAATCGGCGCTCACACTTGAAAACTTGAACGAAAATCGGCAAGTTCTAGACCTTAGGTTTTCAACCGCGAGTAAAATCAGCGAGTTGGCGGCTAAAAAATGTTAATTAGCCCACACAGGTCCTACGTCGAGGCTGGCAATTTGGCGCTCGACGGCGACGCGGTCGTCGGCTTCGGGGGCCAAGTGGAGGTACTGCTCGAGGTCACGGCGAGCTTGGGCGTAGGAGCCACGCTCGAGTTCATACTGACCGCGCTGGCGCCAAAGTTCAGGCGCCTGGGGACGGGCGACGAGCATCCAGTCGATGACGGCGATGGCTTTGGTGTAGGCGCGGCCACGTCCGTAGACGCCGCGGAGGTTGTTGAGCATGCGCATGGCGATCTGCTGACCGGTGGCGGGGATGAAGTCCTGCTCGCGGACGTTGCCGCCGCGGTCGCGAATCAGCTGCTCGACCTGAAAGCGATTCATGATGAGGCCGGCGTTGAAGACGTCGATGTAAGCGGAGCCGGGTCCGCTGCTCCATTGGGCGACGAAGTGGCCGGGCAGGGGAATGCCATAGACCTCTTCGCCGAGGCGGCGGCCGACTTCGAGAAAAACGACGGCGAGCGAAATGGGAATGCCGGTTTTGCGGCGGAGCACTTCGTTCAGGCAACTGTTGTGTGGGTCATAGTAGCTGGCTTCGTTGCCGCGGAGGCCGTACTCGAGAAAGAGATAGTCGGTGGCGGCGCGGAGGAAGGCACCGGGGTGGCCCGCTTCCATCCGGACGGTGACGGCTTCGGCGACGGTGTCGAGGCAATCCACCCACGGTTGCGGGTCTAGGTTGGGGAACTCGATGCGCGCCAATTCCAGGGCCGCCCAATCGAGTGTGGCGGATTCGTCGCCTCTCAAGAGGCGCTCGAGGCTTCCTTCACGCATGGACCCTTCCACGCTAGCACGCGACTGTTATCGTAAATAGAAGCACTATGCCCCAACTCCGCTACCAAACGCCCAGCGGAATCTCGGTGACGCGGCAGACGACGAAAGTTCCCTATAAACGGGGACTGCGCGGCCTGCTTCGCGACCTCGACCAATTCCGCGGTTGCTACTTCTCATCCGGCTATGAATATCCGGGGCGTTATTCGCGTTGGGATTTCGGTACGGTCAAACCGCCTCTCGAACTGATCGCCGCCGGACGGCAGATGGAATTTCGCGCGCTGAACGAGCGCGGCGTGCGTGTGCTGCGCATGCTGCGGCCGGTGCTCGAGTCGCATCCGCATTGGGAAGACTTCCAGGTCGCCGAAAACAAGATCACCGGACGGCTGAAGCCGCTGCCGCAGTTGTTCTCAGAAGAAGAACGCAGCAAGCAGCCCTCGGCGTTTTCGATTCTGCGGGCCATCACGGCGGAGTTCCGCCATGCGAAGGATCCGCATCTGGCGCTGGTGGGCGCCTTCGGGTTCGACCTGCTGTTTCAGTTCGACCCCATCAAGCTACGGCTGCCCCGCAGCGGCGCGAAGGATCTGCACCTGTATCTGTGCGACCAGATCTGGTTCATGGATCGCAAAAAAGAACAGATCATCCGCTACGACTACGACTTCGCGTTGGGCGAGGACACGACGGTGGGCTTAGAACGGACCGGCGAACCGGTGGTTCCGCCCGTGGCACTACCGTCGGCGCCGATCGAAAGCGATCACACGCCCGAAGAGTACATGGCCAAAGTGGAGGCCGTGCGCAAACGGATGAAGGTGGGCGATTACTACGAAGTGGTGCTGCGGCAAACGTTCCGCACGCCGTATTCGGGCCGCCCGTCGGAGCTGTTTGAACGGATTCAGACGCTGAGCCCGAGTCCGTACGAGTTCCTGATTCAACTGGGCGATGAAGCGCTGGTGGGAGCTTCGCCGGAGATGTTCGTGCGCGTGGAAGGGACGCGCATTGAGACTTGCCCCATCTCGGGGACGGCGCGGCGCACGGGCGACCCGATGCGCGATGCGGAGGCGATTCGCGAACTGCTGAATTCGCCGAAGGAAGAAAGCGAACTGACCATGTGCACGGACGTGGACCGCAACGATAAGTCGCGCGTCTGTTTGCCGGGGTCAGTGCAGGTGATCGGGCGGCGGCTGATTGAGTCCTATGCGGGGCTGTTTCATACGGTGGATCACGTGGAAGGGACGCTGGAGCCGGGCTTCGACTCGCTCGATGCTTTCCTGACGCACATGTGGGCGGTGACGGTGATTGGCGCGCCGAAGAAGTGGGCGGCGCAATCGGTGGAGGATCTCGAGAAGTCGGCGCGCGGCTGGTATGGCGGCGCGGTGGGGATGATCGCCATGAATGGCGACATCAACACCGGCATCACGATCCGGACGGCGCATCTGAAAGACGGTTGGGCGCGGTATTCGGCGGGTGCGACGCTGCTGTACGATTCGGTCCCCGAGGCCGAAGAGGCCGAGACACGTCTGAAGGCGACGGGGTTCTTCCGCGCGCTGGGTCCGCCGGAACCGAAGGTGAGCCACGCGCGCGCGATGGCGCCGGCCAGCGGTCTGCGTCTGCTGCTGGTGGATAACGACGATTGCTTCATCCACACGCTGGCCAACTATGCGCGCCAGGCCGGGGCGAGCGTGATCACGTATCGCTGGGGCTTTCCGCTGCAGTTGCTCGAGGAGATCAAGCCGGATCTGCTGCTGGTGTCGCCGGGGCCGGGCCGTCCGGTGGACTTCGGTGTGCCAAACCTGGTGCGCGAAGCCGCGCGGCGCAGTCTGCCGGTGTTTGGAGTGTGTCTCGGTTTGCAGGGCATCGTGGAGGCGTTCGGCGGCGATCTCGATGTGCTCGACTATCCGATGCACGGCAAGCCGTCCTACATTCGCCATCACAATGAAGGTGTGTTCGAAGGTCTGCCGGAGCGTTTCCGCGTGGGGCGCTATCACTCGCTGTATGCGCGACGGTCATCGCTGCCGCGTCAACTCGAGGTGACGGCGGAGAGCGAAGATGGCATCATCATGGGACTGCGTCATCGGGATTTGCCGATCGAGGCGGTGCAGTTCCATCCGGAGAGTCTGTTGTCGCTGGAAGGGCAGGTGGGGCTGGATCTGATCCGCAACGCCATGCTGATTCCGGCACGCGTGGGCGCGGCGAAGTAACTTGAGGCCTTCGTAGGCTAGGGTCTTCGCTGGAGTGGCAAAGGCGTCAAAGCAAGGCACGATAGACGAATGCGTGCGATTCGTTTTTTCGCCTTTACGGTAGTGGTGGTGCTGGTGATGAAGGCGATGGGCTAGTGCGGTGGCTATGGGGATGACGAGGCCAGTGCCGCGGGTCTGGCGGCGCGAATTCCGATCGACAACGTTCTGGTTTGCTGTAGCATGAAGCGGTGCGAAGGTCGCTGCAAGTGCTGTTGTGCCTGGTCGCCGTAGTTTGCGGAATCCTAGGTTTGGGAGGTTTCTTACTTCCAGTCAATCCAGGTACAGACGTCGGATCGCGTTGGCCGACCGCAGCACTTTGGAGCGGATTTTTAATTGCGCCAGCGGTCTCCCTTTATTTAGCTGATCGTCCGAAGACCTTACCCGATCTGCTTCGGCGCGTAGCCCTGCTGTACGCACTGGTCGGTCTGCCCGGGCCCCTTCTCTACACGGTGATTTCAGGTGGTCTTGCTCTGGCTTTTCCGCCCGTGGCCTTGATGCTCTTCATTTGCGCGGTCTTAACCGCCCTGGCGACCTTTAAGCCGCGTGGGCCTGACGAAGACCAGGCAGCTTAGCCTTGATCTTTGTCACTCATTGTTTTTGTTGGCGCCGATGGCGTGCCCGCATGTGACCGATCCGTTGTGCTCCTCGGCGAGGTTGCACGCCGTGACGTCAGTCTGTCGATGCGTGGCCTCCCGCATCAAATTAGAATCTCGCAAAATCGGCCAGTCCAGTACATGGTTCGCCATCTGGCCGCTCTGTTGGCTGACGCCTAACCGAGCCAGTCACCGTAGCCGAGCATCGCCATACTACCGCAGGGTCGCCATCACGGTTGACGGCTCGTGGCAGTACGTGGATGAATGGCGCGACACGGAGGATCGCCGTGTGGAGTTTGGCCGAATTCCGCTCACACCAGGTGAGTTGGTGCCAGCCGGTGCGCTCGACAAAGAACCTCCCGACCATAAGCGCTTGACCGAGGCGTCTGGCAACGAGGGGGCAACGTACGAGCGGAGCTATCTTCGCGCGGTGCTCGTGCTGTGGCCCGCGAACCGAATGATGGAGGTTCTTCTCGCAGGTGGCGTTGCCGCCACCGTACCGTACCTGCAGCGGTTGGTGAAAACAGGCAAAGGTAACCGAACTGGGGCGATGGCGCCCGCGCAACGGTTGGTGAGAGCGTGGCCTAAGCTCGCGCTTCGACCCGATGGCTGTTCGATGGGCGCTATTGCGCCACCAAACTCTACCAACCGGACAAGCATGATTTCGGTGCTCGTGGAACTGAATGAGCCCGCACTGCTCGAACAGTTTATTCGCGGTTCTGTTATGTCCAGCTACGATGGCGTGGAGAACGCGGCTTTGGTTGCTTCGACTGGCGTGCTGGGCGGCGCGAGGGCCGCCCGCGTTCTTTCGGCATTGGTAACCGAACGAATGGGGAGTCAGCCGCGCGAGTGTGTCGAGTCGTTGCACGACCTCGTTGCTGATCCATTGCCCTCCTTTGGAAAGATCGCCGAGGCGATTGTTGCGGGCCTCGAGACCATTCCGCCGCCGAAGATCGACGAAGCTGGCGGGGTCTGGCAGTTACGTGCGCTAGCCGCCAAACTTGAACCGAAACGAGGTTTGGCGCCGGAATTCCTAGTCAGTCTGTTTTCAGCATTGCTGCCTTTCAACCGGCAGTTGTCGAACGCCGCGGCGGAGAAGGTGGCGTCGCGCCCAGAGGTCTTCGCTCCAGCTACCGTGGTCGTTCCGGCGATCGAACGTCTGTTCGCTGAGCGAGGTGATGATGATCGAGTTGTCCAGCGCTTGTGGACGAGCGCTGCGCAGTTCCTGCTGTTGCGCAGCGGGTTACCACCGCAGCCTCCTCCAGACTGGAGTCTGCGCGAGAAGGTCACCTGCAGCTGTGGAGACTGCCGCGAACTACAAGCGTTTGCGAACAACCCTGTCAGGAAGGTGCATCGTTTTCGCGTGAACAAGGAACGCCGACGGCATCTTCACCAAGTGATCGACCGGCAGCAGCTTGAGATGACTCACGTCACGGAACGCGCAGGTTCACCCCAAACCCTGATCTGTACCAAAGACCGCCGGACATTCAACTCGCGTATGAATGAATACCAGCGTGAGATTGCAGCCATGCGAACGCTCGTGAAATTGGCGCCCAAGACCGCGGCTGCTGGTGGCCTTTGCAGGCGTATGGAGGCTGCGGTAGAGACGGGTTCGATTTGATACTCTCGACCTCCACAAGGATCGCAGGGACTGAGGTCGTTTCTTAGCTCGCCGCCATTGGTGAACTTGCCTACTCGCCCGAATCCCCGCCAGAACGCGACTTCCCGTATTCATGGAACGCTCCCGGCATTTTGCGAGAGGGCGTCAACAGGAGGCGCCAGCCCCTCATCAGCCAAATAGGCAATCATCCGAAAGACCGCCACGTTCTGGCCGCGGCGCTCCGCTGTTAGGCCAGCTACTTGGAAGAGTTGCTGGAGCGGCTGGCGCAATCCGTCCCTGCCTTCGTCGAAATCTTGCGAACCGGAGACTGACGCAGCTCAGCTCAAATCAGCCGCGGCTGCTCTGGTAGCCCGCTTGTGATCCTGTAGCCCATGTCGGCGTAGCCTCGCAGGCGGCGCTCATACATGCGAGCCAGCATGAGAACACTCGAATCCACGTAATCGTAAACCTCGACGACGCGCTTGTTGTCGTGCAACCGGTGAAGCCGGCCAACGTACTGTTGCAGCGTCCCCTTCCATGAGATCGGCATCGCCAGAAACAGCGTGTCCAAACGAGCGTCGTCGAAGCCTTCGCCGATGTAACTTCCCGTAGCAAGAATGACTCGCTGCTCGGTTTCGGGCACGTTGGCCAACCTCTCGCTGATTGCCTTGCGCTGCTTGCGACCCATGCCGCCCTTCAAGACGAAAAGGTTGCTCACAACGCCGGATAGCTTCGCTTCGAAATGTGCGAGGTGCTCGGTGCGTCCGGTCAGCACCAGGGGCGAACGCCCTTGCCGCACCGCGCGAATCAAATCCCGCGTGATGAGTTCGTCCCGAGATGAGTCGGCAACGAGGGCGGCGTACACGTCCTGAATGGTGATGTCCGTAGCCTCGCCGCGCATGCGGAACTCGGTAATACGCGGAACCACGACGTGCTCGAAGGGATCAGTGTCGTTCATCGCGCGGGCGCTCATCGAATACCGCGCCGGGCCACATTGCATGTACATGATCGGGTGATGACCGTCCTTGCGCGTGGGCGTGGCGGTGAGTCCAATCACGTACTTTGCCTTTGCCTCGCGCGTTACCTTCTCGAAGGTGACGGCCGATAGATGGTGGCATTCGTCGACGATGATGTGCCCGTAGTCGGCCACGAAGTCCTTCACTTCCTGATTGCGGTAGAGGCCCTGGATCACCGCGACATCGATCTTGCCGGTCCGTTTGGTCTTGCCTGCTCCGATCTGCCCGATGTCGTCGATCGGGAGGTCGAGGAACATCGCGAGGCGCTCGCGCCATTGATCAAGGAGTTGCTGGCGATGGACTAGCACCAGCGCCTTGACAGCTCGCTTGGCAATCAACCAAGCTGAGACCGCCGTCTTACCAAAGGCCGTTGGTGCACAGAGAAATCCGTCGTCATGCTGAGTGATCGCCTCGACCGCTTCCTGTTGCTTTTCGCGCAGAACCCCATGAAACACTGCTTCAATCGGTTGTCCGGCGAAGCGCTCGTCTCGCACCTCCGGCTTGATCTTGAGGGACTGAAGCAACTCCATCACGTCCGCCAAGCAGCCGCGCGGCAGAGCCAAATGTTTGCCAAGATCTTCTCCGCAGCCGATGACACGGGGTTTGTCGAACGTCGACAAACGCATGGCTTGCGCCTTGTAGAATTCAGGATTCTGGAAGGCAGCTATTCGCAGGATCCGATTCATCAAGGCTGGCGTCAGGCCCTTCTTCTCGATGTAGACCAAACTCGCACGGACGACCGAGACCGTAGCCGGGAGAGGCCCTTCCATGGCCTTCTCTATTCGCCGGCGCGATGGCGGCAGTGTCCACGGATCCGGCTCGTCGTCATCAGCTACGCTCAAGCGTACACCGATCAGGTCACCCTGTTTCTGCGCTTCAAGGATCAGCCTCTCCGCTTCTGCTTGTGTCATTCTTCGCAACGACGAAAGGTAGGCCCACTGGTTCGCATAGGGCCGGAGATCTGCGTCAAGGAACTCCGTGTGGTATTCGGATCGAGGTCCCTTCTGCAACGGCAATGCGATCAGGTTGCCGAAACCACCCTCGGGCATGGTGTCCTGATTCGGAAAGACGCGATCGTAGGAATCGAGACCAAGTTGATGGCGGCGTTCCATCGTGCGCGTCAGCAGGAGTGCCCCAAGCTTGCGCGCAACCGTGGCGGGGATTGGCCGCTCGAAGACGATCCAGATGTGGCCACCTTTTCCGGAGCGGGATCGTTCCAGTGCCGCAGGAACCTGAAGGTCCTGGCACGTCTTCAGGAATGCCGTAGCGTCTTTCTCCCAGGACTTCTTGTCAAAGTCGACGGCGAGGAACCAACAGGTTTCATCGCGAAGCAGCGGGTAGACGCCGAGAGTCTGCTTGCCCGAGAGATGATCGTGAATCGCCTGATCGGTGAGCGGAACGTACTTCCGAGTCTCTTTATCGACTCGCTTCCGATCCTCAATGCTGGCGGCGTTGTAGGCCTTCCAGTCGCGCTGCGCAACGGGCGAGTAGCCGTGGCGACCGTCCGGGCTTTCCCAACGCGCAGCATAAACGTCATCACGCCCACGGAATAGCGAGCGGAAAAGCTCGATCTTCTGCGGGGTCGTTAATTGAACGCATGGAAGGTCGGATGGCGCGGAGCCCTCTCGCTTTGGCGCAACGGGATCGGGATCGATGTCGTTGTCGATGAGAATCTGGCGCAAGCGACCGATCTCGTCGCGCAGCCGCTGGCATTCGGCCACGAGTTCCCGTGCGGCGGTTGCGACCTCAGCGCTGTCCATCGCTCCCTACAGCCTACGATGATTTGGCGTTGCAGCCTGGCCTCGCCGTCGTCCGCCCTTGAGATCAAGACTCGCGCCACCGATCCCAAGCTGCAAAGGATGGATCCCTGGGGCGGGTTGCTGCTCAGCGTTTGCACCCCACTGGGATCGCACAACCAACGACAGAACAACGACATTCCGACGGGTAGCCAGCGAAAGGTGTGGACTCAGCTAGATTGAAGTCCAATGCGCGTTACGCTGGCGATTCCAGTTACGGCAAGCGCAGCGAACAGATAAGCCGGTGCGCATCGGGAAATCCTCCGGTGCAGTTGACCTGTCCGGTGGGACTGGAGTGTGACAAATTCTAAAAACTGTCGCGCACAGAGTCCCGTAAACTAAAGAAACCCTCCGAGGGAGGGCTTCTGAATCTCTGCAACTTACTGATTGCATTGGTGCGGATGAGAGGACTTGAACCTCCACTTCCTTGCGAAAACTAGAACCTGAATCAATCGAAAGGCGAATATGTGGCGACAGTGTGGAATCTTGCTACAGTGTTGAAAACACGATCTAAAGTCAATAGATACAAATTATTGAGCAGGATAGATACGTCTTTTCATGGTGGCAACGAAACGGCTTGGATGTTCGTTCATGGGTAGAAAATGGTTAGAATACAGGGCTTGCGAACACTAGATGAAAGCGGTTAGGCTGGAATCATGGCACGTCGATACACGCTCAATGACGCTGGCCTCCCAATTGGGGAAGGTCTCTATCGGATGAAGGGTTCTCCCTACATCTGGGCGAAGGTCTACGTCGATGGCGAAGCGAAACCGTTCTCAACCAAAGAGACCGACTGGCGTGAAGCATTGCGGGTACGAGACGAGCGCTTGAGCCAGCAACGAACACCCGCTAGCGGCTTCGAGTCAGTGCCACTTTCAGAACTCCTGACGGATTACGTTTCGCACCTGAAAGCGCTCGGCGCAAAGCGTGGCGACTACGAACCCCAAACGGCGTACATCACGGAGAGAGTTATCAAGGCGCACATCGAACGCTTGCTGCCGAAGAATCTCAAGGCGACGAAGTTCACAACGGCCATGATTCGTGAGTACCGTCGCCTGCGCCTGCTGGAGCTTCGTTCTCGTGGTCTGGGAAAAGAGTGTGCCAAATGCGGCAAGGGTCGAAACAAAACAGGCAGTGAAGCCTATACGGTTGATAAGGAGTTTGGCATCATCCGAGCGGCCATGAATCTTGGCGCTGTCGCAACGCCCAAAAAGTTCGACAAGTCGCTTGTTCCGAACTTCGGCATCGATAAGCAGAACGCCAGTCTCGGCACGAAAGAAAACGACATCACCCTGGAGCAGTATCACTTGTTGCTCCCTCACCTGCCGGAGTGGTGCCGTCCGATCTTCGGCTTCTGCATGTTCACAGGGGTTAGGAAAAAGGAAGCACGGTTCATCAAGCGCTCGGCAGTGAACTGGCAGACTCGCCGGGTGGACCTCAAGGCACTAGAAACCAAACGGGGAAAGAAGCGAACCGTTCAGGTGCCACAAGCGTTCGGGCTTTGGGCCGCTATTGAGCTTTGGGAATCGCAGACGGCGGCTCAATATCCGAAGTGTGAGTTCCTGTTCCACCGAGACGGCGAACAGTTGACGACCGCAGACTTGGACACTGCTTTTGATAACGCTTGTTTGGCGGCGGGACTCGGGCACTACCGGGTCAACGCACGTGGCTCTGAGATTCGGGACGCTCGACGCTGCCGGATCATCGACACGGATATTGCTTGGCATGACTCTCGCCGAGCCTTCGTTACAATCAGCGGCAATCTCGACGGCGTGACTGATTTGGACCGTGGCCGGGTGGCGGGACAGACGTCTGCTACCCAGGAACGCTACGACCGCAACAACAGCGCCCAAAAGGTTGCAGACGCTCTCGACCGAAAGCTCGGGGTTTCGCCTACGCCGTCCGTCATCAGCGTTCCCACGGTCAAGGACACGCCCAAGACGGCCACTCAAACATGGCAGGAGGAACTGAGGGAACTCAAAGCAGCGTTCGAGGAAGGTTTGATCGATCAGGCAATGTTCGAGGAAGAACGCCGTGGCGTCATGGCTCGACGGGCGAACGTTCGGGCTGGCGGCTTGGCCGTCGCAGGGCTTGAAGCGGAAGTGGGCTAAGATTCTAGGACGCTTATTATTCTCTTCTCGATGTACGGAAGCTGGGGGCGCCCTCCACGGAGATAGTGCTCTGTATAGTCCAATTTCCAGCCGGGATACCTCGACCTTAAGAAGTCTCTCATCCTTTCTTCCCTGACCCACCCGCAATCAAGAGCGTAGCAAACGGCTTCCACGGCATAGAACATGGACGAACATGCTTCGTTAAACTGCATCACGGGAGCGCCATTTGTCTGCTTTACGCCGAGCCAACGAGATTCTGCAGTATCGACCCGATGAAGAACGTCTAAGAAGGCGGCTATCTCAGCTTGTCTCTGTTGCCATCCCTCGAACTCATCTTGTCGTTCATTCTGGCTTCTCTGCAGAGCGTTCAGTTGCTCTTGGAGTTGGTATTGTCGCCAAAGCAGCCACACGCTAAACACCCCAACGCCAAACGAAAATACCGTGCCCACCCACCCGGAACCAGCCTCACCGATAAGCCAGCCCCATGCCCCTTCGCTCTTCATCTCGACCCGAATTGGAACGGGCTGAAGAGGATGACCAACTTCCTGGGAAGGCTCCACAGCGTTCTTGATGGTGATGGAAGGCAGCGACTCTGCGTCAATCTTAACGACGCCACCAGGGAGCGCAATGACGTAGGGAATCCGCTCCCCGCCGATTTCCGCAGTCTTGACCTTCTTTTCTGGTTGCTGCGCAAAGAGACCGCAGCAGCAGATTACAACGGCCAACAGTGAATACCGCATGAGCGCCATCGTAGCATCGGTCGCCGCTGAGTAGACACGTCTTTCGAGCGCCGATAGACACGATTCAATGCTGACTCCCGGCTAATCCTCGTCATTTAGGGGCATTCTTCGGTGGCATCTTCTGCTCCGTGTCAGCGAACGATGTCTGAGAGCGAGTTGATGCCGACCGCCTGCAAGTATTCTTTGAACGCCAACAGGAGCTTTCTCCGCACCGCTGGAAGGTGACTCGTGCTGATGTGCCTCAAGGCCGGATAGTCCCTCATCTTGTGTCCGTCGATGGCACTGTCGAGCAAGGCCCTGTCCTGGGTTGGGTTCTCTCTGGCGGCTAGGAACGAGTCAAGATGACAGTAGAAGATGGCGTTGAACGTCGTTGTCATGAGGAATATCTACGAACGCCTTTCTGGTCCAACGGAGCGACCGAAAGACGTATCTGCCGGAGTTGCGTATTCTCGATTTGTCGGTACAATCTGAGTTGAAACGAAAGAGACCCTCTAAGAGTTCCTTAAAGACTATCTTTGGGAGCCCCGGATCACCAGAGAGCGGCGAAGCCGGGGGCGAAGCCCCGAACTCCAGGATTCCTTGGCATTACGAAAGATACGTCTTGTTTCGGCGAAGGCATGAGCCGTTGGCGAACCGTTTCTTACGTTATTCCACAGTAGGCGAGACCGTTTTCCAACTCTTGTTCCAAAGGTTTTTCCTACGATCTCGCCGTCCGCCGTTCTATGAAATAGAAACGGCGGCGAACTTGGCGATTTGATCCCTACTGTGGTTTCGCCGAGAACTCGCCGAGGTTTCACTATGGTAATCAACAACTTATAGAGAACTCGCCGAAGTTCGCCGGAATCTCGCCGAAGTTCTAAAAGCCAACCAGAACACGATCTCGCCGGAATCTCGCCGCAGACTCAAGAACAGAGACGACAGCGTAGATAACGGCCTGTATAGATATGGGCATGACGATTACGAATCCGCCAACCCATCTTCGATACCTCTCCGTGCCCGAGGTTGCGGCACGCTACCGAGTCCACACCACTACGGTTCGCTACTGGATCACCACAGGTCGGCTCAAGGCCACGAAGCTCGGCCTTCGCTATCGAGTCGCTGAGGCCGACCTCGATGCCTTCGCTGTCCGACTCAACACCGTGCCCTTCTCTGTGGACAAGGCCGAATAAGAGCGCCCAAAAGAACAAAAGGCCCCGCTTCCGAAGAAACGAGGCCGAATGTCACACAACGCAGGAAATTAATCCATGTCCAATACTATCTATACTCCCTATCAAGGAACCAACTACGACAACATCCCCGAGACACTGAAAAACACTAACTTCTTCGTGCTCTATCGACTCGAACCCAAGGTGAACGAAGACGGCGCTGTGATTGTGAAGGCGAACGGCACTCCGAAGATGGATAAAATTCCATACCAGCCAAGCGGACGCAAAGCAGACACAACTAATCCCGATCACTTGATTGATTGGGACACCGCACTTGCAGCCTACCGAACTGGTGCGTTCTCGGGAATAGGCGTCATTCTCACAGCCGCCAATACCGACCATCCGCTTTGCTGCATCGACCTGGACGATAGCCGTAATCGAATCACCGGACAACTCACTGATCGTGCTCAGTCGTTAGTCAACCGTGTGAATGGCTGGACCGAGATAAGCGCCTCTGGCGATGGTGTTCATATTTTTGCTCTCTGTAGCGAGACCTTTGAACGAACCAGAACGGACGGTATCGAAGTCTATCAGAGCGCTCGATTCATCGCACTGACGGGCAACGTAGTTGAAGGCTCAGCGACAGAGATTGAGGACCGCACCGCAATTATCAAGGCCATATACAACGAGTACTTTCCTCAACCGGATAGACCATCGCCCCTCCTACACGTGGCCAAATCCGATGAGGCCATTGATATTGACGAACGCCTGAAGATCGCCATGAAGTCGAAGTCAGGCGCCAGCATTAAGCGCTTGCTCGACGGCGATACAGGCGAATACGAAAGCGGTTCAGAGGCAGACATGGCCCTGTGTGTTCACCTTGCCTTTTGGCTCAACCACGATGCTATGTTGATCGAGCGTGCGTTTAGTCGCTCGGCCCTGGCTCAACGTGACAAATGGCGAATGCGGAAGGACTACCGAGACCGCACGATCCGGCAGGCGATTAACACGCAACAAGAAACCTATTCACGATCCCAAGAGGCAAGCACCATGTCCACGCCAACAGCCGTCAAAAGAGAACCTACCACTGTAGATTCAATCCTACAGATGTTGGACGCCCAGAAGCCTGAGTCCCTTGAGACCGTCAACATCTGCCTGCTGACACCCGACGCACCACTTCCGGCAAACCATCTCATTCAGGTTACAGCCAAGCCAGGAGCAGGCAAAAGCACGCTTGTTTTGAAGTGGGCGAAAGATGCCGCAGAGACAGGCATCCCGGTGTTCTATTTGGATCGTGACAACGGCCTAGCTACACCACAAGAACGCATTCGGCAACGGTTTGGCGGCGCACTGCCCGAGAACTTCCGCTATTGGGGACAGTGGAATCGAGACATGAACGGAGCATACCAAGAACCGCCGAGACTGACCGAGCAAGATAGCAGCGTCTACTTTCAGCTTGCGCAGCGAGAGCCGGGAGCGCTGTTCATCTTCGATACGCAGGCTGCATTTACTCCTCGTGGAGCAGATGAGAACGATAACAACGCCATGTCAGAGATGTACGGTATTCTTCGACAACTCGTGAATACGGGTAGTACAGTGCTCATCATTCATCATGGAACCAAAAGCGGAACGTCGCCGAGCCGTGGCGCTTCTGCAATCGTTGGCGCTATTGATGTTGGCTTAGAAATTGTCGCAACTCACGACTACGATGGCCGAATCGTTCGACAAGAGGTAACGCCGTTCAAGGATAGAACTGGAACCGTGCGGAAGGTTCTGTACGACTTCGTGAACGGCGTTCCTGTTCGAGCCGCTGCCAATGCTGAGTCGCCACTACTCGATTTGCTCGCACGAAACCACGACATCACCAAGGAGAAGTTTACCAAAATAGCAATGGAGAATGGTTTTAAGAGAGCTACTATTCGAGACTTCCTTGAAAAGTACATTGTTGGCGGGATTATTACTCACCAGAATCAGAAGCTCACTATCAAGAAGCCGCCGATGTCAAGCAATGGGTTTCCTGTTGACCTCTTTGATCATCCATACTCACCGATCCAGTAAGATGCGGTGACATTCGTGGCGGCCTAGATATCAGTGATCCCGTAGGGCAGCGATAACCATGATGGAAGTTGATTCATATTCCTGTGGTTCGCCCTACGGGAGCGCTTGCAACTCAAGCGGCGGATAACTGTCCATGCGTCACACCGACGAAGCCCTCTCGCTCATCTCTGATATCTCGGAGAATGTCGCATCTATCAAGTCCGAGGTTAGCGAACTACAATCGCAGATCACGGAAATCAATGCACAAAAGAACCGTCCCACCACGAAGTCATCTGTCCAGGAAGGTAGCTCCACTCCGGTGCGGATGCTCTCAAAAGGAATGCCGATCTCCAGCGGAACGTATTCTGCTTACGGCAGCGCATTAAAGCCGAGCTTCGGCAAGTCCATTGTTGGTATTGTCACTGGCAAGTGGGATGACGATCTGGAACGCAAGTGGACGACCAGCACGGCAGGAGCCTATCTTTTGGCGCCGGAGATTGCTAACGAAGCCATCGAACTTGTGCGCCCTCGCAGCGTCGTCACTCAGGCTGGCGCAGTGTTGCTTCCCGTAACGAGTAGCGGTGGCAAGATTCCTCGTGTCACGAACGTCTCGAACGCCACATGGAAGGCTCAGCTTGATTCTGTTTCCGATTCGACGATCACGATTGATTCTGTAGACTGGTCGCCGAAGACGCTCATCTCCACCGTTCGTATGAGCCGTGAGCTTTTTGACGATACAAGTCTGGCCGCTCAGTTGGTTGAACAATCGCTGCTCAAGCAAATGGCTTTCCAACTCGACTACGCAGCCCTGATGGGTTCTGGAACTGGTCAGGAGCCACAGGGTATCTTCGGCACCGCCAATGTAAATGTCGAGCTTGGTGCCAATGCGCCGCTGTCTCGCACGATGATCTCCAATGCTGTCAAAAAGGTCCTGGACAAGAACTTTGTCCCGAACGCCCTGATCCTGAATCCTCGTGACTATACGACTCTCGATCAGTTGGTGGACGAAACGACGGACCAGCCTTTGAATCCTTTCCCTTCCTACAACACGCTACAGAAGTTCGTGACGGCTGCGATCCCGATCAATCTCGGCAATAGCGCCAGCCCGATCACTAATACGACCTCCCGTGCGTTTGTCGGCGATTTCTCTCAGGTCTGTTTCGTGATCCGTGAAGGACTCACCGTCGAAGCCAGCACGGTCAGCGGCGATGCGTTTGCAAAACACGCTGTTGACATTAAGTGCTATGGCCGCTTCGATATTGCAGTGCTTAATCCTGGCGCTTTCACGGTTATTCGTGACTTGACCGCCTAATGTGTCGGACGGGGGCACTCACAACAGTGCCCTTTCCAGGAGTCAACACATGACCTTCCTTGTAATGAAATCCCTTACGGGAAAAGACGTGTTTATCGACGAGTCCGGTACCTTCACAGGGATCGCAAGCACCGATGACGTAGACTACGGCGGTGACGTGGTAGCTAACGGCTCGATCAAATGGGACCAGAGCCAGCTACCGCCCTTGCTGTTCAATCATGATCCGGCAGAAGTGGTTGGCGTTATCAGTGCTCTCGAATGGCAGTCGGACGGCCTTCACGTTAGCGGACAGTTGGCGCTTGAGGTTCCGAAGGCCGCAGAGCTTTACTCGCTGATTCGTCGTGGCGCTGCCGTCCGTGGGATCAGCGTCGGCATGGTAGTGAACAAGACGGCGAAGCGTAGCGACGGCGTGCGGGTCATTCTCGACGCTTGGCTGCACGAAGTGTCAATCGTCGCCATGCCAGCCAATCGGAACGCCAAAATCTCAGAGATGAAATCAGCGAATTCGGTTGAGGAGCAGAAGCTCATCGAGGCCCTGCGCAGTCTGAAAAACATCTCGGCCTAACATTTCGGTTAACCCTCCAGGCCCATAGTCCCTCAGCCGGATTGTGGGGCTGCTTCGTTTCCCCTGGTGTGAGAGCCGTGGAAGGCTCCATCGCTGCGTCCTACAGGCAATACAGGCCAACCAAGGGTGTTCTAGCGTTGCTGGCTAACGGAACCGAGAAAATCAGATATTGGGCTGGAATTCACGGACAAGACTCGCAGGGGGTGGTTTGCGGAAGGCGCTCATATTTTTGCTCCGACAGAAAAACAGTCTGTTACGTGTGTCAAACCGTGTTGCACATTCCTGCATCTGTAACAAACAAAACGGGATATGAACACACGAGTGCTTGACAACGCCCTAACCACCGTCTAGGCTTTCGAGTATGACCGATGAATTACTCAACACTATCTGCGAAGCCACCGTATTGGCCACCAAGGAAGGGTACCGGGATGCCGCCAAGCGACTTCGAGCCGTGATGAACGAGATTGACGGAACCGATCCCGCCGACGACTTGTACCAGACGATGGTTCGTATTGGGGCGACCAAGCTCACCAGCGTTCAAAAGGTGGCGGATGAGTATGGCCTGGACGTGGACGAATGTCTCCCTCATCTCAACAGGCTCGTTCTCGATGGCCGGGTGGTCGCCAAGTTCAAAGTGAAGTAGCGCCAGTCGTCAATTCGACCAAAGGCCACCGGGTTCGTCCTTGGTGGCCATTTTCTTTTCTGGTCAAGAGTTCGAGAACACCTGCCGTTGACGTGGATTTGCTGTGAGACGGGCTGGCAGGTTCGGATCGGGGAATCGGTCTAGGGTCTCTGCGCAGGGCGCTTTCCGGCCTTGGCTTCCAACGGCGCTCTTTTGGGGGGGAAGCGGACTCGGGAACATCCTAAACAAGGTCAGGGACGGTTAGAAAACGGTTAGAATGGCTTGTGTGTGAAGGCTAGAAAAACCGACCTGGAGAATCGGTAAGTCGTTTGTTTTCTATTTGGTGCGGATGAGAGGACTTGAACCTCCACGAAGTTTCCCTCACTAGAACCTGAATCTAGCGCGTCTGCCAATTCCGCCACATCCGCACGTGGGTGGGCAAAGACTATTGTCACTGGAAACAGGGACCTCTGTCAACGTCCGAAGCCGCAATCGCTACAATGAACCCATGACGGTTGGTGAGCTGTATCTCGTGGAGATTCGCAAGCGCATTGCGATGGACCGGGCCCAGGCGGAAAAGGCCTTAGCGCAGGTGAAAGACGACGAACTGGGGTGGCAGCCGAATGCCGAGGCGAACTCGTTGGCGATCCTGTTGCAGCACGTGGGCGGGAACCTGATCTCGCGCTGGACCGACTTTCTCACCACCGATGGCGAAAAGCCGGATCGCGACCGCGACGGCGAGTTCGAGCCGCAGAACGCCACGCGCGAACAACTGATGGCCAAGTGGAACCGAGGCTACGACACCTGGCTGGGCGCACTCGAGAGCTTGACCGAAGCCGACCTCACCAAGACCGTCACCATTCGGGCGCAGCCTCACTCGGTGATCGAAGCGATTGAGCGCAGCTTTAGCCACACCGCTCACCACATTGGGCAAATCGTCTATCTGGCCAAGTGTATCCGCGCCGCGGAATGGCAACACATTTCCATGCCGCGCCGGGTGAAACAATAGATAAGATGGGTGGCGGGTTGAACGTACTAACGCAGAGCGAAAAAGAGTTGGCCGCCCAGCGCGCCGTGGAGTTGGTGCGCGACGGGATGACGCTGGGGTTGGGGAGCGGGTCGACGGCGAATATCGCGATCCGGCTGCTCGGCGAGAAGGTGCGCGAGAAGGGCTGGCGCGTGCGGGGCGTGCCGACGTCGTTTCTGACGGCGGCGCTGGCGGCCGAAGTCGGGGTGCCGCTGGTGGAACTGAACGACGTGACGCACGTGGACCTGACGATCGACGGCGCTGACGAAATTGCGCCCGGACTGGCCTTGATCAAGGGTGGGGGCGGGGCACTGCTCCGCGAAAAGATTGTTGCTTCCGCCAGCGAGATGCTGGTCATCATTGCCGACTCCACCAAACTGGTGCCCGTGCTGGGCAGCTTTCCGCTACCCGTAGAAACGATTCCGTTTGCGCGAACCGTCGTCGAGCAGCGCCTGCTGGCCTTGGGACTGAATCCTAAGCTGCGGCAAGCCAAGACCGGCGGTATCTTCCTCACCGACCAGGGCAACGAGATTTTCGATTGCCACGCCGGCGTGATCCGCGAGCCGGAGGCCCTGGCTCGCGAACTCTCCGTCATTCCCGGAATCGTCGAGCACGGCCTGTTTCTGGGCATGGCCCAGCGCGCGCTGATCGGCGTGAGCGACGAAGTGCGGGAACTGAGCGCTTAAGGGAACATTCGCCGCAGTGCTTGCGTAAAGCAAGGTGATGATTAAGTTCCTTCTCTGGTGCCTGTTGTTGGTGGTCTGCTGGCCGCTGGCGCTGATGGCGCTGGTGCTCTATCCGTTGGTGTGGGTGCTGACGCTGCCCTTCCGGCTGGTGGGGATCGCCGTGGAAGGCGTGTTTGAGCTTCTGCGGGCGGTTCTGCTGTTGCCGGTGCGGGTGCTGGGCGGCCGGACGGCCTAGCTTTCGAGCAGCGCGCTCACCAGGTGCAACAGTTCAAGCGGACTGAACGGCTTGGTGAGGCATTGCACCATGGCCGGGTCCAACGGCTCCTGCCCCGGCGGACTCAGGAGAATGATAGGAATATGCCGCGTCGCCTCCTGGGTGCGCAGATGACGGGCGAGGTCGGCGCCGCCCACGCCGCGGTCAAGCAGAATCAGGTGGGGCAGGGTGTGGACGGCCGCGGCGAGGACATCCGCCGGTGCGCTCACCGAGTGCACTTCAAGGCCAGGGTCTTCGAGCGTCACCTGCAAGAGCTCGAGCGCGTAGGGATCGCGGTCCGCAATCAGGATCGGGCGACGCGCCACTACCAGCCTCCCTGGTAGGTCGAGTCGTCGAGCAGCGGGCCTTGGGTATCCGAATACTGCTCGTAGATGGCGTCGAAGCGGTCGCCGCATTGGCGAAAGACATTCAACAGTTCAGGATCAAAATGTTCCGGCCGTGTCCGGCGATCGCCATGCAGCAGGATGCGGCTCGCTTCACTGTGAGGCAAGGCCGGCTTGTAGGGCCGCGGACTGCGCAGCGCATCGTAGACGTCGGCAATCGAGACAATCCGCGCTTCGATCGGAATGTCGGTGCCGCGCAGGCGACGCGGATAACCGGTGCCGTCGAAGCGTTCGTGATGGCTCCAGGCAATACGCTCAGCCGTTTGCAAGAGCAGCGAGGGCGACCCTGAAAGCAATTGCGCGCCCAGTTCACAGTGCCGTTTCATCAGTTCCCACTCGGCCGGCGACAGCGGACCCGGCTTGTTCAATACCGAATCCGGCACGCCCAGTTTGCCGACGTCGTGCATGGGCGCGGCCTTCAGCAGACATTCCGCGACGTCGATGCTCATGCCATACTCCAACGCCAGTAACGACGAATAGAGGCCGATGCGCTGGATGTGCGCGCCGGTCTCGAGGTCGCGAAAGGCGGAGGCATGCACCAGACGCATCAGCGTGTCGACATACGACGACTCGAGATCGGCCATCATCTGGCGCTCCGCCATTAGTGCTCGGTGCTCGCCGTCCACCAGGGCGCGCTCCCGGCTGTAGTTGTTCTTCAGGTCGCGGGCGTAGCAAAGCAGTTGCTGCTGAACCTGTTCGAGCGTGTGCTGTTGGTGCATTTGGGCCTCATGCAGGCGATTGATTTCCCGATGGGCTTCGGCCAGTTCCAAGTGCAACAGGTGCACGACCGAGTCGCCGTCCGCGGGAGCGAGCGCCGGCTGGGCGGATGAGGTCGAAATAAATTTGGGGTAGGACATAGCCGGCGATCTTCTGCTCTCTTACTGGGCCATATCGGTTCATCAGCGTCGATGTTGAGCCGCGCGACGATACACTGGCCAAATGCCACCTATCCGTAAAGCAGCCGTCATGGGAACCGGGATGATGGGCCCTGGAATCGCCGCCACCTTAGCCCAAGGGGGCCTGGAAGTCACTCTCTTAAGCCGCCACGCCGACTCCGCCGAAGCCGGGCTGGCCAAGGCTCGGCAAGCCGCCGGACCCGAGCACGCCGGGCGCATCGAATGCTCGACCGACGTGGACAAGGTGGTGGCGGGTATCGACCTGCTGATTGAGTCCGCACCCGAGGACATGGACTTCAAGAAGAAGCTGTTAGCCCATCTGGATGCGGTGGCGCCCGTGCACGCGGCGCTCTGCACGAACACGTCCGGGCTCAGCGTCACCGAGATACAGTCCTTATGCCGTCATCCGGAGCGCGTGCTGACGACGCATTTCTGGAATCCGCCGGCGCTGATGCCCCTGGTGGAAGTGGTGTGCGGCGAGCGCACCAGTGTAGAGATGGCGACCGCGGTGCGCGACCTGCTGGTGCAATGCGGCAAGACAGCCGTGATGGTGAAGAAAGACCGGCCCGGGCAACTCGGCAACCGTCTGCAGATGGCCGTGATGCGCGAGGCGCTCCACATCGTGCAGGAAGGCATTGCCGACCCGGAGCAAGTGGACCTCGCTATCAAGACCGGCTTCGGACTGCGCCTGCCGGTATATGCGAGCTTCGAACACATGGACTTCGTCGGGCTGGATCTGATTCAGGCCGTCCTCTCGAACGCGCTCACCGACCTCAACAGCAGCCGTGAGACGCCGCAGATTCTGCTCGACAAGATCGCCGCAGGCGAGTTGGGCGTGAAGGCCGGCAAAGGCTTCTACGACTGGAACCAGCGCGATGCGGGCCGAGTGAAGGCCAATCGCGACCGCTTTCTGGCGGAGTTCGGCGCGTCGGACATGGCCCGTGAGGCCGTCAAGTCCTAGGCGAGCACTTCTTTGATCAGCTTGCCGCCCAGGTCCGTCAGGCGGCGATTGCGGCCGGCGAAGTAGTAGGTGAGGCGCAGGTCGTTCAAGCCCATCTGATGCAGGATCGTCGCGTGGACGTCGTGCATGTGATAAATGTTCTCGACGGCTTTATGGCCGATGTCGTCGGTTTGCCCGATGATGCTGCCGCCTTGAGTGCCGCCGCCGGCAAACCACATGCTTTGGGCGCGCGTGTTGTGGTCGCGGCCGGGCGTTTCCTGGTCAGCGGGCGTATCGGGTGTGCGGCCGAATTCACCCATGTAGACGACCAGCGTGCGCGGCAACAGGCCGCGTTGCTTCAGGTCTTTCAACAGCGCGGCGATCGGCTGGTCTGTCTCGCGCGCGTTCTTCTCGTGATTCCTGCGGATGTCGCCGTGCGCGTCCCAGCTTTGCGAAGGCGTGAAGACTTCCACGAAGCGCACGCCGGCTTCCACCAGCTTGCGGGCCATCAGGCAGCGCCGACCGAAGGAGGCCGTCACCGGATTGTTCAAGCCGTACATCTCTTTGATCGACTCGGGCTCCTGATCGATCGAGAGCACACGTGGCACCTCGAGCTGCATGCGGTAGGCGAGTTCGTAGGAATCCAGGCGCGCTTGCAGGTCTGGATTGTCCGGGCGCAGCTTGCCGTACTCGGCGTTCAGATTGCGCAGGGCTTCGCGTTCGGCCTTCATCAGGTCCGGCGCGAGCCCGGCGGGTGAGGCGAGATCGCGGATCGGCTCGCTGGCTGCGCGCAGCACGGTGCCTTGATACTCGGCCGGCAGATAGCCGCTGCCCCATTGCTGGGCGCCGCTGAAGGGGATGGAGCGGAAGTCCGGCATGGCGACGAACGACGGCAGATTGCGGTTGGCGGAGCCTAAACCGTAAGTCACCCAGGCGCCGACCGAAGGATTGCCGGGGATGATGAAGCCGGTGTTCATCTGGAAGACGGCCGCGGGGTGGTTGCCGTTGTCGGATTGCACGCTGCGGACGATCGCGAGGTCATCGACGTGCTGCGCCGTATGCGGCAGCAGTTCGGAAACTTCGCGGCCGCACTGGCCGTAGCGCGCGAACTTGAAGGGGCTGGCGACGAACTTGCGCGGCTTGGCGAAAAGATTCGGCTGGTCCGTCTTCTTCTCTTTGCTCCAATCCATGATCTGGCCGTTCAACTCGGCGAGCTTCGGCTTGGGATCGAAGGTGTCTACCTGGCTGACGCCGCCGAGCATGGCCAGGAAGATGCAGGCATCGGCTTTGGGCGCATGATGTGGCTTTTGGCCGGATTCGGCGGCGAGGAGGTCGCTCACCGCCGCGGTGCTGAGTCCGAATGCGCCTTGGGTAAGAAAATTACGCCGGTTCATTGTGAGCTACTCCACGTACAGAAATTCGTTCAGATTCATGAGCACCGCGCCGAGTGAGGTGAGGCCGCCAGGTTGCTGACGCAGCCGTTCGGCCTGCGCGCGTTCCGAGTCAGTGGGGGCCCGTCCGAGGGCGAGCCAGAAAGCTTCGTTCACCGGATCGGCCACGGTTTCGAGCCGCGCGGCCAAGGCCGCGGAAGCCTGTCGGGTGATGACGCCGTTCAGCAGCGTGAGCGCCTGCGGCGCGACGATCGTGCTGAGACGGCGCGAGCACGACGTGCTCAGGTTGGGAGCGTCGAATGTCTCCGCCATCGGGAACAGGACGCTGCGCCGTTGAATTAGATAGACGCTGCGGCGCCGTTGTTCTTCGTCCGGACTGGGGAACCATTTGAAGAACTCGAAGCCTTGCGCGACGTCGTCGGGTACGTTGAACAGGACGGGCGGACCGCCGGCGGCTGGATTCAACTGACCGCTCACCGCGAGGATCGAATCGCGCAGCGCCTCGGCGTCCAATCGTTGCCAGTTCATCCGCCACAGCAGGCGATTGCCCGGGTCGGCAGCCTGGAGCTTGTCCTGCTCGGGATGACGGCTCGCCTGACGGTAGGTGGCGGAGGTGAGCATCAGCTTGTGCATCGCCTTCAGGCTCCATTGCTTCTCCGTCAGTTGGACGGCGAGCCAGTCGAGCAATTCCGGGTGCGTGGGCGGCTCACCGTTCTTGCCGAAGTCGCTCGGCGTGCGGACTAGCCCTTCGCCGAAATGACGTTGCCAAAGGCGGTTCACGATCACGCGGGCGGTGAAGGGATTGGCGGGAGAGGCAATCCACTCGGCCAGCGCCAGGCGCCGTCCGTTGCTGCCGCCGGCAAACGGAATCTCGGCGGGCTTACTGTCGCCGCTGGCGCAGGAAAGGAAGCCCGCTTCCACCTTGTCGCCTTTGGCGGCCAGATCGCCACCCGCCAGGACGTAGGTGTCGGGAACCTCCGGCGCCGCCGGTGGGGCGATGTCGCGCACGGCGTAAGCCGTCGCCTGATACCGCCGCGCCAACTCCTGCTCGCGCTGCATCGTGTCGCGCGTGTCGAAGTAAGCCTTTAGCGGCTCACGCCATTCGGGCTCTTTCACCAACGGCAAGTCTTGTTCGAGGAAGAAGAGATTGCGCGTGTTCAGTTTGCCAAGAAACGACTTCAGCTTCGCATCGTCGTCCTTCACGCCAAACAATTTCATGTAGCGCTGTTTTAGGGCTTCCTTCTGCTCGTCGAGCTTGGCTTGCGCCGCTTCGGCCTGGTCTTCGTGCAGGCGCAGCAGTCGCTTCATCTCCTTGGGATTCTCGGAATCATCGAAGCCCACGGGCAGGTCGGCGATCGCCGTGCCCGCGAAGAAGGCCTGCAGGCGGTAGTAGTCTTTCTGCGGAATCGGGTCGTACTTGTGGTCGTGGCACTGGGCGCAGCCGGTGGTCATGCCGAGGAAGACGCTGCCGACGGTGCCGGTGACGTCGTTGAGGAAGTCCTGGCGCAGTTGCTTCTTGGAGTTGGCGTCGGCCTCCCAGGGCGCAAAGCGCAGAAAGCCGAGGGCGACCAGGCGGTCCGAGGGCGGGGAAGCCTTCTTACCGCGATACTCGTCGCCCGCGATCTGCTCCTGCACGAACAGGTCGTAGGGCTTGTCCTGATTGAAGGCGCGGATGACATAATCGCGATAGCGCCAGGCCGTGGGCCGCTCGCCGTCGATGGCGAAGCCGTCGGATTCGGCATAGCGCACCAGGTCCAGCCAATGCCGCCCCCAACGCTCGCCGTAGCGCGGATCGGCCAGCAGGCGGTCGACGACTTTCTCGTAGGCCTGGGGATCCGCATCGCTCAGGAAAGCGCGCATCTGCTCCGGCGTGGGCGGCACGCCGATCAGGTCAAAGTACAGGCGGCGCAACAGCACGCGGCGCGAGGCTTCCTCGGCCGGAGCAATCTGCTGCTTCTCCAGCCGCGCCAGGACGAAATTGTCGATCGGATTGCGGACCCAGGCCGGCTGCTTGACTGTGGGGACGGCGACCTTGGCCGGCGCCTTGAGCAGCCATTCCCAATGGGCGTCGCGCTGGGTGACGGTGGGGGCAGCGGGCAGGGCATCGATGGCGGCGCGCAAGTCGGCCACGTATTGCGGTGTCACGTGACCGCCCAAAGGCATACGCGGAGTCTTTTCGCCGGTGAGGTGCTGGAGGAGCAGGCTGCGGGAGGCAGCGCCGGGCTCCAGGGCTGGTCCGTGTTTGCCGCCGCGACGCAGAGCGTCCATCGAATCGATCGACAGGCCGCCTTGCGCCTGGGCGCCGGAATGACAACTGACGCACTCTTGTTTGAGCAGCGTCAGCAAACGGTCATTGGCATTCGCCAGGCAGCAAAAGCTCAGGAGTAGCCAGATGCGCATGTAGCGCGTATTCTATCAGCCGCGCTCAGGACTCGTAGTCGTACCAACTCGAGTGCGGCGACCACTGCTGGCACTCCAGGCACTGCGTCGACGTCCATTCGTGGATGCACGCCGGACACACGCCACCCGTATCGAACGTATGCCAGGCATGTCCACACTCGCAGGTCCAGGTGTCGCTGGCCTGGGGACGCCAATCGCACTTCGGGCAGCGGATCTTCGGACCGGTGACGCCACCGGTCGTCGCTTCGATCTGTTCTTCCGTCAGGACCAACTTCTTCTCACCCATGCCTATTGGATGCCGTTAACATGCGTTCGGTTTCGTCTCCTGTTTGCCAATCGTCGGCGGCGACTAAGCCGTCTGAATCAACGGATTGCGCGGCGCGTCGTAGCGAATCGCCAGTTGCGGCGTGGGCACCACTTCCTGACGCTTGCCCTTGGACTCGAACGCCGCAGCCAGAATGCCCGTCGTCAGCAGCGTCCGCTCCACCGGATGCGTGGGCTTGCGGGTGAGGAAGAACTCGTCGATGCAACTCACCAGGCCATCGAAATGGGGCAGGGGACGGCCCTTCGAGGAGAGGCCGAAGTAGCAGGACTCGGTCTGCCCGTTGGCGACGCCGGCGAACGCCCAGTCTGCCACGATGCCGTTCAGCAGGTAGGCCGCGCCCTGCAAGCCGTCGGCGTAGTTGACGATGAACACCATCGGTTCGGTCGCGGACTTGAGCGGCTTGTTAGTCTTCGACGGACAACGGGCGATCGCCGCTTCGAGCAGCGGCTGGGTCCAGGCACCGGCACCTTCGTGCCAACTCCAGACGGAGGGCCCGGTGAGCATCTGCACGCTCTTCACGCCGGTTTCGCCGCGCCGCTCCGCCATGCACTGCAGGACTTCGAGCGTGTGGAAGCCGTAAGCGTCCTGCGGACCATACCCCAGCGCCAAGGCCGATTGCAGCTTCACGCCGAGCGGATACTGCAGGCGCGGCTCGCGAATCGTCACCGGGATGGAAGAGCCGGCCATGAAAGGCACCTTGAGTTTCTGCGCGCGGTCGTACATCGCCTTCGCCTTGTCCCAGGAGTACGAGAGGTGCTTGTCGCTGAAGAGCGGTACCGTGCGGCCACTCGCCTCCACCACGTCCAGAATCTCGTTGAAGAGCTCGAAGCGCGGATACAGATGCTGGCCGAGCGTGTTGAACGGATAGTCGCCGTGCTCGCCCACCAGGACGATCGCGTCCACCGAAAGCTTCGCGCCGCCTTCGCAAAGCGCCTCGCGAATGGTGGGATAGATCTTGAAGCCGTGCCGCGCGGCCAGATCGCGCGACATGTCGTTGGCGGGCGTCTGCGCTGTATGGAGAGAAACGACGCGGGTGCGCGGGGCGCTCCACACGCCGTTGGCCGAGTTGCCGCCGAGCAGCCGTCCGACGATGACGTCGGCGTGGGACCAATGGCGATACTCGGTGACGATCGCGGCTACCCGCGGAGGCTTCGAAGCACCCAAAGCCGGCAGGGCGGCCAGGGCAGAGAACTGTCGGCGCGAGACCATATAACCGGAGTGTAGCCAACCGGTTGACCCACCCTTTGGCAATGTGTAACTATGCAGACTAGTGAATGATTATTCACTGCGTTGAATCATGAACACTGTAACCTGGCCGCGCATTGCCTCCAAGAATTTGCGCAGCGACCTCGACCTGACCAATCAGGAAGCGGCGCAACTCCTGGACCTCACCGAGCAGGTGAAGACCCGCCCCGACGACTATCGCCACGCGCTGTCGTCGCTGTATCTCGGCCTGCTTTTTGAAAAGCCCTCCTTGCGGACGCGCTTCACCTTCGAACTCGCCATCAAGCAGTTGGGCGGCGATGTGGTGGTGCAGGTGGGCCGCATCGGCGAGCGCGAACCCGTGAAGGACGTGGCGCGCAACGTGGAGCGCTGGTGCGATGGCATTGTCGCCCGCACCTTCTATCAGGAAACCGTGGAAGAGCTCGCGCGCTATTCGCGCGTGCCCGTCATCAACGCGCTCAGCGACCGTTATCATCCCTGCCAGGCGCTGGCGGATGTCTTCACCCTGCGGCAGCACTTCGGCGACGTTAAAGGACTGAAGCTCGCCTTTGTCGGCGACGGCTTCAACGTCGCGCACTCGCTGATGATCACCTGCGCCCGCCTGGGCATCGACATCGCCGTCGCCACGCCCAAAGGCTATGAGCCCAAGCAAGAGATCGTGCGTGCCGCCGAGAGCCTGGCGACCGGTTCAAAGGTCATCGTCACCGACGATCCGTCCGCGGCCGTCAAGGACGCGCACGGCGTCTACACCGACGTCTGGTTCAGCATGGGCGAAGAAACCAACTACGAACAGCGCATGCGCGACTTCATGCCCTATCGCGTGAACGAAGAACTCTTCTCGCAGGCCCGCTCGAACGCGATCTTCCTGCATTGCCTGCCGGCCAAGCGCAACGAAGAAACCACGGACGGCGTGATGGAGCACGAGCGCTCGGCCGTCTTCGATCAGGCCGAGAACCGCCTGCACGCGCAGAAAGCGCTGCTGTTGATGCTGATGGGGCAGCGCGAAGCATGAAGCTCTGGGGCGGTCGTTTTGAGGCCGGTAGTTCGGAAGTCTTCGAACGCTTTTCCGGCTCTTTGCACTTTGACAAGAAACTGGTCGACGTCGACATCCGCGGTTCACAGGCCTTTGCTCGCGCACTCGAACGCGTCGGTATCCTGACCGCGGACGAACGCGCCAAGCTCGTCGCGGCCTTCGAAGAGTTACGTGCCGAAGCCGCGACTCCGGCTTTCTACGAAGGGGCCACGGACGAAGACGTCCATACGTTGGTGATCCGCCAGTTGAAAGGCAAAGTTGCCGGCCTGGCCGACAAGATCCACACGGGCCGCAGCCGCAACGAGCAGGTCTCGCTGGACGTGCGCCTGTGGTTGCGCGAGGCGATCGACGAGACGCAGAGCCAACTGATCGGCTTGATGGACGCGTTGCTGACGCTTGCCAACAAGTACCCGGACGCCGTCATCCCCGGCTACACTCATCTGCGCCGCGCGCAGGCCGTGCTGTGGCCGCATTATTTGCTGGCCTACTTCGAGATGTTCATGCGCGACTATGAGCGCCTGGCGCAGGCTCGGGCGCGTGTTAATGTGATGCCGCTCGGCTCGGGCGCGCTGGCCGGCAGCGGCTTCCCGCACGACCGCGAGGCGATCGCCAAGGATCTGGGCTTCGGCGCCGTCACCCGCAATTCGATGGACGTCTCCGCCGACCGCGACTTCGCCCTCGACTATCTGCACGCCGCCAACGTCATCCTGCTGCACCTCAGCCGCTTGAGCGAGGACTGGATCCTCTACTCGAGCGAAGAGTTCGGCTGGATGGAACTGGGCGACGGCGTCACCAGCGGCTCATCGCTGATGCCGCAGAAGAAGAATCCCGACTCGCTCGAACTGATCCGCGGCAAAAGCGGCCGCGTTTTCGGCGATTACAGCGCGCTCGCGATGACCGTGAAGGGCCTGCCGCTCACCTACAACCGCGATCTGCAGGAAGACAAGGAGCCGCTCTTCGACGCCGTTTATCAGACGGTCGGTTCGATCGAAATGGCGGCCGTGGTGGCCTCCACCGTTGTGCTGAAGCCGGCCGTGCCGGAGCAAGCCGCCGAAGATAGCTGGGTGGTGGCGACGGACCTCGCCGAAGCGCTCTCCCGCGCTGGCCTGCCGTTCCATCAGTCGCATCAGTTGGTGGGCAAGCTGGTGCTCGAAAGCACGCGCGACGGCAAGAAGCCCTCGGATTGGACCGTGGAGTCGTTAGCTGCCTTCGACGCTCGCCTGACGCCCGAGTTCGCGGCACTGCTCAAGCCGCGCGAAGGCATGAAGACGCGCGAAATTCGCGGGGGCACGGGTCCGCAAGCGGTGGCCGGCGCGTTGCGCGAAGCCGCCGAACGCTTGGCTGCGTTGAGGTCGTGATGACGAAGGTCTACCGCCAGGGACAAATCTTGAAGGCGATCTCGCGTCAGCGGATCGCCACGCAGGACGAACTGGCGCGTAGCCTGCGCGCACAAGGCATCGAAGCGACCCAGGTCACCTTGTCGCGCGACATTCGCGACCTGGGACTGGTGAAGACGGCGCAAGGCTATCAGCAGTTGAATGGACAGCCGGCGCGCTCGAAGAGCGGCCTGGGTGAATTACTGCTCGATGCGCGGGTGGCTCAGAACCTGGTGGTCCTGAAGACGCCCGCCGCGCATGCCGCCTCGGTGGCTCGGGCCATCGACGAGGAAGGCTGGCCGGACGTGGTGGGGACGGTCGCCGGCGACGATACCGTCCTGGTGGTCACCGCCGACCGCAAGCACGCCGAACGCATTCGCAAAAAAGTGCTGGCGTTTGTGAGCTAGCATCAAGCATGTTCGATTGGCTGCTGGGCGCTCCACTCTCCGTCGGTTCGGCCGCGCCCGACTTCCGTCTGCGGACGGACGACGGCCGCTCCGTAACCCTGGCTGAGTTCCGCGGCCGGAAGAACGTTGTCCTGATTTTTTACCCCAAAGACGATACGTCGCTCTGCACGAAGCAGCTGTGTGAGTTTCGCGACTCCTGGGCCGCCGCTGCCGCGGTAGATACGGTCGTGTTCGGCGTCAACCCGGGCTCGGCCGACAGTCACCAAACCTTTCGCCAGAAGTTCCAACTCCCGTTTCCCCTGCTGGTGGACGACGGACAGCAGGTGGCTCGGCTTTACGGATCGCAGGGACTCATCGTGC
Organism: Bryobacteraceae bacterium; assembly: GCA_965229305.1. GTDB lineage: Bacteria > Acidobacteriota > Terriglobia > Bryobacterales > Bryobacteraceae > JALHNI01. The sequence continues at coordinate 15,175 of CBDDIZ010000029.1, read as the reverse complement.
GGCGTTCCGTCTACCTGGTCGGCAAGTCCGGCCAGATTCGCTTCGCCGGGCGGGGCGTGCCGAAGCCGGCGGACGTCCTGGCGACGGCGGAAGTGTCGCAAATCGAAGCGCTTTAAAGCAAAGCACGCGCTCCACCGAATAGACGGTGAGGTGCTCTTTCTTTACTGCATCACCTCCGGCGCCCAACTGCCGCTATTGCCCGCGCACAGCGTCTTTCCGGTTTTTCCTCCCTACGCGATCTGCGCGGCGGGGCTGGCGGCCGTGGTGAGTCAGGTGCCGAACGAAGAGTACGACCCCGCCTTCACTCCCTATCGCCTGATGGACCGTCTGTGGGTTGACCAGCGCTCCGCGGGCTACGAGACCGTCCTCGCCACCGTGGCGCGCCAAACCGACCTGGTCCCCGCTGCCTTCTGCTCGGTGCTGGAGACCGAAGAAGACGTGGTCGCCTATCTCGAACACCACGTCGACGTCCTCGAAGCGCAACTCCATCTGTTCCGCGAGCGGCAGGAATTCTGGATCGATGTCGAGCGGGCCGGCCGGCGCGCGAAGGTCGAGAGTGTTGGCCAGCTCAAAGAACGGCTGTGCCGCTACGCCGAAGCCGTGATGGACCGTCGCGTCGCCATCTGGAACCGCCGCCAGCGGGTGGCGTCCTGGTCCTTCCTGGTGCGGCGCACCCAACGCGGCAAGTTCCTCGATGAGGCCGCCCGCCTGCATCGCGAGTGTCAGGCTCAGCGGCTGCTTCTCGATTGCTCCGGACCCTGGGCGGGGGGAGGCTATGCGCTGGCGCCCCCTTGTGGCCCTCCGCTGATCGCCCGTCCGGCTTGAGACAATAACGCTGATGAAGATCATTTCCTCCGTGGAGCGGTTGAAGAACGGCTTGTTCCGCGTCACCGAAGATGTCGCTGTCGATAAGGATGGCTTCGAGATTCGCCGGAACGTCGTGCGTCACAATGGCTCGGCTGTCGTGATGCCCGTCGATGCGGCCGGACAAATCCTGCTGGTGCAGCAGTATCGTTTGCCGGCGCAGCGCCGTTTGTGGGAGTTGCCGGCCGGGAAGATCGATGACGGCGAAACGGCGTTAGGCGCGGCGAAGAGGGAGTTGAAGGAAGAGACTGGTCTGCGGGCGAAGAGCTGGGTGAAGCTCGCCACCTATTGGCCCAGCCCCGGCTTCCTCGAAGAGAAGATGAACCTGTATCTGGCGACCGACCTCCAGCAAGGCGAGAGTCAATGGATGGATGACGAACGCATCGTCACGCGCTGGTTCCCCTGGACGGAGATCGACGAACTGATCGCCAGCGGCCGCATGAACGACGGCAAGACACTGATTGGCTTTCTGGCCTGGAAACGGTACCACGCGCAGGAAGCTGCTCCCTCCAAACAGAAAAAGGCGCCCCGGTAAGGGCGCCTTCGGTTTATTCCGCGTCTTTCTGACGGTTCTTTTTGCGGTTACGCTTGCGAGCAAGAGCCTGCTTCACCCGCTTCTTTTCGCCGGGCTTCAGGTAATAGGAGTGCTTCTTGATCTCCTTGATGATGTCTTCTTGCTGTACTTTGCGCTTAAAGCGGCGCAATGCGCTTTCTAATGTTTCGCCATCTTGCAGATTAACTTCTGCCAAAAAACTCACCACCCTCGGGCGTAGATACGTTTTTATTGTAGCAGTTCCCGGGTCTGGTAGACTCGGCCCATGCTGTCCTGGGCTCTGATTGTGACGCTGCTCGCCGCGGACGGCCCCGTACGGCTCTATCCCATCGACGACCGCCAGCGCTCGGACGACTTCCGCCGCTTCACCGTACGGCTCGAAAAGGCCGTCATCAAGCGAGACCTCAAGGCGCTCAAGAAGCTCGTCGACGAGAAGGTCGTCACCGGCCCCAAGGACAAAGACGAGGGCTGGAGCCTGTTTGTCGAACGCTGGCACCCGGAAGCGGCCGACGCGCCGATGTGGACGGTGCTCACCGACATGCTCGACATCGGCTTTGAGCAGATGCATCCGAAGATCTTCGTCTCGCCCTATTACGCCTGGAAGTTCCCCCGCGACCTGGACCCGCGGCGGCATTTGGTCGTTGTGCGCGACGTGGTGCCGGTGCACGCCGCCGCCTCTCGTGACTCAGCCGTCGTGGCGACTGTCGCTTTTGAGGTGGTGCAGCGCTTAGGCGCCGCGCCGCAAGGCAGCTTCGACTGGGTGCGCATCCGCACCTTCGCGGGCCAGGAAGGCTTTGTCGCCGCACAGTCCGTGCGCTCGCCGATCACCCCCCGCGCGCAGTTCGCCCTCCGCGATGGCGCCTGGAAACTCGTCGTCCTTGACTGATGGGAGAATGGCTCCATGAGCGAGGCCAAACGCATTGCCGACCAGTTGCGGCGCGCCGTTCGCGGACCCGCCTGGCACGGCGAGAGTGTCGCCGAGATTTTGGCCGGCGTCACCGCGCAGCAAGCCGCCCAGCACCCCATAGCCCGGGCGCATTCCATTCATGAGTTGGTGCTGCACATGGCCGCTTGGGCTGAAATTGCCCTCGAGCGGATCGTCAAAGGCGAGATCCGGCCGATCGGCGACGCGGAGAACTTTCCCGAGCCCGGAGATTGGAACGCCGACCAGGAGCGCTTCTTCGCCGCCAGCGATCGCCTGGCCTCCCACATCGACGGCATGTCCGATACCGAACTCGACTTCGTGCTCCAGCCCCGCGAGCAGGTGGTTTATCACCTGTTGCACGGCATCGTGCAGCATCACCTCTACCATGCCGGTCAACTCGTGCTGCTGAAGAAGTTGGTGTAAGGTGTCCGCTGCCCCTTTGTTGGAAAGGCTCGCCAAACTGCTTGCCGAACTTGGTCTCGACGCCGTCATGATCGGCAACGCTGCCGCAGCGTTACAGGGCGTTCCCGTCACCACGGTCGACGTCGACTTTTTCTTTCGTCCGACACCACGAAATGTCACCAAGCTTAAGCAATTAGCCGATGGGCTCGACGCGACGATTCTCCGGCCCTACTACCCCGTCTCGAAGCTCTACCGGCTCACCCGCGACGACCTTTCGCTGCAAGTGGATTTCATGGGCTCGATTCACGGCATCCGGTCTTATGAAGGCTTGCGAGGCCGGGCGACCACCGTCGACTTTGGCGGGCGTCCCCTGATGGTTGCCTCGCTCTCGGATATCGTGAAAAGTAAGCGGGCGGCCAATCGTCCGCAGGACCAAGCCGTGCTGGCCCTCCTGGAGAAGGCGCTTGAAGAAGAAGACTAAAAAGTTTAGTCGCGCCGCCGAACTGAAGGCGGTGCAAGCGGAAAACGAACTCGCCATCCGCGACATGATTCGTCGTTGGAAGGCGCTGCCGATGAATCAGCGCGTTCATTTCTTACGTCGGCGGCTGCCGAACGGGGGAACAGCGCTCTAGTCGTCGCCTTCGTCGTGCTGTTCGCCATCCTGCCACTGGCGTTCGAGCATCCGCGAATACTCACCCGAAGCGTACAGGTCGAAGTCGAATTGCGAAGGACGCACGTCGCCGAAGCTCCACATAAGCTGGCGGCAGGCGAACAGCTGATCGGCGTAGCGGTAGTAGTGGCGGATGAACTCGTCCGTCAGTTCATGACGTTCGGGAACCTCGACGAAGACCGCGTTCAAGCCCAAAGCACGAGAGAAGATCGACTTGTAGTCAGCTACGCCCCACTTTTTCAGCTTCTCGCGGACCGGCTTGGGCGGCTCCTCTACAATTAGGGCCGCAAAGCTCTGATAGCAAAAGCCCGCCCGCCGGAGGACTTCCTCCCGGCTCACGATCTCCTGACATTGCTCAATCCAACGCAACAGGTCTTTGCCGACGTAGAACAGCATCCGGATCTCGCAATAGCGGCCGTCGAGCAGGCGCTTGTCGAGATCTTCCCGGCTCAATTCACCCTGGGGAAGCAACCCCTGAAGCATGAGGCTGGCACGTGAGCTTTCCACCAGTTTGTCGGGACCGGACGTCTCGGCGAACGGGTGAAGAATGAGTGGCGGTAACCGCCAGGTTGCTGTGTCGGACTTGGGTGTCATTACGGCCATGCCAGGACTCTGAGAGGGTTATCGTCGTGGCCGCGGGCAAACATTAACCGCGATTGTCACTTTCTTTGTTCCAGTGTGACCGTGGTCTCCTGAGTCTGACCCTTTCTTATATATTTGACGAGCACCACGTCTCCCGGCTTCCTCTGTCGCAACAGATAAGTATAGTCGTAGAGATTGTCGACTTTCTTCCCGTCGAACTCAATCATGATATCACCGGCTTGCAGTCCGCCCTTGGCTGCCGGTGATCCGCCCCGGATGTCGGAAAACTTCACCCCTTTTTCCTTGGACGCCATATCCGGAATCGACCCGAAGTACGGCCCATATCCCGAATTGCTCGTCCCGTTGCTGGCCACACCACTCGGCTGTGGCGGCGCCTTGACATAGGTCGGCCGCCCCGGCTCGTCGGTCAGCGTGACGAGCGTGTCGGCCACCAGCGCCAGCACGCGCTGCGCGTTCGGCACATCGATCCGATCCCAGGTGTCGGAAGGCTTGTGATAGTCGGCGTGCAACCCGCTGAAGAAGAAGAGCGCCGGAATCCCCTCGGCCGTAAACGAACTGTGATCGCTGCCGCCGATGCCCGAAGGTTCGGTCAGATCCACCTGCAGGTCGGGGTGCTTCTTGGCGAGTCCCCTCAGCATCTCAGTCAGGTTGGACCCGGTTGCCGCACCTCCGACGATCAGCCGGCCGTCCTTAGCCCGTCCAATCATGTCCATGTTGATCATCGCGATCGCCTGGTCATTGGGCAACAGCGGATGATTCGCATAGTAGTTCGAGCCGATCAGCCCCAACTCCTCGCCCGAGTACGTCATGAACAGCACGCCGCGCTTCCGCTTGCCCTGCGACGTGATCAGCCGCGCCAGCTCAATCACCCCCGACGTGCCGGAAGCGTTATCGTCGGCGCCGGGGTGCACCTTGCCCACCTCGGAGGGCGCCAGCGAAAAGACTTCGCCCAGCCCCAGATGGTCATAATGCGCGCCGACGATGACATATTCGCTGGTCTCGCCCGGCCAGTAGCCGATCACGTTGTAGGCGTCCTTCATCACACGCTGCACGTCCGCCTGCAGGTCCACCCGTACGGTTTGGGGGAACGCGAACGAACGTGGCTTCAGGTCGCCATCGATGCCCTCGACGATTTCGCGCAAGGACTTGCCGGCCTCGGTGAACCAGTCGTTCGCGAAGGGCGCCTTCATCTGCACGTACGGAATACCCACGTCATCCGGACCCGTCATGCGGCTAAAGCCGTACAGCTCGCCCGCCTCACCCGGATTGGTCACCACGTTGTTGATGAGAATCAGACCGCGCGCCCCGTGCAGCTTGGCGTTCACCGCCTTCGCCTCAAACGAGCCGTGGCTAGTGATCTCGCTGCCGTTCCACTTACTCTGCGCGTCCTTCTCCTGCGGCTCGCGGCGCAGCACCAGGACGATCTTGTCCTTCACATCGACGCCGGCATAATCGTCGTAGCCATATTCGGGCGCCGTGATGCCGTACCCAGCAAACACCACCGGACCCGTCACGCGGCCGCTTCCCGAAAAATAGAACGAAGAAAAGTCCTCGCCATGCTTCAACGAGCGGCGCTTGCCCTTCAGGGTAAAGGAGAGCTCATTGTGGCTGCCCAACTTCGACGAAGTGTTGATCTTGTACGGCTGCAGATAGCTCTTGGTGCCCGGCGCCGGCACCAGGCCGAACTTCTCAAACCGTCCCGCGATGTAGCGTGCCGCCTTCTCAATCTCCGGCGTGCCCGTCGCGCGCCCCTTCAATTCGGGCGACGCCAGGTACTTGATGTTCTCGAGATAGTGTTCGGCGCTGACCAGATTGTTGGCGCCGAAGGCCGGCAGAGCCAACAGAGTAACCAGGATGATTCGCATGCTTATTTCTTTTTTGGGGTGAAGGGCGACGGCAATTCAACGCTGCAACAGGCGGCGTCGGGAGCCGAGTGCAGCCGGGCGTAGTCGAGCTCGAGGTCGATCAGCATTTTCAGGCTCGTCCATTCCAGCACTCCGCTGACGCGCCGGCCGTTGATGAACAGCATCGGCGTCGAGTTCACGCCCACTTCGCGGCCGTCGAGCACGTTGCGCGAGATTTCCTTGTCGGGCGCCTTGCTCTCCAGGCAGGTGGAAAACTTCGCTGCATCCAGACCCTTGCCCGTCGCCCAGGCGACCGACTTCTCGCGCACATTCTCCGGCTTGAACTCGGCCTGTTTATCGAAAACGTAGTCGTGATAGTCCCAGAACGCTTCCGGCTTTTGCTGCATCGCGCACCGCGCTGCGAGCGCCGCCGTGCGCGCCCACGGATGAATCTGCTCGAGCGGATAGTCCTTGAAATAGAGCCGCACTTCCTTCGGATAGGCCTTCAGTAGCTCCTGCCGCAGAATGCGCGATTGCTCCCGGCAGTATTGGCACTGGAAGTCGCTGAAGAGCACCAGCGTCACCGGCGCGCCGGGCGTCCCCAGCATCGGCTGTCCGTCGGTCTTGAGCTTCGCCAGATTGTCGGCAAACGGATTCTTGCCCAGCTCGTGGATTTCGGCCTCGAAGAAGCGCTTGCCATCCGGCGCCACTTCGAACAGGTGCTCCTTGAAACGGCTGCCCATCGACGCCAGCACGCGGACCTGCGAGAAGCCGGGCAGGCTACTGGGTTTCGGGTCGCCGACTTCGATCTTCACCTCGGCGGGATAAGGCATCAAATGACGCAGATAGCTCTCGAGCGCCGGCTTATCCAAAGCCACGGGCTTGGGCGTTTGCGCGGCCATCGGAAGGGCGGTGAGCGCGAGTAGAACGAGCAACTTCACTGTCATATTCTCGCAGAGACGCCGCGTGTGATACACCTACACTGAATGTCGCAACAGAAGGTCTTTGATGTCGTCGTCGTCGGTTCCGGCGCCTCCGGCGGCACGCTCGCGGCTCGGCTCGCCCGCCAGGGCGTCGACGTCGCTCTGGTGGAAGGTGGTCCCAAGCTCAACACGCGCACGGACTTCAACACCCATGCCATGCCGTATGAGTACGCCAATCGCCACATCCCCACCATGAAGCCCGGCAAGCCCGGCATGGATACCCAGCGCACGCGCGGTGCCGGTGGCAAGTCGCAAACCTGGAACGCCGTCGCCTGGCGCTTCTCGCAACGCGACTTCAAAGGCAAAGATTGGGACGACGGCGCCGGCGAAAACTGGCCCATCGACTACGCCGATATGGCCCCACACTATGACAGCATCGAACGCGAAGTCGGCGTCTGCGGCAACCTCGACGGCCTCACCGACCTTCCCGATGGCATCTTCCTGCCGCCGGCTCCCATGAAGTGCAGCGACGTGCTCCTTCAGCGCGGCGCCGCCAGTCTCGGCGTCAAAGTGATCCACGTTCGCAAAGCTACGCTCACCAAAGCCCGCACCGGCCGCCCCGCCTGCCACTTCTGCGGCAACTGCATGGCCGGCTGCGACGTGGTGGCCAAGTACAACTCCTACGACGTTCACATCATTCCCGCCATGCGCCAGGGCAAGCTCACCCTGTTCACCGACAGCATTGCTCGCGAGGTGATGATCTCGAACGAAAACAAAGTCACCGGCGTAGCCATCATTGACCGCGTCACGAAGAAGCAGAACGAGATTCGCGGCCGCGCCGTCGTCGTCTCCTGCGCTTGCGTGCAAAGCGTCGGCCTGCTGCAGATGTCGAAGTCGCGCCTCTATCCCAAGGGCTTGGCCAACTCGAGCGGACAAGTCGGCGAGCACTTCATTCCGCACTTCACCGGCGGCATTGAGTTCCTACTCACGAAGCTGAAGGGCAAGCCGGTCACCGCCGACGACGGCTTCCTCGACCACGCCTATCAGCCTTCCTTCATGCACACCCGCACGCGTCCCTATGCCCGCAGCTTCGGCGCCCAGTTCGGCTATCAGAATCGCCGCAGCATCGGCTGGGCGCGCCGCTTCAATGGTTTCGGCGCCAGCTTGAAGAACGCCGTGAAAGAAGCCTATCCCGCTTACGTGGTGTGGTCGCCTTACGGCGAAAAGATTCCCGATGGCCGCAGCCGCATCTTCCTCGATGAATCGAAGCTCGATCAGTGGGGCCTGCCCGAAGTCCGTCGCGACCTGTTCTGGAGCGACAACGACTGGCGGCTCTTCAACGACATGACCAGTTGGGGCAAAGAGATCGTGCGCGCCTCCGGCGGCGAGATCCTGAACGTCAACTCTCAGCCGATGCCCAATCACGAATTGGGCGGCGCGCGCATGGGCAGCGATCCCAAAACCAGCGTCGTCGACCGGAACTGCCGCACGCACGACGTCGACAATCTTTATGTCGTCGATGGCAGCGTCTTCCCTTCGGCCTCGGAAAAAAATCCTACGCACACCATGATGGCGCTGGCCGCCCGCACCGCGGAGCACCTGGCCGGCCGCCTCAAGAAAGGCGAACTCTAATGCCCGAACGTCGCGACACCCTCAAGATCATTGGCGCCATCACCGCCACCTGCACCTTCCCGCATTCGGGCAACGAACTCTACGGTCAGCATGCCGACGCGCACGCCGCGCATGCTCCCGGCAAGCAAGCGTCCACCGGGCCGCGTAAGTTCTTCACCGAGTCCGAGTTCGCCTTGCTCAGCACGCTGACCGACGTCATCATTCCAGATACGGATACGCCCGGCGCTTCGAAAGCCGGCGTGCCCGGCTTCATTGACTTGGTGGTCGACGCGAACCCCGAGCATCGCAAGTTGATGCGTTCCGGCCTCGCTTGGCTTGACGAGAAAGGCTTCTCCCAGGCCGACGCTCAGGCCCGCGTCGCTTTGCTGACGCCGCTCTCAGAGGTCGTCGATCATGGCCGCGTGAAAACCATGCCGGAGCGTTTCTTCCAACTCGTGAAGAACCTTACCTGCGATGGCTACTTCACCTCGCAGATCGGCCTGAGTGAGACGCTCGGCTTCAAGGGCGGCGGCATGCTGGCCGCCTATCCGGTCTGCGAAATTCCAGAGCACTAAACAGCTGGTTGACATAGAATGGCTGCTCATGAAGTGGACCCTGCTCGTCCTGGCAGCCTTGCCCGCCGCTGCGCAATTCGCTCCCGGTTATGTTGACCCGGAGCCGATCCTCCGCGCCGCGGAACAAGCCATCGGCGCCAAACAACTTCGTTGCGTCACCATCGCCGGCACCGGTTACGCCGGCGCCGTTGGGCAGCAGAAAGAGTCCGGCTGGAACGTTGACTGGCCCCGCCTGGACCCGCTGACCAACTACCGGCGCACGATGAACTGGGAGGCGCAGACCTCGATCGAGGAGTTCGATCGTCCGCCCGGCCGCAATCCCGCGTCCTGGAAGTATGGCTCCGGTTGGCTCGGTGGAACGCCGCTGCAGCAGCACGCGCATCAAGCCTTCGCCGTCAATGGTCGACAGGCGTGGCATCAGGACGGTCGGCAGGGCGCGCCTGTCGCCGCGCCGCCGCGCGATGCCGAACGCTGGCAACTCGACCTCTGGATGAATCCGCACGGATTCCTCAAAGCAGCCCGCCTGCCGGGCGCCAATCCCAAGGCTGTCTGGCGTTGGGAGTTAGGTGAGTCCGGCCGCGACGGCCACACCACGATTCCCGAGAAGATGCACGTCGTCTCGATCACTGTGCTCGGTAAGTACCGCGTTGACGCCACGATCAATAAAGAGCACTTACTCCAACGCATCCACACTTGGGTGCCGGACCCGGTCTTGGGCGACATGAACTACGAGCACGAGTTCACCAACGAAACCTATCAGGACTTAGGCCACGGCATCCGCTTTCCCACGCTCTGGCATCATCACGACGGCTGGGACGATAACTTCGGCGCGCAAACCGTCACCGCCGGCCACAACGGCTTTGGCGGCACATTCGACAAAATCACGGCGAACGCCTGCCCCGCCTTGCCTGTGCCCCCGGCCGTACGCCAAGCCAGCTTTCCGGTCACCGTCACTTCGCAAAAGCTCGCGGACGGCGTTTACCTGATGGCCGGCGGCACGCATCACAGCGTTGCCGTCGAATTCAAGGACTACATCGCGGTCGTCGAAGCGCCCCTCGACGAAGCCCGCAATCTTGCCGTCATCGACGCGATCGTCAAGCTGATCCCGAACAAGCCGATCCGCTTTCTGGTGAACACGCACCAGCACTTCGATCACATCGGTGGCTTGCGGACTTACATGCACATCGGCGCCACCATCATCACGCAGATCAAGAATTACCCGTTCTATGTGCGGGACGTCTTGAATTACTCGCCGCGCACGCTCGAGCCCGACATGTTATCGCTATGGCCGCCAACGGAAGTGGCTGAAGGCTACCAGTATGAAACCGTCCGCGAGAACTACATCTTGAGCGACGGCGATCGCCAGATGCACATCTCCTACGTCCAGCCGCTCGCCCACGCCGAGGGTATGTTGATGGCTTACCTGCCCAAAGAGAAGCTCGCCATTCAAGCGGACCTGTTCGAAGCTTCAGAGACCGCGCCGACTCCCGCCAGCCGCACGCTGCTCACGCACGCGCAGCGGCTCAAGATGGACGTCCAGACGCTCGTCCCCTTGCACGGCCGCCCGGTCTCCTGGGCGGACTTCCTCCGAGTGATGAATGCCCGCTGACTACATGTAAGCGGGAACGGGAATGCCGAGAATGGAGAGCGTCCGATTCAGTTGGCTTGAGAAATAGCCGGTCAGCCACAGTAACAGCCGCTTCTTGTCGGCATTCTTCTCAAACAACACTGGATAATTCTCGTAGAACGCGCTGAACGCCTGCGCTAACTGAAATGCATAGCGTGCCAGGTTCGCCGGTTCGCCGGAAGCGATACTGCGCGCCAGCGCCGAATCGAGCTTCGACACCGAGAGCACCAACTGCCAGAGGTTCTCGTCTTCGAGCGACGCCGCCATCGCCTTCACCTCCTCAGCCGATAAAGCGGCAAAGTCCGGTAGTGCCTCATCGAGCTTGGTCAGAATGCGTGCCGCGCGCACCGCGGCGTACTGCACATACGGACCCGTCTCGCCGGTAAAGCTCAGCGCTTCCTGCAAGTCGAACGCGATCACCGTATTGCGTGTAAACTTCAGCATGAAGTAACGCAGCGCCCCCACGGCAATCTTGCGTGCAATCTCCTGACGCTCGGCTTCGGCGGCCTCCGCATTGCGCGACTCCACCTCGCGCGCCGCTCGGGAAATCAGCGTATCGAGTAAGTCGTCTGCCTTGACGCCCAAGCCCTTCCGGCCCGAAACTTCCACGTAAGTCCGCTTCTGATCTTCTTCCGAAAGCGGAATGCCCAGCTCCACGCAGGTGCGCGGTGTGAGCGCCACCATCTCGTAAGAAAAATGAATCGACTGCTTGGCCTGTTCCGCAAAGCCCAACGCCTTAAGTCCCGCCACCACCACGTCCTGCAGATAGGACTGCCGCGAGTCGATCACGTTGTAGACCGTCTTGCCGCCGCCAAATTGCTGCGTCGCCGGCTGCGGTTCCGCCGTCGAAACCATCACCCCCGGAAAGCCTTCGAGCGGCTGATAGTAGAAGTCTTTGCCCAATAGGCCGAACTTCCACAGCTGATAAGCAATGTCCTTGCCGACGTAAGTCACTGTGCCATTCGAACGGACAATCACCTTGCTGTCGTCAATGTCTTCTTCTTCCGCCCGAGCGCCGTCCCGGAAAGCGGAGGCCGGCATCACCCAGCAACCCTTATTCTTGCCTTCGTTCTCGAAGAAGATCGCCTTGCGTTCCTTGAGTAACTCAAATGCGCTCGCCCAGAACTTCAGATGCAGAATCTCGCTCTCGCGTGGCAGCACATCGTAGGCGATATCCAACCGCGCCATGGTCCGCAGATGGCAGCCGACAATAGCGTCCGCCACCACATGACCCAGCCGCGACACGTCGTCGTGCCCGCCTTCGATCGAATGCAGCACCTCGGCGCGCCACGCGAGCGACTCCGGATGGTCCTTGTAGTAACTCGACGTGCGCGCGTACAGATCCCAGCAGTAATAATCGAAACGCTCACCAGCCGCCAGCGCTTCCACTTCCGCTAGCGACTTCTTCTCGAGATAGTGGAAGCCCACCACCACGTCGGCCACTTGCACGCCCGTATTGTCGATGTAGTTCTGGACCTCGACGCGCTCACCGCCCGCGCGCAGCATCCGCACGAACGTATCGCCCAGAATGGCGTTCCGCAAATGACCGATATGCGCGGCCTTGTTCGGGTTGATGTTCGTGTGCTCGATGATGATCTTGCCGGTCGCCGCTTCGGCGTCCGCGCCGGTGGATGTCAGCAGGCTCTGCAGATACCCCGTCCGATCCAGCCGGACATTCAGAAAGCCGTTGCCCGCGATCTCGATCGACCCCACGCCGGGCAGGTCGCCCAGCACGCCCACCAAACGCTCGGCAATCGCCTTCGGCGACTGCTTCAACTGGCGCGCCAACTGGAAGGCCACCGGCAGGGCGAACTCCCCGAATTTCGACTCGCGGGGCTGCTCCACAGCCACTTCGGCGTTGACTTGCAGTTGCTGGGAAACACGTTCAGCCACAAGGGCAGGGAGGGACTTTTCGAACTGATGGAACACGGATGCCCTGAGTATAGCAATGCTAAACTGAGGGCGAATGCCGAAAGTTACGTTCCTTCCGGCCGGACAAACCGAAGGCCAGACGGTCGAATTTGAGTCCGGCAAGTTGCCCTACAGTGAGCATGGTTTGCAGGAAAGCCTCCTCGATGTCGCCATGCACTTCCACATCCAGTTGGAACATGCCTGTGGCGGCAGTTGTGCTTGCACCACCTGCCACGTAATCGTGAAAGAAGGGAAGGACCACCTCTCCGAAGCCGAAGACGACGAGCTCGATCGCCTCGATACCGCGGCCGGTCTCACCTTGAGTTCGCGCCTGGGCTGCCAGGCCGTCGTTAAAGGAGACGTTGTTGTCGAGATTCCCAGTTGGAATCGCAACTACGTCAGCGAAGGCGGCGGCTCCATCAACCTCGGCGACGCGATCCCCGTCCCCAAGAAGTAATCACAGCGGTCCCAGCAACTGCTTAATCTCGGCGGCCGTGAAGTCGTAACGGACTTGCACGGCCGTTCCGGCTTGCTCAACCTTGCCGCGCTCGTTCAACAGCCCAGCCCAATCGCCTCCCGCTTGCGGAAACAGCGACTGCGCCGTCTTCAGCACCACGGACAGTTGCCCGGCCGCTGCCGCATCCGGGCACTCGATCGACAGCAGCGCCTTCAATCCTGCTGAAACATCCGCCGCAAACGTCAAGCGCTTCACGGCAAACGGCAAAGACCGTAACTGCGCCGGACCCACGCGCAGCCCGCGCAACACTTCATTCACATCGCCTTCCGCCACCGCCCAAATCTGATTGCTCGTCGGGATCGCGTTGATCGCCTCCAGCAGGCTCGCCGGCGGTCCGGGTTGCTGCTGCTGCCGGTCGATCATGCTCCGCAGGACGCTCCCCGGCCCCGCGATCGCCGTCGCACTGTTCAGAAAGCAAAGTGCCGCGCCTTCATTCCCTTCGAGCGTATAGCCCTTATAGGTCATGCGCGTCACCCGATCGCCTTCGATGCGCACCGGCGGCTCCATGCCTTGCCGCAGTTCGGTGCTTTGCGCGAACTTCCCGCCCGCGAGCGCCACCGTGTCGCGGCCATTCGAAACCAGGATGATTTCGTAAATGCTCTTCGCCGGGTCAAAGCCCGTACGCGCCGCGAACTGCTCCACGAAAGGCAGCTTGCGACCTTCCACCAGTTGCCGGTAGAGCGGCGTGGGTTTCAGCCTCTCTAAATCGAAACCCGCCGCCCAGCGCGTATCCGCCGGGATGATCGCCGCCAGCGCCGGATAGATGCGCACCGGCTTCTTCTCGCCCGACCATTTGCGCACCACCGGGTAGAGGAGGGCCAGCCCCAGAATCACTCCGACGTAGAGAATGACGAACTTCTTCACCTGCTTCGAGCTTAGCGCGCCCGCCTTCGGTCAGGCCATCCTCACTGAAATGTGAAATCTTGACGATGATATGATGGCAGGCAAGACAATTCCCCTGTTTGGAGTCTCGCTATGTTCCGCAAAATTGCGTTAGGGCTGATGCTTAGCATCGCGCTCTTCGCCCAAAACTACGCTACCGTCACCGGCTCGGTGAGCGACGTCTCGAATGCCAACGTCGCTGGAGCCAAAATCACCGTTCAGAATCTCGAAACCCTCGTCGTCAAAGAAGTCACCGCGAATGACGACGGCACCTTCAGCGTGCCGTTCCTCATCCCCGGTCGCTATAAGGTCACCGCGCAGAAGGAACGGCTTCCGTCAATCCGTGCAAGACAACCTGACGCTCGAAGTGAACCAGTCGGCCCGCGTTGACTTCCGTCTGGAAGTCGGCCAAGTCACCGAAACCGTCGAAGTGAAGGGCGGCGCGCCGCTCCTCGAAGTCGACAATTCGTCGATTGGTCAGGTGGTCGAACAGAAGGCCGTCGCCGAGCTTCCGCTCAATGGCCGCAACTTCGTCCAACTCGCCACCCTCGGACCCGGCGTCACCGGTGTCGGCTTCGGCAGCAAAGGCACCATCATGAGCGGCACCCGTCCGGACGATCTTCGCCCCCGGTAGCGAAGTCTTCGCCAACGGTAACCCGTGAAGGCTCGAACAACTTCCTCTACGACGGTATCGACAACAACGAACGCCTCACGCTTTCCATCGTGCTGCGTCCGTCCGTCGAAGCGGTACGCGAGTTCAAGATCCAGACCAGCCTTTTCGCGGCTGACCAGGGTCGCAACTCCGGCGCCACGGTCAACATCGTCACCAAGAGCGGCACCAATCAGTTCCACGGCAGCGCTTACGACTTCCTCCGGAACGATGCCACCGACTCTCGCAACTTCTTCCTCGCCCGCAAACCCACCCTGCGCCAGAATCAGTTCGGCGCCAGCTTGGGCGGCCCCGTGATCAAGGACAAGCTGTTCTTCTTCGGCAACTACGAGGGCTATCGCCGCCGTCAGGAGCGCGCCTTCGTCAACACCGTCCCGACGGCTGCCATGCGGACCGGCGACTTCAGCGCCATCCGCGACATCTTCGACCCTGCCACCCTGCGCGCCGCCCCCGGCACCGCTTCGGGCTACACACGCGATCCGTTCCCGAATCGTCAGATTCCCTCCAATCGCTTTGACCCCATCACCGCGCGCCTCATCCAGGCCTATCCGCAGCCCACTCTCCCCGGCATCGTGAACAATCACACCTCGGCGCCCAA
>CBDDIZ010000028.1:0-207193 GCA_965229305.1 Bryobacteraceae bacterium | reverse complement strand
GCCGGAATAGCACCGAGCCACGCCGCCATTGCGCCGGCGCGGAAATCGCCAAGCTGATTGGACGTGCCGGTGAACAGCGAATTCACCGCGTTGACGCGGCCGCGCATCTCGTCAGGCGTTTCGATCTGCACCAGCGTGAAGCGGATGACGACGCTGACCGCATCGGACGCGCCGAGCACCGCAAGCGCCACCATCGACAACAGAAATGACGTCGACAACGCGAACACGATGGTCGCGATCCCGAACAGCGCCACGCAGAAGAACATGATGCGGCCGATATGCCGCGTCAGCGGCCAGTTGGCGAGCGTCGCCGACACCGCGACAGCGCCGATGGCCGGCGCGGCGCGCAACAGGCCCAGCCCTTCGGGGCCGGTGTGAAACACCTCGTTGGCGAAGATCGGCAGCAGCGCCGTGGTGCCGCCGAGCAGCACCGCGAACAGGTCGAGCGAGATCACGCCGAGGATGATCGGGCTGTGCCTGATGAACGAAATACCGGCGAAGAACGCCGCAAGGTTAATCGGCGTGCGGTGGCCGGTTCGCCGTTCGAGATGCAGGAACGCCAGCAGCACGGCCGATGCGATGAAGAACCCGAAGCAGACCGTGTACGGCACGGTGGCCCCGAAGGTGTAGAGGAGGCCGCCCAAGGCAGGCCCGCAGATCGTCGCGAGTTGCATGGTGCTGGCCGACGCCGCGACGGCGCGCGGAAACAATGCGGCCGGCACGATCGACGGCAGCAGCGTCTGCTGGGTCGGCGCCTCGAACGCGCGTGCGGTACCGAAGACGAAGACCGCCGCCAGCATCAGTTCCTTGCTGATCCAGCCGGACAGCGTGGCGATGGCGAGCGAGGCCGCCACCAGTGCTTCGACGCCTTGGCAAATCTGCAGCATCAGCCGCCGGTCATGACGATCGGCGATCTGCCGGCGACCAGCATGAACATCGCCATCGGCAGGAACTGCATCAGGCCGACGAGGCCGAGATCGAACGCATTGCCGGTCAGGGCATACATCTGCCAGGCGACCGCGACGCCGAACATCATGAAGCCGAGCGATGCGCAGGTCCGCGCACCCCAGTAGAGCAAGAAGGCGCGGTGGCGCAGGATGGAGCCCGGCTCGGCCTCGGAAAAATTCATCGGAGGAAAACGCTTTCGACGAGGGTCGGCGCCGGGAGCGGGCGGCGAGGTGCCTGGGGCCGCGGAGATTACACGATTTCACTACCGAATTGGGACGATCTTCACCGGAGCGTCACCACTCCCGCGGCACAAGGGGGCGGCTGCCGCGCCGGCAACCGGGCATCGTCAATGGCCCGGACGCGGCGGTATGATGCAAGGCTTGCCCGGGAGGATGCGATGAAAACGGTTCTATCGAAATCCGTCGGCCGTGCCCTGGTGGCGTTCTCGATCGTCACGATCGGTGTCGTTGGCTCAAGTGTGGCCGCACTGGCACAGAGCGCACCGTCGGCAACTCCCCCGATCTGGACGGTGCCGGAGATCGGCGCCCTGCCGAACAACGATCTCGGCCGCCTGATCCGCCAGGGCCGCGACATGATCACCGCCACCTATGCGCATGTCGGCCCCGAGGTCGCCGATCCGGCGAAGCGTTACGCGGGCAACAACCTCGCCTGCACCAACTGCCATCTGCTGGCGGGGACCAAGAAATTCGGGCTCGCGCTCTACGGGATTTACGGAGACTTCCCGGCCTACAGCAATCGCTCCGGGGGCGAGATCAGCCTGGAGGACCGCCTCAACAACTGCATGACCCGCAGCATGAACGGCCGCCCCTTGCCGAACGATGCGCCCGAGATGAAGGCGCTCGTCGCCTACATCAAATTCCTGTCGACCGGCGTTCCAGCCGGCGAAAAGCTGCCCGGACTTGGCGCCGGCACCATGCCGGAGCTCACCCGCGCCGCCGACCCGGTTCGCGGCCAGGATGTCTTCAATAACAACTGCGCGGTGTGTCACGGCCTCGACGGCCCTGGGCATCCGCCGCAGCCTCCCGACCACCGACCTCGGCTACATGATTCCGCCACTGTGGGGGCCGGACAGTTTCAACGATGGCGCCGGCATGACACGTCTTATCAACGCGGCAAACTTCATTCACTTCAACATGCCGCACGGCACCGACTACCTCAATCCCGCAGCTCACTCCGGAGCAGTCCTGGGACGTGGCGGCCTACATGGTGTCGCAGCCGCGTCCGAAGAAGGCCGGCCTCGACAAGGATTTTCCCGATCTGCTCAATAAGCCGGTCGATGTGCCGTACGGCCCTTACGCGGATGGCTTCGACGAGCGGCAGCACAAGTATGGACCGTTCGCACCGATCCGCGAGGCGATTGCGCGCATGAAAGCCGGACAGCCCGGCGGCCGCGCGCCAGCCACGCTGAAGCTTACGGCCTCAGCGCCGCTTGGCTTCGATCCGGTCCCACACCATCGCGGCCACATCCGGACCGCCGAGATTGCGGATGGCGCGAATGCCGGTCGGCGACGTGACGTTGATTTCGGTCAGAAAGCCGTCGATCACATCGATGCCGACGAAGATCAGCCCGCGCTCGCGCAGCGCCGGGCCGAGTGTGTGGCAGATTTCCCGCTCGCGCGGGTGTCAGGTCGGTTTCCCGGGGCGTGCCGCCCCGCACCATATTGGAGCGCAGGTCGTCGGGCGCCGGCACGCGGTTGACGGCGCCGGCAAACTCGCCGTCGACCAGAATGATGCGCTTGTCGCCGTGCTTCACCGCCGGCAGGAAGCGCTGCACCACCCACTGCTCGCGGAACGTCACTGAGAACAGATCGTATAGCGAGCCGAAATTGAGATCCTCCTGCGCCAGCCGGAAGACCGCCTCGCCGCCCTTGCCGTAGAGCGGCTTCCATCACGATGTCGCCATGCTCCGCCCGGAACGCTTTGATCTCCGCCAGGTCGCGGGTGATCAGCGTCGGCGGCATCAGTTCGGGAAACTGCATCACGAACAGCTTCTCGGGCGCGTTTGCGCACTTCGCGCGGATCGTTGACCACGAGGGTCTTCGGATGAACGCGTTCGAGCAGGTGCGTGCTGGTGATGTAGGCGAGATCGAACGGTGGGTCCTGGCGCAGCAGGATGACGTCCAACTCGTTCAGATCGATGCGCCGCGGCTCGCCGAGCGTAAAATGATCGCCGACCTGGTCGCGGACCTCGAGGTCCTGCACGGTCGCGAAAACCCGCGCGGCACGCATCGCCAGCCGGTCGGGCGTGTAATAGCAGATCGCATGGCCACGCCGCTGCGCTTCCAGCAGCAACGCAAAGGTCGAATCGCCGCGGATGTTGATCCGCTCGATCGGGTCCATCTGTACGGCGACTTTCAACGTCATCGATCCCCTCACCGCCCCCGAGACACCAATTGGTAACGCAAACGCGACATTAAGACTTCTCCTGCAATCTACACGTTCATTCAGGATTTCGCTGGCGCAGGATTTGAAACGTGAAATTGCCGCGCTTTTCCATCGCGACGAAGCTGTACGCGATCTTTGCCCTGCTCGCCACCGTCACCATCGCACTCGCGGCCGTTGCGGTGATCAATTCCCGCGAGCATGCCGAGCTCGCCAAGGAATTCGAGGCGGCATTTGCGGGCGCTCTCAGTGTCGAGCGCGTCAAGGCTTTGCTCGATAGCGTCGAGGGGGACGCGCGGGGAATCTACACCGCGAACGACCCCGCGGGCACCAAGACCTTCGCGGCCGCATTGATCCGCGCCAACGACCGGATCGGCGACGTCGTCACCGAGTGGCAGTGGGTGGTGAGCCCGGACGACTCCGCGCAATTCGCGACCTTCGCCGACCGGATCAAGCTGTATCAGGAATCCCGCCGCGAGTTGGCGCGGCGCGCACTGGCGGACGGCCCGGCGGCTGCCCGCGCCTGGGCGGAGAGCGGCGCCAACCGCAGCCTGCGCGACGACGTGATCCGGCTCCTTGAGCCGTTCGGACAGAACTACGCCCACCGCGCCAAGCGCACCTATGCGAGCATCGACGAGGGCATCGCGACCACTGCCTGGCTGCTCAGCTTTATCGCCGCCTGCGCGGTCCTGCTCGCCGGGATCGGCGTGACCCTGATCTGGCGCGCGGTCGCGCAGCCGTTGGAGCGGATCACCCAGGTCACCGAAAGCGTCGCGGCCGGCACTGCGGGCGTGGACATTCCGTACCGCGAGCGCGGCGATGAGGTGGGCGCCTTGGCACGTTCCATCGCGGTGTTTCAGGACGCGATGCGGGAGAACAAAGAGCTCAGCCATACGGTGATCGAAGACGCCGAAGCGCGCGCCCGCCGCCAGGAGCAAATGTCGGCCGAAATCGTGGCATTTGGCGCCGACATCGAAGCGACGCTTTCCGCGCTGGGCCGCATCTCCGACCAGATGCTGGCGGCCTCGCGGGAGCTGTCGGCGGCGGCCGACACCGCGGCGAGCCGTACCAACGGCGCCACCACCGCATCGTCGGAAGCGTCGGAGAACGTCCGGGACATCGCCTCCGCGGCCGACGAGCTGTCCGCCTCGGTGTCGGAGATCGACCGTCAGGTCGCGCAATCGAACACCATCGCCACCAAGGCGGTAAGCGAGGCGGAGCGGACCAACGCCACCGTCAAGGAGCTCGACGAAGCCGCCGGGCGGATCGGCGACGTCGTCAAGCTGATCACCGACATCGCCGAGCAGACCAATCTGCTGGCGCTCAATGCCACCATCGAGGCGGCGCGCGCGGGCGATGCCGGTCGCGGCTTTGCGGTCGTGGCAAGCGAGGTCAAGGCGCTCTCCGGCCAGACCGCCAAGGCCACCGAAGACATCCGGGCGCAGATCGCCGGCATGCAGCACGCCACCATGCGGTCGATCGAAGCGATCGGCGCAATCGAGCACACCATCCGCGAGATCGGCAGCATCAGCGGCGCGATCGCCGCAGCCGTCACCGAGCAAGGCGCCGCCACGCAAGAGATCGCGCGCAGCGTCGAGACCGCGGCGCAGCGCACCATCGAAACCGCCGACGAGGTCGTTCTGGTCGGCGAGGCGACCGCCGCCACGCGCGCCAATGCGGGCACCGTCAAGGCCGTCGCCGAGACCTCGGCACCCTGGCGGCACGCATCCGCGACCAGGTCGATACCTTCTTCCAGCGGCTGCGGGCGGCCATAACCCCCCGGCGCCCTCACCCGTTCAGGTCGAAAGCCGCCGGGATGTGGACCGGGATCCGGCCGGGCGCGACCAGGATGGCGTCGAAACGGATGTCCCGGATGTTGGCGTCGCCATAGGTGGCGAGCCAGGCTTCGGCCGCGGCCGCGATACGGGCGCGTTGTCGGCCAGTGACCGACCAGGCGGCATCATCGAGCCGCTCGCGCGCCTTGACCTCGACGAATACCAGAAGGCCGCGGCGGCGCGCGACGATGTCGATCTCGCCGGCGGGACTTCGCCAGCGGCGCGACAGAATCCGAAAGCCTTTGGCGATCAGCAGCACGGCGGCCCGGCTCTCCGCCGACAGCCCGGTGCGGAACGCCGCCTGACGTTCGGTGCTGGGCGCACGCGGGCCGAGCGGAGTTGGACGCGGCCGGTCAGTCATGCGGCCGGTCCTTGGTAAGGGCGAGCGCACGCTGGTAGACCTCGCGGCGCGGATGGCCGGTGGCGGCGGCGATCTCGGCGACCGCCTCTTTCACGCTGACCCGCGCAAGTGCGTTGCGCAGCATGTCGTCGAGCGTCTCGGCCTCAAGCTTGGTGTCGTCGGGCGGCGGCGCGATCACGACGACGATCTCGCCGCGCGGCTCCGGCGCCTGCGCGTAGCTTGTCGCAAGCGTTTCCAGGCTGCCGCGGCGCACCTCCTCATGCATCTTGGTCAGCTCGCGGCAGATCGCAGCCTCGCGCGGGCCGAGCCCGGCCGACAGGTCGGCAAGCGCGGCGGCGAGGCGCGGTCCGGTTTCGAACAGCACCAGCGTCGCCGGAATGCGGCAGAGATCGGCGATGCGGGCTTGCCGCTGCGCTTCCTTGGCGGGGAGAAAGCCCTCGAAGAAGAACCGGTCGGTCGGCAGACCCGAGGCTGCGAGCGCAGCGAGCACCGCCGAGGCGCCCGGGATCGGGGTGACCGGATAGCCCGCCGCATGGGCCTCCCGCACCAGCTTGAAGCCGGGATCGGACACCAGCGGCGTCCCGGCGTCGGACACCAGCGCGACCGCCGCACCGGCCGCCATGCGCGCGAGCAAGCCGGGGCGGGCGTCGGCGGCATTGTGCTCGTGGTAGGGCGTGAGCGGGGTGCGGATGCCGTAGTGCTCCAGCAGCCGGCCGGTGATGCGGGTGTCCTCGCAGGCGATCACATCGGCGGCCGCCAGCACCTCCAGGGCCCGCACCGTGACGTCGCGCAGGTTGCCGATCGGCGTCGCCACCAGGTGCAAACCTGCCGGGGAGCGGTGGTGCAATGACCGACTGGCCGTGCAGCACATAGTGCCGGCGCGGCGGCCCTTCGGGGGAATCCGGCCGGGCTGAGGGGTGGGGACTGGGGCGGCGCATACGGCAACTCTACCCGGCAAATGGCACTCTCGTCATGGCCACAAGAATTCGCTATGATTTTCATCCAGTTAAGTTGCCGGTAGCAGAAAGGCCCGGTGGCGGCCGGAGGAGTCTGGAGTGATGGCGTTGGCGGTAGTGGTGGTGGAGACGCCGTAATGGACCGAGTATTCCGGGCGCGGACCCCCGCGCCGAGCCGTCGAGCCGTGTTGCGGCTCGGCGCAATTGCCGGCGCCTGCCTGTTGGCGGGATGTGGCGGCAACCTGGGCAACTTTTCCCTCAACGACGTCTTCAGCAGCACGCCCAGCACACCGGCTGCACCAGCCGGCGGCGAACATCGGCCAAGGCCAGGTCAAGGTGGCGCTGATCCTGCCGCTGTCGGCCGCCGGCAATGCCGGGGTCGCGGCGCAATCCATGCGCAACGCCGCCGAGATGGCGCTCGCCGAGTTCAACAATCCCGACATCCAGTTGCTCGTGAAGGACGACGGCGGCAGCGCGCCGGGCGCGCAGCAGGCCGCGCAACAGGCGATCGACGAAGGCGCCGAGATCATCCTCGGCCCGCTGTTCGCCTTGACGGTCGGGCCGGTCGGACAAATCGCGCGCGCCCGCAAGATCCCGGTGATCGCGTTTTCGACCGACGCCAATGTGGCGTCGCGCGGCGTCTATCTCTTGAGCTTCCTGCCGGAGTCCGACGTCGACCGGATCATCGGCTACGCCGCCGGCCAGGGCAAACGCTCGTTCGCCGCGCTGGTGCCCGACAATGCCTACGGCACCGTCGCCGAGGCTGCGTTCAAGCAGGCCGTGGCGCGGCGGAATGGCCGGGTGATTTCGCTCGAGCGCTATCCGCTCGACCGCAACCAGATGCAGGGTCCGGTGCGCACCGTGGCGCAGGCCGCCGCGCGCGCGGACGCGATCTTCATTCCGGACGGCGCCGACGCCGTGCCGGGGATCGTGCAGGGCCTGATCTCGAACGGCCTCGACACCAAGAAGGTGCAGTTGCTGGGGACCGGCCTGTGGGAAGATGCGCAGGTCTTCGCCATCCCGCAGCTCGACGGCGCCTGGTACGCGGGCCCCGATTCCGCCGGCTTCAAGAGCTTCGCGGCGCGCTACAAGACCAAGTACGGCTCGGACCCGGTGCGCACCGCGTCCCTTACCTACGATGCGGTCGCGCTGATTGCGGCGCTGACCAAGACCCAGGGCAACAAGCGCTTCTCCGAAGAGGTGCTGACCAACGTGTCGGGCTTCACCGGCATCGACGGCCTGTTCCGCTTCCGGCCCGACGGCACCAGCCAGCGCGGGCTGTCGGTCATGCGGGTGACGCCGAGCGGCGGGCAAGTGATCAGTCCGCCGCCCAAAGCGTTCAGCGGCTCGGCGACCTGAGACGGCGCGGCGGCCGGAGTTGCCCGGTGTTAGGCCTTGCTCCGCGCTGTTCGCGCCAATCCTCGCTCCGCAGAAGACCGCTTCGCCCGGGCCTTCCTGTGACCGTTCGAAAGCTGACGCTAAGACATCGAAAGTCTCTCCGTTCGTCCCCGCGCAAGCGGGGACCCAGAGCCACAAATTCCGAATGCTTTGCCCTAGGTTCCCGCTTGCGCGGGAACGAACGGGGAGAGAGTCCGAATCAACCCGAATAACACCGGCGCTAGGCCGCGAGATCGGCGACCACGGCGTCGAGCACCGGGAAGCCCGCGAGCGTCACCCGCAACATGCCGTCCGCGGTGGTCTCGACCGCACCCTGCTCGCGCAACGACGCGACCCGTCGCGGATTGAGTGTGCGCCCGGCAAGCTTCGCATAGCGGGCCGGATCGATGCCCTCGGCGAGCCGCAGCCCCATCAGCAAAAATTCGTCGGCCCGTTCGATATGCGTCAGCACCTCGTCGGTAACGACGCCGTGGCCGTTGGCCTCGACCCGCATCAGCCAGCTCTCCGGCCGCCGCTCGGTCGCGGTGGCGTGACGCTCGCCGCCGACGTCGAGCCGGCCGTGCGCGCCCGGGCCGATGCCGGCATATTCGTGTGCCCGCCAATAGACGAGGTTGTGCCGGCATTCGGCGCCAGGCCGCGCATGATTGGAAATCTCGTAGGCCGGCAGGCCGGCGGCGGCGCAGACATCTTGCGTCACGTCGTAGAACGCGCGCGCCGTGTCGTCGTCCGGCGTCGCGATCTTGCCGGCCTTATGCAGCGCGAAGAACGGCGTGTCCTGCTCGATGGTGAGTTGATAAAGCGACAGATGCTCGCCCGCCTCGGCCAGCGCACGCTTGAGTTCCTGCGCCCAGCCGTCGGGTGTCTGGTGCGGCCGCGCATAGATCAGGTCGAACGAGTAGCGCTCGAAGTTCGCCCGCGCCACCGCGACCGCGTCGAGCGCCTCGCGCGCCGTATGCAGCCGGCCGAGTTCCTTCAGCGCCACGTCGTCGAGCGCCTGCACGCCGAGCGACACCCGGTTGATGCCGGCGGCGCGATAGCCTTTGAACCGCGTCGCCTCGACGCTGGTCGGGTTCGCTTCCAGCGACACCTCGGCGCCGGGCGCGACCGTCCAGTGCCGCGCGATGGCGTCGAGGATCGACCCCACGGTCGCGGGCTGCATCAGCGAGGGCGTGCCGCCGCCGAAGAAGATGCTCGAGACCGTCCGGCCGCCCGTCCGCGCCGCCGTGGCGGCAATCTCGGCCGCGAACGCGCGCGCGAACCGCGCCTCGTCGATCGCCCCGTGGCGGACGTGGCTGTTGAAGTCGCAATACGGGCACTTCGACAGGCAGAACGGCCAGTGGACGTAGACGCCGAATGCTGATTCGGACGGAATGGTCATGCCGCCGGTATGGCAGTTTTGCGCGCGGGCGTCACGTGTGAGGTTGCGGCAAAACCCTCACCGCCATCGTAGCCCGGATGAGCGGCCGGAAGGCCGCGATATCCGGGGCGTCCGTCCCGCATGTCGCTCCGCTCATGCGGGCTACGATTTGTAACCGGGCTACTACTATTCTGACCATTCGCGCGCTAACACCTTAGTGGCCGAGCGAAGGGCGACTTCCTTCGGGGCGGACACACCAAGATCGAGCCAATGAACGACGTTATAGTACCGCTGCTTCTCGCCTCCGACGTAATCTTGAAGCGTCTTGATCAATAGCTTCTTTGGAAAGCTGCGTACGCACTTTAGAGCGGTGATTTTGCGCACGCGATCAGACTCTAACAACAGTAGATCTCCAACCTGTTCGTTCGATAGCGCCATAAACTCCTTATCAGAGAGACCATGAATGATCCGAGCGAGCAATTCCGCCGGCATCTCGATGCCAAGCAACTCCCCGGTCCGTCCCTTCCCAATCCGGTGAATTGCCCTAGCGGCCAGCCGATACTTCTTGCCGTCGCCCATAGAGAGCAATGATGCGCCCCGCACATACCGACCTACCAACGATACAATAAGCGGGATGTCCTGCCACTCGCCATGCCGCCCCAAATATTCGAGATCGTGCTCCGAGTATGCCAGCGAACTATCGGCAAGGTGCTTTCGAATGAAGGGCAGCCCATTCGCGCCGCTCTTGCGCAACACGATATCGAGTGCGTCGCGCACGAACCTGCTTCTGACATAGCCCTCCAGTTCCTTAGTATCTTTGACTAGCTTGCTCTCCTCGCCGTGTAACGACGTCATCTCCACAAGAGCATTCGCAAATGCCTGCTTGTAGCGGTCGTCGATGAGGCCGAACAATATGGCCTTATCCTTGGCAAAGCGCCTTTCCAGGAGTGCGCATTCGGCGCTTCTATCAAAGATAAAGGCGCGCTTTGCTAGCTCATCCAGTTCTCGCTCGGTCTTTGATGCGCGAACGAGCCTTTGGAATGCGGTGAATTGGGCATCGCCGACAGTCGTTCCGGAGCTACCGAAAAAGCCTCCGGAGACCTGCCGCACGAGAATCTTGCGTCCCTCTTCCTCAGAATACGTCTTCCCGGATTGCATCATCGTCTTGATGGCGAGCAGACGCACTTCGGCATCGTTGTCTTCAAGAAGACTCTCGGCGGCTTCTGTCGGCAGCCTTTTTCGACTGACAAGCTCAGTCACGCATGCGCGACGTATCGCATCATTTCGTTGGGTGATACCCTTTAGGAAAGTCTCGTCATCGATGGATTCCGGATGCGCGAAGAGAAGTCCGAGAAGATGTTCGCTGATCTGATCTGTCTGCAACTCAAACAACTCATCCAGGGCCTTTTGTCGTCCCTCTCGGAGATTGATCCTGACCACTGCCTCAAGCGCTGCACTGCGCGTTTGATAGTCGCCCCGGGCGAGTTCGGCCTTGATTACTTTTAAGTCGGAAGGGAGCCCGCACTCACTGAGGTAATTCAGCGCCGCTACTTTGACTCGGCTTTGTGTGTCCTCTGCAAACCAAGAATGCAAAAATCGATCGCGGTCAAGACCGCGAGCGTAAAGCAATGGCTCTTCGATGAGAGCCATTGCAGCAAGTGCGCCTGACCGAATCCTCGATGCACGACCAAGCGAATAGAGCCCGATGAACCCCTCCTTGAATCCGCCCTGCTTTGCATACCAATGCCATAGAGGCACGTTCTCAGACTGGTAGTAGTTCAGCCCAGCGCGTAAGAGGCCCCCAATCTCTCTACTTCCAAGTGTCAGTTCGTCTTTGCTCGCAAAAAGCAGATTAGCGTCGTGAACGCCAAGCGACTCGTCATCGTTACCCGGCTCCGAGAAAATGCTGCCAAGAAGCCGGAAACGCCCAACATGCACTGCATCGATCTTGTTACCCGCAACTTCGCTCTCGGCGAGTGCTAGAAACTCGCGTAGAAACGCCACTCCTTCCGCAGACAATGGCGAATCCTGTGCGGACTGGTCTTGCACCTGCGATGATGGAAAGGGCTCCGAAGGCGTGGACTGATTTTCTGTCTGCTGCTTCTCTCTGTCTGCCTTGATCAGTCTTTGAACGTAGGCAACAATCGCAAGCATCAGCTTGCGTTCGAACTCCCGAACGTCCTTGAATGGTTCGTACTTGATCTCCTTCGAAGCAATGAGGTTCTCTCGGAATGCCAGAACCTTCTTCGTATCTTCTCCTGGATCGCGAAGCAGCTTCGGGTCAATATCTTTTAGGAAAAGGCAGATTTCGGGCCGATTATTTTCGCGACGGCTCGTGATGGCGATATCGTACTCTTCTTCAAATCCGGATGTGTACGACCCGTCTTTGCTAGGTGGCGTTCCCCAACGCTCCCAAAGCATGCCGACGAACAATTCGCAGGTCACTAGGTCCTGATTGATAACTGCTTGAGCTCGTCCATATTGCGGCAGCGTGTCTTCCCAGCCGATTAAGTCTACATGGTAACCCTCGAAGTCAGAGAGCATCTTGTTGATATGGTCGACGATTGCTTTGGCCGCGACGCGCTCTTCCTGCAAGTCGCCTGGGGATGCCAAGAAGACCCGAATATGCTTTTTCGAATCAGCCATAGTTCAGCGGAAAATCACGGCGGAAGAAATCCATCTAAGTCGCTTCACCGCTGGTGCCAGACCAACTAGCTGTGATGGTCGATTGCACACCTCGGTAGCGATATGCCTATGCGCGAATATGCCGTGATTCGCGTCGCCCTGACACAGCGCCTTTTAAGAGCCCACCCCCCGACCCTTCCCCACCATTCGCTTCGCTTACTGGGTAGCGAGAGGTCGGTGCGGGCGCGTGCGGCAGACCGGCGCCGCAGGCGCGTAACCCACCGGCCTTACCTTTCCGCGAGTCCGGAAATTCGCCGCACGCCTCGGACGGTAGGTTACAGCGCTTCGCGCCTAACCCACCCTACGGAGTCACCCATCCGACCGGATGCCAGGCCGCCTGGCCGCGGGCTGGCGGCACGATGGACGGGCCGAACATCTGGCTCATCATCGAGCCCTTCGGGTGCGCAAAGGGAATCGGCGGCAGGCTCGGCATCTCGGCGAGCGGCGTCATGCGCGACAGCAGGATGCGGCCGCCAAGCTCCGGCCGGAACGTCTCGTGCATGCCGCCGTCGAGCGCGCTGTAGACCGGCGCGGCCGGCACGTCCGCGGCGACCAGCCGCGCGAACTCAGTTTCGTCGGCGCGCTGCTTCTCGGTCGCGCGCTCGGCGATCTTCGCCGCGACGACGAAGTCGGGGCACGGCTCGGTGGGCTTGAACGCCAGCGGCTTGCCGGACCGCGCCTGCGCGTTGAACACATAGCGGCGGCCGCACACGTCCACCTTCGGCTCGAGCTGCGTCGTCTCGAAGTGGTCGTTGCCGACCTTCAACATCTGCCAGAACGCCAGGTTCGGGCTGTTGCGATGCCGCGCCAGGTTCGCGGGCGTCAGGCGGAACGGATAGGACTGCACCTGGAACGACGGCCGGCCGGCGAGCGCGTCGCGCGCCATGCCGTAGATCTCGCTGATCTGCTCGTCGGTCATCGCGAAGCAGCCGCTCGACCAGCAGTCGCCGTGGATCATCAGGAAGCTGCCGTCGCGGTTGTTCGCCTTGTCGAAGCTGTTGGGGTAGCCGGTGTTGATCGCGAGATAGAAGCTGGAGTTCGGGTTCATCAGCCCGGGCGTGACCGTGTAGAACCCCTCCGGCGTCTGACGGTCGCCCTCCTGGAACTTCGGTCCGAGGTCGCCCGACCAGCGGCAGATCGGGTAGGTCTTGAGGAGCTGGAAGAAGCCGGCGGAATCCTGTTTCCAGACTTCGAGTTCTGCCTCTTCTTTGAAGATTCGCAGCAGAATCGGCGAGTTCTTCGGCATCTTCTTCTGCCGAAACAGCCCCAGCAGCTCGGGCGGCAGCTCCTTGGTCGCCTTCGCGGGCAGCGTGGGAGCCTTCTTCTCGGTGCTCTTGTCGCCGGGTTTTTCGGTGCCAGTTTGGGCCAGGCACGCGACCGGCGTCGCCGCGGCGGCCAGAGCCGCCGTCAGCACAAGCGCACGGAGGACCGTGGCACCGATCATGGCTGGACCCCCACCTGCGGAAACCGCCCCGCCTCAATCCCCGGTATCGGTGGCATTCGTAGGGCAAACGGCCCGGACACCGGCAAATGGCGGAGTTTGTGGGGTGGATGCGGCGTTCCGCGATCTTCTAGGCCGGTTTCAGGCACGCCTCGGCCAGCATGAGGAAGGCGCGGGCGCGGTGCGACAGGCCTTGGCCGCGCGGCGGCAGGCCGTGCTTCTCGTCGCCGGTCATCTCGCCGAAAGTGCGATCATGACCGTCGGGCAGGAACATGGGGTCGTAGCCGAAGCCGAGCGTCCCCCGCCCCGGCCACACCAGCACGCCGCTGACCGTGGCCTCGAAGTCCTCGACATGACCGTCCGGCCAGGCGACGCACAGCGCCGAGACGAAATGCGCGCGGCGGCGAGCCGGCGCGGTTGCACCGCGCGATTGCAACTCGTCCTCGACGCGCTGCATCGCGAAGTCGAAATCCTTGTCGGGGCCGGCCCAGCGCGCCGAATGAATGCCGGGCGAACCGTCGAGTACATCGACCGCGAGCCCGGAATCGTCCGCGAACGCCGGTAGGCCGGTCGCCTGCGCGGCGGCGGTCGCCTTGATGCGCGCGTTGTCGCGGAACGTCGTGCCGGTCTCTTCCGGTTCGCCGAGACCGAGATCACCAGCCGACACCGCCTCGATGCCATAGGGCGCCAGCAGTTCGCGCATCTCGCGCAGCTTGCCGGGATTGTGGGTCGCGATGACGATCCGGCCGCTGATTTGCCGATGCTGGACTTCCGTCATGGCCGGACTTGTTCCGGCCATCCACGTCTTTGCGTCGGCGCATCGCGAAGCGAGACGTGGATGCCCGGGTCAAGCCCGGGCATGACGGCGGATAGAGACATCATCACATCACGGCGATCTTCTGCAGATCGACCAGCTTGGCGATGCCCTTCTTGGCGAGCGCCAGCAATTCGAGGAGCTGCTCCTCGCTGAACGGGGTCTTCTCGGCAGTGCCTTGCACTTCGATGATGCGGCCCGCGCCGGTGAGAACGAAATTGGCGTCGGTGTCGGCTTCCGAGTCTTCCGCGTAGTCGAGGTCAAGAACCGGCGTGCCCTGGCAGATGCCGCAAGACACCGCGGCCACGTGATCGCGCAGCGGTTCGGCTTTGAGCATCTCGCGCGTCTTCATCCAGGCGATGCAGTCATGCAGCGCAACCCAGGCGCCGGTGATCGACGCCGTGCGGGTGCCGCCGTCGGCCTGGATAACGTCGCAGTCGACCGTGATCTGCCGCTCGCCGAGCGCCTGAAGGTCGACGATGGTCCGCAGACTCCGTCCGATCAGGCGCTGGATCTCGACGGTGCGGCCGTTCTGCTTGCCGGCGGACGCCTCGCGGCGCGTGCGCTCGAGCGTCGCCCGCGGCAGCATGCCGTATTCGGCGGTGATCCAGCCGCGGGCCTGGCCCTTGAGCCAGGGCGGCAGCCGGTCCTCCAGCGTGGCGGTGACCAGCACCTGGGTGTCGCCGAACTTCACGAAGCACGAGCCTTCGGCATATTTCACCACACCGCGTTCGAGCGATATGGCGCGCAACTCGTCGGGCTGTCGCCGGCTTGGCCGCAAGGTCGCTCTCCTGGGTAATCGATGCTTTGCCTGTTGAGGCCACGCTTTTAGGTGTGGCTGCACCCCGCCGCAAGCCGCCTGAGGCAATGATTCGGAGCGATTTGGGAACCGCAAGCATGTTCGCGATCCGCGCTCGCTCCGCTGCTCCGGCGAAAAACGGCCGCCCATTGGGGGCGGCCGAGTGTGCGGGAGGATAGACAGCCCGAGAAGACCTCGGCAGCTCGCATCCTACCGGCTCCGATCTTCCGCCTTGTGTGAACGACCTCACACTACGGTCGACTTGTGCACCGGAGAAGTCACGCCCAGGAAAATCAAGCCCAAGTGGCGAAGCTCATTCCGGTACCGGTGCCGGCCGCGGTGCGATAGCCCGGCACATACTCGAACCAATCGAGATGCAGGTTCTCGGTGGCGCCGGCGACCGCGACCCAGTTGAGAATTTCCGAGCTGCCGGCATGCAGCTTGTTGCGCGGCAGGTTCTGCAGGAATGCCGCATCCTTATCGGCGCAGGCCTTCAGGATCGACCGGTCGAAATCCTCGTCGACCAGAAAGTGGCTGAGCCCGCCGGATGCCAACACGCCGACCCGCGCCTCGCCCGGGAACCGCTCGACCGCCCGCGCAATCCCCTGGCCGAGCTGATAGCAACGGCGCGGCCGCGGCTGCGTCGGTGGGAAATAGGTGTTGAGGAAGATCGGGACGACCGGCACGGGCCGCTCCGAATCCATCACATGACGATGCACATAGGCGACCGCATGTCCCTCGCCTTCACCTTCGCGCAACCGCTTCGAGGCGGCGAGATCGAAGTCGGCATCCATCAGCGACTCGATCAAGTGCAGCGCCAGCGCCGAGTGCACCGGATAGTCGCGTGGCGCCTCGGTCTCGAAGAAGCCCTGGCGATTCTTGATGTACCAGTCGGGCAAGTGCGAATAGGTGTCGTGCTGCTTGTTGTCGTTGCGGATGGTCTCACCGTAATAGACCGCGAAGGCGGGCCGGCAATCCTCCAGATAGCTCTCGTTCTGGTCGTCGCCCAGCACGATCAGTGCATCGAGCTTGGCGTTGGAGAGCACCTGCCGCAGACGTCGCGTGGCCGCACGGGCGCCGTTCTGGCGAGCGACGAGTTGCTCCGGCGTCACCATGCCGGACAATTGCGGATCGGCCTTCAGCAGCAGTTCCTCGTAGCTCGCTGAATTGCCCTCCTTGTCGCGGTGCTTGATCTTCATGTCGGTCTCGACAAAGCGCGGCAGCGTTTCGTCGGAGGCGAGCAGCATCGGCGTGTGCGACGTTCCGATGCCGAGCACGATCTTGGCCATTGGCGTCTCCTCTTGGGGCGTTCGGTTCCGGCCGCGGCGCAACTTCGCGCGCGTGGCCCGGCTGCCCGTACCGTTGGCAACACTTAAGCCGAACGAAACCGGCGTGGCTAGAGTGTGAGTTCGCAAGAGGTGCTCTGTCACGCAGTGTCCGCTTTCGGCGGAAAGCGGATGTGGGCCAATGGGCAAGCTTGCTGATCGCGGTCGAAAACGGCCGCACAACGGAAATCGGCTCAGTTCGTATATTTCTGTGAGACGGGAGATCAGTTAGGCTTCCCATGCGCTCTTGAGGCGAACACGCGAAATTGTCGGCATCAATCGCGCCGTCAGCCCGTTTGTCGATAGAACGCAGCGTAACGAGAAAATCAAAGCAGGGAGGTTGCCATGACCGACGTTCGTCGCGTGATGAGTCCTGGTCGTCGGCGTTTCTTGTTTGGAAGCGCTGGCGGTATCGCGTCGTATGCACTTGGACTCTCGCCAAGCCTGGCGCAGACATTGCACGCGACGGCGCGCATCATGGTGGGATTTCCCCCCGGCGGCCCCACCGACGTTATTGCGAGACTCGTTGCCGAGCAGATGAAGGCGTATGCGTCTTCGACCATCGTCGAGAACCGCCCAGGAGCAGGTGGTCGTGTCGTGATGGACGCGCTGAAGAACAGTGCGGCGGACGGGTCGATCATGGTCTTGACGCCTGCCGTCGCGATGGCTCTTTTCCCGCACGTCTACAAGTCGCTCAGTTACAATCCGCAGCAGGATTTCACTCCGGTTACGACCATCTGCACCACCTCCATGCTGTTCGTGGTCGGCCCGATGGTCCCCAATACGGTGAAGACACTGGCTGATTTCATCGCCTGGTGCCGAAGCAATCCCAAACAGTCCTCCTACGGATCGCCGGGCGCAGGCTCACCCCTTCATTTCCTCGGCGTGATGTTGTCCCGGGCCGCGAACTTTGAATATCTCCATGTCCCCTTTCAGGGAACGGCGCCGTCCATACAAAGTCTGCTAGCTGGTCAAATCGCCTCCTGCATCTCACCGATCGGTCCCTTCATTCCGCACATCCGGGCCGGGACGCTACGGGCGCTGGCAATGACGGGCGCACAGCGCAGCCCCTTGCTGCCCGATGTACCGACGATTGCAGAGGCCGGATACCCGGCGCTCGAATTCGCCGAATGGTTCGGTATTTTTGTTCCGGCGCGGACTCCCGGCGCGACCGTCGAGACACTCAGCAGCGTCTTGCGCGCGGCGCTGCAGACCAAGCAAGTTCAGGCCGGGCTGGCCAATCAGTCGGTGGATGTCGGCGGTCTTACGCCGGCCGACTTTGCCCGCCAGGTCAAAGCCGATTTTGAGCGCTGGGCGCCGATCGTGAAGGCATCCGGATTCACGCCCTTGGACTAGACGAACGCTCAGGCTGTGTGTCGCGGGCGACCATCGACGAGGCGAGTTGGCGGGCGCCAGCGGCCTGATCCGCCTTGAACTTTGCGGGTCAAATGGACAATTCTCCTATTCGGAGGAGCGTATTCATTGGCCCAGGATGTCCCGATCGGTTCGACGCAGGTGAGCTTGGCGCAGCTCAACGATCGGTCACGCGATATTTTTCGTCAGATCGTCGAGAGCTATCTGGCGACCGGCGAGCCGGTCGGCTCGCGCAATATCTCGCGCCTGATCACGACGCCGTTGTCGCCCGCCTCGGTGCGCAACGTCATGTCCGACCTGGAGCAGCTTGGTCTGATCTACGCCCCGCATACCTCGGCCGGGCGGCTGCCTACCGAGCTTGGGCTGCGGTTCTTCGTCGACGCGCTGATGGAGATCGGCGACCTCGGCGAGGCCGACCGCCGCGACATGGAGGCCAAGGTCGCGGCCGCGGGCCGGTCGATGGAGGCGGTGCTGAGCGAAGCCTCCGGCATGCTGTCGGGACTCACCCGCGCGGCCGGCGTGGTGCTGACGGCGAAATCGAACGTCCGCTTCAAGCATATCGAGTTCGTGAGGCTGGAACCCGAGAGTGCGCTGGTCGTGCTGGTGGCCGAGGACGGCCAGGTCGAGAACCGGATCGTCGCCATTCCGCCCGGGCTGCCGACCTCGTCGTTGACCGAGGCCGGCAATTTCATCAATGCCCATACCCGCGGGCGCACCCTGCCGGACGCCAAGATCGAACTGGAGAGGGCGCTGGATGCAAGCCAGGCCGAACTCGACCAACTGACTCAGAAGATCGTCGCGGCGGGGTTTGCGAGCTGGTCCGGCGGGGACGGCGACGACCGCAAGCTGATCGTGCGCGGCGCTGCCCATCTCCTCGAAGACCTTCGGGCGGTAGATGATCTGGAGCGGGTCCGGCGACTATTTGACGAATTGGAAACCAAGCGCGGCGTAATCGACCTCTTGGGCCGCGCCGAGCGCGCCGAGGGTGCGCGCATCTTCATCGGTTCGGAGAACAAGCTGTTCTCGATGTCCGGTTCCTCGACCATTGTGGCGCCATACCGGGACGGCACCGGCCGGATCGTAGGCGTCCTGGGGGTGATCGGCCCCACCCGGCTGAACTACGCACGGGTCATCCCGATGGTCGACTACACCGCTAAAGTGGTCAGCAAGCTGCTCGGCGCCTGAGGCGAGTTCCGCGTGCCAATGCGTTATCGGCTTGATTTTTGAAGCCCGAGCCCTGATATGCGGGGCAATTAAATCATCAGTGGGACCAACACGATGACGGATACGTCTGCGCGCACCGCCGGCGACACGGCGAGCGAGCATGAGACTGCCGAGCACCGTTCGCCCGAGGAGGCGAGGATCGCCGCGCTGGTCGAGGCCCTGAGCAAGGAAGCCTCCGACTACAAGGACAAGCATCTGCGCACGCTCGCCGAGATGGAGAATCTTCGACGGCGAACCGAGCGCGAGATCGCGGATTCGCGCGTCTATAGCATCAGCAACTTTGCCCGCGACGTCCTGGCGGTGGCCGACAGCATGGGGCGCGGCATATCGGCGCTCAGCGCCGAATTGCGCGGCAAGGCGGATCCCAATTTGAAGGCGCTGCTTGATGGCGTCGAATTGACCGAACGCGAGCTGCTGAAGGCGCTCGAGAAGCACAACATCAGGAAGTTCGACCCGCTCGGCGAGAAATTCGACCCCCATTTGCATCAGGCAATGTTCGAGATTCCGGACCCGTCACGGCCGTCCGGCACGGTCGCTCAGGTGATGCAGCCCGGCTACATGATCGGTGATCGGGTGCTGCGACCAGCGCTGGTCGCCGTCGCCAAGGGCGGCCCGAAGGCCGCGCCACAGGAACCGCCGGCGAACGACAATCCGGACTGATCTGCCGTCAATCAGCGCGATTCGATGCCGTCGCGGACCGTGCGGAAGCGCGCATAGGCATCCCGCCAGACGCCGGTGGGGGCGATGCCGACAAGCTGCAGATAGGCGCCGCCGCCAAACCGCAGCCATTGCACCACCGTCACGTCCGCCCCGGTGGGGTCCTGCGCAGTCGCCATGATCTGGTGACCCTGCTGGTTGCTGATCCGCATCGATTCCGAGTTGGTAATGCGAATGCCCTTGAGGTTGGGCACGCTCCCGAACACGTCGCGGGCGAAGGCTTCGCGATCCGCAGTCTGCGCCGGCCCGCCGGGCGCGACCGCCACGAAGATATGCGGTGCGATCGGGCGCTGGCCTGGAGCGGGCGCCGTGGCGTTCTCGTCGACCGGCTCGCCCAACATGACCGCGCGGCCCGGAATGACGCCCGCAACCTTGAAGCCCGCCATGTCGCCGACCTTGAAGGGCACCATCGCGAGCTGTTCCTCGACCGGGACAGTCGGCCGGAGGGTCAGGCTGTGCAGCGCCGTGCGGATGACGGAATCCGGGTAGCGGTCCCGGACGGTTTCGGGAATCTGCGTCGTCACCAGGACGGTCGCCATCGGCATGCTGGCGACCAGGATCAGCTTGCGGGTCCAGACCTTGTCGATCTCCTGTCGGCCGATCACCAGGAAGGCCTTGCCGGTCGACAGCGTCATGGGCTCGCGGGATTCCAGCGCCAGGCCCTGCTTCTTCAGCGCATCCGGACCGATGGTCCGTTCCAATTCCGCGTAGGCATCGGGCGGCAGCGGCACCATCACGATGCCGGCCTGATTGGCGCGATCCTCGTAACCGTAGAAGTTTTCACTCGTGGTCATGCCGGGGGGCGGCGCCAGCCCGACCCGTGACCCAATTGGGAAGACCACTTCGTCGGCAAACGCCGGCGGCGCGAATACCGCCAGCGCGAGAATTGCGAAAAGCGCGGAGAGCCGATTCATTGGGCCATTATAGGCTCAATGCGGGGTCGAAAATACGGCAAGGAGGGGGGATGGTCGTCGCAAATCCGTGATCGGCCGGGGCCGCCGGGGCCGGGTCCCCGCCGTGGCGGGGCGGGTTAAGGTAAGGTGGCTGGGCAAACCGGGAGAAAACGCGCGATGTGGTCCCACGGCAGCTTCTATTGGAACGAACTGATGACCCATGACGCCGAACGCGCCAAGGCGTTTCTATGGCGCCACGATCGGCTGGACGTTCGACCCCATGCCGATGCCGGACGGCACCTATTGGGTTGCCAAGATGGGCGCCACGCCGGTCGGCGGCATTTTCCCGATGAACGCGCCGGAGTTCAAAGGCATGGGCGAACGCTGGGTCTCGTACCTGGCGGTGGACGACGTCGACGCCCGCCTCGCTGAGGCGACGGCGGCCGGTGCGAAGATCATGAAGCCCGCGTTCGACGTCCCTGGCGTCGGACGCATGGGATTCATCGAGGAGCCGGGCGGCGCCATGGTCGGCTGGATCACCCCGGTCACGTCGTGACCCCGACTAATCCGGGCGGGTGACCCGCCGCAGCGTCAGATTGATCCGGCCGCCCTCGGACAGCAGCGTCGAGGTGCCCGGCAGGATGCGGTCGACGCCGTGAAAGGCAAGCCGCGCCGCGCCGCCCAGCACCACGGCGTCGCCGGAGGCGAGCCGGACCGAGCGGGTCGGATCCTTGCGGCCGGTCCCGCCGATCCGGAACAGACACGTATCGCCCAGCGACAGCGATACGACCGGAGCGGCGAAGTCCTGCTCATCGCGGTCCTGGTGCAAACCCATCCGGGCCGCTGGCCCGTAGATATTCACCAGGCAGGCCTCGGGCGGATGCGGGTAGCCGGCCAGCGCCTGCCAGGCGTCGAGCAGCAGCCGCGGGATCGGCGGCCAGCGTGCGCCGGTCTCCGGATGGTGCGGCTGATAGCGATAGCCGCGCTCGTCGGTGATCCAGCCAAGCGGACCGCAATTGGTCATCCGCACCGACATCGGCTTGCCGGTCTTCGGCATCCGGGGTGTATAAGGCGGCGCCTGCTCGAACACCTCGCGCAGCGCCGAAAGCAGCGCATCCTGGGCGCCGCGATCGAGAAAGCCTGGGATAAGTCGGAAACCAGAAACACTCATGCTGCGCTCGGGTCGGGGCCAATCGATGCTATCCTGAAGGGACGGCTCGCGAATCTCGCGAGGGCTGTCTTGCGGGCCATATGCGCCCTCCTATATGAGCCATGGCGCCGCAGGGGGCGGCGTTTATCGTTTATCAAGGGGGTCGGACAAGGGTCCTGCGAGCCGCGCAGGAATAGTCCCTCCGGGTGCCGAACGGGCCCGGCCGACCTGCCGCAGAAGAGAGGAAAGACCATGGGCAAGGTCATCGGCATCGACCTCGGAACAACCAATTCCTGCGTCGCCGTGATGGAAGGCAGTTCGCCGAAAGTCATCGAGAACGCAGAAGGCATGCGCACGACACCTTCGATTGTCGCCTTCACCGAAGATGGCGAACGACTCGTCGGGCAACCCGCCAAGCGCCAGGCGGTCACCAATCCGGAGCGCACCATTTTCGCCGTCAAGCGCCTCATCGGCCGTCGCTACGACGACCCGATGGTGGAGAAGGACAAGAAGCTTGTCCCTTACAAGATCACGCGCGCCAGCAATGGCGACGCCTGGGTCGAGGCGGACGGCAAGAGCTACTCACCCTCGCAGATTTCAGCCTTCATCCTGCAGAAGATGAAGGAGACCGCGGAAGCCTATCTGGGCAGCAAGGTCGATCAGGCCGTCATCACCGTCCCGGCCTACTTCAACGACGCCCAGCGTCAGGCCACCAAGGACGCCGGCAAGATCGCCGGCCTCGAAGTGCTGCGCATCATCAACGAGCCGACCGCGGCCGCGCTGGCCTACGGGCTCGACAAGCAGAAGACCGGCATGATCGCGGTCTACGACCTCGGCGGCGGCACGTTCGACGTGTCGGTGCTGGAGATCGGCGACGGCGTGTTCGAGGTGAAGTCCACGAACGGTGACACGTTCCTGGGCGGCGAAGACTTCGACATGCGGCTCGTCAATTATCTGGCGGACGAATTCCAGAAGGAGCAGGGCATCGACCTGCGCCGTGACAAGCTCGCGCTGCAGCGGCTGAAGGAAGCCGCCGAGAAGGCCAAGATCGAGCTGTCGTCCACCACCCAGACCGAGATCAACCTGCCGTTCATCACTGCGGATGCGACCGGTCCCAAGCATCTGACCATGAAGCTCACCCGCGCCAAGTTCGAGGCGCTGGTCGACGACCTCATCCAGAAGACCGTCGAACCATGCCGCATGGCGCTCAAGGACGCGGGCCTGACCGCGGCCGAGATCAACGAGGTGGTCCTGGTCGGCGGCATGACCCGCATGCCGAAGGTGCAGGAGGTCGTGAAGCAGTTGTTCGGCAAAGAGCCGCACAAGGGCGTCAATCCGGATGAAGTGGTCGCCATCGGCGCCGCGATCCAGGCCGGCGTGCTGCAGGGCGACGTCAAGGACGTGCTCCTGCTGGACGTGACTCCGCTGTCGCTCGGCATCGAGACGCTGGGTGGCGTGTTCACGCGGCTGATCGACCGCAACACCACGATCCCGACCAAGAAGAGCCAGGTGTTCTCGACCGCCGAGGATCACCAGAATGCTGTGACGATCCGGGTGTTCCAGGGCGAGCGCGAGATGGCGGCCGACAACAAGATGCTCGGCCAGTTCGATCTCGTCGGCCTTCCGCCCGCGCCCCGCGGCGTGCCGCAGATCGAGGTCACGTTCGACATCGACGCCAACGGCATCGTCAACGTCCAGGCCAAGGACAAGGGCACCGGCAAGGAGCAGCAGATCCGCATCCAGGCGTCGGGCGGCCTGTCCGAAGCCGACATCCAGAAAATGGTCAAGGACGCCGAGGCTCACGCCGAAGACGACAAGAAGCGCAAGGCCGCGGTGGAAGCCAAGAACCACGCCGAGTCGCTGGTGCACTCCACCGAGAAGGCGCTCTCCGAGCACGGCTCGAAGATCGGCGACGGCGACCGGCGTGCGATCGAGAACGCAATGGCGGACCTGAAGGAAGCCCTCAAGGGCGACGACGCAGACGCCATCACGTCCAAGACCAATACGCTGGCGCAGGCTTCGATGAAGCTCGGCGAGGCGATGTACAAGCAAGGTGGCGATGGCGGCGGTTCACCGGGCGGCACGACCGACGGTGGCGCGACGTCCGGGGAAGTCGGAAGATGTCGTCGACGCGGAGTTCACCGAGGTCGACGACGACAAGAAGAACAAAAAGTCAGCCTGACATCCCGGCAGGATGCGCTGACATGTTCTATCTGAGCTAGAGATTCCTCACCCTCGGGCGCCACACCCGGGGGTGAATTTTTTTGAACTCTGAAGGACGAACGACTACGTCAGGCCGACGGTGAGGCCTCGGGCGTGATGGGGCGGGAAGCAGGCATGGTCAAACGCTGCTACTATGAAGTGCTTGAGGTCGAGCGCACCGCGAATGACGGTGAGCTCAAGACCTCATTCCGCAAGCTGGCGATGAGGTGGCACCCCGACCGCAATCCGGGCGATGCCAGCTGCGATCTCCGCTTCAAGGAGATCAACGAGGCCTACGAGATCCTCAAGGATCCGGACAAGCGCGCTGCCTACGACCGTTACGGTCACGCGGCATTCGAGCAGGGCGGCGGCGGCCACGGCCCGGGCGGCTTCGGCGCCGAATTCGGCTCGGCGTTCTCCGACCTGTTCGAAGGCATCTTCGGCATGGCGGGCGCGCGCAACCGGACGACACGCGAGCGTGGCGCCGACCTGCGCTACAACATGGAAATCAGCCTCGACGAGGCCTATGCGGGCAAGACCGCACAAGTGCGCATCCCGACCTCGGTCACCTGTGAGGCCTGCTCGGGCTCGGGCGCCAAGACCGGCAGCAAGCCGAAGGCCTGCGCGACCTGCGGCGGCGTCGGCCGCATTCGCCACGCGCAGGGCTTCTTCACGCTGGAGCGCACCTGTCCGAGTTGCCAGGGCCGCGGCCAGGTCATCGACAATCCGTGCCCGTCGTGTTCGGGCTCGGGCCGCGTGACCCGCGAGCGCACTCTGTCCGTCAACATTCCGCCGGGTGTCGAAGACGGCACCCGCATTCGCCTGACCGGCGAAGGCGAGGCCGGCGTGCGCGGTGGCCCGGCCGGCGACCTCTACATTTTTCTGTCGCTCGGCGCCCATCAGTTCTTTCAGCGCGAGGGCGCAGACCTGCACTGCCGAGTTCCGATCTCGATGGTCTCCGCTGCCTTGGGCGGCGAGTTCGAGGTCCCGACGATCGGCGGCGGCAACACCCGCGTGAAGGTGCCCGAGGGCACACAGTCGGGCCGGCGCTTCCGCCTGCAGGGCAAGGGGATG
The DNA here is from genome assembly GCA_965229305.1 of Bryobacteraceae bacterium. Lineage (GTDB taxonomy): Bacteria > Acidobacteriota > Terriglobia > Bryobacterales > Bryobacteraceae > JALHNI01. Next base: position 182,237 of record CBDDIZ010000028.1, on the reverse strand, counting down.
CCGGTGCTGCGCTCCAAGCAGAGCGGCGACATGTACGTCCAGGTGGTGGTCGAGACCCCGCAGAAGCTGACCAAGCGACAGCGCGAACTGCTCAATGAATTCGAGCGCCTGTCGTCGAAGGACACCCATCCGGAATCGGCCGGATTCTTCGGCAAGGTCAAGGAGTTCCTGGGCCGCGCCAGCTCCGCTTGAGAAATTGCCGCTTGACCCCCGGGACCGCTCGCTTTACCGATTAGGGTCCCGTAATCGGCAATGATTTCGTAGCGTTAGCCCATCAAAGATGCCGCATCCTGCGCTGGTGACTCTGGAAAAACGGTTCGAAAGGCAGATCAGGCTTTTCGAGCTGAGGAAGACCGTTATCGAACGGAAGATCGAGCGGCAGATCAGGCTCTTCGAGCTCAAGAAGGGCGCGATCGAGCGCAAGATCGAGCAGAAGTTTGAGACGCACAAGCAGAAGTTCGAATTCCAGCGCAAGCGCATCGAACAGAAGATCGAGCTGCAGAAGAAGAAGATCGAGACCCACATCCGCCGCTTCGAAGAGAAGAAGGTGCTGCGGCTGGATGACGAGGTCCGCTTCATTCGCACCTGGATCGAGAAGCCGCTGAGCCTCGGCGCCGTCACGCCGTCGAGCAAGGCGCTCGCCCGCACCATGGCGTCCTACCTCGACCCGGAGATCCCGGGCCCGATCGTCGAGCTCGGCCCCGGCACCGGGCCGGTAACCGAAGCGATCGTCGCGCAGGGCATCGACCCGGCGCGGCTGGTGCTGCTCGAATTCGACCCGACCTTCTGCCGGTTGCTGCAGACCCGGTTTCCCACCGCGACCGTGGTGCAGGGCGACGCCTACAGTCTCCGGCGCGTGCTCGGCGCTATCCTCGACCAGCCGGCCGCCGCGATGGTGTCCGGGCTGCCGCTCTTCACCAAGCCGCTGACCACGCGGCTGCGCCTGATCCACGAGGCATTCGCCCTGATGCTGCCGGGCGCGCCGTTCATTCAGTTCACTTACGCGACCGTGCCGCCGATCCCGAAAGCACTCGACCGCGTGCGCTCCGAAGGCTCCGAGCGGGTCTGGATGAACATTCCGCCGGCGCGCGTTTGGGTCTATCGTCGCGACTGACGCAGCAATCGCTGTGTCCCGGGCGCAACCGCTGCGAAGCAACAGCCCGCCAATGCCCCATCCCAAAATTCTTGTCATTCCGGGCTCGCTGCGGGCGAAGTCATACAACGCCCGGCTGGCCGCCATCGTCGCCAAGGAATTGCTGCTCGCCGACGCCGACGTCACCCGCGCCTCGCTCGCCGACTATCCGCTGCCGCTCTATGACGCCGATACCGCCGAGCGCTCGGGGCCACCGCACCATGCGCGCAAGCTCAAGCAACTGGTGTCGGCACACCAGGGCGTGTTCATCGCCAGCCCGGAATACAACGCCTCGATCACACCGCTCCTGAAGAATGCACTCGACTGGGTGTCGGCGGTGCGCGAGCCCGGCGAGCCGCCGCTCGCCGCCTTTCAGCACCGCGTGTTCGCAATCGGCGGGGCTTCGCCCGGCCGCTCCGGCGCCGTGCAGTCGCTGCTGGCGCTCCGCCAGGTGCTGGCGGCCGGCTGCCGCGCGCTGGTGATCGCCGAGCAGGTGTCGGTGCCGAATGCCGAGCAGGCGTTCGACGACATGGACGCTCTCCGGGATTCGCGTGCCGCCGGCGACCTCAAGGTGGTAGTACGAAAGCTCGTCGATACCGCAGCGCTGTTCAGATGAAGGAGGTGAGCGTTGGCCCTTGATCCGCGCGAACGCCTGATCGTCGCCCTCGACGTGTCGTCGATTGCGGCGGCCGAAGCCCTGGTGGCGCGGCTTGGCGAAGCCGTGACGTTCTACAAGATCGGCTACCAGCTTGCCTTTGCGGGCGGACTCGACTTCGCCCGTGTGCTCTCCGACGCCGGCAAGCAGGTGTTCGTCGATCTCAAGCTGCACGATATCGGCAACACGGTCGCGAAGGGCGTCGAGAGCGTGGCCAAGCTCGGCGCCACGTTCGTCACCGTACACGCCTATCCGCAGACCATGCACGCCGCCGTCGATGCGCGCGCCGGAACGCAATTGCGCATCCTCGCCGTCACGGTGCTCACGTCCTACGACGACGCCGACCTTGCCGCCTCGGGCTATGACTTCACGGTGCCGGAACTGGTGGCCGAGCGCGCCGCGCAGGCCCGCGACATCGGCATAGACGGCCTGGTGTGCTCGGGCGCGGAAGCCCATCTGCTGCGCCCGATGGTCGGCAGCATGACGCTGGTGACGCCCGGCATCCGGCCGGCCGGCGCTGCGGCGGGCGACCAGAAGCGCGTGATGACGCCCGGCGAAGCGATCGCGGCGGGTGCGGACTACTTGGTGGTCGGCCGGCCGATCGTGGCGGCGCCCGATCCACAGGCCGCGGCCGAAGAAATTGTCGCGGAGATCGCCCGCGCAGCGACTTCATAGGGAGAAAATCGAACATGCCGAAGGGCTACTGGATTCCACACCTCGACGTCAGCAACCCCGGAGGCTTCCAGGCCTACCGGGACGCCGCCGATGCCGCACACGAGCGCTACGGCAAGTCGAAGCTGCTGGCGCGCGGCGGCCGGTGCGAGCGGCCCGAGGGCAAGCTGCGTGGCCGCAATGTGCTGCGCGAATTCAGCTCGTACGATGAGGCACGCGCCTTCTATGACGGGCCGGACTATTCCCGCGCCCGGCCGCTGCGCGCGCCGCACTCGGAATGCGATTTCCTGATCGTCGAGGGCTATGACGGCGCGCAGCCGCCGCAAGCCGCGACGCCGCCCGCGCTTGCCAAGCGAAAAGGCTATTGGATCGCCCATGCGGACATCACCGACCCGGAGGGCTACAAGGCCTACATGGCGGCCGACATGGCGCCGCTCGGTCAGTTCGGAGCGCGGTTTCTGGTGCGCGGCGGCCGACAGGAAGTGGTCGAGGGTAAACTGCGCGGGCGTTGCGTGGTGATCGAGTTTCCGAGCTTCGAGGCGGCGCTCGGCTGCTATCGTTCGCCCGAATATCAGGCCGCCGCCAAACTGCGCCTGGGCCGCGCCGACTTCGACCTCCTCATCATCGAGGGCCACGCGCCCTGACCAAAGTTCAGGGCATTGCCCCATAAGCCCCTATGACGCGCCGTTCCCGGCCGCATGCGCCCCATTTGGTTACTCGAAAAAGGTGCGGCGGCCGCAAGAAGGCGGCGCGTTAACCAAACGCACGGGTCGCGCTGGCCCCGGCAGGCCCGGGAACGCTAGGCTTTGGTTAAGCCTTTCGGCTCGGCCGCGCATTGAGCGCGCCTGAGCGCATGGACCGCCAAAGTGTGAGGTTCGACGCAGACGTAGGACCGAGGCAGTGAAACGCCATAGAGCACAACTATTTCAAAGCCTACTATTTCAAAGCCTTTTGTCGCTCGCGCTCATTACGTTCGCGGGATTGCTGATGTTTGGCCTGATCACGAGTGCGCGGTTGTCGCAGCAGACCAAGGAGCCGATCGAGGCCTCGGGCGATCCGGTCGTCACCGATCGCGCCGAATGGAAGCAATTCTACGACGCCGTTGCCGGATCTGAGCGCCCGGCGGAAATTGCGCAGCCTGCGGACGCGGCGCCGGAGAGGCGCGCGGCAGAGGACCAAGCACCGAGGGCCGGCACCCCACCTATCGCGACCACGACATTGCCCATCGCGCCACATTCCGCGTCCAGCGAACTGACTGCGAAGCCAGACGTTCCGCCGGCGCAGGCTGCCGTACCGCCGGACCCTCCACGCGAGAGGAGTGTTGATGCAGTGGTTTCGAACGAGCCGGGTCGGGATCAAAAGCCGCAAGAAGCAGTACCCTCGGTCGCAGCCTCCGAGAAAGAAAAGCCAGCGCTCGCAACGGCGCCGGTCCCACCGCTCGATGTGAAATCCGCGCCAAGCACGACGCCGCCGGCCACCCGACCCGCACCGACGCCGCGCGCCAAGGTCGCTGCGCCGGCACCGCCAGTACCTGGCGCCGCGCGCGTCAAGCAGGCCACCCCCCAATCCGAACCGAAGCCGGAGCGCAGCCGTCCGTCGGTTCCCCCCCCCGCGCGCGTCGCAGTCCCCAGGCAGCGGCCTGTGCCACAGTCCGACGGACCGCATCAATCCGGCGCACTGTCTTACGCGCCTCCGCAGAACAGCGCGTTTCCACCCGGCGGACCGCAATTTGGCCCGTACTTCCCTTACGGCTCGAGCCCGCCACCGACGCAACGATCGCGCACGCAACGGTCTCGGTCGCCACAGCCGTTTGATGCGCAGTTCTCCGACTAGCGGCAGGGCCGCATTCGGCCTCGTCGTCATTGCGGCGGCGGCTCCTAACCACGCCCAAAAAACAACAGCCCCGCCGAAGCGGGGCTGATGCGGGTTGGAGGCACCCACCACGTGGTGGGGCCTACGAAACACTATTTCAGCGCCGTCGAAACGCTCCCCAGCGTCGTGTTCAGCGTCGACCCGACGTTTTGAACGACCGCAATGATCGCGACCGCGATACCGGCAGCGATCAGACCGTATTCGATGGCCGTGGCGCCGCTTTCATCCCGAAGGAACTTTACGAGCCGAATGCGCATGAACGTAACCCTCATCTCCAGTTGCTGAGGCCAGCATCTTGAAATATCGGGATTTTACGTTGAGTTAGGCGAATTGCTAAAAAGAACGAATAGAGTACCTACATATTACTGTGGCGCCTATAGCATTCGCGTAAGCGTGCATTAGGCATTCGCGGGTTCGGGGCATCGATCAACACGCGCCCGCCTGTCACGGCCTGCCTTGGGCGTCTCGAATTATTGTTTCATCACCTCCGAGAACCGTCCCGAACGTGCCCTTGAGGCGGCTTCGCAAAGTTGCGGCACGCATCGCGCCACGAAAGTTGAAGATGCTTCGGCCGACTTGCCGTATCATGCCGGCGCGGCTGGCGAGTCCCGCTTCGGCGTGACAATAGGCCGGCCACGCCGGGGCAAGGGGCCGTGAGCGCTACGCTCTCCCTCAATCTCTACCGCGTCATCGTCATCGGCGTGACCGCCGTGGCGGTGCTGGCGCCGCTGTCGCTGGTGTTCTACCAGAGCTTCCTCACCGCGCCATTCTTTGCCCCCAACGCGCGGCTCAGCCTCGACGCCTACGCGTTCGTGTTCTCCGATCCGGAGTTCTGGGTAGCGTTCGGCACCACCCTCATGGTCGCGTCCGGAATGACGATGATCGCGGTGCCGCTGGGCGCCGGCCTGGCATTCCTGATGGCGCGCACCGACGTACCGGGCCGCGAGTGGCTTGAGCCCATCATCCTGATTCCGATCTTCGTGTCCGCGGTGGTGCTCGCCTTCGGCTACGTGGTGGCGCTCGGCCCGGTCGGCATCCTGTCGACCCTGGTCGAAGACGTGATCGGCTTCGTGCCGTGGAACCTGTATTCGCTGCCGTCGCTGATCGTTATCGCTGGCCTCACCCACGTACCGCACGTCTATCTCTACACCGCAGCGGCACTGCGCGGCCTGGGCAGCGACATTGAGGAAGCGGCACGCACCAGCGGTGCGGGCCCATTGCGGGTCGCGGTCGACGTCAGCCTGCCGATGGTGCTGCCCGCCATCCTGTTCGCCGGCGTGCTGGTGTTCTTCCTCGGCTTCGAGCTGTTCGGACTGCCGCTCGTGCTCGGCGACCCGCAAGGCATCCTGGTGCTCGCCACCTATCTGTACAAGCTGACCAACAAGCTCGGCGTGCCCTCCTACCAGCTCATGGCCGTGGTGGTCGTCACCATCGTGGCGATCACATTTCCGCTCATCTTCATGCAGCGGCAATTGCTGCAGCAGGCGCAGCGTTACGTCTCGGTGCGCGGCAAGGGACTGCGAGCCGCGCCGCTCAAGCTCGGCATCTGGCGCTGGCCCGCCTTCGCCACCATCGTGCTGTGGTTCGCCATCACGGTCGTGATTCCGCTGTTCGGCATCACGCTGCGGTCGTTCGTCGAAACCTGGGGGCCCGGTGTGGTGCTCTCGGAGGTGCTCACGCTCGCGCATTACCGCGAGCTGCTCGAATATCCGAACCTGATCCGCGGCATGGTCAACACGCTTGCCATCGGGGTGATCGGCGGCGCCGTCGCGATCATCGGCTATACGGCGATAGCACTGTCGATCCACCGCTGGAATTCGCCCTGGACGCGCGTGGTCGACTACCTGGTGATGGTGCCGCGCGCTATGCCCGGACTGGTCGCCGGCCTGGCGCTGCTGTGGGTGTTCCTGTTCGTCAAGCCGCTGACGCCGCTGCGCGAGACGCTGATCTCGGTCTGGCTCGCCTACACCATCGTGTGGCTCGCCTACGGCATGCGCCTCATTTCGGGCACGTTGCTGCAAGTCGGCCCCGAGCTCGAAGAAGCGGCGCGCACCATGGGGGCGAGCGATCTGCGGGTGAAGCGCGACGTCACCGTGCCGCTCATTCGCTACGGCATGCTGGCGAGCTGGCTGCTCGTTTTCCTGATCTTCGTGCGCGAGTACTCCACCGGCATCTACCTGCTCGGCCCCGGCACCGAGGTGATCGGCTCGCTGCTGGTGTCACTGTGGGGCACCGGCGCGATCGATCTCGTCTCTGCGCTGTCGGTCGTCAACGTCGTGATGATCGGCGTCGGCCTCGCCATCGCGATCCGCTCGGGAGTGCGCCTGCATGGCTGATCTCACCGTCTCCGACCTGGCGCTGCGCTATGGCGACAACGAAATCCTGCGCGGCGTCTCGGTCCGCGTCCCGCCCGGCAAAGTGGTGGCGCTGCTCGGCCCTTCGGGCAGCGGCAAGACCACGCTGCTGCGCGCGGTCGCCGGCCTCGAGACCCCCTCTCGCGGCACGATTGCGCTGGGCGACAACGTGTTCTTCGACGCCGCGCGTGGGATCGATCGCCCAGCGGAAGCGCGTGGGCTCGGTCTGGTCTTTCAATCCTACGCGCTGTGGCCGCACCGCACCGTGTTCGAGAACGTCGCCTACGGCCTCAAACTGCGCAAAGTCGGCACGCCCGACATCAAGACCCGCGTGAACCGGGCGCTGGCGCAGATCGGGCTCGGCGACCTCGCGTCGCGTTATCCGCACCAACTTTCGGGCGGACAGCAGCAGCGCGTCGCGCTGGCGCGGGCCCTGGTCTATGAACCGCCCATCATCCTGCTCGACGAACCGCTGTCCAATCTCGACGCCAAACTGCGCGAAGAAGCGCGTGCCTGGCTGCGCCAACTGATCGTCTCACTCAACCTGTCGGCGCTCATCGTCACTCACGATCAGATCGAAGCGATGGCGGTGGCAGACCGGATCACGCTGCTCAACGGCGGCCTGATCGAGCAGGAAGGCACGCCGACCGACCTCTATCGCGAGCCGGCGACCGCGTTCGCGGCCGAGTTCATGGGCAACAACAACCGCCTCGAAGGCACGCTGGTCGAGCGGGCAGACAAGACCGCCGTGATCGAGCTGATGGGCATGAGGCTCGAAGGTACCACACGCTCCAGCGCACTGACGGGCGAGAAGGTCACGGGCATCATTCGCGTCGAGAAGATGTTGCTCGGTGGCGGCCCGGGACCGAATCGCCTGCTGATGACGCTGAAGACCCAGATGTATCTCGGCGAGCGCTGGGAGCTGGTGTTCGCCAAGGACGCGCTGACGGTGCGGGCCTATGCGACCGCGCCGCTGCGGCACGAGTTCTACCACGTCGAGTTTCCATCGACCGCGCTGTGGGTATTTTAGATCGGCAGCTCGACGGCCTGAAATTGAGTGATTCCATGACGATCAAGGCGATCCGCATCCATGAGAATGGCGGCCCCGAGGTGCTGCGCTGGGAGGACCATGAGATCGCGCCGCCACAGCCAGATGAAGTCCGCGTTCGCCACACCGCGATCGCGGTCAATTATTCGGACATCAATGTGCGCCAGGGCGGTTTCTACATCGCGCGGCCGCTGCGATTTCCGGTGATTCTCGGCAACGAGGCCGCCGGGGTGGTCACCAGCATCGGATCGCAGGTAACCGGCATCGCGTCCGGCGACCGCGTCGCTTACGCCGGCATGCGCGGCGAGTTTTTCGAGGACACCGGAGCCTATGCGCAGGAGCGCAATGTCCCTGCCGAGCGCTTGGTCAAGCTGCCGGACGGCGTCAGCGACCGGCAGGCCGCCGGCATGATGGTGAAGGGCCTCACGGCGTCACTCATCATCAATCACGTCTTCCGGCCGAAGGCCGGCGACACCATCCTGATCCATGCGGCGGCGAGCGGCGTCGGGCTCATTCTCACCCAATGGTCGAAGCATCTCGGTGCGACCGTGATCGGCACCGTCGGGTCGCCTGCCAAGGCCGAGGTCGCCCGGTCGCATGGCTGCGATCACGTCATTCTCTATCGCGAAACCGATTTCGCCGACGCTGCGAAACGGATCATCCCGCAGGGTGTGTCGGCGGTGTTCGACGGCGTCGGCAAAGACACCTTCATGGCGTCGCTACGCTGCGTGCGGCCGTTCGGCATGCTGGTAAACTACGGTAACGCCTCCGGCCATCCGCCGCCGCTCGATCTCCTGCTGCTGGCCAAAGGCGGCTCGCTGTCGGTCTGCCGCCCCGCACTGAGCAGCCTGACCCGCGACACACTGCGCATGCAGACCGCCGCGGCGGAGCTGTTCGATCTGGTGGCGCGTGGCGTGCTGCGGATCGAGATTGGCGCAGCTTACCCGCTCAGCGACGCGGCCGCCGCGCACCGCGATGTCGAGCAGCGGAAGACGGCCGGATCAGTGGTGCTGCTGCCGTGAGAATATCGCGCTGAATTCACAGCGTCATGTCCGGGCGTAGCCCGTCGAAGACGGGCGTAAACGCCCTGGCGGGCATGACGGGCTTGGGATCGCGGGATGCTAAGCCAGCAGCTTTTGCGAGATCGGCCAACTACCGAACGGGTGCTGCACCAGATAGCTGTTGTAGTAGGTCCGTTGGCCGGTGACTTCGGCGCCGACCCACTCCGGCAGATCAATGTGCTGATGCTCGTTCCGCAGTTCGATCTCGGCGATCATCAGCCCGGCATTCTCGCCGGCGAATACATCGATCTCCCACGCCAGATCGCCCCAGGGCACGACGTGGCGCAGCTTCTCGATCACCGAGCCCTGCCGGAGCTGCATCAGCGCCTCGGCCTCCAGGATTGGAATCGGATATTCCATTTCGAGCCGCCGCAGGTCGACCGGGCGCGACTTGATGCTCAGCGTCGCGGCGCCGTCACCCTTGATGCGCACGCGAATAGACGCCTTGCCGTCGGACGACAGATAGGCCTGCCGGATCGGGATTTCCTGCGTGACCAGGTCGCGCCAGCCGGTACCGACGACCAGGAACTTCCGCTCGATTTCGAAGCTCATTCACACCCCGCCGAAGGCGCGGAGGTGGCCGTCGCGGCTCCCATCAAGCGGCCGGCGGACGAATCGCGCCATGGCGCGATGCGCCGGTTCCGGGTTCGGTCTGAATGGGGCATACGGTCGAGCGCGGCGCGGTGTGAAGTCGCCGCCCTGATAACAAACCGACCTGCCAAAGGCAAGCCTGGGCGCTCGCGTTGAGGGCCTCCATCCATTTGCATCAAAAGAAGAAATCCTCCGTCGACGTCAGTCCATCGTAATGCCGGTGTCGCGCACGGCGCGACCGTAAGCCTCGCGCTCCCGCGCCAGGAAAGCCTTCGGACCCTCGGCCGGGGCCGGCTCGACACCCTGTGAGATGTACATTTCGCGGACTTTCGGATCGGCCAGCGCCAGCGCGGTCTCTTTCCGCAGCAACGCCACAATGTCGGCGGGCGTTCCCTTGGGGACAAGCAGCACGTTCCAACTTGCCAGTTCGAAATCCTTGGCGCCCGCTTCCTTGAACGTCGGCACATTGGGCAACGCGGTCGAGCGGGCATCGCCGGTCACGGCCAGCGCCTTCACACTGCCGGAGTCGATCGCGCCCTTGGCGGCCGCGAGCCCGGCATAGAACATGTCGATATGCCCGGCGACCACGTCGGCCACCGCCTGGCCGCCGCCGCGATATGGGATATGCGTGACGTTGAGATTGTTCACGCGATTGAACCAGGCGCCGAGAATATGCGGCGGCGAGGCGATGCCGCCGCCAAAGGTGTACTTGCCGGGCGCGGCGCGCATTTCGGCGATAAATTCCTGCAGATTGTTGGCACGGACGTTCTTCGACACGATCAGCACAAGCGGGACGATGCCGGTCACCGCGATCGGCTCGAAGTCGTCGAGCGAATACTTCGCGGACTTGGAGACCTGCGGCACGACAACGAGCTCGGAGGTGTAGCCCTCGTAGAGCGTGTAGCCGTCCGGCGCCGCGCGGGCCGCGAGCGTCGCGCCAATCGTGCCGCTGCCGCCGGCCTTGTTGAGCACGACCGCGGACTGCCCGAGCCTTTCCTGGAACTTCTGCGCCAGCGCGCGGGCTACCAGATCGGTCGAGCCGCCCGGACCGTAGGCGACGATGATCTCCATCGTGCGGCTCGGATATTTCTGCGCCAGCGCTACCGTTGCGGCGCTCGCAACCAAGACGCCCGCGAGCGCCAGGCGCGTCCACTTCAGCATCACTTCCTCCCTGTTCCGCCCGGCGCTGTTTGAGAGCGCGCCAGGTTCGGGCTTCGATGAACGTTGCTCGACCTTACATCTTGGTGACGCGTACGTGCAGCACCGCCGAGCGTCCGCCCCGGACCTCTTTGACGCACCGTGCGATCGCGGCCGGCACATCGGCCGGATCGGTGATCTTCTCGCCGTAGGCGCCGAACGCCTCGCCGATCTTGCCGAAGTCCGCGTTCGGCATGAGCTCGGCCTCGTATTCGTCCGCCGCCTTGGCCTCGCCGTCCGGATAGACCCGCAGCGTCGAATGCTTCACCGCCGACCAGCCGGAATTGTCGACCACCATGGTGAAGATCGGCAATTTGTACTGCTGCGCCACCGCAAACACCGAGCACGGGCTGTTGAAATAGAAGCTGCCGTCGCCCACCACTTGCACCATCAACTGCTCGGGCGCGGCGAGCTTGGCGCCGAGCGCCATGCCGCCGGACGAGCCCAGCCCCCCGCCGCCGACCCGCATGATGGTGCCGGGCTTCGGACGATGGAGCTGCAGCATTAGCGCCGGCGCACTGACGATCGCCTCGTTGAACACGATGTCATCGGGGCCGATGACCTTGTCGAGCTCGGAGAACAGGTAATGCAGCCCGATCGCACCGGGCTTGCCCTTCTCGGCGGCAAGCTTCTTGGCGCGCTCGATGCCGGCGTCACGCTCTGCCTTCCACTGCGCCACGCGGGCGGCGGCCTTCTTGTGGAATTCGGGCGTCGCCTTGGCGTTGATCGCGGCGATGAGCTGCGCCAGGATCTGCGCGGCTTCGCCCGGCATGCGCAGGTTGCCGGGGAAGGTCCACATCGGCGATGCCGGCTTGAGCACGTCGATGTCGATGTGCGCCCAGAAGGCGTCGGGATTGGCCTGCACCTCGCTCGGAAACCACGGCACGTCGACGTCGACCAGCAGGCCGACGTCCGTCTTCGGCAAGTGCTTCGATGGCTGGAAGCCGAGGAAGCAGGGGCTGTCGTGCCCGATATTGGTGGTGGCGTTGCCTTCGAACACCGCGATCCCGGCGAGCTCGGCGAGCTCGAGGATGAGCTGCGAGGCGCGCGCATTCCGGCCGGCGTATCCGGTGATCAAGATCGGGTGCTCAGCAGCGATCAGGCGGTCGGCGAGCTGCGCGATCAGCGCCGGATCGGCGCCGCCGCCCGAGGTGCTGCCGTACTGCTCGCCGGAGAAGCGGCGGACGTCGTCGGCGCTCCACGACTGGGTCAGCGTCTCGCGCTGCATCATCAGGTAGACCGGACCGTGCGGTTCGCTCTGCATGATCGAGGACGCGCGGCGCAGCGCTTCCTTGACGACGACGCCGGACGGCAGCGTCCATTCCCACTTAACGTACGGCCGCACCAGGCTCCCTTGGTCGAGCGGCTCCTGCACGAAATGCACGTAGGTGTCGCGCGAACCCTTGAGTTCGCCGCCGGCCGTGAACGGCGCCTTGCCGGCCATCAGCAGCACCGGGATGCGGCTGCGGAACAGGTTGTGCATCGCGGTCGCCGTATTGGCAGTGCCGACGTCGACATGGACCAGAACGCCCTGGCCACGCCCGGTGACGAACGCGTAGCCGCCCGCCATGTGGGCAGCGGTGTTCTCGTGTGGGCAACGGATGATGGTGGGCAGCGCCTCGCCGCGGCTGCGCCGGTGCGCGATCTCCTCGATGATCGGCGCGTGATCGGTGCCGAAGTTGCAGAACAGGTAGTCGATGCCGATCTCGTTCAACCCCTCCAGGAAAAAGTACGCCGTCGAGAAGTCCGGTTCGTTGGTCCTGGGTCGCGTGGCGGTATCCATGAGGCGTCCGTCTCCTGGCACGAACTGAGTTTTGGCGAAAAAAGCGGAATCAGGCAGGGCGAGCACGAACGCCCGCGGCGGCCGGCATCCTATCATTGTCGCCGTCGCCTCCAAGCCCCGGGCTCACAACATGTCGCAGCCGAGCCCTGCCGTTGGCGCGGATCGCCGAACCGAATGTTAACGGTTCCTTGCTAGCCGTAGCGTCCAACGCGCGGCCTCGAGCCGCCGCGAAGGAGGAGCTTTGCAGTGACCGGTTCGGAGCAAACCGCCCGGCTTCCGGCGCGGGCATCGCTGCTCGAAGCCTGGTCCCGCCTCAAGGCCAAGGTCATCGACGGCGAGCACCTGATGGTGCAGCGCCTGACCGGGACGGTTTTCCTTATTCGCGTCGCCAGCGCGGTGTTGGCATTCGGCTCCCAGGTCCTGCTGGCACGCTGGATGGGCACCTTCGAGTTCGGCATTTACGTCTACGTTTGGACCTGGGTATTGCTGCTCGGCCAACTCATCGACCTCGGCCTCGGCACCACGGCACAGCGCTTCATTCCCGAGTACCGCGAACGCGGCAACTGGGCGCTGCTGCGTGGATTCAATTTTGGCAGCCGGTGGTTCGGGACCCTGGTCGCGCTCGGGGTTGCGCTCTTGTGCGCCGGGTTCGTCCGGCTGCTGGAACCGTGGCTCGACCACTACCTGCTGATCCCGCTCTATCTCGCCTGCCTGACGTTCCCGGCCTATGCGCTGAACAACATCCAGGAAGGCATCTCGCGCAGCTACGACTGGATCGGCCTTTCGATGATGCCGGCCTATGTCGTCCGCCAATTGCTGCTCACCGCCCTGATGGCGGCCGCCTACTTCGCGAACCTGCCGATGGATGCCGTCACCGCGATGATCGCCGCCGGCCTGTCGATCTGGCTGCCGGCGCTCGGCCAGCTTTTGCTGCTGAACAGGAAGCTCACGACCAAGATCGAGCCGGGGCCGCGAGAGTACAATTTCAAGATCTGGATCATGACGGCGCTGCCGATCCTGCTGGTCGAAGGCTTCTACGCGCTGTTGATGTACACCGACATCCTGGTGCTCGAATATTTCCGCCCGCCCAATGAGGTCGCGGTCTACTACGCCGCCGCCAAGACGTTGGCGCTGGTGGCCTTCATCCATTACTCGATCGCCGCCACCACGGCGCATCGCTTCAGCACCTTCCACGTCGCCGGCGACCGCGCCGGCCTGGCCGCGTTCCTCAAGCAATCGATCAAGTGGACGTTCTGGCCGTCGCTCGCCGCGACTTTGCTGCTGCTGGCGTTCGGCCGGCCGATTCTGCAACTGTTCGGCGCCGATTTCGCCAGCGGCTACTACCTAATGTTCATCCTGGCGATCGGTCTCCTGGCGCGCGCCGCGATCGGGCCGATCGAGCGCCTGCTCAACATGCTGGGCGAACAGCGGGCCTGCGCGATGGTTCACGCCGGGGCATTCGGCGTCAATTTCTGCCTGTGCGTCATCCTCATTCCGCTGTTCGGCGCGGCCGGCGCCGCGATTGCGACCGCGGCCGCGCTGGTTTACGAATCGATCTGGCTGTTCATTGTCACCAAACGGCGCCTCGGCTTCCACGTCTTCATCTGGGGCGCGGAGCGTTGAGCCGTGCACGGTACGATCGAATCCGCATTTCGTGTCGAGTGGCGGCCGCTGGCCGAGCTCGACGCGTTCGTCGCGGAGTGGCAGGCGCTGGCGTCGGACGCGCTCGAGCCGAACGTCTTCTATGAACCGGACTTCGCCCGCGCTGCCATGCCGGTCTTCGGCCGCGACGCCGGCGCCGGCCTGGTGTGGTCGCGCACCAACCCTGCCCGCCTGCTCGGCTTCTTCCCGGCGCGCATCGAGCGCAGGCGTTTCGGCATTCCGTTGCCGATCCTCACCGCCTGGACCCATCCGTTCGGGCCGCTCGGAACGCCGCTGGTGGCGCGCGGCTGGGCCGAGCCGGTCATTGCGGCATGGCTCGCGCACGTCACCGACCATCCGCATCTGCCGAAGATCATGCTGCTGCCCCTGGTGCCGGTCTCGGGCGACTGGGCCGAGGCGCTAGGCCGCGTGGTCGACCGGCGCGGCGGGGCCGTGCGGGATTTCGGCCGGCATGCGCGCGCACTGCTCGATCCCGGCGAAGATCGCGCGGACTATCTGCAGCGCGCACTCGGCAGCAAGAAGCGCAAGGAACTCCGTCGCCAGCGCAAGCGGCTGGCCGACCTCGGCGTGGTAATGTCGGCGAGCACCAGCGAGACCGCAGCGGTGATGCGCGCGACCGACGATTTCTTCGCGCTCGAAGCCGGCGGCTGGAAGGGCCGCGCCGGCACCGCGGCGCGCGCCGACGACAGCCTCCGCAGATTTCTACAGAACGCCGTCACCAATCTCGCCGCCGACGGCAAAGCGCGCGTGGCGCGGCTGTTCCTCGACAGCCGGGCGCTCGCCGCCATCATCGTGCTACGGAGCGGCGCCACCGCCTGGTGCTGGAAGATCGCCTACGACGAGGGCTTCGCGCGTTTCTCACCCGGCGTGCAGCTTCTGCTCGACGTTACCCAAGAACTGCTCGACGATCCGAGCATCGCCCGTGCGGATTCCTGTGCGGACGAGAACCATCCGATGATCGATCACATCTGGCGCGAGCGGCTGGTGCTGGCAGATCGCCTGGTCCGGCTCGGCCCCGATGGCGGCGTGGCGTTCAAGCTGGTCTGCGCGCTCGAGGCCGCCCGGCGCGGCGCGATCCGCGGTGCGAAGTCGCTGCGACGCTTGGTGCGGCGGTAGCATCGCGACTGAAGAGCTCTGTGACGGTCATTCGGCATGCCCGGCGAAGGCCAGGCATCCACGACTTGCTACTCCAGACCATGAAAACGTGGATGGCCAGGACAAGCCCGGCGATGACGGAAGCAGATGAGCCGTCGGCCGCGCCGTCACCGCCTGATGAAGCCGACGATCACCAGCATAATCACGGCGCCGATGGTGGCGTTGACGACCGATCCGATGAAGCCCGCAAACGGCGCAAACCCAAGCTGCCGCAGTAGCCACACGCCAATGAAGGCGCCGACGATGCCGATGATGATGTTCCAGATGAGGCCGAAGCCGAACCCGCGGACGATCTGACCGGCGAGCCAGCCGGCGATCGCGCCGACAATCAGCATGATGATAATGCTATCAACTCCGACCACCGTGACCTCCTCGTGTCAGTCTGGAATGAAATCTCGAACGACCCGCGTCGGGTCGACGGAGCGCAACATACCGGGCATGGGCTTGCAAGTGGAATTGTCGCGGGACGATTGCGTGTGCCTCGCTCAGGCCTGCTGCCGCAACAGCCGGCGGATCACCTTGCCGGTTGTGGTCATCGGCATCTGCGCGATGAAGGCGACCTCGCGCGGATATTCGTGAGCCGACAGCCGCGTCTTCACGAAGGCCTGGATCTCGGCGGCGAGCTGATCTGACGCCGCGTAGCCGGTTTTCAACACGATGAACGCCTTGACGATCTCGGTGCGGATCGGGTCGGGCTTGCCGACAGCCGCCGCCAACGCGACGGCCGGATGACGGATCAGGCAGTCTTCGATCTCGGTCGGCCCGATGCGATAGCCCGACGAGGTGATGACGTCATCGTCACGTCCGATGAATTGCACATAGCCGTCATCGTCGGCCACGCCCTGGTCGCCGGTGGTCATCCAGTCGCCGATGAACTTGTCGCGGGTGGCATCGGGCTTGTCCCAGTATTCCAGGAACATCACTGGGTCGGGCCGCCGGATCGCGATCTGCCCGGTCTCGCCCGGATCGCAGACCGAGCCGTCGGGGCGGATGATCGCAACCGTGTGTCCCGGCACCGGCTTGCCGATCGCGCCCGGCCGCGACACGCCGATCGCTGCGCACGACGCAACCACCAGATTGCATTCGGTCTGGCCGTAGAATTCGTTGATCGTCAACCCGAGCGCCTCGCGGCCCCATTCCAGCGTCTCGGCGCCGAGTGCCTCGCCGCCGGAACCCACCGACCGCAACCGCAGGCGATGGCGTTCGCGCGGATTTCCCGCCGAGCGCAGCATGCGCAGCGCCGTCGGCGGAATGAATGCGTTGCGCACCTCGAGGCGCGCCATCAGACCGAACGCCTCCTCGGGATCGAACTTTTCGAACCGCGCGGCAATCACCGGCACGCCGTAATGCAGGCCTGGCAGCAGCACGTTGAGCAGTCCGCCCGCCCAGGCCCAGTCGGCCGGCGTCCAGAAGCGGTCTCCCGGCTGCGGCAGAAACTCGTGCGGGAATTCGATGCCCGGCAAATGACCAAGCAGCACGCGATGGGCATGCAGCGCGCCCTTCGGCGATCCAGTGGTGCCCGAGGTGTAGACCATCAGCGCCGGGTCGTCGGCCGATGTGTCGCGCGCCGTGAACTCGGGCGATGCGCGGGACAGCATGTCGTCGAAGCCGAGCGCGCCGTCGGCGGCGCCATCTACCGACAGCACCAGCGCGAGATGCCCCGCCGCATCGCCGGCCTGCGCCAGCTTGGCGAGCCCCTGCGCATTGGTGATCAGGGCGCGCGCGCCGGAATCTTGCAGGCGGTAGCCGATCGCCTCGACGCCGAACAGCATCGCGAGCGGCAGCGCGATGGCGCCGAGCTTGTAGATCGCAATATGCGCGGCGGCGACCGCGGGCCCCTGCGGCAGCAGAATGGCGACCCGGTCGCCGGCGCCGATGCCGTGGGCGACCAGCACATTGGCGAGCCGGTTCGAGATGTTCCGCAGCGTGCCGTAGCTCACGGCTTCGACGCTGCCGTCGGCGCGCACATTGAGGATCGCAGTGCGCGCGGGTTCACGTTCGGCCCAACGGTCGCAGACATCGACGCCGATATTGTAGTGCGCCGGCACCTGCCAGCGGAAATCGCGGACCATCGCGGCGTAGTCGCGCGCGGCGGGGAGAACATGCGGGGCATACATCGACCCGGAAGCTAGTGGCGCGCTCCGACGAGGTCCAGCACATGCTGGTGCGGCATGCACATGCGCATTTCCGCAGACCGGACCCCGCGCAACGGCCTTTGCGCCGCGCCTGCCGGTCGCTAACCTGCACGACCCCGGCGGGAATCAGACCGCGCGGGAGCAAGAGAACGAGTGTCCATGTCCGAGGGGAAGAAGTCGCCGACATCGCAGACGAGCGATATCGACTACGGCCTGCTTCTTCCATTCATGGCGCATGTCGTCCTGCTGCAGACACTGATCCTGATCGTCCGCATCACGACCTCGTACCGCGCGCTCGAGCTCGGCCTGCCGGTGATCTGGCTCGGCATCATCGCGACCGGATTCGCCATCATCCCGGTATTCTCGGCCGTCAAGCTCGGCCGCTGGATCGATCGCGGCTATGACGCGCAGGCGATCCGGATCGGCAATGTGCTGATCCTGGCGGCCTGCATCGGCTTCTGGCTGTGGCCTCTGTCGGGCCTGCATCTCGTCGGAATGTCGGTGCTGCTCGGCTTCGGCCACATGTTCTGCATGGCCGGCCACCAGATGCTCATGGTGCGGGCCGGCGGGCCGCTCAGCCGCGAGAACGTGCTCGGCTACTACATGATTGCGGCCGCGATCGGCCAGGGCGCCGGACCGCTGGTGGTCGGCTGGATCGGCGGCTCGGCATCGCTGCCGCCGACCGGCCTGCTGTTCGCCATCAGCCTCGGTATCACGGCCGTGGGCCTCGTGGTGGCGCTGCTGATCCGTCCGGCCGCCAAGGTGACGGCCGCCGACAAGGACAAGGCCCTCGTTCCAATCCAAACATTGCTGCATATCCGAGGATTGCCGGCGATCTTCATCGCCAGCGTCGTGTCGGTGACGGCGCTCGATCTCCTGGTGATCTACATGCCGGCGCTCGGCGCCGAGCGGCAGATCGACGCCACCAATATCGGCCTGCTGCTGACGGTGCGGTCCGCGGCCGCGCTGATCTCACGGATATTCTATTCCCGCCTGATCTTCGCAGTCGGCCGCGCGCCGCTGACTCTGGTCAGCATGCTGGTCAGCGCTGCGGCGTTCGGCGCGGTGGCGACGCCGCTGCCATTGCCGGCGATGTACGCCACCATGGTGGTGCTCGGGTTCGGCATGGGCATCGCGTCGACGTTGACGCTCTCGGGTGTCGTGTTCCTCGCGCCGCCGGGCGCCTACGGCACCGCGCTCACGCTGCGCATGACCGGCAACCGGATCGGCCAGGTGATGTTCCCGGCACTCGCCGGCGTGGTCGCCGCCGCCATCGGCGTCGCTGGCATCTTCGTCATCATCGGGCTTGGAATCGGCGTGTCGGGAATCGCGGTGCCGCTGAGCCTGCGCTCGATCGGAGGGCCCGACGCATGAGCACCATTCTTTCCGCACGGGCGATGCGGGTTGCTGTGCCCGCTCCGCGCGTGCGGCAACAGAAGTAGACCGGGCCATGACCACTCCGATCCAGATCCGCATGGGCGGCTATGGCCCGTCGACCACCGGCTTCAGCCGGGCGCTGAAGTTCATCGGCGACCGGCTGACTGCCGAGTTCGGCGACCGGATCGACGTCAAGTACGTCTTCAACATCATGGATCTCGGCTACCGCGCCGACGACATCCTGTGGCTGGTTGAGAGCGGCCTGTTGACGCTCGGCTACCAGTCCTCGAGCTACCTGACCGACCGGGTGCCGGAACTCGGTTTCGTCGATCTGCCGTTCCTGTTCGCCGACACGAAAGCGGCACGCGGCGCGATGGACGGCGCACTCGGCGAAACGCTGGCGCACGCCATCGAGGCGCGGACCAACTACCGCATCCTCGGCTGGTTCGAGAATGGCTTCCGTCACATCTCCAACAAGCTGCGCGACATCCACCGCCCGGCCGATCTCGCCGGCATCCGCATTCGCGTGCTGCCGAGCGACGTGCAGGCCCGCACCTTCGATCTGCTCGGCGCGACCGCGATGCCGATGGACCTGACCGAAGCGATCGCCGGGATCAAAGCCGGCACCCTCGATGCCCAGGAGAATCCGCTCACCAACACGGTGACCTACGGCGTGCACAAGTTTCATCGCTTCCACACGCTCAGCAACCACTTCTATATCTCGCGGCCGATCTTCCTCTATCGCGATGCCTTCGACGCATGGCCGGCCGACCTGCAGCGCGCCATGCGCGACGCTGTGACGGCGGCGGTCGCGTTCCAACGCGAGTTGCATGTCCGCGAAGAAGAGGAGGCTCAACAGACGATCCTGGCGGAGGGCTGCACGGTGACGGAGCTGTCGGCGGCCGATCACGCGGCGTTCGCGACCGCCGTGAAGCCATTGCTCGACGACGCCAAGGTCCGATTCGGTGACCGGCTGTTCGGTCTGGTGACCCCCGGCTAAGCCCGGTAGTTATGTCAGCACTCCTGACCTGATCTGCCCACAGCCTATCCGCACCGCCTGCGGACAGAGCAAATTCGGCGCTTAATTTTCCAGCGCGATGCCGATATCGTATGCAGGCTGCGTGCCGCGTGGGCCTGCCCTCGCGTGCCCAATGTCGGGACTGGACACGGCTGAGGCCGGCTCACAACGGAATTGCGCTCATGAAACTCGTCGTCGCGATTATCAAACCATTCAAGCTCGAGGAGGTCCGCGACGCTCTGGTCGGGGTCGGCATCCACGGGATGACGGTCACCGAGGTCAAGGGATACGGCCGCCAGAAAGGCCACACCGAGATCTACCGGGGCGCCGAATACGCGGTGAATTTCCTGCCCAAGATTCGGATCGAAGTGGCTGTGGCATCCGACAACGCCGAGAAGGTCGTCGACGCCATTTCGAACGCCGCCAAGACCGGTCAGATCGGCGACGGCAAGATCTTCGTCACCGATATCGACCATGCGGTGCGCATCCGCACCGGCGAGACCGACGTCGACGCGCTCTGAGCACGGCTTTCTCCAAGACGCCGTCGCGGCCAGCGGCCGGGATATCGTCGTGGCCCGCTTCCAATCAAGAAACTGCGACCGAGGGGGAGATGATGACAAGAAACGCTTGGGCCATCCGGCCGCCGATAGCGCTTGCGCTGATATGCTGCGCTTCGCCAAGTCTTGCCGACACCGCCAAGATCGATGCCGCCGACACCGCCTGGATGATTTCGGCGACCGGCTTCGTGCTGATGATGACGCTGCCGGGACTGGCGCTGTTCTATTGCGGCATGGTGCGCAAGAAGAACGTGCTGGCCACCATGGCGCAGAGTCTCGCCGCGCTGATGCTGTGTTCGGTGCTGTGGTTCGCGGTCGGCTACAGCCTGAGTTTCGCGGGCGACGGGCCCTGGCTCGGGACCTTCCAGCGCGTGCTGCTCCACGGCCTCGAGATGAACGGGACATCGCCGTTTGCGCCGACCATCCCGGAAGCGCTGTTCATGATCTATCAGATGACATTCGCGATCATCACGGTGGCGCTGGTCGCGGGCGCGGTGGCCGACCGCATGCGGTTTTCGGCGTTCGTGTGGTTTTGCGTGCTGTGGCTGCTGGTGGTTTATGTGCCGATCGCGCACTGGGTCTGGGGCGGCGGCTTTCTGGCAAAGAAAGGCCTGCTCGACTTCGCTGGCGGCACGGTCGTCCACCTCAACGCCGGCGTTGCGGCGCTGGTCGCCGCTTGGGTGCTCGGCAAGCGCCATGGTTATGGCTCCGACAACTTCGCACCCTACAACCTCTCGCTCGCCGTGATCGGAACCGGCCTGCTCTGGGTCGGCTGGTTCGGCTTCAACGGCGGCTCGGCCTATGGGGCGAACTCGCGGGCGGTGTTCGCGATCGTCGCCACGCACCTCGCCGCCGCTTCCGGCGCGCTGACCTGGATGGTGCTGGAATGGTGGACCCGCGGCAAACCGTCGGTGCTCGGAATGATCTCGGGCGCGGTCGCGGGGCTGGGCACCATCACGCCGGCATCCGGCTACGTGCTGCCCTGGCAGGGCGTCGTGATCGGCATCATTGCTGGCGCCGTGTGCTACTGGGCCTGTACCTGGCTCAAGCGTCGGTTCGGCTACGACGACTCGCTCGACGTGTTCGGTGTCCATGGCGTTGGCGGTGCGACCGGCACGCTGCTCGCCGGCGTCTTCGCGGTCGGGGCGATCTCGGCCAGCGCCGAGACTCCGGCGGGCTTCCCGGGACTGCTCGACGGCAACCCGCATCAGGTCGTGGTGCAACTCTACGGTATGGCGGTGACGCTGGTCTGGTCGGGCTTGCTGACCTTCGTCGTCCTGAAGGTCGTGGAGTTCATGGTGCCGCTGCGCGTCAGCCAACAGCACGAGATCGAGGGCCTCGACGTCACCCAGCACGGCGAAGCCCTGCAATAATGCCGCTCTGGGTTGCGCCTCGGGCTTACCGTGCGCGACGCCGGGAACCCGAGGCCCGGCCGCGTCGGATTAGGTGCCGAAATTCACATTTTTTGGGCGTTTTGAATCGCAGGCGGCGCTTTGACACGAGCGCGCCCTGATTCCAATTCGAGCGCTTGATTAAATCTTAGGCAGTTGTGACGGCGCTTTGTGCGCGTCTTGTCATGCGGCTTCGGGCCGCCGGCCGCCTGATACCGAATCCAGCCGATTCTCAATCACTTAAGCGCGCCGCGACGAACTGGCACGCGGCTTGATAGAGGACTGTCGGCATCGCTGCCCGAGTGTCCTTCGTGCCGCGTAGCCCAGCTGAGAACGCCTGGTCCGCATGGACGCGGGGCAGGGCTCAAGGGGGATTTGCATTCATGAAAATCGTCATGGCCATCATCAAGCCATTCAAGCTGGACGAGGTCCGTGATGCCCTAACCGCGATCGGCGTGCACGGGATGACCGTCACGGAGGTCAAAGGCTACGGGCGTCAGAAGGGCCATACTGAGATCTATCGCGGCGCAGAGTATGCGGTGAGCTTCCTGCCGAAAGTGAAGATCGAAGTGGCGGTACCGTCCGATCAGGTCGAGAAGACCATCGAGACCATCACCAATGCCGCCAAGACCGGTCAGATCGGGGACGGCAAGATCTTCGTTCTCAATCTCGACAGCGCGGTGCGCATCCGCACCGGCGAGACTGACGTTTCGGCACTCTAAAATTCCCGCACCTCAAGGCTAGCGACAGGAGTTATCATGACGTTCAAGACATCAGCCCGTGCGGGTCATATCGCTCTCACGCTCGGGATCCTGCTGGGCATCGCGTTCTTGTTCGCGTCCGGCGTTGCCTTCGCAGAAGAAGCCGCGGCGCCGCCGCCGGCTCCGACCTTCAACAAGGGCGACAACGCCTGGATGCTCACCTCCAGCGTGCTGGTTCTGCTGATGACCGTCCCGGGCCTCGCGCTCTTTTACGGCGGGCTGGTTCGTTCCAAGAACATGCTGTCGGTGCTGATGGGGGTGTTCTACACCATCTGCATCGTCATGCTGATCTGGGTGGTCTATGGCTACAGCTTGTCCTTCACGGGCGGCTCGGCCTTCATCGGCGGCTTTGACAAGATCTTCCTCAAGGGCATCACCACCGAC
Organism: Bryobacteraceae bacterium; assembly: GCA_965229305.1. Classification (GTDB taxonomy): domain Bacteria; phylum Acidobacteriota; class Terriglobia; order Bryobacterales; family Bryobacteraceae; genus JALHNI01. Next base: position 159,432 of record CBDDIZ010000028.1, on the reverse strand, counting down.
TCGCAGGCGGCGACGTTCTCGGTCGGTGTGACGATCCACGAACTGATCTACGTGGCCTTCCAGATGACCTTCGCGGCAATCACACCCGCGCTGATCGTCGGCGCGTTCGCCGAGCGCATGAAGTTTGCCGCAGTGGCGCTGTTCATCCCGCTGTGGGTGACCTTCGTCTACTTCCCGATCGCCCACATGGTCTGGTACTGGGCCGGCCCGGACGCAATCGACGCCGCCGCCAAGGCCCTTGCCGCCGCGACCGATGAGGCCGCCAAGACCGCCGCACAGGCCAAGCTCGACGAGGTGTTGGCGGACGCTGGCCAGATCTTCAAATGGGGCGCGATCGACTTCGCAGGCGGCACCGTGGTGCACATCAATGCCGGCATCGCCGGTCTGGTCGGCGCACTCGTGGTCGGCAAGCGTATCGGCTACGGCAAGGAGATCATGGCGCCGCATTCGCTCGTCATGACGATGATCGGCGCCTCGCTGCTGTGGGTCGGCTGGTTCGGCTTCAACGCCGGCTCGAACCTTGAGGCCAACGGCGGCGCCGCACTGGCGATGATGAACTCGTTCGTCGCAACCGCCGCGGCTGCCTTGTCGTGGATGTTCGCCGAGTGGATGGTCAAGGGTAAGCCCTCGATGCTCGGCATCCTGTCGGGCTGCATCGCCGGCCTGGTTGCGGTGACGCCGGCTGCGGGCTTCTCCGGTCCGATGGGCGCCATTGTGCTCGGTCTGGTGGCCGGTGTGGTCTGTCTGTTCTTCTGCACGGTGGTGAAGAACGCGCTCGGCTACGACGACGCCCTCGACGTGTTCGGCGTGCACTGCATCGGCGGCATCATCGGTGCGCTCGCGACCGGCATCCTGGTCAACCCGGCGCTCGGCGGCGCTGGCATCATGGACTACGCGATCGGCAAGATCGCCGATTACGACTTCACCACCCAGATGATCGCGCAAGGCAAGGCTGTTGCCACCACGCTGGTCTGGTCCGGTGTCGTCTCGTTCATTATCTACAAGGTGGTCGACGTCCTGGTAGGGCTGCGGCCGACGGTCGACAAGGAGCGCGAAGGCCTCGACATCACCGACCACGGCGAACGCGCCTACACGGCCTGAGCGCCGACATGAGATACGGTTAGGGCGGACGACCCGGCACCGCCCTCGCCGTCGGGGGGCCCCAGCGCAAGCTGGGGCCCCTCACTTTTTTGGGCCTGCCAAACGGGCCTCCGACACCCTCCTGCGAGGTTTTGCATCACCCCGCGGATGAAATTGTCGTGGTAGATTTCGCCACATCGGAAAACGCCGGGTCGACACGAATGCCGCCTCATCGTTTAACTCGCAGAGCGCTGGCGCCACTGCTTGGCGGAATCATCGCATTCCCGCGCACGGCCCGCGCGCAGCAAACCTCGATGCCGGTGGTCGGAATCCTGCGCAGCACGCCAGCCGCGCCCTTCGCGCATCTGGTGGCGGCGCTGCGGCAAGGACTCAACGACGAAGGCCTGGTAGAGGGCCGCAACGTCGCGATCGAGCAGCGCTGGGCCGAGAACCAGCTTGATCGGCTCCCCGAACTCGCGAACGATCTCATCCACCGCCAGGTCTCTGTCATCGTCGGCAACCAGCAGGCCATGATGGTCGCGAAGGCGGCGACGACGACCGTGCCGCTGGTGTTCGTGGTGGCGGACGATCCGGTTAAGAGCGGACTGGTCGCTAATATGAACCGGCCCACCGGCAACGTTACCGGCGTCACATTTTTCGGCGGCAGCGAACTCAATCCTAAGCGCCTGGAGCTCTTGCACGAGCTTGTGCCGAAGGCCACCACCGTCGCGATCCTGCTGGACCCGAACTACGAAGCTTTTGCACGAGAGTTGCCCGACACTGAGGCCGCCGCGCGGGCGCTCGGGCTGCGCACGGTGGTCGAGAAGGCCGCTACCGAAGCCGAGTTAGCGCCGGCGTTTGCCCGGATCGCCACGGCCGGCGCAGGCGCCATGTTGGTATCGGGCGGGCCGTTGTTTTCGAGCCAACGTCACACGCTCGTCGATTTGGCAGCACGCAACGCCATTCCGGCGATCTACGATCTGCGGGAGTTCGTGCAGGCTGGTGGCTTGATCAGCTATTCGGCGAGCATCGCGGGCGCCTATCGCCAAGCCGGCGCCTATGCGGGCAAAATTCTCAAGGGCGCCAAGACAACTGATCTGCCGGTGCTGCAGCCAACCACGTTCGAGCTGGCGCTGAACCTTAAGACCGCCCGCACGCTCGGCCTCACGATCCCGCCGTCGATCAACCTGCGCGCCGACGAGGTGATCGAATAAAGGTTGTGTCGGCCAGCCTCCTACCGGATTGATCCTTCCGGTCGTAATGGCCCCCCTTGCGCAGCGCCGCCCCGGGCCGCTACTCAGCCGCCATGACCATTGCCGAACGTTCTTCCCCACCGCCGCGAGCCGAGCAGGGCCGCTCCCCGTTCGTCCGGCTGCGCGAGCTTCTGGGCGACATGCCCCCTGGCAAGCCGGCGATCAGCCTGGCGGTCGGCGAACCGCAGCACGCCGTGCCGTCGTTCGTTGGCCCAGTGCTGGCCGCGCATATCGCGGAGTTCGGCAAGTACCCGATGAACAAAGGGCTCGACGAGTTCAGCCAGTCGGTCGCCCAATGGCTCGGCCGGCGCTACCGCCTGCCGCGTCCGATCGATCCGGCAACCGAGGTGCTGGTCCTGAACGGCTCGCGCGAGGGACTGTTTCTCGCCGCCATCGCGGCCTCCCGCTGGGTCACTGGCCGAGCCGGCAAGCCCGCGATCCTGACACCGAATCCGTTCTACGGGGCCTACGAGGCCGGCGCGCTCGCGGCGCATTGCGACGCCATCTATCTACCGGCCACCGCCGCAACCGGCTTTCTGCCCGATCTCGATGCACTGTCGGACGACTTGCTCGCCCGGACCGTGGCGTTCTATCTCGCCTCGCCGGCCAATCCGCAGGGCTCGGTGGCGAGCCCGGCGTATTTCGCCCGGCTGGTGGAGCTGGCCCGGCGCTACGGCTTCCTGGTGTTCAGCGACGAATGCTACTCGGAGATCTACACCAAGCAGGCACCGCCCAGCATTCTAGAGTCCGCTGGTCCCGACTACCGCAATGTGGTGGTGTTCCAGTCGCTGTCGAAGCGCTCGAACCTGCCCGGGCTACGCATCGGATTTGTCGCCGGCGACCGTGGCTTCCTGGCGAAGTTCCTCGAATTCCGCAACGTCTCCGCCCCGCAAGTGCCAATCCCGGCGCAGCGGGTCGCAATCACCGCCTATGCGGACGAGACGCATGTCGAGGAGAACCGGCGGCTCTATGCGCTGAAGTTCGATCTCGCCGACCAGATCCTGGGCGACCGTTACGGCTACCGGCGACCGGCCGGCGGCTTCCTGCTGTGGCTCGACGTCTCGGCCCACGGCAGCGACGAGGAGGTGACCCTGCGCCTGTGGCGCGAGGGCGGCCTGCGGGTGGTTCCGGGCAGCTACCTGGCCCGCGACCAGCAGGACGGGTCCAATCCTGGCCGAGACTATATCCGCGTCGCCATGGTGCAGGACCAGGAAACGACCGCTGAGGCGCTTCACCGCCTGGTCGCAGTCCTCGGCTGAGGCCCAAATCCCAGTTCGCAGGCCAAATTTCGGGGCCCCGGCCGGGGAAGTAACCGGCTCGGAAGGATACTGGCAACTTATTGATTCTAATTTGGCTTAAGGTTCGATGCCGCGACGGGGCCCGCCGCCCGGACGCCACGGTCGTTCGAACCCAAGCGCGAAGGGTGCAACCGCATGCGGGCTATCGAACGCGGCCTCGAGGGCCTCGGTCTCCTGTCCGATTCGCTGCGCGAGCAGCTCAACCGTCGCCTGCGCGAGTTCGTCGGCTTGGCGCTGATCCTGCTGGCGTTCGGCTTGGCGCTGGCGCTGACAACCTGGTCGGTCAAAGACCCCTCCCTGAGCCATGCCACCAACGCGCCGATGCGTAACATGCTGGGCATGCCGGGCGCGGTCGGTGCGGACCTGCTGATGCAGTTGTTCGGGGTCGCGTCGATCGCGATCGTGCTGCCGATTGCGATCTGGGGCTGGCGGCTTTTGACTCACCGCGTGCTCTGCCGCGAGACCCTGCGCGTGCTGTTGTGGATCGTCGGCGTGATGCTCGCCGCCGGTTGCGCGGCAGCGCTGCCGCGCGGCGCCGGCTGGCCGCTGCCGGCGGGTCTCGGCGGCGTGGTCGGCGACGCCGTCATCCGTCTGCCCGTCTGGCTTTCCGGCGGGGCCCTTGCGGGCTGGGCGCGCGTCGCCGTGATGCTGACGACCGGCCTTGCCATGCTCGCATGTCTCGCCCTGGCGGCCGGATACGGACTGCGCCACCCGCCGAAGCCGAAAAAACCCGTCAGCAAGCCCGCGCCTGCTGCCGTCGCAGAGCCCGACGGTGACGCCGACGATGAACGTGCCTGGGTGTCGCTCGGCTGGCTGCACCACGAGTTTCTCAGCCTGAAGGCCCGCATTCTCCGCCTGTTCGCAGGTCGGGGCCCCGCGCCGGTTCGGCAGATGCCGTCACCGGTGACCGCGGGCCGGGTCGAGCCGCGCTTCGAAGGCGCGACGTTGGCGACGCTGGCGCCGCAGCTCGATGAGGAATTGGCTGCCGCCGACGACGAGATCGAAGAGGAAGAGGACGAAGAGCCGGCCCGGCCGGCGCCGCGCAAGGCGAAACCCGCGCCACGGCCCAAGAAGTCCGGCGGCTACCAGTTGCCGCCACTCGACCTGCTCGCCATGCCGAAATCGACCGGCCGCGCGACGTTCAGCCCCGAAGCACTGCAGTCGAATTCAACCGCGCTCGAAGGCGTGCTCCAGGATTTCGGCGTCCGCGGCGAGATCATCAACGCCCGCCCCGGCCCGGTCGTGACGCTATACGAGCTCGAACCCGCGCCCGGCATCAAATCGTCACGCGTGATCGGGCTCGCGGACGACATTGCGCGCTCGATGAGCGCGCTGTCGGCACGCGTCGCGGTGGTGTCAGGACGGAACGCCATCGGCATCGAATTGCCGAACCCCACGCGTGAAAAGGTGTTCTTCCGCGAGCTGCTCGCCACCAAGGAGTACGACGACTCGACCGCCAAGCTGCCGCTCTGCCTCGGCAAGACCATCGGCGGCGAGCCGGTGATCGTCGACCTCGCTCGCATGCCGCATCTGCTGATCGCCGGCACCACCGGCTCGGGCAAGTCGGTCGCCATCAACACCATGATCCTGAGCCTGCTTTACCGGCTTAAGCCGGAGCAGTGCCGGCTCATCATGGTCGATCCGAAGATGCTGGAGCTCTCCGTCTATGACGGCATCCCGCACCTGCTGACGCCCGTGGTCACCGACCCGAAGAAGGCAGTGGTAGCCCTGAAATGGGCGGTGCGCGAGATGGAAGAGCGCTACAAGAAGATGTCGAAGCTCGGCGTCCGCAACATCGACGGCTACAACACCCGACTCGCCGAAGCCAAAACCAAGGGCGAGGCGCTGTCGCGCACGGTGCACACCGGTTACGACAAGGAGAGCGGCGAGGCGATCTACGAGAAAGAGGAGCTCAACCTCGAGCCCCTGCCCTACATTGTCATCATCGTCGACGAGATGGCCGACCTGATGATGGTGGCCGGCAAGGACATCGAGGGCGCGGTGCAGCGGCTCGCCCAGATGGCCCGCGCCGCCGGCCTGCACGTGGTTCTCGCCACCCAGCGGCCGTCGGTCGACGTCATCACCGGCACCATCAAGGCGAATTTCCCGACCCGCATCTCGTTCCAGGTCACCTCCAAGATCGACAGCCGCACCATCTTGGGCGAGCAGGGCGCCGAGCAACTGCTCGGCCAGGGCGACATGCTCTACATGGCGGGCGGTGGCCGGATCAGCCGCGTGCACGGACCGTTCTGCTCCGACGAGGAGGTCGAGAAGATCGTCCGCCACCTCAAGACCCAGGGCACGCCGCAATATCTCGAAGCGGTCACGGCGGCCGAAGAGGAAGTCGACGAGGATGGCAACCCGGTGTTCGACGGCACCGGCATGGGCCAGGCCGGCGACGCCACCGACCTCTACCAGCAAGCGGTGCAGATCGTGCAACGCGATAAAAAGGCCTCCACTAGCTACATCCAGCGCCGGCTGCAGATCGGCTACAACCGCGCCGCCTCCCTGATGGAGCGAATGGAGCAGGAAGGCATCGTCGGGCAGTCGAATCACGCCGGAAAGCGCGAGATTCTGGTGCTGGGCGAACACGAAGAGCGCTATTGACGGCCGCCAAACCGCCCCCGATTGTCGGTCCGGCCCCGGAATGAGCCGTGATCTCGCCACATCGGCCCGGTATCCCGAAACGAAGCAATCTGGGGCTGAGGCGGAGAGGGATAATGGCTGGCACGGGCCACCGGGGGATATTGGTCGGCGCGCTGATCGGAGTGATCGCGGCTTATTCCGGCCAGGCCTCGGCTCAGGTGCCGCTGCCGACTCCCGCCCCACAGGCCAAGGAACGCGGCGGCTCGCAGCCTCCCACGGCGCAGCGTCCGGCCCCACAGGCTGCGGCGCCCGAGGCATCTCCCGGATTCAATCCGCTGAGCGGCCTCAAATCGCTGTTCAATCTCGACAAGCCGGCCGACAGCTTCGACGCCAAGCAGCGCTCCCAGGTCGACCGGGTCAGCCAGTATCTCTCCAGCGTCCATCAGCTCACCGGCAACTTCGTGCAGGTCGGGCCGGACGGCGGCCGCGTGCGCGGCAACTTCTACATCCAGAAGCCCGGCCGGGTTCGTTTCGAATATGACCCGCCGACGCCGATCGACATCGTCGCAGACGGCCGGTCGGTGATCGTGCGCGATCGCAAGCTCGCGACTCAGGACCTCTATCCGCTGTCGCAGACGCCGCTGCGCTACCTGCTGGCCGACCGCATCGACCTGTTGCGCGACACCAACGTGGTTGGCGTCCATTCGGACGACGTGTTCGTCACCGTGGTGATCGAGGAGCGCCAGCCGCTGATCGGCACCAGCCGGCTGATGATGATGGTCGGCGCCAAGGACTACCAGCTCAAGCAGTGGACCGTCACCGACCCGCAGGGCTACGACACCACCGTGGCGGTCTCCAACCTCGACACCAAGAGCCGCCCGGACCCCAACATGTTCACGATCATCTACGATCGGAACATGCAGTAAGCTTCGCGGTTCGGCGAACCCGGCATTGCTGGATCCGCTCGCACAATCCATATGACGGCGTGAATTTCCCAACAGCGCCCATCTGCCTGGGCATGACGAACGCATGCGCCTCACCGTCACGACCTGGAACATCAATTCGGTGCGGCTGCGGATCGACGCGGTGGCGCGGTTCATCAAGTCGGCGCGGCCTGACGTGCTCTGCCTGCAGGAGACCAAGTGCCCGGACGACCGCTTTCCGCTGAAGCGCTTCAAGCGCTTCGGCTACGAGCACGTCGCGCTCAACGGTCAGAAAGGCTATCACGGCGTCGTCGTGCTCTCGCGCTTGCCGTTGGACACCTTCAACATCCAGTCGTTCTGCGGCAAGACCGATTGCCGGCACGTCTCGGCGACGCTGGGCGAGCGTGCCGGACTGCGCGATCCCGTCACCATCCACAATTTCTATGTGCCCGCGGGCGGCGATGTCCCCGACCCCGAGGTCAATCCGAAGTTCGCCCACAAGCTGTCGTTTCTCGACGAGATGCGCGCCTGCGACGCGCTGCGCGGCGACAACAACCGTCGCATGATCCTGGTCGGCGATCTCAACGTCGCGCCGCTGGAGCATGACGTATGGAGCCACAAGCAGATGCTGCGCGTCGTCTCCCACACGCCGATCGAATGCACCAAGCTGACCGACGTGCAGCGCAGCGGCGGCTGGGTCGACGCCATGCGCATGCTGGTGCCCGAGCCGGCCAAGCTCTACACGTGGTGGAGCTATCGCTCGCCCGACTGGGTGACGGCCGACAAGGGCCGGCGGCTCGATCACATCTGGGTCGCGCCCGCGCTGGCCGACCGGGTCTCCGGTTTCAAGATTTTTCGCGATTCGCGCGGCTGGCCGCGGCCGTCCGATCATGTGCCCGTGACGGCGACGCTGGAGATCGATTGAGCGCCGGTCGCATCTTCGATCGCGCCCGACGTGTCAATGATTACGGCTGCGCCTCGACGGGCGTCCAGGCGCGCAGTTCGCGCAGCCGGGACAATGCCGCCACCGCCGACGGCGAAGGCTCGCGGCGTTGCCGCTGCAGCCGCACATAGAGATAGAGCATCAGCTTGGCGATACGCTGCCCCGCGGGGCGGTGCGCCCGCTGGCGGTCATGCAGCTTCAGCACCAGCACGGTCGCCTTGCCGAGCTCGACCTTGAGCTCGCGCACCTCGGCGGCCTTGCGGCCGATCTCGGCCCGATAGCCGACCACGCTCGCCTTGGCTTCCGCCGCGCAGGCTTCGAGCCGGCTGATCTTGACGGCATATTCGGCGCGCAGCAGATCACGCCGCACATGCATTTCCTCGACCGTCGGCGGCGTCGCGGCACGTAGCCGTCGCGCTGTCAGTCGCACCGCGCGCTCATGCACCGCCGGCATGAAGGCCAGCATCACGACGGCGCCGGCCAGAAAGCCGATGGCCAGGAACATGAGCTGTTCAAGCATCACGACACTCTTGGAGCTTGCATCCGCGCCGATAATTCCGCGCGCATGCGACGCCGATCACCGGCCTCATGAGCCGGCTCTGGCGACCTTGGTCCTTTTCCGGGACGCTTGCTTGGCGGACACGACCCGTTCCGGCGCGGCCTGATCGGGCGCGGCCTGGTCGGCCACCTTGACGCGGCTGTCGCGCAACGTCGAAGCGATGCGATGCCAGTCGCCGCCAGACTGGATGTGTGCCGGATCGTAGCCCGGCATCGGCCGCGACAGTCCGTACTTGCGGCCGTTGCGATCGACCCACCGCCACACCGCGCGGTGATCACCCTCCGCCGCGATGATGTCGATGGCACGGCCGTGACCATAGCCGCCAGTCGCGCGCGAGCCGCCGTGCAGCGAATTGCCGCCGCTCGCCTTGAAGCCGGAAGCGATGCGCTGGCGATAGTCGTCGCGGAATGCGCTGAGCATCGACCAGCGCACGCCGTCGGAATCCATCGCACGGCCGGCGTGATAGAGCTGTTCGCGAAAATCGCGGTCCATGCCGCGGATCACATAGTCCTGCAACGCCATGTTGACCCGCTTGGCGGCAGCCGGGTCCTTCCAGGTAAAGTCGCCGCTGCCGTCCTTCTTGGTCGGCACGCGCTGGTAGACTTCCCACAGATATTCGTCGACCTCGTCCATCGGCGAGACCGCGCGCTTGACGACCGATTCGGGCGTCCGGGCCGGTGCGATGGATGCCGTCACGATTGGCTCGAGGTCGGGCTGCGTAGCCGCCGACGATGCTTCAGGATCGGCAACCTGCGGCGGCGCAAGTGCGGTTTCGGTAATCCCTCGATCGAGAACGCCGGATGGCGCGGTCAGGTCTTCCCACTCGACCGCCGCCTGCACCCCGAGCGACTCGCGCAGATCGTTGCGTTCGCCCGAAGCGCTGCCGCCGAGCATCACCGGCACCATCGCGGCGGACGCCATCCGGTAGGACGGCGTCTCGCTGATCCAACCGCCGTCCTTCGGCGTCGGAAACGGACTCGATTGCGCCAGCGGCAAGGCGACGAAAAAGACCGACGCGCCGCACAGCAAACCGGCCGTCAGAATCGCAAAGCTGGAAATGCGGTCGGACGACCGCAACCGCGCGAGTGAGCCTCGCATGTATTCCCCCGTGTTCCCCAACACGCCGGCTTGCGAGCTCCACAGGATCGCTTGACGCGATGCCCGCGGCCGCTCAGCTGGCCGGACGCGGGATCATGTTCGCTTAATCTTAGCTTGCCGTTAGCTTTTTGAGTTAGCCGCCGGTTAACGTCCGCGGCGCCGGCCGCCGATCAGGACGGCTCGCTCGGATCGTCCGACTCGCTTGTCCCGGTCGGCTCCCTCAACTCGTCCGGTTCGGATGACTCGGACGGCTCCCCCTGAAGAAAATCGGCCATCTGCACCTTCAGTGCGTCGCGCACCGAGAACATCTCATTGAGAGATCGCTCGCTGCGTTTGGACAACATCTCGCGCAGGCGCCACGCGGTCTGAGGAAAGCTCTCAAGCATTTTGAGGAACAGCGAGCGTGGGATGCGCAACACGCTCGACGGCTCGAGCGCCGTCGCCGTCATCGCCCGCTTCGTTTCGGTAATCATCGCGAGTTCGCCGAGCAGCGTCAGCGGTCCGACCTTGAAGACCTCGTCGTAGGTCGGGCCCGCACTCAGTGCGAACGAACCTTCCTGCACCACATAAGCGCCGTCCGCCGGCTCGCCGGCGGTGAACAGCGCCTCGCCGCTGTGGACGTAACGATTCTCCGCGCCAATCGCCAGAATTCGTAACGCGTCGCGGCCCAGCAGATTGAGCGTCGGCACGCGTTCGAAGAACGCGATATCGTCCTCAATGGTCATCGATCGCGACTAGAGTCTGATTCGCCGAACTTGAACCACTCGCGGCCCGCTTCCTATCCATTTGGGCATCATTTCTTCGAAAATCCGGTGCCCACCTTTCCGGATCATGCCCTAGGGTACCAGTTTGTAGCCGCCGGCTTCGGTCACCAGGATAGCGGGGCTCGCGGCGTCGCGTTCGACCTTTTGGCGCAGCCGGTAGATGTGCGTCTCCAGCGTGTGCGTGGTGACGCCGGAGTTATAGCCCCAGACTTCCTGGAGCAGGGTTTCGCGCGAGACCGGACGCTGACCGGCGCGGTACAGATAGCGCAAGATCGCGGTCTCCTTTTCGGTCAGACGAACCTTGTTGCCCTTGGGGTTGAGCAGCAGCTTCGCGCTCGGCCGGAACGTATACGGCCCGATCGCGAACACCGCGTCCTCGCTTGCCTCGTGCTGACGCAGTTGCGCGCGAATGCGCGCCAGCAGCACGGCAAACCGGAACGGCTTGGCGACGTAGTCGTTGGCGCCGGATTCGAGCCCCAGGATGGTATCCGAATCGGTGTTGTGGCCGGTGAGCATAATGATCGGCGCCTTGAAGCCGTTCTTGCGCAGGATGCGCACGGCCTCGCGACCGTCGACGTCCGGCAATCCGACATCCATGATCACCAGATCGATCTGCCCGGCTTTCGCCGCTTGCACGCCTTTGGTGCCGTTGTCGACCGCGACCGCCTCGAACTCTTCATGCAATGCAAGCTGTTCGACCAGCGCTTCGCGCAGCTCGGTATCGTCGTCCACGATCAGAATCTTGCGAGTATTCGACATTCTCCAATAGCCTCTGGGCAGGTCTCGCCGCTTCGGCGACATGCGCGAAGTAGAGCATTCGGGGCCAAAAGAGCAAGCGGGGTTTACCTTTGGGCAATGGTGTGCGGATTCGGGACAGCGCGCGGCCGCGCGGTGGCGCCTATCCGGTGATTCGCGTCCGCACCCGGCCGGGCAGCCGGACCCTCGGCGTGCTGCTGGCCGGCCATCTGACCATCCCGGTGGTGCTCGGCCGCTCCGGCATTATGGCGAATAAACGCGAAGGCGACGGCGGCACGCCGCTCGGCCGGTTCCGCCTGCACCGGCTGTGGTGGCGGTCCGACCGGCTGCGGCGGCCGGCGACGCAGTTGCCCACGCGCCGGCTGACGCGCGACGTCGCCTGGTGCGAGGATCCCGAGGACCGGCGCTACAATCGCCCGTTTCGTAAGTCGGCCAATGAACCAGGCGACCGGCTGTGGCGCGACGATCGGCTGTACGACCTCATCATCGAGCTCGATCACAACACGCGGCCGCGAATAGCCGGCCGAGGCAGCGCGGTGTTCATCCATGTGGCGCGGCCGAATCGCGGGCCGACCGCCGGCTGCGTGGCGCTCGACGCCGGTGTGCTGTATCGCCTGCTGGCCCGCCTCGGACCAAAGACGGAAATTCATATCCAACTGTAATGGAAATTCACGCCGTTCTCGGTTCTCATGGACCTAGAGGCAGGTGTCGTTCCTGGCCACGCCGGCGTCTCGGCAGGAATTGCGCCGGTTCAGCCGCTCAAGCCGCTTCTTTGCTTCCGCCTGCGCGGCAACGTCAAACAAACACGTGCCCTTCAATTCGGTGGCCTTGCGCAGGTCGGCGATCGCAAGATCAATTCGCCCCTGCTCTTCATAGGCTTCCGCCCGCACGCTGTAGCTCGCTACTCGGCCGCCGGCGGCGATCGAGCGGTCGAGATCGGCGAGCGCGCGCGGAATGTCGCGTTTCTTGAGGAACGCCACCGCGCGTGACATCAGCGCTTCGGGAGCGTTGGAACTGAGCTCGACCGCGCGATCAAGATCGGCCAGCGCCGCATCAAGGTCGTCCTTCACCAGCCGGGCCCGGCCACGGTGCAGATAGGGCAGCCAATCGCTGGCCTTTGTTGCGATCAAACTGTCGAACACGACGATCGCCCTGTCGGCTTGGCCGCTCTGAGCGAGAGAAACCCCACGGGTCAGAAGCGCTAGGCGATGGTTCGGACCGTTTTCGAGCGCACGATCGACGTCGGCGATCGCTTCGGTGGCGCGGCCTTGCGCCAACAGCGCCAACGCGCGACCGGCCAGAGCATCGGCGGACCTCGGATTGATGGCCAGCGCGCGATCGAAGTCGATCAAGGCCTCGTCGATTTCGCATCGCTGCTGCCGCACCGACCCGCGGCCCTGGTAGGCACCGGCGTTCTTCGGATTGTCGGCGACGGCACGATCGTACTCCGCAAGCGCAGCGGCCAGATCGCCCCTGGACCGAAATACCTGTGCGCGGCCTACACGAGCGCCGCCATGCTTGGCGTCGTCGGCGAGCACCCGATCGAAGTCCGCCAGAGCGCGGTCATACTGCTTCATGTCGGTCTGAACAACGCCTCGCAATACGATCAACTGTTTGTCGTCCGGCTTGAGCTTCAGCAACGCATCGATATCCGCCAATGCCTCGGGCAATTGATTCTTTTGCAGGCGTGCGAGGAAGCGCAGTCGCAAAGCGCCAACGGCGCTCGGGTCGGTCTTGAGGGCGGTATCGAGCAACGCAATCGCTTCGTCGGATTTGCTTTGAGCCATCAGGACCGTTGCCTTGGCCAGCGTCGCGGTGGCAGCTTGCGGCGACGCAGCAGTCTGCCGCGAGCGCATCTCCAAAATCACCTGCTTGAGAGTTTGCGCCCGGCGGTTATTGGGGTCGAGCGTGATCGCACGGTCATAGTCGGCAAGCGCGCGATCCAATTGCCCCTTGCGCTCCAGAACCGTTCCTCGGTTGGTGACAAATAGTGAATTGTTCGGAGCCGCCGCGACAGCCCGGTCAAAGTCGCCAAGGGCTGCATCCAATTCGCCACGATCGCGATAGATGACGCCGCGATTGTTCAATGCCGCCCCGGCACGCGGATTGAGGTCAATTGCGCGATTGTAGGCGAGAACGGCTTTATCCGGGTCGCCGTCCTTATGCACGTCGCCCAAAATTGCCAACGCGAGCCAATCGTCTGACTTCAAGGTGAGCACTCGCTCGATATCAGCAAGCGCCGACTTGCGATCTCCCTTCATTAAATGGGCCGCGCCACGGTGGCGCAACGCCTCGATGTTGCCGGGCTCCTTGTCGAGCACCTGCGTGACGCGGTCGATCGCCTCGTTGTAGTTCTTGCTCTGCAATGCGGTGCGCGCCTGAGCCATCAAACCAGCGACCTCGGTCGCGGGCCGCGCCGGCTGAGCGGGCGTGGCGAGCGGCGCGCTTGGCGGCGGCGGGGGCGTCGAGGGGGACGGCGGCTGACCTGGGGGCTTCGCCCCTCCGATGTCGGCGAGTTCGGCTTTGGTTGCCAGCGCAACCCGTTTCCGCTCCTGTGCGAGCTTGTCGTTTGGCGCGATAGACAACAGCCGGTCGTAATCCGCAATGGCTCGATCGAGGTCTCCCTTGGCGTTGAATGCATCGCCGCGCGCGCCGAAAATTGCATGATTGCGCGGATTCAGCACGATCGCGCGACTGTAGTCTGAGATCGCGAGATCGAGGTTGCCCTGGCGGCGATGGAACGTCCCACGGAAGCTGAAGGCATCCGCCGAGTTGGGATTGATCGCGATCGCGTGGTCGAGGTCGCTCAGCGCGCGTTTGATGTCGCCGGTTTCAAGAAAGATAGCGCCTCGTCGCTCGTACGCCTGGCCGAGATCGGGCTTCTGTTTGATCACGCTCTCGACATCGTCCAGTGCCTTGGCCCATTGCTTTTTCTGGAAGTAAATTCGGCTGCGCAGGAGCAGCAGGCTTGTGTTCTTGGGGGCGAGCTTGATGGCACGACTGGCATCGCCGAGTGCCAGATCAAATTCGCCTTTGGTCCCGTGCATTTCGCCTCGCCGTCCATGCGCTTCGGCGAGTTCCTGCGCGCTGCGGCCGGATTGCCCGATGATTGAGCTGCATCCGGCCTGGACCCAATCGGACACCTTGGAGCGGCAGTCGGCCCAATCGTCCGCCTTGGCGGACGACGCCGTCGCCCAGAGCGCTACGGCCAGCGTCCAGCCAGCGACACAAATGTCCCACCTGTCCCATCGCACGGCACGCCCCCAATTCGTCCCAGCCGTTTGCAATGGCCAGAGAGGCTGCAACCAGAAGTTATGCGGCTACCCAATACCTTGATTTTGGCGCTGCTGTGACGGGTACTATCGCACTGCCCGGCCGCCGAAAATCGCCGTGCCGACCCGCACGTGGGTGGCGCCGAACGCGATCGCGGTGGCGAAATCGGCGCTCATGCCCATCGACAGCAGCTTGAGGCCATTGCGCCGCGCGATCTTGGCGGTGAGTGCGAAATGCGGCGCCGGCGGCTCGTCGGCCGGCGGGATGCACATCAGTCCGGCGATCGCGAGCCCGTAGGTCTCGCGGCAGGCCTTGAGAAAGTCGTCGGCGGCTTCGGGCAGCACGCCGGCCTTTTGCGGTTCCGCGCCGGAGTTGATCTCGACGAACAACAGCGGGCTACGGCCCTGCCGGCCGATCTCCTGTGCCAGCGCCTGCGCGAGGCTCGGCCGGTCGACCGAGTGAATGGCGTCGAACAGCATGATGGCGTCGCGCGCCTTGTTCGACTGCAGCGAACCTACGAGATGCAGCTCGATGCCGGGATGGCGCTGCTTCAGCGCCGGCCACTTGGCCTTGGCTTCCTGCACCCGGTTCTCGCCGAACACCCGCTGGCCGCAGCCGATCACCGGCTCGATCGCCTCGGCATCGAAGGTCTTCGAGATCGCCACCAGCGTCACCGTGGCCGGGTCGCGCCCGGCATCGGCGCAGGCCTTGGCGATGGCGGCACGCACCGCCGTAAGTCGCTCCGACGAATCGTTCAGATCGTCCATCCCGGTCCCCACCGCCAGCGCAATGTCCGGCCGCACCATCCACCGCACCGCCGATGCGTTCGGGATCGCGCTCACCGTCCCTGGGCGGCTTCGCCGGCACGGACCGACGACGTATCGCTTTCAAGAATCTGCGTCACCTTAAGGGCGAGCGCGTCGGCCGTGAATGGCTTAGAGAGCAATTCGACGTCCGGGTCCAGCCGGCCATGATGGATGATGGCGTTGCGCGTATACCCGGTCGCGAACAGCACCTTCATGGCCGGGCGGCG
The DNA here is from genome assembly GCA_965229305.1 of Bryobacteraceae bacterium. Classification (GTDB taxonomy): domain Bacteria; phylum Acidobacteriota; class Terriglobia; order Bryobacterales; family Bryobacteraceae; genus JALHNI01. The sequence goes on along the minus strand of CBDDIZ010000028.1, from coordinate 143,866 downwards.
GCGCAGCACCTCGTCGGCGAGCTCCCGCCCATTCATGCCGCCCGGCAACACCACGTCGGTGAACAGGAGATCGATCGACGGCTCGCGGTCGAGCAGCCGCAGGGCACTAGGGCCGTCCGACGCCGCGATCACCCGAAAGCCGCGATCGCGCAGCGCCTCGCAGGTGAACCGGTTGACCTGTTCGTCGTCCTCGACCATCAGAACGGTTTCGTGACGCACGCTGCGCGGCGCGTCGTCACCACGGGCCGGCTCTACGTGCCAATCCGGTACCGCGTCCGTGTCGCTCAGGCGCGGGATGTACAGCTTCGCGGTCGTACCTTCGCCGGGCTCGCTGTAGATGCGGAAATGCCCGCCAGATTGCTTGACGAAACCGTACACCATGCTGAGGCCGAGCCCGGAGCCTACGCCGGGCGGCTTGGTGGTGAAGAACGGCTCGATCGCGCGCTCGATCAGTTCCTTGCTCATGCCGCTGCCGGTGTCGCTGACCGCGACCATGACGTATTGCCCGGCCGGAAAGTCGCCGCCGGCCTCAGCGGCGTAGACTTCGTCCAGCGACGCATTGGCGGTCTCGATCGTCAGCCTGCCGCCTCCCGGCATGGCGTCGCGCGAATTGACTGCGAGATTGAGGATCGCGTTCTCGAGCTGGTTGGGATCGACCGCCGTCATCCACACGCCGCCCGCCAGCACGGTTTCGACCTTCACGGTCTCGCCCAGCGTCTGTCGCAGCAATTCCGACATCCCCTGCACCAGCCGGTTGATGTCGACCGCCTTGACCTCGAGGGGATGCTGCCGCGAGAACGCCAGCAGCCGGCCGACCAGAGCAGCGGCGCGTTCGGAGGCGCTGCGCGCGGAGGTGAGCGAGCGAACGATGCGATCGTCGGCATCGGTCTCGCCCTTCAGGCGGCGCAGCGTGAGATCGATGTTGCCGAGGATCGCGGTGAGCAGGTTGTTGAAATCATGCGCGATGCCGCCGGTCAGGCGGCCAACCGCCTCCATCTTCTGCGCCTGACGCAACGCCAGCTCGGTGACCTCCCGCCGCGCGGTCTCGTTACGCAGTTGCGCATGGGCCGCGGTCTCGCGCTGCGTCCGCCGCAGCGCCACGAAGCCGAGGCCGATGATCGCCAGCGTCGCGGGGACGCCGAAGATCAGATGCTGCAACAGGTCGTTCAGCCACGCGCTGGTGATTGCGGCCTTGTCGACGCCGGTCACCACATAGACTCCGTGCCGCGGTAACTTGCGGTAAACGTAGGTTCGCTCGGCGCCATCGAGAGACGACACCGCGATGTCGAAGCTGCCATGATCCGGCGCTTGCCGGATCGTCTGCATGAAGACGCCGTCGGCCGGAAGCCGCGTGACCGCTGCGGCGACCTCGGGATAGCGCGCCAGGACCGCACCATCCTCACGGATCAGCGCGGCGATCGCGGGCGGCGGCAGTTGCGAGTAATAGTCGACGAAATAGTCCGGCGCGATCGAGATCGAGATCACGCCGACGAAGCCGCCATGCCCGTCCACCCGCTTGCGGCTGAGCGAGAAGAACCGCGGCTGGCCCTGCGAATTCACGGCACGGGCGCGCATCACTTCGTCGATGTAGAGGCTTTGCACCAGATTGTCGCGATGCGCGCGGAAATAAGCCCGGTCGGACAGGTCGAGGCGCGGCATCGGATAGACCGTGCCGGACACCAGCGGATGACCGTCGCGATCGATGATCCAGAGATCCGCAAGTTGCGGCAGCACGTCGGTCAGCGCCTTGAGGCGGCCATGATAGGCGTATTCGGCCGCGCGAAGGTCCCCATCGCTGACATCGATCAGCATCTCATCGAGGTAGCGCGCGGTCAGATCGAAAGTCTCGAACACTTTGAGGGAGTGCTCGTAGATACTGGTCAGCGTGCGTCCGAGCCGGTCGCGCGCGTCCGCCATGTGTCCGCGATAGGAGATCATCGCGGCGATCGCGAAGACGACGAGCGGCAGCACGAACGATGCCACCAGCAGCCAGCGCAGTGGGCGTTCGGCACGCCCGGCGCTGGGAGCCGCCAGATACCTCGATCCGAAGAATCGTGGGACCTGCATGCGCGGCGTGGCTCGCGGATGCCGTGACCCTACGGGCAACTGCCACCAAACTCAATCAAGACCGTCGACCTCCCCGCGTGCGCCACTGAAACACCAGCAAGCCCCATTTCGAGGCTCGCAAACAAGCAAGTCTGCATCATGACGTAAATCTCGGAACGCCGCCGCGGCGCGTAAAGTTCCCTCGGGTCCTGTACGCCGATCCACCGAGTTCCACGTCGCCCCACTCCGCCGCACGCGACCGGGCGGCTGAAACCGCGGGTGGCGCAGAACCCGCAAGCCGCGAACAACGCGCGAACATGCGCGGCGCTTTGGTTCGGCAAGTTCGAGTTGCACAGCGGCGCTTCGTCGGCGGGAGAGTGCCGATGTCCTTAGGGGTTCTATCTACCGAAACTTAACCGAAGACTCTCCCGGTCCCGGCCGCAGCTTGCGGATCCGGCGTTATTCACCGATCCTTTCTGGAGTTGTGGCGTAATGGGGAAGCTGCACCTCCCGGCAATCTTCGACCTTCGGATCTCCATGCTCAAAGTATTCGATTGTATTGCCTACGAGCACGATTTGCGGCTCGTTGTGCTCGCCGCGATTATTTGCGCGCTGGGCTCCTACACTGCGATCAGCCTGCTGCAGCATGTGCGCAGGTCCGGCGCGCGCATGTGGCGGGTGTGGCTCGTTATTTCCGCGACATCCACCGGCTTTTCGATCTGGGCCACTCACTTCATCGCCATGCTGGCGTTCTCGCCCGACATCGCCACCGGATACAATCTCGCGCTCACCGGATTTTCCCTGATCATCGCGATCGTGCTCACCGGCCTGGGTTTGGCCGTTGCCATCACCCCGCAGTCGCGCGTTGCCCCCTGGGTTGGCGGCGCCATGGTCGGCGGCGGCATCGCGGCGATGCACTTCACCGGTATGACGGCGTTCGAAGTTCCCGGCCGTATCGTGTGGGATCCGATCCTGGTTGTGGTGTCGATTGCCCTGGGGTGCATCATCGGATCTGCCGCGCTGTTCTTCGGTCTGCGTAAGGATTCGCTCAAATCGAGACTTCTGGGCGCTTTGCTGCTCACGGCGGCAATCTGCAGCCTCCACTTCACCGCGATGGGTGCCGCCTCGATCAGTCCAGATCCGACGATTCAAGTCTCCGCATCGGCACTGCCGTCGACGCTGCTCGCCATTGCGGTCGCGTTTGCCAGCTTTATCGTCGTTGCGCTGGCGCTCGGCGGCGTCGCGATGGAGATGCGCGAACGCCGGCGCCAGGAGATCGAGGCCGATCGGATGCGCGGTCTCGCCAATGCCGCGGTCGAAGGATTGCTGGTTTGCGACGGCGAGACCATCGTTACGGTCAATGACAATTTCGTCACCCTAAGCGGTTGTGACAGCGCGGACAGCGTGGTCGGCACGAAGCTCGAGCGATACTTCCCCGACGACGAGTTGCGCCTCAAACTGTTCGATCGCGAGAATTTGCTGGTCGAAGGCATTCTTTATCATCAGGACGGCTCGGAGGTTCCGGTCGAGCTCATCCAGCGATCCATCGATCTGGGCGGTGAGCCGCATCGCGCCATCGCGGTCCGCGATCTCCGCGCGCGCAAGCAAGCGGAAGAGAACATCCTCTTTCTTGCCCATCATGACGCCCTCACGGGACTTCCCAATCGCAGCAGCTTCAACAACAGGTTGGACCAGGAGGTCGCCACGTCGTTGGCGTCCGGGCGCCGGCTCGCGGTGCTGTGTCTCGATCTCGACCGGTTCAAGGAGATCAACGATCTGTTCGGACACGCCGCAGGCGACCGCGCGCTTCAAGCCGTCGCGAAACGGGTGGCCGGCGTCCTCGATGACGATCACATGTTGGCGCGGCTGAGCGGCGACGAGTTTGCCATCGCGCTGCCCGGAATTTCGAATCCAAGTACCGCCGGTCGAATCGCAGAGGCCATCCTGGAAGCCTTGCAAGCGCCGTTCGACAACGCGGACGCCGGCCATCCGATCAGCACCAGCGTGGGAATCGCCATTTGTCCCGACGACGCCCGGGACCGGCAATCCCTGCTGTCGCACGCCGACACCGCGCTCTACCGTGCGAAGAACGAGGGCAGAGGCACGTATCGATATTTCGAAGCCGCCATGGGCGCAGCCGTCCGCGAACGGCGCCTTCTCGAACACGACCTGCGCAATGCGATCCCCCGCGGCGAGTTGCGCCTGGTCTATCAACCGCAGAAGCGCATCGACACCGGCCAGGTGCTGGGCTTTGAGGCGCTGCTCCGATGGAGGCATCCGACCCGCGGTGACGTGCCGCCGACGGAGTTCATCCCGGTTGCCGAAGACACCGGCGCCATCCTGCAGGTCGGCGAGTGGGTCCTGCGGGCGGCATGCACCGAGGCGGCAAAGTGGAGCCGGCCGTTGACCGTCGCGGTGAACGTTTCAGCCGTGCAGATCCACCATGCGAACTTTGCTCATACGGTCCATGAGATTCTTTTCGAAACGGGCCTGAGCCCGGCGCGGCTGGAACTGGAGGTCACCGAGACGGCCCTCGTCCGCGATTTGAACCGGGCGCTGGCCACGCTCCGGCGGATCAAGATGCTCGGCGTTCGCATCGCGATGGACGATTTTGGCACCGGTTATTCGTCGCTCTCGAACCTTCGGGCTTTTCCATTCGACAAGATCAAGATCGACGGTTCTTTCATCAAGTCGGTCAACGTCAACGACCAAGGAGCCGCGATCGTGCGCTCGGTGCTTGGGCTTGGCAGAGCGCTCAACCTGGTCGTGCTCGCGGAAGGGGTCGAGACCAGCGACGAGTTCGATTTTCTCAGGAATGAGAACTGCAACGAGGCGCAGGGCTTTCTGCTCGGACGGCCGGCGGAAATCGAGAACTTCCAGCTTCTCACCTCGGCCAGCGACGAGCTCACCGAGCGCCCGACCGTGGTCCCGCTCGCGGCCCGGGCAGCATCGAAGTAACACCGCGCAAAATCCGCCGAGCTACCCGTAGATCGACTTTACCCGGCCGCGAAGCTGCGGCGAATCGGCGGCGTACCGATAGGCGCGGAACACTTCGTTCGAGGGGTCACCGAAGCGATCGAGGCCCATGAACGGGCTGACATACTCCCACACGATGTCGCCCTCGGCCGTTACCTCAAACAGCCGCCCCCATTGGCCCTCGCAGATCAGCGTGTTGCCGGTCGGCAGGCGCTGTGCGCCGCTGATATGCGGACTGAAGAACGTGTAGGTCGGCTTGCCGCGATATTCCCACACGTTCTGGTGAGTGCGCGGGTCGATCTCGATCACCCGTGAGTACGGATTCGTCGTGATGTTGGTGCCGTTGGCGAACAGCGTGACATTGCCATTCGCCAGCGGCTCGCAATCGTGTTGCATGCCGAAACTGTCGTCGCGATGCTCCCACTTCAGCTTGCGGCTTTGCCGGTCGATCAGCGCGATCATGTTGAGGCGGCGGAAGCTGATGTAGATGTCGCCATTGGGCAGCGGCGAGATCGCATTGGCGTGCGCAAACTCGTCGCGGTTCTGGCTGGGGCTGAGTACGTACTTCTCGACCTCCATGTCGCGGCAGGCGTGCCAGTCCCACACCACCTTGCCGTCCGGCGTCACCTCATGGATGTAGTCGCCGTACATGCAGCCGTCCGGATGGAGCGTTCCGGGCAAGCCGCCGGGCACACGCGCTGCGATCTCGGGCGGCACGACCTCCCAGCCGAGAAAGATCGTGTTGCCGTTCGGCAGCCGGCGAAAGTCGTGATGCTGACCGACCTGGCGGTATTCCCACAGCACGTTGCCGTCCCAGTCGTATTCGCGCAGCAGGCCGCCGCGTCCGCCCATGTGCTGCGGGCCCTCGGGGAGGCGTCCCGCCCAAAGCAGGTTGCCGTTCTGGAGAAGATAGGCGTAAGGGCCACTGACCAGCGGGTGCTCCCACTGATGCACGATGTCGCCCCGCATACCGATCAGATACGTCGCCTTGCCATGGATTGGAGAGAACAGCGTGTAGCCGGGCGTTGCGCGGTACGGGTCGCACGCCAAAAGTCCGAAGTCGCGGTGACGCATCTTCCTCCCCCTCCTCATTTTATCGTTGTTTGACCCCGCCCACCGGGTCGAAAGATCGCGTTGACTTTGCAACCGGTGGTGCGAATGTCAATTGCCGCGAGCACGCGCGGCCGCAGCGAGATGCCGGCACATGAATGCCGGCGCCGAGGCGAGATCGCAGCTCCAAAGGGGAGGACATCGTGCTCGCAATCCGCGGACGTTCGTTGTGCGCGCTCGTGCTGCTGACGCTGTGCGCCTGTCCGGCGCAGGCCGAGGACGCAGCCTCGTATCCGTCGCGGCCGATCCGCGTGATCGTTCCGGTCGGTCCGGGCGCCGGCCTCGACAATGCCGCGCGCATCTCGGCCGAAGCAGTCGAGAAGCATATCGGCCAGCGCCTGATCCTCGAGAACAAGCCGGGCGCCGGACAGCGCATCGCCACCGCACTGGCCGCGAAGGCGACGCCGGACGGCTACACACTATTGTTCACCACGCCGACGCCGATTGCGGTCGCCCCGCACTTCTATCAGAAGCTCGACTACGATCCGGTGCACGATTTCGAGCCGGTCGCGCTCGCGATGTATCAGCCCGTGATGCTGATCGTGCGGCCGGGTTTGGGCGTGAAGTCGGTGGCGGAATTTGTCGCGCACGCCAAGCACCATCCCGGAAAGGTATCGTTCGGCGTGCAGGGGCTCGGCGGCGAGATGCATTTTCTGCTCGAGCTGATGAAGAAGCGCGCCGACATCAACGTCAACGTCATCCCGTACAACGCCGCCGCGCAGGCGATCGTCGATCTGCTTGCCGACCGGCTCGATGCCATGTTCCTGGTCATTCCGCCGATCAAGGGCCACGTCGACAACGGCCGGCTGCTCGCGCTCGCGACCCTGAACGCCAAGCGGGTCGCGACCTTCCCCGACGTGCCGACCATGGCGGAGGCAGGATTGCCGGCGGTGACGGCGGCGATCTGGTTCGGCTATCTGGCACCGGCCGGAACGCCCCGGGCGGTGATCGCCAAACTGGCGGCGGCCTTTCGCGAGCTGCAGTCCGACGCCGCGCTCATCAAGCGCACCGCCGACATGGGCGCCGAGCTGAACATCATAGGGCCGGCTGACTTCGCCCGGATCATCGCGGACGACCGCAGCCGCTACGGTAAGATCGCGGCCGAGAGCAACTTCACCAAGCTGAACTGATCCGCCGAACCGACCTTGCGAACGCGAGCGGCGGTGCGACGCCGTTACTTCGCGTCGTGGAAGATCAGGCCGAGCGTGTGGCGCTGTCCGCCATGCAGCCGGCTGACGCCATGTCGCATGTTGACCCGGTAGATGCCGCGCGTGCCGTGCACCGGCCGATGGTGCACCGGAAAGATCACCGCCTCGCCCTGCACGAGCGGCACCACTTCGGCGCGCGACTGCATGCGCGGGCGCTGCTCGGTCAGCACGAATTCGCCGCCGGTGAAATCGACGCCCGGGCGTGACAGCAGGACGGTCGCCTGCAGCGGGAACACGTGCTCGCCGTAGAGGTCCTGGTGCAGGCAGTTGTAGTCGCCGTCGCGATACTGAAGCAGGAGCGGCGTCGGCTTGTGCTGGCCGGCCGTGTGGCAATGCGCCAGATAGGCCGCATGGTCCGCCGGATAGCGCGGCGCGATTCCGAGCGCCGCATTCCAGCGGTTGGCGATGGCGGCCAGCGATGGATAGAGCGCGGTGCGCAGGGCCGCGATCAAGCCGGGCAGCGGATAGGCGAAGTACTTGTACTCGCCGCGGCCGAAGCCGTGCCGGGCCATGATCACGCGGCTGCGGAACGGCGCATCCCGCGGGTAGTGCGCGGCGAGCGCGGCGCATTCGTCCGCCGTCAGCAGCGGTCCGGTGGTGGCGCAGCCATGCTGGTCGAGCGCGGTCTCGAGCGCCGGCCAATCGAGCGCCGCGACGCGATCGGCAACGGTTTCGGCGGACGGTGCGCGGCGCGCTAGCTGAGGGTTCGGCACGGGCGGCTCCGGGCGGCAACACGTTCTGCCCGTGATGACAGACCCGATGCCGCGCCGCCACCCGATTTCCGCAGCCCACTCGTCCGGTCAGTACCGTGCCGGCACGTACATCTCCGGCGGGATCGGGCCGCGGTGATAGTCCGGGTTGCGCACGCGCGGCGGCAGCACCACCTGCTGATGCGCGACCTCGTGATACGGCACCTGGCTCAACAGATGGCTGATGCAGTTGAGCCGAGCACGCTTCTTGTCGACCGCCTCGACGATCCACCAGCGCGAATCGAGCGTGTGGGTGCGCTCGATCATCTCCTCCTTGGCCTTGGTGTACTGCTCCCAGCGGGCACGCGCCTCGACGTCCATCGGGCTCAGCTTCCACTGCTTGAGCGGATCGTGGATACGCATCATGAAGCGGAATTGCTGCTCGTCGTCGGTGATCGAGAACCAGTATTTCAGCAGGATGGTGCCGGAGCGGATCAGCATGCGCTCGAATTCCGGCACCGAGCGGAAGAACTCCTCGCGCTCGCTCTCGGTGCAGAAGCCCATGACGCGCTCGACGCCGGCGCGGTTGTACCAGCTCCGGTCGAACAGCACGATCTCGCCGCCGGCCGGCAGGTGCGAGACGTAGCGCTGGAAGTACCATTGCGTCCGCTCGCGCTCGCTCGGCGCAGGCAGCGCCGCCACCCGGCAGACGCGCGGGTTGAGCCGCTGGGTGATGCGCTTGATCACGCCGCCCTTGCCGGCGGAGTCGCGGCCCTCGAACAGCACCACCACCTTGGCCCGGGTCTGCTGCACCCAGTCCTGCAGCTTGACCAGCTCGCCCTGCAGGCGGAACAGTTCCTTGAAATAGAGCTGCCGGTCGATGGTGTCGCGCACCAGTTGTTCGCTGCTCTCCTTCAGCAGCTCGTCGAGGCGATCGTCGTCGAGCTCCAGTTCGAGCTCTTCGTCGAGGCTGTCGGTCATTTCCGCCTGGATGCGCGCCTGCATGGCAGCGCCGTTGAGGAAATTAGGCTTGTCCATCACATACTCCAACCCGCCGGTGTCCGTTGGCAGGACGCTGGCACGGACCTCCTGAAGGTAATGTGACAGAGCGGCCCGCGTTCCGGGGACGCAGTGTCTCAGGCGGCTGGAACCGGCGCGGCGGGTTGATTGGAGTCGAGCCCGATACCCTCCTGGAGGTGGCCGAACAGCCTCACGAGCCTGGCCCGGTCGGCCTCCGGCAGCGGCGGCTTGAGCAGCGACGCCACGTTGGCCCGGAGGTGCGCAGCGTCGCCGGTGCCGAACAGCACGACGTCCACCCCCGGCTCGTGCCGGGCGAACCGGTAGGCGGCCTCGATCAGGCTCCCCGCCCCGCCCTCGTGCACCAGGAACCCGAGCGGGTCATTGGTGTCGGCCAGCGACTTGTCGACCAACCCCCGGGCGGCCAGCGCCTTCATCTCCCGCGCCACCCGCGGCGGATCGGCGAAGATGGAGCGCACCGCAAACATCAAGAGCGTGCCGACGCCGTTCTGCTGCGTCACCGGGAACACGTTCGCCCGCGCGCCCTGGTGCAGCATATGGAAGCCCACCATGACGACCGACCAGACGTCGTCCATGAGCGCCCGCCGCAGCATCTCGTTGGTGAAATCGACCACCGGGTTCTCGGTCAGCCCGATGTGCCGGATCTTGCCCTTGCGCTGCTGCTCGAGCAGCGCCGGCGCCAGCACGTTGATGGCGTGGTCGTACTGCTTGGGCTCGACGCCGTGCAGATTGAACACGTCGACGTAGTCGGTGCCGAGGAGCCGCAGCGAATTGTCGAGACTCTCGACCACACGCCCCGGCGACCAGGGCTCGCCACCGCGGAACGCGTGCGCCTTGGTCGCCACCACCACCTGGTCGCGCGGAATGGTCTTCAGCGCCAGCCCCACCACGCCTTCGGTGTCGTAGACCGGCGCGGTGTCGATGAAGTTGATGCCCAGCCCGACCGCCTCGTGAACGAGCCGCGCCGCCTCCGCCTCGCTCTTGCCGGCGCGCAGCCCAAGCCGGCTGAAGCCGCCGGTGCCGAGCCCCGCGACGCTGACGCGAAGGCCGGTCCGGCCGAGGGTGGTGTATTCCATGTGCGATTGCCTTCGGAGAGTCGGAGTAAGTTCGCCTACGCATCATAGCGTACGTTTATTGCGTACGTTGCCACGCACAATCCAATATCTTCTGCAACATCCCCGCATAGCTCATCCCCGCAAGCTCCGCCATCAGCGCCATCTTGCTGTCGCTGCACCAGCTGGCGTTGGGATTGACCTCGAGCAGCTTGATCTCGCCTTGTGCGTCCGTTCGAAAGTCGAAGCGCGCATAGTCGCGACACCCGAGGGCGCAAAACAGATCGATCGATGCGCGTTGCATCGCGCGCAACTGACGATCAGGCAACTCGGCCTTCCGGAGGCGAATGTTCGTCCAATAATCGGGGTCCCACTTGGAGCCGTAGCATTGAATCGGCGGTCCGCCCGGCAGATGCTCATAGTCCACTTCGATGACCGGCAACATCTCGAGATCCGCATCGGAATTGCCGACGATGCCGAGCGAATATTCGGTGCCCGGCAGGAACTCTTGCACGAGACATGGCCCGCCGGGATCGAGACCCTCGAGCCAGTCGAGCGCATCGCGAAGCTCCGCCTCGGTCTCGACATACGACTGCGCACGAATGCCGAAGCTGCCGTCGGCACGCGCCGGTTTCACGAACAGCGGGAACGGCAGCTTCGCCGTTTCCCGCGCACCGTGCGGCACGCGTATCTCGTCCGGCACCGGGATGTTCATCGAGACCGCCAGCGCGCGCACCAGCGACTTGTCGTAGCAGACGGCGAGGCACGACGGCGGCGCGCCGGTGTACCGGATCCCCAGCATCTCGAGCAGCGCCGGAACGTGAAGCTCCATCTCTGGGTCGTTGTTGAAGCCTTCGTCGCAGAGATTGAACACCAGCGCCGGCCGGTCGGACCTGAGCCGGTCGATCAGCTCGCTGTGGTCCTCGACGAAATAAAACGAATAGCCCTCGATCGACGACAGCGCGGCGCGCAGCCGCGTGACGGCGTCGACGTCCTCGGGATTGAACCGCCCGCCGATCTTGACCTTGTCCGGCAGTCTCGGATCGCCAAGCAGCACCATGACGGCAGGCTTCGTCACCGCCGCCGCGGCGTTATGTCCGGATTTTTCGGTGCGCGGCGAAGCCGTCAGCAGGAAGCGGTTCTGCATCTGGCCGGGGTCGCGTCCGTCCTGCTCCCCCAGTCTGAGGTTCGAATGGAATTCGATGGGGCCGAAGCCGGCGTCCCGCAGCAACGCACAGATGCGATCGCGCGAGTAAAGCCGCTGAGCGTAGTATTGATCGGCGATGATGCCGTCCCGGGTGTGCAGGACGATCTCGCGCGTGACCAGGCGGTCGTTGTCGGCGGTGATGTCGCGCTCCCGAAACGCCAGGTGCTGCGCATCGATCCATTCCCAGCTCCGCGGCACCAGGTGTGTCCGCAGCCAGCCGCCGTCGACCAGGTCGAGCGTCAGCGTCCCCTCCGGCCTAAGGCTGCGCCGGATCGAGTCGAGCAGCGCGCGGTCGTCGTCGATATGCTCGAAATAGCCAAACGAGTTGCCCATCATGTAGATGCGGTCGAAAGGAGTTTGCTCCCGCAGGCAGCCGCGCGCATCGCCTTCGAGAAACGCGACCGTCAGGCCTAGGGCGCCGGCCCGTTGGCGCGCGATGCCGAGCAGATAGGCCGACTGATCCGCGCCGCAGACCCTGCCGAACCCACGTTGCGTCAGTTCGAGCGCGTGACGCCCCTGACCGCAACACAGGTCCAGAATCCGCTGATGCGGCGCGAGCCTGGCGGCCTCGATCAGCACGTCGATTTCGGCCTTGGTGATGGCGGCGTTCTCGACGACGTCGCCGTCCGTCATCAGGTAGAGCGAACCCGCGCCGAACACCGTGCGCCACCACTCGGCCGGCACCTTCAGCGCGAGCTCAGTTGGCTGTCCGTTCAATGGTTGGTGTTGATCCGACATCGGCGGCGCGTCCCCCACGGACCGGCCTCTCGGGTCGCCGATCGCGCGCGGCAAATTCTGCATTGCGTGTTCGGCCGGTCAATCGTCTCGCCGCCAGTCAGCCCCACTCCGCCATCGCATAGTTGAATAGGCTAACCAACTCGGCGCAAGAACCGCATTGGTATTTCCGCATCATCCCTCATAAAGCACACCTAGCACTAATCTCGCGTAGTCTATTACTTCTACGCCTTTGAACCGCCCCTCGATCGCCTCGCTGGCGATTACCTCGGAGGCGCCCAAGCCACCGATGGATTGAAATTGCCGCAGCGATCTAAGTGTGTAGGGAAGACTAGCCCCTACCCTTTTAAAAATGCTGGAGCCATTCGTCAGCGTAAGCGCCACAAGTCGACCTTCGTATTCGCTTAGCTTGTCCGGCTGAATGATGGGTCCGCCGAGGACCAGCTGTCCAGGCAACGCCAAGGGCAGCGCGCTTTCCTCCCTCACCCGATAAGCCGTCTCTATCTTCGAGAGTCCGGGGGCGCTCTCGATCTGAACTGCTTCCTGATTGCTGCGCGGCGGCATAACTTCATCGAAGAGCACACCTAGCACACGATGAATTTGAACCTGCGAGGGATCAAGGAGGAGCGTCGGAGGGCTTTTGCGCGGGTCAGGCGTTTGTGCCGCTAGAGCTACGGTCACACCGGCTTCAGCGGCTCGCTGCGCCCGAAGCAGCCGCCGCGCATAAACATCGCTCCCACGGATAGCTATGACCAAGTTTCGATCATTTCCAGGTTGAGGGTTACACTCCACAACGGCAATAGCCCCTGATGGGGCCGCAAAGCCTAAATTCTCATTTCTCAAATAAAATAGCGCTTTGTCTTCAAACCAGCTCCCTTCAAATCTATCTCCGGCAGTGGCTTGCGTTTCTTCGATAGGTACTGCGCCCGTGAATGCAGCAAGGTCCGGATAGATCGGAACCTTAAACGAAAGACGGAGGTGCGCCGTCAGCGGAATGATGTCCGCGGCGGTTGCTGGTGTTGGATCGCGCCAACGCCATCGCCGGAATTCCTCGTGCAGGTCCTCCACCATTCCCCGGAGCCGCTTTAAGTCATCACGAACATCCCAAACCTGCTTGAAAGTGATCGCGCCTTTGTTGTGATGCGCTGTGTTGAGTAGGATGAGGCAAGGTGCTCCTTCCGCCAAAGCGGGGTCATTGCAAAAGTCCCCGACTAGCCTACTTCGAAATAGCTCGTTGGGCGGCGCTCCGACGAGCCCACGAAGTCTATTCAGGTGATCCGAAAATGTCGGCGCTTTCGTCGACGACGAGAATGCCGGATATGCGGGATTGTCGAACAGGTCCGCTAGTCGCGCCTCGATAAAGATGCGCGCTTCAGAAGCATACTCCTGAGCCTTGGCCGTGTCGTCGATCCTGCGCTCAAATTCCAAACGCCTCCGATCAAGTTCTTCGATGGCTGGCGCGGTCTCGACTGTGCTACGGGCGGCATTGACTGGATGGACGCTTCGATGCTCAACCTGCTGCTTCTTCCGGCCTTCGGCGACAACCATCCGCGCGAAATGTCGATCATGCGTGGTCACAAGTAGCTGAGCACCTGCTTCGACAAACTCTGGAAACGCTCTAGCTAACCGATCACGATTGTCATCATCCAGCATCTCTTGCGGATCATCGAGAGCCAACAACCTTAAACCGCCGCGCACTTCCAAAACGTGCTCCCAAAACGCCATAAAGAAGCCTATCAGGCTCGCGCGGAGTGCAGATGCATTAGCAATGTGTTGGGCCGGCGCGGCAGCGCCGTGCGACCCTACAAGAATGTTCAGCGTGCCTTTTGAATCCATGTTAGTGTCCACAAGGTCATGACCCGCTGACACATAGGCGCTGCTATAGAATCGACTACGCCAATGAAGCGCTCGATTGTGCAAACTTGTTCTCAGTCCTTCCACTTGCTTTTCAGCCAATGTACCCAACGCAATCACCTCGGTGAGCCCGCCGATCGTTTCATCGTACGCAGCGAGCCGCTTTTCGTTCCCTCGTCGGGCCGATAGTGTACGAGACATCCTCCCGCATAGAGTGAGCGCCAAGGTGATCGGCGCAGCGCTCTTCACCGTCTGATCTAAGGCTGCAAGTCTGGCATTAAGTGGCGAGGCTTGGCTAACTGAATCTGGGCGTTCGTTCTTGGTGCCAAGAATTGAAGTGGCTACCTGTTTGACCGCATCATGGTGATCGCTACGCCAATGTGAGAAGGCGATTGCACGATCCAGCCGGCGCAACACTCCATCCAGGTCTGCGGCACTTTCGAGAACGGCGCTCGGAAGAGGTTTAACCTCAGGATTGTTAAAGCGCGGGAGGCTACTAAGATTCGTATCACAGAGCGACTCGGTGCCGCTTTTAAGTGCCGCCAGCGAACCCTTGAACGCCGGTGTGTCAAATAGTTCGTCAATAATCGCGCACTTGATTAGTGTTCCAGGATCGATAGGCAGGTCCTTTCGGACCTCAGAATAAAGAGCGTCCGGAAGGACCTCAGCAAGTTGACCGAGGCGAGTTTTGGACCAACTAGCGATCGTGTGTCCTATTAGTTCGGAATCCCCGTCGAGCGCCTCTTGAAGGTGGTCGCGCACAAGGCGGCCCGTTGCAATGTCAAGCGCATCCGCAAGACTCTGCCCGCAAACGGCACAGTCAGAGAGATCGTCATGCGCATGCTCCTCCATCCAGGCGGAAACGCGGGCATATAGCTGCCTCCTGCTTGACAGACTTGGGTTCGTGGCGAGATCAGATAGAATATCTGCTTCCCGTCTAATCTCGTCACACCAACTTGCCGCTTCTGTAAGCTGCTGATCTGGCAGAGCACCCAAGGCGGCTAGACGACTCGCGCTGGGCAACTTGTTCAACTGCTGGAGTTGCCCAAGCGCGGGACCGATATTGCTTTCGAGATCATCTCTAGCCGCCTTATCGCTTGGATCAAATGCATCTCCCAATACAGTCTTGGCTTCTTCAAGAATATGACTCTTGCGCGCGAGGAAATGCTCTTCTAAGGCCTTAAGCTTGGCTTCTAGGTTCGGATTGGATGATGGATCAGGCAACTCGTCAGGCGGCGCGATGCTTGGGAGCGCCTCGATCTGGGCAATTAAATCATCGCGCGACTGCCGAAATGCTTCGTCCTGATTGCTAATCTCCTCTTTTCGGGCCTTCCTGAATTCACTGTCCAATCGTTGCTGCACTTTGGTTGCATGTTTCGACAAGTCCACAAGATCAGCTAGACCCGTAAGTTGTGCAACAGCCTGCCCGAGTTCCGAAACTGATCCAATTTGGATGAAAGGGATCAGCCCCGGCATAGTTGTCCCTATCTGGACCGCGATTGGATCCACGCCAAGGACTTCCAAGTTTGGCGCGCTCTCAGAAATTGCTCCTCTCAGAGTCCTACTTTGGCTGCGCCGCACCGGCGGAAATGTTGTCCCCGCATCGTCAGCGAACGTCAGTTCAACCCATGTATCTATGGGCAGCTGTCCATCATCAGGAAGGAACCGCTTGGGATTTGGGAGTGGTGTAACAGGCGTCGTCGCGTGATAGGTCGGCGCTTCCGGGGAGGCAGGCGAACCTCGATCAATCCGACACTCGAACTCGTTCTTGGCGTCTTCAGGTTTCCGCTGCGGGCGCAACAATTGCCCCGTCAAACACCATATCACCGCATTGAGTAACGAGGTCTTGCCGGAGCCATTCCATCCCTCGAAGAGGGTAATGGATTGCTTCGGTCCAAACAAAAAGTTCTCAGGTGCTCTGGCCCTGGTTCCATATGCATGGAGCCCTCCGAACCGATGGGCTTCAATCTTTCGTAACGTAAGCTTTCGGTTTGGCGAATGTGCCGCAGTCCCGGTTGTCGAAGCAAGGTTGGGCGGCTCGACCGCGGCTGCATCAACAATAGCGTCCACGTCTCCGCGCATTACATTGCCCGCCCACTTTGCGCGGTTGTTGCGATACCACGCAAGAATTGAGCGCGAAGTTTTTGATTTTAGCGCATAGCTATTGTTTTCAGCACCAACGCCCACAGGACGTCCGCTTACTAGTTCAGCGCAGAGGCTTTCAATGGTATGAAGATGAAGTGGTCTTACAGTAGGCTCGTCCAACATTTGTCTAAGACGGCAATGCCGTCTCCCCAATCAAACGCTGCTCTCAGGCTCTCGCCGAGGTTCTTAAATTGAGCATTCGAGACCGTTGGACCTTGATCTAGCCCGACCCGATCTGAGCAATGCGAATCAAACGCAGCTATTTTGCCCGCAAACCGTTGACCGCGCTAGCAATCGTGACCTAATGCCGCCCAGCCTAATACGAAGGAACCTCGGTCGATTCCATGGTAACTGACCGCTACAACGCCCGTGAAGCCGAGCCGCGCTGGCAGCGCGTATGGGACGAGCGCGGCATCTTCGCCACGCCGCGCGATGCGCTGAGCACGCCTGCCTCCGGCAACGGCGCTGCCGCCGGTGAGGCCCGCCCGAAATACTACGTCCTGGAGATGTTCCCCTATCCGTCGGGGCGCATCCACATGGGCCACGTGCGCAACTACACCATGGGCGACGTGGTGGCGCGGGTGAAGCGCGCCAAGGGCTTCAGTGTGCTGCATCCGATGGGCTGGGACGCGTTCGGCATGCCGGCCGAGAACGCCGCCATGGAGCGCAAGGTGCATCCGCGCGCCTGGACCTACCAGAACATCGCGCAGATGAAATCGCAGCTCAAATCGATGGGGCTGTCGCTCGACTGGGCGCGCGAGATCGCGACCTGCGACCCGGCCTATTACCGCCACCAGCAGAAGATGTTCCTCGACTTCCTCGGCGCCGGCCTGGTCGAGCGCAAGCTCGGCAAGGTCAACTGGGACCCGGTCGACCGCACCGTGCTGGCGAACGAGCAGGTGATCGACGGCCGCGGCTGGCGCTCGGGCGCGCTGGTCGAGCAGCGCGAGATGCCGCAGTGGTACTTCCGCATCACCAAGTATTCCGACGACCTGCTGGCGGCGCTCGACACGCTGGAGCGCTGGCCCGAGAAGGTCCGCACCATGCAGAAGAACTGGATCGGCCGCTCCGAGGGGCTGCTGGTCCGCTTCGCGCTCGACCCTGAAACGACGCCCGCCGGCGAGCGCGAGCTGGAGGTGTTCACCACCCGGCCGGATACGCTGTTCGGCGCCAAGTTCATGGCGCTCGCGCCCGACCATCCGCTCGCCGCCGCCGCGGCGGCCAAGAACCCGGCGCTCGCGGAGTTCATCGCCGAGTGCAAGCGGCATGGCACCGCGGCCGAGATCATCGAGACCGCCGAGAAGCAGGGCTTCGACACCGGCATCCGGGCCGTGCACCCGTTCGACCCGACGTGGCAGCTTCCCGTGTACGTGGCGAACTTCATCCTGATGGACTACGGCACCGGCGCGATCTTCGGCTGCCCGGCGCACGACCAGCGCGACCTCGACTTTCCCATCAACCAGTTCCGCGGCACCCAGACCTTCATCACCAGCCTCCTCACCGACACCCACCCCATCCGCAACCGCCGCGACGCCGACAACTGGCTCGCTCGCCTCGAAGCCTTCGGTCCCCTCCTGGACCAGGAAAGCAAAACCATGGCCGACCGGGCTCGCCAAGGCATTCGCCCGCCATCGTTCATCATCAAAGAGACCGTCGCGCAGATGCAGCGCTTCATCACGCCGCCCCCCGAAAAGAACATCATCGCCACCGCCTTTGCCGGCAAACTGCAGAAGGCCAGTATAGAAGGCGCCCCGCAACTGAACGCTGCCGCCCTCAAGCTCCTCACCAGCTCTCTCTACCCCACCTACCGTCGCGCCCTGGACTCGCTCTCCACCGTCGGCGCCAAAGCCACTCCCGAAGCCGGCCTCCGCCGTCTCCCCCACGGCCTCGATGCCTACGCCTTCTACCTCCGGCGCTTCACCACCACCAACCTGACCGCCGAACAGATCCACCAGAAAGGCCTCGACGAAGTGAAGCGCATCGAGTCCGAGATGGAAGCGCTCCTGAAGCCGTTGGGCTACACCACCGGCACCATCGCCGACCGCTACAAAAAGCTCTCCGCCGACCACGTCTACCCCGACACCCCCCCATGTCCGCGACCAGATCCTCGCCGACTACCAGCGAATGATTGACGACGCCAACCAGCGCTCCGCCGCCGACTTCCTCCACCGTCCGCAAGCCAAGTGCATCGTCCAGCGCATCCCCGAATATCAGGAAGCGAACGCCGCCGCGAACTACCAGACGCCGCCTCGCGATGGCACCCGCCCGGGCATCTTCCGCGTCCCTCTCCCGGGCCCCACCTTCTCCAAAGTCCGCATGCGCTCGCTCACGTATCACGAAGCCATTCCCGGCCATCACTTCCAACTTGCCCTGCAAGTCGAAAACTCCACCCTCCCGCGCTTCCGCCAAAACAACCCTTTCGGCGGACTCTCCGCCTTCACCGAAGGCTGGGGCCTCTACGCCGAACGCCTCGCCGCCGACCTCGGCTGGTATCAAGGCGACCCCGTCGGCGACCTCGGCCGCCTCGACTCTGAGCTCTTTCGCGCCCGCCGTCTCGTCGTCGATACCGGCCTCCACACCAAAGGCTGGACCCGCGAACAAGCCATCCAATACGGCATCCCCCAAAGCGAAGTCGATCGCTACGTCGTCATGCCCGGCCAGGCCTGCTCCTACAAAATCGGCCAGCTCAAGATCCTCGAACTCCGCGACCGGGCGCAAGCCCGCCTCGGCGCCCGCTTCTCACGAAAAGGCTTCCACGACGTCGTACTGTCGAACGGCTCCATCCCGCTCGCGATTCTCGAACGCATTGTCAACGAATGGAAAGGCTAACCCGACCCGCATGACCCGCCGCGAACTCCTGGCCGCCGCGCCTGCCGCCCTGGCCGCCCAGCCCAATCAGTCGCTCCACCAGCTCTTTGACTCGCTCACCACCGAGTGGATGCGCCTCAACCCCGAAAGCTCCACCGAGACCAGGTTCTTCCCGCCCGCCGAGCAGGACGTCCTCGACGGCAAGCTCTCGCCGCCCTCCACCCAAGCCGACCCCGCCCGGATCGCTCTCGCCCGCCGCGGCCTCACCCAACTCGCCAAGCACGACCTCAACCGCGTCTCCGCGGCCGAACGCGTCTACGCCGAAACCCTCCGCTGGCAACTTGAGAGCATCGCCGGCGAAGAACCCTTTCTCGAACTCAGCTTCCCCATCAACCAGTTCTTCGGCGTCCAGACCTCGCTGACCCTCCTCCTCACGGACCTCCAACCCATCCGCAACCGTCGCGATGCCGACAACTGGCTCGCCCGCCTCCGTGGCTCGGCGCCCATCATCAACGCCGAAATCGACACCATGCGCGATCGTGCGGGCCGCGGCATTCGCCCGCCTTCGTTCATCCTCCAGGAAACCATCGGTCAGATGAAGCGCTTCATCGCGCCCCCGCCCGAGCAGAACGTCCTCGCCACTGTCTTCGCCCAGAAACTCGCCGAAGCCAAAGTCCCCGGCGCCGCGCAACTGAACGCCAGCGCGGTCAAACTGCTCAGCGAAAGTCTCTATCCCGCTTACCGCCGCGCGAACGACACCCTCGCCACCATTGGCGCCAAAGCCACTCCCGAAGCCGGCATCCGCCGCTTGCCGCACGGCCTCGAAGCCTACGCCTTCTTCCTCCGCCGCTACACCACCACGACGCTCACGGCCGACGAAATCCACCGCCGCGGACTCGACGAAGTCAAACGCCTCGAGTCCGAGATGGAGGCCCTGCTCAAGCCGCTCGGCTACACCCAGGGCACCCTTGCCGAGCGCATGCGTAAGCTCGAAAACGACCAGGTTTATCCCAACACCCCCAACGTCCGCGAGCAGGTCCTTGCCGACTATGCCCGCTACATCCGCGAAGCCAACGACCGCGCCGCGGCCGACTTCGCCCAACGCCCCAAAGCGCCCTGCATCGTCCAGCGCATCCCCGCCTTTCAGGAAGCCAATTCCGCCGCCAACTACCAGCCGCCGCCCTCCGATGGCTCGCGCCCCGGCCTCTTCCGTGTCCCGCTCCCCGGACCCACCTATTCCAAAGTCGGCATGCGCACCCTCGCCTATCACGAAGCCATTCCGGGTCATCACTACCAAATCGCCCTGCAGGTGGAAAACACCGCCATCCCGCGCTTCCTCCGCGATAGCGTCTTCGGTGTCCTCTCCGCCTACGCCGAAGGCTGGGGCCTCTACGCCGAACGCCTCGCCTCCGATCTCGGCTGGTACAAAAACGACCCCGTCGGCGACCTCGGCCGCCTCTCCGGCGAACTCTTCCGCGCCCGCCGCCTCGTCGTCGACACCGGCCTCCACACCAAAGGCTGGACCCGCGAACAAGCCATCCAATACGGCATCCCCCAAGGCGAAGTCGACCGCTACACCGTCTGGCCCGGCCAGGCCTGCTCGTACAAAATCGGCCAGCTCAAGCTGCTCGAATTGCGGGACAACGCCCGCCGCGCCCTCGGCCCGAAGTTCTCCCTCAAAGAGTTCCACACCGTCGTGCTGCGCAACGGATCCTTGCCGCTCGCCATTCTCGAAGGCCAGGTCAACGCCTGGGTCAAAAGCCGCGCCTAAAGCAGCTTCTTGCGCGCCAGCGGAATCACATACGCGCCCACCGGGTTATGCGCCTTGGACTTGGCCGCCTGCTCCCAATGCTCGCGCGCCTTGGCCGCCTCGCCCAGCTTCTCGTAAGCCTCGGCCATGAGCGCCTGCACGTACGCATCCTGCACGTTGCCTTTCTCAAACTCGGCGATCGCCCCCTTCGGATCGCCCGTGTACAGAGCGACGTAGCCCACCAGGTAAGGGAAATAGGACTCCTGCTGCTTCTTCAAGTCCGTCATCGAATCGAGCGCCGCCCGCGCCGCCGCCACGTGCTTCGCCGCATCAGCCTTCTTGCCCCGCCGCGCCGCCAACCGTCCCAGCGCATGCTCCAGGCGGAACTTCCACAAAGCCTTGCGATCGACTGAAATCCCCGGCTCCTTCGAGCCCAACTCCGTCCCCCGGCGATACCAATGCTCGGCCGCATTCAACTCCCCGGCATCGATGCACACGCGCGCCGCTTCGTTGGCCATCTCCCCCTGCTGATAGAACGCGTTCCCCGGCTCTTCCTTCTCTCGCGTCACCCAGAAGTCGATGACCTGCTGCTCGTACTCTCCCACCTTGGTGCAGTTACGTTCGAAGGCATAGGACATCGCCATCACTCGCAGGGCCTGCGCCTTCGCTCGCGGCGTCGCGGCTGTCTCGATCTCTTTCTGGATCAGCGCCCGCGCCTCGCCATACTTACCTTCCACGTCCAACTGGGACGCCTGCCGTAAAGCCGGCGAGCCGCCACCGGGCTGCGCCATCACGTAACTCACGGCCATCAGGGAAAGAACCAAGGCTTTCATGGCCCTCATTGTAGTCCGAACAGTAAGAAAGTACTAGGACGAACGGGCTGTCGCTCCAACCATTAACTCGACTACACTGTTGCCATGCGTATCCTCTTCGCGAGTTTCCTGTTCGCTCTTTCCGCCTTCGCCGCGGATATCTCCGGCGAATGGCTCGGTACCGCGGAGGGGCCCGCCGGCCAGATGACTCGCACCTTCACCTTTAAGGTGGATGGCACCAAACTCACCGGTGAAACCGTCAGCTCCGTCGTGGGCAAGTCGGCCATCGACAACGGCCAAGTCAAAGGCAAGGAAATCAGCTTCACCGTGCACGTCGAGTACGGCGGCCACGACATGACGATCAACTACCAGGGCCACATCGTCAACGACGACAAAATCTCGCTCCGCGTCGGCGGCCTCCAGGGCGCCGAAGACTTCGAGTGGGTCGTCGTCCGCAAAAAGAAGTAACTACAGCTTCTGCACCTTCGACACCGCCACCGATAGCTTGAGCGTCTTCGCGTTGCCGCTCAGCATTGCGGCCAGCCCCTTGGTGGTGTTCATGAAGGTCACCAGCGTCGTCGGCGCTTCCGCACGGCGGTCAATCACCACGAACCCCTGCTTCCCCATCTCCGCCTCGTAGAACTTCAACGCTTCCGCCAGCGACGCCGCTGTCTTTAGCGTCAGGTCGTAAGTATCGGTGGGATTGCCCTTGGTCGTCGCTGTCAGCACCGGCTTCACGCCTCGAAATGCCGGTACCGTCACCGCATGACTCTGCGCCCACATCATCAGGGCCAGCAGCCCGATCCCAATTCGCATCCCTCGATTTTAGCTGATTCACGGGAAACTTCCCCAATCAAGTCAACGACATAGCGCTGACGTCGCGGACACGCGTGTTAACCTGAAGCCGGCTGAACCGTGCTGGCGTTCGCTCGAAAATGCCAGGGCAAAAAGCTTAAGTCCCAAGGAATCAATAACTCCCGGGTTCGTTTCGTCAAGTCCGCATCGGGGGCGGCTTCTCCGGCCCCTTTTTGACCCCGGCCGCCAACAAGTCAGTGAGCACTCCGTGCCCTTCCGGCACCATCGTCACCTTCGCCCCGCCGGCGATCAGTTTCTGGGTCTCCAGAATCTCGAACAGCGCTTTCGCCACCACGGGCTCACGCGCGATCTCCTTGAGCGCCGACCCGAGGAGATTCGGCCGGATGGCCGCCGCCCGTCCGAACTCGATCGAAGCTTCGCGCTCGGCCGAACTGGTGATCACGCTCACCTGATTCGCGCCCGTCTGCCGGATCGCCGAGGTCACCTGTCGCAACCGGTTCACCACTTTCTCTTCGATCTGCCGGATCATCCCCTGGTCGCGGAAGTGCACCTTGCGGATGTAGACCGAGCCCAACTGATAGCCCCACGCCGCCGACTGCGGCGACACCTCGCTCCGCACCGTCTGGCTCATCACATGCCGCGTCTCGAGCATGTCCGCCAGCTTCATATTGCTCAGGCAGCGCACCGTCGCGTTGCTCACGTTCGCCCGCAGCGACCCGCGCGGGTCCGTATTTTTGAACAGGTACGCCACCGGATCGCTGATCCACATCTCGTACCAGATGCCGATGCCCATCGGCGCGCCCTCTTCCGAATTCACCGCCTCGCTGCGCCGGTATTCCTGGTCCAGCCGCAGATCGAGCGTATGGCATCGTCCGAGAAAGTGCACGAACACCGCCTGCGGACCCAGTTCCGCCATCAGGAAATGCAGCCCCGGCTGATCGATCACCCCGATCACCTTGCCGAACAGTACATAGACCTTGGCCTGCCGCTCTTCGACGACCGTGTAGAGCCCGAATAGCTTGCCGAACCCCAAGACGATCGGCACGCCGATCAGCAGAAGAAAGAAAGTGAAGATCGCCGTGAAAAGAATCTCCATCATGACGCCACCTCCCGGTACACTTCCTTCACCTGCTCGAAGAGCCTCAGCTTCACGTTGCGCAGATAGGGCGTCAAGCACCGCCGGACCGGCCTGGTTCAACGCCGAGAGCTCCGCCGCCAGCAGCTTGATCGGCTCCACCTCGGCCTGCGCCTTTAGCGTCTCGATCTCCACCGCGCGCTTCGACTGCACGATCTTCTGATCGGCCGCGGCCTGCGCCAGGCTGATGTCGCTCGACACCTGGTTGTGAGCCGTGTTGATTGCCGCCAGCGCCGACTCCACTTCGTTCGGTGGATCGATGCCCGTGATCAGCGACGCGTCCAGCACCACGCCGTAGCGCGCCGTCGCCGACCGGCACTCCTGGTCCATGTACTCGTTCAGGTCGCGCAGATTCTTACGCAGGTCATTGATGGAGATGCCTGTCATTTCGGCGCCGGGCAGCGCGTTGGGCAAAGCCGCTTCGGTCCGGGCCTCGAAATCGGCAATGCGCTGCCGCAACACGGAGACGAAGTAGCCCATCACGTGCACCATGGGTTGCTTGGTGCCAAACAGGTAGGCATACAGATTGGCCTCGCTCACGTGATAACGGATCTGGCCAGTGAGACCGGTGTTCAGTTGATCCTTGGTGACCGCTTCCAGCCGGCTGCCGCCCGAGTTCGCTGTCGGGTCCTCGAGGTCGATCGCCATGTTCTGCGTCACCGTGGCAATCGAGACCTTGTAGATGCGCTCCCAAGGCAGCTTTAGATAGGGCCCTCCCGGCGGAATCACCCGCACCTGCGGATAGTTGTAGCGCGCCCGCTCCTCTTCGCGGAGAAAGGCCGCGATCGGATGGTCGAGCGTGGTGCCCGGCAGCCGCTCCGCCCGTCCGAAGACAGTCTTTACGGCCCGTTCGTTCTGGTCCACCGTGTAGATGCCCAGCAGTCCGATGCGAAAGACGAACCAGGCGAAGGCGCCCAGCAGAAAGCCGATGAGAAAGGTCATAACGTCCTTCGGTAGATGGAGAATTCGCCCACCCGCTCCACCAGCTTGGCGCCGGCCGGAGCGCGCGAGGCATCGCGCAACAGAAACAGATTGGGCCCGGGGGCGGGGAAGTCCAGGGCCGTAACTTGCTTTAACCGCTCGGCCGCCCGCGGGGTATTGTGGACATGCCCGTACCAGGAACGCGCCGCGGAGTAAGTGCTCGTCAGGTAATTGACGTTCGCGTCATCGGCCGCCACTAAGTCTGTGGCCTTCGCGTGGGTCCGCAACCAGCCCAGCGCCTGCGACTCGCCCGGCGTCAGCGCAATGGCGTAATGCTGCACTTTGGGCGACCGGAAAGAGGCGAACCAGAACAGGTTGTCGGAAAGGAGTAGCAAGACGACGGCGGCCAGGACCGGCCCGCGCAAACGCTCGAAGATCGGGATCATCGCCGGCGCGGCCAGGAAGAAGAGAGCGATCCAGTCGTAGCCGTGGGCGAAGTGAATCGGCTGCATCGGCTTCACAAACAGATCATGCTGCGTCAGTCCCAGGATCACCGCGAACCACACCAGCAGCAGGCGCGACCGAGGATCCGTCAGAATCGCTTTGGCGCTCGGCCACCGCGTGAAGCGCGTGAATGCCACAAAGCCGACTAAGTACAGCGCCGGACCCAGCGTCCACACCGAGTAA
Organism: Bryobacteraceae bacterium; assembly: GCA_965229305.1. Lineage (GTDB taxonomy): Bacteria > Acidobacteriota > Terriglobia > Bryobacterales > Bryobacteraceae > JALHNI01. The sequence continues at coordinate 118,877 of CBDDIZ010000028.1, read as the reverse complement.
GTCCAATCCAAGGACCATTGCTCCTTCAGCGCGCGGTGATCGGCGGACCGGTTCAGAAACACCAGGTAATAGCCTACATGGAACCCCGTCACCGCGATAGCCCCCACCAGCAGCTTCGCCGTCGCCGCGCCGCTGCGCAACACGAGTTCGAGCGCGGCATACGCCGTCACGATCAACGCCAGGCTGAGCCCGGTGAACGGATGGCTGATCGAAAGCAGCGCCGTCCAGGCGAGCGCCGCGCCGAAGCGTTTCCGCAGCACACACCGGATCGCCGAAAGGAACACGCCGTGGTAGTAAGCCTCCGTCGGATAAACCAGATTGCGGCCGAAGTTCAACATCCACCAGCCGTCGTTCGGGTCAAAGGCAAACACCGCCCCGAACGCCCAACCCAGCAGCGCAAGGATGCCGCCGCCCCAGAAGAAGCAAACCAGCCCGAGCTTCTTGGCTTTCGTCTCGAGCCCCACCAGTTCCTCGTAAAGCCGAACGCCGGCCCACGATGCGAAGCCCAACGAGGCGAGCCCAAAGAGATTGAACGCCCAGGCCGGCGGCAGTCCGATGGCTTGCAACAGCCCCAGCAGCAGGATGTGCGGCTGGAAGTAGACCGCGGGCGTCCCGGCCGGCGCATAGGGATTGCCATAGGTGAATTGCCAGCCCTGGTCGAAGTGCTCGCGCGCATTCGCCACGTAATAGGCCATGTCGTACTGGATGAACCCGGTGGGCACCAGCCCCTGGGACCAGGCCGTCAGGAAGGAGAAAAGCAGCGGTAACAGCGCCGGCAGCGCCAACCCGGCTGCCATGAAAATGGGTCGCACGCGTTCACAGAAGTCATCGGCGCTTCGCCGCGGAATCTGTAATACTCAGGAGCAATATGGAACGCAAAAAGGCCAGTGACTTTCCTCAGGAACTCTTGAATCTCTTCGACAAGTACGTGCACGGCGAGATCGATCGCCGCGCGTTCTTGGAAGGCGCGCAGAAGTTCGCCGTCGGCGGGCTCACCGCCACCGCGATCTGGGAAAGCCTGCGTCCGAACTACGCCTGGGCCCAACAAGTCCCGGCCGCCGATGGCCGCATCCAGGTGAGCCGCGAAACGGTGGAGTCGCCCGAAGGCAACGGCAACATCAAGGGCTACTTCGCTCGTCCCGCCAGCATCAAAGGCAAGCTGCCCGTAGTCCTGGTGATTCACGAGAACCGCGGCCTGAACCCGTATATCGAAGACGTGGCCCGGCGCCTGGCGACCGAGAACTTCATCGCCTTCGCTCCGGATGGACTAACCAGCGTCGGCGGCTATCCGGGCGACAACGAGAAGGGCGGGGAACTCTTCGGCAAAGTCGATCGCGCCAAGATGAATACGGACTTCGTCGCCGCGGCCCGCTGGCTGAAGGCGCGTCCCGAGTCCAACGGCAAGCTGGGCGCCGTAGGGTTCTGCTTTGGTGGCGGCGTCGTGAACACGCTGGCCGTGCGGCTGGGCTCCGACTTGAACGCCGGCGTCCCGTTCTATGGCGGCATGCCGCCGGCGACCGAAGTGCCCAAGATCAAGGCGCCGCTGGTGATTCAGCTCGCCGGACTCGACACGCGCATCAACGCGCAGTTGCCGGCCTTCGAGGAAGCGCTCAAAGCGAACCACTTGACCTACGCCGTCCATGTATACGAGGGGTGCAACCACGGCTTCCACAACGACACGACGCCGCGCTATGACGAGGCGGCGGCGAAGCTCGCGTGGCAGCGGACGCTCGCGCACTTCAATCAATACCTGCGAGCCTAGGCTTGGCTGATACACTGCCCTGATGCCCGACACCGCCTTCCCAGGCCCATCAACGGTCGAGCGCATTGGGGCATCGTCCGGCTTTCGCCGGCTGCTGGCTGCCAAGCGCGCGTTTATCATTCCTGCTTTCGTCTTCTTTGTCGTCTACTATTTCGCGCTGCCGATCAGCGTGAGCCTGTTTCCGGACCTGATGCGGCAACGCCTCGGTGGCGTGACGCTCGCTTACTGGTTCGCTCTTTCGCAGTTCGTGATGGCTTGGGCGCTTGCCTGGATCTACGTCCGGCGGGCGGCGAAGTTCGATGCGGCGGCTCAGGAATTGCTGCGTCAGGAGGGCCTCCAGTGACGCTCGCCATCTTCATCGGTTTCGTCCTGTTGACGCTCGTCATCACCTGGTGGAGCGCGGGCAAAAGCCAGGGCGCCGGTGCTTTCTTCGCTGCCGGACGCCGGATCACCGGCTGGCAGAACGGCCTGGCCGTGGCGGGCGACTACATGTCCGCCGCCTCGTTCTTAGGCATCGCCGGCCTGATCGCCTTCTACGGCTATGACGGCTTCATGTACTCGGTGGGCTGGCTGGTGGCGTACCTCACCGTGCTGCTGGTGGTGGCTGAGCCGTTGCGCAACATCGGCAAGTACACCATGGCCGACATTCTGGCCTATCGTCTGCAGGCGCGCCCCGTTCGCGCGATGGCCGCGCTGAGCACGCTGACCGTCAGCACGTTCTACATGATCGCCCAGATGGTGGGCGCGGGCACACTGGTCTCGCTGCTGCTGAAGGACTCGGGCGTAAGCTTCGAAGGCGCCGTGGTCGGCGTGGGCCTGCTGATGGTGCTCTACGTGGTGTTTGGCGGCATGCTCGCCACCACGTGGGTGCAGATCGTGAAGGCGGTGCTGTTAATGGGCGGCACGATTCTGCTGAGCGTGCTGGTGCTGGGCCACTTCCATTACTCGTTTGGCGAGTTCTTCCAGGCCGTGTCGCAAGTGACGTTCACGGTGGACGGGCAAACAGTGACGCGCGACTTCCTGGTGCCGGGCTGGTACTACAAGCCGCCTTATGGCACATGGAATCTGCTTTCGCTCGGGCTCGCCCTGGTCTTCGGAACAGCCGGCCTGCCGCACGTGCTCGTGCGCTTCTACACGGTGCCGGACGCGGTGACGGCGCGCGTGAGCGTGGTGTGGGCGATGGCGATCATCGGCGCCTTCTACGTGATGACGACCTTCCTTGGCTTTGGCGCCGCCACCATTGTCGGGCAGGATGTGATTAAGAAGAGCGGCGGCATCAACATGAGCGCGCCGCTGCTGGCGCAGGCCTTGGGCGGCGAGGCGTTCTTCGCCTTCATCTGCGCCGTGGCCTTTGCGACGATTCTCGCCGTGGTGGCGGGGTTGACAATCACCGCCTCCACGTCGTTTGCGCATGACTTCTACGCCGGCTTCCTCTTCCGTGACAAGGAGCTGAACTCGGAGACCGAAGTGCGCGTGGCGCGCGTGACGGCACTCGTCGTCGGCGTGCTCGCCATTGGCAGTGCCATCGCTTTGGGACCCACGGCGAACGTGGCGTTTCTGGTGGGCCTCGCCTTTGCCGTGGCCGCCTCGGCGAATCTGCCGGTGATCGTCCTCACGTTGTTCTGGAAGCGCTTCAATACGATGGGGGCGGTCTGCGGGCTGGGCGTCGGCCTGGCGAGCTCGATCCTGCTGATCCTGGTGGGGCCGAGCGTCCGCGGCGCGGCGAACGCGCTGTTCCCACTCGAGAACCCCGGCCTGGTGAGTATTCCGGTGGGCTTTCTGGCTGCGATCCTGGGAACGCTTTCGAGCCGCGAACCCGCGGCCGAGGCGAAGTTCATGGAAATGCAGGTGCGCGCGCATACCGGCTTAGGTGCTGAAGCAGCGTCGCCGCATTAGAGAGACAATGGAACTATGATCTACGTATTCGCCGTGCTGTTCACCATCTTCGTGGTGATCATTTTCGGCGTGGTCCTGAACCCTCCGACGCAATGGATTCACAAGCTGAGTGGAGAAGATGTGAAGCCGGAAGAGCGCTTGGAAGTGGATCCCGGGGCTCGCCGCAAGTAGCTAGCGCGAGACATAAATGGTGAAGTCGGCCGCGGGGCGATAGCCCAGACGGCGGTACAGAGGCATTCCCGCCAAGCTCGATTGGAGCACCAGGGGCTGCGGCCCGTAACGGTCCAGGGCGGCGGCGATTGCGTGCCGCACCATCATTTCCCCGTAGCCGCTCCCTTGCTTCTCCGGAATGGTGGCGACCGCATAGAGCCCGATGCTGCCCGCCGCGGTGACCGTGCACGCGGTGGCGATGGCGCGGCCGTCGCGATAGCCGATCCAGCCTTCGAAGTCCGCATTCCAAAACTGATCTTCCTGATAGGCCTCGAGCAGCACCGCAAAGGGTCCCTCGAAGGCGAGCGACATCACTTGGCAGAAATCGAGCCGGGTGGTGCAATCGCCGATGGAGCGGATGTCGAGCGAGGGCAGGCGGCGGGAGAGCGGGCGGAGTTGGGGCGCCAACATGCCGGGCGGGTTGGATGAGTACTGGAGGTCAAAGTCCTGGATGAGGTGGACGGCGGGGGAGCGGAGCTCGGCGTCGAGCCACTCTTCGCAGAGCCAAAGGGACCAGGCTTGGCCTCGGCGGCGGTAATGGTCCTGGGCGCGGTCCAGACGGCGCCGCAAGTCGCTGAGGGCTAAGACCGGTTCGGTGAGCATGGCGGCATTGAAAACGCCGTGGGGAATGCCGGAGTAGACCAGTTGGAGGCCCGGCAATTCGACCGCTTCGCCGATGCGCTTCGAGCGGGCGAAGCAACTCATGGCGGCCCGCAGGTTTCTTTCTACGATGCGGTACTCGCCGGACTCCATCGGTAGCATGATAGCGGCAAATTGCCCCCGCGCATTGAATCTGGCGAACTCAGTATGTCATCGTAGGCCCAAGCGAAGGAGGCGAAGCGGAAATGGACCAAACGATGTGGTGGGCCCTGGCGGCGGTAACGGGGGCGCTCATCGGATGGCTGGGACGGCATCTGGCGGCACGGCGGGCGATGGTGCATGCCGAGGAGGCATGGTCCGCCAGGATCCGCGAGGCGGAGTCCCGCTATACGGTTGAGGCGGGCAAGGTGGCGCACGGACGCGAGACCCTGGCACGTCTGCAAGCGGAGTGGAACTCGCACGGGACGCGGCTGCGGGCGCGCATTGGCGAACTGGAAGCCTTTCCCGGACGCTTGGCCGAGGCGCAGCGCGAGTGGAGGGCGTTGCAGCCGGTGCGTAGCCGTTTGGTGGCGAAAGAGGCCGAGGCGGCGTCGCTGGCGGTGCTGGTGCGGGAGTATGAGCCGATGCCGCGGCAGATCGAGACGTTGGAAACCGAACGGACCCTCCTCGAAAAGAAGCTGCAGGCGGCCTCCCAGCGCATCGGGGAACTGGTGCCTTTGGCCGAGTTGGCTGTCGCGTGGCGCGGGCACGTAGCGGCCAAAGATCGCGAAGTGGCGGAGCTGTGGCAGCGCATCCATCAGTTGTCGCCTCTACCCGATCGCTTGCACGGCTGGGAGACGCATCATCAGGCGACGGTGCGGGCGAAGGACGAAGAGATTCTGAGTCTGATTGAACGGCTGAAGCGGCTGGAGGATTTGCCCGAGGTAGTGACGGTCCAGCAGCGCCGGTTGTCGCAAGCGGAAGCGGAACTGGAGGCGCGCCGGGTGCGGACGGTGGAACTCGCGTCGCTGGCGGAGACGCTGCTGTCACCCGAGCCAGAGCCAGCGCGCGCGATGGCCGCCACTGTGGGCGGAGCGCCCGCCGAGGTGGCTGACGACTTGAAGCGCATCTGGGGCATCGGGCCGACGATCGAGAAGCGGCTGAACGAAATGGGCGTCTACCGGTTCGAGCAGATCGGGCGCTGGAGCGATGACGAGATCGAGCGGTTCCAGGAACAACTTCCCGAGTTTCCAGGACGCATCCGCCGCGATGCGTGGGTGAAGGTGGCGCGTGAGCAGTACCAGAAGAAGTACCGGCAGCCGCTGAGCTACTCGTAGCGTAAGGCTTCGGCAGGCGCGACGCGCGTGGCGGTGCGGGCCGGGTAGAGCGTGGCGAGTACGCTGATGGCGACGGCGAGGCCGGCGACCCAGACGCCATCGATCCAGTGGGCTTCGAAGGGCACGTACGAGATCGAGTAGACCGACTCGTCGAGGCTGATCCAACGGAAGCGATCGCCGAAGTAGCAGATGGCGTAGCCGGTGACCAAGCCGAGGCTGGCGCCGATGGCGCCAATCAGGAAGCCCTGAAACAGGAAGATGCGGCGAATCTGTTCCTGCCGTGTGCCGAGCGACATGAGGATGGCGATGTCGCGGTGCTTTTCCATCACCATCATGACAAGGGTGATGAGGATGTTGAGCGCGGCGACCAGTTGGATGAGTCCGATGGTGAGTACGGCGACGGTGCGTTCGAGCTGCATGGCGCCGAGGATCTGGCGGTTCTTTTCGGTCCAGGGAAGGGCGGCGAGTTTGGGGCCGGCGAGGCGTTCGACGTCGCGGGCGATGGTGGGGGCCTGGTCTAGGTCGGCGACTTTGATCTCGATGGAGTTGACGACGTCAGGCAGGGACATGATGCGCTGGGCTTGCTGAAGCGAGGTGAAGGCCCAGGTCTTGTCGAGGTCGTAGAAGCCGGACTCGAAGATGCCGACGACGCGGAAGCGGAAGTAGGAGGGGCGGGGACCGTAGGGCGTCATTTCACCTTGCGGGCTGATGACCTGCAATTGACTGTGGAGGCGCATGCCGGTCTCCTGGGCGAGCTTACTGCCGAGGATGATGCCGGGCAGATCATCGTTGGCGGTGAGTTGGTCGAGCGAGCCGAGTTTGAGGATCTTGAGAACGTCGGCACGTTGCGAGGGCGACTGCGGGTCAATGCCCTTGAGGACGCAGGCGGCGGGCTGCAGCGGGCCGGAGAGAAAGACGCTGCCGTAAAGCGTGGCGCCCGCGCCAGTGACGCCGGGCAGTTGCTGGATGCGCGCGGTGAGGTTGCGCCAGTTGGGGATGCCTTCGTCGACCTGCTTTTCGAGAATGTCGATGTGGGCGGTGGCGCCGAGCAGCGAGCGCTGGAAGGTGTCGTGGAAGCCGTTGTTGATGGCGAGCGCAACGATTAACGCCATGACGCCCGCCGCTACGCCCAGCACCGAGATCACCGTGATGACGGAGATGACGGCTTGCTTGCGCTTGGCGCGCAGGTAGCGGCGGGCGACGAAAAGTTCAAACATCGCGGGGGACTTACCGGTCCAGCGCGCGGAGTTGGTCGGCAAGGCCGATGGGGCCTTCGGGGCGGAGCAGCGGGAAGAGAATCACGTCGCGGATGGACTTTTGCCCGGTGAGGATCATGGCCAGGCGATCGATGCCGATGCCTTCGCCGCCGGCGGGCGGCATGCCGTAGCTGAGGGCGCGGACGTAGTCCTCGTCCATCTGATGGGCTTCGTCGTCACCTTTTTCGCGCATGCTGAGCTGCATGTCGAAGCGGCGGCGCTGCTCTTGCGGGTCGTTCAGTTCGGTGAAGGCGTTGCCGATTTCCATGCCGCAGGCGTAGACCTCAAAACGGTCGGTCATGGCGGGCTCGGTGCGGTTGCGCATGGCGAGCGGCGAGACTTCGACGGGGAACTCGTAGATGATGGTGGGCTGGATGAGGTGCTCTTCGGCGACGCGCTCGAAGATCTCGACGAGGTTCTCGCCGGCGGTGTGCTTGTGGCCGTGGCGGGCGAGCCACTCGGGGTCACGGACATTGTCCATGGTGGGCTTGGTGGCCGGGTCCGGCCAGAACTCGATGACGGCTTCGCGCATGGAGAAGCGGCGGATATTGCCGAGGTCGATCGTGTGGCCGTCCCATTCGCAGGTGGTTTGGCCGTTGACGTCGAGCGCGCACTGCTTGAGAAGTTCGCAGGTGAGGTCCATCAGGCCGAGGTAATCGGTGTAGGCCTGATAGAACTCGAGCATGGTGAATTCTGGGTTGTGCCGCGTGGAGATGCCTTCGTTGCGGAAGTTGCGGTTGATCTCGTAGACGCGATCGAGGCCGCCGACGACCAGGCGCTTGAGGTTGAGTTCGGGGGCGATGCGGAGGTACAAGTCAACGTCGAGCGTGTTGTGGTGCGTCACGAAGGGACGCGCGGCGGCGCCGCCGTACTGCGATTGCAGCATGGGCGTTTCCACTTCGACGAAGCCCTTGGCATCGAGTTGACGGCGGAGCGAGGAGACGAGCTTGGCGCGCTTGATGAAGATTTCGCGGATGTCGGGATTCGAGAGCAGGTCGAGGTAACGCTGGCGGTAGCGCGTTTCGGTGTCCTCGAGGCCATGGAACTTTTCGGGCATGGCGAGCAGCGTCTTCGAGAGGAAGTGCAGCTTCTTGACGTGGACGCTGAGTTCGCCGGTGCGGGTGCGGAAGAGGTAGCCTTCGCAGCCGATGATGTCGCCGAGGTCGAGACCCTGGTAGAGCGCGTAGTCGGTCTCGCTGACTTCGTCTTTCTTGATGTAGATCTGGAGTTTGACGCCGCCTTGTTCGAGGTGGGCGAAGCCGGCCTTGCCCATGCGGCGGATGGTGTGGATGCGGCCGCTGATGGTGACGGGGGGCTTTTCCGCTTCGAGTTTTTCCGCGGTGTAGGCGTCGGCCTGGGCGGTGATTTCCGGCAGGCGGTGAGAGGCGTCAAAGCGTTGACCGTAGGGGGAAAAACCGAGCTTCTCGATCTCCCGCACGCGGTCAAGGCGTTGGGCGAGCAGATCCTGTTCGAGGGACAAATGCGGCTCCTTCAGCGGGTAAACCTTCATGATAAAGGTCGGCACAGTATAATGTCGAGTTGGCCTTCCTCTCGATTGTGATCCCCGCTTACAACGAGGAAACCCGGCTGCCAGCGACGTTGGCGCGGCTGGCTTCCTACGTTGCCGCAACCTCGTTGGGCGAGACCGAAGTGGTGATCGTCGACGACGGTTCCCGCGACGGGACCGCGGCTTTGGTGGAAGACTTTGCGCACATTTACCCGGCGGTGCGGCTGGTGCGGAATCCGGGGAACCGCGGCAAGGGATACTCGGTGCGCAACGGCGTGCTGGCGGCGAAAGGCGAATGGGTCCTGTTCAGCGATGCGGATCTATCGACGCCGATTGAAGAGGTGGAAAAGCTGCTGGCGGCGGTGAAGGCGAAGAAGGCCGATGGGGCGATCGGGTCGAGGGCGCTCGACCGGAAGCTGGTGACGGTGCATCAGTCGGCGTTTCGCGAGTATTCGGGGCGGTTCTTCAATCTGGTGATGCGGCTGGCGACGGGTTTGCCGTACGCCGATACGCAGTGCGGGTTCAAGCTGTTTCGGCGCGACGCGGCGCGCGAGGTGTTCTCCCGGGTGCGGATTCCGGGGTTTGGGTTCGACGTGGAGGCGCTGTTCATCGCGCAGCGTTTGCGGTACACGATTGTGGAAGTGCCGGTGCGGTGGGCGAATGCCGAGGGGACGAAGGTGACGCTGATGAACGGGCTGCAGGCATTCACGGATTTGTTAGTCGTCCGGATCCATCAACTACGGGGACATTACGACTAGTGCGTGATATGCTGGCGCCTAGGTCGTAAGAATTACCTGGGAGGTTCGTTGATGTTACGCAAGTCGTTTCTGGCCGTCGGCCTGACGCTGTCCATGGGAGTGATTTGGGCGCAGGCTCCGGCAGCGCCGCCGAAGACGCATTTGAAGGTGGGCGACATTGCGCCGGGCTTCACGGTGCAATCGATCAGCGGGAAGGCGGTGTCGTTGTCCGAGTTCCGCGGCAACAAGGGTGTGGTGCTGGCCTTCTTCCCGGCGGCCTTTACGGGTGGCTGCACGAAGGAGATGACCGCGTATCAGGCCAATCTGTCGCACTTCAAAGACCTGGGTTTCGAAGTGATCGGCGTTTCCACCGACAACACGCCGAGCCTGAAATATTGGGCCGACAACGTGATCAAGCCTGAGTTCAACCTGGCGAGCGACTTTGCGACGCGCAAGGCGGCCCGCGACTACGGGGTGCTGATGGAAGCGCGCGGCATTGCGAATCGCGCGACGTTCGTGATTTCTCCGGCGGGCAAGATCGAGCACATCGAAGAAGGCAGCCAGGCGGTGGACATTTCGGGCGCGCAGAATGCTTGTGCCCGCTTGAAGAAGTAAGCGTTCGTCCGGATTCACGCGGTTCCTGCTAGGCTGACTGGCAGGAGGTCGCATGAATCGACGAATGGCGATCGCGCTCTCCGGTGGAGCGATGGCTGCTCTGGCGCAAAGCCAGGCAGTGGCTCCACCGAAGACGCACTTGAAGGTCGGGGATCGGGCGCCGGAGTTTACTCTGGCCAGCATCGCCGGCGCTTCTGTTTCACTCAAGGATTTCAAGGGACGGAAAGGCGTGGTGCTCGCGTTCTTTCCGGCTGCCTTTACCGGTGGTTGAACCAGGGAAATGACAGCGTACCAGGCTGGTATCGCTAAATTCCGTGATTTGGGTTATGAGGTGATTGGCGTCTCGACGGACAACACGCCCAGTTTGAAGTATTGGGCGGAGAACGTCATCAAGCCGGAGTTCACGTTTGCGAGCGACTTTGCGACGCGCAAAGCGGCTCGGGACTACGGGGTGCTGATGGAAGCTCGCGGCATTGCCAATCGCGCGACGTTCGTGATCGACCCGGACGGGAAGATCGATCACATCGAGGAGGGCAGTTCGGCGATCGACATCAGCGGCGCCTTGAACGCTTGTTCGCGCAAGAAACACTGACCCAACCGTTAGGTAAAACAATCAGGCCCGCGGGAGCGATTCCGCGGGCTTGGTCGCGTTTAGGCGCGGTATTTGACTTCGGCGAGGAAGAGGCCCGAGGCGGGCGCGGTGCCGGCGGCGACGTCGATTTTGCGGCGGGGTTTGTTGGCGACCAGGGACTCGAAGTCGGCGACGGTGAGTTCGCGGAGACCGACTTTGACGAGCATGCCGACCACGCGACGGACCATTTTCCAGAGGAAGTGCGAGGCCTCGATGCGGAACAGGACGAGGTGCTGATCGGTGCCGAGGACGGCGGATTCGACGACGACGATGGTGGATTCGTCGGGGCGGAGGGGGTCGAGTTGGCGGAACTGGACGAAGTCGTGCCGGCCGACGAGGGCTTCGGCGGCGGCGGCCATGGCTTCGACGTCGAGGGTGGGTTTGACCCACCAGACCTGGCGCTTGGCGAAGGCGGTTTTGCGGGTGGAGATCTGGTATTGGTAGACGCGCGCGACGGCGTCGTGACGGGCGTGGAAGCGCACGGGGGCTTCGGTGAGCGTGAGGACGCTGACGTCGGCGGGCAGACGGTCGTTGAGTTCGCGCCGGAATTCTTCGGCGGAGCAGCGGGGAGCGGTGCGGGCCTTGATGTGAGCGACCTGATGCAAAGCATGGACGCCGGCGTCAGTGCGGCCGGCGGCTTGAATTTCGACGGCGACGGCGAGGTACTCTTCAGCCGCGCGGCGGAGCACACCTTGGACCGTGCGCACGTGGGGCTGTTCCTGCCAGCCGGAGAACTTGGTGCCGTCGTACTCCAGCGTCAATTTCCAACATTTCATTTCAGTTTTTTGCGGATGGCGGCGGCGTCTTTGGCGTCGGGGGAGAGTTCGAGGTACTTGGCGTAAGCCGCGTGGGCGGCTTTCTTGTCGCCCATGCGCTCGCGAGCTTCACCGAGGCGGAGGAACGCTTCAGGGTTGGTGGGGTCCCAACGGGTGGCCTCTTCGAACCGAAGGGCGGCGGCGCGCATACTGCCTTTCTTGAAGTAGAAGCCGCCGATGCGGAGTTCATTCTTGGCCTGGAGGGGGTTGAAGACGTACTCGCGAGAAGGTTTGAGGGTTTCGTCTTCTTCGGGCGGCAATTGCGGCTGAGCGGCTTGTTGCGCGAAGGAAACGGCCGCTAAGCACAGGATCAGCCAAAGCCGGGTCACACCTGCATTATAAAGCCTTAAAATGGAAGAAGAAATGGCGCTGCGCGAGAAGGTCAGTCAGCTTCCCACCTCACCCGGCGTCTACCTCTACAAAGATGGCGCGGGGCAGGTGCTGTACGTCGGCAAGGCGAAGAATCTGCGGGCGCGGGTGCGGAGCTACTTCAACGAAGACAGCCTGGCGCATCCGAAGACGGGGACGCTGATCGATGTGGCGCAGGACATCGAGATCATCATTGTCGACAACGAGAAGGAAGCGCTCGCTCTCGAAAACAATCTGATCAAGCAGTGGAAGCCGCGCTTCAACATCCTGCTGCGGGACGACAAGACCTACCCGTACATCAAGCTGACGAATGAGAAGTATCCACGGGTGTACGTCACCCGGCGGCTGCGGAAGGGCGGCACCTACTATGGGCCCTATTTTCCGGCGAACCTGGCGTACCGGCTGGTGAACTTTATCCACCGGCATTTTCTGGTGCCTTCGTGCAAGGTGGACTTCAATCGCAGCCATACGCATCCGTGCCTGCAGTTCCACATTCATCGCTGCCTGGGTCCTTGTGTGCAAGGTCTGGTGACCGATGAGCGCTATGCGGAAGCGGTGCGCAATGTGAAGCTGTTTTTGGAAGGCCGGCTGCGTGACCTGACCGACGATCTGCATGCGCGGATGAAGGCGGCCGCCGAGGATCTGCGGTTCGAAGAGGCGGCGGCGCTGCGCAATCTGATCACGACGGTGGATGAGCTGGAGCAACGGCAGAAGATGGCGGCCGCCGAAGGCGACGACATCGACATTCTGGCGTTCCATGCGGAGCCGCCGTTGGTGGCGGCGAATCTGTTCCACCTGCGGCGCGGGCGCATCGTGGACCGGCGCGAGTTCTTCTGGGAGGATCAGCACGGGTTCGAGCCGTCGGAGTTCGTGTCCGCGTTCCTGATGCAGCTCTACATCGATCAGCGCTATGTGCCGGGGCTGATTCATGTGCCGGTGGAGTTCGAGGATCGGGAGACGCTGGAAGAGATTCTGACCGAGCAGCGGGGACGGAAGGTGGAGATCCACACGCCGCAACGAGGGCAGAAGCGGGCGATGCTGGCGCTGGCGGAGACGAATGCGAAGAACAGCTTCGAGCAGCGGTTCCGGGTGATGAAGCCGTCGTCGAAGGCGATCAGTGGGTCGTTGGCGGATGAGTTGGGTTTGGCTGAGCCGCCGAATCGCATTGAGTGTTTCGACATTTCGCACATCCAGGGCACCGATCAGGTGGCGAGCATGGTGGTGTGGGAGGAGGGCAAGATGAAGAAGTCCGACTACCGGAAGTTCATCATCAAGACGGTGGCGGGCAATGACGATTTCGCCTCCATGGCCGAGGTGGTGACGCGACGGTACTCGCGATTGAAGGAAGAGAACCAGCCGATGCCGGGGTTGATTCTGATCGATGGCGGGTTGGGGCAACTGCATGCGGCGGCGGCGGCGCTCGAGTCGCTCGGGATCATCAATCAGCCGCTGGCGTCGATCGCGAAGAAGGAAGAGCTGATTTACGTTTACGGGCAAGAAGACGAGCCGGTGGCGCTGGAGCGTTTCAACCCGGTGTTGCACCTGGTGCAGATGGTGCGCGACGAGGCGCACCGTTTCGCGATTACGTTCCACCGGACGCGGCGCAATGCGCGGACGTTGACGTCCGAACTCGAGCAGATTCCGGGGGTGGGGGAACGCTCGATTCAGAAGTTGCTGAAGACGCTGGGGAGTCTGGAGAAGGTGAAGCTGGCGAGCGAGCCGGAACTGGCGGCGGTGGTGGGGCAGGCGGCGGCACGGAAGATCCGGCAGCACTATACGCCGACGCTGACGGTGCTCAACTAAGTAGGGTGGGTTCGATGTGCACGAGCACGTCGGCGACTTCGGGGTGCGCTTCGCGAATGGCGTCTTTGACGCGGTGGGCGACGTCGTGCCCTTGCCAGACGGGCATGTCGCGGTCGACGACGACGTGGAGGTCGACGTAATAGTCGAAGCCCATTTTGCGGACAAAGCATTTCTCGAGGGAGTTGACGCCGGCGACGCGGTGGGCCACTTTAAGGACGTCGTTGCGGAGGTGGGTGTCGGGGACAGAGTCGGTGAGCTCGAGTACGGCGGGGCGAACGAGCAGATAGGCGTTGAACATGATGATGGGCGCGGCAAGGAGGGCGGCGAAGTCGTCGGCGACTTCCCAGCCGGGGCCGCCCCAAAGGGCGATGGAGATGCCGATGAAGGCGAGCGCGGAGGTGAGGGCGTCCGAACGATGATGCCAGGCATCGGCTTTGATGGCGCTGCTGTGGGAGGAGTGGCCGACGTGGAAGACGTAGCGGAAGAGGCCTTCTTTGGCGGCCACGACGCCGGCCAGGACCCATAAGGTAAACGGTTCGGGCGTGGAGTGGGGCGTGCGAATCTCGCGCAGACTTTCGACGGCGATGACCACGGCGGCGGCAAAGAGCGCGAGGGCGACCATGGTGGCGGCCAGGGGTTCGGCCTTACCGTGGCCATAGGGGTGGTTCTCGTCGGGAGGGCGCGTGGAGTAGCGAAGGGCGAGCAACAGGGCCGTGGAACTGACGACGTCGGTGAGGGACTCGATGGCGTCAGCAATCAGGGCGTAGGAGTTCCCGAGGACGCCGGCGACGAACTTGATGGCGGCCAAGGCCACGTTGAGGGCGATGCCGACCAACGTGGAACGGATGCCGGCAGCGGCTGCGGACTTGGGCGTCATCTATCTCAATGATAAGATCCGAACCATGAGCTCACGCCGTTCGTTTTTTCTTTCGGCTCTGACGGCTGCCCAAGCTGCGCGAGTGATGGGCGCCAATGACCGGGTGCAGGTGGCGATTGTCGGATTGGGTGGACGCGGACGCGCCCACATGAATATGTACGCCGCCGTTTCGGAATGCCAGATTGCGGGTTTGTGCGATGTGGACCAGGCGGCGCTGGAGCGCGGCATTGCGCAAGTGGAAAAGCTGGGCGGCGGCAAGCCGCGCGGCTTCCGCGACATGAAGGAAGTGTTCGCCGATAAGAGCATCGATGCCGTGTCGATGCCGCTGCCGAATCATTGGCACGCGCTGGCGACAATTTGGGCCTGCCAGGCGGGCAAGGACGTGTACATCGAAAAGCCCGCGTCGCATAACGTGTACGAAGGCACGAAGATGGTGGACGCGGCGCGCAAGTACAACCGGATCGTGCAAATCGGCTCGCAGGGACGGAGTGCGGCGCACAAGCTGAAGGCGATGCAACTGCTGCGCGACGGAGTGATCGGCAAGGTGTATCTGGCAAAAGGCATGTGCTACAAGCGGCGGAAGTCGATTGGGCATAAGCCAGACGAGAAGACGCCGCTGGGGCTCGATTGGGACAAGTTCCTCGGACCCGCGCCGCTGCGGCCTTACAACGAGCTGCGCTTCCGCTACAACTGGCATTGGTTCTGGGACACGGGCAACGGCGACATCGGCAATCAGGGCATCCATGAGATGGACATTGCACGATGGGGCCTAGGCCGGGGACTGCCGAACGCGGTGGTGTCGACCGGCGGCAAGTTCGCGGTGGATGACGATCAGGAGACGCCGAACACGCAGATTGCGACGTTCGACTATGGCGATGCCGAATTGATCTTCGAGGTGCGCGGCAATCTGACGGGCACCGAAGGCGGTCTGGTGGCGGATAACGGCGGCAACGTGATCGGCAATCTGTTTTATGGTCCGGAGGGCTGGATGGCGCTGGACAATCGCGGCTTCCAGGTCTACAAGGGCGAGAAGAGCCAGAAGATCAT
Organism: Bryobacteraceae bacterium; assembly: GCA_965229305.1. Taxonomy (GTDB): domain Bacteria; phylum Acidobacteriota; class Terriglobia; order Bryobacterales; family Bryobacteraceae; genus JALHNI01. Next base: position 103,436 of record CBDDIZ010000028.1, on the reverse strand, counting down.
GGACGAGCCGGCGCAGCGCGAAGGCGAGACGCATGTGCGGAACTTTATCGAGGCGTGCAAGTCGCGCAAGGTGAGCGATCTGGCGGCGGACGTGGAAGTCGGGGTGACGTCGGCGGCGCTGGTGCATGTGGCGAACGCGAGCTATCGGCTGGGCCGGCGGCTGAAGTTCGATGCGAAGACGCTGCAGGTGCCGGGCGATGCGCAGGCCAACGCGCTGTTGACGCGCAAGTATCGCGCGCCGTATATCGTGCCCGAAAAAGTCTGACGGCTACTTGAGCAGAGGTAATAATGCGGCGATGACCTGCCTGGCCATCGCCGCGTTGCCGTTTTCATTGAAGTGCACGCCGTCGGGGACGTGGAACTCGGGGTGGCCGGCGATGACGGCGTAGAGGTCATTGACCGGGAGTTTCTCGCGCTTGGCGAAGGCGTTGAGGAGTTCGTTGCGGCGGATCATGCGGTCGGTTTTGGGTTTGAGCTGCTCGAGGTTCTTACTCTCGCGGACATCGGTGGTGGTGACGAGGATGAGCCGGGCTTTCGGGGCGCCTTGCTTGAGCGTCTGGAGCATTTCAGGAAGGGCGGCGGCGTAAGCGTCTTCGCTGTAGCCTTCGCCGTGCATGCCGTTGTTGAAGTGGATGACGTCGAAGGTGTGCTCGCGCAGGACGAGCGAGATCTGTTCGAGCAGGGCGGGGTCGCCGAGGCTTTTAGACGTGGTGAGGCGAGCGACGTAGGCTTGGTCCTTGAGGCCGGTTTCGACCTGCTTGCCGTAGCCGCGGGTAATGGAGTCGCCGATCAGCAGGACGCGCGGCAGGCCGGTGCTGTTGGTGTCCGGAATCCAGACGTCGAGCCATTCGATCTTTTCGCGGACGACCTGAGCCGGGGCGAACAAAGCAAGGGCGAGCAAGAGACTGACGAAACGCATTGGGCTTAGGCTATCACCGGACAGCTACACTGCGGAGATGTCCTCTTCTTTGGTGTTGCGACCGTTTGAAGCGAGCGATGCGCAGGCGTTTCGGGAATTGAACGAAGCATGGATCGCGAAGTATTTTGCGATCGAGGAGCCGGATCGGGTGGTGCTGGGCAATCCGCGGGCGGCGATTCTCGAGCAGGGTGGGCAGATCGTGATGGCGGTGCTGGACGGTCAGGCGGTGGGTTGCTGCGCGCTGCTGGCGGAGGGTCCGGGGGAGTATGAGCTGGGGAAGATGTGCGTGGCGGAGGGACTGCGGGGGCAGGGGATTGGGCGGAAGTTACTCGAGCATGTGGTGGCGCTGGCGCGGGGGCTGGGGGCGCGGCGGTTGACGTTGGGATCGAGTACGAAGCTGCCGGATGCGGTGCACCTTTATGAGTCGGTGGGATTCCGTCATTTGCCGCCGGAGCGGGTGACGCCGTCGCCCTACGCGAGGGCGGACGTGCACATGGAAATGATATTGAGTTGAACCGTTGGACGCGCAACTTCGTAAGTGAAGTATCGATGGCATGGGCCAGCGAGTAGCGAGAGGAGTACCTTCGTTTTGTTGATTCGATGCTGGGTAGCCGCGTGGGCGGTATTGGGTTTGAGTGCGGCGGAGCCGAGTTTACGGCGACTGGATGGTTCGCGCATCACGGTGCGGGAAGCGGAGGCGTTTGCCCAACAGACTTTGGCGGACCTGAAGGTTACCGGAGCGCAGGTGGCGATGGTGGATCGCGGGAAGCTGGTGTGGAGCGCGTCGTTTGGCTATCGCAACCGCGAGCAGAAGTTACCGTTCGAGAAAGACACCATGACGTGGGCGGCCTCGATTACCAAAGGCGTGTTTGCGACTTATGTGATGCAGTTAGTGGAGCGCGGGGAACTGTCGCTGGATGAGCCGGTGGCGAAGATGTTGCCAAAGCCGCTGGATCAGTACGAGCCGTATCGGGAGACGGCGTCCGAGTTAGTGAAGGATCCGCAGTGGCCGAAGGTGACGCCGCGGATGCTGCTGTCGCACACGGCAGGGTTCGCGAACTTCGTTTTTCTGGAGCCGGACAAGAAGATGCATCTGCATTTTGCGCCGGGAACGAAGTATAGCTATTCGGGCGAAGGCTTCAATCTGCTGCAGTACGTGATTGAGCAGAAGAAGGGGAAGACGCTGGATGCGCTGATGCAGGAGTCGTTGTTTGGGCCGTTGGGTATGACGCGGTCCGGGATGATTTACCGGCAGGAATTTGGGACGAACATTGCCGACCGGTACGATGAGAATGAGAAGTTTCTGTCGCAGACGCGGCGGTCGCCGGCGCGGGGAGCGGGATCGCTGACGACGAAGGCGGAGGATTTAGCGAAGCTGGCGATCGGGTTGATGGACGGCAAGGTGATCCGGCCGGCGACGCGGCAGAAGATGCTGACCCCGGTGATTCAATTGCGGATGCAGCATCAGTTTGCGGTGGCGGCGAATGAGCCGGAGAGCGCGGAAGCCGCCGCGGTGGGTTTGGCTTATGGAGTGGGCTGGGGTTTGCTGACTAAGACGAAGTTCGGGCCGGCGTTTTTCAAAGAAGGTCATGGGGACGGGGCGGTGACCCATCTGTTGTGCTTTCCGAAACGCAAGGCTTGTTTCATTGTGCTGACGAATAGTGAGAATGGCACGCTGGCGTTCCGCCCGCTGATGGAGAAGATCTTCGGCGATACGGTGACGCCGTGGGAGTGGGAAGGCTACACGCCGGAGTATGTGAAGCTGCGGCGGCAGCAGGGTCAGTAGGCGTCAGTCGTTGCGGAGAGTCTGGACGGGGTCCAGACGGATGGCGCGCCAAGTGGGCGGCAGAGCCGCGAGCAGGGCCGCCGCCAGGAGGATCGCCGCGGGCCAGGCCAGTTGCGTGGGATCGGAGACCTGGACGCCAAACAGCAGCTTTTCGACGATCTGTTCGGAGGCTAGCCCGAGCCCGAGACCGAGGGCGAGGCCGACGGTGACCATGATGACGGAAGCGGCGACGACCCCACGGACGATGGTGGGGGCGGAGGCACCGAGCGCAAGACGGATGCCGATTTCGCGCCGGCGTTGGAGGACGGAGTAATCGAGGACGCCATAAAGGCCGACCGCGGCGAGGGCCAGGGCGACGATCGAAAAGAAAGCGGCGAGCAGGGCAAGGAGACGTTCGCGGAGGGTGTGGCGATCAATCAGTTCCTGCTGCGGGCGGAGGTTGCTGACGCGGAAGTCCGAGCGGAAGTTGGTGACTTCGCGGCGGAGGGTGGCGGCGAGGTTGGCGGTGGTGCGGACGTTGAAAGTCGCGCGCGCGACGGGCACGGGAAGGCCCGCGGAGTCCGTGGCGGCGTAGGGGACGTAGGCGACAGGAGGGGTGTCGCGGCGAAGGTCGTTGTAGCGGGCGTTGGCGACAAGGCCGATGATTTCGACCCGGGCACGGGTGCGGTCGCGCCGCATGATCTCGAAGAACTGGCCGACGGGGTCCTGGCCGGCGAAGTAGGTTTTGGCGAAGACTTCGTTGACGAAGGCGACGCCGGGATGAGTGTCGGTGGGACGGAGGTCGCGCCCGCTGAGGAGGCGGAGGCCGAGATCCTGACGCCAAGTGGGGGAGACGGAGAGGAAAGACGTGAGGGTGGCGTGGGGCGGTCCGCCGTGGAGGGCGATGAAGTTGTTGGACATGCTGCCGCTCAGTAAGCCCCATTGCGAATAGCTGACGCTGTCGACGCCGGGGATGGCGCGGAGACGGTCGGCGAGTTGGCTCCAGTAGACAGGTGGTTGCGGGCGGACAGAGACGGTGTCGAGGGTGAGGAGATGATCGGGGCGGAAGCCGAGCGGCTGCGCCGTGAGGTGACGGTAAGTGGCGGTGAAGAGTCCGCCGAGGAAGAGGATCAGGACGCAGAAGGCGACCTGGACGGCGGTGAGGGCGTGCATCCAGCGCTGGCGCGTGTGCGGGTCCTGGCCGCCTTTGAGGACGGCGGAGGGGGCAAGGCCAGAGACGCGGAGGGCGGGCAGGAGTCCGAAGAGCAGGGCCACGAAGACGGTGAGGGCGAGAGCGAAGAGGGCGAGGCGCCAGTCGAAAGGCATGGCAATGCGGGCGGGGTTGGAGGGCGGGTTGATGTGACTGACCACGAACGGGGCGGCCCACCAGGCGAAGAGTCCGCCGGCGAGGACGGCGGCGAGGGCGATCCACAGGCTTTCGAGCAAGACGAGGCGGATGAGGCGACCGCGGCTGGCACCGATCGAGAGGCGAAGGGCCATTTCGCGGGCGCGGGCGAGGGAGCGGGCGAGCATCAGGTTGCCGAGATTCGCACAGGCAATCAGCAGGACGAGGCCCACGAGCACGGCCAGGACGGCGAGGCTTAGGCGGTGGTCGCTTTGGAGGCTCGAGGCGCCGGTGGCAGCGGGCTGGAGAATGAGCTTGTCGCCAGGGTTGCCGGCAAGCATTTCCTTGACGCCGCGCGAGGCGATGGCGAAGGTCTTGGCCCGTTCGCGTTCGTGGTTCCGGTAGACGGCGTCCAGGCGGGCAAAGAGGGGCTCAAGCGGCTGATCGCTCCGGGGGCGAAGGAAGGGGCGCAGCCAGAAGGAGTCGCGGTTGGCGAGAAGGGTGGCGGGTTGAGCGGACATCGGCAGGAAGACGTCGATCATGGTGCCGGGCTCGGTGCCGGTGAAGCCTTCGGAGACGACGCCGATGATCTGGTACACGGTGAGGCCCTGGCGGACGGTGCGGCCGAGGACCTGAGGGTCCTTAGCGAAACGGCGAGTCCAGTAGTCGTAAGAAAGAACGGCGTAAGGGGCAGCGCCGGGAGTTTGGTCGTCAGCGTTGGTGAAGAGACGCCCGAGGGCGGGCTGCAGACCGAAGTTCGGGAAGAGATCGCCGGAGACGTGCTGGAGGTAGGCTTTCTCCATGTCGGCGTCGGAGCCGTAGGTGACGTCAGCGCGATCGGAATACGAGGCCGCGACGAGTCCGGCTTGGGGTGCGACGGCGGCGCGCATCTCGCGGTAAAGGGGATAGCTGGAGCTCTCGGAGACGCGGTAGTCGCCGGTGGGGCCGACGCCTTCGCGCGCCACCAGGTAGGTGCGCGCGGCGTGGGCGATGGGCATGGGGCGCAGCAGCAAGGCATCGACGAGGCGGAAGGCGGCGAGGCAGGCGCCGAGCGCAAGCGAGAGCGAGAGGATAGCCGCCGCGGAGGTGGTGGGATGGCGAAGGAGTTGGCGCCAGCCGTGGCGGGCATCGTGGAGGAATTGATCGAGTGAAGGGCGGGTCCAGTTCATGCGGGATTGCTCCTTGAGGTGGGTGAGGTTGCCGAGGGAACGGCGGGCGGCGAAGTGGGCTTCGTCGGCGGGGAGGCCGGCGGCGCGCTGTTCGGCGGCTTCCTCTTCGAGATGGAAGCGGAGTTCGTCGTCGAAGTCATGGTCGCGGTTCATGGCTTAGTCAGCGGGGCGGAGGACGCGACCGATCGCGGCGGCGAGTTGGTCCCAGCGGGATTGTTCCTGGGCAAGCTGGCGGCGGCCGAGCGCGGTGAGGCGGTAGAACTTGGCGCGTTTGCCTTTGTCGGAGAGGGCCCACTCGGCGTCGATGCAGCCTTGGGCTTCGAGGCGGTGCAGGGCGGGATAGAGAGAGCCGGTTTCGACCTGAAGGACGTCCTGGGAGGTTTGCTTGATGTGGGCGGCGATGGCGTGACCGTGGGCGGGTCCGAAGCGAAGGGTACGCAGGATGAGGAGGTCGAGCGTACCCTGGAGAAGGTCAAGACGGGGCGGCATAGTTCTGTAGGCAGTCTACCCAATCTTGAGTAGGCTGTCTACAGAATGGTTATGCCGGGACGCGGGAGGTGAGGGAATAGCGGGTGAGGACGCGTTGGCCCCAACGGTCGAGGGCGCCGAGAAGGCGGTCGCGGCCGGCGGTGGGGAAGTGCAACGGGAGCAGGGCGGAGACCACGGTGCCGCTATGCGAGACGGCCAAGCCGTAGCCGCCTTCGCGGTGGACAAGTTGGAGAAACTCATCGAAGTGGGGCTTGGGGAGGAACTGCTCGCTGATGCGGGCGGAGGCGGTAGCGACGCGGCCGACTTCATGCGGATTGCCTTGACGGAAGGCGCGTTTGAGTCGCTTGACGAGGTGGCGGAAGGCAGCGAACTGAGAGTCGGAGTAACGCGCGCGGGGCAGCGAGGCGGTCTCGACGATGGCGTCAGGTTGGGCGTCGACCACCAGCACCTGCATGGACGGGAAGGCTCCGTCGAGGTAGGTTTCGACCACGCCTTCCCGGTGGCGGAAGAGCGCGGGACGCGACAGCATGGGAGCCGTCCGAGGCTTCTTCGACTTCGACGACGAAGCGCGCCGATTTGCTCTTCCGGGAGGGTGACTTTCAGTTCGGCGAGCAGGCAGCGGACGGTAGCGACGATATCGGCGGTGGAGGAGCCGCAGCCTTTGCCGCTGGGGATGTTCGTATGGAGTTCGATGGTGATTTCGGGCGGATGGCGGCCCAGACGCGTGAGCAACAGACTGGCGGCCCGCTGCGCTTTGCAGGCCCAGCCGGGTTCGACGCGAAAGGGGTGGCCCGGCGTGGCGCGCACGGAGGCTTGCGTCCAGAGGGCGGGGGCAGGGAGCGAGAGCAGCAAACGGCGGCTGCGGCCCTGGTCGTGAAGAGCACCCTGGAGAATCTCTCCGGCGTGGCTGGTGGCGAGTTGGGTTCGACGTTGGCGCATGGTAAGACTCCTTTCGATTCAGGCGGCGGAGAGCTCGCGGCGGAGGGCGCTCACGAGACGGTCAACCGGTTCCGGGGCGTGAACGGCAAGGCGCAGAAACTGCTCCGAGCCGCCCAGTTTGTTGCTGGTTTCGCGAATGAGCAGGCCGTCCTCGCGTAACAGACGGTCGCGCAGATGGCGGCCGTTGAGGCAGGCGGGCAACTCGACGAAGACAAAGTTCGCTTGCGACCGATAGACGGTGAGCTCCGGGAGGGAAGCCAGGCGTCGCTCCATCGAAGCGCGGTGCAAGGCATTGCGACGCAGGCTCGCGAGAAATTCGACGCGGAATTGCGGCAGTTTCTGCAGTAGGAAGCCAGCGACGCCATTGAGGTTCCAGTAAGGCAAACGGGAGCGGAGTTGAGCGGCCCGCTCCGGCACGGCGACCGGCGTAACCGAGGCGGACACCGTGCCAGCCAAGCGACTTGCCGAGGCTCTTCACGACGACCACGTGAGGAAGCGTGGCGGCTAGCGCGGCAGCGCTTTCGACCTGGGCGAAGTCGATGAAGGACTCGTCGATGATCAAAGCGTCGAGATGAGCAAGTTCACGGGCGAGCGAGCGGATCTCATCGAGTTCGAGCACGGCGCCGGTGGGGTTGTTGGGGTTCGAGATGACCAACGTACGCGATTGCCTTTCGCGAACCGCTTGCACGATTTGGGCCACGGTGGAGCCGGAAGCCAGTTTGCTTGCGGCGGGCGATGGGATGGAGCGGGAGGCCGAGTTGTAACGGCAGGTCCGTCCAGCGTCCGAAGGTCGGGATGGAGGTGGCCAGAGGCGATTCGGCCTGCTGGCAGAGCAAGGTGATTACTTCGGTAGACCCGTTCGCGGGGACCAGTGTTTCAGCGGGAAGGCCAGTAAATTCGGCGAGCGCGCGCTGGTGGGTGTCGGCGTAGTCAGGGTAGTAACGGAGGAGGTCGTCGAGGTGTTCGCGGACCAGAGCGAGGAGCGCGGGGGGAGGAAAGTCGTGGTTGACGGGGACGCAGAAGTCGATGAGTTCGTGGGAGTGTAAGGCCTGGAGGGAATGAAACGAAGGATTATGAGCGGGCCGGTTGAAGAGGGTATCAAGTGCGGTCATGCACCATCTGACGCGCGGGGCGGGGAAAGCGCAGGGTAAAAGGTCTTTGATGTGAAAGTGCTTGTTTACAGAGGTTTACAAGTGAGGGGGCAGGAAGTTGGGAGGGGCACTCGAAGAACTGTGGGCGGGATAGAAGAAAAGGGCAGCCGGTGAGGCTGCCCTTTCGTTTGTGACTGGCGCGCGGGGTTAGGCCGTGCGGTTGGTCTGGGACTTGTCGCCGCTCTTTTTGGCGATGGCGGCTTGGGCCGCGGCCAGGCGAGCGATCGGCACGCGATAGGGGGAGCAGGAGACGTAGTCCATGCCCACGCGGTAGCAGAAGTCGACGGACGAGGGTTCGCCGCCGTGCTCGCCGCAGATGCCGACTTCGAGGTCGGGGCGCTTGTGGCGGCCTTTCTCGATGGCGAACTTGATGAGCGAGCCGACGCCTTCCTGGTCGAGGGCGCCGAAGGGGTCAGCCTTGAAGATTTTGACGTCTTCGTAGTGCTTGGAGAACTTCGTATAGTCGTCGCGGGAGAGGCCGAACGTGGTCTGGGTGAGGTCGTTCGTGCCGAAGCTGAAGAACTCGGCGTACTCAGCGATCTTGTCGGCGGTGAGAGCCGCGCGCGGCACTTCGATCATCGTGCCGATGAGGTAGCGCAGTTTCTCCATGCCGGCCTTACCGAGGACTTCCTTGGCGACGCGCTCGACGATCTCCTTCTGGAGTTCGAGTTCGCGGGCGGAGCCGACCAGCGGGATCATCACTTCGGGGATGATCTTCTTGCCCTTCTTGGCCACCTGGACGGCGGCTTCGAAGATGGCGCGGGCCTGCATTTCGGTGATCTCGGGATAGGTGATGCCGAGACGGCAGCCGCGGTGGCCGAGCATCGGGTTGAACTCATGGAGCTCTTCGACGCGATGGAGCAACTCGGGCAGCTTCTTCTTGAGCTCGCCGACGGGGATGCCGTAGGCCTTCGACATTTCCTTCTTGGTCTTGCGTCGGCGTGCGGGAGCTTGGCGAGATCGACCATGAGGTTCTCGCGCTTGGGCAGGAACTCATGGAGGGGCGGATCGAGCGTGCGGAATGACGACGGGGAAGCCTTCCATGGCTTCGAAGAGGCCGGCGAAGTCCTTGCGCTGCATGGGGAGCAGCTTGGCGAGGGCCTGCTTGCGGGTTTTGACGTCGCGCGCCAGGATCATGGCCTGGACGTGGGGCAGACGGTCAGCTTCGAAGAACATGTGCTCGGTGCGGCAAAGGCCGATGCCTTCGGCGCCGAAGGAGCGGGCGACCTTGGCGTCGCGGGGGATGTCGGCGTTGGCGCGAACGCCGAAGTCGCCGCGGAACTCGTCGGTCCAGGACATGAAGGTGGCGAGGTGGCCGCTGCGGACGTCGGGATCCTTGGTGGACGCCTGTCCCTGATAGACCGCACCGGTGGTGCCGTCGATCGAGAGCCAATCGCCTTCCTTGATGGTGACGCCGTTGACGGTGGCGACCTTCTTCTTTTCGTCGATGGAGAGCGCGCCGGCGCCGACGATGCAGGGACGGCCCATGCCACGAGCCACGACGGCGGCGTGCGAGCTCTTGCCGCCGATGGCGGTAAGGATGCCCTTGGCGACGTCCATGCCGTGGATGTCATCGGGCGTGGTTTCCTTGCGGACCAGGATGACGGGCGACTTGGCGGAGAGGACGACGGCGTCTTCCGCGGAGAAGGCAGCGCGGCCGACGGCGGCGCCCGGGGAGGCGTCGATGCCGTTGGTGAGCAGCTTCAAGGTCTTGAGGCTGGCGGCGTCAAAGACGGGGTGAAGCAACTGATCGAGCTGGGAAGGCGCGACGCGCATGATGGCCTCTTCCTTCGTGATCAGGCCTTCGTTGCACATTTCGACCGCGAGGCGGACGGCGGCGGGACCGGTGCGCTTACCATTGCGGGTCTGCAGCATGTAGAGCTGCCCTTCCTGAATGGTGAACTCGAAGTCCTGCATGTCGCGGTAGTGGGTTTCGAGATTGGTGGTGATCTCCTTGAGCTGCTTGTAGGCAACGGGGAGAACCTTCTCGAGGTCGGTGATGGGTTCCGGGGTGCGGATGCCGGCGACGACGTCTTCGCCCTGCGCGTTCAGGAGGAACTCGCCGTAGAAGATCTTTTCGCCGTTGCCGGGGTCACGGGTGAAGCCGACGCCGGTGGCGGAGGTGTCACCCATGTTGCCGAAGACCATGGCCTGGACGTTGGCGGCGGTGCCGATTTCGTCCGGAATCTTTTCCATCTTGCGGTAGTAGCAAGCCTTGGGGGTTCCACCAGGAGCGGAAGACGGCGTCGCGGGGACATCTTGAGCTGTTCGATGGGGTCCTGCGGAAGTCACGCTTGGCGTGCTTTTTGACGATCTTCTTGTACTCAGCGATGATGGCCTTCAAGTCGTCGGCGGAGAGGTCGGCGTCGTTCTTGATCTTGCGCTTGGCCTTCTGGGCGTCGTAGGCGTGATCGAAAGAACTCCATTTCGACTTCCATGGCGACTTCGCCGAACATCTGGATGAAAGCGGCGATAGCAGTCGTAGGCGAAGCGGGGGTTGCCGGACTTCTTGGCGAGGCCTTCGGCGGTGACGTCGTTCATTGCCGAGGTTCAAGATGGTGTTCATCATGCCCGGCATGGAGAACTTGGCGCCGGAGCGAACGCTCAACAGCAGCGGGTTCGAGGGGTCGCCGAGCTTCTGGCCCATCTGGGCTTCGAGCTTCTTGAGAGCCGCGAGGATTTCCTTGTCGATGGAATCCGGCACGGAGTTCTTGTTCTGGAAGTAGATGTTGCACACATCGGTGGCGATGGTGAAACCGGCGGGGCAGGGGATGCCCGCGCGGCACATCTCCGCCAGGCCGGCACCTTTGCCGCCCAGCGTATCTTTCATGCTACTGTCGCCGTCAGCGGTTCCGCCGCCGAACGAGTAAACGTACTTCTGCATTCAACTTCCTTTCAGACTCTTTACTGGCGTTTAGAAATCTTGGCGAACCGGGGGGAGTGACCAGTTCGGAAATCCTTAGGATTTGGTGACGATCTCTGAAAAATCCGCGAGGGTGGAAAACTCCGTCAGCAGACTCCTCAGTAAGGTTAACCGATTCCGCCTCAAGGACGCATCTTCCACGTTGACCCATGACGCCGTTGAAAAAGCTATCAACCGCGGGACGGAGACTCGCAATGACGCCCAGGGTGGCCGGGTAATTGGCACTCTGAGCGATGGCCGCTTTGACGCGGGCAAAATCGGCGGCGAGGTCGGCTTCGGGGCCGGGTTCGAGCTTGGTTTGGTCAACCGTGCCCCGCTTCGGCGAACTTGGCCTGGGTGAGGATGTTCTTGATGCGCTTGAAGGCAGCCGCGAGGGGTTCGAAGTCGGGGCTTTGCCGGACGGCCTTGACGGCTTCGAGGCGCGCGAGGACGTCTTTCAAGTCGCCCCAGCCGGCGGCCCATGACGGCGGCGACTTCGTCGTAAGCGAAGCCACGAATTTCTTTGAAGTAATAACCGACGCGATCGGCGAAGAACTTCTCGAGCTGGGCATCGCCACCGGTAAGTTGGGGGATGGTGAGCTTCAACTGGCCTTCGACGAGGATCTTGACGATGCCCTGGGCGGCGCGGCGGAGAGCGAGCGGGTCCGATGACCCTTTGGGGATGATGCCGATGCCGAAGCAGCCGCGGAGGGTGTCGACCTTGTCGGCGAGGCTTAAATACTGGCCTTCGACGGTGGAGGGAATCGAATCCTCCATGCTGACGGGCTTGTACTGGTCGTAGATGGCTTGGGCGACGGCTTCGGGATGGCCTTGAGCGCGAGCATAAATGCCGCCGATTTGGCCTTGGAGTTCGGTGAACTCTTTCACCATGTCAGTGGTGAGATCGACTTTAGCGAGGCGGGCCGCATCGATGGCGGCCTGGGGCGCCCGGAGCTCTTGGAGGAGAGCGATGACGCGGTTGGTTTTGTCGAGGTAGCTGCCGAGTTGGGCCTGGAAGGTGACTTTGGCGAGGTCGTCGACGCGATCGGCGAGCGAGCGCTTCTGGTCGGTGTCGTAGAAGAAGCGAGCGTCGTTGAAGCGGGCGCGGAGGACGCGTTCGTTGCCGTGCTTGACGAGGCCTTCGGGATCGGCGGAGGTGTTCATCACGGCGATGAAGTGGGGCGAGAGCTTGCCGTCCGAGGTTTCGACCGAGAAATACTTCTGGTGGAAGCGCATCACGGTGACCAGCACTTCAGCGGGCAGGCCTGAGGTAGCTGGGGTCGAACTCGCCGAGGATGGCGGTGGGGAATTCGGTGATGTAGGTGAGCGTGTGCTCGAGTGCGGCGTCGGTTTTTGACCTTGAGGCCCTTCTTGGCGATCAGGCCGACGACTTCGCCGCGGATCTTGCGCTGGCGCTCGGCGCCATCGAGGATGACGAAGTTGCGGGCGAGTTCCTGCCGGTAGTTGTCGATGGTGACGGGAATGTTCTTCGCGCCGAGCTTGCGGTGACCGTGGGTGAGGTTGCCGGTGGGGACGCCGGCGACTTCAAACGGCACGACCTGGTCGCCGAGCAGGCAGGCCAGCCAGCGGATGGGGCGAATGAAGCGGGGGCCGCCTTTGCCGGTCCAATACATGGCCTTGGGCCAGGGGATGCCCAGGATGAGGGCGGGCAGGGCGGCGCTGAGCAAGTCGACGGCGGCCTGGCCTTTCACCTGTTTGGTGAAGCCGTAGAATTCGCCTTTGGCGGTGGTGACGACTTTCAGCGAGTCGCGATCGACGCCTTGCTTCTTGGCGAAGCCTGCGATGGCCTGTTCGTTGGCGGCTTTGGGCGGACCGGTGACGAGCTCTTCGGAATCCGCCTGGCGCGCGGTGAGTCCGCTGGCTTGGATGGCCAGGCGGCGCGGGGGTGGCGAGAGCGGAAGTTACCTTGCCGCCGAGGGGGGCAAGCAAGTCGTTGACCTTGGCTTCGAGGTGCGCCAAAGCGGGGTCAATCATCCAATCGGGGATCTCTTCGGAGCCGATTTCGAGAAGGAAGTCGAGGGTATCCATGTTGAGCGGCCTGAGCTAAGCGGCCTCCTCCTGCGACGGATGCTGTTGACGCATCCACAGTTGGGCGAGGCCGACGGCCAGTTTGCGAATTCGCTGAATGACGCCGACGCGTTCGGTGACCGAGATGGCCCCGCGGGCGTCGAGCAGGTTGAAGGTGTTCGAGCACTTCAGCACGTACTCGTAGGCGGCGAGCAAGGGGAAGCGGGCGATGGCGGCGGGGTCTTCGAGCGACTTGAAGTTGTTCATCAGGTCCATCGCTTCGGCTTCGTAGAGGTCGAGGAGGTTCCAGAGGCGGGGGACGTTGGCCTTTTCGAAATTGTAGACCGAGAGCTGCTGCTCATCGCGGAAGCGGACGTCGCGATAGCTGAAGCCGGGGGCCCATTCGATGTCGTAAACGCTTTCCTTGTTCTGGAGGAAGGCGGTGAGGCGCTCGAGGCCATAGGTGATTTCGGCGGGGACGAGTTCGAGGTCGACGCCGCCGCATTGCTGGAAGTAGGTGAACTGGGTGATCTCGAGGCCGTCGAGCATCACCTGCCAGCCGATGCCCCAGGCACCGAGGGTGGGCGATTCCCAGTTGTCTTCTTCGAACTTGATGTCGTGCTTGGTGAGGTCGATGCCAATGGCTTCGAGCGAGCCGAGGTACTGGTCGATGACGTCAGCCGGGGTGGGCTTGAGGATCACCTGAAGCTGCGAGTGCTTGTAGAGGCGATTGGGGTTTTCGCCGTAGCGGCCATCGGCGGGCCGGCGGCTGGGCTGAACGTAGGCGACGCGGTAAGGCTCCGGTCCCAGTACGCGTAGGAAGGTTTCGGGGCACATCGTGCCGGCGCCCACCTCCATGTCATAAGGCTCCTGAATAATGGCGCCGCGGTCCGCCCAGTATTGCTTGAGCTTGAAGAGGGTTTGCTGGTAGAAATCCATTGCTGAACAGAACTTATTCTTACTAGTGTAGACCTTTGGGCCACTTGCGCGTTGATCCGCATGGATTTACACGGAAGAGTCTTGAAAAATGGGGAGTCCTCGGATAGGCTCGACTCACTCGAGTTCTAGGAGGACTATCCATGGGCAGTACTCTGTTCAGCCGCCTCGGCGATTTTCTGCACAAGAAGAGGCCCTGGTACGACCTGCCACGACTGTTGGCGATGCCGCGCCTGATCGAGATCCGGAACGAGCTGCGGCAGAAGAACCTTTATGACACCGAAGAGCCGGCCCTGGCCACGGTGGATCCGGCGCAGGTGGCGCCCGAACTGAAGACGCAACGGACGATGGAGGGCACGCATAACGATCTGGCCCATCCGCGCATGGGGTCAGTGGGGGCGCGGTTCGGGCGGAACATGCCGCTCGACAAGGTGGCGCCCGACAAGGCGCATCTGTTCGAGCCGAATCCGCGGCTGGTGAGCCGGCAGTTGATGACGCGCGAGAAGTTTCAGCCGGCAACGATTTTGAACCTGACGGCAGCGGCGTGGCTGCAGTTCATGGTGCATGACTGGTTTGCGCACAAGAAGCATCATCTGAATGAGGACCCGGTGGAGATTCCTTTGGCGGAGGACGATCCGTGGCCGTACCGGCCGATGCGGATTCGGCGGACGGTGCAGGACGAGGCGCCGGCGGGGTCGAAGCGACCGCCGGCTTATGCAAATCAGGTGACGCATTGGTGGGATGGGTCGCAGGTGTATGGTTCGGACGCGGCGACGCTGGCGAAGCTGAGGTCGTTGGCGGGGGGGAAGCTGAAGCTGGAAGCGAACGGGAGGCTGCCACTCGATCCGGAGAATGGGCTGGATCTGACGGGGCTGGCGGACAACTGGTGGGTGGGCATCAGCCTGATGCATCATCTATTCGCCGCGGAGCATAACGCCATCTGCGACATGTTTCAGGCGAAGTATCCGGCGTGGACGGATGAGCAGTTGTTTCAGCGAGCGCGGCTGGTGAATGCGGCGCTGATGGCCAAGATCCACACGATCGAATGGACGCCGGCGATTCTGCCGCATCAGACGGTGCAGATCGCGATGAATGCGAACTGGAAGGGATTGGCGGGCGAGAACCTGCAGGACGTCTTCGAATTTCTGGACGACAAGGAGATTCTGGGCGGGATTGTAGGGTCGCATGCGGAGCATCATGCGGCGCCGTACAGCTTGACCGAAGAGTTCGTGGCGGTGTATCGGATGCATCCGCTGATGCCCGACGACTTGACGTTCCGCAAGCTGGCGGATGATTCGGTGATCGAAGAGCGGGAGTTGCCGGATGTGCATGCGAGCATGACGCGGTCCTTTATGAATCGGCATCAGTTCAGCGACCTTTGGTATTCGTTCGGGCGCATGCATCCGGGGGCGGTACGGCTCCACAACTATCCGCGGTTTCTGCAGGATCATACCCGCGATTCGGGCGAGCACTTCGACTTGGCAATGATCGACATTTACCGGGATCGCGAGCGGGGCGTGCCCCGTTATAACGAGTTCCGGCGGCTGTTGCGGAAGGAGCCGGTGAAGAACTTTGAGGAACTGACGGACAACGCGGTGTGGCGCGAGGAGATCCGGAAGCTCTATGACAACGACATCGAGAAGGTGGATCTGATGGTGGGGCTTTACGCGGAGCCGTTGCCGGAAGGGTTCGGCTTTAGCGAGACGGCGTTCCGGATCTTTGTGCTGATGGCGTCGCGGAGGTTGAAGAGCGATCGCTTCTATACGGACGACTATCGGCCGGAGATTTATACGCAGGAGGGGCTGGACTACGTGCGGAACAACGGGTTGAAGAGCGTGCTGTTGCGGCACATGCCGGAGTTGAAGCCGGTGCTCGAGCGCGTGGCGAATCCGTTCGCGCCCTGGCCATCGATGGTGAAGAAATGATTTTCACGCCACTGGAGTTTCCGTATTTGCGGGTGAAGAACCGGGTGTTCCGGTCGTCGATTGCCGGACGGTTCGATCAGTACGACGGATCCGGCACGCAGGCGCGGATCAACTGGGAGACGAAGTTTGCCAAAGGGGGCGTGGGGGCGATCATTTCGTCGTTTGTGCCGGTGACGCCGCGCGGGCGCATCCTGCCGAACTTCGCGACCATTCACGATGACGATCGCATTCCGTTCTGGCGCGAGTTGGGCAAGCGGATTCATGAGCACGATTGCCGTTTCATCCTGCAGTTGAGCCATGGCGGGCGTCAGCGCGACGTGGGCGGATTTGAGTGGGAGAAGGGCCTGAGCTCGACGGACCAGCCGGATCCGCTGCATGGATTCGAGTGCGAGCGGATGACGGTGGAGCAGATCGCCGAGACGGTGGAGCAGTTTGCGCAGGGAGCACGGCGGGCAAGGGAAGCAGGGCTCGACGGCGTGGAGTTGCATGGCGGCAACGGCTATCTGATCACGCAGTTTTTGTCCTCGGCGATCAATGACCGGACGGATGAGTACGGCGGGAGTCTGGAGAATCGGGCGCGGTTTGTGCTGGAGATTGTGGCGGCGATCCGGCGGACGGTGGGGCATGACTTTCATCTGCAGATGAAGTTGTCGGCGACGGAGAACAATCGGGCGCTGCTGCCGAATGAGCCGCGCGGCAATGTGATCGACGACTCAGTGAAGGTGGCGAAAATGCTGGAGGCGGCGGGCGTGGATTGCATCCACGTCTCGAGCGGGAGCTTCTTTCCGCATCCGCGCAATCCGGTGGGTGACCTGCCGGTGGATGTGTTTTTGAAGACGTACGACACGATGATTTCGTCAGGGTCGCGGACTCTGTTCAACTACCTGCTGTTCCGCGGGAAGCTGACAGGCAAAGTATTTCGCGACCGTTGGCGGAAGTCGGCAGGGAGCGTTTTCGAGGGCGTGAATCTGGATGACGCGCACGCCATCAAGCGGGCGGTGCGGATTCCGGTGATTTGCACGGGTGGGTTCCAGACGCAGTCGTTCATTGAGCGGGCGCTGGCCGAGGGACGGATCGACGGGGTGACGATCGCGCGGCCGCTGGTGGCGAACAATGATCTGGTGCAGCAGTGGCAGGGCGGGGCGGACCGGCCGGAGCGGCCTTGCACGTACTGCAATCGTTGCCTGGTGAACGCCGTGGAGAATCCGATGGGCTGTTACGACGAGAGCCGTTACGCATCGCGCGACGAGATGATCCGCGAGATTCTAACGGTGTTTGAGCCGCCGGCATTCCCCTAAGCGATACTGAAGCCTTGAACGCTTCGCCGGAACTCGCGCTGGAGGTCGCTAGCGACCTCGCCCAACTGGGGGCTGTGTCCGAGCGCCTGGACGCTTTCTGGGTGGAGCACCGGGTGTCCGAAGAAGCGCAAGCCGATCTGAATATTGCGGTGGAAGAGATCGTGAGCAACGTGATGCGGCACGGCGGGACGCGCGAGCCGATCCGGCTGCGGGTGGCGGTGGATGCCGAGGAAGTGTGCGTGGAGGTGGAGGACCAGGGGCGCGCGTTCAATCCGCTGACGCATCCGGAGCCGGATCCGCACACGCCGCTGGCGGCGCGGCGGCCGGGGGGGCTGGGCATCTTCATGGTGGTAAAGCTCATGGATCAAACGAGTTACGAGCGTCGCGCCGGCTGGAACTGCTTCCGGATGGTGCGCCGTCGGCAGCGCGCTTGAATTTATCTGACTAAGTACGGTTATGTTTCGTTCACGTGGCATATAATTGCCTGCAGCCTGGAGCGGCGATGGCCGGCAGGGCTGAATGGAACGCGAACGAAATGTCATTAGAAATCTTCCACGAGAAGCTACCGCCGTTGCAGGTGGTGCGGCTGAAAGGCCGGTTGGACTCGGCCGGGGCGCCGAGGCTTTCTGAAACGCTGGAGACGCTGGAAAAAGCCGGCGAGACGCGCATTGTGCTGGAGTGTTCCGAGTTGCGCTACATCAGCAGTGTGGGGTTGAGCGTGTTTATCGGGTCAGGGAAGTCGCTGGGGGCGGCCGGGGGCGCGCTCGCGTTTGCGGGGCTGACGCCGCACGTGCGTTCGATGTTCGAGATGGTGGGGTTCATCGGGCTATTTCCGGTCTATGTGACGGTGGACGAAGCCATCGCCAGCGCCTAAGCCGGAGCCCCCACCCAATCGGCTAGGGGCGGAAACACGCCAAACTCCCGGTTCTCGAAAGGCACTGTCTCCTGGCACACTCAGTCATGCAAGGAGATAGGCATGTTGAATGAACTGGCGGCGTGGTCCGAACAACTGGCCACGGCCGTAGAAGCAGCCGGACGTCATGTGGTGGCGCTGCAGAATCCGAACGCGACTTTTGCGGCGGGGATTCTGTGGCCACAGGCGACGGGCGCGTTGGTGGTGACCGCCGATCATGCGCTGCAGCAGCAGGAAATCGCCAATGTCGCGCTGCCGGACGGGCGTCTGGTGGGCGGCACGGTGATGGGGCGCGATCCGGGGACGGACATCGCCGTGGTGAAGCTGAGCGAAGCGGTGAGCGCGCCGGAGTTACCGGCGACGCGTGAGACTTGGAAGGCGGGTCATCTGGCGCTGGCCGTGGGGCGGTCGAACGAGGCGGGACTGACGGCGTCGATGGGGATTATCTCGGTGGCGGCAGGGTCCTGGCGGACGTGGCGCGGCGGACAGGTGGATCAGATGCTGCGGCTGGATCTGGGGCTTTATCCAGGAGCGTCCGGCGGCATGGTGGTGGGTGGCGATCTGGCGTTCATCGGCATGGCGACGCGCGGGTTGTCGCGCGTGGGCAGCATCGCGGTGCCGATGGCGACGCTGCTGCGGGTGGTGGAGGCGATCGTAGCGGGAGGCCGCGTGGTGCGGGGCTACCTGGGCGTGGGTCTGCAACCAATCGTCCTACCCGATCATCTCTGTATCCAGCAGGGTATTCCTCACAAGCATGGACACATTCTGGTGTCGGTAGAGCCGGACGGACCGGCAGAGCAGGCCGGGCTGCTGATCGGTGACATTTTGCTGTCGATTCAAGGCAAGGTGCTGGATGACACCAACAGTCTGATGGCGTTTCTGGATGCGGGTTCGGTGGGCCAGAGCCTGGAGATGGAGATCCTGCGGGGCGGGCAGCGGCAGCGATTGCCGGTAACGGTGGGCGCCCGACCCGGGAAGGAATAAGGCAGTGGCAGCGAATCCGAACTTTGGAGAGATCGGTGAGCGGCTGCGCCGGTCCACCGTTTCGATTTCCTCGCAGCAGCGTGGCCAGTCCGGCAATGGGTCGGGCGTGATTTGGGAGCCGGAAGGCTTGATCGTCACCAATGCGCATGTGGTGCGGGGCGAGAATCTGACGGCGGAATTGTGGAACGGCGAGCGGCTGCCGGCGCAGTTGATCGCGATCGATCCGCGGCGGGATGTGGCGACCTTGCGCGTGGAAGCGACCGGGTTGCCGGCGGTGGAAACGGCGAAGGCGCAGACGTTGCGCGCGGGCGAACTGGTGATCGCGGTGGGCAATCCGCTGGGCTTTGCCGGCGCGCTCTCGACAGGTGTGGTGCATCGCGTGGCGCCATTTGCAGGCATGGGCACGCAGACGTGGGTGCAGGCGGATGTGCGGCTGGCGCCGGGCAATTCGGGCGGTCCGCTGGCGGACGCGGAAGGTCGCGTGGTGGGCATCAATACGGCGATCGCGGCGGGATTGGGTCTGGCGGTGCCGACCGAAGCGGTGCGGCGGTTCATTCGGTTGGGGCCGGAGTCCGTGTCGCTGGGCGTGTCGATTCATGCGACACGGATGCGGCTCGACCGGCGTGATGCGGTGGGCTATGTCGTGCTCGAAGTGACGCCAGGGAGCGCGGCGGACAAAGCGTCGTTGCTGCCGGGCGATGTGCTGATCGGCACGGCGGAGCGTTGGTTTGACCGGCCGCAGGATCTGGGCAATCTGCTCGAGTCCGGGGTGCCGTCGATCCGGCTGCGGTTCCTGCGCGGGGAGAAGACGCGGTGGCGTGAGGTGGTGGTGCAACTGCGGCAGCCGCAACGGGAGGCCGCTTGACCAGGGTATGGGTGTCGGCGGCGTCTCCGATTGTACGAGCTGGTTTGACGGCAATCCTGCTGGCGCACGGGGCGCTGACGCCGGTGGACCGTTCGACGGACGCCGAAGTTCTGCTGATCGATCTCGAGGAAGGCGATACGCCGAAAGAGGTGGACTGGCGGGCACATCCGACGGTGGTGCTGAGCGATGGCGCGCCGAGCGAACTGCTGCGGATGGGCTATGCGGCGGTGCTGCCGCGCGATAGCGGGCCGGCGGAGTTGACGGCTGCGGTGATCGCGGCGGCGGCAGGTCTGGTGGTGATCGATCGCGCGACGTTCAACACGCTCGGCATGCTGGAACGTCTGCCGGTGCCAGGTAAACCGGTGCAGCCACTCACGCCACGCGAAGTGGAGGTGTTGCGGCTGCTGGCCGATGGCTTGGCAAATAAGGAGATCGCAGGGCGGCTGAACATTTCCGACCATACGGCGAAGTTTCATGTCGCGGCGATTCTCGAGAAGCTGAACGCAGCGAGCCGGGCGGAGGCCGTGGCGATCGGCATGAGGTCGGGGCTGATTCTGCTTTAAGGGACGAGCGGTTTGCCGGCCATCGCTTCGAGCAGTAGGAGCGTCGTGAGGCCAAGATAGCCGAGAGCCGCGACGGCGACCAAGAGCCATGGGCGTGGGGAGCCGGAACGGTCGATGGCCCAGCCGAGCAGGGGCAGAATCTGGATGCCATGGAGACCGACGAAGTGGGCGATGCGCAGGTCGCCAGCGAGGCGGCTCCAGTTCAGGAAGGGAAGGCCGGGGGTGCCGTCGGGCAAGCCGACGGTGTGGCCCTGGTGGCTGACCATGAGGCCACCGACGGCGCTCGCCAATAGTGTACAGAGCAGTCCCCAGCGGATGCCCCATCGCAAACCGTCGGCGGTGGGGAGGCGATGGGCCAGAAACCAGAGGAAGAGCCAGATAAGCAGGACGGTGTTGATCGCGATCAGCGTTCCCATGAAGCCGAAGACCGCGATGTCGTAGCTAGCCGCGATGTTGAAGTGGGAGCGGACGCCGCGGGCGGCCTGGGAGACGATGGCGAGGTTCTCGCCGATCATGGTGAGGGTGACGCCATAGGCGATCCACGCCTGAGCGGGTCCGGAGACCCACTGAAGCAGGTAGCGGATGGTGGCGAGGTAGACGATGATGCTGACGAAGAATTTGATCGGCTTCCACCACAGATTCGCGCCCTGCAACTGACGGGGATCGAGCCAGGCCAGGAGCAGCAGGACTGGCAGCAGGGCGAGGTGGCCGAGGATGGTCCAGTGCAGGACGCGGTCCGGGGTGGAAGCGCGGGTCACGCGGCGTAGACCTGTTGGCCACCCATCCAAACGCGGCGGATGGTGAGTTGGAAAGTGTCTTCGGCGAAGTCGAACTCGACGAGGTCGGCGCGTTCGCCGGCGGTGAGGCCGCGCCAGCGTCCGCTGATGCGGCCGACGCGGGCGGGGTTGGTGGTGGCCATGGTGACCGCGTCGCGCAGGGAGATGCCGCCCAAGCGCATGGCATGGCCGATGCCGTTGTGCATCTTGAGGGCGGCGCCGGCGAGACGATCGCCGCCGCGCAGGGTGACCCGGTCGCCGGGATGGAGCGTGACGGGAATCTCGCCAAGCATGTAGTCGCCGGGCTCGCAGCCGGCGGGCATGACGGCGTCGGTGACGAGAACAGCGCGTTCGAGGCCTTTGGCGCGCAAGGCGACGCGGAAAAAGTTCGCGCCGATGTGGATGCCGTCGGTGATGAAGCTGGCGGTGAGCTTGTCGTTGGCCATCTGATCCCAGAGGTAGTTGGGATGGCGCTTCATCTCGGAGTGGGCGCCGTTGCCGAGGTGGGTGGACATGGTGGCGCCGGCGCGGACGGCTTCGTCAATCTGCGCGCCGTTGGCGGCAGTATGGCCGATGCTGACAACGACACCGTCCTGCACCATGGTCTCGATGAGGGTGGTGATGCCGGGCCATTCGGGAGCGACGGTCATGAGGCGGACGTGCCCTTCCGCGGCTTCCTGGAAGCGGCGATACTCGTCGACGGAGGGCGGGCGGACGCAGTGGCGCGGATGGGCGCCGCGGGGGCCGTCTTCAGCGGCGATGTAGGGTCCTTCGACATGGTAGCCCTCCATAGCGGCGGCGCTGGGGATCTTATGGCGGGCCTGGGCGAGGTTGCGCAGGGCACCGGTCATGTCCTCGGGGGAGCCGGTGATGACGGTGGGGTAGAAACGGGTGACTCCGGTGGCGAACATGGCGCGGATGGAGCGCTCGATTTCGTCGTGGGGCGCGAAGGGTGAGTTGTAATCGACGCCGGCGAAGCCGTTGACCTGGAGGTCGATGAAGCCGGGCGCGAGGTAGTTGGTGACGGTGCCTTCGAGGACGGGTTCGACGGTTTGAAGGGCGGGACCGAACTCGGCGGTGACCGCTTCACCGGTCGAGAGGTTGATGCCTTGGGCTTCGGATAGGGGCAAGGGGCGAACTCCTTCGGGACCATTTTCGGTGGTCGATGTTTTTTCCACAGGTTTTAGTAAAGATCCGGACTTGTAAACCATTGGTAAGCATAGGGAAAAAAGCTGTTAAAAACCAGCGTTCAAAACGGCCTTTCCCCTTCCCAGCGGCGCGCCGAATTGGTACAACACAATCTAGATCGCCTGCGGGCGTATGAAGAGGCGGATAATCTCGGGGGAGGTGGCCGTCGCGAATGCGCCCGCGGATCGATCGATCCTTTCTTTCGCTGCTCCCATTAAGCTTTGAATCCAAATATGAACGGCCTCGTCCCAGGACGAGGCCGTTCTGTTTTGCGGAAGCGAGGTGACCGCCTTAAGCGGACACCGCCGCCGGAACCGGAGTGAGCCAACCAAAACGGTCTTCCTGTTCGCCTTCGACGATCGCGAAGAATTCCTTCTGGAGAGCGGCCGTGATGGGGCCACGCTTGCCGGAGCCGATCTGAATGCGATCCACCGAACGGATGGGGCTGATTTCCGCCGCCGTGCCGGTGAAGAAGATCTCGTCGGCGAGATAGAGGAACTCGCGCGGGATGGCGCTTTCGACGATTTCGAAGCCTTGTCCCTTGGCGAGTTGGACGACCGTATCGCGGGTGATGCCCGGGAGGACGGAGTTCGCCAACGGCGGGGGTGTGGATGCGGCCGTTGCGGATGACGAAGATGTTTTCGCCGGAGCCTTCGCTGATGGTGCCCATATGGTCAAGCGCGATGCCTTCGGTGAAGCCGTTACCGATGGCTTCCATCTTGATGAGCTGCGAATTCAGGTAATTGCCGCCAGCCTTGGAGAGCGCGGGGAGCGTGTTGGGCGCGATGCGCTGCCAGCTGGAAACGCAGACGTCGACGCCATTTTCGAGCGCCTCGGTGCCCAGATACTTGCCCCATTCCCACGCGGCCAAATAGACGTCGACGGGGTTCTTGAGCGGGTAGATGCCGATTTCGCCATAACCACGCAGCGCGATCGGCCGGATGTAGCACGACGGAAGTTTGTTGACGGAGACGAGTTCCACCATCGCTTCGGCCAGTTCGGCCTTGCTGAACGGCAGATCCATGCGATAGATCTTCGCGCTATCGATCAGCCGTTGAGTGTGTTCCTGCAACCGGAAGATCGCCGGACCCGTCTTGGTGGCATAACAACGAATGCCCTCGAATACCGAGCTGCCATAGCTGACGACATGGGAAAGTACGTGAATTTTCGCGTCGTCCCAGCGTATCCATTGTCCGTTGTGCCAGATTTTCTCGGTTGGCTTCATTTCGGTATTATACCTGGGGGAGGAGTTTTCGATGAAGGTCCCACGTATTCTGAGTGTTCTATTTCTTGCGGTTTGCGTCGCGGGCGCGGCCGATAAGAAGCCGCCCAAGCAGCGAGAGCTGAAACCAGGCTTTACGATGTTCGGCGTCGCGCAGGACATTGAGATGGGAAAGCAGGCCGTTAAAGAGATTGAGCCGACGATCACCGTCCTCAATGATCCGGCCATGACGGACTACATCAAGCGACTCGGCGATTCGATCACCAAGCTGATTCCGAACTCGCCATTTCCGTTCACCTACAAGATGGTGAATGACCCGGAAATCAACGCTTTCTGCGTCCCGGGTGGGTTTGTTTACGTGAATACCGGCATCCTGATCAATGCCGAAAACGAGGGCCAGGTGATCGGCGTGATGGGCCACGAAATCGGCCACGCCATTCTGCGGCACAGTGCGAACCAGATGTCGAAAGGCATGCTGCTGCAAGGTCTGGCGACGGCCGGCGCGATGTACGGCGAGATGAAGGGCGGCGTAGCCGGGATGGCCGCGCAACTGGGCGGCGGACTCGGCGCGCAGTTGGTGATGATGAAGTTCTCGCGCAATCACGAGAAGGACGCCGATGCGTTCGGGGCGCGGCTGATGTCGAAGGCGGGCTACAATCCGCTGGAACTGGCGCGCTTCTTCGAGAAGATGCAGCAACTGGCGGGCGGCAAGCAGGCGGCCGGCGTGGCGGGCTGGATGTCGTCGCATCCGGATCCGGGCAGCCGGTCCCAACTGATTGAGCAAGAAATTCTGGCGATGCCGCGCGCGAGTTATACGACGGACACCGGCGAGTTTGCCCGCTTTAAGGCCGCCGCCAAGGCCGTGAAGCCCGCGGCCAAGAAGACCGTGACCACCGGCGGGCAGGGAACTCCCGCCCCCGACTCGAGCTCCGTGAAGGGCTACAGCGCTTTCCGCGGCCAGACGTTCGAACTGTCGTACCCGAAGGGCTGGATCGCGCAAGGCAATCCGGAAGCCGATGCGGTGACGGTGGCCCCGGAGAACGGCGTGAAGCAGCAAGGCCAGAACGTGGCGATCGGCTACGGGATCATCGTGAGCCGTTACAAGTCGCAGAGCGGCAAAGGCAATCTGAACAACGACACGCAGGCGCTGATTCAGGAGACGATGAAGGGCAACAACGGCATGAAGCAGACCGGCCAGCCGATCCAGCGGACGGTGGATGGTCAGGCGGCGTTGTTGACGAGCTTCACGTCGCCTTCGGCCCTCGAGAACGGCAACGAGGTGGACATGCTGGTGACGATCCAGCGGCCGGACGGCTTGCTGTATCTGGTGCTGATTGCGCCGGAGTCGCAGTGGAAGAACGCTGAGTCGATTTTCGACCAGGTGATCGGATCGCTGAAGCTTGCCAAGTAACTACGATGGCGTGCTGTTCGACTTCGACGGCGTGGTGGTGGACAGCGAGCCAATTCACTTTCAATGTTGGTTGCAATTCCTTGAACCACTTGGGATTACGCCGACGTGGGAATGGTTCGCGGCGCACTGTATCGGGATTGCCGACACCGAGCTGTTCGACACTATCGCCTCACTCAATCCGGCGGTGACCGGCGATCAGGTGCGGGCCGTTTATCCCGCCAAGACGGCTCGTTACCGCGAGGCGATGCGCGAGGCGCCGCCGTTTGCGCCGGGCGTGCGGGAGCTGCTGGCGGACCTATCGGCCGGCGGCATCCGGCATGGTCTGGTGACATCGAGCACGCGCGAAGAAGTCGAGCCGATTCTGGCGGTTGGAGGACTAAAGTTCAACCCAAGGATCTTCCGCGACGACGTGACGAATCGGAAGCCGCACCCGGAGCCGTATCTGAAAGGTTCGGCGGCGATGGGCGTGAAACGGATCCTGGTGGTGGAAGATTCGGATCACGGGGTGGCGAGTGCGCGGGCGGCGGGTCTGGACGTAGTGCAGATTGCGAACGCGCAAGAGCTGGATCAGAAGCTTCGAGCGGCCTTGGGACTTTAACGTTATTCGGATGAGTCCGATCCGCGAGTTGACATAATACATGTTATCAGCAGCGGTGGAAATGGGAGCGGATTAGGCTCCCCGGCGTTTTACGTCGATATTCAGGCGTTTGATCTTCTGATTGAGAGTCGAGAGCGGAATCCGCAAAAGTTCGGCGGCGTCGGTTTGGGACCAGTTGCAGGCGTCGAGCGCGGCGATGATGCGGGTGCGCTCGAAGTCGGCGACGACTTCGTAAAGCGAAGCGTCGGGGGCGAGATTGCCGGCCGAGTCGCGGCGGATACGTAGACCGCCGGCCTGGAGCAAATGATCCGGTAGAACGTCGGCGCCGACGATGGGCGAAGACGCCAGGACGACGGCGCGCTCGACGACATTTTCCAATTCACGAACGTTGCCGGGCCAATTGTGGTCGATGAGGACCTGCATGGCCTCAGGGTCAAAGTGCAGCTGGCTCTTGCCATTAGGCCCGATCATTTTTTCGTTCTCACGGCAGTAGACGTTGAAGAAATGTTCGACCAGCGGCGGGATGTCTTCCTTGCGGTCGCGGAGCGGCGGAAGGTGGATGGGAATGACGTTCAGGCGGTAGAAAAGGTCCTCGCGGAACTTCCCTTCATCGACCAGGCGGCGGAGGTCGGCGTTGGTGGCGGCCACGATCCGGACGTCGACCTTGATGGTCTCGTTCGAGCCGAGCGGCATGAACTCTTTTTCCTGGATGACGCGGAGGAGCTTGGCCTGAGTCTCGGCGCCGATGGTGCCGATTTCGTCGAAGAAAATGGTGCCGCGGTCGGCCATCTCGAAGTAGCCTTTGCGCGAATTGACGGCGCCGGTAAAGGCACCTTTGAGGTGGCCAAAGAGCGTAGACTCGAGCAGGTCCGGCGGGAGCGAGCCGGAATTGACGGCGACGAACATTTGGGAGGCGCGGGCCGAATTGGCGTGAATCGCCTTGGCGATGACCTCTTTACCAGTGCCGGTTTCGCCGGTGATGAGGACCGTGGAACGAGTGGGGGCGACCTGGGCGACCATGTCCAGGACACGGATCATGCGATCGCTTTTCCCGACGATGTTCGGAAACTCGTAACGCTGTTTGAGGGCGCGCTTGAGTTGTAGGTTTTCGCTCGCCAGTCGGCGGGCGTGGATCATGCGGCCGATCTCGATGATCAGCTTGTCGTTATTCCAGGGCTTCGAGAAATAGTCGTTGGCGCCGGCTTTGACGGCCTGGACGGCGACCTCGATGGAGCCGTAGGCGGTGATCAGGAAGATGGGCGTTTCGTTGTCGCGGGCGCGGAGTTCGGTGATGACGTCGATGCCGCTTTTGTCGGGCAGCATGAGGTCGAGGAGGACGAGATCGTATTGGACGGACTCGACGCGCTCGATGCCTTCGTTGGCGGTGGAGGCGAGGTCGACCTGGTAGCCTTCGAGCAACAGGAGAGTTTCGAGCGATTCGCGGATGTCGGCTTCGTCGTCGATGACGAGAATGCGGCCGTGCACAGCGTCCAGGATGACGTCATCGGGCGGCAGCGGCGGCAAGGGTGTACGGGGGGTGCGAGGTTCAGACATTCGGCAAGTGACGCGCGGACGGGAATTCGAGCCGGAAACGGGTTCCGGAGCCAGCGCGGCTATCGACCGCGATGGTCCCTCCGTGCTCTTGCACGATACCATAGGAGACCGACAAGCCCAAGCCAGTTCCCTTCTTCGCGCCCTTGGTGGTGAAGAAGGGGTCAAAGATGCGCGGCAGCACTTCTTCGGGAATGCCGCTGCCGTTGTCTTCCACCTCAATACAGGCGCCTTGTTCGCGCTCGGTGCGGGTGACGATGGTCAGTTGCTTCCCTTCCCGCCGGTCCGATCCGTCCATGGCATCGCGGGCGTTGATGAAGAGATTGAGCAGGACCTGCTGGAGCTTGCCCGAGTTGCCGCGGACCGTCGGAAGGTCCTTGGCGAGGTGGAAATTGACGGTGACGTGAGCCTCGCGGAGCTGATGGTCGATCAGCGACACGGTGTCGCGAACCAGGCGGTTCAGATCGACGTCGGTAAGCTCGGTGGTGGAGGTGCGCGAGAAGTTCAGCAGCGAGTTGACGATCTCGCTGGCGCGGAAGGTCTGCTTGGCGATCTTTTCAAGCAGCATGGTCTTCTGGCCGTCGCCGCCGACTTGCTTGGCGAGCATCTGAGCGTAGGTGGAGATAACGGCGAGCGGCGTGTTGACTTCGTGGGCCACGCCAGCGGCGAGTAAGCCGATGGAACTGAGCTTGTCGGCCTGCACCAATTGGCGCTCGAGCTCCGAGCGGTCCGTGATGTCGTCGAAGAGAATGATGCGGCCGATTTGCTGGCCGTCTTTCGAGACCAGAGGGGCAATGGCGATATTCAGAATCGCTTCGCGGTGCACGGGAGCGGTGGCCACGGCGAGTCCGCCGCCGTTGGTCTGATTCAGGGCGGCGGGCCGGCCGCGCGTCCCGTTCAGGGCGGAAGGTTTGGGCAGCTTCAAGCGGAAGCGTTCAATGTGATGGATGCCCATTTCACCACGCAGCGCAGCGAGGCGATCGGCGAGCTCGATGGGCAGAAGTTCGGAGAGGCGATGGCCGAGGGCACGCTCACGGCGGATGCCAGTGAGCCGCTCGATCTGGTTGTTCCAGCTTTCGACGCGGTCGTCCAGGTCCGCGGCCATGATGCCGACGTTGATCGACTCGACGATGTTCTCGCTGAAGTCCTTGAGGCGTTCGTATTCGTCGACCTTGCGCTGCAGGGAGTTGTAGAGGCGGGCGTTCTCGATGGCGATGCCGACGTAGCCGGAGAGCGTGACGAGGAGTTCGACGTCGTCAGAGGTGAGGAAGTCGCCTTCGATGGTCCGCGAGACGCCGAGGTAGGCGATGGTGCGGCCGCGCACGGCGCAGGGCATGTAGTAGGTGAGGTCGAGGTCGCCGATCGTTTGGCGGACGGCGGCGGGCAGATGCTGGAAGAGGATGTCGAGGTTAGTCCGTGTGCGCTCGAAGAAGAGGTAGGGCTTGCTGTCGCTGGGGTCAAGGAAGCCGAGGTCGCGGTATTCGGGCACCGGATTCGGCCGGTTGCCAGCTAAGTGAGCGAGTTCGAAGTTCCCTTCCTCGTCGGCCAGGAAGAAAGCGAGATGCTGAATCGAGAGGGTGCGCAGGAGGCGCTCCGCGGTGGACGAGAGCATCTGGTCGAGGTCGGTTTCGGAGCTGAGTTCGCGGGCGAACTCGATGAGTGTGCGGCGGTAGTTGTAGCTTTCTTTGTAGAAGAAGTAGCGATCGAGGTTTTCCTGGATCCACTGCCGGATGGGCTGGAAGACGAACGTGGCGATGACGATCAGGATGCCGAAGCCTGAGGGGCTTAACTCTTCGATGTTGCCGAGTCGCGTTACCGAGTAGACCAGACCGTAGAAGATCGCCAGGACAGCGACGGTGGCGAGCGTGTAGACGTAGCCCTGTTGGAAGATGACGTCGACGTCCATCAGCCGGTATCGAGCAATCGCGTAAGCCCAGGTGAGCGGAATCAGCGCCAGCGAGAAGATGCTGAGTTCCATCGTGGGCGAAGGGACAATCCCCCACGAGTACGGGAGTGCGTAGAAGAGGGCGAACGGAAGGATGCCGAGCACGGCGCCGTTGCGCACCCACTTCATCTGCTGACGCAGGATGGAATCGTCGACATGGCGCTGGCGCCAGGCGACGACGGCCGCGCCCAGCAGATAGACCAGAACCAGGAACGCCATCCAGAAGCGGTCCAGCGCCCAGCGCAACTGGGCGAGCGGGGTGGCCACCTCGATCATGCCCGTGCCGAGGCCGAAGGTGATGCCCATCAGCAGGAGAGCCGGCAGGTAGAGCCAGAAGGCCCTCCGCGCGCCGCGCCAGCGATGGGCGGGCTCCGGAAACGTGAGACAGAAGTGCAGGAAGAGGGTGGGAGCGAGGTAGCCGGCGGCGACGTTGCCCCAATAGATTACGCGGTCAAAGAGGTTCAGTTTGCCGGTGAAATGGAACGTGCAGAGGATGAAGCTGACCAGACAGAGAACATAGAAGAGACGGCCGCGGGGCGCGCCGCCGCGGCGGAAGAAGACGAAAAGACCGATGCAGAGATAGGCCGCGCCGACCAGGTATTGGTAGTAGACGCCGGTGGAAACCTGACGCTCGCCAACGACGATCTTGGCCTTGGTTTCGACGCCGCGGCGGAGAATGAAGTAGTCGACCTTCTGCCAGGCGCCGATGCCGGTGAGGACCTGCGGGACATCCTGGGCGCGCTCGATGGGAACCGTCTGGATGCGTTCGAGGATGTCGCCGACGTGGATGCCGGCTTTGTCGGCCGCGCTTTTCGGGACGACGTAGCGGGCCTCGACGAGTCCGGGGCCGGCCTGGGCTTGGGGATGCTTGTCGAGGCGATCCACCCATTCCACACCGTCTTCGGGGGTGAAGTACAACTGCTGCTGCCGGAAATTGAGGCCAGCCGCCGCCATCGCCGCGAGCGTCAAGATGACGAGCAGCGCGCTGGCAATCTGTGACTTCAGCTCTTTCATGGGTCAGGCAGCGAGTGAATACACTTCTCCCGTGTTAACTTGTCAAGCACGTTTAGGGCCACAATCAGAGCGATCCATGATGCGTCAATTGTGCTTATTTTTCAGGACCTTATCCGAGTGTCTCATAAAGCCATACTGTTTTTGGAAGCTCGGCTACCGGGAAGTGGAGCGTGCAGTTGTCCCACCCGACTCACGGGGCTGAGCAGGATCTGCCCAGGCCGTTCGTGCGATGATCCAGGAAGAGTGAAGGTCATGGTGATGGTGCTGATTTTGTCAGCACTGGCGGCTACAAGGAGCGGGTGGGCGGCAGAGCCCTCGACGGTCTTTTTGCCGGTGCGCATTCCGCTGGACGGCTTTGTCCGGGAGGCCGAGGCGTGGATTCCGAGCGACTATCAGTCCGAATGGCAGGTGGTGGAAAAGACGGCGTTTGGTCAACCGTTGAAGGCGCCAGTCGCGACACGCTTCTCGTTGCGGCGGCGGCCGATCGAGTGGCGGACAACTGGCGACCGCATTCAGATGCGACTGCCGGTGAGCTATCGGGTGGAACTGGGACGGCCGAACCTGGAGCGGACATCGCCGGCGCGGCTCGGCATGGGTTGGAAGACGGTGACGTCTTGCGCGCCGCCAGCCGGCGCCGCGCTCCGCATCGAGACGGCGCTCGAACTGCATAGCGATTGGTCCGTGACGGCGCGCAGCCGCCCGACGCTCGAGTTGCAGGCTCCGTGCCGGCTGCAGGCGTTGGGCGAGACGGTGAGCCTGGACATTACTCCGCAAGTGCGGCAGGCCTTTCAGTCGAGCCTGGAGCGCGCAGCGGTGGAGCTCGATCGGCAGATTGCCGCGCGCGCTGATTTGCGGCAGATTGCCAAGACGTTGTGGGGCCGTTTGCACGAACCGATCGCGTTGGGCGAGCAGGTTTGGCTGAAGTTGCAGCCGCAGTCCGTAAGTTTGGAGATGCCGCGCCTCGAAGGCGGCGAGATTCGGACCGGCTTGCGACTTTTGGGGCAGCCGCAGTTGAGCGGGGCGAAGGACTCTCTGACGCGGCCTACTCCCCTGCCCCCGCTGGTGCCGACGCCCGCAGGCGAGTTGCCGGTGTTTCGGATGGAGCTCGATCTCGACGTGCCATGGGCGGAAGTGAACCAGCGCTTGCAGGAGGCGATGGCCGGCAAGGAGTTCAAGACGGCCGGCAATCGGCGGTTGCGGGTGGTGAGCGCGTCGGTCGCGGCAAATGGCGATCGGCTGGTACTGGACGCCACGGTGGAGGGTTCTTTCAAGGGCCGGGTGGGGATGAGCGGGCTACCGATCATTCGCGAAGGCGTGCTGCACTTTGACGACCTACGCTATACGCTCGCGACGGACAGTCTGCTGGTGCGTTTCGCGAATTGGCTGCGGCAAGACTTCTACCGCCGGCAGTTTGAGACGCTGGCCACGGTTAACTTGGTGGATTTGCTGACGCGGCAACGCCAACGGATCGAAGAATCGATGCGGACCAACTGGACGGGCGAGTTGCGGCTTGATGGCCAGATCGACCGGGTGGAGTCGGCGACGGTGGCGCTGACGCCCGAGTCCGTACGTTTGCGCGCCACGGCCAGCGGTCAGGTGACCGTGGTCGTGGCGCGCTGACGCGTGTGACGTTAGAAGTCGAAGCGCAGGCCGAGCTGCATGTTGCGGGCGCCGCCGGCGCCGGTGACGAAGCCGAAGTTGGCGTCGCCGAGATTGGTATTCGGGTTGCTGAACTGCGGCGTGTTGGTGATCGAGAACGCTTCGCCGCGCAGTTCCATCTTGACGCGTTCGGTGAGCGCGAAGATCTTGAACAGCGACGCATCCAAGTTGAAGAAGCCAGGGCCGTTGAAGATGTTGCGGCCGGAATTGCCGAAGCGGATGCCATTCGGCACGGCGAAAGCCGAGCGGCTGAACCACTCGCCACCGCCAGCGGCGATCGTATTGATGCCTTTCGGGTAACTGACTTCGGCGATTTGATCGGCCGTCTGGGTGTTGCTCGGCGTATTCAGAGTGGTGCCGCTGGTGGTGACGGTGAGCGGGGTACCTGTCATGAGGGTAAGAATGCCGTTGACGCGCCAGCCGCCCAGCACAGTGGAGGTGACGCCGTGGCTGAGCCACTTCTTGCCTTTCCCGAAGGGCAGGTCATAGATGTAGCTCTGAACGAAGGTGTGCGTCCGGTCGTAGTCGTTGCGAGCGTAGTTACGCCGGAAGTTGACGTACCAGCGAGGGCCTCCGTCGTCGCCCGTTTGGAAGCCCATGCCCTTGGCGTAGGTGTAAGAGGTGGTGACGCCGAGGCTGTTGGCGAAGCGGCGGTCCAGCTTCATTTGCAGACCGTGATAACTGGTGGAGAAGCCGGCGAAGAGTAAGTTGACGGCCGCGGTGCGCCGCAGGGCGGCGAACTGCGGGAGGCCGTTGTTCCCCTGCCCAATGGCAGAAACTGAGTTCGGCGCGTTCAAGTTGTAGTTCACCACCTGAGAGACGCCGTGGCTGCCGATGTAGGTGAGGTCGAGGACGAAGTTCGCCGGCAACTGGCGCTGAACGGCAAAGTTCCAGCTCTGTACGCTGGGATTTTTGAAGTCCTTATTCACGGTGAAGTAGGCCTGGGAGATCGACGGATTCCGGATGATGCCATCGTTGGGAATGGGCACCTGGATCGGCGCCGGGAAGCCAGCTTGGAAAGTGGCGGGGCGGCCGTCGGGGAGGACGGCGGGTCCGAAGCTCGCGACTGCGGGATTGAACTCGTTGTTCGCGCGAACGGGGTAGTTATAGGCGTAGCTGTTATCAGGAAACGGGGTGTAACTGATGCCGAAGCCACTGCGGATCACTGTCTTTTCGTTGAGGCGATAGGCAAGGCCGATGCGTGGCGCGATGAAGTCCTTGTGATACTTGATGCCGAGATCCATCGGCACATTGCCGACGCCGGCAATCTCGAGGGTGTTATTGTCGAAGTTATAGTTCGAGAAGCCACCGGCGAAACGGGGCTTGGCGGGCGGATAGAGTTCGTAGCGGAGACCAATGGTCGCCGTCAGTTTGGGCGTGATCGTCCAGGTGTCCTGAGCAAAGAAGAACATCTGCCAGGCGCGGTAGGCGGGGAAATAAGTGGCCAAGTCGCGGCCGGCCTGATTCGGCAGGTCCAGGAGAAAGCTCGCGATGTTGTTATTGAACGTGCTCGCTGCACCGGGGATCGAGGTCTGCCCGGCGGCGAAGTTATAGAGGCCGCGCGGGCTGAAGGTCTGCATCTGCAGGAGTTCATCGCGGATGCGGCGGAGGTCTCCGCCGAACTTAATCGTATGATTCCTCAGATTCTTGACCCAGGTGTTGACCAGGTTCACGTTTGCCTCGGCGCGAACCCACGGGAGGCTGGGTGAGTAGCCGACGATGGGATTCGAATAGCCGCCATTCAGGTTGATACCGACTAAGCCACTGGAGTACTGATCGATGTTCACGCCGGGAACACCCAGTTGGTCCGACGCATTGGTGCCGAAATCCGTATTCTGGGCCACGTTGTTGTAATGGGTGATGCCCAAGCGCAATTCCGTGACGAGGGTCGTGGTGACGATGCGGTTGTAGTTGAGGCCGGCACTGTAAGTCTTCTGGACGCCGGTGCCCTGAAAGGCGCCCTGCGCCGGGCCGCCCGCGGCACCGAAAACGGGCGCCTGATAGGTCACCGGCCGGGCGAAGCTGAAGCGTCCAGCCAGACGGTCGTTGTTCGACATATTCCAGTCCATCTTGTAATCGAAGGAGTGAGAGTCTTTGTAGAAAGGCAGCAAGGCGAAGTAGTTATTCGTGTCACCCGGCAAGTTGGGGGCCGGAACTAAGTTCAGAATCCTGGTGGAGATCGGATTAATGCGCGAGGTGGGAACGATGTTGCCCGCGAACGGTTGGCGTCCGGAGCCGTCGGGATTGCCAGTGGCCGGGTCATAGATGACGCTGGTCGAGCGGCTCAGATTGCCGCCGCGCAGATCCATCGTGGGGATGGTGAGGCGGTTGGTGTTCGCCTGGTGATCGGCGACGCGCAGATAGTCGCCGAAGAAGAACAGCTTATTCTTGATGATCTTGCCGCCGATGTTCCCGCCGAAGTAGTTATAAGTCTGTTTTCCGACCGAGGGATCGAAGAAATTGCGGGCGTTGAACTCACTGTTTCGCAAGAACTCGTAGGCAGCGCCGTGGATGGTGTTGGTGCCGCTCTTGATCTGGACGTTCGTGACCGCGCCGGACGCCCGACCGAGTTCGGCGTCGAAATTGGAGGTGGAAATCGCGACGGTTTGGATGGCTTCGACCGGCGGCGTCATCACCTGCAGCAGTCCCGTGCGCTGATTGTTGTCGACGCCTTCGATGGTGTAGTTGTTGCCCTGGCGCATGTTGCCGTTCACCTGAGTTTGCAGGGTGTTGGCGGCATTAAAGAATTGGGAATGCTGATAGGAGGCGCGGGTGGTGCCGGGGACGAGATTGAGCAGATTCTGGTAGTTACGACCGGTGCCGAGCGGCAGGTTGACGGCTTGCACGGAATCGATTTGCCGGCCGGTGTCGGAGCGGTCGGTTTGGAGCAAAGGCGTCTCGGCGGTCACCTGGACGCTCTCGGTGACATTGCCGGGCTCAAGGGTCAGGTCGACGCGAGGCGAAGTGTTGACCTGCACTTCGACGTTCGTCCGGGTGGACTTCTTGAAGCCCGCCATTTCGACGGAGACGGAGTAAGTTCCCGGCGTGAGGTTCGGGAAAACGTAGTTTCCGCTCTCGTTGGTGTTGGTGACGCGGACAGCGCCGGTGTTGGATTCGACGGCCGATACCTTAGCACCGGAGACGGAGGCGCCCGTCGAGTCAGAGATGTTACCGAGGAGTGTGCCCTGAATCGCCTGTCCATAAGCGAAGCTGGACAGAGTAAGAGCGGTGAGACAGACCAATTGGATGACCTTCATGGATCCCCTTCCCTTCCGGACGTACCCATCGCCCGGTTTTATCTGGTGGCTATTCTATACAACTCGTTCCTCGTTTGCATGGCTCAATCATTAATGATTCATAATCACAACTCACTAAGCCCAGAGCTCATGGAGAGGTCCGTAGAGGTCGTCTTCGGAGAAAGGGACATACTCGAACCCGCGGCCGAAGGGATCGTCGTAGCGGATTGAGGTCCAGTTAATGCCGAGGGCCGAGTAGATGGTGGCCTCGATGTCCTCCGGGCGCACGTAGCGATCGCGAGACCAGCCAAACTCCGTGACGTCAGACCCCGTTTCGTTGGTTTGGCCGATGATGCGACCGCCTTTGACCCCGCCGCCGGCGAAAACGGCGAACTGCTGCAGGTAGTGGTCGCGGCCGCCTGAGGCGTTGAGCCGTCCGACTGTGCGGCCGAACTCGCCAACCATCACCACAAGCGTTTCCTTGAGCAAGCCTAATGACTTCAAGTCGTCGAGCAGCGTGGCCAAGCCGTCATCCAGCGGCTTGCCAAGCGTGTAGAGGTTCTGCCCGACGCCGGTGTCGTAGATGTCATTGTGCATGTCCCAGTTGCCGTAGTTGATCTGAATGAAGCGAGTGCCTTGGTTGGCGGCGAGCAGTTGTTTGGCAACCAGGCAGGCATTCCCAAAACCGGAGGAGCCATAACGGGCGGATTCGGCCGAGTTGAACTTGAAGGCGGTGTCGACGGCGGGGTTATACATCAGGTGGCGGGCCGCTTGGTAGTACGCGTCATAGTCGCTGACGGCTTTACCGAGCGGCGAGTTGACGCGCAGCGAGTCGTCGAGCGAGCGTAAGCGGGCGTACATATTGTTGGCGCGCGCGGCGCCTTCGGAGTTGGTGGTATTCGGCAGGCCCGCTGTGGTGGGGATGACCTTGAAGGGCGCGTAACTGCCTGGAAGGTAGCCGGGGCCGGCGGCGCCCTGCGCATTTAGGCCGATGAAGGCCGGAAAGATCTGAGTGGCTGTGCGTTGCTTCTCGAGTTCGAGCGCGACGATGCTGCCGATGTTCGGTGCTATGTCGCCGAGCGCAGCGGCGGGATTGCGGCCGATTTGACTCCACTGTTGCGCCAGCAGGTGGACCAGCGCCCAAGCCCGCATCGAGCGAACGATGGCGAGGTCACCCAGGCGAGAGCCGAGCTTCGGGAGTAGACCGGCGGGCCAGTTGACGCCGTTGAACAGGGTGGGGTTGAAGTTCGCGGGCGTCGTTCCGGCGGTGACTTTGAGGTCAAAGGTATCGACGTGACTGGGGGCGCCGGTGAGCAGGATGAAGATCACGTTCTTCGCCTGATTGATCGGCGTGACGTTCTGGGTGGTGATCTTCACCTGAGCGGCGGCGCGTTCGGGGGGCAGCATCAGGTAGGAGCCGGCGAGTCCGGCGGAGCGGAAGAACTCACGGCGACCGAGGTGGGGCCGGCTGAAGCCCCATTGATGGCGGTGCGGATATTTCGCCAGAAAACGATGGAAGGCATTTTGTTTTTTCGTCATGTCCGGCTCCTAGTAATTGAACAGGAAATCGACCTTGTTGAAGAGCGACCACAGCAGGTTCTCCGCCTCGGCATTGCGGGTGCTGGCGGTATTCAAGTTCGCAACCGCGGCAGCCTTTTCTGTGTCGGTTGGATAGCGGGAAAGGACGGCGAGGAAGAGGTTAGTGACCAGTTGGTCGTTGGGCAGCGAGAGGTTGCGCACCAGTAGACTACTGGCCGGGCCATTGGCTTGCACGCGCTGCATGACGAAGGGGTCGTTCATCATGGCGAGCGCCTGGGCGATGGAGCCTTCCGGTTGGCGATCCTCGGTGTCGCGATCGCCGCGCAGGAAGGCGTCGAGCAGGTTCACGATGTTCTGATAGCGGCGGCCGGGCGTATTGAGGGGCTCCGGGAAGCGCATCGCCTGGCTGAAGGTACCGTAGTTGGGAATGTCGTAAGAGGGCAGGATGTTCGAGGCTTGCGCGACCGCATCGTGAATCTCTTCGCCCCACAAGCGGCGCACGTTGTGCCGCGCGAAGAGCTTTTCCCAATCGGGGTTCCAGGTGCCTGGATAGCGCGAGCTCAGTTGGTAGGCCTGCGAGTTGACCAGCGTGCGCATCAACCATTTCAGGTCGAATTTGTTTTTGGCAAACTCGGCGCCCAATTCGCTGAGCAACCGCGGATGACTGGGCTGCAACTGCCAGGGGGCGGGCGGCGGATGGTCGGGGTCGAGCCGTGCGGGGTCGAACTGGTCGGGCGGATCGACGATGCCCCGGCCGAAGAAGTAGGCCCACAGGTAGTTGACGGTGGCGCGGGCGAACTGCGGATCGGCGGTCAGTTGTCGGGCCAGCGCCGCGCGGTAGTTCTCACCAGGGTCGGGCGCCGTGTCCGTCCAAAGGTAACGGGGCGTCACCGAAGCCGGCTGGTTGACGCCGGGAGCGCGCGCCGGCCGGTTGCCGGTGGTGGTATTGAGTTGATAGTCGCGAATCGAGCGGCCGGCATTTTCCGAGAGGCCCCAGTAGTAAGGATTCGGCTCGCCGCGCGTGACGGGCGTTCGCTCGGGGTTGGTGCGCGCCAAGTAGGCCGCCTGCTGCCAGGCCTGCGCTCGCAGGGTGTTCTTGCCCCAAAGGCTCAACTGATCCAGATGGCCGCGCCCATTGTGGCAGAGCAGACAATCGAGGTGGCTGATGCCGAGGAAGGTCTTGGCGATGTTGGCGGTCTGCTGGTCATAGATGTCCTGGACAGGTGCGCCGCCGGCCACCACGCCGCCGATCAGGAAGTTGATCTCGCCCTTCTCGTAGCTGTTTGGCCCGGTGGCGGTGATCATCTCGCGGACCCATTGGTCGTAGGGCTTGGCCGCGGTGAGCGAAGCGCGGATGAAGTCGTTGAAGGCGGTGACGCCCGGGGCGAAGCGGCGGATCTGCGAGTTCTCGGAATTGTTCTTGAAGTGGTCGCCAAAGTACTGCGTCCATTTGTCGAAGAACTCCGGACGGGCGAGCAACTCGTCGACGTAGCGGGCGCGCTTGTCGGTGGCGGATTCCTGGAGGAACTGGAGGAGCCGGTCGGCGGTGGGGATGCGTCCGGTAAGATCGAGCGTAATCCGGCGGCAGAACTCGGCGTCGGAGGTGAGGTCGGCCGGCTTCACGCCGGCGTCACTCAGGGCTTGGAAGATGTGGCGATCGACGAGACCGAGGTCGCTGGCGGCGGGGGCCGCTGCAGACTTTGGCGCATTCACGAGCGGGGCGACCTGCGAGGTCAACTGGTCGGCCGCGGAGCGAGGCAAACGGCCTCCGCGGGCGTGGACGCCGGCCATCGCCAAGCGGTCATGCTGGGGGCCGTAATAGACGCAGTTGGCGTGGGCCAACGCCTCCTCCGATGAAGGCGCTTGGCCGACGCTCAGTTCCGCGGCCAATACTACGGCCATGACACTACGACACCCGAGTCCCAACATGACTTCCCTCCGTCGATGCCGGCTCGAAGCCTACCACTGCTTTTCGGCCGGTCTGTTCAGTCGGCTTAACCCGGATGTTACTCTAAGAGTTCCGCGCCTCCGTCGACTTTTCCCGACCCATGAGTGAACTCCCGAGCAAGGTTGAACCCCAGGCCGCCAGCACCGGCGACCGGTTCGAAGAACTGGTGCGGCTGATGGCCCGTTTGCGGGCCCCCGACGGTTGTCCATGGGATCGCAAGCAGACCTTCGACACCATTAAGACTTATTTACTCGAAGAGACCTACGAGGTGATGGACGCCATCGACCGCCGGGACTGGCCCGAGTTGACCGAAGAGCTGGGCGACCTGATGCTGCAGCCGGTGTTCTTCGCGCAGATGGCGGCCGAGGAGGGTCGCTTCACGATTGCCGATTCGCTCGAGGCCATCAACCAAAAGCTGATTCGGCGGCATCCGCATATCTTTGGCGAGGTAGTGGCCGAAGATGCCGAGGCCGTAAAGCGCAATTGGGATCAGATCAAGGCGGAGGAGAAGGCGGGCAAGGGTCAGGCTTCGCAGGGCGTGCTGGATGGCGTGTCGCGCGCGCAGCCGGCGTTGGCGGAAGCGGCGCAGATCTCGAGCAAGGCCGCGGCCAAGGGCTTTGACTGGCCGGAGATCGGGCAGGTGTTCGACAAACTGCAGGAAGAGGTCGCCGAGTTGCAGGAAGCGCGGCGGGGTGGCGATCCGCGCGAGATGGAAGACGAGTTGGGCGACATGCTGTTCGTCATGGTGAACCTGGCTCGGTTCCTGAAGGTGGATCCCGAACAGGCGCTGCGGAAGTCAAATGCGAAGTTCCGGCGGCGCTTCGGGTATGTGGAGGGTCGGCTGAACGAGATGGGCCGTCCGTTCGAAAATTCGAATCTCGATGAGATGGAGATGCTGTGGCAGGAAGCGAAACTCGCCTTGAAATCCGAGCGTTAACCGAGCAGGCGGACTTACGCACCGCCGTCCAGTTACAAAAGACGATTTGGGGCTTTGACGACATCGACCTGCTGCCGGTGCGGTTGTTTGTCGTGGCCACCAAGATCGGCGGGCAAGTCTTCGGGGCGTTCGACGGCTCGAAGATGGTGGCGTTTCTGCTGGCGATTCCGGGCGTAAAGCCCGGCGGCAAGGCGTACGTGCACAGCCACATGCTGGGCGTGCTGAAGGACTATCGCAACCACGGACTTGGCCGTAAGCTCAAACTAGCGCAGCGCGAAGACGCCCTCGAGCGCGGTTTCGACCTGATCGAATGGACGTTCGATCCGCTGGAGCTGAAGAACGCCTTTTTCAACGTCGAGCGGCTGGGCGCCGTGGTGCGCCGCTTCGTCTTCAATCAATACGGCACCACGACCAGCGCGCTGCACGGTGGTCTGCCCACCGATCGCTGCATCGCCGAATGGCACATCGACGGCGAGCGAGCCCGCACCGTCGCCGGCGGAGGCCAGTACCCGCGCGGTCCGGTGGAGGCGCGCATCGTCATTCCGGCCGACATCGCCGAGATCAAGCAGCGCGACCCGGATCACGCGCGCGCGATCCAGGCGGAGGCCGGCACGAACTTTTCGCGTTACTTCCGTGAGGGCCTCGCAGTGATCGGCGTGGAAATTACGCCCGAAACAGGAACTTACTTACTCGGACCATGGGAATCAAACTAGAACGTATCATTCTGCGCCAAATCGAAATGCCGCTGGTGCATTTCTTCCAGACCAGCTTTGGCCGTACTTACTCGCGCTCGATCATCTTAGTGGAAGTGCAAGCGGACGGTGTTTCCGGCTGGGGCGAAATGACGTGCGGCGAGAACCCGTTCTACAACGAGGAATGGGTGGATGCGGCCTGGCTGATTGGCAAGAACTACGTCGCCCCGCGGCTGATCGGGCATGAGCTGGGTTCGGCCGAGGACGTCAACGCCCGCACCGCCCACATTCGCGGCCACAATATGGCTCGCGGGGGCGTGGAAGCGGCGGTGTGGGATCTGGAAGCGCGATTGAAGGGCGTGCCGCTGTGGCAGGCCATCGGCGGCGGCGCCCGGCGCGAGATTCCTTGCGGTGTCTCGATCGGCATTCAGGACACCGTTCCGCAGTTGCTCAAGAAGATTGAGACCGAAGTGAACGCTGGCTACCAGCGCATCAAGATGAAGATCGCCCCGGGCTGGGACGTCGACGTGATTCGCGAAGTGCGCCGGGAGTTCCCGCAGATCGCTCTGATGGCGGACGCCAACTCCGCTTATACGCTGGACGATGCCGACCGTCTGCAGGCACTCGACGAGTTCTACCTGATGATGATTGAGCAGCCGCTGGCGCATGACGAGATCATCGACCATGTGCCGCTGCAGGCGCGTTTGAAGACGCCCATCTGCCTCGACGAATGCATCCGTTCGGCGCACCACGCGCGCCAGGCCATTGAAATGAAGGCCTGCGGGATCATCAACATCAAGCTGGGACGCGTGGGCGGCTTCGGCGAAGCGAAACGGGTCCACGACGTCTGCCAGCAGCACAAGATTCCGGTGTGGTGCGGCGGGATGCTCGAAAGCGGCATCGGCCGGGCGCACAACATCGCGCTTTCCACGCTCCCGAACTTCGTGTTGCCGGGAGATGTCTCGGCCAGCCTGCGCTACTGGAAGCGTGACGTGATCGATCCGTGGGTGGAAGTTTCGCCGCGCGGCACGATCGCCGTCAACGATGAGGTGGGTTTCGGCTATCGGATCGACCACGATTTCCTCAAGAGCCTGCAGGTGCGGGAGGAGACGATCGGTTGAGTGCCGTGACCCTCGAAGCCCCAGCCACCGACGCGCATCTGGAGCGGCCCAGCCGCACCAAGCTCTTCTTTTTGCTTTCGTTGATGGTGTCGATCTGGGCGCTGAACTTCATCGTCGCCAAGTCCGTCGCCAGGCAGATGCCGTTGATCACGATGGCCGCGTTGCGGACGGTGATCGCGGGCGTTTGCGTCATCCCGGTTTATCTGCTGAAAGGCGAGGGACGC
The DNA here is from genome assembly GCA_965229305.1 of Bryobacteraceae bacterium. Taxonomy (GTDB): domain Bacteria; phylum Acidobacteriota; class Terriglobia; order Bryobacterales; family Bryobacteraceae; genus JALHNI01. The sequence continues at coordinate 62,184 of CBDDIZ010000028.1, read as the reverse complement.
TGGACACGCGCGGACTTGCCGTTGATGCTGGTGCTGGGGTTGTGCGGCGTGGCGCTCAATCAGGCGTTCTTTGTGGTGGGCCTCGCGATGACCAGCGTGGCGCATGCGGCCATCGTGTCGGCGCTGGGGCCGGTGCAGGTGCTGCTGATCGCCGCCATGCGCGGACAGGAACGTCTCACGGCGGGCAAACTGGGCGGCCTGGCAGTGGCCTTCACTGGCGTCGGCGTATTGCAGTTGGCGAAGAGCGGCCACTCAGGCGCGTCCTTGCGCGGCGATCTGTTCGTCTATGCGAGCACGCTGCTGTTCGCCTGTTTCTCGGTGTTTGGCAAAGCGCCTTCGCGGCGCATTGGGGCGTTCACGATGACCAGCATCGCCTACATGGGCAGCGGCCTCGCCATGATTCCGGTCGTCGCGATCACCGGCAAGGACCTCAACTGGAGTGCCCTGCCCTGGGGCGTGTGGGCCGGGCTGCTGTACATGGCCGCGTTCTCGTCGGTGATTGCCTATCTGATCTATAACTACGCACTCACCTGGGTGCAGGCGTCTCGCGTGGCGGCTTTTTGCTATGCTCAGCCGATTCTGGCGGCGCTACTGGGCTGGCTGATTCTGGGCGAGGCGCTGACCGCGCTGGTGGTGATATCGGCGGCGTTGGTGCTAGCGGGCGTGATGCTCGTGGAGCGAGCGCGTTGAGCGGCTTCGCCCAACTTCTCCAACACAATCGCAACTATCGCTACACCTGGATGGGCCAGATCGTGAGCGAAGTGGGCGACCACTTCAACAACCTGGCTGTCTTCAGCCTGGCGATGCATTACGGCGATCCCGGCCTGGTGCTGGCGACGGCGCTGGTGGCTCGGGGACTGCCGATGCTGGTGGCGGGGCCCCTATCGGGCGTGCTGCTGGACCGCTGGGACCGCAAGCGCGTGATGATCGCCAGCGACCTGGTGCGCGCAGTCGTCGGCCTACTGTTTATCTTCTGCGAGGGCCAAACCAGCCCCGTCCTGCTCTACCTGCTGAGCGCCTGCCTGATGTTTGCCTCACCGTTCTTCACCAGTGGCCGGGCGGCGATCCTGCCGACGATTGCCAGCAAAGAGGAGTTGCACACGGCGAACTCCGTGACGCTGACCACGCAGTGGCTCAACACGGCAATCGGCGCTTTTCTGGGCGGGCTGAGCGTAGACGGCTTCGGCTATACGGTGGCGTTTCTTTTGAACGCCAGTTCGTTCCTCTTTTCCGCTTGGTGCATTTCCAACCTGCGCTCGCCCCTGGGCCACTTTCGCGCCGTGCGCGCGGAGGCGGACCGTCCGCATCCCTGGGCCGACTACAAGGCCGGCTTGCGCTACATCCGGAGTCAGCCGCTGATTCTGGCTATCCTGCTCACCGGTATGGGCTGGGCGGTAGGCGGCGGCGCGGCGCAGATCCTGTTCAGCCTGTTCGGCGAGCGCGTTTTCAATCGCGGCGCCACGGGAATCGGCGTGCTGTGGGGCTCGGCGGCTATTGGCCTGGTGTTCGGCGGGATCTTCGCCCATTGGCTCGGCAAGCGGCTGAAGTTCGAGAGCTATAAGAAGGTGGTGGCGGCCTGTTTCGTGGGCCATGGCCTTTTCTACATGGCGTTCTCCCAGATGACCACTTTCTGGACGGCACTGTTCTTCATTGCGCTGTCGCGCGCCTGTTCGGCGATGTCAAGCATTTTGAACAATGCCCAGGTGCTGCGGCACGTGCGCGACGAATTCCGCGGCCGGGTGTTCTCGGCCATCGAGACGGTGGTGTGGTCGATGATGATGATCTCGATGATGGTGGCGGGCATCGCTTCACTGAGCATGAGTCCACGGACGATCGGCTTTTGGGCCGGCGCCATGGCGATGATCACGGCGGTGGCGTGGTTCTGGGCGGACCTCCGAGGACGTCTGCCGGAGCCGCCGGTCGAGCCTGGGGACCCCGACGATTTGGAGATTCACGGCGAGCCCGTCTAGCGGCTGATAAACTCGTTGCTTCGTATGCTTTTGCAACTTGAAGGGATTCAGAAGCGCTTCGGCGGCGTCACCGCGCTCCGCCAAGGTTCACTGAACGTACGGGCAGGCGAAGTCCACCTGCTGATGGGCGAAAACGGCGCGGGCAAATCGACTTTGATGAAGATCGTGGCCGGGATGCAATCGGCCGACGAGGGCAAGTTCCTGTGGCGGGGACAGCCGGCGACGTTCCGCAGTCCGAAGGACGCGGCCGAGGCCGGCATCTCGATGGTGCATCAGGAGAGTTTGCTGGCGCCTCATCTAACGGTGGCCGAAAACATCTTCCTGGGCCGGGAAGAAGCGAAGTTCGGGATGGTGCCGCGCGCCCGGCTGCTGCGCGAAGCCAGGCATCTCATTGAGCAGTATAAGTTTCCTCTGACGGCGGACGCGACGGTCGGCAGCATGAGCCCCGCCGGCAAACAGTTGGTGGAGATCTGCCGTGCGATTCGCCATGGATCGAGCCTGTTGATTTTCGACGAGCCGACGTCTTCGCTCTCCGAAAGCGAAACACGCGAAGTCTTCCGGATCGTCGCGCAGCTCAAGACGCGCGGCGTGGGCGTCATTTATATTACGCATCGGCTGGAGGAACTGAGGACGATTGGGGACCACGTCACCGTACTCAGAGACGGCCAAACGGTGCACACGAGTGCGCTGGCCGAGTTGACCATGGATCAGCTCATCAAACACATGGTGGGCCGCGAAGTGAGCGCTGTGTATCAACGGGAGCGCGTGGAACGCGGACGGGTCCGTTTGCGGGTGCAGGGTTTGACCCGCGCGCCGCTTTTGAAGGACTTGAATCTCGAAGTGCACGCGGGCGAAATTCTGGGGATCGGGGGCCTGATCGGGGCCGGGCGGACAGAACTCTGCCGCGCCATCTTCGGTATCGATCCAATCGATAGCGGCACGATCGAAGTAGACGGCACAGCGCGCCGCATCCGCTCGCCGCGCGAAGCCGTCGCCGCGGGTTTGGCCTACATCACGGAAGATCGTCAGAAGACGGGTCTGGCGCTTGGCCTGCCGATCGGCAAGAACATCACGATGGCGAGCCTCGACCGGGTCAGCCAGTTCGGTATGCTGCGCCAGACGGCGGAACGCGCCGTGGAGTCAAAGTTTATGGAGCGGCTGCGCGTCAAGGCCGCCGGGCCGAAGCAACTGGTGGGCCGCCTCTCCGGCGGCAATCAGCAGAAGATCGCTATCGCGAAGTGGCTGGCTCGCGAGGCCAGCATCTTCCTTTTCGATGAGCCCACGCGCGGCATCGACGTGGGTGCCAAGGCCGAGGTCTTTGCGCTGATGGAGGATCTGGCCCGGCAAGGGGCTGCGATTATTATGGTGAGTTCGGAACTGCCGGAGCTCATCCAAGTGGCGGACCGTATCCTGGTGATGCGGCAAGGGCAGTTCACCGGCGAGTTGGCCGGCGGTTGCAGCCAGGAAGACATCATGCATCTGGCAGCGTTCAAAGAGAGTGTGCACTAATGCGAAGTTCGGTTTGGCAGCGTTTACTGCCGTTTCTTACCCTCATCACCCTGTTCGTGGGCCTGATCATTGCGACGCCCAACTTTTTCACCCCCACCAACCTTTCGAGTGTGGTGCGCCAAACGGCGGTGATCAATATCATGGCGCTCGGGATGACGATGGTGATCATCACCGGGGGCATTGACCTTTCAGTCGGTTCGATCCTGGCCCTCGCCGGTTGCCTGGGCACCATGGCGATGACCTCCGGCCTGCCGGTGGGCGTCGGCATTCTGGTGGGTATCCTCACCGGTTGCGCCGCCGGCTTATTGAACGGCGTGCTCACGACGCGATTGCGCATCAGCGCGTTCATCGTGACGCTAGGCACACTCCTGATTATTCGCGGCCTGGCGTTGATTCTCACCAACGGCATGCCGGTGCAGAATGTCCCCAAAGAGTTTTCGTTTCTGGGCGAAGGCTCCGTGGCGGGAGTGCCCTTCGTGTTGATCCTGCTGATTGCCATTGCCCTGGTGGTGCACGTGATTCTGGAGCACACCAAGCTCGGCCGCTATGCCTTCGCCATCGGCAGCAATCCGGACGCCGCCTTCTATGCCGGCATCCCGGTGCGCTTCCACACGACAGTGATCTACGGCATCTGCGGCATGCTGACGGGTCTTTCGGGCATGATCGAAAGCTCGCGCCTGATGACCGGTCAACCGACGGCGGGACAAGGCTACGAATTGCCGGCGATTGCCGCGGTGGTGATCGGCGGGGGCAGCTTGCGCGGCGGCGAAGGCACGGTGGTGGGGACGCTGATTGGCGCCTTCATCATGGGTCTGCTGTCGAACGGCTGTGACCTGCTGGGGATTCAGCCGTTCGTGCAGCAAGCGACCATCGGCGCGGTGATCATCCTCGCGGTGAGCGTGGACGAACTGCGCAAACGCAAGATGACCTAACTACTGCTTGTCGAAAACGGTTTTGGTGACGATGTCGCCCATGGGCGTTCCCGTCATCGTGCGGCGCACGGTCATGGTTTTGCCGTCGGCGGAAACTTCCCACTTTTCAGCGAGGCCGATCGACATGCCCTGCACTTCGCGCTTCGAAGTGACCGAAATCTGCGAGCCGTCCCATTTGGCGACGCTCTTCACTTCGCCCATCTGAGTCTTGTTGGTGCTCTCGCTGCCGTCGAGCTTGTACTTCATGTCGGTGCTGGCCGTCCCGCGCGCGCCCACCGAGGTGGATTCCACCCGCATCTCGGCTTCGCCCTTCTGGGTGATCTTCTGCGTCACTTTGTCGGGAATCATCGCCGGCATCATCTGGCCGAAGTCGCTGGCGCCCTTGTTCATTTCCCAGGTGCCGGAGAAGTTCGGCTTATCGGCGGCCAAGAGGGTGGCGGCGGACAAGGCGAGCCAAGCAAAGGTCGTTCTGGTGATTCGCATACGCCCGTAGTCTAGCAGTCCTGGAGGAACCGGTGGGCCTCCTCGCGCCAGCGGGCGTAGGTCCAGCCGAGGTCGCGGGTTTCGTAATAGAGCGTGCCCGGATGGGGCGGCTGGAGGAAGTCGTAGTCGGGAGCTAATCGCCAGGTTTCGCGGTCGAGCGGAAAGCGCTCAAAGACGTGCCCCTGGGAGGCGAACTCGGCGAACATCTTCGCTTTGCGGGCCTGCTCCTCGGGCGTGAGCGCCATGATGCGCAGAGGAAGCGAATCGTGAATGAAGTGGCCGGCTTCGAGATGTCCGTTGGCCGCATGGTAGAAGGGCGTCTCCTCACGCCGGGCGCCGGTCACGGCCACCTGGCAAGCCAGAGCGCAGGCGTCATGATCCGGATGGCCGCCCTCGTAGGCGTGGGTGACCACGGCGCGCACGCCGTCCATGCGTCGGCGGATCTCTTCGGCCAGCAGCGGCAGGTTCTGCACGGCCTCCTGATCGGCCACTGGCAACACGTCGCATTGCTCGGGCGTCACGCCGGCCAGGGCCACGGCGCGCAACATTTCGGCGCGGCGATGCGCCGCATAGTCCTCGCGATTGGCGAAACCGGCTCGCGTAAAGTACTTGGGATTGTGCGGACCGGAGTCCGTCACATGAAGGATGCGGCAGCGCGGGCCCAGTCGCGCGCTCGCGGCAATCACTTCGTCGTCATAGTGGGCCACCACGATCAACAGCACTCTGCCATTATGAGCACGTGCGCATCGGTATCACGTGTTACCCCACCTACGGCGGCAGCGGCATTGTCGCGACGGAACTCGGCCTGGAGCTTTCGCTCCGCGGGCACGAGGTCCATTTCATCAGCTACGCTAATCCCGTGCGGCTGGACGGCCGGGAACGAATCTTCTATCACGAGGTGGAGGTCACCACCTACCCGCTCTTTCAGTACCCGCCCTACACGCTGGCGCTGGCCTCGCGCATGGTCGACGTGGCCGAGCATCACGAACTCGACCTGCTGCATGTGCACTACGCGATTCCGCATTCGGTTTCCGCCTATCTCGCTCGAAACATGATGCGCGCGCGCCGGCGGTTGCCGTTCGTGACCACACTGCACGGCACCGACATTACGCTGGTGGGCACTGACCCCAGCTACTTTCCCATCACCAAGTTCTCGATCGAAGAGTCCGACGCGGTCACCGCCATCAGCCAGAACCTCAAAGACCAGACCGAGAACGTCTTTGGCATCACGCGGCCCATCGAGGTCATCCACAACTTCATCTGCCCCAGCACCTACCAGCCGAATCCGGCGGCGCGCGAAGCCCGGCCTACGCTGATCCACATTTCAAACTTTCGCCCCGTGAAACGCGTGCTCGACTGTATCCGCATCCTCGCGCAGGTGCGGCAGACTGTCGACGCCGACCTGTGGATGGTCGGTGACGGCCCCGAACGCATGCCCGCCGAACGGCTGGCGCGCGACCTGGGCGTGGAACCTCATGTGCGCTTCTGGGGCAAGCAGGACGGCATTCCCAAACTGCTGCCGCGCGCGCACGTTCTGCTGATGCCGAGCGAAATGGAAAGTTTCGGCTTGGCCGCGCTGGAGGCCATGTCCTGCGGGTTGGTGCCGGTGGCGACGCGCGTGGGCGGCGTCCCCGAATTGATTGAGGACGGCGTCACCGGCTTTCTCTCGCCCGTTGGCGACATCGAGGGTCAGGCGGGGCACGTCGCGCGTTTGTTGACCGACCCGGCGCTCTACCACCGCACCTCCGCCGCCGCCCGGCACGCCGCAGAAACGCGTTTCAATACGAATCTGGTGATCCCGCAATACGAAGCGCTCTATCGCAGTGTGCTGGCCTGAAGACCGCAAGAACGATCAAGCGCGCTGCCGGCGTGGGCGCCTATGCTGGGATCGAAAGGCCGCCTGAACGTCACCGCATGAACGTAACCGCCCGGGCCCTTTGGTACATCGAAAGCCACCTGAGCGGTGACTTGTCGCTGGAGGCGATCGCCGAAGCGATCGGCGTCTCGCGATTTCATCTCTCGCGTGCGTTCGGCGTCTCCACCGGTTGGGCGCTGGCCGCCTACGTCCGGGGCCGCCGGCTGAGTGCCGCGGCGCAAACTTTGCGCAACGGTGCCCCGGACATTTTGGCGACAGCGTTGGAGGCCGGTTATGGCTCGCATGAAGCGTTCACTCGCGCCTTTCGGCAGCAGTTCGCCCTCGCGCCGGAGCAGGTGCGGCGGATGGGCGCGGCCGCCATCCTTCCTCTATTGGAGCCTATCGGAATGAATGTCGATCCCCCTTCGCTGACTCTGGCGCCGCCCGAACTGGCGACACACGGGCCGCTGCTGATCTTCGGACTCAGCGAGCGCTACCGTGAATCGAATGCCGGCATCCCCTCGCAGTGGGACCGCTTCGCGCCCCACCTCGGGCACCTTCCCAATCAGGTCGGCCCCGTGGCCTATGGTGTCATCTGCAACACGGACGAGGCCGGCAGTTGGGAGTACATTGCGGGCGTAGAGGTCAGCGAGTTCCCGACGCATCCCGTCGAGTTTGCGCGCCTGCGCATCCCTGCGCAGACCTACTTAGTCTGGACGCACCGTGAACATATTTCGAGCATCGTCGCCGCCTGGAAAGCGGTCTGGAACGTTGCGCTGGCGGCCTCGGGCCGCAAGGTCGCCGACGGACCCGCGTTTGAGCGCTACGGCCCCGAATTCGATGGCCGCACCGGACAAGGCGGCTATCAGCTTTGGGTGCCAGTTATTCCTTGACGCGGCGTTCGATCCAAGACACGGCAAAGCTCACTAGGCCCGCCGCGTCGAACAGTGACGACTCACTCTCGCCCACCGGGCCGGTGACGCCGCGTCCCGACGCAAGATAGTCGACGGCAATTTGCTCAAAGCAATTGGGGGGCAGTTTGTCATGCACCGGATCGGCCGTGTCGAACTCCTCGAAGTCCACCCACCGCGGCCCGGGCATCAGCCGGCGATAGCGCCGGAGCCGCTTGCCAGGAATGTCCGCCAGATGCTCGGCATAGTGCAGCAGAGTGATCGTATCGAGCGGCGCGCCGAGCATTAGGACCTTGCCGTTCGCCTCCACTACCCGGGCCAGCGGCGTGCCCGGCCCATAGCCGTATTGAAACGGATGATCGGCGGTGAGCGCGGCGGCATGGGCCCCGAGAGCGACGACGCCGGCATCGGGATGGTCGCTGCGGAGGGTGCCGGGCCAGTTGCGCAACACTTCGTGTAGAATGCCGTGGTCGCGGGCGGCGGAGGCGGTGCGCTTATCGAACACGGGTGGATCGGGTTCGTCGTCTTCGTAGAAAGGTTCAAAGTCGACGTAGGCCACCAGCGTGCCCTCCGGTCCGACGGCGTCCCGCAGAGCCTGGACGACGGTATTGGCGCCGCCGATCACTGGCCCCACGGCCCGGAGGCTTGCGTGAACCATCAACACGTCACCTGCGGAGACGCCTAGTTGCGCCAGATCGGCGCGCAAAGTGGAGCGGGTAGCGCCCATGCCTGAATGTAACAAGGTTGCCGGAGTACGGCTGAGTCTGCAACACTCTAGGTTTGCTCGCGAAGACCTCGATCCTCGCTGCCTTGGGCGGCCTTGCTGTTCTGCCAGCGCTGACGCAAGCCCCCGTCCTGCCGCCGAAGCTGTCGCTCCGCTACAACGTGGAGTGGCGGCTGATCAATGCCGGCACGGCCCGGCTGACCTACGACGCCCAGAATACGGCCCGCGTGCATCTCGAAAGTCAGGGGTTCGTCTCCAAGCTCTACCGCGTGAACGACAACTACCTGGCCGTCCTGGACCCGGCCATGTGCACGAGCACCGTCAGCATGCAGGCGGAAGAAGGCAGCCGGCGGCGCGAGACGCTCATTACCTTCGATAAAGAGCGGCAGCGCATCCGCTACACCGAAAAAGACCTGGTGAAGAATCAGCCAATGCTCGACAAGGCCATGGTTTCCACCGGCTGCGTCAACGACGTCATCGGCGGCTTGATGCGTTTGCGCACGCTGAAGCTCGAGCCTGGACAAACCGTCACCATGCCGCTTTCGGACGGCAAGAAGCTAGCGCAGGTGAAGGTGGAGTGCGAGGCCAAAGAAGAACTAAAGACGCCTGCGGGCACCTTTCCGGTCACCCGCTTTCAGGTGAACGTTTTCGATGGTGTGCTCTACGCGCGCAAAGGCACGCTGCAGGTGTGGCTCACCAACGACGAGCGAAAGTGGCCCGTGCAGATCCGCGCGCGCTTGCCGTTCTATATCGGCTCGATCACGCTGCAATTGGAAAAAGAGGAGAAGCCATGAAGTTGAAGATGTTTTGTTGCGTGGCTACGCTCGCCGCGGCGTTGTACGGTCAGAGTCCGCTGCTTCCGGCCCGCGAGGTGACTGATCTGCAGCAGCGCGGCGTGCAATTGATGGAGTCCATCTCGTTGCTGGTGCCGGAGTTGTCGCGCGCGTCGGCGCCGTTGCTCGAGAATGCCAAGCAAGCCCGGCAGAATCTGATCCTCGCGCCCGGCGGCATGCACAGCGGCTTGGCCCACACCTATCTGGTGAACGCCCGCGCTTTCGCGATCCTCTCGGACGCCGTGCCCAAGCCGTTTCCGTTTCCGGAAGAAGGCCGCAAGCAGATGAGCGAATATCGCGACCTGCTGGCCAAGCTCGAAGCGCACTTCAACGCCCTGCTGCTGCAGCGCGAAAGCGCGATGCGTCCGGCCGACCGTGACAATCTGAAGCGCTATGCCGAGGCGAACACGCGCCTCTCGCCCGCAACCGGCGGCCGCGTCGTTTTCCTGGGCGATTCGATCACCGACGGCTGGCGCCTGAACGAATACTTCCCAACGCAAGACTACGTCAACCGCGGCATCAGCGGTCAGGTGACCGGCGAGATGCTCGGCCGCCTGAAGGCGGATGTTCTCGATCTCAAGCCCGCCGCCGTCGTCATCCTGGCCGGCACCAACGACCTCGCCCGCGGCGTCGCCCTCACCACCATCGAGAACAACCTGACGATGATCGGCGACCTGCTCGCCTTCCACAAGATCAAGCCCATCTACTCTTCGGTGCTGCCCATCAGCGACTATCACGCCGACGTGAACCCCACCTACCGCCGCTCCCCGCAGCGCCCGCCCGACCAGATTCGGGCCCTCAATCAGTGGATGGAGAGCTTCTGCAAGAACCGGGGCTTCACCTATCTGAACTACTTCCCCGCCCTCGCCGATGGCACGGGGATGTTGAAGACCGATGTCGCTGAAGATGGCCTGCACCCCAACGCAATGGGCTATCGCCTGATGGCGCCGCTGGTGGCTGAAGCGATCCAGAAAACGCTGACGGGCACAACGGCTCGTCCCGCCAAGTCGCGCTGAGATTGTCCTGGTACCGGGCTAGGCGGAAAGTTTGGATTTGGCAACTTCCGCCAGGCGCCGCGCATCGTACAATCGACAGAACTGAAGGTGCCAGCTCTCATGTGGCGCCTGGAAACGTCCGATGAGTTTTGGTATTGGCCCCGTCTGCCCGAACAACTAGGGAGGTGCGTGATGCAAGTCTTTGGTGATCGCAAGTGGGTGGAGATTCCCGGTAGTCAGACCGTGGAACTGCCCCCGTTACTCGTGAATGGGAAGCATGACGGGCGCTACAAAGGCAATCCGGAGAAGCTCGAGCGCGTGGTGGGGCTCGCTGCGAACATCGTGGAAAGCGAAGAGATGATCGACGACGGCACCCTGCCGGTGACGATGATCGAGCTCGAACATCAGCGCCGGAAGATGGATTTAGCCCTGAACCTCGTCGATCAGTACTTCCTCTTCCTGAATCAGTGGAATTGGGGCGACTCGATTCTGGCCTGGATTCGCCAGTGCGAAACCACCTTTGAACTAAACGCCCAACTTCGCCCTTTCCTGCGCGGGGACGTGTGGCCACATGCCGGCCGCAAGAGCTTTGTCGACCTCCTGAAAGACAAAGAGGTGAAGTTTGAAGCGGGGTCGCTCGAAAGCGCCGTCGGTCTTCGGCTCACCTTCCGCCAGCCGCCGCCGATCGCCTGTTTCTCAAACCAGTTTCTGCTGTATCTGAACGGCACGGTGGCCAATACGGCCTACGGCACATGGGCATCGATGAACCCGGATCCGGTTTCGTCGCTGCCGCCGGAGCGCTTTCATTTCGACGTTGTGACGATGTGACGTTATCCTGAGAGTTGACCTCGATCCTTCTCCCGCTCCTGCTCGCCCCGCCGGGCGCCTGGGCCGCGGCCGATAAGCCGGCCGCCCCTGCGAAACCGGCGGCTGAAGCAGTTGCGTCCGAACGCCGGACCGACCTCAACCTGCTCGGCAAGACCAATGCGGAAAGCGGCGAAAGCAAGCGCAACGAGAACGTCGCCATCACGCTGCTTGACAACAACGCACTCAAGGAAAGCAACAAGCGGCTCGGCACCACCGCGACCATTGTCGGCGAGTTCAAGTCCGATGCGCGCTTCTATGGCGCCGAGTACGGCAATGCGCCCGTCGGCCCGGTACACCTCAGCACGACGCGTAAGCCTGCGGGCGTTCACGGCAGCGCCTTCTGGACGCACAACAACAGTATCTTTTCGGCCCGCAGCTTCTTCCAGGTCGGCGGCGTGAAGCCCGCGCGAGAGAACGTGTTCGGTCTGCGGTTGCTCGTACCGGTCACCTCGCGGACCTTCTTCAGCTTCGATGGTTCGCGCCAGATGCAGCGCGGCTTCGTCAACGGCAACATCCTGGTCCCGCGATCCGATGAGCGCAGTTGCCTGAGTGCGGACCCGCAGATCTGCGCGTTGGTGAATCGTTGGCTGCGCGCGTGGCCGCTCGAGCCGCCGAACCTCGGCGACCGTCAGCTCAACACGAACGCGCCCCAACACATCGACACCGACCAGACCACCGCGCAACTCGACCACGTGCGCGCCAAGGATCGCTTCACCGCTCGCCACACCTGGACCACCCAGGCCGTGGACGCCTTCCAACTGGTGGCTGGCCAGAACCCCGACACCACCACCAAGTCGCACGACGCCCGCGTGACCTGGAGCCGCACATTCGGGCCGCGCGCCTTGCTTGATCTCACCGCCGGCTTCAATCGCTCCCGCTCACTGCTGGTGCCCGAACCCAACGCCGTGGGACCGCAGGTGGTGATTGGCACGGCCTGGGAGAAGCTCGGGCCGGGGTCCTCCATTCCCGTGGACCGCGTCCAGAACCGCTATCGCACCGCTGGCCGCTACACGCGGCAGCAAGGTCGCCATGCGCTGGCCTTCGGCGGCGAGTTCGCGCGGCTGCAGATGAACGGGCGAGAAGCAAGTTCGAACCGCGGCAACATCTATTTCCGAAATGACTTCGGCCGGGACGCGATCACCAATTTCCGCCTCGGCACGCCCACCCGCTACTCGTTCGGCACGGGCGAACTTGCTCGAGGCTTCCGTCGCTGGGAGAGTCACTTCTTCGCGCAGGACACCTTTCGCGTCAACGAGCGCCTGACCCTGACGTTCGGTCTCCGCTACGAGCCTGTGTTCGGCCAGACCGAGGTCAACCATCTTACGACCATCCCGTTCCGTTGCGACTGCAATAACTTCGCCCCTAACTTCGGGCTCGCGCGACGTCTGCCGCGGCGCTGGGGTGTTTTGCGGGCGGCCTACAGCACCCAGTTCGGGGAAATCTTCGCCGCCACGCTGCAGCAACTGCGCTGGAATCAGCCGGCCTTCCAGAAGATCGAAGTGGCGAACCCGCCGCTGCTCGACCCGCTGCGCGACGTCGTCCTCGGCGGCAACCAGCGCGCGATCACCTTTGACGTACCGGCAAACCTGGCCACGCCCTATTCGCATCAGTACAATGCCAGTTGGGAACTTCCGCTCGGCACCCGCGGCGGCAATCTGCAGTTCGGCTACGTCGGTACACGCACGTGGAAGTTGCTGCTGATGATTTACGACAACCGCGCCGCGATCGTCCCGGGGATTCCGCAAACCACCGCCACCGTCAACGAACGCCGTCCCGACGAGCGCTATTATGACTTCCGCCGCATCACCAACTCCTCGCGCGCCTACTTTGACGCGGCCCGCGTCACCTACACGCTGCCCAACTGGCACCGGCTGACACTCGAAACGTCCTACTGGTTCAGCAAGGCCATCGACACGGGCGCTTCCTACGTCAACATCGCGGCGGGCGACGACGCCAATCAGAGCTATTCGCAAACGGCCGACGGCACGGCGGCCGACCTCCGCGGGGTCAGCAGCTTCGACCAGTCGCATGCCTTCCTCACCCGCTTCACCTACGCTCCGCCCACCCCGAGCCTGCCGCACTGGGCGCAGACCGTGACGCGGGACTGGCGCATATCGGCCGTCACGCTCGAGAAGAGCGGCATCCCCTTCACCGTGATCAGCGGCTCGGACTCGCCGGGCTACGGCAACGTCGACGGCGTCTCCGGCGACCGCCCCAATATCCTGGATCCAGGCATTCTGGGCCGCAGCATCGGCAATCCGGACACCGCTGCCGCCCAGCTTCCCCGCTCCGCTTTCGGCCTGATCGGGCCCTATGACCGGCGCGGCAATCTGGGCTCGAACACCTTCCGCCGCGGCGGCATCCACAACGTCAACCTGTCGCTCGAGCGGCGGTTCGTGCTGCACGCCGATCGCGCGCTCGCCTTCCGCGCCGAGAGCGTCAATTTCTTCAATACCCCACAGTTCGCCGAGCCAAATGCCGATTTGTCCTCGCCTGCCTTCGGGCGCATCACCAACACGCTCAACGACGGCCGCATGTTTCGCTTCACGCTCCGGCTCGACTTTTAGCGCATGTAGAATAGCGGGATGCGCCACGCCATCCTGATTGCCGTCATCGCCTCGTCGCTTTCCGCGGAACGCGTCGAAAAGGGCTTCGTCTCGTTGTTCGACGGCCAAACGCTCAACGGCTGGACGGCCGAAATGGGTTCGAAATGGCAGGTGAAAGATGGCGTCATTTCGCCCGATACCGCCGTCTACGGCTGGCTGCGCTCGGCCGAATCCTACCAGGACTTCCAGCTCAAGCTCGAGTTCCGAACCACGCACCAAGGCAATAGTGGCATCTTCCTACGCTCGGCCAAAGATGGGCTGCCTCACGAGACCGGCTATGAGCTGCAGCTCTATGACCTGCACCCCAAAGGCTTTGCCACCGGCAGCCTGGTGAACGTCGCCAAAGCCGCTCCCTTTGAAACGAAAAATGGCAAGTGGCATCTGTTCGATGTCACTTGCCAGGGCGATCACTTCGTGATCAAGATTGACGGAAAGACTCTACTCGATACCCACGACTCGCATAGCCGCGCGGGCTACATCGGGCTGCAGGTCAACAAAGACAAGCCCATCGACTTCCGGAATATCCGGATTCGAAAGCTCTAGTTACTTCATTTCGGCAACCAGATTATTGGTCACCGAGAAAACACCCGCCACGCCATTGGCCTGCAGGCCGGCGATGTTCTTATCCATTTCGCGAGCCACCACGCCTTCCAGCGTCACGTTGCCGTTCTTCACGATGATGTGAATCGGGGGCACCGCCCGCAGCGTGTACTGTTGCAGCCCAGAGTGGTTGAAGATCGCGCGAGCCACCGCCAGACGAATACGGTCGTCGTTGGGCGACAGCGGCAACACTTCGATGTTGTTCACCACGCGCTCGACGCCTTCCACGGTCTTCACCCGATTCTCCGCCTCGCTTTTCAGCGTCGGACGAGTCACTTGACCGTTTAGAGTCACCACATAGCCGTCGATGCGGAACGTGATGTTGTCGAACACCCCATAAAAGGGCATCATCACCAGTTCGTGCCGCACTTCTTTAATCAAATTCTGGGTGGCCTTGTCCGCCTTCACCTGCGTGACCTTGGCCGCCTGACCGAACAACATAGGCGCCTGGAGCGCCAACAGCAGAACGATGGTACGTTTCATACTCAACTCCTGCCCTATTTACGAATTACAGGGCCAAACGGTTTCAAGCCGGTAAGCTACGCATTTTCCGGGCGATCAGCAGCGCCATTTCCAGCGCCTGCTCGCCATTCAATCGTGGATCGACTTCTGTCCGGTAGGCCCGCTTGAGGTCGACTTCCGCCAAGCCCCGGGCCCCGCCAGTGCACTCGGTGACATTATCACCAGTCAGCTCGATGTGCACGCCCCCCAGCCCGCCACCTTCGGCCGCATGAATATCGAAAGCCTGTTCGAGCTCATGCAGAATCGCTTCAAACTTTCGGGTCTTGTATCCTTCGCTGGTGGTGACCGTATTCCCGTGCATGGGGTCGCAGACCCACAACGGGCGATGGTCCGTCGCGCGGACGGCCGCAATCAGTGCCGGCAGGTGCGCCGCGATTTTCCCGCTGCCGAAACGGTGAATCAGCGTCAAGCGCCCAGGCACGCGCCCGGGGTTCAGAATGTCCATCAACTGTTGCAGCGTCTCTGGCGTCGTGTTCGCGCCGATCTTCACTGCAATCGGGTTCTCGAGCCCGCGGAAGTACTCCACGTGCGCCCCGTCCAACTGCGCCGTGCGCAGGCCGATCCAGGGGAAATGCGTCGCCAGGTGGTACCAGCGCCCGCCTTGTTGGTGCGTCTGGGCCCGTTCGTACTCCAGGTGCAGCCCTTCGTGGCTCGAGAAGAAATCCACTTTGTCGAGTCCGCGGCTGCGCACGCCGAGCACGTGCTCCATGAAGCCCAAGCTATCGCCAATTGAGCTGACGATGCGCCGGTATTCAGCCGCCAGTGGCGAGCTCTCGATGAAGTCGAGATCCCAGTTCTCCGGATGATGCAGATCGGCAAAGCCGCCACTCGAAAGCGCGCGGATCATGTTCAGCGTGAGGGCGGCGCGCTCGTAGCCGCGCAGCAGGAGACTCGGGTCCGGCTGACGATCCGCCGCCGTGAAGCCCGGGCGGTTGACGATGTCGCCGCGGTAGGACGGCAAGCTCACGCCGTTGCGCGTTTCCATATCCTCGGACCGCGGCTTGGCGTACTGGCCGGCAAAGCGGCCCACCCGGATCACCGGGCGCTTGCCGCCGTGCACCAGCACGAGGCTCATCTGCAGCAGGACCTTCAGCTTGTTGGTGATCGGTTCGGCACGGCAATCGGCAAGGCTCTCGGCGCAGTCGCCTCCTTGTAAGAGGAAACGCTTGCCGAGCGCCGCTTCGGCTAATTGCCGGCGGAGTTCGTCCACTTCCCACGGCGTTACCAGCGGCGGCAAGCCGCTCAGCTCCGCCGCCGCCCGGGCCAAGGCCGCGGGGTCGTCATAGCGAGGTTGTTGTAGGGCGACGCGGGTGCGCCACGAATCAGGTGTCCAATCGTTGAGCAACCTTCTATTGTGGCAGGATAGAATCGAAAACGTGAAGCGATACGCCGTTTTCCTTCTCTGCGGCCTGAGTGTCACTCTGGGCCTGACGTCGTGTGGAGGCGGGGGCGATCGCGCCGCCGCGGCTGCCAAGCTGGTGGCCGACGCCGACACGGAACTCCTTCAGCTCTCGAACCAGGCCGGCCAGGCGCAATGGATCGCCGCCACCTACATCACCCAAGACACCGAGGCGATCTCCGCCGCGCTCACCGAGAAGGCGATTCAGGCCGGGGTGAAATACGCCAAACTCGCCGCTCAGTATGACGGGGTCGCCGTCCCGCCCGACGTCGCGCGCAAACTGCGGCTGCTGAAAAATGGCCTCGTGGTCGCCGCGCCTGCCGATCCCAAGCTTTCCGCCGAACTCACCAAGATCACCTCCGGCATGGAAGCACACTACGGCCGCGCCAAGTACTGCCCGGCCCCGGACCAATGTCAGGACCTCGGCCAGCTCAGCAAAACTATGGCTGAGAGCCGCGATGCCGCTAAGCTGCTGGACGCCTGGAAAGGCTGGCACGAAACAGCCCGCCCCATCCGCGCCGACTACACCCGCTACATTGAACTGGCGAACCAGGGCGCGCGCGAACTTGGCTTTAAAGACTCGGGCGCGATGTGGCGCTCCAAGTACGACATGGAGCCCGACGCCTTCGCCAAAGAGGTGGACCGGCTGTGGGAGCAGGTGAAGCCGCTCTACGTATCGCTTCATGCCTATATGCGCAACAAGCTGCGCCAGAAGTATGGCGACCAGGTCGTTCCGGCGAACGGCCCGATCCCGGCCCATCTGCTCGGCAACATGTGGGCGCAAAGCTGGGACAACCTTTACCCGTTGCTCGCGCCACCCAATGCGGACCCCGGTTACGATCTCTCCCAGATCCTGGCGAGCCGCAAAACCACTGCGGAGCAAATGACTCGCATGGGCGAAGCCATGTACCTCTCGCTCGGCTTCTCGCCCCTGCCCAAAACCTTCTGGGAGCGCAGCATGCTCACCAAGCCGCGCGACCGCGACGTCGTCTGCCACGCCTCCGCCTGGGACGTCGACAACGTCGATGACCTACGCATCAAGATGTGCATCGAGCCTACCGGGGAAGACTTCTTCACCATCCACCATGAACTGGGCCACAGCTACTATCAGCGCGCCTACAATAAGCAGCCGTTCCTGTTCCGCGATTCTGCCAATGACGGCTTCCACGAAGCCATTGGTGACACCATCCAGCTTTCGATGACGCCCGATTACCTGGTGAAGATTGGCCTGCTGAAGACGGTGCCGCCGGCGTCCGCCGACATCGGCGTGCTGATGAAGCGGGCACTCGAGAAGGTTTCTTTTCTGCCCTTTGGCCTCATGATCGACCAGTGGCGCTGGAAGGTGTTTTCCGGCGAAATCAAGCCGGAACAGATGAATGCCGCCTGGTGGGAACTCCGCCAGAAGTATCAGGGGGTTGCCGCGCCGACCGGCCGCAGCGAGCAGGATTTTGACCCCGGCGCCAAGTACCATGTGCCGGCATCGGTGCCCTACACGCGTTACTTCCTGGCGCACCTGCTGCAGTTTCAGTTCCACCGGGCGCTGGCGGAAAAGGCGGGCTGCAAAGAGCCGCTCTACCGCTGCTCGGTCTACAACAACAAGGAAGCCGGCAAAGCGTTTGAACAGATGCTGGCCCAGGGAGCGAGCCGCCCCTGGCAGGAAACGCTGAAGCTTCTGACGGGCAAAAGCGAGATCGATGCCACCGCCGTGGTGGACTACTTCGCGCCCCTCAAGCAGTGGCTGGATCAGCAAAACGCCGGCCAGCCGGTGGGTTGGTAAGCGCTAGGTGGAGCGCGGACGATAACCCGGCCGCGCTCTGACGCGCATCTTCTTCGCCGGGTCGTTTACGATCTCTACGCCAATTTTGCGGAAGCCCTCGTTGGGGTTCGGCTTCGGATAGTAGGTCATCGTGTATGAGTTGCCCAAATCCTCGCGAATATTTTCGAACGCTTCCACCTGCTTCTGCCAGGTCTTGGCGAAGTAGGCTTTCCCTCCGGTACGCGTCGCGATACGCCGGAAGACCGCACTCGAAATGGCATCCTTGCTGACGTCGCTCGTCGAGATGACGTAGATCGGAATCCCCTCGTCTTCCGCCACCGCGCGCACGTCGTCGGGCGCCACCATGGACCCGTTGTCCGGGCCGTTCGAGAAGACGATCACCACCTTGCGACCCGGCACCTTCGCCGCGTCGCGCAGGGCGAGGAGGAGCGCGTTGTAGAGCGCTGAGTCGTCACCGGCCACCGCTTTGCGCAAGCCGGCCACGGCGTCGTTACGATCGCGCGTCAATGTCGCCGCGCGGGTGAGATTGCGCGAGAACGTATAGACGGCCACCGAGTCGGCCCGGTCCAGGCCGCGCACGAAGTCGGCGATCGCGTCGGACGCGTACACGAACCCTCGATACATGTAGTTACTGGTATCGAAGAGCACGAACACGTTGGTGCCCACGAAAGCGTCCACCGGTCCCGCCTTGGCCTCGGGGTCCACCTGCGTCACCAGCGGTCGTGTTTGTCCGTTGTCGAGAATCTGCAGCGGCGTCCGATTGCCCTCGGCAAAAGTCGAGATCGATTGCTGGATGCCGTCTTCGAGCACGCGGAAGTCCGTGTGCTTGAGGTTGTTGATGTACTTCCCCTTGGAGTCGGTCACGGTGAAGCTAAGCACCACCATATCGACCTTAATGCGGAAGGTGGGCGTTTGTTGACCGAAGGCCAAGTAGCCACCCGCTCCCGGGAGAGAAACCGCGGTGGTCGTAATGAAGCGTCGACGATTCACTGATTTAACCTCACGATTCAACGAATGATTGATTATGTATCTTACTGCAAGGCAGCCTTCTGCTGAACGGCCATTTGTTTCCGCCAGTCGGCGCGCAGGTCGTCGCCCACCAGACGGAGGGACCGCAACAGGGCGGGCCAATCTTCGAGATGAGTCGCAAAGATGCGCTCCACGGTCTTCTGCGTCCACTGCGGGATGACCACGTTGAGTTGCGAAGGCGGCAACTGCATCTCGTCGGCCAGCGCCGCGTAGTACAGATTGCTCGACTCCCAGCTCTCCGCGAGAATCCGGCTCGAGTACCCCATTAACGTCGGGAACGTTCTCAGGCTGAGGAGCTCCGGCGTATAAGATGCCGCCAGCGTCGGCTTCGGTGTGCCAAATGCACGGGAAATTGCCGCATAGCTCACAACTTCCGGCGCCTCCGCATTCATCCGCTTGATTTCGGCGCCAATCGGGTCATCCGCGCCGCCGGGCTGGGAAACCACATGCCGCGCGATTGTGAACAGCTCGGACGGCGTTACCAGTTCCAGCGCCGAGCGGACCTGCGCGCCGAACAACTGTTGCCCGACCTCCCGCGCCCTTGCCGGCGCGGCTTGACGTTCGAGCGCGGCCAACACCTGCGCCCGCCGCTTCTCGTCGATCACCGCCTCGGCCAGGAAGCTCTCGCCCGCCCGCATGTGCAGCGCGAGCCAATGCAGTTGCGCCGCCGACACCGTCCAGAAGCGCGGAATCTTCGCGCTCAGAATCATCTGCGGCACCAGATCGCCCCAGATCAACGCCTGCTCCCGCGTCGGAATCAGGAAGTTCTGCTCGCTCTCGGCCAGCGCATAAGGCAAGCCGGCTAACGAACCCACCAGCCGGCCACCGGCGCTGGACGGCCAACCCGTTCCAAACACTTCGGTCTGCTTCCACGTCTGGTTCGAGCTCTGGATGCCGATAAAGTCGTGACTCCGGACGAAATGCGGATTCGTCATTAGAATCTGCGCTCCAGGCGGTGCGTAGTGAATGTAGTTGAAGCCCACCAACGTGTCGCGCAGGAACTGCGCCAATAAGCCGCGTGCTTCTTTCAAGCGCTCCGGATCCGTCGCCGACTTCTCCACGATCTGCCGGAAGTTCACCTTCCGTTGACCTTCAATGTGCTTATCCACCCAATAACCGAACGCCATGGCGTTCTTCTCCGCCCCGGTAAGGCTCGAACGCGGCGGTTGCGTTTCCTGGATGCGAGCCGAGAGCCGATTCACCAGCGCGGTGTTCATCTTCTCGCCCTTGGAAACGGCGGTGAGATTATCGGCCAGGTCGAAAATCGTCTTCAGCGAGATCAGCCGTTGGGACTCGAAGATGCGCTTCATGTCTTCCACCATCAGAAAGTGCGCATCGTCGTCGGAGGCCTTCGATTGCCCCGCCATCAGGTTCAGCATCTGTTCCTGCGGATCGCTGCCCGTGGTGCCGGCGGCCTTCATCAGCGCCTGCACGCCGGCCCGTCCCGCGTCGAACAGGTCGCGGCTATTCTTGATCGACGCAAAAGAACCAAGCACTTCGGCCAGCGCGGCATCGGCGCCCGCCTCGGGAATCAGGCGCTGCCGGGCCAGAATCTGCCACAAACCTGCGAGCGACTGCAGCATCCCGGCTTCCTCCGCCTTCGTGCTGACGTCGCGCACCTGGTTCACAGCCGCCGCGGCGTCCAGATACATCGTGATCGTCTTCTCCGACAGCGTCGGCACTTCCGCGAACAGCGGATACTGCGCGGCGAAGAGTTTATAGTCCTTCAAGAGACGTTCCACCATCGGCGAGGTGAAAGGCTGCGCGCGCTTGCGATTCACGTCGCTCAGCATCATGTACATCTTCAGCGGATCGTTTTCGACGGCCTTGCGCGAGAGCGCGAACAGCGCTTCCACCACATCGTCCGGCTCTTTCCAACCCGTGGCGGACTTGGTCAGCTTGCCGTCGTATTTCCCGTGCGGATGCGTGACAAACAGGTTGCGCCACACGGCCACCCCGCCCGGCACATGCGGTTTGCCGTCGGCTTCCAGGCGCAGCCGGTTGGTCAGCAGCATCATGTCCGTATTCGCCCGGAATACCGGACGCGCCGGACCGGGGCTGGTGAGTTTGCCGCGAATCGCCGTGTAGAAACGCTTCAGCCGCGCGGGCTCCGTGAGGTACGCATAGGTCGGCGTGCCTTGAATCCGCATCAGTCCGTCGAAGTAAGAGGCCAGCCAGCCGTCGTCGCGCGAGATGAGCTTCTCGAAAAACTGCGCGCCCTGCTCAGGCGACACACCCGTAAACTCCTGCCAGATGGCGTTTGTGCCAGGCACCACCGCCTTGCCGTTGCGAATCTGGAACATCGCGCCGTAGAAATCCAGCACGTGGGCGAAGGCCCGAATCTTGCTGGCCGGCATCGCCTTCTTCAACTCCTCGGCCGTTTCCCGGTCGAGCTTCGAGAGGCCCAGATACAGGCGGCACAGCGACGGATCTTCCAGGAAGGCGTCAATGAAGGCCTTGTTTTCGTTCGTTCGCTCCCGCGACGACAGCCAGTAGTCCGGTCCGTAGAGCACCGGCACCTTCGATGGCGAATAGTCGTAGATGAACGGCTTATTCGTGCGTAACGCCACTTCGAGGTCCGAGAGTGGGAAGCCCGAGTCGATCGTCAGGAAGGCGCGCGTGGCGTTCACCGTCTCCAGCACAACGTCGCTGCCGCAACCGCCGCGCATGCGATAACCCAGCACCTTCAAGAGATCGGCGGCCACCGTGCTTTCGCACGTCTCCACCTTGATCGCCTTGTCCGCGCCGCTCAACTTCTCCAGTTCGCGCGCCTGTGACAGATAACGCACCACCAGCTTCAGGTACTCGGTCTGATCCAGCGCTTCGTTGCTCGAAGCCGCCTGATAGCCATTCGTCACCACGTTGCGCGCGATGGCGCCGATCACGTCGGAGGCCGGGAGTTCGGGCGACAGTGCCGCCATGCGATTGAACGAACGCAGCGGTCCGGGAATCTCCACGGTCGGCCACGGCGCTTCCGGTTTCGTGTAAACCGGCAGTTTGAGGTCGGCGCGCCCAGTCGCCCGATAGCTCCCCAAATGTTGCTCGGCGCCTTTCATGTCTTCGCTGAGAAGATCGAGCACCATCAGTCGGCGCGAGATGCGCGCCTTATCGGCCGAAGGGGCGACGGCGAGCAGGCGCTCATACGCGGCGCGCGCTCCCGGGTCCCGCCGACGATCGAGGAACTCCGCCCATGCGGCCAAATCGTCGACGGAAGCATTCGCGGGCGCGACCGCGCGCCGCAGCAATTCGCGCGCCCCTGCGGGGTCACCGCTCTTTTCGAGCTGTCGCGCACGCATTGCGGTTTCGCTGGCTGCCCAGGTCAGCCCAACGGCTGACAATCCCAACAACACCCATCGCCAAGTGGAACGCATCTTGACCACTCCCTTCGATTTGCTTGCCGTACTACATCAGGCCCAAACCATGTGTTAAGAATTTTAGTCCAGATTTGGGGCCAAGCGCACCGGGTCGATTTCTCTGTTTACGAAATCCTGAACACAGCGGATGATACAAGGCAGAACTATGTTGAAAGCCGTCCTCCTGTTCGTCCTCGCCGCCTCGGCCATCGCTCAGCCGCTCGCCGAAGACTTGGGCGCCCCCGGACTCTGGCTAGCATGGAAGCGCGCGCAGACGAATGCGCGCGTCCTCTACATCACTGCCCACCCCGACGACGAGGACGCCGCGACGCTCACTTACCTCGCCCGCGGGCTGGGCGCGGAAGTCACGCTCCTCTCGCTCACGCGGGGCGAAAGCGGCGCCAATGTCATCACCGGTGACTTCTTTGAGGCGTTAGGGAAACTGCGCGAAGTCGAGCTCGAACGCGCGGCGCAATTCTACGGTGTGAAGGTCCGCCACACTTCCTTCACCGACTTCGGCTTTTCGAAGAGCGCCGCCGAAACCTGGCGCATGTGGGACCAGAAGAAGCTTCTCGACGAAGTCCGCCGGATTTGCGACGAGGTCCGCCCGCAGGTGGTGATTGCCCGCTTCCGCGGCGACGCCCGCGACGGGCACGGACAGCATACCGGCTCCGCCCAGATCGCCGCACTGTTGTTTGCTTCGCCCGGCCAATGGAAGCCCAAGAAGTTTTACACCGGCAGTTGGACCGAGAAGGACCCCTGGACCATCTCCGTTCCCGTCGCCTCTACCGACGCGGTCCTGGGCCGTTCCTACGCTCAGTTGGGGCTCGAAGGTTATGTTCAGCATCGCTCGCAAGGTATGGGTGGCGTTGCCTACCAAAACCGTCCGCGCTTCTACAGGCTGGAAGCCTCCACCGTGGGGACCGCGGACAAAGAGGAGTCGTTTTTCGAGCGCCTGGGCGCCGAAGTCCAACCTCCCCCGGCCATCGGCGCAATCCTTCGCGAAGCCGAACCGGCTTTCCGGCTCCAGGACCCGGCAACGCTAGCCGCGCCCGTCGAGAGAGCGCTGGCCCTCGCCACCGAAAGCAAGGATCATGACCAGATCGTAAAGCTCACCGAATTGCGGCAGCGCATCGCCAATTCGTGGAGACCGAACCTCAAGTCCGAAACCCCGATCGCGCCCGTGTCGGTCAGCTTTGCTACGGAGGTGGGCGTCGTGCCGCGCGGTCAAAACAGCCATGTCGTAACGGCGGTCCTTCGCAGCTATCTGGCCGAGGGGGTCAGTGGCACCTTGCAAGTGGCGGGATCAGGGTTGAAGGGCCTGCCGGCCGAACCGATCCCGTTCACATTACGCACCTACGGCGAAGAGCTTCGCATCCCCCTCACCGTCCAACTTCCGGCCAGCGCCGCCACCGATTATCCGCTCACGGCTATCGCGACGGTCAGCGGCACGTCCTACACGTCCGAAGTGCGCGCCATCACACCGCCCGGATTGCGCACCACGTATCTGCGGAAACCCGCGCGACATCTGATTCGTGTGGTCGACGTCAAAGTTGCCCCCCGCTTGCGTGTCGGCTACGTCATGGGCTCGGGCGACGACGTCCCCGCCGCCATTCGTCAGTTAGGCGTCCCCGTCGAGATGCTAGGCCCCGAGGAACTTGCCACTGGCAACCTCAACCGCTTCACGACGCTCGTCCTCGGCATTCGCGCCTACGCCGTGCGCGAAGACGTCAAGCGGCACAACGCCCGTCTGCTCGACTTCGTCAAGCAAGGCGGCACGCTCATCGTCCAATACAACACACCCGAGTTCGACCACAACTACGGCCCGTTTCCCTACACCATGACGGCCCGCACCGAAGAGGTCAGCGAAGAAAACTCGCCTGTCGCCATTCTGCAGCCTACCCATCCCGTATTTCTAACGCCGAACCGCATCACGCCAGCCGACTTTACCAATTGGGTGGAGCAGCGCGGCTCGAAGTTCTGGATGACTTGGGCCCCGGAATACACGCCGCTCCTCGAAACTCACGACACCAACCAGCGCCCGCAGTCCGGCGGCTGGCTCGAAGCCCGCCATGGCCAAGGCCTTTACATCTATTGCGCTTACGCCTGGTACCGGCAACTCCCGGCTGGCGTCCCCGGCGCGTATCGTCTCTTCGCGAACCTGCTCTCGCGCCGGCCCTAACCCCGGCGCGCCGCTTCGATCTGCGCAATGTCGATCTTGCGCATCGTCATCATCGCTTCCATCACTCGTTTCGCGGCGGCGGGATCCGGGTCGGCCATGCCTTCAGTCAGCGGCCGCGGCACGATCTGCCAATTCAGTCCGAACTTGTCCTTGCACCAACTGCATTGGCTCTCCTGGCCGCCATGGCTGACAATGGCGTTCCAGTAGCGATCAGTCTCTTCCTGAGTCTCCGTAAACACCTGGAAGGACACCGCCTCATCGAACTTGAAGGCCGGACCGCCGTTCAGCCCCAGAAACGATTGCCCCAGAATCGTAAACTCCACCGTCAACACATCGCCAGCCTTGCCGCCCGGATAATCGGTCGGCGACTTCCGCACCGCCGTCACCCGGCTGTCGGGAAACGTCTGCGCGTAGAAATTCGCCGCTTCCTCCGCATTCTTGTCAAACCACAAACAGGTCGTCATCCGGTTCATTGAGCTCATCTCTTCCATCTTATTCAGCCTCAATCGCTAAGAGCCCTGCCCCTGCCATCTGTTTCACCTCACTTGCCATAACTACCGCCGCAGGCGCTTTACTAGTTCCTCCTGCGCCTGCATACTCTCGCCGCTCGCCTTGGCCTCGAGCGCCGCGCGCCAAATGTACGCCCCGCCCACGGCTCGGCGACCTTGACGCAGTAACTCCGTTCCCAACCGCACTTTAGCCTCGCGCGCAGCGGCTTGCTCGCCATAGCCAGGACGATCCGCCACGTCGCGCCAGAAATGGTCGCGCTTCACTCTGTCGCCTGTTCGCTCCGCCTCCGACGCAATGGCCAAGCTGATGTCCGGGTGAAAAGCGCCCGCCCGCACATAAGCCTCTGTCAGACTGGCCAACTCGCTGGCCAACTCCGGATCCTGCCGCTCGAGCAGCAGTTGGAGCATCGCCAAGTCGTTCTGACGAAAGCGTCCAGGAGGATGGCGCCGCAGCCCCAGCAACAACTTCTTGGCCTCCCCTCCCCCGCCTCCCAAAGTTGTCTCCCGAAAGTGCTCCACAAACACCTGCGCCGCCTCTCGGTCCCCGGGCGAAATCGCTCCCGGCAGCGCCCGCTCGAGAAAGGCCACAGCAAAAGGTGAGGTCAGACAGTTGCCAAAGCCCAGCAGAAAAGGCGCCGATGCTGCTCCCGAATTCGACATAAAGATAAACGACGTTCTCTTCGCCGGCACCCGCACCAGCAGCGCCGCCGATGAATCCCCGTATCCGTAATGCCAGTGGACCGCCTGTTCCCCGACCTTCTGCGTGCTCCACCCCAGCCCGTATGAACTCCGCCTTCCCCCCCGCAAGACAAACGGCCGCGTCATCCGTTCGTAGCTCTCGGCCTTTAACAGCGAGCCATCATCGAGCGCAACCATGTACTTCGCCAAGTCATCCACCGAGCTCAGCATGCCAGTTCCCGGGAACATCGTCGTCGCCCCGGTGATCCCATCGTCTGCTGTTGGCACCCGATGCCGCCGGTCCAGGAAGTAACAAGTCGGCACTCGCGGCAGGCGCGGATCTACCCTGTCAGTTGGGTAGGCCGGCAGAGTGGAGTCCATCCCCAAGGGCTCGAGCACGCGTTTTCGCAATTCCTGCGCGCCTGCCTCGTAATGAAGCGTGTTCCCGCTCACCTTCTCGAAAACGCCGTAAACGAAGTTGTAGCGCCGGCCATTGTAGATAAAGTGTTCGCCCGGCGTACCCTCGGACGTGTGACTGAGAACGTGTTTCAGTTGCAGGCTCGGGTCGCTTAGCCGATCCAGGCTCAGCCCGATGGAGAGGAACGGATATGCCAGCACCTCATCGTCCAGCGAAATCTTCTTCTCCTGGACGTACTGCATTAAAATCACGGCGGTGAAGGTCTTAGTCACTGAAGCCAGCGGGAACAGATGGTCCCGCCGCATCGGCAACTGCCGCTGCAGGTCCGCCCAACCGTCGGTTCCCACCCAGGCGAGTTTGCCGTCCCGTACGATTCCGGCCACCCAACCCGGCAACCCTAACCGCGTCGCGCTTCGCCGAAGTTCCGCCGCCAGGGACTCGTCACTGGCGCCTTGCCCTCTCAGCAACCCACTCGCCGTCACGCCCACCAAGCCCCGCCGCGTCACCCTCTCCAACTGCAGTTCCGATAATTGCACAATGTTCATACGAGGCGACGCCGGAAGTGTTAGCCCAGCCCCGTCACCAGCCGTTGATATAGAATACGGCGTTAGTGAAAGCCCTGACCATAGGCGTTGCCGGACTGGCATTGCTGCTTCATCTTTGCGCGCCGGTCAAGCTCGACGCGCAAGTTCGCCCCTCCGGCTCGAACCCTCGCCAATTCCTCGACCGCTACTGCGCCCAGTGCCATAACCAGAACCTGAAAAGCGGCGGACTGAACCTCGTCCAGGCCGATCCGGCCAAGCTCACCGCCGAGTCCGAACTTTGGGAAAAGGTCGTCCGCAAGGTACGAACCGGCGTCATGCCGCCCCCCAATCTGCCCCAGCCTTCCGGCACCGATCGCCTCGCGGTCCTCAAGTCGCTCGAGAGTTCGCTCGATGCCGCCTCCGCCAGCAGGATCAATCCTGGCCGCACCGATACGCTTCGACGTCTGAACCGCACCGAGTACCAAAACGCCATTCGCGACCTGCTCGCTTTGGACATCGACGCCGCTTCCTTGCTCCCTGCCGACGAAAGCGGTCATGGTTACGACAACGTCAACGTCGGCGACCTCTCTCCCACCCTTCTCAATCGCTACATCTCAGCTGCCCAAAAGATCAGCCGCGCGGCTGTCGGCACCCAAGCCGCGTTACAGAACGACACCATCCGCCTCGCCGCGGACCTCACCCAGGAGGATCACTTACCCGGCCTGCCGTTGGGCACCCGCGGCGGGGTTTCTACCACTTTCACTTTTGCGCAGGATGGCGAGTATGACATCCAGATCTCGCTCATGCGCGACCTCGCCGGGGTCATCAGCGGGCTTCGCGACGGACGCACCCATGAGATGCTCCTGCTGATTGACCGCGCCCCCGTCCACACCTTTGTCATCTCGCGCGCCGCGCTCGGCAGCGAGACCCTCAACGAGAAAATTCTCAAGGCCCGCATCCCCGTCAAGGGCGGCCCCCATCGGATCGCCATCACCTTTGTGAAAGAAGGCTCCTCGCTGGGAGAAACGCCCCGGCTGCCCACCGAGGCGCGCTTTAACGACCGCCGCTATCCGCGCACCGCCCCCGCCGTCGACCAGATCTCCATCACCGGTCCCTACGGGCCGCAGGGCCCCGGGGATACGCCGAGCCGGCGGCGCCTGTTCGTCTGCCGCCCCACCCAGGCCCAGCAGGAAGAGCCCTGCGCCACGCGCATTCTCTCCACGCTCATGCGCCGCGCCTACCGCCGCCCGGTCACCGCCGCTGACGTCGCCGGGCCCCTGGCCTTCTACCGCCAAGGGCGCGCCGAAGGCGACTTTGACCACGCACTCACCCTCGCCGTCACCGCAGTCCTCACCAATCCGCGCTTCCTGTTTCGTGTCGAAAGCGATCCCGCCACCGTGCCCGCTGGCGGCGTCTACCGCCTTTCGGACCTCGATCTCGCCTCGCGCCTCTCCTTCTTCCTCTGGAGCAGCATCCCTGACGACGAACTGTTGGCGGTAGCCGAACAAGGCCGGCTCAGCCTGCCCGGCGAACTCGAGCGACAAACGCGCCGCCTGCTCGCCGACCGCCGGTCCGCCAATTTGGCCACCAACTTCGCCGGTCAGTGGCTGCGGCTGCGCAACATCGATTCGGTGATTCCAAGCGGCAACCTCTTCCGCGACTTCGATGACAATCTCCGCCAAGCTTTCCGGCAGGAAACCGAGCTTTTCTTCGATAGCATCGTCCGCGAAGACCGCAGCGCCCTCACGCTGCTCAAATCGGACTACACGTTTCTCAACGAGCGTCTCGCCAAGCATTACGGCATCGCCGGCGTCTATGGCAGCCACTTTCGCCGCGTCCGGCTCGAACCCGGCAGCCAGCGCGGTGGACTCCTGCGTCAGGGCAGCGTCCTCTCCGTCACCTCCTACGCCACGCGCACCTCACCCGTGCTCCGCGGCGTCCTGATCCTGAAGAACATGATCGGTGCCCCGCCGCCGGCCCCGCCGCCCGATGTTCCCGCGCTCGACGAAAGCACGCTCGCCGCCAATCTCCCGATGCGCCAGCGCTTGGCCGCCCACCGCGGCAACCCCGTCTGTGCCAGTTGCCACCGCACCATCGATCCGGTTGGCTTCGCGCTCGAGAACTTCGACGCCATCGGCCATTGGCGCGACCTCGAAGTCGAGGACCAACCCGTCGACGCCTCCGGCGCCGTCCCCGGCGATCGCGAGTTCCAAGGTGTCAGCGGCCTCGAGGACGCTCTCCTCCGTCACCCTGACCTCTTCGCCACCACGCTCACCGAGAACCTGCTCACCTTTGCCCTTGGCCGCGGGATCGAGTATTCCGACGCGCCCGCCCTGCGCAAGATCGTCAACACGTCCGAGAAAGACGGCTACCGTTTCTCATCCCTCATTCTCGGCATCGTCCGGAGTGCGCCGTTCCAGTTCCGGCGCTCGGAAAACGCCGCACCCTCCTCAGGAGACCGATAAGGAGAACGTCATGTTCCTCACGAAAAAAGCGATTCCCCGAAGGGCTCTCCTCCGCAGCGCCCAAGCCGCGCTTGCCCTCCCACTGCTCGACGCGATGATCCCGGCCGCCACCGCGTGGGCGGCCACGCCCGCTAAGCCCGTCCGCCGCCTCGGCTTCGTCTTCATCCCCATGGGTTGCGACCAGGACCGCTGGACGCCCCCCGGCCTGCCCCACGGCGGCCAAGGCAAGCTCACCGAACTCTCGCCCATTCTGCAGCCGCTCGCCCCAGTGAAGGATCAGGTCTCCGTCATCACCAACCTGCGCTTGCAGGGCGCTTACCCCGGGACGCACGACACTTCGAATTCCGCCTTCCTCAGCGCCGCCAGCGCCAAGCACACCGAAAGCTCGGACTATTTCTCCGGCATCACTGTCGACCAGGTCGCCGCCCGGCAACTTGGTCGCGAAACCCAGGTCGCCTCGCTGCAGTTGGCCATGGATCTCAACCCCCTCGCCGGCGTCTGCAACAACGGCTACTCCTGCGTCTATCAAAACTGCCTTTCCTGGTCCTCGCCCACCACGCCGCTTCCGTCTGAGGCCCATCCCCGCGTGGTCTTTGAGCGCCTGTTTGGCGAAGGCGGCAACGCCGACGCCCGCCGCGCCGCACTGCGCAATCGCGCCAGTCTGCTCGATTCGTTTACCAAGGAGATCGCCGGCTTTAAGCAACGCCTCGGCGCGCCGGACCGCGCGCGGCTCGACCAATACCTTGACAGCGTCCACCAAGTCGAACGCGAAATCTCGCGCGCCGAACAAGCCGTCGCCGACAACAAAACCCCGGACCTCGAGCGTCCCGTCGGCGTCCCCGCCGCTTTCGCCGATCACGCCAAGCTGATGTTCGACCTCCAGATCCTCGCTTTCCAGGCCGACATCACCCGCGTCATCGCCTTCCAGTTCACCCGCGAACAAAGCAATCGCACGTATCCCGAAATCGGCGTCCGCGATCCCCACCACCCCACCAGCCACCACGGCAACGACCCCGTCAAAGTCGCGCAAATCGCGAAGATCAACACCTATCACATCTCCTTGTTTTCCGAGTTCCTGCAGCGCATGAAAGCCACCAAAGACGGCAACGGGTCGCTGCTCGATCACACCGTCTATCTCTATGGCAGCGGCATGGGCAACCCCAGCCTCCACGATCATGAGAACCTGCCCATCCTCGTCGCCGGCGGCACCGCCACCGGCCTCAAGGGCGGCCGCCACATCCGCTACGAAAAAGGCACGGCCCTCGCGAACCTCCACCTCACACTGCTCGATCAGGTCGGCGTCCACGTCGACAAGTTCGCCGATAGCGCCGCCAAGGTGGAAGACCTCTTCGACCGCGTGGACCTCGGATAAGCCATGGACTGGCGCTTGCCCCTTCCCTTGCTCCTCTTTGCCCTCCACGCGTGGGCCGACTCGCCCCTGGCCGACCGGGCCGAGCACCGCGACGCTGCCGCCGTCCGCCAACTCCTCGCCGCCGGTGTCGACGTCACCGCCGTTCAACCCGATGGCACCACCGCCCTCCACTGGGCCGTCTTTCACGACGACACCGAAACCGTCTCGGCTCTGCTGCGGGCCGGCGCGCAGCCCAACGCGCTCAACCGCTACGGAGTGCCGCCGCTCGCCGCCGCCTGCACCAACGGCAACGCAGCCGTAGTCAATCAACTCCTGGCAGCCGGTGCCGATCCTCACGCCGAGCTCAAGGGTGGCGAGACGTTGCTCATGCTCGCCGCGCGCGCCGGTAACGTGGACATCGTCCAGTCTCTGCTCGCTCGTGGCGTCAAAGTCGACGCCCGGGAGCGCCTTGGCCAAACGGCGCTGATGTGGGCCGCCGCCGAAGGTCACACCGCTGTGGTGCGCGCCTTACTCGCCGCCAAGGCCGATCTCCATGCCGCCGCTGAATCCGGCCACGAAGCCTTTTTCTACGCGGTTCGCGCCGGCCACCTCGACACGGTCCGCGCTCTGCTCGCTGCTGGCGCCGACGTCAACGCGCTCATGCGAGCGGGTACCGGCGGACCCAAGGCGCCGGGCGTCAGTCCGCTCTCCCTCGCCGTCATCAACGGCCATTTCGAACTCGCCATCGCGCTGGTCGACGCCGGAGCCAACCCCAACGACGTCCGCACCGGCTTCACGCCGCTCCATCTCCTCGCCGGCGTCCGCAAGCCCGATTCTAGCGATCTCAGCGACCCCGCCCCCGCCCTCGGCGCCGGCCGACTCTCGAGCCCGGCCTTCGTCCGCGAGCTCGTTCGACGCGGCGCCAACGTCAACTTCCGTCTGCCCAAGGGCGCCCCCAAACAGCAGCCCAACACCTCGTCTAGCGTCGCCCCCGAAGGTGCCACGCCGTTCCTCTTTGCCGCCGATCGCGGTGACGTTCCCCTCATGCGCCTCCTTCTCAAGCTCGGCGCCGACCCACTCCTCCCCAACGCGGAAGGCACCACGCCCCTGCTGGCCGCTGCCGGCGTCGGCACCAATGAGCCGCAGGAAGAGGCAGGTGAGGAAAGCGAAGCGCTCGAAGCCGTCAAACTCCTTCTCGACTTAGGCGCCGACGTCAACACTGTCGACCAGAACGGCGACACCGCGATGCACGGCGCTGCCTACAACATCAGTCCGCTGGTCGTAAAGCTGCTTGCCGAACGAGGGGCCGACCCGAAGATTTGGAGCAAGCCCAACCAAGCAGGTGGCACACCGCTCTTTATCGCCGAAGGCTACATCAGCCGGCTTCCCCGCCCGGATGCTCCCACCATCACCGCCATCACCAAGCTCATGGTCGCCGCCGGACTCCCCACGGACGGTCCCCGGCCCAAGATCATCGATAGCTACGAAAAGCCGGCCCCGAAACCCACGCCGCCCACTGCCCCCGCCAAGTGACCCCGCGAAAACCGGGCAAGCTGGCTGAAGATCGGAGCCGGCCTCTCGCTTCCAGGCCTACCGCTAGAAGTACTTCTTCACGATCCACTCCGGTTGCCACTCATCGGGCTTCCGCGCCAACCCGGTCAAATCCACCTTTTCCAGCGGCCGATTCACCGTCGGGATCTCCACCCGGTCGCCGACCTTCGCCTGCCATTCCGTCATGATCTTCCGCAGCCGTGCCACGTGCGCCGCATTTTCCGGGCGCTCATACACGTCCGTCATTTCGTTCGGATCGTTCGCCAGATCAAAGAGCTGAAGGTGACTGATTTTCGGGTAAGCAATCAACTTCCAACGCTCGTCCCGCACCGCTCGCTGCACGTCGAGAAAGGGCAAAAATACCGACTCGCGCATCTTCGGTTTGGTCCCCATCCACAGCGGCCGCAGACTCTCGCCCGCCAATCCGCCGGGCGTTGGCACCCCCGTCACGTCGCACAACGTCGGGAACAGATCGAGCAGATACGTAAACGCCGTCACCGTCTTGTTCCGCGGCAGCCCGGGACCACCGATAATCAGCGGCGTCCGCATGCTGTGCTCAAACACATTCTGCTTACCCAACAGACCATGGCTCCCGAGCGCGAGCCCGTTATCGGCTGCATACACCACAATCGTGTTGCCGGCTTGTCCCGTCTTCTCAAGCGCCGTCATCACTCGCCCAATCTGCGCATCCAGATGCGTGATCATGCCGTAGTATTCGGCCAATTGATCGCGAATCATCTTCTCCGTTCGTGGCCAGGCTCCTAAATTCTCATCGCGGCCCCCGCGCATGTGGCCGTTGTCGAAGCCCAGTTGCGGTTGAAAGTTCGCCGGCAGGGGCGGCAGCTTCCGGTAATACTCTTCGCGCTCCGGCAGCGGCGGCATCCGCGGATCGTGCGGCGCGGTGAAGGCCGCGTAGGCAAAAAATGGCTTGGCCGGGTCACGCGTCTCCAGGAACTCGATCAACGAATCGGCGAACAGTTCGCTCGAGAACTTCGCGCCCGTCCGTGGCGCGGTCAGCTTGCCATCGGCGCCCAGATCGCGCACCGGCACCTTGCTATGGTCGGACATGCCGCCAAACATAATCGTCTTGCCACGTTGAAAGGCGCGCAGCCAACTCGCCTGCCCGTTGTGCCATTTGCCCGTCCCAAACGTCGCATAGCCGTTCTCGCCCAACCACTCCGGAAGCAGTTTCTCGCCCTTCAGATTGGGCACGTCCACCTGAAACCACGTCTTCCCGGTCATCAACATCGCCCGGCTCGGCATACAGACTGCCCCGCTGTTGCCGCCCAGGATGTAGTTATTCCGGAAGCTCACCCCCTTTGCTACCAGCTTGTCCAGGTTTGGCGTCCGGATGTGCCTGTTGCCGTGCGCGGCGATCGTATCCGCCCGCTGGTCATCGGCGAAAAGGAAGAGGATGTTGGGCCGCTTGGGAGTCTGCGCCGCCAGCGGCACCGCCGCCAGCGAACGGAAAAGGTCTCGACGAGTCATGTCTCGGTCAGTATACAGGCGAGCTGAAATACTCGGCCGCCCCTCTCGTCTTCCCTTCATGCAACTGGTCCTGCTCTGCTTGATCCTCCTCAACGACCGCCCGAACCTCCTGGAGCAGACCGTCGCGCGCTTGGCCGCCGGTGAATTCGCCCAAGCAGAGGCGCTGGCCCGCCAAGCGCTAGCTCAAGCCCCACCCGACACGACAACCGAAGCGGATTCACGCAACAACCTCGCGGCGGCCCTCCTCGAACGAGGGAAGCTCCGCGAAGCCGAACCCCACCTTCGCCGTGCCATCGAACTTGGCACGCGACTCTATGGCGCTGAACACCCCCAGGTAATCCGTATGCTCAGTAACCTTGCTCAGTTACTCGCCGATTCGGGGCAGCCGGCGCGAGCCGAACCCATCCTCCGTCGTACGCTGTATCTCAACTCCAGGACGCGTCCCGCCGACCGCCGTCAACTTGCGCTAGACAACCACAACCTGGGCGCCCTTCACTTGCGCGAAGGCGAGTTAGATAAAGCGCGACGCTACCTCACCGAGGCCGAGCGCCTCGCCACTGATCCCGAGCGCCGCCTCCTGAGTTGGAATGCACTGACCCAGGTTTCTTTGCGCCAACAGCTTTGGGAAGCCGCCGAATATGAGTTGCTACAGGCACATCGAGAGGCCGAGAACCTGCCCGCGAATCACCCCCACCGCGCCTTGTTGGAACTCAACCTCGCGAGCCTGCGCGCCCACCAAGGCCGTCTCGCGGAAGCACGGGTTGCCGGCGAACGAGCCATCCGTCTGCAACTCCACTGGTATCCCGCCAATCACCAGACCTCGCTAGCCTTCATTGACGTCTACCGCGGGTTCCTGGAGCGTAGCCACGACCGTCCAGGCGTCCAGCGCCTCAACCGCTGGATTGCCTCCATGAAGCGCCGTCCCCCCGGCGAGATGCAACCCCTGGTCTGTGCCAATGGCCTCAACTGCTGCGACTATTACAGGGCGCTGAGCCTTCCGCCCGGACGATCCACCACGCCACCCCTGATACGATGAGTCCTGTCGTGAATCGCACCATCCTCTTCCTCCTCCTCAGCGTCCTCTGCAGTTGCAAACGCGTGGTGCTGGAGCCAGTACCCAGTTGGGCCTACCCCACCAACCCGCCGGCCGCCCCGGGCAAAGCCGCCGCTCCGCCCCAGGGACCGTTTCACCTCGAATCCTCCAAGGTCACCTTCACCCGCCCGCAGCTCACCAACCTCTTCAGCGCACCGGACTGGCGTCCCGAGGACCACCCTCAGATGCCGGAAGTCGTCGCCCATGGCCGCCGCCCCGACGTCGCCGCCTGCGCCTATTGTCATCTCCCTACCGGTAACGGTCGTCCGGAAAACGCCCGGCTCGCGGGCTTGCCCGTCGACTACTTCGTCGCCCAAGTGAAGGCCCTCCGCGACGGCAGCCGCAAATCCTTCGTGGAAGGCCGCGCACCCACCATCAACATGACCAAGGCCGCGCGAGCCATCACCGACGCCGAGATCTGGGTCGCCGCCCGCTATTTCGCGGCCCTCCCGCCGCAGTCGTTCGTGCGCGTCGTCGAGACCTCCGTCATTCCCAAAACGCAGATTGCCGGTTGGCTCTACAAGTTCGATAAAGAGGGTCAGCAGGAGCCTCTTGGCCAGCGGATCATCGAAGGCCCCGAAGACTTTGAGCAGTTCGAACTGCGCGATCCTGCCACACGCTACATCGCGTACGTGCCTGAGGGCAGCCTCGCCTTGGGTAAGCGCCTGGCCGAGACTTGGCACAATGGTTCGTCGCTGGAATGCCACACCTGCCATGGCGACGGCTATCGCGGCAAGGACGACGTCCCCGGCATTGCCGGACGCTCCCCCACGTCGATCATGCGCCAACTTTATGACCTCAAGTCCGGCGCCCGCCGCGGGGCCAAGACCTCCGAAATGGAAAAGGTGGTCTGGGACATGACCGAACGCGAGATGATCGCCCTCTCGGCCTACTTGGCCTCACTCACACCGTAACCGGGCGCGGCTGAGGGGTGGCAACGAAACATAAGGGGGAGTATGTCGAAGTCGCGCATGTCTACCTGGGTTTCGCTGATTTTCTTGGCGTTGGTACTGGTGATCGTGGCGGTTCCGAGCCTGTTCCTGTACATGAAGCTCACCGCGACGAAAGTCTATCCCCCCTCGCAGCCGATCCCTTCCACTACGCAAATATTTCCACCGAGCAAATGGGCCGGCGCCGCTGGGCAGGCTCGTCAGATCGTGCGCACCACCATAGCGGCGAACAATCTGGCCGGGCTCTCTGTTGCCGTGGGCATCGACGGCGACCTGGTATGGACCGAGGGCTTCGGTCTTGCCGATCTTGAAGAACGCTCACCAGCCACGCCGGATCTCCGGTTCCGCACCGGGACCGCGGCCATCCTCTTCACCTCCACTGCGATCGGACTGCTGCTCGACGAAGGCCGGCTGCAGTTGGATGACGAGGTCCAGAAGTACGTTCCCCAGTTTCCCCGTCAACCGTGGCCGGTGACCATCCGTCAGGTGATGGCCCAGGTGGCCGGCTTTCCATTCGAAGATCCCGACAATGGCGTCCTCACCTCCAGCCACTGCGCGCGACCGGCGGATGCAGTACCCCTGTTCACCAAAGACCCGATCCAATTCCAGCCCGGAACCCAGTTCCGCGACTCCACCTTTGGCTGGGTCCTGTTGAGCGCTGTTGTCGAAGCTGCCGCCGACAAACCCTTTATCCCGTTCATCGAAGAGAGAGTCCTGCGTCCCCTCGGCATGAACGACACCTTCAAGGAAACGCTCGGCGCTCTTCCTTCCCATACGGCGACGCCTTATAACCCACGTTTCGCCGCCAACCCCACCTATGGACTCACGCCCTTGCCCACCTTCGATTACTCCTGCCATGCGGGGTCCAACGGCTTCCTCTCCACCGCCTCCGATTTCGCTCGTTTCGGCATGGCCATCAACCGCGGGCAGTTACTTCGTGCCGGAACCGTCCGCTTATTTCAGACACCCCAACATCTAACGTCGGGTGCCCTGACGCCCTACGGTCTCGGCTGGGAACTGAAGACCGTCATCCTCGCCGATCGCCCGGTCCAAGCCGCCGGTTACAGCGGTCACTTCTGGGTAGAAGACGTCGCTTCGCTGCTCACGTTCCCCGACCGTGGCCTAGTCGTCGCCGTGATGTCGAACGTCTCCTTCGCGGGCACCCCGGCGATCGCCGAGAAAATCGCCCAGACGTTCGCCACTCCGCCGGATTGACGCTCGGCCGTCTGAGGCCGCGTCTACCCGAACTGCCGCTATCCACCCACCGCCAAATGCGCCACAGTATACGAACCAGCCGGCAGCCGAAACGTCATCGACGGCCCCGCCTGCGGTGCATCCAACTTCCGCGGCACCACCTGATTCGGCCGCTCGAAAGTATTCGAGGCCTTCATGTCGCTGCCAGTCAGCGTTTGGCAAGCCAGCACCCGGGTGGGGGTGGGCGATTGCCAGGTGATCGTGAGATCGCGCTCGGCGCCGGGGTCGCGATTGAGCATGAAAAGTGCCACCTGCCCGTTCGCCGGATCATGCGTCGCCACCACGTCCAGGAACGGCACCTGTGCATTCCGCGCCAGATCCGGCCGCAGCCCTTCTCCCCGAATCGGATACGTCTCGCACTCCACCTGCAGGTCCAGCACTCGCCCGTGCGCGTATTGCAGCCCCCAGGCATACGGATAGTAGATCGTCTGTCGGATCGTCTTCTCCGCATTCGTCATCAGCGGCGCGATCACGTTGACAATCTGAGCGATGCAGCCTAAGCGCACCCGGTCAGATTGCCGCAGCAGCGTGTTCACAAAGCCGCCCACCACTAGCGCGTCCTCCAGGTTGTACTGCTCCTCCAACAGATGCGGCGCGGCTTGGCGCCGGCCGTTCACATGGTCTCCGCTCCGCGCCCGGTACCACACATTCCATTCGTCAAACGACAGCCACAGCCGTTTCGGCGACTTCTTCACGCCCTGCACGTAATCGCACACCGCCGCGATCTCGTGAATCTGGCGCTCCATGTCGAGGTTCGCGGCCAGGTAGCGCGGCAAGCTGTTGCCGGTCATCGCCTGCGTGTTGCCGTAATAGTTATGCAGCGAGATGGCGTCCACCTGGTCATAACACTCCTCCAAGACCTCGCGGTCCCAGATCATGTAGTTGGGCATCGAACTGCCTGACGAGCCGCAGGCAATCAACTGCAGCCCGCGGTCGATCACCCGGAACTGCTGCGCCGCATCGCGTGCTTTCCGTCCGTAATCGCGCGCCGGCATCGTGCCGATCTGCCACGGCCCGTCCATCTCATTTCCCAAGCACCAATACTTCACCCCGTGCGGCTGCTCAAACCCATGCGACCTCCGCAGATCGCTCCACTTAGTCCCGCGGTCCAGATTACAGTACTCGACATACGCCACTTGCTCGGCCACTGTGCTGGTCCCGAAATTTCCCCCCAGTAGCGGCTCGGTCCCCACCAGCTTCGCCCACTGAATAAACTCGTTGGTCCCGAATTGATTCGTCTCGAGTGAGTTCCACGCGCGCTCCAGTAACGTCGGCCGTTGGTTCTTCGGCCCCACCCCGTCCAGCCAGTTGTAGCCCGAAACAAAGTTCCCGCCCGGGTACCGCATGATCGGCACCTTGAGCCCCTTCACCTCGGCGAGCACGTCCTGGCGGAAGCCATTCGCATCAGCCAGCGGCGACTTTGGATCATAGACGCCTTCGTATACCGCGCGTCCCAAATGCTCAAGAAACGCGCCCAGCACGCGCCGGTCCATCGCGCCTTTGTGTCGTGCCTGATGGATCACGGTTCGGGCTGTCCCGCGGGTCTGGCTATATCCCAAAGGCGTCAGCCAGGAGCCCGCGGCCAGCGCGGCGCTCGAAGCGGTCAGGGTACGTAAAAAGTCACGACGATCGGCAGCCATGTCATTCACCTCGAATGTCGGGTTAGTCTATCAACTCCCGCGCGGCAATTCAGGAGGGCATCGTGCCGCCTTCTCGCGCCCGTCTCTTGCGCTGATGGAGCATCACGACCGACCGCTGCGAATCACCGGTCAGCAGCAAACTTCCATTCCACCCCCGCCCGCGCGGGCGCGATTACCAATGTCCGCAATTATCCAATCGAAGCCAATCCCACAAACGGACACTCGCTGCGGGCAAGGCGGCCCCTGCGAACCAAGCCCAAGCGCACCGTAGCGGCGCTGACGAGGCGATCTATAGCCAGGGAGTCAGCAGCAGACGCACCATAGGCATGGCGAAGAGGGTGGAGTCGACGCGGTCGAGCCATCCGCCGTGTCCGGGGAGCATGGATCCGGAGTCCTTCACGTGTGCGCCGCGCTTTAGGGCAGATTCCGCCAGGTCACCGAACTGGCCGGCGATGTTGCCCGCCGCGGCCAGCACTGCCGTCTTCCACCACGGAAATGCCGGAATCGCCCAGGCGATAAAGAAAACGCCGAATACTGTCCCGGCCACCACCGACGCAATGGCGCCCTCCCAGGTTTTGCCGGGTGAGATCACAGGCGCAAGCTTGTTCTTGCCCATGGTCTTGCCCACCACCATGGCGGCCGTATCGCCCACCCAGTTGATAGCACACGCCATGAGCAGCCAGTAGGGGCTCAGTTGGCCCAGGTCGATCGCGGTGCGCCAGGCGCCAAAAACGTACAGCACGCCCAACGCCAGGGCCCCGGCCGCTGCCATCGCGCGCGACAAATCGTCCGTGCGCAGCGCCATCGTCATCGCCAGCAACACCAGCAGCGTGGCCGCCAAGAGTCCCGCGCCAGGCGCTAGCATCAGCACCAGCCCGCAGGCGTAACCGATCGGGGCAAAAGTCGGCAGGTTCATTGCTCTCACGAGCGCCAGGTACTCGTGATAACAAAGGGCGGCAATGACGAACAGAAAGGCAAACGCGAGCTCGGGTGGCGCCAGGAAGATAATTCCCAGCACCGCCGGAATCAGCACGGCGGCTGTCAGCACTCGCTTCATGGATTAGCGCGCGGGCACGGCGATCTCCGCGGCGGATTCCTCGGAATGCGAGCGTTCAAGCGCGGAAAGCCCGCCGAATCGGCGGTCCCTCTTCTGGTAGTCGATAATGGCGCGCAGCAGATCGGTCCGGCGGAAGTCGGGCCAATAGGTGTCCGTCACGTAGATTTCGGCGTAGGCAATCTGCCACAGGAGAAAATTACTGATCCGCATTTCGCCGGAGGTGCGAATCAAGAGGTCCGGATCGGGCAGCCCGGCGGTCGAAACGGCTCGGTCCATCATCTCCTCGGACACTTCGAGCGCGCCCAGCCGGCCTTCGGCCCGCGCCTCTTCAATCAGCCGGTTGACGGCGTCCACCATGTCACCCCGGCCGCTGTAGTTGAGCGCCAGATTTACTTTCAAGCCCGTATTCCCCGACGTCAAGGCGATCACTCGGTGCAGTTCATCCCGCGCCGGCCCGGGGAGTTCCTCAATGCGGCCGATCGCGTTCAACTGGATGTTCTGCTCCATCATCGTCGTCAGTTCCTGGCGCAGAAAGAAGCGCAGCAAACGGAAGAGCGTGTCGATTTCCGATTTCGGCCGCTTCCAGTTCTCGGTCGAAAAGGCGTAGAGGGTGAGAGCCTCGATGCGCAGGCGGGCGGCGGTTTCCATCACCGCGCGAACCGAATCGACCCCCGCTTTATGCCCGGCCACGCGCGGCAAGAACCGCCGCTTGGCCCAACGTCCGTTGCCATCCATGATGATGGCCACGTGAGCAGGCAGCCGGGAGTCGTCAATCTGA
Source organism: Bryobacteraceae bacterium (assembly GCA_965229305.1). Taxonomy (GTDB): domain Bacteria; phylum Acidobacteriota; class Terriglobia; order Bryobacterales; family Bryobacteraceae; genus JALHNI01. Next base: position 21,881 of record CBDDIZ010000028.1, on the reverse strand, counting down.
CGAGCGAGCGTCCAATCTTCGGTTCCCGGTTCGAGAACCTTCCACAACTCTTGCATCGTAACTTTCACAGTGTACTAAGGAATCACCCGCCCGGCGCGAAACGTTGCCCGTGCACCAGCAGCAAGGACGCAATGCCCAGGAACGAACCGAATGGCAGTTCATAGCTACCCGAATCCTTCTTCGCCAGGTAAAGGAACGCCAGGCTGATGATGGATCCTCCCAGAGAGCCAGCGAGTAAAGCCAACAGCGTGGGGCCCAAACCGTAGAAAGTTCCCATCATCGCGATCATCTTCACGTCGCCCAAGCCGAGCCCGTCTTTCTTCCGCAGCCAGTAGTAGAGTTCTCCCACAATGAAGATGGAAAGCGACGGAAAGCCGCCGCCGAACAGTGCCTCAATCACCGAACGCACCGGCTCCGGCCAGGTCATCGGAAGAAACAAGCTTGGTAGACCCTGGGGCAGATACAGGAAGGCCGCAAATACCAGTCCGATCACGGCCCCGCCCAGGGTGAACTCATCCGGCAGAATCCGCTCGGCGAAGTCGGCAAAGATGCACCCCACCACCAGCGCGCTGTAGACGCAGAGTTTCGCTGCATCCGCCGTGACGCCCAACTGCCAGACCGCCGACGCAAAACAAACCGCCGTCAATAGCTCCACGAGTGGATAGCGAATCGAAATCCCGGCGCCGCAAGCCCGGCAACGCCCTTTCAGCAGCACATAGCTCAGCAACGGAATGTTGTCGTACCAGGCGATCTGCTTTTCGCACTTCGGGCAGCGCGAGCGCGGCGTCACTACCGACTGATCGTGAATCCAACGATGGATGCAGACATTGAGGAAGCTGCCGATCAGCAAGCCGGCCACGGCAGCAAGAAAGACGTCAGGTTGGATCATGCGAGGGCACGTTCGTACTCTTCGAGTGTACGCGCGATCAGCCGCTCCACGCTGAAGTGCTCGGCTACTCGCTGCCGGCCCGCTTGGCCCAGCGCCCGCGCGCGTTCGGGTGCGGCCAACAGACCGCCGATCGCCTCCGCAAACGCCTCAGCTGTCTGGTCCACCAGCAAGCCTGTCTCTCCTTCCAGTACCGCCTCCGGCAGCCCCCCCACGCGGCTCGCCACCACCGGCACCCCGGCCGATTGCGCCAATAGGGCGGCCGACCCCAGACCTTCCATATCGCTCGCATAGACGAAAACGCTAGCCGTGGCGAGGTCCGCCGCCAGATCCGTGGACCGGTGAATCAGCTGCCCCAGCTTCGCTTCGGTCTGCTCGATCAGTTCCCCGCCCTTGCGTGGATCGGGGGAACCCAGCGTCACCACCCGGCCCGGCTCGTGGCTCGATTCGGGCAACAGCGGGGTGCCGTCCGGCACCACGCCGATGCGCCACGGGTCGACCCCTTCTTTGATCAGCAGCCGTTCCACATGCTCCGAGACGGCCAGGAAACGGTGCGCTCGCCGGTACTTCCAACGCGAGATAAAGTTGGGCTGACGCTCAAACGCGACTCTCCGCGAGACCACAATCCGCGGCCCGAGAAACAAGCAATAGGAATGCGAACGCGAATCGTGCGCGTGCAGCAGATCAGCTTCCTTGGCGTGCCGGCGCAGCGAAGAGAGCGGCGCGCTGGGCAGGTCCTGCGCATGCAGCGGCGATTCTGGGGGCGCGTAGATGCGGCAATCATGCCCCGCCGCCAGCAGTCCGCGGATGAGTAGCAGGGCCTGAATCTGGCCCCCGCGCAAGTCGCGTCCGGTATCGACGTGGAGGATTCGCATGCGTTACCGTGACGGGCTCATGAAGCGAGCCTTCGCATATTTCAAAAACGTATAATGAGCCGCCATGTAGGCAATGGCCAAGCCCTCCGGACCATCCAGAAAGCCGCGCTGAAGCACATACGTCTTGAAGAAAGTCCACAGCGGATCAGCCACCAGATGACGGTAACCCACGGAGCGTTTCGCATGGACCACCTGCTCGGCGGCGAGCGTGGTGTAACGGTCCATGGTGCGCATGTGTTCGGAAAGTGAGTCACAGGTAAAGTGCAACAAGTTGCCTTCCAGGTGCCCCACCGTCCCTTCCACCCCCACGCTCTCGTGGACAAAGTCGCCGCGCCATTGCGCGTGCCGGCGATCGAACAGGCGTACCTTGCGGTCCGGATACCAGCCCGAGTGCAGAATCCAGCGTCCCAGATACTGCGCCATCCGCGGCATGGTGTAGCCGTGGTGCTGGGGCTGGGCCTTCTTCAATTGCCAGATCTCCGCTTCGAGCGATTCCGATAGCGCCTCATCGGCGTCGATGGAAAGTACCCATTCGTTCTCGCAAACCGAGACGGCGTAGTTCTTCTGGCTGGCGTATCCGCTGAAGGGATGCTCGATCACGCGCGCGCCAAGGTTGGCGGCGATGTCGCAGGTACGGTCCGTGGAGCCGCTATCCACCACCACAATCTCTTCGCAGCAACGCAGGCTCTCCATCGCTCGGGCGATGTTGCGCTCCTCATTTAAGGTGATGATGGCGGCGGAGATCTTCACGCGATAGCTCTCAACAGTTTAGGACGCTACCGGACCGGCTGACGCTGACAGGGCCGCCACAATCTTTTCGCGATCCCGTTCCGCCCGGTTGGCCGCAAATTCCAGTACCGCCTGATACACGGCATACCCGATCCCCACGCCGATGAGCAACACCCCGTAGAACGCGAGCGAGCTGCCGGTTAAGTGCCGCGCCCCGTAAGCCAGCAGAATCGGCGCTGAGGCCAGCGGGTAGAACAGCAACAGGAGTGTATGGAAGCGGCCCGCCGAACTCGATCGCCACGATTGGCTCGGGTCGATCGGGCGCGGGTAGAGCGTGGAGCCGGCATTACCCACTGAGGCCAGAAAAAGCCCCAACACCAGGGTGACGGCCAAGGCCTCACCAAATTGACCAACCGTCAGTGGCAGCCTAAGCCCGATCATCACCACGAAGATCGCCGCGAGTTCCAGGAGCAGAAACGCGAGCCCCGCCAGGTTCTTGGCGATGATCACCGTCCGGTAAGGCACGGGCGCCAGGAAGTACAATTGTGCCGCCAGCCGGTCGAACCCCAGGTGATTCCAGAACGCCACCTCCGCCAGCAAGGTCAGCGCATAGATGCAGACCACGGTGAGGAAGTTGTTGGTGAGAAAGCCCGGCCGGCCCGGGCTCATCCGCCCCAGCGCGATCGGCAGCCAGATCATCAGCCCGAAGGAGAAGCCCATGAGAAATACCAGCCGGAAGCGCGGCGCGCGGCTCAGGAAGCGCAGCTCCTTTTCGAGAATCGCCGCCAGCGGATCGCGCCACAAGTGCCGAGGCAGGCGGTAGAAACGCTCCATCAGGCCGCTGCGCTCGCCCACCTCTTCCACGGCGCGCGACTCGTCCCGGTCAAAGCGCAGACTGCGGGCGAACTGCCACCGTCCGAACAGATAAGCGCCCCCCAGCCACGCGAGCAGCGTCCCCAAGGGCACCGCCAGCGGCGAGCCCAGCAGCATGCTCCCCGCGGCGGACCAGGGCAGCCAGGCGGGCGGCGCCATCTTGATCAGCCCCTTCACCCAGCCCGGCATCCCGAACGCGCCCACGTACTGCGGCAGCGCCGCCAGCGACACAAACAGGAGCACCACGACTTCCCGCCAGCCGCGCTGGGCCAGCAGCCGTGTCAGCAGGTCCTTCACGGCCACGCCCACCAGCAGATTCAGCAGAACGAAGACCGGCAGGCTCAGCAAGCCCCACGTGGGGCCTTGCGGATTTAGCCACAAGCCGATGCCGGCGCCAGCAATGACGATCAGCATCTCGAGACTGGTGGTGATGCGCAGCAAGACGTCCATCCAGAACAGTTCGCTCTCGGAGATGGGATACATCGCCAGCCGCCGCATGTCGAGCGACATGCCGCTCGAGACTAGAATCAGGGGCACCAGCTGCCAATAGACGAAGACCAGCAACAGGCCATTGGGCAGGATGTTGCCAAGGTTCAAGGTGGGGTCCGGACGGCGCAGCACGCCGGCGATGAATACCGCGAGCGCCGTCCAGAGCGCGTACCAGAAGAGCGTCAATAGAGTGGCAAAGGCCGAAGCAACCTTACCCGAGCGCGGATAGAAGTTCCACAAGATGCGCCACTGAGCCCACCAGACCGCCCGCAGCGCCTTGGCGGGCATCAGGCCAGCCACTCGAGATTTTCCGTCGACGGCGCCCCGCCCACGGTGCGCACGAACAGCTCTTCCAGCGTTTCGCGCCCCTCGCGTAATTCTTCCATTGACCCTTCGCGCACCAGGCGCCCCTCATGGATAATCGCCACCCGGTCGCAGAGGCGTTCCACCACGTCGAGCACATGGCTGGTGAGAAAGATCGTCGCCCCCCGGCGTACCTGCTCGATCAGAATGTTCTTCATCAGCCGCGCGCCGACCGCATCGACACCTTCGAAGGGCTCGTCCATCAGGAAAAGTTGCGGGCGGTGGATCAGGGCCGCGGCCATCGCGCAGCGCTTGCGCATGCCCTTGGAGTATTCGGCGATCAGTTTGCGGCCAGCGCCGTCCAGTTCGAAGAGCGCGAGCAGTTCGCCGCTGCGTTCGTGGGCTTCGCTCTGCGGGAGACCGTACAGGCGTCCGACGAATTCGATGAACTCGCCGCCGGTCAGGTGATCGAAAAGTAGAGTGTCGTCGGGCACCAGACCCAGGCGCCGGCGGATGTCGAGCGACTGGCGCGACATCTCGAAGCCCAGGATCTGGATCTCGCCCGAGGTGGGCGGGATTAGCCCCATCAGCATGCGGATGGTCGTCGTCTTGCCGGCGCCATTGGGCCCGAGGAAGCCGTAGAAGCAGCCCCGCGGGACCGTCAGGTTCAGTCCATTCACGGCGTGCTTGTCGCCGTACGTTTTGTAAAGGTCGCGCACCGCAATCGCCGGCGACTCAACGGTCGGCAGCGCCGGTGGCGAAATGAGATCGGCCATTCGCTATTTCCTATTATCCGGATTTTGTTGACCGATATGCACCGTACGATGAGTTTCCTTGCGGTTGCCCCTCCCGTGTCGCCTCGCGACGCGATCCTGAACAAGCTGAGTGACTTGCCCCCGTTCTCGCCGGTCCTGAACAAGCTAATGGCTTCGCTCGGCGACGAGTCGTTCACCTACAAGCAACTCGGGGCGCTGATCGAGCAGGACACAGTCCTCACCGGAAATGTCCTCCGTCTGGTGAACTCGGCCGCCTACGGCCGGCGGGTGGAGATCATGGCCATCTCCAAGGCGATTTCGATCGTGGGGCTGAATAAGCTCCGCAACCTGGTCCTGACGCTGTCGGTGGCCAGCATGTGGCGCAGCGTGAAAGTGCCGAACGATTGGTCGCTCGAACGGTTCAATCAGCACGAACTGGCGACCGCCATCCTGTGCGATCTGCTCGCGCAGCGTGTCGAATCCGTCTTTGCCGAAGGCGCCTTCCTGGCCGGCCTTCTGCACGACCTCGGCAAACTCCTGATCGTCATGGGTGCTCCAGCCGACTTCCTGGACATCGAAGCGCAGCAGGCCCGCACGGGGTGCTCCCTACTTGACGCCGAGCGGTTGATCCTCGACACCGACCACGCGGCGCTTTCCGCTGACGCTCTGGCCATCTGGAAATTGCCTCCGCAGTTGCAGGTGGCCGTCCGCGAGCACCATCAACCGATGAAAGGCGAACTCAGCCTGCTGGTTTCGGTGGCTGACGATTGCGCGCACCGCTTAGGTTTCGGGATTGCCCCCACCGAGATCGACGGCTCGCTCAGTGACCGGCAACTCTGCGAGCCCGCCCTCGACCGCCTCGAAATCTCCGGAGACGAGGCCGAACGCCTGCTCTCCGAATTCCGGACCGAACTCGAAGTCTCTCGGGCCGCTCGCTAAAGACTCTTTAATCAAGCCAAACCGACCGGCGAAAAATATATGAGAAGAATCGCCCGCTCGATCCACTTATTAACGGGTGCATTTTCTCGACGCCGGCGCCGGCTGGCTTTTGACGATCCTGGCCATCTGGATTGCGATCAGCGGCTTCGATGACCTACTCATAGACTTGGCGGCGCTCCATCGTTGGGCAACGCGGCGTTCTCGTCCCTCACGGCGGGCTGCGCTTCTGCGTCTAAGCCCCGCGCCGCGCGTTGCCATTCTCGTGCCGTGCTGGCATGAGTCCGATGTCATCGCGCAAATGCTGGAGCACAACCTCTCCGTCATTGATTACGCGCATTTCGACTTCTTCGTCGGAGCCTATCCGAACGATCCGGCCACGCTGCAAACAGTACGCGGAGTGCAGGCCAAGCACCATCGAGTCCATCTGGCCGTCTGCCCGCATGATGGCCCCACCAATAAAGCCGACTGCCTGAACTGGACCATGCAGCATTTGCTGCTGCACGAAGAAAAGCAGCGAACGCGCTTCGACATCGTCGTGATCCACGATGCGGAGGACATGATCCATCCGAGCGAACTGCGCTGGCTGGCGGCGGAGATGCAGGACGCCGAGATGGTGCAGGTGCCAGTGCTCGCGCTGCCGACCCCGTTCTCGAACCTGACACATGGTGTTTACTGCGATGAGTTCGCCGAGTCCCAGGCGAAGGACCTGCCGGCCCGGGTCTATCTGGGGGGCTTTTTGCCTTCTTGTGGCGTCGGGACGGGGCTCTCGCGCGAGATGATCAAGCGGATCGCCGAAACCGGCGAGAACCAGATCTTTCAGCCTGGGTCGCTTACCGAAGACTATGAGCTGGGTCGGCGGGTGCAGGAGTTGGGAGGGCGGCAGCGCATGCTGCCCGTCCGGTGGGAGCGAGGCCGCTTGATGGCCACGCGCGAATACTTCCCACGGGCTTTCTGGCCGGCCGTGAAGCAGCGGACCCGCTGGATCACCGGCATTGCACTGCAGAGCTGGGAGATGAATGGCTGGCGCGGCGATTGGGTGCGGCGCTACTGGTGGTGGCGCGACCGCAAGGGTCTATTGGGCAATCCACTGACCTTCGTCTGCAACCTGTGCTGGATCGCGGGGGCGTGCGGCTGGCGAGTACCCGTGCAGGCGATGCCGTTCCCTTCTCTGATCGGCGTGGGCTTCGTGATGCAGTCCTATCGGCTGCTGATCCGCATGGCGTACTCTTCGCGTCTTTACGGGCCGATGTTCGCGCTTGGCGTGCCGTTGCGGATGGTGTGGGGCAATGCGATCAACCTGCTGGCCACCTTCCGCGCGCTGCATCAGTTCGCACGCGCCAAGCTGCGCGGCGAACCGCTGCGCTGGGTGAAGACGGCCCACGCCTATCCGAGCCGGGCAGCCTTGATGGTCCATAAGCGGCTATTGGGCGAAATCCTCGTGGATCTGGGCTACCTGACGCGCGACCAGGTTCGGCGGGCCGTGCAAAGCAAGCCGCCGGGCTTGCCGTTGGGCGAATACCTGGTGCGCCAGGGCCGGCTGACCGATCAGCAGCGGTGGGATGCGCTCGCGCTGCAGGCGGGCGGCGACGCGTTGCAGGCGACGCTCGAGTCCGAGATGGCCAGCTAGCGCGTTTGCGCGTAGACGGATTTCAACTGGGCGATCGCGGCGTCCGCCAGCCGCTCGCCTGAACCTCGGGCGCCGCGCGAGGTCACGACTTCGTAATTACCCTGATCGAAGGCGACGTCGTTCGGGAAGTAGGTAATGGGACCGTGCGCCAGTTCTACGACGATGGTGTGTTTGAAGGGCGACTCGCGCTTGATTCGCTGGCCGAGTTCGACGAAGACTTCGCCGGGAAGCGCTACCCAGGCGAGGTCCTGGCCGAGAGCGATGGTCTGTACTTCGGCGGACCAGGGCTTGCCTTGCCGCTCAGCGACATCGAGGACCTTGAAGGCGTTCACCGTCTCGAGAAACTTCGGCTGAGGACCGCCGCCCCTGACCTGGGCCGCCACCTGCTTGGCCTTAGCGACCTCTTCTTCGTTGACCGTCGGCAGGGCGAGTTCGACCTGCGTGGTGGCCGTGCGGAGGCTTCCGGTGGTGGGTTGGAGGCGGGTGTAGGTCTTAATGACTTCTCCAGCCAGCACCGTGCCAATGCGCCCAGCTTCCCCGTGGCCCTTCTGCGGCTCTTTCTTCGAGACGTCGATGTGGTTGATGTTGCCGGAGGTGCCCATGGTGAATAGCGTGACCATGGGGCCTTTCACCTTGCCGAGGACTTCGGCGAGCTCGAACGGATAGTCAGCGGAGAACTCGGTGCCGCCGACGGTGTCGAGGTGGAGGGCGTAGTTGACGTAAGTGGCGAGCGGTTTGCCGGCGGGGGTGGAGAAAAAGACGACGTTCAGGTCCGGGTCGATCGGCCCCGCGGGGCGGATGATGCCAGGGTTCAACTTGCCGGGGTTCCAGCCGACGGTGCCGTCTTTCATGTGGAAGCGGCGGTTGAAGGCGACCGAGGTCTCGTGGCCGACGCCCCAGGTGACCGAGGCGGGCGCGGCGGCTTGAATGGCCTGTGTAACGGCGGCCGCCATGCGGCGGGGGAGTTCTTTCATGTAGGCGGTGACGACGGGAAGGTCGCCGCCGTAGGCCGAGTTGCGGCTGGAGGCGGTGCTGAGCAGGGGGCCGGTGTGGGAGTGGGTGGCGCTGATCATGACCCGGCCTTCCGGCAGGCCGATGAGGGCGCGCGCCTGCTCAATCACCTCCGGGGGGAGGTTGGTGAGGTCGCAGGCGACCAGGGCGGCGACTTGATCGCCGTCACGGACGACAATCGCTTTGGCCCAGAGCGGGTCATGAGTGCCGGTGGCCAGGCGGGTGGAGTAATAGCCGGCCAGAGGCATGCCGACCGGCGGGGTGATGTCTACTTTTGCGACACCCACATCAAGCGCAGAATTCAGGAGGAGGAGCGATAAGAACACCACGGGGTCAGGCTACAACAAAATCGTTGTAACCAAATAGATTTGACTTTGTAACGAAATCGTCATAGGTTGCCAACATGCTGCTTTCTGTAGCATTTGTGCTGGGCGTTGCCCTCTCCACGAATGAACAGGCACCCCGCCAGCGGTGCGAACCAGCCTTGCGCAGTGCCCTGTGGCCGGGGGACGCGAACGCCAATCCACGCGTGGCGAGCGAGTATGCGCGGCAGGGCCGTCTGTGGATTTGTACCAACACCCGTCAAGGCCTCCGCTGGGAGCAGATCGCTATTCATATCAAACAGTTAACCGGCGCTCGTAGACCTCCCCGAGCCAACTTGCTACAGTAGCGTGAAGAGTGTCTTCCGTCCCCTTCAACGTCCACCTGCAACAGTACGATGGACCTCTCGACCTCCTGCTTGACCTCATCCGCAAGCAGAAGATCGATATCTACGACATTCCGATCGCCACCATCACCTCGCAGTACATGGAGTACATGCACCAGGCGGCGGCGCTGGATATCGAACTCTCCGCGGAGTTCGTTTATATGGCTGCCACCCTGATTCACATCAAATCCAAAATGTTGCTGCCGGTGGATCCGGAGCTCGAAAAGATTTCTCCGGAAGAGGACCCGCGCAAAGAACTCGTCGACCGCCTGCTCGAACATGAGCGTTTCAAGAACGCGGCCGAAATGCTCCACCAGAAGCGCCTGATTGAAGAGGCGATCTGGTCGAACCCGACCATTGCCCAATTCACGGCCGAGGACGAAGACCCCGGCTTAGCCGTTTCGCTGCATGACCTGGTGAAGACGTTCCAGGAACTGCTGGAGCGCGCGAAATCGCGCCCCGTCTACAGCCTGGAAAAAGAAGATGTGAGCGTCCCGGACATGATCGCGATGCTGCGCAATATCTTCAAAGCGAAGGGCCGCAGCGAAGCCGTTTCGGCGCGAGAATTGTTCGAGGCGCAGAAGTCGCGCCGTGGTATGGTCTGCTTATTCCTGGCCTTGCTGGAGTTGGTGAAGCGGCAGGCGTTGGAGTTGGTACAGAAGGAGTCCTTTGGCGAGATCGCCCTGCGCAAGTCGGCGCAGTTTGAGGAAACCATGGGTTCGGATGCAGCCTTGGCGGGCCTCCAAGAGGAATATACGTAAGTAAGATGGAACAGACTGGACAAGAGACGGTCGCCGAGGAATCGGTGCAGGAAACGACCGCGCCTGAACAAGCCGAGTCGGCTGCGGAGGCGACAGCCGCCGAGGAGCCCGTTGCGCCGGCGGTTGAGCCGCAGCCAGCTTCAGACGACGCTGTACCTGCCGCCGCGGTGACCGAAGAGGTGACCGAAGAAGCGTCGATCGAAGCAGCGGCACCGTCCTCTGAACCTGCGCAAGACGTCGCGTCGCCCGAGGAAGAGCCCTCGACACCAAACGAAGCCATTGCCGAAGAAACGTCGGCGGTGGAAGCGCAACCAACCTCCGACGAGACTGCGTCACAGGAGGCTCCGACACCGAACGAAGCCGTTGCCGAAGAAAGCCCGGCGCTGGAGCCTGACGAGGGAACCGCGGAGGAAGTGCTCGGTGAGGACTTCCTTTCCGAAGCCGTCTCCGAATCAGCGTTCAATGTCATCGAAGTAGCCGAGCGCGAGTTGCGTGGGCTGCTCGAAGCCATCGTCTATATCACCGAAGAGCCCTTGTCCGCGCAGCAGATTGCCGCGGCGATCGAGCGTCCGCTGGACCAAGTGCAAAAGGGCCTCGACAAGCTGGTGGAGCAGTACGAAGCAGCCGACCACGGGCTAACGATTCGTGAACTCGCCGGCGGCTACAAGATGGGCACCAAGCCCGAGCATCATGAAGCGCTGCGGACGTTCGTCAAGAAGATGAAGCCGCCGCTGAAGCTGTCGCTGGCGGCGCTCGAAACGCTCGCGGTGATCGCCTACAAGCAGCCCGCGACGGGTCCGGAGATCATGGAGATTCGCGGTGTGCAAGGCGGCGGCGTGATGAAGACGCTGCTGGATCGCAAGCTGATTGCCTCAGCAGGGCGGAAGAACGTCGTCGGCAAGCCGATGATGTACAAGACAACGAAGGAGTTCCTGCTGCAATTCGGTCTCAAGGATCTCTCCGAACTGCCGACGCTCAAGGAGTTCGAAGAGCTGAAACGCCTGGCGTTCACCGACTCGGATGCCGATCAGGAAGTGTCGCCCGAGGTGGACGGTCCGGCGACGCCGGAAGAGGCGGCTGCCAATGCGGAAGCCACGGCGGACCGCGGCGTGATTGGCGAAGGCAACGAGCGCGCTAATCTCGACGAACTGGCTCCGGCCGAAGCCGAAGCCGAAGCCGAAGCGAGCGCGGAAGAGCCGCTGCCGCATCCGGTGCATCAGCCCGAACCGCCGGAGAGCGAGTAACCCATGGCCGAAGAGCGTCTGCAAAAGATCATTGCTACAGCGGGCATCGCTTCGCGCCGCAAGGCCGAAGATCTCATCCTGGCCGGCGACGTATCCGTCAACGGCAAGGTGGTGACCGAACTGGGCACCAAAGCCGAGTTGGGCCGCGACCACATCAAGGTGTTCGGTAAGCTGCTGAAGCCGCCGGCCCGCCCCATCTACATCGCGCTCAACAAGCCGGATAGCTGCGTGACCACGGTGACCGATCCGGAAGGCCGGAAGACGGTAATGGAGTTCGTGCGCGGCATTCGCGACCGCGTGTATCCGGTAGGGCGACTGGATTATCACAGCGAAGGTTTATTGTTGTTTACCAACGACGGCGAGTTCGCCAACCGCATCACGTCGGCGAAGTATCACGTGCAGAAGACGTACCTGGTGAAGGTGAACGGCAATCTCGATCTCGAGCAGCTCGAGAAGTTCCGCAACGGCTTGCCGATTTCCGGCAAGCGCACCGCGCCCGCCGAGATTCGTCTGTACAAGCCGGGGGCGAACCCCTGGTATGAAGTGAAGCTGATGGAAGGCCGGCAGAACCAGATCCGCTTGATGTTCCGGCATCTGGGCCGTTTGGTAGAGCGCTTGCGACGCGTGCGGATTGGCTTTGTGGAACTTGGCAAGCTGAAGTCCGGGACGTGGCGTCCGCTGACGGATCAGGAGATCTATAAGCTGCGCCGTCAGGTGGGCTTGAAGGATCCGAATCAGCAGAGCCAGGGGAGCAAGGGCGACATAATAGTTCGGTGACTCCCGCCGAAAAGATCCTGCGCGAGGCCAAGACCATCGCGGTCGTAGGCCTGTCCTCCAATCCTCTTCGTCCTAGCTTTGGCGTGTCGCGCTACATGCAGAAGCACGGTTATCGCATTGTGCCGGTGAATCCGGCCGAGCGTGAGATTCTGGGCGAGACCAGCTATGCGACGCTGGCCGACATTCCTTTTCCCATCGATTGCGTCAATGTTTTCCGGCGTCCGGAGTTTGTTCCGGAGATTGTCGACGCGGCGATTGCGAAAGGCGCCAAGTCCGTCTGGATGCAGGAAGAGGTGGTGCACGAGGAGGCCGCGGCGAAGGCCCGATCCGCGGGCTTGGACGTCGTGATGGACCGGTGTTTGCTGAAGGAGCATCGTAAGTTGAAGCCCTCCGGCGGCGGTGGCGCCGCGCTCGCGCTGTGCCTCCTACTGGCGCTGACACCGGCGGGTTGGACGCAAGAAAAACCGGTGCTGAACGCGTGGCGCGGCACGACGCCGAAACTCGACGGCGTTATCTCGCCCGGCGAGTATCGCGATGCCGAGCGCGTGACGGGCGTCAAGAACTGGGCGCACACGTTTCATCCCACCACCGACGATCGCGACCTGTCGCTCGAAGGCTGGGTGAAGCATGACGGCCGGGCGCTCTACTTCGCCTTCGCCATCACCGACGACGTGCTCTACGGCATCGATACGGACCGCTGGCTACCGGATAACAATCCAAAGGCGCACGAACTGACGCGCGAAGGCTTCCCGTGGTTCGGCGACGAGATGGAATTGCTGCTGAACGCCACCAACTCCCACCAGGGCAACGAGAGTGTGGCCGGCAATGGGCGAAGCTGGCAGATGGTCTGCAACCTCACCAAGTCGCGCCAAGGGGGCGTGGGAGTGGGCGGCGTCCTGGAAGGCGAGCCGCGCCGCGAGCTATCGGCCTGGAACACGTATCAGCGTTGGATTGCCGACGGAGCACAGCAGTGCGTCGCCAAGCGCGCCGGCAAAGGCTATGTGATCGAGTGGATGGTGAAGTTCAACCCATGCGTGGAACTCGCGCCCGGACAGTTCTACCAGACGAGCCTGGGGATGCGCGAAGTGGGCCTGAACATTGCGTTGGGCGATCTGGACGAGAAGGAGCGCGGCGCGGGCAATCCGTTCAACTTCCATCATGAGGACTGGTGGAGCGGCGGCGCGAAGACGCGCACCCAGCTCAATAACTTCGGCACGTTGCGACTTCAGCCGGGCCGGAAACCCTAAGAGACGAGCGTGTGTTCGTCGAGGACAGTGAGAATCCAGTGATTTTTATCGATGCCCTCGGCGCCCCGCAGGTCCGCGCCGCGGAAGTCCGTACCGGCGAGCGACGTGCCTTTGAGGTTCACTTCGCGGAGGTCGGCGCCTCGCAGGTCCGCGTCGCGCAGGTCGCAGTGGCTGAAGTCGGCGCCGCGCGCGAGTAAGCCCTGGGCGGAGATCTGGGTGAGGTCGCAGTTCTGCAGGCGAGCCCGGGTGAGATTCGCGTCTTCGAGATTGGCGGCATTCAGACGGCAATCATAGAAGCCTGCGCCGATCAGGACGGCCTCACGCAAGCAGGTCAGCGGCAACCGGCATTGCAGGAAGCGCGCTTCGACGAACTTGGCTTCCTGGAGTTGGGCGCGGGAGAAGTCGACGCGCTGGAACTTGACGCCCATCAGCCTCGCGCCGGACAGATTGGCCTCGCGGAAGGTGGCATCGTCGAGGATCGCTTCGGCGAAGTTGGCACCTTCGCAATCGGCTTGGTCGAAGCAGGCGCTTTCGAGGTCGGCTTCGGCGAAATTGACGTTCCGCAGCCGGGCGCTTTTCAGGATGACGCCGTCCATCGAGGCACGTCCGAAGTCGCAGTCTTCGAGCTCTGCGCCGGTGAGGTTGGTGCCGCGGAACGACGCATTCCGCAGCACCTCGCCTACGAGGTGCATGTCGGGAAGGGTCTGGCGATTCAGGCTCAGCGCTTCCCCTCCCTTTCCGGCCAACCACTTCCGGTGCCGGTCCAACGTGCTCAGGTCCACCCCCGCGCTTTTGACTCTCCGACCAAACATATGCCTTTCTCATCGGCCGGCTTGCGAGACAATTGAGTTCCGGGAAAGTTACAATGGCCGTTCCGGACTGTTCCTATGAACGAAACCGTTATTTTGCCCAGTAAGAAACCGCTGATCGGCGTGGCGATGTTGGAAGCCGTGGTGGTGGTGGTTTGGGCCTTCATTTATTTCACACTGCTGCCACCGGCTTCGCAGAACATCCTCTACCTGGTGGCGCCGGTGGTGCTGTTCAGCGCGTTGACGACGGTGACGATTTTGCGGCTGAACCTCACCAAGCTCGTCATTGCGCCGCCGCAATTAACGTTTGAGTCGGGGCTGTTGACCAAGACGAACCGGAGTTTCGACCTGAGCAAGATTCAGGACGTCCGCATCGAACAATCCGTTTGGGAGCGCATTTTCAGCATCGGCACGATTTCGATTGAGACGGCCAGTGCGGGCGGCGCCATTCGCATGGAGCGCATTGACTCACCCAAGCAGGTCGCCAACCAGATACTGGCCGCGGCTCGCCGATCGTAGAAAAGGACTTTCATGTCAGAAAAAACACTCCAGGGCCGTGTTGCCCTCATTACCGGCGCGAGCCGCGGTCTCGGCAAGGCCATGGCGCTGGCTCTTGCCGCCCAGGGAGCCTCGGTGGCCTTGGCCGCCCGGGACGAACAGGCGTTGATCGCCACGACGCAGGAAGCCCGCGCACTGGGCGCCGACGCTGACTTTTTCCTGGTGGACGTGGCGAGCGAAGCTAGCGTCCTGGACCTTGAACAGAAGGTGATCGGCCGCTTCGGCGAAGTGAATATCTTGATCAATAACGCCGGCATGAATCTGCGGAAGCCGGTGACCGATTTCACGCTGGAAGAGTGGAATCGCGTGATCAACACGAACCTGACGAGCGCCTTTCTACTGTGCCGTTCGTTCGTGCCGCATATGAAGGGACGCGGCTATGGCCGCATCATCAACATGACTTCGATCATGAGTCATGTGTCGCTGCCGGGACGCATTGCGTACTCAACGTCAAAGACGGGCCTGTTGGGCATGACGCGCGCGTTGGCGCTCGAACTCGCGCCAGAGAACATCACAGTGGTGGGCATCAGCCCCGGGCCGTTCCTTACGGAGATGAATCTGCCGATTACGGAGAATCCGGAGCAGAACGCGCAATTCCTGGCGAACATTCCGCTGGGCCAGTGGGGCCAGGTGAAAGACATCGGTTCGCTGGCCGCGTTTCTGTGCTCGGATGCGGCGCGCTTCATTACGGGCAATGACATTCTGATCGATGGAGGCTGGTGTGCTCGCTAGGCTCCTGCTGCCAGCCCTGTTGCTGGTCCTGTTGCCCGCCTGCCAGCAGAAGGGCAAAAAGCTCATTGCGGTGATTCCGAAGGCGACGTCGCATTTGTTTTGGGTGGCGGTGGAGAACGGCGCCCGAGCGGCGGCGGCCGAGGCTCAGGTGGATATGGTGTGGAATGGTCCGCCGTCGGAGACCGATTACGCGCGGCAGATCCAAATCGTCGACTCGATGATTGCGCGCCGGGTGGACGGCATCGTGGTCGCGGCGACCGAGCGTAAAGCGCTAGTGGCGCCGATCGACCGGGCAATGGCGGCCGGCATTCCGGTGGCCGTGTTCGACTCGGGCATTGAAGGCGAGAACTACACAAGCTTCGTCGCGACCAACAACTACGAAGGCGGGGCGATGGCAGCGCGTGAACTTGGCCGGCTGACCGGGGGCGAGGGCAAGGTCGCGTTGCTGATGAATGCGCCGGGATCAACCTCGA
Source organism: Bryobacteraceae bacterium (assembly GCA_965229305.1). Lineage (GTDB taxonomy): Bacteria > Acidobacteriota > Terriglobia > Bryobacterales > Bryobacteraceae > JALHNI01. The sequence goes on along the minus strand of CBDDIZ010000028.1, from coordinate 6,087 downwards.
CGATGGACCGTGAGCGCGGCTTCGAAGAGACGGTGGCGAAGGAGTTTCCCAAATTGAATCTGGTGGCGCGCCAATACGGCCTCTCCGATCGCGGCAAGGCCCGCGCGGCGGCCGAGAACATGCTGACGGCGCATCCGGATCTGAAGGGGATGTTCTGTTCGTCGGAGCCGAGCGCCGTCGGTGGCGCGCTGGCCGCGAAGGCTCGCCAGCTTTCGGGCAAGCTGAAGCTGGTGACGTTCGATTCGTCCGCCGACTTGGTGGAGGAATTGAAGGCCGGCACCATCTCGGCCATGGTGGTGCAGGATCCGTTCCGCATGGGTCATGATGCGGTGAAAGCCGTGATCGATAAGATTCAGGGCAAGCCGGTGGCCAAACGCGTGGACTTGAGCGCGCAACTGGTGCGTGCCGAGGACCTCGCCAAACCCGAGATCATTCGTCTGCTGACTCCCGAGAAGAAGTAAGTGCCCCTCATCCCTCACGAAGAATTGCAGTCGCTGGCGGAACGGATTCTGCTGGCGACGGGCGTCCCCACCGATCATGCGGCGCTGGTGTCGACGACGCTAGTGGCCACCAACTTACGCGGCACCGATTCGCACGGCATTCAGTTGCTGACGTTCTACGTCGATCAGTTGCTGGCCGGCGATATGCTGGCGGGCGAGACCGGCTCAATCGTCAGCGAGCAGGGGACGTCGATCGTCTACGATGCGGCGAACGGCATCGGGCAGGTGACGGCGCAAATTTGCGCGGGGCACGCCGCCCGGCTGGCTGCAGCGCACGGCGTGGGGATCGTCAGCGCGCGGCACTGCAACCACTTTGGGGCGGCCTATTGGTGGGCCAAGCAAATGGCGCAGCACGGCAACATCGGCATGGTGATGTGCGACGCTTCGCCGCTGGTGGCACCGTGGCAGGGCAAGGAGCCGCGGTTCGGGACGAATCCGATTTGCTTTGCGCTGCCGGGCGAAGAATCGTTTCTGTTGGACATGGCGACGACGACGGTGGCGGCCGGGCGAATCTTCAAGGCATCGATCAACCAGCAGCCGGAGATTCCCGCGGGCTGGGCGCTGGATGCCGAGGGTGTGCCGACGACCGATACGGCGACGGCGATGCAGGGTCTGCTGATGCCGCTGGGCGGCTACAAGGGCACCGGCTTAGCGATGATGGTGGAGATTCTGTGCGGCGTCCTGTCGGGTGGGGCGATCTCGACCGAGATTGGCAGTATTCGCAAGCGGGGGCGGCCGTCGCGGCTGAATCACTTCTTCATGGCCATCGATTTGCGGCGTTTTGGTGATCCGAATACGATTACGGCCCGGGCGGAGCACTTGGCAGAAATGGTGCGGGCGGCGGCACCGGCGAAGGGCTACGACGAGGTCCTGGTGGCGGGCGAGGTGGAGCGTCGGATGGAGGCCGAGCGGCGGCGCGACGGCATTCCGCTGCCGGACGGGAATTGGGAGACGTTACACGCGACCGCCAAACGAGTGGGCGTTACAATTTAGAGCAGTGAGTAAAAACCCCAGTCCGGAAGAGACCACCAGCCCTGTCCCCTTTGAAACCAGCCTCACTGAACTCGAAGCCGTGGTGCGCGACCTCGAAAGCGGCGAGTTACCGCTGGAACGGGCGCTGCAGCTTTTTGAGCGGGGCATGACGCTGAGCCAGCTTTGCCGCCAGCAGTTGGAAGAAGCCGAGACGCGCGTGGAAACGCTCGTCCGCCGCGGAAACACCGTGAAGCCGGCCCCCTTCCGCCCCGAGTAGTCACGACGATTCTATGGCCAAGTACAAGCCCGCCGGGAAGGCCGGCAAGAAAAATCAGTTGAGCCCCAATGCCATGGGCGCGATCCCCTGTTTGGTGGTGATTGCGTTGATGTTTGCCCTCGCGTTGCTGCTGCTTTACGGAATGATCAGTTCACGATGACACGACTCGACCAGCGATCTCCAGGCGCTTTGCGCCCCATCAAAATCACGCCCCACTATTTATTGACCGCCGAAGGGTCGGTGCTGATCGAGTGCGGGCATACGAAGGTAATTTGCACCGCCTCGGTGGAGGAGTCCACCCCGCCTTGGCTGCGCGGTACGGGCCGCGGATGGGTGACGGCCGAGTATGCCATGCTGCCTCGGGCCACGGCGCAGCGCACCGCGCGCGAAGTGACCAAGGGTAAGCAATCAGGCCGGACGCATGAGATTCAGCGGCTGATCGGCCGCTCGCTGCGCGCCGTGGTGGACCTGCACCAGCTGGCCGAGAAGAGCATCCTGATCGATTGCGACGTCATCCAGGCGGACGGTGGTACGCGCACGGCGGCGATCACGGGCGCCTATGTCGCATTGGGCCTGGCGGTTCAGAAGCTGCTCCAATTCGGCACGCTGAAGAAGAACCCACTGAAGGATCATGTGGCGGCGACCAGCGTCGGCATCGTGAACGGCGTTCCGCTGTTAGATCTCTGCTATGAGGAAGATAGCCAGGCCGAGGTCGATATGAATGTCGTGATGACTGGCGCGGGGCGTTTCGTAGAGGTGCAATCGACGGCCGAGAAGACGGCGTTCGATGACGAGCAACTGGGTCAGATGATCGCTCTGGCGAAGAGCGGCATCGCCGAGTTGGTGGCGGCGCAGAAGGCCGCGCTCGCTTGAAGCTCTACGTCCGCCACGACCAACGCCGGGAAGCTGCGCGAGTTTCGGCTCGCGGCGGGCTTAGGCTTTGAGATTGAGCCGCTGGCGCTGAAGGAAATTCCGCCCCCCGACGAGACGGGCGCGACGTTCGAGGAGAACGCGACGCAGAAGGCGCTCTATTACGCACCTTACGCGCCGGGTCCGCTGTTGGCGGAGGACTCGGGATTGTCCGTGAATGCATTGGGTGGGGCACCGGGGATTTATTCGGCGCGGTATGCCGGTCCCCGGGCGAACGATGCGGCGAACAACGAACTGCTGATCGAGCGGATGGCCGGAATGACGGATCGGCGGGCGCGCTACGAGTGCGCCATCAGCCTGGTGGCCCGAGGGGAAGTGCTAGGAGTATTCCGCGGCGAGATGGAGGGGGAGATCCTCGAGACGCCGCGGGGCGCCGGCGGCTTCGGCTATGACCCTTATTTCTATTACCCAGCCTTCGGCGCAACGCTGGCTGAGGTCGAGACCGAGCGCACCTTTACGGCATCGCACCGCCGGCGGGCGCTTGATCAATTGTTTGACTGGCTCCGCCAATATCCCGCCGCGCTGACAATTTCCTGACACTTTCCGCTGCGTAAGAGGGCCACTTTAAATTTGGCCCCCAACTTGCATGAACACCGGCGATGATTGACCCGGTGCAAACCAATTTGGAACGCTACATGGACCTCGTCAGTACCCGGCAGAAGCTTGTGGCGAGTAACATCGCCAACGCCAACACGCCGGGCTATCGCACGCGTGATCTCGACTTCCCATTTTGAATTCCTCAGCCAGACCGAAGGCTCTCAACCGCATGTCATTGAGCCGGAGGGGCTAGAAGGCCGCAACGACGGCAACAACGTCAACATGGATCGCGAGGCCCGGCTATTGGCGGAAAACGCCATGCGTTTCAACTTCGCAACGGGCTTGATGCGGGGGCAACTCAAACAAATCCGCTCAGCCATTACCGAAGGCGGACGCTAGCCATGAATCTGTTTCAAGCCCTCTCGGTGAGCGCTTCGGGCATGTCCGCCCAGCGCCAGCGTGCCACCACGCTGGTGGAGAATCTGGCGAATGCCGAAACGACCCGTACGCCCGAAGGCGGTCCGTACCGCCGCAAGGACGTTGTGTTTCAGAGTGAATCGGTGCAATCTCCCTTTTCGGGAATTTTCCAGAATGAACTGGACTTAGCGGCGGGCCGGGGCGAACCGGTGACAGGGGTGGGAGTGTCTGAAGTGGTGGAAGACACGCGCGAGCCGGACCGCCGGTATCTGCCCGGCCATCCCGATGCCGATGCCCAAGGGTACGTGGCGTTCCCGCGCGTCAATCCGGCCGAAGACATGGTGGACCTGATGGGGGGCGTCACGCAACTATTCAGCCAATGTGGCGGCCATGACGGCGATCAAAGACATGCTCAATCGGTCCATCGACTTGGTGCGAGGCTAACGCGCAATGGACCCAATCCGCTCGATTGTGGACAGGATCCAGTTCCCGACGCTGCCCGGGACCGGAGCAGCGTCATCCGGGACGCCGGCGGGTGAAGGCTTCGGCGGCATTTTCAAAGAGGCGCTGTCGCAAGTGGCCGGGCAGCAGCAACAGGCGGAAGCCTCGATGAACGCCTTTCTGCGTGGGGAGTCCGAAGAGGTCCACAAGGTTGCCCTGGATGCACAACGGGCCGAACTCTCGCTCGAGATGTTCCTGCAGATGCGCAACAAGGTCGTACAGGCCTATCAGGAAATCATGCGGACGCAGCTCTAGTAGCCCCGCCTCGAGAACCCCTTGCCCATCCTGAATCAAATCAAGGCGCTTTATGCGCGCCTCTCCTGGCGCCAGCGAATTTCGCTGGTGGTGGCGTTGGTCGCCATCATTGGCGGCTTGATGGCGGCGACTTCCTGGAACAAGGAACGCGACTTCAAGCCGCTCTATAAGGGTTTGGCTGCGGAAGACGCCGGCCAAGTGGCGGCGCGCTTGCGCGAGAAGAACGTCGAATTTCGGTTAGAAGATGGCGGCGCGACAGTGCTGGTGCCGTCGGCGCACGTCGACGAGATGCGACTCGACCTGGCGTCGGCGGGCTTGCCGAAGACCGGACGCATCGGCTACGAGTTGTTCGACAAGATGAATTTCGGCGCGACCGACTTTGCCGAACAGGTGAACTATCATCGTGCGATCGAAGGCGAACTCGAGCGTTCGGCGCTGCAGATCGCCGAAGTGGAGCAGGCGCGCGTCCACGTGACTTTCGCGAAGCACTCGGTCTTCGAGGAATTGCGCGAACCGGCCAAGGCGAGCGTGATGATCAAGCTGAAGCCGGGCCGGAAGCTCGCTCCGGCTAACGTGATCGCGATCCAGCATCTGGCGGCGAGCGCGGTGGAGGGGCTGGAGCCGCCCAAAGTATCCGTGCTCGATATGAGCGGTCGTCTGCTGAGCAAGCTGGTACCGGCCGCCGGAGCGGAAGATGCCGAACAGGCGGAGTTACTGTTGGCCTATCGCCGCCGGGTGGAAGGCGAGTTACTGCAGAAGGTGAATCAGACGCTCGAGCCGTTGTTGGGGCCCGAGAAGTTCCGGGCGAGTGTCTCGGTGGACGTCGACCTGACGAGCGGTGAGCAGAGTGAAGAGACCTTCGACCCCAACAAGAGCGTGATGCTCTCGCAGCAGCGCGCCGAGGATTCGTCCACACCGGTGCAGCAAGCGGGCGTGCCAGGGACGGCATCGAATCTGCCGCGGCCGAATGCGCGGCTGGGCAACGCCGCCACCAACGTCAGCCGGCGCACGGAGAATATAACGTTCCAATCGAGCCGCGTGGTGCGCAAGACGAAGACGCCACAAGGGGGTGACGCGGCGGTTGTCGCTCGCCGTCTTGGTGGATCAGGCGATTCGCTGGGAGGGCGCAGGGCCCGCGGCGAAGCGCATTTTGGAGCCGGTTCCCGCAGCACAGCTCAAGTCGATTCGCGAGGTGGTGATGGGGGCGGTAGGCGCGTCGAGCGACCGGGGCGATCAGGTGATCGTCGAGACGTTGCCCTTCGACGCGACGCTGCACACGCCTCCCCCGCCGGCGCCTGTAAAGCCGCAGACGGCGGGTCCGGGCGAACGGATTGAACCTCGGTTGGCTGCCCAAAACCGCTGCAGGATCCCAAGATCCTGGCGCTGGCCGGTGCGGGGCTGTTCTTACTGCTGATCACACTGCTGGCGGCGGTAGTCATCGTCCTGCGCAAGCGTGCGAAGGCGAAGAGCGCGAAGAAGGGCTTGGTAAAGTCGAAGCGTAAAGGTGGCGCCGAGGCGGGTGAGGAAACCGCCGCAGAGGCGTCGGGGACGGAGCTCAGCGGCGGCGAGGCGAAGGCTCTCGAGGGCGCGGCCACCGCGGCGGCGACGTCGCCGGACGGTCCGGCGCGCATTGAGGCGCCCCAGGGCGGTCCGCGGACGGTGGAAGAGTTTATGGCCGAAGGTCTGGACGAGCGTCAG